>NZ_JADNRM010000019.1 GCF_021730445.1 Phocaeicola faecalis | reverse complement strand
AGAGCGAACTGCATCGGTTGGCACGGATGTAGAAATGTTTGCAATGCTTCTCTATCTCACTGACGATTTCCTTCGAGCAGGAACCGCAGTCTGCCCTGAAGCGATTTACACGGATGTTCTGGGATTCCAGAAGAGCGAAGAATCTCTTATGGGTGTCTGCCTGATGAAAACGCACATTCGTGTTACCATCGCTGTTCTCGATATAGACTATCTTGTCACCGATAACATATACGCCAGGCCTGTAGCCGAGGAACTTTTTGTAGGTCGGTTTTGCATCATACTTCTCCGTTTCAAGGAACTGATGGTCAAAGTCAACATCGTATTCCTCAATTTCCTTCAACTCGCCTGTAGAAACCAAAGCGTTTATAAGCAATGTGGGCTCAACGTAAAAAGTTGAGGGGTAAAAAATAAATGTTTATTTTTGCTGTCAACAAATTTCAAAGACTATGCAAAAAGACGGTTACTCCCTTCTGCTTCCTACAGGCACACTTGATTATTTTGATGTTGTAAATGTACATGAGGATTCAACCCAAATAGTTATCTACCTTGAAGAAAAGAACATCGTACCCTCCGAGTATTCCGGCAAAGATACCGAGAGTAAAGGATTCTTCGAGCCAACAGTTGTTCAGGACTTTCCCATTCGTGGCAAGCAGGTATTTCTCAATGTTCGCCGCAGACGTTGGATCTTGAAACCGGAAGGCAAGTACATTTCCCGTAATTGGAAACTGGTAGCCTCAGGCACATCCATGACGCGTGAATTCGCGTCTTTTTTAAAAGAGATATGTAGATGATCTTCCCGTAAGCTGCAAGACTATAGGCACTCTTTACGGAGTCGACGGCGATAAACTGGAGCGCCAGTACCGTGACCATTTGAGCGGATACCATGACTGGGAGCAGCTGCCTCATGCATCGGATTGGATTCTCTTTGAGAAGAACATTGGTGCATACGTGGGACTGGATGAGGTATGCCTCTCACGCGGAGAACTTTACACGGTTCTCATAAATAAGGAAAGAAAAGGCGGCAAGGGTTCCATTATAGCAATCATCAAGGGTACTCGCACTGAAGATGTATGCAGGGTGTTATTGCAACTCTCACGTAGGCGTCGCTTCCAGGTAAGGGAGATAACTCTTGATATGGCTGCCAATATGGCGAAGATAGCCTCCACATGTTTTCCCGTAGCAAGGCAGGTCATAGACCGTTTTCATGTACAACAGCTGGCATTTGAGGCGTTGCAAGACATGCGCATCAAGGCAAGGTGGGAAGCACTGGACGAAGAGAACAGGGAAATACTTAAAGCCAAGGTACAAGGAAGGACCTATCAGCCTGCCGTTTTTGAAAACGGGGATACAAGAGCACAGTTGCTGGTAAGAAGCATTTATCTGCTCTACAAGAAAGAGAGCCTATGGAGCAATGAGCAGAAGGAAAGGGCAAGGATACTTTTCCGTGAGTATCCGGATATCAGGAAGGCATATTATCTGGCGATGGGGCTGGGTCAGGTTTATCACTGCGCAAAATCCAAAGGTGTCGCATACACAATGCTGGCAAAGTGGTATGACAGGGTGGAGAGAAGCGGGTTTACAGCATTTGCAAAGGTTGTGAGAACCATATATATGCATTATGAGAGAATTCTAAACTTCTTTGACAAGCGTTCTACAAATGCTGCATCGGAAAGTTTCAACTCTAAAATCAAGGCTTTCAGAGCACAATTCAGAGGGGTAAAAGATAAAGATTTTTTCCTTTTCAGACTAGCAAAATTATATGCATGAAAATGAAATCCCTCAACTTTTTACGTTGACCCGCAATGTGTTGAGTTTGTCTGCAGTATTGAAATCATAGGTCTTGCCTTGGTCGGAAGTATAGGAGATGTTTTCCTGTGTCAGTTCCTTGATGGCTCTGAGGATGGTATCAGAGCTGCATGTACGAAGGGTAGGATGATACGAGAGATGGCGCATCAGTTGTGACGTTACATCTTCCACGCATGAGCCGCCACAGAAATAAACGCTCATCAGCGAACGGACTATCTCGCTGAACTGATATCCGAAGATACTGCTGCATCTCTGACCCAGTGTTGAGTCGATAACGGGTGAAAGCATGGAGTCAAATTTCTCCATGATTGAAAAAATTCCTCCAAAAGGTGTGAGTTTTTCGAATTTTATTTGTACTTTGCAGCGCCTTGTTACGATTTTCGCTTGTTTTCTTTTTGCAACACTAAGATAAGTGAAAATTCTGACATGGCAAAATCCTGGGCAACTTTTTGTTGCTCAGGAACTTATAAATAAAGTTAAATTATAGTGTTGCGGAATTAAGGTTATAAGGAGGAGTATCAAAAATGAGGGAGCAAGCAATTGTCTTAAACCAGCTGACCAAGCACTATGGAACACATCGGGGGATCAACGACCTCAGTTTCTCGGTGAATGAGGGCGAGTTTTTCGGCTTCATTGGCCCCAACGGTGCAGGAAAATCCACCACTATCCGCACGCTGATGGGCCTGATCCATCCCAGCGGCGGCAACGCCTCTATTTTCGGTCTGGACTGCCAGACCAAGGCCAGTGTCATTGCCAGAGATGTGGGCTACCTTCCCAGCGAGAACAGCTATTATGAAAACATGAAGGTACGGGAACTGCTGCAATACACCGCTGACCTGTACGGCAGGGACTGCGAAACGAAAATGTATGAGCTTTCTGAGCGCCTCAATCTGGATTTGACCCGGAAAATAGCAGACCTGTCTCTGGGTAACAAGAAAAAGGTGGGGATTGTGTCTGCCATCATGACCTCGCCCAAGCTGCTGATTATGGACGAGCCTACCAGCGGCTTAGACCCGTTGATCCAGCAGGCTTTCTACGATATTCTGAAGGAGGAGAACAGCCGGGGAACCACCATTTTCTTCTCATCCCATGTCCTCAGCGAAGTACAGAAGCTGTGTGACCGGGTGGCAATCTTAAAAGAAGGCAAGCTCGTGGGCATTCAGTCCATCAAAGAGCTTCGGGAAAGCGGCTATAAAAAGGTCAGAATCACCGTCAAAACAACCATTCCCCGTGACTTCTGGGGATTGCCCGGCATTGCCAACTACACCGAGAGTCCTGACAAGACCTCTGTTTCCTTTATGTATAACGGCAATATCACAGCGATCATCGACAAGCTTCACCTGCTGCATTTGGACGATGTGCTTTTGGAAGAGCCCTCTTTGGAGGAAATATTCATGCACTACTATGAGTAAGGAGGTGTCAGGTATGGTCATTTTGAAATATGAACTGAAAAGGCATCGAACCTATATCCTGGGCTGGGCTATCGCCTTGGCTGTGTGTATCTTTTTGATGACACCGACTTATTACAGCTTTCTGGATGCTGCCTCCGTGGAACTCTTTGAAACCATGGGCACCACGGACTTTTACAGGAGTGTCGGCGTATCGATGGAATACCTAACCTCTTCGCTGGGCATTTATGGGTTCCTGACCAGCTTTTTCATGATTGCCTCCGGCGTTTTCGGAATGCACTTCGGCATTTCCGTTCACACCAGAGAATGTACGGAAGGAACTTCGGAATACCTGTTTACAAAGCCCTTTCCTCGGAAAACAATCTATTGGGCAAAGGCATTGACTGTATTGATCGGAGTGGTGGTCGTAGGTGCTGCGTATCTGCTGGCTTCTTTTTTGGCCATGGCAATGTTTCGTTCCGGAACTCCATGGGGAGAGTTTTTTCTGATTGCTCTGTCCCTCACCCTTGTTACGCTGTTCTTTGCTGCAATGGGTCTGATGGTGGGAATTTTGTTTCCCCGCAACCGTAGCCCACTGCTGACCGCCGGATTAGTCGTGTTTGTGGAGTATTGCATAACCAGCTTCTCCAACATCATCAGTAACCGGGCTATCAGTTTCCTGTCCCCATACTCCTTCTTTGGAGCTGCAAAAATTTCCGAAACTGGCTTCTATGATATGACCTATCTTGGCTGGGGCGTGCTGCTGGTTACCCTGTTTTTGGTGCTGTCTTACGGTGTCTTTCTGAAAAAAGACATTCAGTTTCGTTCATAAGGGGGTGCAAACATGAAAACATTGATTAAAAATGAGTTCCGCCAAACCAGAAGGCTCTTGTTGATCTGGTTAGGGATCATGCTGCTTCTGTGCGGTTTCTGCTATTTTGAGCTTCTGTCTCTACAGGACAGTCTGAATGAAATGGCAACGATGGTCAGCCAATTTCCGAGATTGATCATGATTATGTTTGGGGTCAAAGGCGATTTAACCACATCCCTTGGCTGGTATGTGTGCATCTATTTCTGGGAAGGATTGCTGGCGTTCCCTTATGCCATGTCTCTGGGGTTGTCCTGTGTGGCGAAGGAAAAGAAGTTCGGAACCTCGGAATACCTGTTCACAAAGCCTGTGGAACGGAAAACCATTGTACTGGCGAAGGTGATCGTTTCGGCGGTAAATCTGCTGGTGTTTGCCCTGTTCAGCGGTTTATGTAATTATTTTACAATCGTTCTTCCTTTGGGCGGTCTGGAACAGCCGGGAGCAGTGCTCACCACAACCATGGGAATGTTCTTTACCCAGTTCCTCTTTTTCGCTCTGGGGCTGCTGTTTGCCAGCCTGTTTATGTCCTATAAGGCTGCGGTGAGGACAGGTACGATTTCCATGCTGGCTGCCTATGCTCTGGCCTTTACAGCCGAATACACAGAAAATCAAATTTTGGATTACCTGACCCCTCTGCGCTACTACGATGTGTATGAGGTGGCACTGCACGGATTCCGACTTTCCTTTATCGTTTTGACATTCGCTGTTGTGGGTGCTTGTATCGTTGCTGCATTGAATCAGTGGAAGCGGCGTGAATTGTAAGCCTATGTTCAAATCTTCAGTATAACTGTCTCAAGTCTACATAAAAAAGCAATTCCTGTTTTCATGGGGGAATTGCTTTTTTACATGAAGATTGTATAATGAAAACAGTAGACAAAGATATATGGAGGAAATCATGATGTTACGACCAAAAGAAGTAGTATGCAAATGGGTAGATGCCTTTAATGGCCACGATGTAGATGCAATCGTGAGCCTGTACCATGATAATGCAACCAACCATCAGGTGACCAATGAGCCTGTGATCGGGATAGACGCAATCAGAGAAATTATTAATGAACTTATGGAATAACCATATTCAATACAATAAGCCTCAAGACTGAATAAATAATAATACCAATGGCGACTACTCAACCAAGCAGCCGCCATTTACTTTTATGGTATATACAGCAATTGAAACTCTCTTTTTCTGCGGCGTTCGATGCTGGGAATTGGCTTGCCCTTATAGCAACGGTACGAGATATACTCCTCGTAGATATCCCTGTCGCCGGACTCTATTTTCTTGATAAGGTTACTCTTCGAGCGTTTACCATAGCCAAGCAAGCGTGAATGTCCCACATTGTAAGCCAACACCGTTAGCAGCAGAGCATCTTTCCCATATTGTCGGAAATATTTGTATCGCTCCAATAGGTCGGCTCTGAGTAACGAATCCGCTTGTTCCTCGGTAATATCGGCTGTCAAGTTCTCATGTGGCAGAAGTTTATGCCCATAACCGATGTATGGATAGTGTTTTGCCGAGTGCCATCCCTCAAACTCCTTGATAAGTGCTACCGCCTTATCGAACAATTCCGCTGAAATCTCCTTGGGTAGTGGTGGCGAAGAGTCGCCACCTCGTGTCTGTGCCTTGGCATATCCGCAAAGCAATGTCAGACATATAATCATCAACTTTATTCTCATAGATTCTCTTTTTGCGATTGGTTATGGTGGCAGACACCCGACAAGCGAGTGTCTGCCACCGTTGGTTAAGGATTGATGTTGATTGGAGAGACGATTGTTCCGATAGGTGTCAGAGTTGTTTCCGTAGTAGGCTCTTCCTCCTCATCCTTTGTCTCATTGTTGAATGTGAAAGTGAGCTGATAGAGCTGGTCGTGGTTATCCTCGAAATAGACATCTATAGTCTGCTGGTCTTCACAATCCGAGGTATAGTACAGACGGAACACATCTCTGTCAAGCGGATAACGGTCATTGGGCAACAACACCATTCCGTCATCCATACGGAGCGTTCCCTCGCCATCTGGTTGGAAGTAGCGGATTGTGTAGCGTGTATCTGAGAAATAGCCCTCACGCACAATCTCGCAGCGTATCTCCGCTGTCTCGCCCTTGACTATCCGCTTGGGAACGGGCATTGTCTCAACTGTAAAAGGATAGGCTTGCTGAACATCAAGGTCATCCTCGCAAGATGTGAAGCCCAATACTGCGGTCATCATGGCACCGCAAACCATCATATAGGAAAATAACTTTTTCATAACGCTTTTAATTGATTATAAATTTGACACCTAAGCCGAATTGAGTGCTGAACTTGCCGAGTGAGCCTCCCCAGAGGACACGCTCACGCACATTGGCAAGCAGGACAATACGGTCTGTTATATAACTCTCCAATTCAAGGGTGATGACACCGCCATAGATGAAGGCATCCTTGGCAAGCAGCGTAGAGCCGTCATGTAATAGCCTGTCGCCCCAATTCACCGTCTCGTAGCCTGCCAAAGCAGAGCCACCGATGGAGAGGAAGAAGGTCTTTGTAGGATCGGACAGGAACTTCAAGTAGTAACCGCCTTCGGCTGTGAACTGGGCACGCGGAACAGATGTACCACGATAGTCGTAGTTCTTGAGCAGATACTCTGCACCCACCACCCAGCGATTTGCCTTTTTGGTATATCCCGACATCGCTATTCCCGTATAGTAGTTGAGCGGAGATTTCGAGCCATTCACAAAGCCGCCTCTGAGTTCCACACCCATCATCTTCGGGAGATAACGCTGGGCGTATGCCTGCCCTGACGAGAGGGCAAGCGATACGACTGCAACAAGTAGAAACAGATACTTCTTCATACTACTTCACTTTAAGCTCGTTAATAACCTTTGCTCTTACGATATCCTCACTCTCCACGGTGAAGGTCTGGTGTCTGCCACCGCTCTTCTCGTGCATCTCCACTACAAGTACCTTGTCGGCAGGGATGGTGAACTTGTCAAAGACAAATACGGTACGCTCATCCTTGTTGCCCGCAACGCTTGTGGCATAGTCATAGGCACGCAGAGGGAAGATGACCTGCTCCTGAATGGCTGTACGCTTCATCACCTGCTTATCCACAATCTTGAAGGTCACAAAGTCCACCTCGTATGGTACATTCGATGTGTTCTTCACCTGAGTATGGAAGTAGAGCAAGCCATTGTGGGTGTATAGTCCACGCAACAGATACTGGATGCCGAATGCCTTGCTGCCGATGTACTTGATGTGGCGTTTGTTGTCCTTGTGGATAGCCTTGCTGATAAGGTGTACTAACTTCGGCGACTCACTGCCAAGCTCCTGCAAATAGATGTCGAGAGCATTGTTCGGACGGTTCACCTCACTGCCATCGTGGATAAAGTCCTTCATCTCGATATTCAGGAGCAGAGGCTCATCGGAGTACTTCACATTGAAGGTGTAGAAACTGCCACTCTCGGTAATCACCGACATATTGGTCTCATCGCGGAAGTTCTTGACTGTAGCCTTCACACGAATCACATTCTCCGAGCCATCGGCCTTGCCAGCAATAAGGTTTGGCGAGCCAAGATCCACATAGCGTACTGCGGCAGGGAAGATGATGTGGGTAGTCTTGTCGTATGTCACCTCCAAGCCATAAGGAGGTATCATACGGTCAAAGGTCAGCTTCTTTGTCAGCCCGTGATAGATGTCACCATCCTCCTGCTGCGGATAGATGTCCGTAGTGAGTGTAACATCGCCGGCTACCGTGTTAGTTACTGCGGTTGAATCAACCGACTGTGCATTGGCACTTACAACGCCCATCGTGAGGGCAAGCATTACAAAAATCTTTTTCATGTCTTTAATGTTTTAATAGGTTATTGATTGTTTTGATAAAGCATCAGGGTATATCCTGATTTGAGGTGTACCTTCTCTTCACGCATCTTCTTGGAGATATACTGCGACACACCCTGTATGGCACCGCGACCTACTTCGGATAGCAGTTGGTCTCCGGCAGACTGGTTGGTGATGGATATGCTCGTTCCGAGGTTCTGTCCCAGATTTGCCGCCATCTCCTTTGCTGCACTTGCCTCCATGGAGCCGGGGATGAAGATTCCCGCCTGTCCGTCATTGTCGTGGACGGTAAGTTCTACGGGAATGATTGTTCCGTTATGCTCCACCTGAAGAATCTCGATGTCGAGCCTTTCGCCTTTGATGCTGCCTTCTCCCGTGATAAGGGTGTTTCGTGGCAGTACATGCTTCCCGACACGCATATCCTCCATGAGCCTGAGCCGCACACTCTGACCGCTGATGATGGTCTGGTCGCCATGCACGCACGCCTTGATGGTGTTCCGTGCTGTCTGCTTCGGTGCTTCGCCTACGGCAGTGTGAAAGCCACCGCCTACGGATTGCGACAAGCGTGCTATCATCACCGAGTCGCTCACAGGCTGAGCCAGTGCCGACACAACGGGAGTCGTTACATGACCTACGGGCTGAGCCTTGGCCTTACCGCTTCGTGTGGTGCTCTCCACCTCCTCGGCTGCGCCCTCGGAGGTGGCGGCATTGCCGGGCATATACTTCGCTGCAAGCTCGTATGACTTCTCCAAGAGTGCCACCTGGTCGGCATATGTCGGCTGGCTGTTCTGCTGCTGTGCCATCGACTGCTTCAACTCTTCAAGCTCCGCTTTCAGAGCCTCCTTTTCGGGATCCTCACGCGGCTGCTCGTAGAAACTGCCGAGTGTGGCGTTGATATCGTTGTAAGCAGATGTGGATGTGGAGAACGAATTGCTCCGACTGCTACTGCCACTACGATAGGATGAACTGCTACCACCTATGTATCTCGGCTCTTCGGGTATCTCGACTACCTCTTCCTCCTTGTCATCAGTGGTCATTGCCGTGAAGTCCTCAAGGGTACGCATCTTCTGCTCCTGCTTGATACGCATATCCTCCAGCTCGTAGGCGGTAATCTTATCCGCCTCGATACCTGCACCTCGCGGGTCGGGAAGTTCGGCATTGAAGCCCACCTTCTGCTGTTCTGCCTGCACCTGCTCCTTTGATGGTTTGAAGATAAAATACATGGAAACGAGGAATAAAAGTCCCATTCCGGCATATATAAGCCACTTCTTGATTTGCTCCTTTCTTTTCAGAGCATTTGCATCGTTACTCATAGCTCTCTGAATTAAATTGGTTAAAGAACTCTTCCATCTCCCGTATCTTCTCATCCGAGAGGCTGTCGGCAGGAGCTGCCTCCTCCTCGATAATCAGATTGGTGGCAGGCGGCTCACTTCTGACATACTCCTCATACCTGTAATCGGGAGCAGGCATAAAGATTACATAGAGAGCCAATCCCATATATGCCAGCATAAGGACACAGATGATAAGGCGTTTGGTCTTCGATGTCTTGTTGTTCCAAGACTTGTTGATTGAATCCTTGATTCTCTGAATGTACTTTTTCATCGCTGTAAATGTTAATGGTGAATAATTATGTTATCTGTCATAGACTCTCAGGTCCTTGTTCTCCACCACACGGAACGCCTCGAAGATGAATCCGTGAGGATTGTTGTCGCTGCGTGTGGAGTTGAGCAGTCGCCCTTTGGTGACAAGGCTACGCTCGGTGATACTCTTCTCGCGGATGATGGATAGTCTTGCGTATGTCACCACCTCGTAGGGATAGTGGTTGAAGTTGCAGCTTATGCTATCCACCTCGATACGCTGCGATACATTGCCCGAGATGATACGGTTGTAATATCCCTGCTCCGCAAGGTCGCTGTAGTGCTCGTATGCCGAGCGGTCGCTTAGGAACATAGCCCTCTGGATATTACCCTCGATGGCACTCTTGTCGGGTGCAAGCGTGAAGAAGAGTTCGTGGAAACGCTTCACATGCTCCCTTGCCTCCACAGGACGGTTCTGCTCCAAGTCCTGCGAGAGAGCCAGCATCAGCGACTTGCCCTCGTCAAGGACATATATCTTCTGTCGTTGTGCCTCGGCAAAGCTGTATGCCTTCCAAAGCGAGAAGCCCACAAGTGAAGCACAGACAAAGAGGTAGGCAATGCCGAAGAAGCGTATCTGTCTGAAGCCGGTCTCGATGTTTTTAAGTGATTTGAATTCCATTTGAATACTGTTTAATAGGTTATCGTTTAAGTAATCTTCCTGCGATGTTGCCGATGGCGGCACCTGTCGCACCTGCTGCTATCGATCCCGTGCGGCTTGCTGTCTGGGCTACATTTCTGCCGTAGTTACCTGCACCGCCGCCAGCCTGGATTATCCAGTTGGCCACTGTCGGAATGGTGAAATATCCGATGATGCCTATAATGAGGAAGGTGATATAGACCGCATTCGACCCGTCAGGGATGAAGTTGGGATCGGACAACTGCTCTATGTCCTTCTGTAGCATCAGTACCTGTATGCGTGCAAGCACGCTACTGAAAAGGTCGCTTACGGGCAGCCACAGATAGATGCTTATGTATCGGACAAACCACTGCGTGAGTGAGGCGTGGAAACCGTCCCAACAGGCTATCGCAAAGGATATAGGTCCGAGTATCGAGAGGACGATGAGGAAGAATGTTCTCAGCGTGTCTATGACAAGGGCTGCGGCATTGAACATCAATTCCAACAGTTCACGGAAGAAGTTCTGAACAGCCTTTTTCATATTGTACATCGCACGATCCACATACATTCCGCAAGCCTCAATAGCATCCAACGCTCCCAGTTCATCGAGCTTGTTGTCAAAGGACTCCTTATCCACAAGGTAGGCCGTTTCGGGATTGCGTTTCATAGCCTCAAATTCCAGTTTGTCCTTCTGCTTGCGATACTCGTTCATATCGAAGGTCTGCGTTTCAAGGATTCTGTGTGTTCCTGTCACTATGGGCGACATTACGCTGTTGAGTGTACCCAACACCAAGGTCGGAAAGAACATGATACACAATCCGAGAGCAAAGGGACGCAGGAGCGGAAAGACATCTATAGGCTCGGCTCTTGCCAACGACTGCCAGACACGATAGGCGACATAGAAGAGAGCACCCAATCCGGCAAGTCCTTTGGCGACACCCGTCATCTGCGAACAGAGGGGCATCATATCCACATACAGACTCTGGAGTATCTGATGCAGATTGTCAAAGTTTACTGCTAATAGTACCATAGTCGTAGGATTTCAGGTTTACCAATAGCGTTCACTCGGCGAGCCGTAGAGGGACATCACACGGTCAACATCGTTCTGTTTCTTAGCTCTTAGGTAGGATACCCCGATGTTCTTGTTGGTGTAGTACTGCACAAGCCCACGGTACTGGAGCATCTCGCTGTAACACTTGTCGATGATATCCATGCGGTCCTTGTCGCTCATCGAGAGCCCGTTCTCATTGACCACCGATTTAAGGTCATTCAAGAGGTGGGCACTCTCTTCGAGCAGTTTGGTATATCCCAGAGCAATGGCACTGAGTTCCTCCACCGTGAAGTAGGGGTCGTTCAGCATACGCTCGAAGCTGTTCACATAGATGTCGGTAATGTCGCCTACAAGCAGGATGGTCTGCTGTACCTTTCGTGCATCGCGGACAAGGTTCTTCACCTTCTTCAGAGCATCGTAGTACTCCTTTCCCTGCTTATAGATCTTTACTGTCTCCTGAAAGTTCTGAATCATCGTACTTGCCGTAGAGGATGTATGCACGATGTTCTTCGTGGCATTGATGATGCCTTGTGCGAGGTTGCCGGGGTCTGTCACCACCCACTGCGCCCTCGATGTCTGGCTGACAAAGAGAGCCACCAGACAGAGCATAAAAATTTTCAATCTCATACTGTTACGAATTAAAGGGTGAATACTTAATCATAAATCATAGTCCCATCTTGCGACCTCTTGATTTGGGCTTCTGTCGGATATGCTGCTTTCGGGACGGTCTCTCCTCGGAAGAGTCGCTCTGTCTCTTCTTCATTCCGTTGAAAAGCTCATCAGCATAAGGTCTTCTGCCTGTCATCTTGACAAAGCGGGCATCGAGTTCCCGATATGCCTTTTCAGCCTTGGCGGAACACTCCTCCGAAGAAGCCCTCCTGTCAATACCATATTTGGCAAGGAAATCGGGACGGATGTGGATAGTGTCGTGAACATTGTCGGGGAAATGTGCAATCTGCCCCAACTTATCCAACTCCTCGTTCAGTTTGTTGAGATAAGGCACGGGAGGACGTTCACAGATACTCTCGAAGATCTTCTCCACGGCTCGTGTCAGCCTTGCATCCACCTCAAGCACATCGGGTATCTCTCCCGTTGCTCTTTTCTGCCTATACATTGTAGGATCCATATCCTCCAACTGATGGTACAGGCGGTAATCCTCCGTAAGTCCGAAGTAATCCTGCATAGATTGCGGAATATTCCAATTCTGCATCAGTGACCAATAGAGGCACGAGATGACCTCCTGGCGTCTCTTTTCGTCTGATTTTAAGTTACTGTACATACTTCAAATGTTTAATGGTGAATAAAATGGGTTACTTGCTTCGCTTGCTCTCGGCAAGCTGCTTGATGGCGAGTTCGATGTTGCCGTCCAATTTCTCGGTGAGCCGCTGCAACTCCAGTTTCTCGGTCTCCTCGGTGGTGTAGCAGTAGTACTCTTCGGGAGATACCTCCGTGGCATAGACTGCCGATTGTGCTCCGCCAAGACCCATCCACACCTCCTTGTACTTCCTGCCGGGAGCATTGGAGAGGTTGATGGAGAGAATCTGTGCACGCTCCTTGTCGGTGAGTCCGAGAAGAGCCTGTATCTCATCGAACTTGTTCACATACTTACGCTGGTCAAGAAGAATCTTGCAGTCGCTGTTGTTGATGATGGTACCCTTGACGATAGAGGAAGAGATGATGTCCTCGACCTCCTGCGTTACCACAACTGCTTCGCCGAAGAACTTACGCACGGTCTTGAAGAGGTACTTCAGATACTCGGCCATGCCCTCCTTGCTGATGGCTTTCCAAGCCTCCTCCAAGAGAATCATCTTGCGGATACCTTTCAGCCTACGCATCTTGTTGATGAAGGTCTCCATAATGATGATGGTCACTATCGGGAAGAGTACCTTGTTGTCCTTGATGTTATCCAACTCGAAGACGATAAACCTCTTGTTCAAGAGGTCCAGCTGCTTGTCAGAGTTAAGGAGGAAATCATACTCGCCACCCTTATAATATGGTTCCAAGACATTGAGGAATCCCCACACATCGAAGTCCTTCTCGCGTGTACGCTTCTCCTTGAGAATATCCTGATACTCGTCACGGATAAACTCATAGAAGGTATTGAACGAGGGCTTGATGCTCTTGTCGGCACGAATACGCTCCAAGAAGAGGTTCACGGCATTGGAGAGTGCCACCTCCTCGGCTCTCGTCGGTGGCTCATCGTCCCTTTTCCACAGCGTGAGGATAAGTGTCTTGATGGACTCCTTCTTCTCGATGTCGAACACACCGTCCTCGACATAGAAAGGATTGAAGGCTATCGGATCACTCTCTTCATAGGTGAAGTAGATGCCGTCCTCGCCACCTGTACGGGCATTGATAAGGTTACACAACCCCTGATAAGAGTTACCCGTATCGACAAGCAATACATGCGTACCCTGCTCATAGTACTGCCTTACCATATGGTTGGTAAAGAAGGACTTTCCACTGCCCGAAGGACCGAGGATGAACTTGTTGCGGTTGGTGATGATACCACGCTTCATAGGCAAATCCGAAATATCCAGATGGATAGGCTTGCCCGTCAAGCGGTCCACCATACGCATACCGAACGGAGAGAGTGAATCCTGTCCTGTGGTCTCCTCGATGAAGAGGCATAGTGCCTGCTCGATAAAGGTGTAGAAGGACTCCTCGGCAGGAAAGTCGCCTGCATTGCCGGGGATAGCAGCCCAGAACAAGGTGGGTGTATCTACCGTATTGTGTCGGGGCTTGGCCTCCATCAAGGCGAGCTGACTGCCTACATCGTTCTTCACACGCTTGAGGCGTTCCCTATCATCGCTCCACGCGAAGACATTGCAATGGGCACGGATAGCCGTCAGCCCCTGGCTGTGTGCCTCGTTCAGGTACTCCTCAATCCACTCGCGGTTAATCTGGTTGGAGCGGCTGTAACGCGATAGCGAGTGCATATTGCGTGCTGTCTGCTCGAACTTACGCAGCATCTCCGCAGAGTCATCGATGAAGAGGTACTGGTTCACGATGTGGTTGCAGGTGAGCAACACCCCGATAGGTGCGGCAAACGAGAGGCGGCAATCGCTACGGTCTGTCGAGAGACGCTCGTAACGGCTGTCGGTAGCCACGCTTGTCGGCAGGTCTTCGGGATCGGAGAGCGTGTGCAGGCAGAGGTAGTTGTCGCCAATCTTCATCTCGCCAGCTCCGAGGGTGATGTCCTGCAAGCAGGTGGTATCCTCCTGCGAGAGCGAGAAGTATTTCTCGATGATGCCCGCAGTTGACTCCGTACCTGTAATCTCATCGCCCGTAAGTCGGGTAAGCGTGATGAATCCGCTGTCGTTGATGATACGCTCGAACTGCTCGCAACACTCCAGGAATCGGCTTACCGCCTCCTTGTCCTGCATCTCCTTCGGGATAATGAAGCCACGGGTAAGGGCATTAAAACTGCTGGTCGTGCGGCTATGCTCCTTGGTGGTCTTAGTAAGGAACAGGTAGCAGTAGTGCTTCAGGTAAGGACGCTCGTTGAAGTGACGCTCAAAGGAGCGGCTGAGGAAACTGAGGTCTTCCTTCTGCAACTCGGGGGTGTAGCTCTCCTCAATGAAGAAGTCCTGCTTATGCACGATACTGTAGTTCGGCAAGACCTTGACCGCCTTAGCCCACGCCGAGTGTATCGCCTCATACTCCGCCTGTGTGACGGTGAAGAGTTCGGGAAGCTCCACACGATAGCAGACCGTGATGTCGGCATCCTTGCTGATGATGCAGTCGTGCTCAACCGACAGAATCGGGAACTTGCTTTCGAGGGTAGCTGCTTTCATTACATTTCTCATGACTTTCTGTTTTTGAGGTTAGGAATAATCAATCGCAAGAATCGCTTGCGGCTGATGATGTAGCGGGGATGGTTCTTTGCAGCCTGTATCTTCATCAAGCCCCACTCGCCATACTTGGCATTCAGGTGGAAGGTCGCCCAGACAAGTACCGAAGCGGAGATGACTCCCAGTGCGATACATATCCATTGATTCACGCCTGCCATATACAGCACCATAAAGGCAATGAGTATGGCGAGCAGACCGCCGGCGAAGATGAAGAGGTATTGGCTGCGTAGCCCCTTGAACTCGGGGCTACGACCAATCCCTTTGTTGATTGAATAGACCGCCATATTAGAGGAAGAATGAACGTAAGATGGTGGCGGCTACAATGAGGAAGATACAGGCACCGAACCAAGAGGCGGCGGTCTTCGAGGTGTCGGGGTCGCCCGAAGAGAACTTCGAATAGACCTTCACGCCACCGATGAGACCGACTACGGCTCCCACTGCGTAAATCAACTTGGTACCCGGATCGAAATACGATGTTACCATGTTGGTAGCCTCGGTGATACCTGCGATACCGTTACCCTGTGCGTAAGCACCTACTGTTGCAAGCATAAATGCTGCTGCGAATAATACTTTTTTCTTCATACGTCGAAATGTTTTTTAGTTATACAAAAAGTGATTTCGACTGCGAATATATAGCACTTAATCCATTGATTTTCAAATCGGTCTATACACGTCATAACGTGTCATCAGATGTCATGGTTGGGACATTTTGGAGGGTAGATTTTGGGGTGAAAAGAGGGACAAGAAGGCTTGTTTGAAGGATGAACTTTCAACCTTATATTGTCGGGTTAAGCGGGCGAAAACTTCCAAAAATCACAAGTTTTTGCCCGCTTAAAGAGCAAAAAGTATAGGTGTAATGAAATAAACAATGGATTCTTTTGTCACTTCGCAATATTTTCATACCTTTGTGGTCGGAAAAAAACGCTTTTATTCCGACTTAAAATAAGCTAAAAATCGTATGCAAAGAACTGTGGAACATAAAGTTAAGGCAAAGATAACCTACGCAAGATATGGCGAGGTGTTTTTTGTGTCTACATTCCATCAATTTGATGTGGAATATGTAACCAAACTCCTTGCTCAATTTGAGAAAGAGGGTTTGATTACACGAATAGCCAAAGGCGTATATGTTAAGGCAAAAAAAACACGATTTGGAGTGGTATATCCTTCTGCTTTTGAACTGGTGACGGAGATTGCCAAGAGAGATAAGGCAATAGTATTTCCAACAGGTGAAACCGCTGCTAATAGATTGGGATTTTCCACACAAGTCCCAATGAATGCTTGTTTCATAACATCAGGAACTCCAAGAACTCTGAAATTGGGCAATAGAACTGTAACATTAAAACATGGCGTTCCAAGAAATTTTGCATACAAAGGAAAACTAATGCCCGAATTGGTACAGGCTCTTCGTAGCATTGGAGAGGATAATATAACAGAGAGCGTGGAAAAAAGAGTTGCTCAACTATTATCTGCAACACCTGAAACAGAAACAATTGAACACGATCTATTATTGGCACCGGTATGGGTAAGACAGATTATTAAAAGAAACCTCAAAACGAATACTGACAATGAGTAAATGGATAGACTTTTCGATAGATGAACGCAAGGCCATGATACAGGGCGTTGTGGAGGCAAAGAATATTGATGAAGCCGCAGCGGAGAAAGATTGGTGGGTAACAGCCATATTGTACGCCTTGTTCCACACAAAAGCTTCCGAGTATCTACTTTTCAAAGGCGGTACAAGTTTGAGTAAAGGTTGGGATATTATAGACCGTTTCAGTGAGGATATTGATTTGGCTCTTGGTCGTGACTTCTTCTTAAATGAAATGAATTTGTCGTGTGCCAGCTGCACCAGCAACACCCAAATCCACAAGTTCAGAGAAAAAGCTCAAGATTATCTTTTCGGTGAATTTAAAGATGACTTAAAAGAACAGCTGGCGAAATTAGGTTTGGATGTGATTGTACTTGCAGAGAATGAAGTTGTTGAAGAAAATGGTGAACTAAAGAAAGTGGATCACGACAAAGATCCATCTGTGATTTTTGTTCAATACCCATCACTCTACAATAGCGATGCTCCCTATGCAATACCGACTGTGAAGATTGAAATCAGTGTCCTTTCTATGGCTGAACCATACGAAATGAAACGCATATCTTCATTGGTTGAACAGGTCTATAAGGATGAAGATGTTGATTCTGATATTGTTCAGACCATCAAGACCGTGAGTCCTGCAAGGACATTCTTAGAGAAGGCATTTTTGCTTTGTGAGGAATACCAAAAGAAAGAGCCAAGAACATATCGTATGTCTCGCCATTTCTATGATTTGGAAAAGTTATCACATACCGATTATATGGATAAGGCATTGAATGACTCTAACCTTTATTATGACATTGTAGAGCATAGAAAGAAATTCTATCATGTCGGATATGTAGATTATGATAAGGAACTGCCAGAATCCATTACGATTGTTCCAAGTGAAGAACTTGTCCCGAAATATGAGGTGGACTACAGCGATATGCGTTCTAGCTTTATCTATGGAGAGGCTCTGGAGTTTGCAGATTTGCTTAAATTCCTCGAAACATTGCAGGAGCGATTCCGAAAAGTTCCTCCATGTGGAATTGATTTTCAATGACTTTTGTTGCTGAAAATCAACCATATAATAAAATAACGGTACAACTATCCGTAAAGGAAAAGAGGGAGTGAAAAAGTTGCTTTGAGGGAGTGAAAGGATTAGAAAAGGTGTGTGTGTTGAATGAAAGATTTAACTAAATCTTAACAGTTGATAAGCATTTTTAGTGTTTTGAAAAATAGCGAATTGGAAGGATAAAAGACACCAAATGCAACTCTTGAAATTGTTGATATATATCAAGAATACTATAATTCTACCCCAAAAGGCAACGTATCATTTTGATATATCGCTATAAAGTAGTACCTTTGCACAAAATAGTTATTTGCAATCATGTAAAAAGAAAGGTTATACACGAAATACAAATTATAGAGCGGGCTGGATTTATGCCAGATCCTTGTGTATAACTTATGTCATATCCCGTTTTGTTTTACATTTAATAATTGCAAATAATTATGAGCTTAATAGTTCAAGATTTATCGTATATACATCCAAATAAGGATTTCCTGTTTCAAAATATCACTTTCACCATACCGGCTGGAGAGAAATGCGCTATTGTCGGGAATAATGGTGTAGGAAAATCCACACTCCTGAGAATATTGGCAGGAAAAATCCCTCCTGCAACAGGAACCATCGTGTGTGATGACATCTTGTACATGATACCACAGCATTTCGGGCAATTCGATGGTATGAGTGTTGCGGAAGCATTAGGATTGGCAGATAAGTTAAGAGCTTTGTCAATCATATTGGACGGGCGTGGTACAGAGAAAGAATACGAACAGCTAAACGATGAATGGGACATTCCGGAAAGGTTGACGGAAGCTTTCGCCAAATGGCAAATCGGACATATCGCTCCAGATATGCTCATGGGCAACCTTAGCGGCGGCGAGAAAACAAGAGTCTTTCTTGCCGGACAGGATATTTTCAAACCCTCCATTGTCCTAATGGATGAACCGACCAACCACCTCGACACGACAGGCAGAGCTTTGGTGTATGAAGACATTGCCCATACAAACCGTACCACCGTCATTGTCAGCCATGACAGAACGTTATTAAACAGGCTTTCCGCAATTTATGAAATGTCTCCGACAGGGATGCAATTCTATCCCATGAATTATGATGCGTATCGGGAAACTGTTGATGCGGAAACTAAAGCTAAAGTGACACGGCTGGAAAATCAACAGAAGGAGCTAGCAAAAGCCGAGAAGTCTGCCCGTAAAACAATAGAACGGCAACAGAAACATGCTTCGAGAGGAGAAAAGCAGAATGCAAAGAAATGTGTCGCACGCATTTCCATGGGATTATTACGTAACAAATCGGAAGCAACAACATCGAGGCTGAATAAGGTGCAACAGGAAAAAATGGAGGCAATGAGACGAGATATACACGAAATACGTTCGTCCATCAATGAATATACAGAGATAAAAATCGACATGGGAAATTCTGCCTTGGCAGGCAAAAAGCTACTTGTGGAGGCAAAACATGTTACTTTCAAGTATGTTGGTCGGAATACTATGTGGAGGCAACATCCCTTGGATTTATCCATATTCAGCGGTGAACGCATACGGCTTCAGGGAGATAACGGATGTGGTAAAAGCACTTTGCTCAAACTTATAACAGGGGCATTGCAGCCTACAAGCGGTAAAATACTTCGTAAAGAAACGCTGAACATATTGTATCTTGACCAAGAATATTCGTGCCTTGACAATGAGTTGACTGTTTACGATCAGTTGGAGGCTTGTAACTCCAAGAGACCAGAGCACGAACTTAAGATGCTGTTGAACCGTTTTCTGTTTACACCTTCTACATGGGACAAGAAGTGTAGAAGTCTTAGTGGAGGAGAGAAAATGAAACTTGCCTTATGTCACCTGATTGTCTGCGAAGATGCGCCAGACATGATCATCGCTGACGAGCCGACTAATAATATCGACATAGCAAGTATGAATATACTGGCAGCGGTATTAAAAAACTACAAAGGAACATTGCTTGTAGTCAGTCATGATGAGCAATTCATCCATGATCTGGGTATAGAGCGGACAATAAAATTTTCTTAATATAGTTGTCAAGGAATTATCTTTTGCCATTATAAAACAGGCTTTTGGACGCTTTGAGGAACAATGGCGGTACAAAAAGAGGAAAAATGAGCTTTGAAACGCTGATTTTTACCTGTAAACGAAGGTTCTTTAAGGTAT
The DNA here is from genome assembly GCF_021730445.1 of Phocaeicola faecalis. Taxonomy (GTDB): domain Bacteria; phylum Bacteroidota; class Bacteroidia; order Bacteroidales; family Bacteroidaceae; genus Phocaeicola; species Phocaeicola faecalis. Next base: position 51,005 of record NZ_JADNRM010000019.1, on the reverse strand, counting down.
TTGTATTACCTTTGTATTTGGATTGGGGTAACTCTATCCAAGACATACGAAATTAAGAAGCGTTATGCTCAATCTTGTAACTTGAAAACGTAGGACACTTTCAAATGGGACAAGGATTAGCATAGTGACTCCCTCGCATATGCGTGGGTCACTATTGTTACATCTGTCCTAATGGTTTCCTACGACCTTCAAGTTAAGACGTGGCATAGTTGGCTCACGTTTTCTTATAGAATCAACCTCTTGATAGAGTCAATCGAGAATATAGTAAGTAAAAAATGAATAAACTTTTAATCACACTATTTTCATTCCTTGCTATCGCTGTTGTTTCATGCAGTGATGACGATGAACCGAAAATGCCGACTAATGCTATCGCATTGAATATGATGATTGGAGATAGCGAAACAACCATTGGCGGCTCTGATGTTTTCATCAATGCTTCCAATAACTTCACATCGTATGATTGTGGAATTGCAGACCTCGGTAGAAAAGGAGGTTTCAATCAGAACCCAAATCTATCGCAGCTTGCCCAGGAGATTGCGGTTACGCCCGGCAATTTCTACCAGATTGTTCTTGCCAACAAGGTTCAGACAGTTGCCGGAGACCGGGCACTTCCTATCAACACCAACTACTACAACGTTTATGTTGATTCATGGATTTACGATAAGGACAAAGATATAGCCGGAGCAAAAATCAGCTATACTGAGTGTTTCCCCGAAGTCAAACAGCTTCCCGAATGGGACAGCCATTTCTCCGGGACCCATCAAAATGACGGGTACGGCAAGGAAAGAGCGACATTCACGTTCTCCAAAGGCTGCCATATTGACAAGAATGTAGATGCCTATTTCACAGATGGATATAATAACCTAACTGATGAACTCGAATTCGAGATAAAAGAAAATCAGATAGTGATAACTTATCCGTATTTAACCAGCCATCAGCCGGATGTCAGACTTTTGATCCGCTATGAGAGCGTGTATACACGTGTATTGTTGGACTTCGAATAATCCGATGCAGAATCATGAACCATCGATTCAAATTTCTTTCAATACTTGCTGCCTTAATATTGTTTACGGCTTGCACTACATCGAAGTCTACAGTTTCAACGAATGTCAACCTGTCACGATATGAGTATGCATCTATAATCAATAACGACACCTATCATATTCCGGCAGAGTTGATGGAGTACGAGATTCAGCTTTTTGATGCTGTGGAGAACTCACACTTAAAACTTGTAAGTGATGCCAGAATCTACGAGTTGACACCGTCACAACAGGAAAAACTTTTGTTAGTCAAGTATGGCGTAAACGTGAAGTACAAAATTGGATTTTTGCCCGCTGAATATCAGGGCTTTAAGAAAGGAGAATAAACAATGGGTAACGATTTAGAGACGAACGAAAGACTTCGGTCTGCTTTCTTTTTCCATTGTTTCAAAAAAACTCAATACAAAGATATTACTTTTCAGAAAAAAAGCCTATCTTTGCATAAAATTTAGTATAAACAAATCATGTCAAGCATACGCTGTACATTAGCACGTACCTTTAGAATCCGTGCATAGTCTATACTGAGAAAGGTTTTCTCAGTTTTCTTATAGCCCTCAAATCTTCTGAGGGCGGATTTTCTATTATTATTTATTAATCAGGATTTTGATGCAGATGCTATATCTGTGTCTATATTCATTTATAAGAAAACAAGTATGGACTTAAATAAAAAGCATTTATTATATCTTACTGTATTTTTCCTATTTCTAAGTTTGAATGCTTCGGGACAATCGAATAGCATTTCAGGAAGAGTACTTAATCAAAACACAAAAGAATCTGTTGAATACGCCAGTGTTGTTCTATTCAAGCAGGATTCCGTATTCCTAAACGGAACGACAGCTGATTCAATTGGAAGATTTGTATTTACAAACCTCACTTCCGATGATTACGTATTGTCGGTATCTTGTATGGGCTTTGAAGCTAAAAAAATCTTGTTACAAAACCTTTCAGAATCGGCAGAAATAGACGTGTTATTAAATGAAAGTGTATTGTCGCTTGGTGAGATTGTTATTTCAGCTTCATCCACAATCAATAAAATAAATCAGCGAATAGTTTTTCCGACAAAACTACAACTTAACCATTCGGCAAACGGAATGCAACTATTGAATACTATGATGCTTCCAGGATTGAACATTAACCCAATGACGAATACGATTTCATCCTTCGATGGCGGGAAAGTCATGTTGCAAATCAATGGAGTAAATGTTACTTCAGAAGAGATTCAGACTTTGCAACCATGTCAAATTAGGCGGGTTGAATATTTGGATTACGCAGGAATAAGATATGGAGCAGCATCTAAAATCGTTAATTTTATTGTTATAAGGGACGATAAGGGTGGTGTTATCGGAGTGGACTTGATGAACTCTTTGAATATTCTTGCGGGCGGCGATGTGCTTTTCGCCAAGTTTAACAAAGGGAAGTCGGAATATACATTAAATTACACAACCGCTTTTCAGAAATTCAATAGCAATAATCGGACACGTACCGGAAGCTATCAGTTTGAAAACTCAACTCCGATACAGAGAGATGAAATCGGAGATGGTGGAGATTATTCATATCAGATGCATGATGTTACTTTCGGATATAACTATCAACAAAGTGATTCGGTATTCTTCAATGCAAAGTTGAAGTATGCTTTGACAAATCATCCGCATAATGATTTCAAAAGTAATTTGATAGAAAATGGCATAAAGATAGGGCAGATATTTGATGGCGTTAGTCAGAAAATAAATACCCCTTCAATAGACCTATACTATGAGCGTGGTTTGAAGAATCAGCAAAAAGTCTATGCCAACATTGTTGGGAGTTATGCCAAAGTAGAAACAGGTCGTAATTATATAGAATACGACAATGCCAATACTCTTTTCAAAGAGCAGTTCGGTTTGTCATCTGATAAATATTCATTGATAGCAGAAGGTATTTACGAGAAGGGCTTTACTTATGGCAGTTTGAAATTTGGAGCAAAGCATATTCAATCGTTTACGAAACAAGAAGTTCAGCAAAATGGAGTTTTTAAGTCCGATTTGAATCAAATGGAAACTTCCGTTTTTTCAGAATGGAATCACAGTAAAGATAAATTCAGCTGTTCTCTTGGGTTAAAGGCTAATCGGGTACATTTTTCTAATATCTCAATTAATAAGAGTTATTATAACTTCTTGCCTAAAGCCATGTTGGGATATAGATTAAATGAAAATTCTTTTATTCGTTACGATGTGGAGATGAGCCAAACCAACCCGACTTTAGTTGAGTTGACTGACACGGAAATAAGGCTCGACCCTTATCTTGCCGAAAGAGGAAACTTGTTATTAAAGCCTTACAGCAATCTGAACAATAACCTTTTTTACGAACACAAAAAAGGCTTGTTTACATTCAATGCTAACCTACGACATCATTACAAGCATAATCCCATCATGGAATCAGTCAAAGAACAAGGTAATATTTTCCTGATAATACCCGAAAATATGAAGAGTTGGAACAAGTATAATGCAGAAATGAACCTAAAGGTGGGAATGATAAAAAACATACTGCAATTTTCGCTTACAGGTGGGTACAATCATTTCAACAGTCAAGGGAACAATTATTCTCATGAATACTCTAATTTCTATTATAGTGCGAATGTCTTGGCAATGTATAAGAAATGGATGTTTATCGTTCAGATACAGCCATTTGATGAGAAGCTGTATGGTGAAACCGTTATTAAGAGTGGTAATTATCATTATTTAGCCATTCAATACAATACCGATAACTTCTCTTTTGGTATAGGAGCGTTCAATCCATTCAAGAATGTTTCACGTACTGTGATAGAGAATAAAAATAATCAAGCACCTTTCAGACGGGAAAGTTTCAGTAGTGCTTCACAAACCATCGTTGCTACTCTTACGTGGAATTTTAGTTTTGGAAAAACTCATAGTTCTGGAAACAAATCTCTTAATAATCAAGATGCGGATTATGGAATAAAAGGCAGTTACAAATAAAGTCTATTATGAATAAAATAGATTTGAAGTTATTCAGGCTATTGTCTGATGCTTCACAAGTGACAAATGAAGAAATGCAAGATGCTTATACGCACTTTATGGAGTTGGTAAAGACTATTAGTCAATCTAAACAAAGCTATTCTGAAATATTTCGGATGTTAAGTATTACTCGTATTGAGCTTGATTTTCTGGGAACATCACCTCTTTGCGAGTTGGAAAAAAAATAGGCTCAAAAAAACTTATCAGCGAAAGGCGATTTTATTTCTTGAGTCTGAAATTGACTTACTGAAATTCACATTTAGACAAACGAATCAGCTTATTAATAAAAACGTTATTCCCTACAACTCAAAAGTATATTTCGTCCCCAAGTCGCAAGGCTTGGGGATTGATAGCGTGGGAGAATTTGCTGTTTCATTTGAACTTTCAGGACAGTTCTTTAATGAAGAAGGAAATCCTGCTCCATATATTCATATCGCCCATGCTCTGGAGCAGGCATTCAATTTCACGTTCGGGGATGCCCACAAGTCAAAAGAACGAGTATTCAAACGCAAGCCCTACAACTTAACCAAAGCGTTAGATTACCTGAAAAATCTTATCGTTCGTGAAAGCCGCAAGAAGAAGATGAAAAAAGATGATTTTGTAAATCGTTAATTTACATGAATTTACAAATCTATTTTAGGGGAGTCCATAGAGATTCCCCTATTTTTGTTGCTTCGTTCTGCCGAACTTTGCTCCGTCAATGCATTGGACATAAGTAGTATTAATCTGTAAAACGAAACAAAATGTATATCAATAACGAAGATTTTGAAAAATGGATGCAAAAGCTGTCCAAGAAATTGAGTGAAATTGGTCAGGATTTAAAATCACTCATCAACACAAAAGAAGTATTTGACCCTGACGAGAAACTGCTCGACAATCAAGATTTAGCCTTTCTCCTAAAAGTATCTTATCGTACTTTACAAAGGTATCGTTCCAGTAAAAAACTTCCTTTCTTTATGATAGGTCATAAGACCTACTACCGAGTAAATGATGTTCGCTCCTTTGTCCGTGAACACATGGATTTTCAAACCTATCAAGAGTTTGACAAGAAGCACCCAACGGATGATAAGGATAAAGAACCTGAATAACTCTGCTTTTTGTGTTTAAGCAGAATGGCGCAAGCGGATGAAGGCTTGTTTTAAGTTTACGCCTTCAGAAGTTGCTCCGCATTTGGCTGAAACAACCTCGCCTCCCGGCTCTGTCAGTTTCGCTAAATTAAGCAAGAGGGAACTGGACTTCGTCCTGTTCTTCCTCTTGCCCTGCGGGGCAAAGCCTTCGGCTTTAGTGCTTTAGGATAAAGCACAGTTATAACACTTGCTTATTTGAACAATGTAAACCGAAGACAAACAGCGTTATAGTCAGCCACTTAAAGACACTCAACTGCTGTGTTTTGCTCCGCCTAAAATGGGTAACGGGATAGAAACGGAATGTTTGCTTTTATCCGCTAAAAACTGCATTTCACCCACTCGGCAACCAAAGACATTCAAAGCCAATTACTTCTCATTATCAATCAATTACTCTCTTTTTCTTCCTTTCTCGTTTTGTGCTTCCTGTATAAACGTGCAACCCGAAGAGACTATTGTTACAGTCAATTTTATAGACTATAATACAGGGCGTCCTGTAGCATCATGCAAAGGCGCATATTCCTCTCTTGGGGTTGCAGGAGCTTCGCATGATATAAAAGGAGCAATAAACAGGGTTGCAAAGCAAATATCTGACACATTCAACCCTCAAAAGTGAAAATCTATCTTAGGATTCCACCTCGCCCTCTATCAATCTTCCAATCATACCGACCTTCCGCGACATCGCCAACCTCGTTGAGTGTATGGCGATGTTTTATTTCATCAAAGGGCTGTCGGTGTTCCGCATAGTCACAGAGCCATGTGCCGACCGCTTTCCGCTGCTCGATGGTTTCGCCGTAGCTCTGCATGACGCTCTTGATGTCGGCGGCTTCGGAGGGAGAGAAGATTGACTTGTGCCGTTCCGTGGCGAAATGGATAATCGCTTCAATGGCTCGCCTGAACACCTCGCTTGCCTTGTAGAGAATATCGGCGATGATATTCAGAATATCCCGGCTCGATTTCAGCGCACCTTGCAACTGTCTTATGGTCTTGTCCTTCTCCGCCGTTGCCCGGCTCACCGCCATGCTAATGCGGTGCTGCTCCCCGGTCTTCTGCTCCCGGAGCTGCCGCAGAGCCGTGTCCCTCTCGGATTCATAAGTGTCAGCGATTGCCATAGCACTGTCTCGCTCCAGTTCGACCGTCCGCTTCGCCTCGGTCAGTGCCTTTGTCCGCTTCGCCACCTCTTTCCTGACTTCATCGGGGAACGATTCTTTGATATGTTCGTTCTCGGCTTTCAGTCTCTCGTTCTCCTGCTCGATGGCTGCGTACTTGCCCTTGCCGAAAAGGTTGGCGATGCCGGACTTTATGCTGTCCGTATTCTCCCTGTCAACCTCTCTCGCACGTTCCTCCTTTTCGGCGATTTCGCTGTCAAGTTCCTCGCTGCGCCGCTGCTTCTCCTCGTTCCTGATCTGGAGTTTTTCATGTTCGGATTTGGCATTGTCCGTCTCACGGATCGCGGCATCCCTGTCGGCTTCGGCTACTTCCTTTTCCGCCTTTACCTGTTCGGCTTCCTGCTTCTGCTTGGCAAGAATGAAGTCAGCGCGTTCAAGATGCTCCTTTCCCGTCAGCTCCTTTGAGCTGCCCCTTTCCATGTCAAGACACTCAGCCAAAAGCGTCTGCATATCGCTCATGGCTTTCTCGTCCAGTTTGCAGGATTTCCCGGTGTCGTGGTTCATCCAGTCCCATACGATATGGGCGTGAAGGTTTGGTTTCCATGTGGCGGTATCTCCGGGAGTGCCGTAATGCCCCTCGTCACGGTGGATGAAGATTTGCAGTGCCGTGATTCCCCACCGCTCCTTGCACACCTCACAAAAATGCTGCAACTGCTCCAAAGTGGTATCATTCTTGATTACCACGACACCCTCTTTGAGCGGAGTGCTGCCGCGCACGACGGTCACCTTCCCGGTCTTCTTGTTCACACGTTCACGGTCTTTGGTCTGCATCGCCCGACCTGTCTTTTCCTTTACCATCGCGGCTATCTGATTGTAGCGTTCCGACAGCGAAGTGCCGCCGAAATCAGGTGCTACCCATGTCTCGTTTGCCGCCATGAGGTCAGTGCGGACATAGAACTTTTCCTTGCCGATATGTGCGAGGTATTCCGCTGTCCGCCTGTTGTGCGCCTCGCTGCTTCCGATGTTGCAGGGCTTGATGTTGATTGATGTCTTCTGTGCCATAGGCATGATGATGTTTACAGATTTACAATAGGGAAAGGGTCATTAGGGCGGAGCCTTAATCGGAGGGTGCAGGGAGAGGGTCACTTCCTGCTCGGGGTTCTCAGGGGTAGAGACCTCTGAGCGGAGTTTCCAAAGAGAGGGTCACTCTTTGGTCAGGGGTGTTGGGGACTGAAAGCCTCCGACCGGGTTCTTAGGGCAGAGCCATAAGTGGGACGGGGCAAAGCCCAGCCCCTCGGGAGAGCCCACAACTACGGAAGCGAAGCGTGTAGTTATAGTGGGCTATATCTGGGCAAGCCCAGTCAGTCACCCCACGACAACGGAGTACCGCTCAAAACCGCGCTCTGCGCTTCCCGACCTGCCGAGCCTATGCCGGAGTAGTCTCGCCGCCATTCGTGCCGTCTTGTGCCTCGCTGTGGCTTCCTGCACCGTTCTCGCCGGATGCCATGTCGCCGCTGTCTATGATATGCCGATTTACGGCTGTGTCCGCCATGAACATATCGGACGAAGGATTATGGCAGTCGCCGTCATGCACATCGGCTGACGGATTGGAACTGGCTGACAAAAGAAGGGAAGAAGAAAGGGATGCCGCGCCTGTCGTCAGGCTGTCCGTTTCCTTCCCTCTTGTGTGGCAGTCAACGGCTGCGCCTCCCGGTTCATCCCCTGACGGCAGACTGTCGGAAATAGGTGTCCGCACATCGCCCGTCTGTCCTTTGGCGGTAGCCGAGGGTCTGACATAGTGGGGATTGGTGACAAGGACACCTCCGACATACCAGCCAGTGAGAAAATGCAGGGAATGGACGGAAGTGCGGTTGTTGGTTCGGGTGGTCAGCATACCGAGGCGGTTGAAGCTGTCGATGAGCTTGCCGACCGTCTTACGGTTGCAGTCCAAAAAATCCGCCAGTTCCACATCGGAAGCAGCCACCTGTCCCACCTCCAGCACAATATCAATGCCCTTGATTCTATAAGCGGTTCTTGTCCTGACGGCACCGTTCATCAGGCGGTAGAGGCACTTTTGCCTGAGAGGGGAAAACCTGCCTTCCAAAAGAAAATCCCACTGTCCGGCTGATAGTATGGTGCAGTAGTGTATGGTCTGTATCTCGTTGCTCATGGTCTGTGACATTATGGTGCTACTGCGGACATCCGGCTGTTGCCGTCCGTCAACGCTCCCGGCTTTCGCTTCTTGCCGTTGCGCAGTTCCTCAAGCCGTCTTTCAATCTCGTTCTCGCTGGCTACTCCCGATGTACCTCCCTGTTCAATCCATGCGATTATTTCATTCTGGAAAAAGTAGAGCTTGTTGCCCCGCTTGTGGTATGGAATACGCTTGTCGGAGGTCATTGCATAGATGGTGGATGCCGATTTGCCGAGAAGTGCCGCGACTTCATTTAGGGTGAGCAGGGTGCGGCACTCGCCATGCTGCTGCGGTGTCATGCCGAGCACTTTCTCCACCTTGTCGGTGAGCAGCCCCACCTTTTCAATCAGCATGGAGACCGCCTGCGGCAGTTGTTCAAATGTTATGTTGTTCATATACTGTTGTGTGTTTATTGCTGTTTGAGTGTAATCTGTTCGGATGCCTTGCGCTTCAGGTCGCTCACGACATCGACATAAATCTGTGTCGTTCCCACGTTGCTGTGGGTAAGCATCTTTGAAATGGTATAGAGGTCGGTCCCGGCGGCGAGTTGCAGGGTCGCGTAGGTGTGCCTGAACCCGTGGAACGTGATGTGCTTCGTTATCCCGGCAGACTTAATCCAGTCTTTGAGATAGAGGGGAAGGATGGTCTGCGTCAGCCCCTTGAACACCTGCCCCTCGCCACGCTCGCCGCACAGTGCGAGGGCTTCATCAGACAGCGGCAGCACGGCTTCCGTCCGTGTCTTCTTGGTGACGATGTGCATGCACCAGCCGCCGTCCGCTCCCTTGACGATGTTCTCCCATTGCAGACGGATGATGTCGCTGATGCGCAGACCCGTAAGGCAGGAGAACAGCGCGGCACTCCTTATGACAGGCTTCTCACATGGGGTCTCGGCAAGCATCCTCACCTCTTCAAGAGTAAGAAACTCGCGCCTTGTGCTGTCTTCCTTCGCGTGTTTCAGCCGTGGGGCGATATTCTCCTTGATGCGTCTTTCCTCGTAGGCGATGCGTAGGACGCATTTCAGCTTGTTGAGGTTGTTGTTGGCGGTCGAAGCCATCATCTTGCCCTTTGTCTGAGTGGTGAGCGACAGCAGGTAGGTAAGGAATCCCTGGCAGTATTCCAGTGTCAGGTCATCGAAGGTGCAGCTTCCGCAGCAATACTTTTCAAAGTGCTTGTAGGCTGTGTTCCAGTTCCTGAAATTGTCGTCGTCCGCCATCTTTGAGCGGAAGTATTCAAGGAAGCTCTCCTTGCCACGGTTGCGGTCGAGAAAGCCGTATTCCTCGTTGATGATGGCTTCGGTTCTGCGGCACTTGATAAGCTCTGCATTGCGGAGCATGGTCTTGTTGAACTCTGTCTCGAATTTGTCTTTCGGGTCGGCATAGATGTATATGCCGAGATATTCCCGTCTTGTCGGCTTGCCTGTCTTCGGATGCCGCACCGCCGGGTAGTAGTCAAGGTAAAGAGATACCTGACCGTTCTTGATGGGTCGTTTCCTGACCGTCACTTTCGTGCAGATGTTTGTCATATCGGTTGTGATTTTTAATTGTTGTCTGATTCATTGTCCGGCTCTCTCTTGGCTTTCGTGCTTGCACTCTTACGCTCCGCCACTTTCCGTGCCTCGTCCCAGTCGGCTTTGAGATAGTAAAGACGGTTGCCGTGGATGCGTTTCGTCCTTACCCCGTGGGTGAGCGCGAACCTGCGGACTTGGGTCTTTCCCAGCCCGAACAGGCGCATGATGTCGAAACAGGAATACCAGTGTTCCGACAGGTTGCTTCCCAGCCGTTCCGCTTCCTCAGCCATAGCCTTGTCAACCTCGGCTTTCGGGAAGCACTTGGTGGCATTGGCTTTGACACAGGGTATCGAGTAGCGCATACGGAGATTGTAAAATCGCCCGTAGGTATAATTGTATTTCCGGCATATCTCAGCCATCGTATAAAGGTCGCCTCCGGCACTCTCCCTGTCCGTGAACGTGTCGCGCACGGACTGTTTGTAGTTAGCCGCCGGAATGAGCTGCCGTTTCGGGCTGCCCTTCGCTTTCTTCTTTCCCTCCTTTTGGGAAAGGTCTTTTTCAGTGTTCGGTGTATCTTCGTTCATCTTCTTTTTTGTCTTTTTACCCTGCCTGGCGAAGATTGACACGCTCCGCTTGCAGTAGGTTGTCTCTCTAATCATCAGAAAGAAATCCTCCCTGGTGATGATTGTGATGTGGTATGTAAGTCTGCAAGCCCGGAGAGTGCCTTTATAAATGAGGTTATACACTGTCCGGCTGCTCACTTGCAGGATGTCCGCCACTTCCCCGATGGTGAGGAAAGGCTTGTCGGTCATGCCCCGGTCATAGCCGGGCTGACCTGTTAAATTGTGTTTAATTTGACGGTCCATTATCGAAGAAATTTGTTGCACGCTCTTGAAAGCTGTTGCACGCTGCTGAAAGGAAGTCGTGCCGTGTGACCCCTCTCGCGTGGTACAATCGCGGTACAAAAATACTCCGAAAAGGACGAATCGCCAATAGGCGAAAATCTCGTTTGTTAAAATCTATTAGCTGAAAATCAAGGTATTATAACGCCGATTTTTGCAGCCGTTTGCCGCCGTTTTGCCCTCCGAAACTCCAAGAGCAACAGTAGATTAATTACAATTAAAACAACATAGCACAAGGCAAGAATCATAATGCACGAGGCATTACGATACTTGCCTTACTTGTTAATTAAAATAGCGGACTCCATAAAAAACGCTGGCACCACGATTCACATCGGAGTGCCAGCCAACACTGTTTAAGTAATAAAAATCATTAACCATGTACAAATACTAAGCATACTTATTTATATCGAACGACTTGACTTTACTTGCTTTCCTTCGTTTAGGCAGAGGATTCCCATTAGCATCCAGACATTCTTGGAGCAACTGATTTACTTTTTTCTCATTGCTGACCTTATTGACAAGAAAGTCCAATATCACCGTATTAGCCAACTTGTGATGGATGGTTGATGCTGCACGAATAGACTTCTGCTCGTCAGGATTATCTGAGTTTAGCACATCCACAAGGTTGTTCATATCCTCATATGTTAAGGACTTGTCAAAGTCCGGATCAGGTATCACTCCTTCAGGCTCCATCAACTCACGCTTATCCTCTTCGGTCAAACCCTTCTGAGGTTCGATGTTATCCTCTACATCATCGGGATTGATGTCCTTATCTACAGGAAGTTCTACCTGTTTTAACTCCAACGAATGTGTGGGTGTTGTACGGGCTGCTTTAATATCCTCATAGTAGATAATGTTGGACTTTCCCATTACCTCATTCGGATCATCATCAATAGGAGGACTCTCTTCTACCTTCTGAAGTGTTTCTGCTTGGATTGGCTTAGGCTTATCAGTAGGCAGATCCTTACCGTATATTTTCTTACGCCTTTCACGCTTGGCTTTTTCAGCCATTCGTTTCTTTCGGTACTTCCATAATCTGATACGGGCTATGCGTGCCCAGTTATGCAGTTTGTCCCACAAATCGTAAATCTTACGGCAGAATAGGAATACCCATAGACGATAGAATACAACCAAGGCACATGCCACCTTTACTGCGAAATATATCTTTGCTTCCATAGCTAAAAGAGTTTAGTTTTACTATCCTCAAAAATCTTATTGATAGTCGTAGCATTTTCAGCAATATGGTCTTTGATAATTCTACTGACATAGCCTGCCATACTCGTATCTGGTGCAGCAATTGATAAAAATCGCTTCATACATTCGTGACTACTTCTATCAATATAGACCTGGACGCGATTTTTCATCATATAACTACCAAGGAATCTCTTTTTATATTCCGCTTTATCAATTCCTTTTGCAGAAGAAGTATCTTCAGATAGCGAAGGATTCTCTACAAGAGCAACTATGGTCTGTTTCTTCACCATAGGAATATTAGTTCCCTGATGATTTTTGTGTCGTACAAATCGACTATAGATATACTTTATGATAACGCCTGCTGTTACCAAATAACAAGCTCCTGTTGTGATATTTACTATTGTTTCAATCATACTTAAAATGGTTTTAATGGTTTGTAGTACTCTTTGTTATATAACTCGTTAATCTCATCCCAGTGCTGCTGTAAATGCTCCACAAGGATATTACTGATGTAACCTGATACACTCATATCGGGAGCAATGACAGGCAACACCCGTTTAATGCAGTCCGCCACTTCGCGATTGATATATACATGCGAGCGGTTTGAGGCAGGTATATTCACAAGATACCTCTCTTTATATGTATCTGTTTCCTCACGCTTCTTTCGTGGCTTGGGTACACTCGGCTTTGAGGCTACCGCCTCAGTGCCTTCGTCCGAATCTGTATTCGAATCCTCGGTCTCAATGACCTTCGGCTCCTGATAGTTCGGTCTCTCCCTGCCAAAGACAGGGATATCACCGACCATAATGTCTTTGAGCATATCCTCATTGACTTCTACTTTCTTCTTAGCCATAACTATTTCAGTTTAAGTTTCACAATCAGTTCATCGGCCAATTCTCCGATACCACTGCCCTTAAGAAGTTTCGCAGGAGGCGGTAACATCGTGCAGCGGAAGAATGACTTTTTCGCGTGGGTAATCTCCTTCTCATACCTGCATAGGTCTGGCAGAGTGGAATCGAGAACGGATAGGTTCAACTCTCCCATAATCTGTGAGTAGGTCTTCAACACATCCGTATTGCTGCGCTTCTTGAGCCTGTTCCAAAAGAAGATGATGTCTTTTAGGGGAACATCCTTCTGGCTCTTTGCATAGTCCAATACGGTGGTAGCAAAGGATAGAGTACTCTGCATCACAATCAAATCGGGAATTGAAGGTGTAAGCACATAGTCCATATTAACTATGGTGCGGAAGACACCCGTTGATTGTACCGTTCCCGGAAGATCCACAAAGACAATATCCAAGTTCTCCTTCTCGGCAAGCTTGTCTGCCGCCTCTCTTGCCTTTTCTGCCGTAGAGCCGATGATGGGATATGCTCTCTTTTGTATGCGCTCCCATTGCTTCTCCACGAGCTGCTGATGATAGGGACTTGCAGAGATTGCCTTCTTGTCACGCTCGCGCATACGCACGAGGCTGTGCTGCGGTGAGTCGCAGTCGATGATTGCGACATTAAGGTCTTTCTCATAGTGAAGGTAGCTGGCGAGTACTACCGTAAGGGCTGACTTACCAACCCCGCCTTTCTGGTTGCTGATAGCAACTAACAAACACTCTTTACTCATAATACTTAAAATTTAAATTGTTAATAAATAAGTTAACTGTCCCTTCCAATATCCCGTGAACGCATCTTTCCAACTATCCATTAGCGGTTGTTTCCGTTATCGGAATCTTCCGTTGTTCCGACCATCATAGCAACCGTTATCGGGTACTTCCGACTATCCAACCGCTACTGGTCGGTATATTGGTCATGACCTTCCGTTAACTGTCATTTCCGACATTGCTTCCAACTATCCAACTGTTCACGGAAGCAACCGACAGTGTGACCATTATTCCGTTATCGGAGGGTAATTTCCAACCGTTCACACCGCAAAGAAATAGCGAAAAATTGGAATAATCACTATGTCGTCAAGCCTCTGACTACACATGTCATCAGATGTCATCACATTGCATATAACTCACTATTTATCAATAGAATACACCTGTCTAACTTTGCACCCGAAAGGTCTATGGACGCACGACGAACGGAGTTTTCGGATGCTTCTCTCTGAGGGGAACGGCGATAGCCAATTTTACGAAGGAAAATTCATGTTCAAGCGAACATAGCAAGTTGTGTTTTGGGCAGCCCGAAACGATTCGGGCAACCCCAAAACAACTTGCCACTCGCCTGACGGCTCGGGGAGGGATTCACTCCAAAGTCGTGAATCCATAGCGGAAGTTAGTAACCAATTAAATGTAAAGTTATGGTAAATGACAAGAGACAAACAAGAAGAGATGTAACAGGAAGGCGACCTAAAAAGGATCCCGCTGTTTATCGTTACGGCATCAAACTGAATGCTGAAGAGAACGGACAATTTGAATTGCGGTTTGCAAAGTCTGGTCTTAAATACAAGGCAAGATTTATAAAGGCAATGATTCTTGACCGTGAGATGAAGGTAGTAAAACTCGACAAGGCGGCTATGGATTATTACATACGCCTAACGAATTTTTACCATCAGTTCCAAGCCATCGGCAACAACTACAACCAGACGGTGCGAGCTGTGAAAGCCAATTTCGGAGACAAGCGGGCATTCGCCCTTGTCGCCAAGTTGGAGAAAGCCACACTGGAGTTGGTAGTGCTGAGCAAACAGATTATCGCCCTCACACGCGAGTTTGAGGAGAGGCACTTGAACCGTAAAAGCGGAGGTTGATATGGTGGCTAAGATCAACAGAGGTGCTTCGCTCTACGGAGCCATCATCTACAACCAACAGAAGGTAAACGAGGATACGGCACGCATCATAGCGGGCAACCGTATGATTACCGATTCTCTCTACGACCCTGACAGGATTGTTCGTCAAACGATGTTCGCTTTTGAGAGTTATCTCGCTGCCAACCGCAACACCGAGAAGCCTATTCTGCATATATCGCTCAATCCTACATTGGACGACAGTCTTACCGACAGGCAGTTTGCGGATTTGGCAAGAGCCTATATGCAGAAGATGGGCTATGGCAACCAGCCCTACATCGTCTATCTCCACGAGGACATTGACCGCAGACATATACATATTGTATCTACCTGCGTGAATGAGAATGGTGAGAAGATAGACGATGCCTACGAGTGGAACCGCTCAATGAAGGCATGTCGAGAGTTGGAGCAGATGTTCGGACTCAAACAGATTGCCGACAAACGCAGGGAGTTGTTGGAACCTTATCTCAAGAAAGCGGACTACACCCGTGGCGATGTAAAGCAGCAGGTATCCAACATTCTCAAGAGTGTTTTCACCTCGTATCGTTTCCAATCCTTCGGCGAGTACAGTGCCATGCTCTCGTGCTTCAACATCGAGGCAAAGCAGGTCAAGGGCGAGTTCGATGGCAAGCCCTATTCGGGTATCATCTACACGATGACCGATGACAACGGCAAGCCTATCTGTACGCCAATCAAGTCCTCGCTTATCGGCAAGCGTTTCGGCTTCGAGGGTGTGGAGAAGCGTATCGCCTACAATGCTCAGGAGTTCCGAGCGAAGAGGTGGCAACCCAAAATCCGCAACGATGTGGCTCTGGCAATGCACGGCTCTCGCGGCAACCGCGAGGAGTTTGTGCGTCTGCTTGGCAGCAAGGGCATTGATGTGGTGTTCCGCGAGAATGATGCAGGGCGTATCTACGGTGTCACATTCATCGACCACCACAATCGTGAGGTCTATAACGGTTCCCGTCTGGGTAAGGAGTTCTCGGCAAACAACTTCGAAAGACTCTTCAACTCGCAAGGCGACATTACATGGGCCGATATGCCACAAGGTTTCACCGAGAGCCAAAGCCTCTCATCGGCAGACCTTGAATCGGGACTGGAGCAAGCCTTCGGAATCTTCTCGTTTGACGTTCCTGCAAATGATCCGCAGGAGGAGATGCTCGCCAAGCAGTACCAGAAGAAAAGGAAGAAGAAAAAACGCCGTTCACGCGGCATATCGTAAACCAATTTCACTAACCATTAAAACGAATTTATTATGCAACAGGAAGATGATTTGAGAGGATTGGCAAAGGTCATGGAGTTTATGCGTGCCATATCCATTATATTTATTGTAGTACATATCTACTGGTTCTGCTATCAGGCCATCGTAGATATGGGTATCAACATCGGAGTGGTAGACAAGATACTGCTCAACTTTCAGAATACGGCAGGGCTGTTCAGCAACCTGCTTGTGACAAAGGTGTTCGCCATCATATTCTTGGCTCTGTCGTGCCTCGGCACAAAGGGAGTCAAGAATCAGAAGATGACCTGGCAGAAGATTTATGCGACCTTCCTCGGAGGTCTTGTACTCTTCTTTATGAATTGGTGGTTGCTCGATCTGCCATTCTCGCCAATCGTGAATATGGCAATCTACACGGTTACTATGACTGTCGGATATATCCTTCTGCTTATGTCGGGAGTATGGATTAGCCGTATGTTCAAGCATAACCTTATGGAAGATGTCTTCAATGTGGCCAACGAGAGCTTCATGCAGGAGACACGACTGATGGAGAACGAGTATTCGGTAAACCTGCCTACGAAGTTTGTCTATCAAGGCAAGGAATGGGACGGTTGGATAAATGTCGTGAATCCGTTCCGAGCAACCATTGTATTGGGAACACCTGGTAGCGGTAAGTCGTATGCGGTAGTCAATAACTACATCAAGCAGACCATAGCCAAAGGATTTGCCACATATATCTACGACTACAAGTTTGATGACCTGTCGGTAATTGCCTATAACGAGCTGTTGAAGAATATCGACAAGTACAAGGTGAAGCCGAGTTTCTATGTCATCAACTTTGACGACCCACGTCGCTCACACCGCTGTAATCCCATCAACCCAAAGTTTATGGTAGATATCAGCGATGCGTATGAGTCCGCATATACCATAATGTTGAATCTTAACAAGACATGGATTCAGAAGCAGGGAGATTTCTTCGTTGAGTCACCGATTATTCTTTTGGCTGCGATTATCTGGTATCTGAGAATCTACAAGGACGGTAAGTATTGTACCTTCCCGCATACGATTGAGTTCCTGAACAAACCGTATGCGGATATCTTTACTATTCTGACCTCTTATCCTTCGTTGGAAAACTACCTATCTCCATTTATGGACGCATGGAAAGGAGGAGCCCAAGATCAGCTCCAAGGCCAGATAGCAAGTGCCAAAATTCCGCTTTCGAGAATGATTTCTCCACAGCTATATTGGGTGATGACGGGCGATGATTTTACCCTCGACCTGAACAATCCCAATGAGCCGAAGATACTCTGCGTTGGCAATAATCCCGACCGCCAGAATATCTACTCTGCGGCACTCGGACTATACAACAGCCGTATTGTTAAGTTGGTGAACAAGAAGGGTCAGTTGAAGAGTTCCATCATCATTGATGAGTTGCCGACTATCTATTTCCGTGGTATCGACAACCTCATTGCCACAGCACGAAGCAACAAGGTTGCAGTCTGTCTCGGTTTTCAGGACTACTCGCAGTTGGCTCGTGACTATGGCGACAAGGAGGCAAAGGTTATCCAAAATACGGTGGGTAATATCTTCAGCGGACAGGTGGTAGGTGAAACGGCAAAGAACCTATCTGAGCGTTTTGGCAAAATACTCCAACAGCGTCAGTCGGTATCTATCAACCGTCAGGACACATCAACATCTATCAATACGCAGTTGGACTTCCTTATCCCAGCCTCGAAGATTTCAAACCTCTCGCAAGGCACATTCGTGGGTAGCGTGGCGGATAACTTTGGTGAGGAGATTGACCAGAAGATTTTCCACTCACGCATCATCGTGGATAGTGCAAAGGTAAGTGCCGAGACAAAGGCATACAAGAAGATTCCTATCGTCAATGAGTTCAAGGACGAGAACGGCAACGACATCATGCAGGAGCAAATAGAGCGTAACTATTCCCGTATCAAAGACGAGGTTGAGCAGATCGTTCAAGATGAGATGGAACGAATCAAGGCTGATCCTGAGTTGCGTAAACGATTGTTGCCAGACGAGAAGGACGAAGAGGATAACGATTAGAATCTGTATCCTATTTCTTACCGCAAAGGTTGTTCCGAGCCTTTCGGATTGAGCAAGGTCAAGCCCTGTGGGTGTCGTGGAAAAATCATCCTCGCCCCACGGGGCTTGCGGTATTTTTCCCGCCAACCTTGCACAATCCTGCACGGAACAGTCAAGGCGGTAAAGAAATAGAATACAGTGCTTCGCCTGTAATGTATAACTTAAATGATAATAGGTATGGCTGAAACGAAGAGCAAATTGAAAGTATGGGATAATATCCCGTCATGGGCTATCTATGCTCTTGAATATGGCATAGAGGAAGACCCTATATTGGAAGCAGATGAAGAGGAGATGATTATAAAGTTCCTTGAAGAGAATTTTCCAAGTGGCTACATTATGACCGTAAATTGGGATTCTCGAAGAGAGTTCAATCCATTTCCGGCATTTGGAAAGCCTTGTGCAACTTATAAAGTAACCTTTAATACATTATAGATATGATTAGAATGACATTATCAGAGTATCTCCGTAAACCGAAGGAGTATCGTGGAGAATGGACTACCGAGAGATGGGATATTCCCAACTGGGAAGAAGAACGCAAAAAGTATATGGGTAAGCGTACTCTGATGACAAACATTGACGGTGCCACCTGCTTGGTTATCGAAGGTCTCAGCCTTGAAATTATTGACGACACCGATTGGAAGAAACCCGATGCAGTCAGAAAAGAGATAAGTCGCCAATGCTTGAAGTTCTTTACAGAACGCGGCATTGAGCCTCACTATGCAGATTGTCTTATACGCTATAAGGATAACTACGATACCGTTGAAGTGCGTATCGCCATCGGAATGCCTGCTGATACCGAAAAGGATGATGACATTTTCTTCTATTGCGATACGCTGGAAGATATGAAGTCACTTGCAGAAATCGGCTGTGAGGACTTTTACATTGCCGACTGCTACAGCTTTGGAGTATATGAAGATTTATTATAAACCTTAGAAAATATCGAGTATGAAGATTTTATGTCAAGAGCGTTATGACAAGGCTGTTGCCTACGCAAAAGAAATCAAGAACGACACCCTGCAAAAGTGTATTGACCGTTTGAAGCAATGGGAACAGAACCCGAATTGTCCGTGTGAAATTGAACTCTACTATGATTCGGCTCCACACTCATTCGGATTTCGACAGGTATATCCAGATGGCAGAACGGGAATTGTCGGAGGATTGCTCTATCACGGACAGCCCGACCAATCATTTGCGGTATTGCTGAATCCTATTCATGGGTGGACTATACACACATAGGATGTTGCACTCATAAAAATAAAAAGCCAACTTAGGTCTGTCAGCACAGGCTTAAGTTGGCTTTTCTTATGTCATTTATGGGACTGGAAAAATTATCCTCCAATTCTCGTCAGGGTTATATACATCTTCGGGATTTTCTTCTAGGCTACACCATGCTCCGAAGAAATCTTCAACCATCCCTTCTGTCATTGTATTTATAATTGAATATGGACGGGAAACTTTTCTTTTTATGTAGCCTAATCTATATCCATCTTCTGGGTCAATGAATCTAAATCCCTCTTCTCCATAGGAATACAGTTTACTTAACTCCTCATCATCTATTTCATACTTTTCTGTACAATGCTTTGTAATAGCTGATTCTAAAATAGCACTTTGGAGTTGTGCTATTTCAGACAACAAAGCACATATATCCACTATCTTATCAAAGTTCAATTCTATTTCTTTCAGCCCATTTGCGGGGAATTTATACGAATAGATTTCTCTATATATTCTTGATTTATTAATGAGAGACTTAATATGTTCACCCTCTGCCTTATCATATCTTGATACAATATCGCCTATAATATTTATAGTTTTTGAATGATTCATGGCAATAAGATCATCGCTCCATTCTTGATATGGATTTGTAAAGACTACTGCTCTTGCACAACTTAAAAGAGGATAATACATCAAGTAAGGATTTACAATTCTCAAATTTTTGGATTCAGCATATTCGGCAGAAGTAAGCATCACAGAAGAAGCCAATATCATCTTTGATGCCAAATAGGTACGAACAATCCATTGAGTATTCGTTGTAATATCTAGGTTCTTGGCTATATCAGCAAAAGGCTGTCGCAAACTATTTATTACAGACTCTATTTTTTTACTCTCGAAATTCTTGAATAGTTCATTATATTCAAAATAGTCATCTTTAATATTCGACCTACACATAAACCTATCTTTATTTATTTGTAAATTTTACTTCTTGAGTTTTACCACAAAACTTTTGGCAGGTTTGAATGCCGGTATATTGTGTGCAGGAATAATCATTGTCGTATTCTTGGATATATTGCGAGCTGTTTTCTCTGCACGATGCTTGATGATAAAACTACCAAATCCACGAAGGAAAACCTCATCACCATTAATCATAGAGGCCTTGATTGTTTCCATCATTCCTTCAACGACCTGCATCACAACTTGTTTCTCAACGCCTGTCTTTGCTGCAATCTCTGTTACTATTTCTGCTTTTGTCATAATAATGTTATTTATTTGTTTTTCAGTTATGTGTAAAACGGCATTTTGGGTAATTTGAGCATCCCCAAAAAGTACCGTATCTTCCTCTCCGTTCAACAAGACTACCACCACATTTCGGACATTTACCATTGGCTATTGCTATATCCCTATTTTGCTGAGCTGTCTGCACATTACGGATATGGCTTTCTCGACTGCCTTCAGTGGTGATATTTGTCGAAGATATTTTACTCACGATTCTCTGAATATCTTCTTGTGAAATACATTGTGTCCTATATGATTTGATGGCGGAACGCAAATTGCACCAGTTTATCACGATATGGTTAGGTGTAGTTATGTTCAGTTCCGCACTGTCTGCAAAAACCACTATAGGAATAATAGGGTAATCACCGATCTCTTTCAATATCGCTTTAACGGCTCTCGCATGGGCGGCATTCTGACGAATAGGATTTCTCAATTTATGCTGTTCACTTGACCAACCCCAAAATCTCTTTTTGCCAAGCAGACTCTGTTTCCACTCTTCCGAGTTTTCATGTCCGAATATCCAACCTTTATAATTTTTCGTTTCGATTACAAAGATGCCGTATGGAGAAACTACGATGTGGTCTATCTGAGTTGTTCCATAGTGAGTCGGCAATAATATATCATTAAGCGTGGTGTATTCTTTCGAGAGCCAATCCAGCTTTCGAGCCACACGCTTTTCTCCGAATTTGCCTATATTCTTGGGCGAAGACATCCAAATCTTAAATGCCACAAGTAGGACAAATATGCAGATGATTATTATTGAACTCATTATATTATGCTTTATACACTGCAAAGGTACTCCGTTTTTTACGAATGAAAGACAGAATAAGCTACAAAAAGTATATGTAGCGTGAAAATCCCGCTTCACTCGCAAAGTCCCTTCAAGAAGTTAACTCGGAGGGACAATACCTCCACGTTCAAGCCGAGGGTTTTCGGGCAAAAAATTCTCTGCGATAATTTTTCACCCAAAAAAACGCTCCGGTATCGCCGTCCGAGTTGAGACAGAGGTTGGGACTTAGCAAGCGAAGCGACCTACGACGCATAGTACAACAGGTCAAAAATCCATTGCGGTAAGATATGCCGCATCTCTATTCTCAACCTGACTGCCATATCTATATTTCATTATAAGGTCTATCAACCACCGCCATCTTTTTAGTGCCCGATTTTTTAAGTGGGGACAAAAGCAGCTCAGCTCTCAACTCTGCATATTACAAAAGTTATTGCTTTTCGGTCATACCACAGCTTTTTTCTCGCACATTTTTTTGCCTTCGTTTTTCGCTCCTTCCGACCCCGTTTCGGTGTGGAGCGTTTTCCCTCCTTTCACCCTTGTTTTGCCCCTTTTCGTGACTTTGCTTTCGTTCCTGCTATGACAAGTGATGACACCTTATGTCTTGTGTAGTCTAACGGCTTAAATGTCAATGTTTTATCAAAATTTGCTATATATATTTGCGGTGACAACATTAGTTATTAACGCTAAAAACTCACAGTTATGGCAAAGAAAAATGTAAGGGATGACCCCTCAAAAACACAAGTCACCGAGAACCCGCAGATGAGCGACATCGTGCTGGTTTTAGACAAGATGGAACTGCTCATTCAAGCGGTATCCGAAATCAACAAGAACGGCAAGTATTCCACCGTGCCGGCAGACAAAGAGCATCAGAACTCCTTTCTCAAGATTGACCGCTATGCGACCTTCTTCGAGAACTTCCTCAAGAACTTCTGGAGTCAGTTGAAAGACCCTACACACTTCGGCCTTTTCACGATGAAGGAGGAGGAGTTCGACAAACCCGAAGTCAAGCAGGCCATCGAAGACCTTGCCGAAGGTAAGAAAACAAAAGCAGTGGAAGAGTTTCTCAAGAAGTATGAGATAACACCCAAAAATCAAACAGAACAAAGTATTAACAATCAAAATTCAGAAGCAATGGCAAAGAAAAATCAAACCCAGCAGCCCGTCGTTGAAGCTAACGACCAGCAGCAGAACAATCAGTATCGTTACAACGAGTCTATGATCAACTGGGATCAGTTGAAGAACTTCGGACTCTCGCGTGAGTATCTTCAGGAGCGAGGGCTCCTTGATTCGATGCTCAAAGGCTACAAGACCAACCAGCTTGTACCTATCAACCTTAACTTCGGCTCTGCCGTACTGCGTACCGACGCACGCCTGTCGTTGCAGCAGTCCAACACAGGTGAGGTGGTACTCGCCATCCACGGTATCCGCAAGCAACCCGAATTGGAGCGTCCTTACTTCGGACACATCTTCTCGGAAGAGGACAAGAAGAACCTCCTCGAAACAGGCAATATGGGCCGAGTGGTGGAACTCAAAGGTCGCAACGGAGAGTATATCCCATCGTTCATCAGCCTTGACAAGATGACCAACGAGGTGGTGGCCATGCGTGCCGAGAATGTCTATATCCCTAACGAGATTAAGGGTGTTCAACTCACCGACCAGGAGAAGAACGACCTGCGTGAGGGTAAGAAGGTCTATATCGAGGGTATGACAGCCAAGTCGGGCAACGAGTTCAACGCCCACATTCAGGTGAGTGCCGAGCGCAGAGGCATTGACTTCATCTTCGAGAACGACCGCATCTTCAACCGCACCGCCCTCGGTGGTGTGGAGCTTACCAAGCAGCAGATTGAAGACCTCAATGCAGGCAAGGCAATCTTCGTGGAGGATATGCAGCGTAAGGACGGCGAACTCTTCTCATCGTATGTGAAGCTCGATGAGGCGACTGGCAGACCTAACTACACACGCTACAATCCCGACTCACCCGAGGGTGCAAGAGAAATCTACATCCCGAAGGAAATCGGTGGCGTGAAGCTGACAGCCGAGGAGCAGAAAGACCTGCGTGAGGGTCGTGCCATCTTCCTCAATGATATGGTGAACAACCGTGGCGAGGAGTTCTCCTCGTTCATCAAGGCAGACCTTGAGACGGGACGACTGATGTACTCACGCACTCCCGATGGCTTTGAGGAACGTGCCAAGTTCGAGATTCCGAAGGAGATCTTCGGTGCCAAGCTCTCCGGTCAGCAGCGTGCCGACCTTCAGAACGGCAAGTCGGTACTCGTGGAGGGCATGAAGGGCTTCGATGGCAAGAGCATCTCGCAGTATGTCAAGCTGAACTCCAACCAAAACAAGCTCGACTTCTACAACGAGAATCCCGACCGTAACCGCAACGCCTCACAGCGCAATGTGGTAGCCGAGAAACAGGAGAAGCGTCAGTCAAAGGGACAGAGCATCTAATCCGTAGTCGGACAAGTCAAATCAATGTATAACTCTAAAATGAATTTTAAGATGAACGATAAGAATAAAGCACCTTTCAAGGTGGAAGATGTAAACTGGGACGAACTTTCAGGAATCGGTATCCTCAAGGATGAACTCGAACAGGCCGGAGAGCTTGAGACACTGCTCCGAGGCGAGAAGACAGGTGTCGTATCGCTGAGCCTCGTACTCCTCGGTGTAGATGTGGTGATGGATGCCACTTTGCAGCTTGTACGCAAGAACGACTCTCCGCTGCTCGAAATCATCGGTATCAACCCCACGCAGTAACACGATTCTATTACTAACCTGACAGCCGTTTCCCGCACCGTAATCGGGACGGGAGACGGCTTCTTTAATTCCCGAATAATTATGATAGCAATTATAGCAGAAAAGCCGAGCGTAGGTCAGGACATCGCCCGCGTCATCGGTGCAACAGAGAAGAAGGACGGTTATATGGCAGGTAACGGTTATCTCGTGACCTGGGCTTTGGGACACCTCGTTTCCCTCGCCATGCCATCGGCATACGGATACGGTAAGGCTTCACATGAGGATTTGCCTATGCTCCCCGAACCGTTCCAGCTTGTGGTAAGACAGATCAAGACCGACAGAGGTATGGTAACGGACATCAGTGCCGCCAAGCAACTCAAGGTTATTGACGAGGTATTCAGCAAATGCGACAGCATCATCGTGGCAACGGATGCAGGGCGTGAGGGAGAACTTATCTTCCGATACATCTACCACTACCTCGGATATACCAAGCCCTTCAAGCGTCTTTGGATATCCTCACTCACGGACGAGGCTATCCGTGTAGGTATGAGCAACCTCAAGGATGGCGAGGCTTACGATAGTCTCTACCACGCTGCCGACTGCCGTGCAAAGGCTGATTGGCTCGTGGGCATGAACGCCAGCCGTGCATTGGCTTTGGCTTCAGGTATGCCCAACAACTCCCTCGGACGAGTGCAGACACCTACATTAGCGATGATATGCAGTCGCTACAAGGAGAACCGTGATTTTGTTTCCACACCTTATTGGCAACTGCACATCACCCTTGAACGCTTGGGCGAGTTCCGTCAGTTCGCCCATATCGAGGACTTCAAGAGCAAGGAGCAGGCAGAAGCGGCACACGCACGATTCTCGCCCGACTCAACGGCACTCATCACAAAGGTGGAGCGCAAGCGTACCTACCAGCAGGCACCGTTACTTTACGACCTTACCACCTTGCAGAAGGACTGCAACACACATCACGATATGAGTGCGAAGAAAACCCTTTCTGTGGCACAGGCTCTCTATGAGAAGAAGTATATCTCATATCCGAGAACAGGTAGCAGATATATCTCGCACGACCTGATGGAGCAGGTCTATGATTCCCTTTGGAAGATTGCCACTATGCCCGAGTTCAAGGAGTATGGCAAGCGTTTCGACTTCGAGCATCTGAATATGCGTAGTGTAGATGATGACAAGGTGACGGATCACCACGCACTCATCATCACAGGCATAGAGCCTGAGGAGTTGAACGCCCACGAGCAGATTGTCTACACAATGATTGCAGGGCGTATGCTTGAAGCGTTCTCGCCACGCTGCGAGAAGGAGTCATTGGTTATGGAGGCGGCAGCCGAGGATATGAAGTTCCGTTCACGCTCTACTACCATCGTCAATCCGGGCTGGCGTGCAGTCTTTGCCCGTAAGGAGGATGCTGAGAAGGATGAGACGGAAGCCAACAAGGGTACGGCACGCTTTGCCGAGGGTGAACAGATACCCGTTACGGGCTATGGCACGGCACAGCGCAAGACAATGCCTAAACCTCTCTACACCGAAGCGACACTCCTTGCCGCTATGGAGACCTGCGGTAGGAACATCACCGATGAGAAGGCAAAAGAGGCAATGAAGGAACTGGGTATCGGAACGCCTGCCACACGAGCCGCCATCATCACGACACTCTTCAAGCGTGACTACATCGAGCGTTCAGGCAAGGCACTTGTACCTACCGAGAAGGGACTCTATATCTACGAGGCAGTCAAGGATATGCAGGTTGCCAATGTGGAGCTGACAGGCAGTTGGGAGAAGACGCTCCTTCAAATCGAGCAGCATACTTTGGAGACACGCTCCTTTATGCACTCCATCGAGAGTTTCACCTCGCAGGTTACACGCGAGGTACTCGGACTGAAGTTCCCTGCACCCAAACAGCTTTCCCTTCCTTGCCCTAAATGCGGTACAGGCAAAGTGATGATACGCCCGAAGGTCGCCAAGTGCGACAATCCGGATTGCGGTCTGCTTCTATTCCGCAAGGTGCTGAACAAGGAGCTTAACGAGCAACATCTGGAACAGTTGCTCTCATCAGGAGCAACCAAGCTTATTAAGGGATTCAAGGGAAAGAAAGGCAACTCTTTCGATGCCGCCGTAGCCTTTGACGATGAGTTCAATGTAACGCTGGCATTTCCCGACAAGAAGAGAGGTAAGAAAAGATGATGTCAGTCATCCCGATCCGTAGGCAAAGGTAGTGAACCGCCCTCATTCCACCCCGCAAGGTCGTGCCGCAGGCGGTTTCGGCAAAAATCATCCTCGCACGGCTGCGGTATTTTTCCCGAAAACCTTGCAGGTGGAGGCGTTTCACATCCAAGCCCACGAAATCGGGAATGACTGTTCCCACTAAATAATATAGGATATGAAAACAAATGACCCGACCGTAAGAAAGAGAATGAAGTGGATAGGTATGATCCTTTTAGCCGTAGTAGCAGCATTAGGTTTCAGCTATCTCTATACACGAGGTGTATCACCCGTATGGGCTGCGGTAGCCATCGTATGCTTCCCTGGCTTCTTCCGATTCATATACAAGATTGCCTGTATCGTAATGGCAGCACTGATACTGTTTGCTATCCTTAGTTTCTTGGTCTTCTAAATATAATAGGAACATCTATAAGATTGTTATTGGCGTACCACCATAATGTGTGAAGTGATAATACATTGATGAAAGCATACTGTTAGTATCAAAGGGCGTTAGATATATCTCATTTGCTATGTCAGCAACATGCCAATTCCTAATCTGTGAAGAGTTAGTACTCTGACGTTGATAATTTCTTACACTCTCTATAAGCATCCTGTCTTCCTCTATTGCCAACTTGTACTCATCAGGAATACGTTTATATATCTCTCTTCCGAGGAAGAGTATAACGGGATGCTTATGATCAAGTAATATTTTGAGAATCTTTTTCTCTAATGGAGAGTGGAACCCACTAATGACAATATAGTCGGTTTTACAGATAAATTCAGCCCATGCAATACATCTTCTTTCGGTTTCAGATGTGACCGAACGCGAAGCAAAGAATGCGACAAGATACCCCTCCAATAATTCCCTATTTCCCAGCGAACTCACAAAAAAAGCGTAGGCTGTGCATTGACTTATCCTACGCTAAGGTCTTGGCTACCTGTCTTTCGAATAAGCAATACAGACAACCCACGCCAGATGTATATAACACAATTTACGCCAAGCGTAATGTAGATATACAACATTAGCAGTGGATGTCCCATTGCCGATCTTCGAAAGACTTAAACGGCCAAGTTTTAGCGTAGAAGCATCGTCAATAAACATCAACTATTTATACATGGCTCAATCCTTTTTGACATAGAGCCACTACAAAAATAAGTCATTTTTGACAAATAACAGCATTACTGTTAATAATTCTTTACATCAATATTTTTCAGGATGTGCAAATATTCAAATACGGATAGAAAATAAACTCCTAAATACCAGCCATTGGCAAGCCGATGAACTACAGGGCAAAGTTGGCCAATGCTTCTTGTCGGACAGCAAGGTCGGGCCACAGGTGGTTTCGGAGAAAATCATCCTCGCTGTGCTGCGGTATTTTCCCCGAAAACCTTGCCTTACCGGAAGCATTAGCCGTAACGCCCTCGTAGTTCAACGGACTGCCAAAGTCCGAGTATTAACCATATAATAAAAGATAAAGCTATGAATCAAGCAATCATCGCAAGTGTACCGATGGCACCGATGCAGATGCCTGTGGTACGTAGAAGAAGAGTAAAGGTCGCAGAACCTGAAATCAAGTTGCCGCCAAGAGGCTCACGAGGTCCGGTACATATATCGGAGCTGCTCAATCCCATTCTGGAGATAAGCAAGCATCCTGACCGTAACAGACTGCTTGCAGAGTTCTTCAACCAGTGAACATCACAAGAAAATAATTCAGTATTAACATTAAATCATAAAGTTATGTTTTTCACATCAATTTCACAGATGATGACCGAGAGCGTAGATCTTACGCTCGTCATCCGCAAAGCGAACGGACAACTTACTGTATCAACACTGCCGAAGGCCAACGGTCTGAAAGATGAGGCTGCAAACCACATCATTCCGCTGACACTAACGGGCACTCCCGAAGAGATGGATGCAGAGTTCCTGCAACACATAATGCAGCCTATACGCAAGGCTACGGGGCTTATCTCCAATTTGATGGAGTTCGAGAAGCAGGCAGATAAGGCTGCTGCCAACAGCAAGGCGGCAAAGGATGCCAAAGCCAAGGAAACCAAAGAGGAGAAGGAGAAGCGTGAGAAGTACGAGAAGCATATGAAGAAGGCTGAGGAACTTATCACAGCTAAGAATCATAAGGATGCCATCACCGCACTCCAGCAGGCTCGTATGTATGCCACTGCCGACAAGCAGAAGGAGGTAGATGAGAAGATTGCCGCACAGAAGAAGGCGATGAACCAAGGCTCGCTCTTCGAGATGATGGAAGAGACTTCTGCACCAGCTCCACAAGTGGCACAACCGCAGAATGTGGCACCGCAACCTGCACAGCAGACTATCCAGCCGCAGGCAGCACCACGACAGATGCCGCCACAGCCACAACAGACGGTAATGCGTCCCGTGCAGCAGCCTATGCAACGCCCTGTTCAGCAAGCCCCACAGCCTCAGTATGGTGGGCAGCCTATGTTCTCCGCACCACAAGGCGGTTATCCACCTCAAAATGCAGGACAGCAGCATCCTCACTATCCGCAGGGTGAGATTCCGATGTTCCCACATCATGAAGAGCCTCCTATGCCTGAAGAGTTACAGCAGGCATATATGCACGAAGGCCCTGCATATCGCCCCGAGGATTATGAGGAATATCCCGACTTCCCTCAGTCAATGTTAGAAAATCATTATTCACAGGCATACGCCCAAACAGTTTAAGATTATGGCACTTTTAAGAAACGAAATGCAGCGATCATTCACCTTCAAGAAAGGTACAGAGATGATTACACTTCCTGATCCTAATCCGAACGACTCTCCGGAGAGTGTTATGAGCTTCTACTCGAACATCTATCCAGAACTGACCACAGCAACCGTACACGGCCCGACCATCAAGGATGATAAGGCGGTATATGAGTTCAAGACAACCATCGGAACAAAAGGATGAGAACTATGAGTAAGGACACTAAAAAGAAGAAGTCATGCAGACCATTGGACGAACATCAGTCGGAACAGCTCGCGAGGATGATAATCGCATCGACCAAGCGGGAGGTACGATACGGTGTGACAAGAGTAGAGAGAGTTACGGCGCCAACGGGTGCCGTAATTCTTTTCTAAAGACACCTATTCTCCCCATAGCACCACAGACTATTATGAGGGAGAGCTATAACGGAAACAGTTATAACCTAATCACGCAGGAGAATTACGAATACCTGCGTGATTCTTATTTCCGCTATGCCGAACTTATGAATGTAAAGGCGGAGCATACGCCAGGCAGAACTATTGGTGAAGGTATCGTCAATCTCTACAATGAGATGAACGACCTCGTAAATAAAAGCGGCATGTATCTCAACCTTGAGGATGACAATGGCTGTCTATACTTCAATGTGTGGAACACACATACTTGGGGTGAGTACACACTGTACTACTTTCCTGTAAAGTTCATTGAGGAACTGAATCCCACACTCAGACGCATTGTCATCACATTCTATCATAATTTCATGAAAGAGAACGGTATAACCACTATCAACGATGAGTCAGACATGGACTGGGCTATTGATATGCTGACTGAAGGCTGCTATGAGGATGAAGATGCCAAAGAGAGGCGAGCAAGGGAAAAGCTCGTGAAATCATACAAGGATGGTAGAGCATATAAACTCCTCGACAGGGTGTGGCGAAAGTCCTACTACAAGAACCTGCCGAAAGCCATAGAAGAATATGAGTGTAAAAATGGCTTTGAACAAGGTCTTATCGAACTGCTGAGAAGAGGACTTGAGTTCATAAAGACGGATAAAGCCATCATGTACTATGGCTATGACCCGTTTTACGATGAGGAGCCCGATTATCTGCCGATGACACTCGAACAGCAGATAAGGGTCGTCTATGACAGCGATGATATAATGACGGAACACCTTATCGACTTCTATAATTCCTCCCGTCAGGAGTCATACGATATTATTCCTGCATCAACCTTTGCCGTCTCTCCAACGACCGACAAGGTTTTTACACTTGAAGATACCTATCCTGAAAGGTTTTTCAAGTGGGCAGATGATTTTATTCACTACATACGATAATCACTATGGATACCAACAAACTTACCAAGCAGATAAATACGATGCTGCGCCCCCGTGCGGCATTGATAGCATACTCCACAGATGGAGGAGATACATACTTCCTTGAAGTACGGAGCATAGATAATGAGGGAGCCATGAGCGAAGGACGTCCCGTGACGGTGGACTTCATCAACGAACTCATCAAGGGATATTCCGAGAGGCACAGCAGCACACCGCATGGTCGCATCCCAACAAATATGCTATGGAGTGATACACGCAAGGGCTACGAGAAATATATATGGTACAATCCACCACAAAAGCGTATGATGTTCTTCAAGGAGTCGTTACATATTGAAAATGCCGAGTACAACCTGCCCGGTGTCATCTATGAGGTGCGCGATGAGCGTATGAATATCTATGCATACATAGACAAGGAGCTGAAGCCCGAAACGGAACTCTATGCTGCTCCGTTCTTCAATGTCACGGGGTCAAGCGTCTGTCTCGGCTCGGCAAAGATTGACAAGCCGACAGAGATTACCTACGACAAATTACTTGAGTACTGGGAGAAGAAATTCTGGCTCACGGAGTTCTCACACCTAGGAGGTAACGGAAATCCCACAAAGAGCAACCTTGTGCTCGTGACAAAGGCAGCAAAGGATGCTCCCTTCAACCTCGAAGAGTTAAAGCCTCTAAAGAATTTGAAACTTAAAGATATACTACGATGAAAAGAGTACATTATACCGACAGCTATCTGCTCGTACCACAACACCCCGTGACGGTAAACCTGATAGGTGGTGGAGGTACAGGCTCACAAGTATTGACAAACCTTGCACGATTGGATGTAACACTTCGTGCCCTCGGACATCCGGGACTATTCGTAACGCTATACGATCCTGATATTGTAACGGAAGCAAACATTGGGCGACAGCTCTTCGGATATTCCGACTTGGGACTGAATAAGGCGAATTGCCTCATTACACGCATCAACAACTTCTTCGGGAATGACTGGAAGGCTGTACCTACACTCTATCCCTCCAATATGAAAGATGTACGACAGGAACATCTTGCCAATATCACTATCACCTGTACGGACAATATAAAGTCAAGAATAGACCTCTGGAATGTACTCAAAGCATTGCCGCAGTACAATTATACAAACTATCAGACACCTCTGTATTGGCTTGACTTCGGCAATACGCAAACATCAGGTCAAGTAGTATTGGGCAGTATCCCGAAGAAGATAAAGCAACCTACCTCACAAATCTATCAGACCGTACCATCATTAAAGGTCATTACCAAACTTGTGAAGTATGCCCGAATCAAGGAAGAGGACTCCGGTCCGAGCTGTTCACTTGCCGAGGCATTGGAGAAACAGGACCTATTCATCAACTCCACATTGGCACAGCTTGGCTGCAATATCCTCTGGAAGATGTTCCGACATGGAATGATAGAACATCACGGACTCTATCTAAACCTCACAACGATGAAGGTCAATCCGATAATGGTATAGTTAACAGATAGCTGTCATATTCACACAGATATGATGGCTTTTTTTATGCTATCGCCCCATTTTGTTACAATATCGTCACAAATTTTAGCGTTCTATCTATTAAAATGCCCTTAAAATGTTATTAAAAAATAATAAAGCTATATAGATTTTTAGCATTATTAGTAATTTTGTGGCCAAGGCATATATGATAAACAGATCGGACTAACCCGATTCTTAACATAGGACGCAATGAAGATTCAAAGGAAGTTAGCCATAGGCTATACTATTATTGTCGCCCTAATTGGTGGTATCGTATATACGTACCTGCACGAGTGGCGGCAAATGGTATTGTTGGAGCGTGAAGTAAAAGAGATTCACGAACTCCGGCAAAGTGTACACGAGGCATACGTGCATATGCTTGACCTCACGATGTTCGGTGAGACGATCCTCGAATGGGATGAGGCAGACACCGCACTCTATCGTGTCAAGAGGTTAAAGGTCGACAGCATTCTCTGCGAGTTCAAGAACTTCTATTCGGGTGAACGGATAGATAGTCTGCGGCATCTGATGGCAGAGAAAGAAATCCAACTATTCAATATCTCCCAGTTGTTTGAACAACAAGTGGAACTCGGCGAAGAACTTGCCGAGCGTGTCCCCGTAATCGCTTATGAGAGTACACAGGAGCCACCTAAGAAGAAAGGCGGTTTCTTGGGACTATTCAAGAAAAAGGAGAAGACTCCGCCTCAATCCACAACTTCTACAAAACTCTACACCCTCAATCGTGATATCATCAGGAAACAGTCCGAGCAGAGTAGGCAACTATCCGAAACGGCAGATAGTCTGGCACAGCGTAATCTCAACATCAACCAACGTCTGAAGAGTCTAATTGCTGCAATGGATGAGCGTGTCACGACAGACCTGCAAGAGAGTGAGCAACAGATCATCGAGACCCGTGAACGGACAAAAGTATGCCTGGGAGGTATAACAGCCTTCATCTTCCTTGCTCTGCTGCTATCATACATTGTCATTATGCGTGACTATGGTCGTAAAGAGCGTGGTCGCCACAAATTGGAGGCAAGCAACCGCAAAAATGCCGAGTTGCTTGAAATGCGTAATAAGATTATCCTGACTATCTCTCATGATATACGAGGGCCACTCAACAACATTATCGGTTATACGGAGCTGGCCATGAATACACGGGAGAAGAAAAAAACGCAATCTGCAACTGAAAAAGGTATTGGGTCGTAGTAAGCATATACTGCATCTTGTAAACAACCTGCTTGATGTCTATCGTCTTAATCAAGCGAAAGAGACAATGCACCCTGTGCCATTCCGAATATCCGATCTGCTGAATCGCGTGGTAGATGGTGCCACACAGCCCATCAATGACAAAGGACTTCTCTTTGAACATGAGTTCGTAGGTGCAGATGCAGTAGTCAAAGGCGATGTCGATAGAATAGAGCAAATCATCAACAACCTTATTGCCAATGCCGTCAAGTTCACTTCCGCAGGACATATCGGATTCAATGTAACCTATATAGACGGTACATTCACAATGAAAGTCAGCGATACGGGTATGGGTATGACCGAAGATATGATGAAGCGTATCTATTTGCCATTCGAGCGTGCCGCAAGTGCAGAAAACTCCGATGGGTATGGTCTTGGGCTGCCAATCGCCCACGGAATAGTAACAATGCTTGGTGGAACAATAGATGTGGAGAGTACATTGAATCAAGGTACAACATTCACCGTCACTTTGCCTCTTCCTGTTACCGATGAGCCGATAGAAGAGGAAAATGTTTCGTTTGACGCCTCATTGCATCTGCCGAAGAATATCATCGCCATCGATGATGATATGCTGCAACTTGAACTTGTAAAGGAGATGTTGGAGCGTAATGGAGTGTCGTGTACAATATGCAACAAGGTAGATAAACTGACCGAGGAGCTGCGTAAGAAGAACTACGACCTGCTTTTGAGCGATATCCAGATGCCGAATACCGATGGCTTCAAGTTGCTTGAATTGCTCCGCAAATCACGCATCGGTAACTCTAAGGATATTCCGATAGTGGCAATGACAGCACGAAGCGAAAGTGAGCGTGAAGCACTTCTTGAGGCTGGATTTGACGGTTGCATCTTCAAGCCGTTCTCCATGAATGAACTGTTGAAGGTCATTGCTTCAGTAGTCAAGGGCCGCGAACCAGGCAGTGATACGGACTTCTCAATGATACTTGCCAATGTATCGGACAAAAAGAAAATATTGAGAACGATGATAGAGTCCTGCGAGAAGGATATTGTCGATCTGAAGATTGCAATGACAGCCGAGAACAGGGAGTCGATGCGAAGCATAGCACATCGTATGTTCCCGATGTGGGAGATGGTATCGATGGATGAGATTCTGCTTGCTTACCGCAATGTCCTGAAGGATACGGACTGTGATATTCAAACCGTGTTGAACCACACGAATCATATAATAACCCACATAGAGCACCTGATTGAGGATGCCCGAAATGAGATAGAAAGAATAGCCGATGAAGAAAAGAATACTGATAGTAGAGGATAATGTAACCCTGTCACAGATTATCAGGGACTGGCTGGAGCGTGAAGGATACGCTGTGGCCACTGCAATAGACGAACCCTTTGCCCGCAAGTTGCTACGCAAGGAGCAGTTCGATCTGATACTCTCCGACGTGCGTCTGCCACAAGGGGACGGCATACACCTTCTTGAATGGATCATCAAGGAGAAGATGGATATTCCCTTTGTGATAATGACCGAGTACGCTTCGGTAACTGATGCTGTCAAGGCAATCAAGTTGGGTGCAAAGGACTATCTCTCCAAGCCTGTATTCCACGAGCAAGTGGTGGAGATGGTCAAGGAACTATTGAAACCTGTATCAACGGTACGCAGCAAGGAGAAGGAACTCTTCAAGCGTATAAGTCCAAAGGCAAAGGAGGCGGAGCATCTTGCAGAACTGGTTGCTCCATCGGATATATCGGTACTCATACTCGGAGCCAACGGTACGGGTAAGGAGTCTGTTGCCCGAAGCATTCACTTCCATAGTAACCGTAAGGATAAGCCATTCGTGGCGGTGAACTGCGGTGCCATACCTCACGAACTTGCAGCCTCTACATTCTTCGGACACGCAAAGGGTGCGTTCACGGGTGCAGACACCGACAAGGGCGGATGCTTTGAAGCCGCCAATGGCGGCACGCTCTTCCTCGATGAGATAGGGACATTGCCATACGATATGCAGTCTTCGTTGCTGCGAGTGTTGCAGGAGGGTACATTTATGCCGGTAGGCTCAAGCACAGAGCGTGTGGTGGATGTCCGCATCGTGGCTGCAACCAATGAGGATATGGAGAAAGCCATCGCCGAGGGTCGTTTCCGTGAGGACTTGTATCATCGTCTGGGAGAGTTTGAGATAAGGCAACCGTCGCTTGCCGAGTGTCCCGAAGATATTTTGCCACTTGCCAACTTCTTCCGCGAGAAATTCTCAAAAGAACTGCACCGTGAGAGAACAGGCTTTACCGCTGAAGCGGAACGGTTATTGCTCTCACACTCCTGGTCAGGCAATATAAGGGAGTTGCAGAACAAGATTAGGCGTGCGGTATTGATGGCCAAAGATACGCTCATTGACTTTGCAGATTTGAATATTGCACAGGCAAAGCCAGTAGACATTTCGGAGGCTCCGCTGTTACCATTGAAGGATGATGAGCTGGAAAAGCAGAGCATCATAAGAGCCTTGCAGTCGTGTGGTGGCATCAAGACAAAAACGGCTCAAATGCTTAATGTAGACTCATCTACACTATACCGCAAGATGAAAAAGTATGGTATAAAATGATGATTGTGGTGGCAATATGAACCGCATATCGGCAAAAAGTTGTATCTTTGAGCCGTAAAATTGAAATATCGCGGCGGAACATTCGTTGTTCCTGTCCGTTTATATAGACATAAGTTCGCAAGAATCCCGAACAGAAATCTGGCAGTTGAAGTTAAGGAGAGTATTGCGTATGCTTATGCTATGCCCATGGCATAGCGTGGTGTTACGTACTCTCCTTAGGCCCATGCCAGAGCCTCTGTTCGGATGCGTGATGACCACGCTTCTTTTTTGGACGGAGGTAACGATATGGCAAAGATTCAGATCATAGCAGCGATGACAATGGACGGCTTTCTTCCGAAAGCTGACGAGAATTTAATGCAGTGGGTAATGAATGATGCCAAAGGCTTTCCATATTGGCACGAGCATAGCATATACCGCCTTATGCCACACTATCCTTTGCTTGACCTGCTTGCTGAAAGGCACTCCGACAACAACCAATCCGATACATACATCGCTGAAATATCCGACAAGGATAGCATAGAGCTTCTGCGAGGACTATCCCGTTACAATCTCATTGATGAGATGGTTGTCTATATCCTGCCTGTCATCGCAGGTAAGGGAACTCCCGTATTCGATGACCTTACCCCAAGCCGTTGGAATATGTATAAGACTACATCCTTCTCCAACGGAATAACTCGCATCATCTATCGCAACTCTTGCATTTTGCAATAGCAGGTTGCGAAAAAGTGTTGCATTTTGCAATACTCTGAAAATCCTCAAATTTCACGCTGAAAATTTTTATTTCACTGATACACAATGATGTATCGGTGTCTTTTTGTGTCATTCCATGTCATTGGCACGCAGGATGCCATTTAATAAGTATAACCTGTTGCGCAACACGGTGTAGTAACCCGATTATTTACACTTAAACAGATTATACAATGTTACAAATAAATAGTGAAACCGCCCACAAGATGTTCATCCAACTGATGGAACGCTTCGATAAGATTGAGAAAATGCTGGAGCGACAGAACAAGATGAAGGAGTGTCTCGATGGCGACACATTGCTGGATAACTACGACCTGAGCAAACTGCTTGGCGTGACTCACCGTACCCTTGCACGCTACCGCCAGAAAAAGCTTATCCGCTACTATATGATTGACGGACGCACATACTACAAGGCTTCCGAGGTCAAGGACTTCTTCGAACAAAAGGGCTTGCCACTTCCGGCAAGCATGAGAAATAATCCCAATGTCTAACCTCAAAACAAGTATGGAATATGGAAATCGTATGCATAGATAAGAAGGCATTTGATGAGATATGCAGCCACTTCAACGAGTTTGAGGATAGAGTGAACAGACTATGCCGACCAAATCAGGATCTTGGCCTAAAGAACTGGATGGATAATCAGGATGTGTGCCAGATACTCCGTATCTCGAAGCGAACACTGCAAGTGTACCGAGAGAAGGGCTTGATACCGTTTGCACGCATAAAGCACAAGATATTCTACAAACCCGAGGATATTCAGAGATTCATTGACAGCACTTATCACCCCATTAAAAAGAAAAGACCATGAGCAGCTTTTTTATAGACAAGAGCGACCCGCATATCGCGGAGATACTTGAGCGTCTGAGACGAGTAAACAAGATTCTTCAAAAGACGGAGACTCTGGCACAACCGACATTGAACAATGAGAGGTTCCTGACTGATGAAGAGTTATCCAAGATACTCAGAGTGAGCCGCCGTACATTGCAGGAGTACCGTTCGGCTGGTGCAATACCTTACTACCTTGTTCAGGGCAAGGCTCTTTACAAGGAGTCAGAGATTGAAAAGATTCTCAATGATTCCCATAAACGCTGCGTAGAGGAACAGCGATGGGTATGACCCTAAACAATAGCAACGACCCCGATTGAGGCCGTTGCTATTGTTTTTATACTGTTGTCCGCTTCCATTTGATACATCTCTCAAACTTCAGTCCCTCATCTGCGAGTTCTATCTTCTTGTCTGCTGTAACCTCACGCAAGCGTTTCATATCCTCATCAACCTTCTTATCCGTAACATGGGCATAAATCTGTGTGGTGGTGATGGAGGTATGTCCCATCATCTTGCTTACCGTCTCAATAGGTACGCCCAGCGATAAAGTCATATGCGTTCCGAAATTATGACGAGCTTTGTGGTAGGTAATATGAAAGCCATACACTTCACTCAACTCCTGCATTAGCATTGACATATAGTTTCGGTCCCAGGTATTGAATACCTTTTCACTTTGCCGCTCATGCTTGTACTTTTCGATAATCCTAAGTGGTATATCCAACAGACGAATAGATGATAGTGTGTCAGTCTTCTTACGCTTGATATGTATCCACCAGCTGCCATCTTCTGCCTGTGTTATATCGTTCACGGATAACCGTCTTAAATCAGCGTATGCCAATCCTGTAAAAGTCGAGAAGATAAACCAATCGCGTACCCGTTGCAATTGAGGCTTATCTACAGGCGTTGACATCAAGGTTTTGAGGTCTTCCAACTTCATATGTCGGCTCTTGCGTTTAGGCAACGGTGGATGCAGTCGGCAGTAAGGATCTCTACGCAAAGTGCCTTGACTGACGGCTCGCATTGTCATCTTTTTCAACCTGTACAAGTGTTCGTGTACCGTCTTGGGGCTTAGACGGCAATCGCTTTGCAGGAATATCTCAAAGTCGTCATAGAACACCTTGTCAAGGCTTCGCAATGTGACATCTTCTACACCCCGTTTCTCCTGAATAAACGCCGCAAGGTGCTTGTATGAGCGTTGGTAACAGTCGTAGGTCTCCTTGATTCTATCCACACCAACACGCTTCTTGAACTCCTCGTTATGCTCACGGAAGAGGGCGAGCAATGTTACAGGCTTTTGACCGATACCCTTGACTGCGTTCTTGACAAGTTCTGCGGTAACAAAGCCTAAACTCTTCTTGATATGATTGTAGTGTCCCGTAATCTCCTTGGTAAGTTCGTCAATGGCTCTGTTTACCGTTACGGCATTTTCGCTACGACCATCGGCACGACCCTTGTCGGGATTCCAGATGGCTGGATTCACTGATACTTTCGTACCGATTTGTTCCCATTCAGCATCAATGCTTACTTTACACAATAGTTGGCACATACCATCCTTGCGTACTTTCGTGCGGTTGATGTAGAACAATATGGCGAAGGTGCTGCGACGCTTCGTGTTCTGATTCTCTGTATTCTTGTCTGCTTTCATATATAGTCGTTTTAATGGTTGTCAAATGGCGATTGTAAAGCGTTCACTAATCTTGCTGTCGAGCCTTTTAGTGTCGGCATCAATCTTTTCATCGGTTACTTTGGCATAAATCTGAGTGGTATCCACCCGTGTATGTCCTAGCATCTTGCTGACCGTTTCCAATGGTACACCATGCGAGAGAGTAATCTCTGTAGCGTATGTATGTCTGGCGGCATGAAAGACGATTCTACGGTTGATACCGCATATTGCGGCAATCTTTTTTAGGGAAAGATTCACATCAGAATTACAATACATGGGCAACAGCTTTCCATTAGGTTCTACATCACGATACTTATTAAGTATATGTAAGGGAACCTCAAGGAGCGGAACCTCATACTCGACCTTGGTCTTTTTACGGGAAGTCCGTATCCATAGCGTGCCGTTCTCATCCGTAACCAAATCTTCTTTGGTCAGCAGACACATGTCTCCATAAGATATTCCGGTGTAGCAGGAGAACAAGAATAAATCTCTGACGATGTAAAGTCTTGCATTATGCAATGGTGTTGTCATAATCAACTCTAATTCCTCTGCCGTGAGATACTTCTGTTCACGCTGTGGGCGTTCAGGCTCGTAACCCCAGAATGGATTGAAAGTAAGAATACCGTCTGCTACGGCTTCATTGATAATGGTTCTAAAAGAGGTCGTAAGATGGACTATCGTACCAAGAGCCAAATGACAGTCTGTTCGTAAGTGAAGATCATATTTCTCAATAAACGAACGATCCAATGCCGTAAAGGGAATATCGGTCAGTTTGTATTTCTCATTGAGGAATTTCTCTACATGCATATAGGCGTACTTGTAAGCACGAAGAGAACCTGCGACACGATTCACACCTACACGCTTCTCGAAATTCTTGATGAAGGTGCGGAAATAACTCATCAAGGTCTGCTGCCCCGAAGCCATACCCAAAAGCAGGCACTTGACATCTTCGGCACTTACTCCTTCTCGTATTGCCGATTGTTCCTGATAGATATGTAGAGCCGAGGCTCTGATTTCGTCTAACTGACGATTGATTTCGCGTGCTGCGACACTCTTACCTATAGCACGACCTGAGTGCCACATCGTATGTGGTACCGACAATTTCACACTGAATGCCGCCTCGGAGTACTTGCCGACATTCAACCTTGCCATTACAGGGCAGTTCCCTTTGGCATCTGCTTCGCTCTTTTTGAGGTAGAACGACACCTTTACATCTGCCTGATTCATAACTCATTTCTTTGGTTGCAAAAATAAATTTTACAGAGTTAATGAACGGCATGTAGAACATAGCGGAACAAGGCAACAAGTACTTGACAATTAATCTCATTCCCGTATTTTTCTTCCAACGAGAAAAAATGATTACCTTTGTCAGTGCAATGATAGGAAAAACAAGCGTTCTTTGTGGCTGTTGTAGGGTATGTGCAAGAGATTAAAGATGCTGTTTCTACCAACTTTCCCTTTAATAAAAAGGCAACGGATAGGTAGCATTTCTTTCTCTAATACCCACCATATACGGCTCCTTCTGCCAAATTTAACAATATGGTGAGGTAACACAAAAATGGTATATGTACCAACCACTTATCAAATTTCACCCTCATCCTGCCATTATTACGCAAGTTCTTGCTATCTTTGTATATTTAACATGGAAACATTGAACCGTATGCCTTTTAAAGCTCAAAAAGCCGTATTTAAGAAGTTGGAAGAGATTGTTGACGTTCATTCTCTTTCGGAGGAAGATTGTGTGCGCTATGAAAATAGTGTCAATGCCTACCGTGACTATTTGGCTACTATTGACTATGCTGCCAAGAAGGGTATCGAGGAAGGTTTTGAAGAAGGTGTTCAGAAAGGTATTGAAGAAGGTATCGAGAAAGGCTTGCAGAAAGGGGAACAAAAAAAAGCTCTTGAAATTGCCCGCAATCTGAAATCCATGGGAATGACACCGGAGCAGATTATGAACATCACCCATCTTTCCCTTGCCGAAATTGATTCCCTCTGAATTGATTCCCTTTGATAAGAAAGAATATATTTTCAGTAAAGGTGAGCGTAATGTCTCACCTTTTTTTATTTCCGGTCTTCCGTAAAAAGAGTATCATTCGTTCTTGCCGATAGCTAACTGATTATATCAGTCCGACTAAGCATTTCCCTCCTTTAGATTATCTCCTTTTATAAGTCGAACTATTACAGTCTCCGGCAGCAGACTATAGTAATCTTCCGCTCAAAAGACCTTAGCTGACGGCATGAAACACCTTACCCTTCCCTTTGTATGCGATAAGCAGTAGGAAAGCGTCGGCAAATCCACCTTTAGGCACTGAACGTTTTACCTCGTGGTGGGCAATTCATTGAATAATTTAACAATTGAAAAAAGGAGACTTGAAAAAGCTTCTTCCCGCAAAAAATAATTGGAAAAAAGATAGTGGGTATTTTGTGCATCGCAATGTGTGTATCATTCAAAATTGAATTAAATGCCCTTGAAATTACCCATGAAATGCACTTTTCCGAATTTGCCAATCTATTTTGCCGAAAACACCGATTAAGACCAATCCTAAAACGCCCTTATCTTTGCAATGTCGAAAGACAAGAACGAATGCGAGAATGAAATTTACAAAACATAATAATTGCAAACTTAAAAATTAAAATTATGAAGATTAAGGGTTTATTATTCGGACTGTTTGCATGCGCTGCATTAGCTGCATGTACAAACGAAGACATTGTGGATAACAATGGTAATGAAATTGAAAAAGTGAAAGCTAATGTAACATTGAGTATTGGTACTGCTTCTAATTCAAGTCGTGCGACTGATAATGAAGAAGGTGATACGACTGAAGGAACTTTGGAAAAAGAAGCTGCTGTTTCAGATGCAGTAATTGTTATTGCTCCTAATGCTGGACAGACCGTAGGTGTGGTGGATTATACTTCCGTAACGGCATCCAATGGCATGGTTGAAAAATCATATCAGATAACAGAGGGAGGACAATATAAGGTTCTAGTGGTGTTAAATCCATCTCAAGCAGTAAAGGATTTGGCTACTGGGTCTCAGGTAGGTACTGTTGCAACTGCAGCGTATGAGGCTATTTTAGATTGTAATGCCGGTGATGTAAATGCGGTAACGGGTGGCACCGAAAGAAATCATTTCATGATGGCTAATCAGAAAGAAGAAATAATTACTGTTACATCTAATGATGCTCAACATCCAACGATAGTAGCAGGTATTAACGTAGAGCGCGTAGCTTCAAAGATTTGTTTCAAGCCTGCACAGGATAATAAATATGTTGTTCCAACTGAGGTTACGCATATTATACCCGCTACATCAAATGGTGCTTGGTATGATACAGAAAATAATATATGGAAATTGATTGGTGTATTGAATCATGCTAGGACAACTGAAGGTGTTGATATTTGGATTTATCAGAGTGATGATGCTTATAACGGCTCTCAATTTACAATGACTGAGGAAACTCATGAGGTTAATGGTGAATCAGCTCCGGTGGTAACAAAGAATGCGACAAACGTATCTGACTATACTTTAGTTGAAGAAAAGGAAGTAAAGGACGATGTTGCTAATTGGTCTGTTACTCTTGATAAATATGCTTTGGTAAACCTTTCCAAGTCTGTTTATGCAGTGAGACATAAAACTGTTTCATCTTGGGA
Organism: Phocaeicola faecalis; assembly: GCF_021730445.1. Taxonomy (GTDB): domain Bacteria; phylum Bacteroidota; class Bacteroidia; order Bacteroidales; family Bacteroidaceae; genus Phocaeicola; species Phocaeicola faecalis. Next base: position 8,354 of record NZ_JADNRM010000019.1, on the reverse strand, counting down.
AAATCCTACTATTTTGGGATTATTATCAAATAGTGAATATATCGTTGATCCTAAATCTGCTGCTAAAAACAATGTAACATTGGATAGTAATGGACGTTATGCAGATACTGAAACTCTTGCAACAGAATTCTTTACTAATACTTTAAAGGAGGTCGAAGATACTCAATATAGTAGCAATTCATATTTTCAGTCTATGCCTACCGGTGACGATCAACTTACTACAGAAGGTAATGAAGGCTACAAATTTATGTCATACTGTCTGGAAAACTCTGTAACTGGAGGCCAACAGAAAATGGGTTTGGTAACAGGTATTATATTCCGTGGTCGGATTGCTACTGCCGATGGCACTCCCGTAGGAACAATATATAAGTATAATAATCAATTCTATCGTGATGAAGCTGCTTTAAAAGCTAAAGGCATCAATAAAGCTGATGCGGAAGAATATACAGATGGATATTGCTACTATTATGCACCGATTGAACATGCAACGGAGGGCGCTATGAACTATGCTATCATGCGTAACAATATTTATGCTTTAAGTATTAAAGAGTTTAGCCAGATTGGTTATTCAAGAATTGATTTGATACCGGGCGAAATGGACGGTGATAAGGCTTTCTATCTGAAGTTATCAGCTAAGATTCTTCCTTGGAAGGTACGTCTCAACAACATTATATTCTAATCCGAACACAAAAACTCTCTAAATAAAGTGGAGGAGGCAATCCTCCTCCACTCCTTTTTCAGAAATTACTATTCTAACATTCCATTAAAACAATAAAAGCATGAAAACAGTAAAAACATTCGCCCGACAATTCTCTTTTGGCTTGATGATGGCCATGACATTGGGAAGTGCCGTTGTGTCGTGCGACAGCATACTCGATGAAGATGATGTAGATTGCTCTGTAGAATATAGAGTAAAATTCAAATATGACTATAACATGAAGTATGCCGATGCTTTCTCTCGCGAAGTAAGCAGTGTTGCTCTTTATGCTTTTGATGACAACGGCAAGCTGGTATACCAGAAAACTGAGGCAGGCGATGCTTTGGCCGCCGACGGCTACTCGATGGTGGTCGATATGGAGCCGGGCGATTACCACCTTATAACATGGGCGGGTCTGAGCGATGAGGCCTCCTTCTCCGTTCCTTTGATTACGCAGGGAGTGTCTTCGTTGGAAGAACTTCAATGTAAAATGGACCGCATTTACTCTCGCGCAGCCGACGGAAGTGCTGTGGTAAGCAGCAAGCTTTCTTCTTTGTGGCATGGCGAGGTGACCAAACAGTCGTTTACCCGCGCGGCAACCCAACAAGTGGTGACTGTTCCTTTGGTGAAGAACACCAATACCATCCGCGTTATCCTCCAGCAAATGGANAAGTGCTGTGGTAAGCAGCAAGCTTTCTTCTTTGTGGCATGGCGAGGTGACCAAACAGTCGTTTACCCGCGCGGCAACCCAACAAGTGGTGACTGTTCCTTTGGTGAAGAACACCAATACCATCCGCGTTATCCTCCAGCAAATGGACGGGGTAACGGTAGATGTAGATAAATTTGAATTTACGATTACGGACGACAACGGTTTGATGAACTACGACAACAAACTGATTTCGGACGAAACTCTGACATATTATCCTTATTACCGTGCACAAGGCGGTACGGTGGTAGGCAAGTCGGCACGTGCCGAAGGCGACACGGCTGGCGAAGATGACAACATCAGCGTGGCGATTGCCCAAATCACAGTGGGCCGGTTGGTGGAGGAAAACAACCCCAAGCTGACTATTACCAACACCGAGACCGGCGAAACGGTTCTCTCCATCCCCTTAGTGAAATACCTGTTGCTCACCGAAGCCGAAGGTCATGACATGACTAACCAGGAGTATCTCGACCGTCAGGATGAGTACAACATGACTTTCTTCTTAGACGAAAGTATGAAATGGATTAATACCCGCATCATTATNTCTCCATCCCCTTAGTGAAATACCTGTTGCTCACCGAAGCCGAAGGTCATGACATGACTAACCAGGAGTATCTCGACCGTCAGGATGAGTACAACATGACTTTCTTCTTAGACGAAAGTATGAAATGGATTAATACCCGCATCATTATTAATGACTGGGTGGTCCGTTTCAATGATATGAATATGTAATGTGTAACGCATAACAAAAAGAAATTATGAAGAAATGGTTATCATATATAATATTGGCGGTTGTCTGTGGGATGGGGCTTGCTTCGTGTGCCGATGAGAATTTGGTAGACGGAGGCGGTAAAGTGACTTCTTCTCCTACCTTCAAGCTGACCTTGTCTCTGTCCGGAGGAACCGATGAAGGTGCATTGCGTGCTGCCGGTGATTATACTGAAGGTGGAATAGACAATACAACAGATGAGCAGCGCTATATAGCTGATGACGATGTTTATGCTTTGGAGTTTGATAAGGATGGGGTATTACAACATGTGGTATCCGACCTTCACTTTACTGATAATAATGCTCAGGGTAAAGCAGAGCGGACATTGGAAGGTACATTGGTTCCATTGGAAGGAAAGATTACTTTGGCCGTACTTGCTAACTTGAAGCAGAACGGAATCAGCGATGCTTTAGAAATGCTGAAAAGCAAGATTGGCAAGTCTAAACAAGAGGTTTACGAAAGGTTGATATATACTTATCCTACTTCCGAATGGGATGTAACTCAACGTTATTTACCAATGCACGGAGAAGTGACGACTACTTTGGCTTCACAAATAACCAATCTGAATTGCAACATTTATCGTGGTGTGGCAAAGATGGGTGTGAAGAATAGTGCTGGCAATTTTACTTTAAAAGAAATATATGTATATTATGTAAACACTCAGGGTTATTGTGTTGCTCCTACCAAGGTTCTCGGTGCAGACGACCAATATACGGAACCGGAAGTTCCTGCAACTTCTGGACAGCGCGCTATAAGCGAACGGTTGAAATATACAATTGCTGATGGTGCAGCACAGAAATGTCTGAATAGGATTTATGTATCCGAAGCCAATAATAAAACTCCCGGCGAAGGGAAGAGTGCTTTGAAGATAGTAGTAGGCGGTGTATTTACCGGTGAAGGATTGATGGAAGAAGACGGAATGAGTTATTATCGCATTGATATGGAAGATGATGAAACGGGTGAAGTCACTCCGTTTGATATCATCCGGAATCATTCTTATGTATTTAATATTACGGCTGTCAAGAATCCGGGAACTCCCACTCCTGATGAGGCATTGGATAAGGATGTGATTTCTGCTTTGGTGGTGGGTGAATGGACAACGGAGTCTATGCGTGGTATTCCTGACCAATATACACTGACCACGGACAAGAGTGTGATAAAGTTTGATAGTTATAGTGATCTTCGTGAAAAGACATTGGATATATGGACAGATTACAGTGATGGTTGGGAGATTATCAAGATTAATGATAGCGATGATTTGAGTTGGCTGAATATCAGCAGTGAAGCAGGTACGAGTGATATCACTGCAACTGTATCTATTTCGCCCAAGAAAATAAACAGGGGAATATCTCGTGTTTCCAGATTCTATGTGATGGCTGGTAATATCAGAAAAGAAATTACCGTCATTATGCCTCAACCACCTACTGCAAACTGTTATATTGTAGGTGAGGGTGAGAATGAATTGATTGTTTCTATCAAAGGTAATGGAAACGATGGTATTAAACCGGAAGATCATAACATCATCCCTAATGAGGGAGATGCTTCATTGAAACCTGCTAAAATAGGTATTATTTGGGAAACTAATGGAGGATTGGTAAAGCTAAAAGACCCTAATGGTAATACAGTTAGTAATACTGCAGGCGAGTTGACTTTAGTGGATTATAATAAAGAAACCAACTCTATTAAATATGAAGTAAGCCTTAATGGTGCGTCGATTGGTGGTGTAAAGGGAGGTAATGCATTGATTGGTGCATTCAATAGTTCGGAAGAAGTGATTTGGTCATGGCATATTTGGGTATGTCCGGACATGATTGATTCACAGACTCAGGAAGTGAAAGAGCAATATGTGGAATCTTGGACTTTGAATGATTATGATGTGCTTGACCGTAATTTGGGTGCACTGAGTAATAGACCTGGCACTAATAACAGCGTGGCTTCCATGGGATTGTTGTATCAATGGGGGCGCAAAGACCCATTTATTGGAGCGGGCTATTCTAATGATGATTTTGGGGGTGATGGTACATTGCCTGTAGTACATTATTATAAGAAGTGGGGAGTGATAAACTATTCCACTGTTAGTAGTAAAAAGCCTACAGCTATAGAAGAAACAATTGCCAATCCTACTCAATTGGTTTATGGAAAGGTCTCCGGAGGTCAAGCGGAAGGATTGTCGACATTGGCAAAAGAGGGAGGTTATTTGTGGGGAACAAATGGCGGATTAAGCGCTACTGTAAAAGACCTTGGCTCAAAGACTGTTTATGATCCGTGTCCTGTAGGGTATAGAGTTCCACCGGTAGATGCATTTGTGTTTACTAAAAAAGAGACAGTATGGACAAATGGTCAACTTCTTGAAAGCAAACTAAAAGTGGAAGCAAAGTCAAACAGTAAGAACTTTGGAAAACCTATACGTTATAAACGTACAGACAAAACTTCTTGGGAGGTTATTGATACTCCTCCATATATCATCTATAATGATAGCAAGAGCAATCGTACTTATGTGGTTTATGAGGCAATAGAGACTACTTCTTGGGAAGTAACTAGAACTAGTGAAAAAGATAATTGGAACGAAAACCTTATTTATATACCTCATTCCGTTAAAGAATATGGAATAAACGATGGTATGCATAGATTTACAGGTAATTATGTAGAGGATGCTAAGTATTATGGATTTTATTTGAATTATCAGCAAATTGAAAAGCCTTTAATTAAAGGAGGAAATTATACTGATAAATTAAATGGTGATGGTGATATGTATACTTTGGATAAAGATTATCCTACAGTAACATGGCTTCCGCTGACAGGTGCTTATGATCCGACAAAAGGCTTTGGGTTTAAATCTGATGGAAAAACCATTGGAATACAGCGAGGCTCTTCCATAACAGTAAATAGTTTTTTATGGACTAATTCATCAGTAGAGAATGAGGATGGGAGAACTATTCCGGCTGCAATGTTTTTGCATGGAACAGAAACAGGTGGAGGAGGCAGTGGTCGTCATATTCATGGTTTGACTCAGTCGAATATTAAAGCAGAACCTCATTATGCCGGTGCTGTGCGTTGCGTTCGTGATCGTGCAAAGACAAAATGGGATATCAATTCATTGACAGAAACTGCCACTATTGGCAGCAGCGAAGGAAGTACGACAACAATAAAAATCATTTCTGTCAACGCCGATTGGGAAATGACAGACCCGGGAGCACCATGGTTGCAAGTAACTCCGGACAGAGGAACAGCTGATAAAGGTCTGGGTAGCGCCATTACGCTGAAGATGTTGGAAAGCGGACATAGTGGGGAGACAACAAAGCTTAGATTCCAGATTGCTAATGAAACGGAACCGCGCTATGTAACTGTGACGGTGAGATAAAAAAATAACAATAAACGAAATTGTATATATGAAAACGAATATTAATATAGCATTCTTGTTCCTGCTGCTGGTCGGCTTAATCAGTTGCACGGAGGCAAATAGCCCCATAGAGGAGGTAGATGCAGGGCATGGAAGTGATAAGAATATACAAGTCGCTTTTAATGTCGCAGTGCCATTGGCCAGTTTACCGTCGGGCAGAGCTATCACGGATGATCAACAGGTAGATGATTATACGGTATGGGTGTTTAATGGCGGCTTGTTTAAAGAAGCTGTCAATAAAGGAGATACTTACTCTAAAGAAGAGGCAGATGGGACTACTCGTACCTATCCTAAAGTGTCATACGATAGCGCAAGCGGAAAAATGTATCTTCTTTTGTCTGAAGAATACAAGCAGGTGAGATTGGTGATGATAGCCAATGTAGATGTGAATCCTCCGGCTGTGAATACTTCCTTGACAGAAGTACAAAATCAATTAGCCTCTACCGAGTTTAACTATAATGTTGATAGGATGCCTCTTTATGGCGAAACTGATGGTGAGTTTGAAGTAAAATTGGGCGCTGAGGGGCGCATAACTTTGCTGCGGGCTATGGCAAAAGTAGAGGTGGATGCAACGACTGCTGCTGACCATTTCACGCTCGAGAAGATATATGTGTATAATGTGAATGAGCATGGAACGGTTTACTCAGCCGGTATAATCAATACTCAGGATGAATTGTTGGATTCTCCGGTAGAAGGAATGGCAGAGAGTAATATAGCATCAGTCTATATTCCCGAAAGGGCCGGGGTAAATGGTACAAATAAGAGCTTTGTTATTGTGGAAGGTAAATACACGGGTGAGAGTGTATCCAGATTTTATCATTTGGATTTCATAAAGCGTATTACTACTACAGGAGGTATTAAGTATGAGCGATTGGAAAATATTCAACGCAATCATCGCTATGTATTTAAGATGGATTATGTGACAGCCACCTCCGGGTATTCTTCTTTAAAGGAAGCAGTAGAGACTGAAAAGGCGGATAATGAGATTGGAGATGCAGGAAAGTTGATGGTTATTGATGATTTGGGAGTAATGGATATCACAACTGACAACTATACTTATCTCGGAGTAACAGCGGGAAAGATTGATGCTTATCTTAATATGGCAGGAACTCACTATGTGGCTTGTATCAGGGTAGTGACGAACAATGTGTCTGGATGGAAGACAGAAACTCTTCCTGACGGTGTCTCTTTGACATTGAGCAGTTGGGCACCCAGAACAGGAGAAGCAGCGGAGACAGTTCAATCTGTGTGGGTCTTTATTGATAAGAGTGAAGTTTCACGGAATGATACTCGAATTTTGTATATTTATAGTGGGAACATTAGAAAAAAAGTAGAGATTAAGATTCCGTAATGTATAAGTAATAGTTAGAAGGAGATAACAATACTATGGATATTTTTGAAATCATGGATAGAGAATCATCAAGTCGCTCGGAAGTGTACTTGTATGAAGAGAATGGTAAATGGTATGCATACGACCGTTCGGCAGTTCTGCTTAAGAAGTTGGCTGCCGGGGCTGTAGAGCTGAAAAACCATGTGTGCTCCTTCTACGGTGTCATGCTGGAGAAGGTGGAGGTAGACCTCAATCTGCTGCTCAATGCGAGCTGGTTTGTCGCTCTATGCTCTGATTCGGAAATGCTGTTGCTAAAGAACGATTAAAAAAAGGAAAATTATCATGTGTGAGGTCGTAAAAGTATTGGAAAGAGAACTGGATAACTCCGGCTTGATATACATCTATCAGGAAGGGGACGAAGGCAAATGGTATGTTTACGAACGGTCTGCATATTTCTTGAGCCGGATAATGACCGGCATCTCATTGGAACGCTATGTCATGGACAATACGCTGTGGCTTGCACGTGCCATAGTGGATATTGACCGTATACCTCAAGACTTGGTTATCAGTTACAGTCATAAAGAATATGTGCTGAGATATACTCTTCAAAACGGTTTCCAAGAGTGGCTCTCGGAACTGGATGGAGTAATTCCCAGCTGAATGATTTAACAGTTAAGTAAAAAAGAAGTCCCCCTCCGTGTTTCTTCAAAAATAAATAAGAAACCGGAGGGGGGCTTTTCTTTCATTAGGACAGGTATATTATTCAAAAGTGAAGGAAATGCCCCATATAATGCCGTTAATACCCACTCTTCACATTTTGCCAACCTTATTTTGCCGAAAACACCGACGGACACCGTAGTGGAAAGTCTTTATCTTTGCATCAGTGATGAACAATAAAAGAAAGAGCTCAGTGCTGGGCCGGAAAGGAACAAAGATATGAAGATTAAGGGTTTATTGAAGATTAAGGGTTTATTAAGTAGAACGTTCGCATGTACTACAATGATGGCTGTGGCAGTAGGGTTCACAGCCACGTCATGCGACAGTATTTTGGACGAAGACGATGTGGACTGCTCTGTGGAATACAGGGTGAAGTTTAAGTATGATTATAACATGAAGTATGCCGATGCTTTCTCTCGCGAGNTGAGGCAGGCGATGCTTTGGCCGCCGACGGCTACTCGATGGTGGTCGATATGGAGCCGGGCGATTACCACCTTATAACATGGGCGGGTCTGAGCGATGAGGCCTCATTCTCCGTTCCTTTGATTACGCAGGGAGTGTCTTCGTTGGAAGAACTTCAATGTAAAATGGACCGCATTTACTCTCGCGCAGCCGACGGAAGCGCTGTGGTAAGCAGCAAACTTTCTTCTTTGTGGCATGGCGAGGTTACCAAACAGTCGTTTACCCGCGCGGCAACCCAACAAGTGGTGACTGTTCCTTTGGTGAAGAACACCA
>NZ_JADNRM010000018.1 GCF_021730445.1 Phocaeicola faecalis | reverse complement strand
GAATACGGTTTATTTCCTTCCCAACACTGATGCCCAGCAGAGCCAGATTTATTTCTATATTCCCATGGGGGATTATAACCGGGAGGAGAACGTGAGGCGTGAGGCTTTCAACCAGTATATCAGTGGCGGTTTCAGCGGATTGATAATGAATGAGATCCGTGAAAAGAACTCGATGGCGTATACCGCTTACGGTTTTGCCTCCTCGCGCGGACTGCCGGGAGCACAAACTTATTTCTCCGGTTATATCGGTACCCAGAACGACAAGGCGGTCGATGCCGTTGATTTATATATGAAACTGTTGACGGATATGCCTGAGCGTCCGGAACGCATTGACAACATAAAGAGTTACCTGCGTCAGTCCGCCCTGACCAGTCATCCTGACTCTCGTAACCTGAGTCTCCAGATAGCGGAATGGAAACGCAGGGGCTATACGGATGATCCTGCCAAAGAGGAGCTGCCCCGGATTGATTCCCTGACATTCCCCGATATTGTGGAGTATTACCAGAAGAATATAAAGGGAAAGCCGATTGTCATTGGAATTATGGGAAATCCCAAAGATATAAGTGTTGAGGCGTTGAAAAAGTTCGGAAAAGTGATAAGAATGAATGAGAAAAAACTGTTTAATGAAAAAGATACCATGTTCTAGGGCTTTTATAGAATTAAACAGGAGGATTCATATCTCAGAAGAATCATAAAAAAGAGGATGAACGTTCAACGTTCATCCTCTTTTTTTGTTATATTTGTCGCGAACTTATTTATAATCATAGATAAATGAAAGAATTTGTAATATCTGAAGCACAAGTTGAAACGGCTATCCTGGTAGGTCTTATAACACAGACTCAGGATGAACGGAAGACAATGGAGTATTTGGACGAATTGGAGTTCTTGGCGGAAACGGCAGGAGCGACGGTTGTGAAGAGGTATACTCAAAAGTTACCGTCTGCCAACTCTGTGACTTATGTTGGTAAAGGGAAATTGGAAGAAATCAAAGAATATATTCATCAGGAGGAAGAGGAAGAACGAGAAATCGGAATGGTGATTTTTGATGATGAACTTTCTGCAAAGCAGATACGGAATATTGAGGCTGAACTGAAGGTGAAGATACTTGATCGTACTTCGCTGATTCTTGATATTTTTGCCATGCGTGCGCAAACGGCAAATGCCAAAACTCAAGTGGAGTTGGCCCAATACAAATATATGCTTCCTCGTCTGCAACGCTTATGGACACACTTGGAACGTCAGGGTGGCGGTTCTGGTGCCGGTGGTGGAAAAGGTTCTGTAGGTTTGCGCGGACCGGGTGAAACACAGTTGGAAATGGACCGTCGTATTATCTTGAACCGTATGTCTCTATTGAAGGAGCGTTTGGCGGAGATTGATAAGCAAAAGACTACTCAACGGAAGAACCGTGGCCGAATGATACGTGTGGCATTGGTAGGATATACCAACGTAGGAAAATCTACATTGATGAATCTGCTTTCAAAAAGTGAAGTATTTGCAGAAAACAAGTTGTTTGCTACCTTGGATACGACTGTGCGTAAGGTTATAATTGATAACTTGCCCTTCCTTTTGACGGATACAGTAGGGTTTATCCGTAAGTTGCCGACAGATTTGGTCGATTCCTTTAAATCGACATTGGATGAAGTGCGTGAAGCGGATTTGCTGATTCATGTAGTGGATATCTCGCATCCTGATTTCGAGGAACAAATAGCAGTAGTAGATAAAACCATTGCAGATTTAGGTGCCGGTGGTAAGCCTACCATGATTGTGTTTAACAAAATTGATGCATACACTTATATTGAGAAGCCTGAAGATGATTTGACTCCTAAAACAAAGGAGAATATTACTTTGGATGAATTGATGAAAACGTGGATGGCTAAATTAAATGATAATTGTATTTTCATTTCGGCAAAAGAGAAAACCAATTTGGAAGAACTGAAGAATATCATATATAATAAGGTGAGGGAACTCCATGTGCAAAAGTATCCATATAATGATTTTCTTTATCAGACTTATGACGAAACAGAGATATAAAATATACCGGTTATGAATACTTATCGTTCACTGACACTGCAGGAAATACAACAACTGAAAGAACACTCATGTACGGCTGTCAATTGGGCGGACGTTGAAGTAGTAGAGAATTTTAAGACCGACTATATTTACCATACCCGTTTCTCAGGAAAGGTGAAGTTGGGAGTCTTTGAAGAGGAGTTTATCCTTGCTGGTGGTATGTGCAAACATTCGGGTTTGTTTCATACGACGTTGCACAATGTGACAGTGGGCGATAATTGTTGTATCGAGAATATTAAGAATTACATAGCCAATTATGTGATTGGTGATTATACTTTCATTGAAAATGTCGATATTATACTGGTAGACGGCAAGACTAAGTTCGGCAATGGGGTGGAGGTAGCTGTTCTGAATGAGACAGGAGGACGTGAAGTAATTATTCATGACCGTTTGTCGGCTCATCAATCTTATATTATGGCACTGTACCGCCATCGTCCCGAATTGATTTGCCGGATGAAAGCGATTATCGATAAATATGCGGAAGAGAATGCATCCGAGACAGGTTCTATCGGACACCATGTAACAATTGTAGATGCCGGATATATAAAGAATGTGCGTATCGGTAATTATTGTAAGATAGAAGGGGCCGGACGTTTGAAGAATGGAAGTTTGAACAGTAATGAGACAGCTCCGATTCATATTGGATATGGTGTGGTCTGCGACGATTTTATTGTGTCTAGTGGCTCCAGTATAGAGGATGGTACCATGCTGACTCGTTGTTTTATTGGTCAAGCCTGTCATTTGGGACATAATTATTCTGCATCCGATTCATTGTTTTTCAGCAATTGTCAGGAAGAGAACGGAGAAGCCTGTGCCATCTTTGCAGGGCCGTTTACCGTTACCCACCATAAATCCACATTGCTTATTGCCGGCATGTTCTCGTTTATGAATGCAGGTTCGGGTTCTAATCAGAGTAATCACATGTATAAATTGGGCCCAATCCATCAGGGAGCAATGGAACGGGGAGCAAAGACTACTTCTGATTCTTATATTCTGTGGCCGGCAAGAGTCGGCGCTTTTTCTTTGGTAATGGGGCGTCATGTGAATCATTCGGATACGTCCAACCTTCCTTTTTCCTATTTGATAGAACAGCAAAATACTACCTATTTAGTGCCGGGGGTAAATCTGCGTAGTGTAGGAACGATTCGTGATGCCCAAAAATGGCCGAAGCGGGACAAGCGGAAAGATTCGAATCGCTTAGACCAAATCAATTATAATCTTTTAAGCCCTTATACCATCCAGAAAATGATGAAGGGACGTGATATCCTGAAGGAATTGCGAAGGGTTTCCGGTGAGACCTCTGAAACTTATTCTTATCAAAGTGCGAAAATTAAAAACTCGTCTTTAAATAATGGTATTCGTTTTTATGAACTTGCCATTCATAAGTTCTTGGGTAATTCTTTGATTAAGCGTTTGGAGGAGATGCATTTTGCAAGTGATGAAGAAATCCGTGCCCGATTAATTCCTGATACAGAAACAGGGACAGGGGAATGGGTGGATATCTCAGGCTTGATAGCTCCGAAGAGTGAAATAGAAAAGTTGATGGCAGATATAGAATCGGGTGTATTGACTAATGTAGACCAAATACATGAACGTTTTGTAGAAATGCATCATAACTATTATACCTATGAGTGGACTTGGGCGTATGGAAAGATGCTCGAATATTACCATTTGCAATCCGAAACCATTACAGCTAAAGATGTGGTTGCTATTGTGAAACAATGGCAGGAAGCAGTAGTGGAACTCGATAAAATGGTTTATGCAGATGCCAAGAAAGAGTTTTCTTTGTCTGCCATGACCGGATTTGGCGCAGATGGTTCGCGAGAGGAAAAAGAACAGGACTTTGAGCAGGTACGCGGTGTCTTTGAAAGCAACCCATTTGTGACTGCCGTGTTGCAGCATATCGAGGTCAAGACGGCTTTAGGCAATGAATTGATAGAACGTATTGGCTTTTTGTAGCTAAAGAAGCGAAGGATTCTGAATGTGAATACAATAAAATAATAATTAGCATGAAAATAAAAGAAATACCTATATTACTGCTGACCGGCTATTTGGGCAGTGGAAAAACGACGTTGGTCAATCATATTCTCACTAATAAGCGTGGTGTCAAGTTCGCAGTTATAGTCAATGACATTGGTGAGGTGAACATTGATGCTGACTTAATTCAGAAAGGTGGAATTGTAGATAAGAAAGACGATAGTTTGGTGGCACTTCAGAATGGTTGCATCTGCTGCACCCTTAAGATGGATTTGGTAGAGCAGATAGATGACATTATGAAATTGGGACGCTTTGATTATATTGTCATTGAGGCAAGCGGTGTCTGCGAACCGGCTCCTATTGCACAGACCATTTGTTCTATTTCAGGGATGAACGCTGTACATGGTTCATGTCGGTTGGATTGCATTGTGACTGTAGTGGATGCCTTGCGTTTGCAAAGTGAGTTTTCGTGCGGCAATGATTTAACTCGTAAAGGTATTGATGAAGAAGATATTGAAAATCTGATTATCCAGCAGATTGAATTCTGTAATATTGTCCTGTTGAATAAGGCTTCGGAAGTGAAGCGTGAGGAATTGGAGCGTATTAAGCAGATTATCCGTACTTTGCAATCGGTTGCCGAAATAATAGAATGTGATTATGCTGGGGTTGGTTTGGATAAGATTATTAATACCGGAAAGTTTGACTTTGAGCATACTGCCACTTCTGCCGGTTGGGTGCGCGGAATAGAAGGAGCACTTACGGAAGAGCAGAAACAAGAGGCCGAAAGACATGAACATCACCATCATCATCACGAAGAGCATGAAGAGGAACACGAAGAGAACGCTCATCACATAGGCCACGATGATGAGCACCATCATCACCATCATCATCACGAAGGCGGCGAAGTGGAAGAATACGGCATCGGTACTTTTGTCTATTACCGCCGTCCTGCGTTCGATATTCATAAGTTCGACCGTTTTGTTGCTACCAAATGGAGTCGCAATATCATCCGTGCCAAAGGTGTATGCTATTTTAGCAATAACCCTGATATGTCTTTCCTTTTTGAACAAGCCGGTGTGCAGAAGAAACTGAAAGAAGCAGGCTTGTGGTATGCCACGGCACCGGAAGAGGAGTTGATGGAAGTGATGCGTCAGGAACCGGGCCTACTGCGTGATTGGGATGATAAATACGGTGATCGTATGCAGAAGATTGTCTTCATTGGTCAGCATTTGGATAAGGAACAGTTGATACGTGACTTAGATGAGTGCCTGGAATAATATAGGAGGATGAATGCTTCAATAGACTGTTAAGAGTTTCTTTTAGGCACAGAACTCAGGGACAAACACGGATTATTTTTTCTTATTCCGTAAGTTCCATGTTTTCTGTGCCTAAAACAGATTCTATAAATAAGTATATTTGCCTGTAGGACAATCTTCCTCCTGTTGCTGTCCTACTTCTTCTTTACTACCGGAAGTAGTAATCTAGTTGCTGCGCCTTGCTGGTGAAATATCTTAATGCTTTGTTTCATCACAAAATCCTCCACTCCGCAATGATAAGTGTCTATGAACTTCTGAGGGTTGCGGTCAATAATGGGGAACCATGAACTTTGGATTTGAATCATCAGCCTGTGTCCGGGCAGGAAAGAGTGGGCTACATCGTACAACGTATAGTTGACCTGTGTAATTTCTTCCGGCCTGAAAGGTTTGGGTGTGTCGAACCCTTCCCGAAAACGTCCTCGGAACAATTCGCCGCGGACCATTTGCTGAAATCCGCTCATGGGATAGTTGCTTTTCAGTTGTTTGCGTATTTCTTGTGGATATTCAAATCTTTCGGGGTAAACATCAATTACTTTCACCATGAAGTCTGCGTCGGTGCTGCTTATGGCTGTCATGAGCTCTACCCCGATGGGGCCTGCCAATGTGAGTGTATCTTGCAACGGTTCGGTCATGAAGGTAATGACATCTGGGCGTGAAGCGGCAAAACGTTGGTCGTCAATCATATATTCCAATGTGCGGTAAGTAGTCGGATTGGCTGTATAAGGAACCGGTCGTGACATATCCGATACATATTCTGTATACGATTTTTCTTCGGTCGGTGCCTGAGTCGATACTGAGCCGTCGGCATGAATATAATAAGGAGTCGGAACCATTTCTTTTGCAGGCCACTCTTCATAAGTCTTCCATTCGTTTTCACCGGAATAGAATATGTTTACCCGCTTTTCGGGTTTTTCTCCTTCCCCTTCCAAGAAATAACGGAAGAAGGGATACTGAATTTCATCCATATAATAAGCTGAAGTACTTTTGCCGAAATAGACATTTCCGATACTTTGGAAATTGCGGCGGGTCCAAGCACCATGCCACCAAGGACCGAAAGTCAGATAAAGGTCGGTTTCGGGAGACTGCTCTTTGATTGCTTTGTATAAGTTCCATGCACCATAGCAATCCTCTGAATCATACAGCCCTCCCACTACCAATATAGCCGGTTTCAGATTGTAGCAAGAGGTACGTGCATCTCGTTCTTTCCAGAACTCGTCGAAGTTGGGATGGCTTTTGATATCGTTCCACATGGTTTCAGTCGTATCTTTCACCAGATTGTCTATATCTTTAAATGTGCCGATAGACAGGAAATCAGTATATACATCGTTTTTCACAATCTGATGCATTACACCTTTTCCCATGTTGCGACCTTCCAGACGGGGGAGAAAATTAGTGGTTTGCAGGAGGGTAAATGCGCCATTGTGATGGCGGTCGTCTCCTCTGAACCAGTCTGTGACCGGTGCTTGCGGTGAAACGGCTTTTAATGCCGGATGATTGCATGAGGCGGTCATGGTGGCATAGAAACCTTCATAGCTGATGCCCCAGGTTCCCACTCGCTCGTTGCTGTGAGTATGATGAATCAACCATTCGATGGTGTCATAAGTATCGGTGGATTCATCTATATTTTTCTTATTCTTTTTCCCCTTCCTATTTTTGTTTAACGGACGTAGTTGCACGAAGTCCCCTTCGCTCTTATGGCGCCCGCGTACATCCTGAAAGACAATGATGTAGTTGTTGTCCACGTACTTTTTCAATGCGGTTTTCAGATAATCGTCAAATCTTTCTCCGTATGGACTGCACGAATAAGGGGTACGCATCATCAGTGTGGGGTGTTTCCGACTGTTGTCTTTTGGTTCGTAAATAGCAGTGTAGAGCTGTACTCCGTCACGCATCGGAATCATGACTTCTCGCTTGGTATAGATTTCCATGAGCCGGAGTTCCAGACTGTCCGGTTGGTTGGTGGCTCTGTCGCGGCTCCACCCTTTCAGACCGAAAAGACATAAAAATAAAGAAGTGATAAAAAGTAATTTGCCTGTTCTTTCCATATATAATATTAGGTTATTAAATAATGAGTCGGCAAAGGTAAGGACATTCTCTGAAAGTTTTTACGCTAATTAAGGAAAAATTTCGATAATAGTTGCTACCTTTGTGACACTAATAACTAATTAACTAAAATAAGTATCATTATGGCAACACCTCCGTTCCACTATCAGCCCATGTTCGATTTGGGACCTGACAAAACTGAGTATTATTTGCTGACCAAGGACTATGTGTCAGTAAGTGAGTTTGAAGGAAAACCTATCTTGAAGATTGCAAAAGAAGGTTTGACTGCAATGGCAAATGCTGCATTCCGCGACGTTTCGTTCTTGCTCCGCCGTTCGCACAACGAACAGGTTGCTAAGATTCTGAACGATCCCGAAGCTAGTGACAATGATAAATATGTAGCCTTGACTTTCTTGCGTAATGCGGAAGTTTCTGCCAAAGGTAAATTACCGCTTTGCCAAGATACCGGTACAGCTATCATCCACGGTGAGAAAGGCCAGCAGGTTTGGACTGGTTATTGCGATGAGGAAGCTCTTTCTGAAGGTGTGTATAAGACTTATACGGAAGAGAATCTGCGTTACTCTCAGAATGCTCCTCTGAATATGTATGATGAGGTGAATACTAAATGTAATTTGCCCGCACAGATTGACTTGGAGGCTACTGAGGGCATGGAATATCACTTCCTTTGTGTTACTAAGGGTGGCGGTTCTGCCAATAAGACTTATTTATATCAGGAAACGAAGGCTGTGCTGAATCCGGCTACTTTGGTACCGTTCTTGGTAGAAAAGATGAAAACTTTGGGCACGGCTGCTTGTCCTCCTTATCATATTGCATTCGTAATTGGCGGTACATCGGCTGAAAAGAACTTGCTGACAGTGAAATTGGCATCCACTCATTATTATGATGAATTGCCCACTACGGGTAATGAATACGGACGTGCGTTCCGTGACGTAGAACTTGAAAAGCAAGTATTGGAAGAGGCTTACAAGATTGGTTTGGGAGCTCAGTTTGGTGGTAAATATATGGCACACGATGTTCGTATTATCCGTTTGCCCCGTCATGGTGCTTCTTGTCCGATTGGGCTTGGGGTATCTTGCTCTGCCGACCGTAATATTAAATGTAAAATCAACAAAGACGGTATCTGGATTGAAAAGATGGATGACAAACCGGGTGAATTGATTCCGGCAGCACTTCGCGAAGCAGGTGAAGGTGATGCTGTAAAGATAGACCTGAATCAGCCGATGGCGGATATCCTGAAAGAATTGACTAAATATCCGGTAGCTACCCGCCTTTCATTGAACGGAACAATCATCGTTGGCCGTGATATTGCTCATGCTAAGTTGAAAGAACGTTTGGACCGCGGCGAAGATTTGCCTCAATATATTAAAGACCATCCTATCTATTATGCTGGTCCGGCTAAAACACCGGAAGGCATGGCGTGTGGTTCTATGGGCCCCACCACTGCAGGACGTATGGACCCGTATGTGGACTTGTTCCAAGAGCATGGAGGCAGCATGATTATGTTGGCAAAAGGTAATCGCAGCCAGCAAGTAACCGATGCTTGCAAGAAACATGGTGGTTTCTATTTGGGCTCTATCGGTGGACCGGCTGCTATCCTTGCACAAAACAATATCAAGAGCATCGAATGTGTGGAATATCCTGAACTGGGTATGGAAGCCATTTGGAAGATTGAAGTGGAAGATTTCCCTGCATTCATCTTGGTAGACGATAAGGGGAACGATTTCTTCAAACAGTTGAAACCGCGTTGCTTGGGTAACTGTAAATAAGCAATATACTCTTTTATAAATAACAATAGGGTTGTGTCAAAACGTGGATAATGCTGTCGTTTCGTTCGTTGGGGCGAGGTTCGCTCGCCCGAAAACAGTTTGCTTTGTGTCTTCGGGCAGGCAAACCCTGCCCCTACAGCTGACGATGGGATAGCTCGGTTTAGTTTTGACACACCCTCATTCCTTTTTATGGCGGTGAAACTGCCTTTACGATATTCGTTGCGTCTTCTGTTTTTTTTATTTCTTTTGGGAAGTCTGTCTCCAAATGCGTACCATATAGAAAGCACAGTGAGTAAAAGCGAAGACGAATGAGATAATAAGCAAAGTTTTATCTTCGTCCCAGCCTACTGTCTGCTGATGCCATAACCCTGTGATAACGGATAAGACAGATAAGGCAATACCTATCATGTTGAGTATGGTAAGTCCGCGTCGGCGGGGGATGTGCTGCTCCAGTTTGCTGTGTTTTACTCCATAACAGGCATAGATGTCCAAACCAATCAGCATCCACAATACCAATCGAATCCAGGTATCCGCCGGAAGGAATAGCATCATGCAAAGGCAGGTCAGGATTCCCAAAATAGGCACTACCGGCACAAAGGGTGTCTTAAAGGCACGATGCACTTCAGGCATACTTTTGCGGACAATCAAAACGGCTGCACAAACTAGGGTAAAAGCAAAAAGAGTCCCGATACTGGTCATCTCACCGGCTACGCGTGCCGGAACAAATGCGGCCAGCAATCCTACAATAATCATGAACAGCAGATTGCTGCGTGCCGGTGTACGGAATTTCTCATTGATATGTGAGAAGAAAGGCGGCAATAATCCGTCACGGCTCATGCTGAGGAAGACACGGCTTTGCCCTAATAAAGTAACCATAATGACAGAACAATAACCGAAAAGGATGGCGAGTACGATGGCGCGGTTCAGCCATGGGTAATCGGGATGAATGATGCCGGCTGCATCTGCATGTCCCATGTGGTCGATGGCTACGGCTACAGGTGCGATACCTTGTTGGCCGGCAAAGTCGGTGTAGTGGGCGACTCCTGTCATTACATGGGCAAAGACCATATAAAGTATGGTACAGATTAACAGTGACATGAGTATCCCGATGGGCATATCCCGTTTAGGGTTCTTGGTTTCTTGAGCGGCCGTACTTACGGCATCAAAGCCGAGAAAGGCGAAAAATACAATGGCGGCTCCACGCAGTACACCCGACAAGCCGAACTCTCCCAATGTTCCTGTGTTGGCAGGAATGTAAGGAGTGTAGTTCTCTGCGTTGATGTATTTCCAGCCCAGTACCACGAAAGTGAGTATGACAGCTACTTTCAGGAATACGATGAAACCGTTGAAGATAGAACTTCCTTCCGTACCTCTAATCAGGAAGATACTCATCAGTACTACGATAAGGAAAGCCGGAATATTGATAATGCCTCCGTCCCACGGGCAGGCTGTGAGCGCGTGCGGAAGGTTGATTCCCACTCCTTCGAGAAAAACGACAAGGTATCTGCTCCAACTGATGCTGACCGTGGTGGCCGCTACTGTATATTCCAGAACTAAGTCCCAGCCGATTATCCATGCTATCAGTTCTCCCATGGTGGCGTATGAATAGGTATATGCACTACCAGCTACGGGTATCATCGAGGCAAATTCAGCATAGCATAGCCCGGCAAAACAGCATCCAATGGCTGCAATGGCAAAAGAGAGTGTAATGGCAGGGCCGGTATATCCTGCTGCTACTGTTCCTGTGATGGAGAATAATCCCGCACCGATAATCACGCCTACTCCCAATGCTACCAAACTCCATGCACCTAATACTCTTTTAAGTGACTTTTCGCCTGATTCGTTTGCTTCGGCTTGAAGCATGGAAAAAGGTTTTCTAATAAATAATCCCATATCTTTTTATAACGTAATTAGTGATAATTGGGCGCAAAGGTACGGATTACCGCCCTGAAATACAAACGCGCAGTAAACTCTATAACGATTATTCGAGATATTTCGTTATTTTACCGCTTATTTGGAGCAGGGATATTTCGCATATCTTGGTATCATATTCTGCTGAAAGTATACGTTCTTCTGCATCGAGCAAACTTTTTTGCGCTTCACGCATTTCGATACCTGACAGGTCGCCGAGCAGATAGCGCTCTTTGGCTATTTCATGGTTCTCGCGGGCGGCAACCAGATTTTGACGTTCCAGATTTAACAGGCGCAAGTTATTGCGGTAGGCCTGCCATAAGTTGCTTAGGTCGGCCTTCAATCCCAGCTCCAGTTGCTCGCGTTCCAGTTGTGAATTGCGGATGGCAAGGCTGGCATTGCGTTTCTCACGGCGTCGGTTGCCGTCCCATAAGTTGATGCCTACTGTGATGCCTCCGTTCAGTCCCCAATTGCTTCTGCGGCTGGTGGCGTTAGTCTCATATTTATTTAATGTATAGCCATATCCGGCTTTCAGTTTCACATAAGGATAGTTGCGTGACAATACTTTCCGGTAGTCTAATTGGGCGATGGTCGTATTCTGGTCTGCTCTGAGCAGTCCGGCATTGGTCGACAGAGTTGCAGACCACAGTTCGTCATAATTCAGTACGTCATTGACCGTGATGATGGAATCATGGAGACGTAGGGGGCGGTTGACTTCTTGCACAGCCATCAGTTCATTCAGATTAATGCGGGAGGTCACCACCAGTTCTTGTTGTTTCATATATTGTGCACTGTCGGCATTGAAGTCTACTTTTGCCTGCTGGTAGTCCAGTCGGGAGAAGTTACCGATATGGTAACGTTCTTCTACGATACGCAGACGCTCTTTAGACAGTGATACGGCATATAGGAAATTCTTCAAACGTATCTCTTGTTGGACGTAGTTGTAATATTCGGCGGTCAGTCCGGCTATGAAATCCTCCAGCGTGATGCGGGTGTTTGTTTCTCCCAACCGTTCCAGTTCCTTCAATTGCTTGTAGGTTGTGCTGATGTTAAATCCGTCAAAGAGTGTCCAGTTTACGTCCAGTCCGGCTTGCAGGGTTTGGTCGTAGACATTGCGTTCGCTGGTGGTGCTTCCGGTGCTGCGGCTTTTACTGTCGGTATTGTCCAGTGAACCGCTATATCCTGCCGATAAATCGAGTGTAGGCAGATAACCGGCATTGGCTAGTGTGGCATTGTTGTGGCTCACTTGCTCTTCGTTGCGGGTGATGCGGATGGAATAGTTATTGGCGAGTCCTTCTTCCAGACATTTCTTTAGTGTATAAGGGTATTGTGCATATATCCCGGTTATTCCTGCCAGACAGATACACATTGTTATAATGATTCGTTTCATACGGTTTCTGTTTTAACTTTTCGGTTAGTGGAAATATAAGTATAAATAGCCGGTACGATGTACATGGTGAGCAGAGTGGAAACAAGCATACCGCCTACAACGGCCGTACCCATGGCGATACGTTGGTTGGTTCCTTCTCCGGTTGCAAAAGCCAAAGGAATCAGTCCCAATATGGTGGAAACACTGGTCATTAGGATGGGGCGAAGGCGCTGCAAGGCTGCATTTCGGATGGCCGCCATCTTGTCTTCACCCGATTCTTGCTTCAAATTGGCAAATTCTACAATCAGGATACCATTCTTTGCCACCAGACCAATCAGCATGATGATACCGATTTGACTGAAGATATTCATTGTAATTCCGCCGGCAAACATAAAGATAAGTGCTCCCGCAATGGCCAACGGTACTGTCAGCATAATAATGAACGGGTCTTTGAAGCTTTCGAATTGTGCCGCCAGAATGAGGTAAATAAGTATCAGTGCCAGTATAAAGGCAAACATCAGGCTGGACGAACTTTCGCGATAATCTTTAGAATCGCCCGAAAGTGCGGTACGAAAACTGTCATCCAAGGTTTCGGAGGCAATCTTGTCCATCTCTTCCAATCCTTGTCCGATTGTCTTTCCATCGGCAAGTCCCGCAGAGACGGTAGCCGAGATAAAACGGTTGTAGTGGTAAAGTTTGGGTGGTGCTACAGACTCTACGAATTCTACCAGATTATCCAACTGAATCATTTCTCCTTTGTCGTTTCGGATATAGATGGACTTGATATTGGAAGGTTTATTCCGTTGTTGACGGTTGATTTGCCCTAAAATCTCGTACTGTTTTCCATTCATATAAAAGTAGCCCATACGTTGTCCGCTGAGGCCGTATTGCAATGTCTCTGCAATATCGCGCACGCTGGCACCCATTGTTCCCGCTTTGTCGCGGTTGATATTGACTCTCATTTCGGGACTGCTGAATTTCAAGTCGACGTCGGCCATTTGGAATGTCGGGTTATCGTATACTTTGCTTAGAAATTTGGGTAACACTTTCTCCAAGTTTTCAATGCTGACGGCTTGCAGCACATATTGTACAGGCATACTTCCCCTGCGTCCGCCAAAGGAAGATTGCTGTTGGACAAAGGCTCGGGCTTTTGTTTTGTTGCGGATAGCCTTTGAGATACGTTCGGCCACTTCCATTTGGGTGTAATCGCGGTCTTTTATGTCTTTCAGTGTGATACGGATATTACCGCTACCGCTTGACACACGTGCCGTAACCGATTCAGCATCAGGGACGATAGAGTCAACCAGATTATTGATATCTTCGGTGTAATCGCGGATATATTCATAACTGGCTCCTTCGGCTGCGCGGGTATTAATGCTGATTTGTGAACGGTCTTCCATCGGTGCCATTTCTGCCGGAATATAACTCCATAATATTCCGATGGCAATCAACATCAATAGAGTTATAGGGATAGCCAACATACGCTTTTTTAAGAAAGCATCCAATGAGCGGGCATAAATGCGGTTCATACCCTCAAAGAACGGTTCTGTCTTTCGGTAGAACCAACTCTGCTTCTCACGTTTCACCAATAGTTTGGTGGCAAGCATCGGGGTAAATGTCAATGCGGCAAATGAGGAGATGATGACCGAACCGGCTACAACAAAACTGAACTCGCGGAACAGGCGCCCACTGGTTCCTTCCATAAACACGATGGGGAGGAAAACTGCAACCAGTGTGATGGTAGTCGATATCACGGCAAAGAATATTTCTTTTGCTCCTTCGATTCCTGCTTCGAACGGTTTCATTCCCCGTTCAATTCGGATATAAATATTTTCGGTCATTACAATGGCATCGTCCACCACCAAACCAACGGATAATACGACAGCCAGCATGGTGAGTACGTTAATGGAGAATCCGGCAATATACATGACGAAAAAAGCTCCGATAAGCGATACCGGAATAACGATACAGGGAATCAACGTCACGCGCCAATCGCGCAAGAAGAGGAAGATAATAATGATAACCAGTATGAAGGCTTCATATACCGTCGTCTTTACCTCGTCAATGGAAGCGCGTATGAATTTGGTATTGTCAAAGCCGTAGCTGTATTTCACATCTTCGGGAAGGTCTTTTTGCATTTGCTGCATACGTTGGTATACGGCATCGGCTATCTCTATGTGGTTGGCACCCGGTTGGGGAATCACGACAACTCCCACCATCGGGACTCCGTTCATTTTCATATAACTTTTAATATCGGCAGGACCGAGCTCGGCATAACCGATATCGCTAAAACGGATAACATTGCCGTTTACTTCCTTCAATATAATATTATTGAATTCTTTAGCCGTATGCATCTGTCCCATTGTACGCAAAGTCAGTTCGACAGTGTTTCCTTCGATACTTCCGGAAGGTAGCTCTATGTTTTCTTTGGTGACTGCATTTTTTACGTCTACCGGAGTAATGCCGTAACCTGCCATTTTAGTCGGGTCAAGCCACAGACGCATAGAGTAACGTTTCTCACCCCAGATGGAAACACTGCTTACATCCGATATGGTTTGCAATTGTTCTTTTACCGTTAAGTCGGCTATTTCACTGAGTTCCAGTAGTGAACGGCTGTCGCTTTGGATAGCCACCATCAAGATAGGAACGGCATCGGCATCGGCTTTCGATACGGTAGGAGGGTCGCAGTCACGCGGCAGATAGCGTTGTGCACGGGAAACTTTGTCTCGCACATCGTTGGCTGCCGTCTCAAGGTCGACAGATAATTCAAACTCTACCGTGATGCGGCATTGCCCTTGTTGGCTCACACTGGACAGGGAACGGATACCGGGAATGCCATTGATGTTCTGTTCCAGAGGTTCGGTGATTTGGTTCTCAATCACATCTGCATTCGCACCGGAATAGCTGCAAGTAACTGAGATGATAGGATTATCCACAGATGGGTATTCACGAACTCCCAGTGTGTTGTAGCCTATCAGTCCGAAAAGTAATATGATAATCGTAAGTACGGTAGCAAGCACCGGCCTACGAATACTAAGTTCGGATATATTCATAGAAGCATTTTTTTGTGGTTAGTTAAAAGCCTGGATTTCAACCGGCATGCCTTTTCGTAATTGTAGTGTACCCGAAGTCAGGATAGTGTCACCGATAGCCAAACCTTGGACAATCTGGATTTCGGACTCGGTACGGATACCGACAACTACATCGGTCGGTTCCGCCACTCCGTTGCGATACACAAAGACTTTATTCTTTCCCATTTCGGGTACGATTGCTTCTGATGGGATAGCTATTGCATCTGCTATTTCTTTCTGTTTCAACTGAATATCGGCATATCGTCCCGGCAATAACTCTCCGTTTCGGTTAGGATAGATGGCGCGAATGTTCAGTGAGTGAGTTTCCATATCCAGACTGGATTCTGTGGCATATACTTGTGCAGGATAAGCGTTGAGCCGTCCTTCTACCCTGAAGTCCAGATTCATTCCTTTTTTTATTTCGCGTGCGTAACGTTCGGGTACGGCGAATTCTACTTTCAGCGGGCTTACTTTTGTCAGTTTGGCAACTACGGTGGTAGGAGAGGCATAAGCTCCGACACTGACCTGTCTTAATCCGATAATTCCATCGAAAGGAGCGCGGAGTTCCGTCATGTCAATACTTGCTTTTACATTTTCAATGTCGGCATTCAGGGTAGCTAGTTCTGTTTTTACCTGTTCATAAGCCTCTTTACTGACAGCATCGCGTTGTAACAAGGCATTTTGGCGGAAAACACGGTCTTCTGCCAATGGTATTTGAGCTTCCAGCCGTTTGAGCTGAGCTTGCAATTGCCGGTCGTTTACTTTGGCAAGTAACTCTCCGCGCTTGACGGAGCTACCTTCTGTGAAAAAGATTTCGGTAATCTTGCCGGAGGTTTCAAAAGAGAGGTTTACTTCTTCGTCAGGCACCAAGCGTCCTGTCACCAATATTTCATCGGTTAGCAAGTGCGGTGTAATGACTTGTGCATTCACTTTCAGTGTCTTTGATTTATTCTCTCTGGGCAGTGCATCGGCTGCCGTTAACTCTTCATTTTCGTGTGGGGTGAATTGGTAGATGCCTAAACCGGACAATCCTATTCCGATTATTAATATAATGCCCCATTTAACTCGTTTGTTCATGTGCCTTTCTGATATCTGATTTCCGATGAATACAATCATCGTTGTAAGGTTAGAAAAGAAGCGCGGTGTTAAGTTTAAACGCCGCGCTTCTTTTTAATATTTTTTTTCGTTTGCCAGTTTCCACATGGCAAGGAAAGAAGCTTTTGTGATATCTACTGTTTTGTTCCAGTTTATTTTTGCCGCTTCGTCACCCGGCAGATGATAGTCTGGATGACCGTTGGTGTGATACCATATAATAGGTATCCCTTCTTTTGCGAAACTTCCATTGTCACTTCCACCTACAGGGTTGTCCCATGCACGATAGTCGGGCTCCAGTTGCAGGCGGTAGTCTTCAATGTCTTTTTTCAGCCAGTCGCCGAAAGCGGGATGAGCGGCGGTATAGAAATAAACGACACCTTTGGGTTGTTCTTCATTGTTGTTGCGCCCTATCATGTCATAGTTCAGATAACCTTTTATTTTCTTTAGTTCTGGATAGGTCATCGTGAAGTAGCGCGAACCTAACAAGCCTTTTTCCTCACCGTCCCAGAAAGCAAAGATAACAGTACGTTCCGGTTGCTCTCCTGTTGCCAGAAAAGCGCGTGCCACTTGCAGTACGGCTGCCACTCCCGAGGCATTGTCATCTGCTCCGTTGTAGATTTGATCGCCTTCCAAAGTCGGGTCATAACCAAGATGGTCATAATGTGCACCGATAACTACAATCTCATTCGGGTTCTTACCTTCTATTTTTGCCAGAATATTGCGCAGGTCCAGCTTCTGATGAACTGTTTTTTTCAGGGCGGCGATAGAATCGGGATGAACTTGCCAGCGTTTATTCTTCACCTGACGTTCGGCATGGCACACCTCGAAAGGTTGGACATAATCGTCAAATAGAGGTTGCAGTCCCATCTGTTTCAGGCATGAAATGATATAGTTACCGGCAATGCGACCACCTTTCCATCCGGCTTCACGCCCTTCCAGTTCATCGCAGGCCAGGAATCCGATATGTGCTTCGGCAGTTGCACGGTTGATGGTTTCTACTCCTTTCTTTTCCGGTGCTGTTTTCTTGGGGGAAGCAGCATTCAGGTTTGTGGCACCAATCGCAAAGAGTGCGGCTAGGATAAGATGTCTTTTCATAAAGTCATGGTTGTTAATAGGCTGCGCGATATTTACCTTCTTCCTTGTCTTCCAACATATTAAGATAAGAAGTATAGCGCGACTCGCTGATTAAATGTTTTTCTACTGCTTCACGAACTGCGCAGCCCGGTTCATGGCGATGGGTGCAGTTACCGTATTTGCAGTCGGCGGAATATTCGAATATCTCTTTAAAGTAATGTCCCACCTCTTCTTCTTCCATATCGAAGGTTCCGAAACCTTTAATACCCGGAGTATCAATAATATATCCGTCTCCCGCTATAGGGAACATTTCAGAAAAAGTGGTAGTGTGCATCCCTTTATTATGGTAATCGGATATCTCTCCTGTCTTTAGGTTCTTCTCGGGGAGAATGGCATTGATTAAAGTGGATTTGCCTACGCCGGAATTACCGGAAAGGAGTGTGACCTTACCTTCCAAATCCTTTTTAATTTCGTCTACACCGATGTGGTTCAGTGCGGAAACTTTAAAACAGGGATAGCCGATGTGTGTGTACAGGTTTATCAGGGCATCCAGATAGCGCAAATCATCTTCGTCATACTTATCTGTCTTGTTGAATACCAATTTGACAGGAATGCGATATGCTTCTGCGGTAGCTAGAAAGCGGTCAATGAAAATAGTCGAAGTTTCAGGATAATTAATCGTGATAATCAACATACACTGGTCGAGGTTAGCGGCCAGTATATGTGATTGTTTGGAAAGATTTGAGGCACGTCGGATAATATAATTCTTACGGTCTTCTATTTCACTGATAAAAGCGGTACCTTCATTGTTCATAATGATTTTCACGTAGTCTCCCACAGCAATGGGATTGGTACTACGAATCCCTTTCAGTCGGAAGTTTCCTTTGATTTTACAGTCAATGAGCTGTCCGTCTTCCGTCTTTACCTGATACCAGCTACCTGTATTTCTTATTACTAATCCGCGCACTTCGTTCTTTTATACGGTCATAATTTCTTTATCTTTCTCGGCAAGCAGTTCTTCAATCTTCGCAATGTACTTATCGTGTACCTTCTGAAGTTTGGCTTCTGCATTTTTCTGTTCGTCTTCGGGCATGCCTTCTTTTACGGCTTTCTTCAAAGCGTCGATGGCATCGCGGCGTGCGTTGCGGATACTTACTTTGGCTGTTTCGCCTTCTCCTTTGCACTGTTTGGCCAATTGTTTACGGCGTTCCTCTGTCAGAGGGGGAATGCCTAAACGGATAATTTCGCCATTATTTTCGGGAGTGATGCCGAGCTCGGAATCCATAATTGCTTTTTCGATGATGCGGAACATACTCTTGTCCCATGGTTTGATGACGATGCTGCGGGCATCGGGAGTAGTTACTGCAGCTACGTTGCTGATGGGCACCATGCTTCCGTAAGAATCAACACGAATACCATCAAGCAGTCTGGTGCTGGCTTTTCCGGCGCGGATGTGGGCCAAAGCCTCTTCCAGATACATAACGGCCATATCCATTTTCTCTTGTGCGTCGTTAATGCAAGTCTTTGCGTCTATCATACTGTTTTCTTATTTTAAGTTATATATTATCAATGCTTTGTTTTTTAGTGAAACAAAAGTAATTTATTTTTTGATTATCTGCAATATATGGCAGAGGATTTATTTATAAAGTTTCCCAAACTCTGTTTTCCTTTCCAGTGATGAGTAAAAAGGTTGTATGTCTTCCGGGGTTCCGGCGTTGCGCACTTTCGATTGTGATGTGGATTGTACCCCTATGATGTTGAGCGTATGGCTCAGAAGCATTTCCTTCGTATCTCCCAGTTCTTTAAAGTTATCATTAATCGACAATGACATTTCGTCGGCAAAGTAGCGGTATTTCTCAATCTTGAAGCCGTCCTCATAGTCCGATTCCATTTGGCTATTGTATAGTTTCATGGTAATAGGCCATATATCCCAACCCAGCTTTTCATTTCTGTGGAGAGTGGAACCGACATTCTTTCCGATGGTGGTACTGCCGATTAATGTAACATCCATATAGGGGAAGAGCCCGTTGATGAGTGCTTCGGAAGCTGAGGCGGTATATCTGCCTGTGATGGCATACAGGTTTGTCAGGTTGAGGTTAGGAACTTCTCGGATGAAGTCCACATCCGTTTTCTCTCCTTTGTTGTTCTCTTTTATCAGAAATATATCATTCAGATTTTGGGGAGGCACGAGCATACTGCCCAATAGTTGCAGGGTAGCAAGATTGCCTCCGCCATTATAGCGTAGGTCGATGATGAATTCCGTGACATGTTGTGATTTCATTTTGCCGATGACGTCTTTCAGTTCGTTTTCATAAGTGTGGTCATCGAATCCGGTGGGGCCGCTTGTGAAATGGTTATAGCACAGATAACCGATGGTCTTCCCTCCGATGTGGTATACAGAGTCTTTCAAGATGGGATGATTGGCTATGCTGCGGGAGGCTCCGATTGTTATTTCCCCGCTTTTGGCTATTGCATAGGATTTGCCTTCTTCTGTAAGTCTGAGGGTGCCGAGTGTGCATCGGATACTGCCTCCATACTGTAAAGAGGTAGAAGAGGCGTGAATTTTCTGTCCGTTGATTTCTATAATCCAGTCTCCGCGTTTCAGTCCGCTTTCGGCGGCCGGGGAGCCGGGCAGGACATACAGCACTCTGGCATAATAATAGTTCTGGTCTTTGATGGAATAAAGGATATATTCAAAGCCATACGAATTTTCTTCCGATACGGCACGTGCTTTGCTCGTGGGAGTCTTTTCTATCGTAGAGAAGTAGTGGTGCGAGCCGTCACTTAGTTTTTTTCCGTCTTTTGATGAGAGTAATGAGGTGAAGAATGTTTCAGGAGAAGCTTCGAAGTCGAGTGATGATTTACCGGGCAAATCGTCATTCCAAAGGTAGTCTTCTCTCATGGCGTTGTCTATCCATTGGTTCACTTTCCCATTGTCCGATGTAGGGGTCTCAAAATTATCCTCTTCTTTTTGACAGCCGATGGCGATAAATCCGATGAGGCAGCCTAAAAAGAGGGATAAATAGCATCTTTTGTTCATCATAACTGTGTAATTATACATTTTGCAAATGTACAAAAAACAATATTGGATTGTTCCTTATTGCTCTGTTTCTTATACCTTTGTAACAAAAAACATAGAAGTATGATTTCATTATATTTAGCCCGGCACGGGCAGACGGAAGAAAATATAGCGCGTATATTCCAAGGGCATTTACCGGGACAGTTGACTGCAGAGGGGATTGCTCAAGCGGAGGCTTTGCGGGATTCTTTGAAAGAGATTCCGTTGGATGCTGTCATTTCCAGTGACTTAAAACGCTGTATGGATACCACCCGGATTGTGATTGGGGACAGGCACTTGCTGTGGGAGACAACGGATTTGCTTCGCGAGATAGATTGGGGGAGCTGGACAGGACTTTATATAAAAGAGGTAGACCTTAATCATATTCCGGCAGATGTGGAGACAGAGGAGATGCTCTATCGGCGTGCCGGTCGTTTTCTTGATTATATAAAGGCGGACTATGATGGGAAAACGCTTCTGGCTGTCGGGCACGGATTGATAAACCGTGCGGTTCAGGCACGGATTCAGGGAGTAACTTTACAGCATTTGCGCAGTGTGCCCAAAATGAATAATGCAGAACTGAGACTGTTTATGCTGTAATTGTTTCATTGACAAGCGTGCCATTGGCTTTGTATGCTGCTCCCATACGTTCGCCAGAATGGAGGTGTTTCCATAGGGGCATCTTGTTTTCTTGGGGATTCAACATATCACCACACAAAGGGAAGAGTAAGCCGTTTCGTAGGGTCAGCTAAGGCTTTTTAAACGGAAGATTATTACAGTCTCCGCCGGCGGACTGTACAGTCCACTGCAATGGACTGTACGGTCTACTGTAGCGGACTATACAGTCCACTGCCGAAGACTGTAGTAATCTGACGGACAGAAAGGCATAATCGAAAGGATGAAAACGCTTACTCCGACTAATGAAACGACTTAGGGAGTTATAAACGTATGCAGTGTTTGAAAACCGGAGGAGACAACATCCGGCGACAGGTGTTTGCTTGATATATTAAATTTCCAAGAATAATAACTGAACCTTGCCGTTCTGTGCTTATCAAGAACGAGGGTGTGTCAAAATGAAAACACTTTATCGCTTTTGACACACTCCCTAAATGTGACATTAATTATGTACTAAAGTACCGATATTTTCTCCTGTCATGACTTTCTTCAGGTTGCCGAGTGTGTCCATATCGAATACGATAATCGGCAAGTTGTTTTCTTTGCACATGCAGGTAGCGGTGAGGTCCATCACTTTCAAACCACGGCGCAAAACTTCATCATAGGTGATATCGTCGAACTTGGTAGCTGTAGGGTCTTTCTCCGGATCGGCGGTATAGATGCCATCCACACGTGTGCCTTTCAGCATGACGTCTGCCTCTATTTCGATACCGCGCAGTGAAGAGCCTGTGTCGGTGGTAAAGAATGGGTTTCCGGTACCGGCTGACATGATGACCACTTCACCGTTTTCCATTGCTTCAATGGCTTTCCATTTGCTGTAGAACTCGCCAATCGGTTCCATGCGTATGGCAGTGAGTACGCGTGCTTTTACTCCGGCTGCACCCAAGGCGGAACTCAGCCCGAGGCTGTTGATAACGGTTGCCAGCATTCCCATCTGGTCGCCTTTCACACGGTCGAAACCTTTTGAAGCACCGCTCAGTCCGCGAAAAATGTTACCCCCACCGATAACGATACCGATTTGCACACCCAGTTCGTGAATCTCTTTGATTTGTTGTGCATACTCACCCAGACGTTTTTCGTCTATGCCATATTGTTTTTCACCCATCAAGCTCTCGCCACTCAGCTTTAATAGTATTCTTTTAAATCTTGCCATAGTGATTTATTATTTATTGTTTGGGCAAAGATAAAAAAATAATTTGATACTTGGCACTGTAATAAGAGCTGTGAATCAATTATCTTTGTGTCGGATTATAAATGTGATGACTATGCAAGGTATAATAAACGGACGTTGCGGTTGGTGTGGAACGGACGAACTGTATGTGAACTGTCATTCTTCCCCGATAGAAAGCCGGTTGTTCATACTTTTCATTCGTTAAGCGAGATTCCGGTTTCATCTCCCGAATCGGATGCTATGAGCAAAGATATGAAGGAACGGGGCTTTAAGTCCTTTGGAACGATGATTTGTTATGCTCACTTGCAGGCTTCGGGTTTTATCAATAATCACTTGGCTGACTGCTTTTGCCGAAAAGGATAGTAGCCTAGAATTTTTCTTCCCAAGATGCTTTGCAATACGCCCCGAAGCAATAGATAGATGATAAACGCCATCCACAATGCATGGTTTTCCATTGCGCCTTTGAACCCGTAATAAACAAGGAAGAAGCATCCGGATGCCACTGTCATGGCGCGGAGCATGAGATGGGTGGCGGTTGCGCCGATGAATATGCCATCGAGCAGGAATGCCGGGAATCCGGCCAAAGGTATGGCAAGTACCCAATAAAAATAACTTCCGGAGGCTGCAACCACTGTTTCTTCATTTGTCAATAATCCAAGGAAAGCCTGTCCGCCTATTCCATATAATAAGGTAAAGGCAAGGGAAAGGCCGATTCCCCAGCCAAATAGCCGGCGCACGGTCTGATGGAGTGCCTGCTTGTTGCCGGCACCGATATATTTGCCGGCCAATGCTTCTCCGGCGTATGCAAACCCATCCATGATGTACGAAAAGAGAGTGAACAGTTGCATAAGCAGTGTATTGACAGCCAGAACGACTTCTCCTTGTGCAGCTCCTACCGAGGTGAAGAACACGGTAACGGCTACCAGGCAGATGGTACGGAAAAAAATATCCCGGTTTACTTGAAAGAAACGATACATGGCTTGCCGGCCGAAGGAGGAATGCCATTCGATACGCTTCCTTAAGCTACCATAATAACGAATCCAAAGCAGGTAGGCCATCACTAATCCTGCATATTGTGCGGTTAATGTGCCGATGGCCACCCCTTCTATTTTCATATTGAAACCATAGACCAGACAAAGGCTTGCCACGATATTCACTATGTTTTGAGTGATGGCAATGTACATGGGGAAGCGCGAATTCTGCATACCGATAAACCATCCGGCAAAACTGTATAGCCCCAGTACGGCAGGCGCACCCCAGATGCAGATGCGGAAATAGAGGGTGGAAAGTTGTGCCACTTCGTCTGTGGTATCTATCAATGTGAAAGCCACTTTCTCGATGGGATATTGGAGGGCTAATAAGGCCAAGGCGATGAATAATCCTACCCCCACAGAGCGTAGCAGCAGGCGGGTTACTTCATTTAAATCGTGCCTGCCGTATGCTTGTGAAGTCATGCCGCTGGTTCCCATACGCAGAAAACCGAATATCCAGTAAATGATATTAAACAGCATTCCGCCGACAGCTATCGCTCCTATATAAGCGGCAGAACCAAGGTGTCCCACAATGGTAACGTCTATCAGGCCCAACAGGGGAACTGTGATGTTCGATACGATGGAAGGAACGGCAATCTGAAGAATCTTTTTATTTCCGTTGCTTAGTTGCATCTCTTAATATTGTTATATGATGTATTGCACTTCTTTGAATGCGTATTTTCGGAGCATACCTTTTTCATCTTTCAACAGGAGGTGTCCGTCCGGTTCTATTGTTTCGAGGCTTGCTTTAAATTCTCCGTTTTCATCTCTGTAAAGATACATTCCTTTATGGCGATATTGTGCGTTCAGATAATCGGAATGAATGCTTTCCTTAATATTCGGTTCTTGAGTCATCAATGGGATATAATAGGAAAGCAGTCTTTTCAGAATACTTTCCAATACCTCCGACTTGTCTGTCTCCCGTCCCAGTATCTGCTTCAGTGAAACCGGATTGGGGGCGGAAGAGATGAAATGTTCTTGGTTGATATTCACGCCGATACCTGCAATGCAACGAACCAGATAAGCTCCTTCCAATTCATTCTCTATCAGAATGCCGCATATTTTCTTGTCTTTCCAGTAAATGTCGTTTGGCCATTTGATGCTGAACCCTTCGGCATAGTCGCTCAATGTGTCGTAGATGGACAAAGCTATAAGCATGGAGAGTATGAACTGTTCACGTGCCTTTAGGGTTATGGGATAGAGCACGGTGCTGAAAGTGAGGTTCATGCCGGTGGCAGATTCCCACGAATTGCCACGTTGCCCCTTGCCTGCAGTTTGTTTGTCGGCCAACAAGGTGGTAAACTCTTTTATATCTTCCCGGTCGCACAGTTGCGCAAGCCGGTTATTGGTAGAGTCGGTTTCTTTTTCTTTCAGTATGGAGACTGTCGGGTTAGTCGGGTAATTCATTGTATTCTTGTTTTAGTTTACGAGTGAATTTCTTGATGACTTCTTCGTATGAATGGTCTATCAGACTTAAAATCAATTTGTCGTCGATATCTCCTTTCAGCGATACTTGATTCCAATATTTCTTATTGAAATGGTAAGCGCCTTCTATTCCCGGATAACGGTCGCGCAGCTCAATGGCATATTCGGGGTCACATTTCAGTGTGATTAGGTCGGGCTGTCCCAGCCAAATGCAGGCAGTCATCTTTCCCATTACTTTAAACACTAAAATATCCTCTCCGAAAGGAAATCCTTCTGTAGTTCCTTTTTTGGCGAGGCAATAATCGCGGATTGTTTCTATGTCCATATATAAATAAGTATAATATCACCAAATAGGCGGATAGAAAGCATCGGCAATATGTTCTATTTGAAAAGGTGCTTCTTGTCCTACCACTGTTATAATGTCAAAGCGAACAGGCAGGTCGATGGCAAATTTGCGGAGATAGGCATCGGTTGAGGCTATAATATGTCGGATTTTTCTGTTGTTGACAGCCTCTTCCGGATTACCGAACCGTATGTCTTTGCGCGACTTTACTTCTACAACGATTAGCTCATTGTTGTATTCGGCTACAATGTCTAATTCTTTCTTGCCACATCGCCAGTTACGGTGAAGGATGGAGTAGCCTTTTTCTGTCAGAAACTCGGCTGCCGCTGCTTCCCCTTCTTTGCCAAATTCGTTGTGTTCTGCCATTCTGTTACATTTTGCACAAAAATACTCATTTTTATGTTTTGTATTTACAGAAGTAAAGCTAATTTTGCAGAGAATATGGCAAACAACGTAAAAAAGAGAGTAAAAGTCCCCGCTTCTACGCCTAAAAGGAAGCAACGTATGGTGTGCTTGATGAGCGAAGAGGAACTAAAGATAGTGGATTGTTATCTTAAGAAGTATAAGATAACAAACAAAGCTCGTTGGCTGCGTGAAACGGTGTTAACTTTTATTCATCAAAAGATGGAGGAAGATTATCCTACATTATTCAACGAACATGATATGAGACGGTAAAGTGAATATGGCAGATGATACTTTTTATATGAAGCAGGCTTTAATGGAAGCGCAGAAAGCGTTTACATCGGGGGAGGTGCCGGTAGGCGCTGTCGTTGTTTGTCGTGACCGTATCATTGGGCGAGGACACAACCTGACAGAGACGTTGAATGATGTGACAGCTCATGCCGAGATGCAGGCTATCACGGCTGCTGCCAATAATCTGGGCGGTAAATACCTGAATGAGTGTGCGCTGTATGTCACGGTGGAGCCGTGTGTGATGTGTGCCGGAGCTATAGCATGGGCACAAATGGGTAAATTGGTTTTCGGGACTGCAGATGATAAGCGCGGCTATCAAAAGTATGCACCTGATGCTTTACATCCGAAGACTGTAGTGATAAAAGGAGTACTCGCGGATGAATGTGCCCGATTGATGAAAGATTTCTTTAAGAAAAGGCGATAACCGGAATAGGAGAGGGTTGCTTATTGTTCCTCAAAATCGACGTACTCTCCTTCGTCATCACCAAATATCTTCTTTTTATTGCCTTTTGACTTTCGGTGTGTGTCCGAAGCCGGGTCGGTTTCGGTATAGCTGTCATTGCTGTCTTGTCGTTGTCTGTTGAAACTTTCGTGATTAGTATATGTATGGCTTTGATAATTGCCGCGTTTGCTTCCGCCACCAAACAATACGCGCATAATATTGCCTAGAATAGAAAAGCCGATAAAGATAATCAGCAAGAAAAGAATAAGTAGAAAACTTAAAAATCCAAACATAGTAATTTCTTTTTTAGTATATCACGTACAACAAGTGTGCCACGCATATTGTTTACGCTCTTTTTTTAGTTAAAAGAGATAGAATGATATACCAGATAATGACGGCTGCAAAGCCGCTGATTTTGAAAATAATCAGTAAAGGAATGCATACTATCAGGAATATATAGCTCACTTTGTTCTGACTCCATGTCAAATTCTTGAACTTTAATGAGAACATCGGAATTTCAGCAATCAGCAGTAAAGACATGATTAGGACTAAAATGAATAAGTATATCGCATTGAAAGAATCGGATATCAAAAAGGAGTGGCCACCCACTACCAAGGAGCCCCAGAACAATGCATTGGCCGGGGTCGGCATACCTATGAACGAACTGCTCTGACGCGGGTCGATATTGAACTTTCCCAGCCTCAAGGCTGAGAAAACAGCTATGAGAAACGCAGTGTAAGGCATATATCCTGCTATGGGTGACAGGAAATCGGGATAATGTACTTCTTTAAACAGGGAGAAAACAATGGCGGCAGGCGCAAAACCGAATGTAATATCGTCTGCCAGCGAATCAAGTTCTTTGCCAAGCGGTCCCGAAACTTTGAGCAGGCGTGCCAGCATGCCGTCGAAAAAATCAAATACAGCTCCTATTATAATAAAGGTAATCGCCAGTTCGTAGTTTCCTTTAAATGCCATTACGCTGGCAATACAGCCGGAAAATAAGTTGCAACAAGTTACAGTGTTGGGTATGTGGCGTGTAATACAGTTTGCCATTAGGTCTTTTTTATTTTAGTTTAGCAATGACGGTTTCGTTTCCGACGGTTGCTTGTCCCATTTTGACACATACTTCAGTGCCCAGCGGCAGGTAAACATCTACACGTGAACCGAATTTTATAAATCCCATGTGCTCGTCAATGTAGCAGTCTTCTCCTACTTCTGCGTAAGTGACAATACGGCGTGCGACGGCTCCGGCAATCTGGCGTGCCATAACGGTATGTCCTTCGGGAGTCTCGATAACCACCGTGGAGCGTTCATTTTCCGTGCTGGCTTTCGGAAGCCATGCTTTCATGAACTTGCCATTGTGATGATCTACATGTTTTACTACTCCGTCCACCGGATACCAGTTGGCGTGAACATTCACAATACTCATAAAGATGGAAATCATTAAACGGCGGTCGTGAAAATATTCATGTTCGTCTACTTCCTCGATTACTACTATTCTGCCGTCGGCAGGTGCAACAACTATTTTCTCGGTATCGTGTTCGAATAAACGGATAGGACAACGGAAAAAGTTAACCATTAACAAGTAGACGATGATACTTGCTGTAGCCAATAGGTAGAACAGGATTTTGCAGTCAAATGCCCAAAACACTAACGCATTAATGCCCGCCAGTAATAAAGCACTTGCAATTAAAATCTCCGTTCCTTCTCTATGTAGTCTTATTTTCTTTAATTTCTTCAGTCGGTTCATGATATAAGAAGACCAATTATCGTGCAAAAATATACTTATTTTGAAAACCCTGCAAATAAAAGTTGTTAGAAATGCCTATTTCTGTCACTTTTAAGATAAAAAAAGCGAATGTTGATAACTTCTTCTTTATCTTTTTGCAGGTTTTGTGAAAGCGGAGTATCTTTAACCGAATTTTTAGGAGAGGAGAAATTATGCAGGATTTTGTCCATTTACACGTCCATACCCAGTATTCTATTCTTGACGGGCAAGCGTCTATTTCGCGTTTGGTCGATAAGGCGATTGCTGACGGTATGAAAGGAATAGCGGTGACCGATCATGGTGATATGTTCGGTATAAAGGAATTCTTTAACTATGTAAATAAGAAGAATGGAGGAACCAACGGCGAGATAAAGGATTTGAAAAAGAAGATAGCCGGACTGGAAAAAGGTACGGTGGAATGTGATAATCCCGAGGCTGAGTTGGCAGTATGCAGGGAGCAATTGGAAGCGGCGAAGAAGAAATTGTTCAAGCCTATCTTCGGTTGTGAAATGTATGTGGCACGCCGTCGTCTATTTAATAAGGAGGGAAAACCGGATCAAAGCGGTTATCACTTGGTGGTGCTTGCCAAGAATGAAAAAGGGTATCATAATCTTATTAAGTTGGTATCTAAAGCATGGACGGAAGGATTTTATATGCGTCCGCGTACCGATCGTGTGGAATTGGAGAAATATCACGAAGGACTGATTGTCTGCACGGCTTGTATTGCCGGTGAAGTGCCTAAGAATATCATTGCCGGAAAGTATGAAGAGGCTGAAGAGGCTATCCAATGGTATAAACGCGTTTTTGGCGATGACTTTTATTTGGAGTTACAACGTCATAAGGCCACCGTGCCCCGTGCCAATCACGAAGCGTATAAGTTGCAACAGATTGCCAACGAGAAATTAATAGAGTATTCTAAGAAATATAATGTGAAGCTGGTGTGCACCAATGACGTTCACTTTGTAGATGAGGAGAATGCCGAAGCACACGACCGTTTGATTTGCTTGAGCACGGGAAAGGACTTGGATGACCCTAACCGTATGCTTTATTCTAAGCAGGAATGGATGAAGACGCGTGCGGAAATGAATGAAATATTTGCCGATGTACCCGAAGCACTGTCGAATACGGTAGATATTTGTAATCAGGTGGAGTTTTACAGTATCGACCATGCCCCGATTATGCCTACTTTTGCCATTCCGGAGGATTTTGGAACAGAGGAAGAGTATCGGAAAAAGTACACGGAAAAGGATTTGTTCGATGAATTTACGCAGGATGAAAATGGTAATGTGGTGATGAGTGAGGATGCCGCTAAGTCCAAAATAGAAAAACTGGGCGGCTATGATAAGCTTTACCGTATCAAACTGGAAGCGGATTATTTGAAAAAACTCGCATTGGAAGGAGCTCACAAACGCTATGGAGAAGTACTGAGCGAGGAGGTGCAGGAGCGAATCAAGTTTGAGCTTCATATTATGAAAACCATGGGTTTCCCGGGATACTTCCTGATTGTGCAGGACTTTATTCGTGCAGCCCGTGAGGAACTGGATGTATCTGTGGGGCCGGGGCGTGGTTCTGCAGCCGGCTCGGCTGTGGCTTATTGCTTGGGCATCACTAAGATTGACCCTATTGCTTATGATTTGCTGTTCGAGCGTTTTTTGAATCCCGACCGTATCTCTTTGCCTGATATTGATGTGGATTTTGATGATGACGGGCGTGGACGCGTGTTGAACTGGGTAACGGAAAAGTATGGTCAGGAAAAAGTGGCTCATATCATTACTTACGGTACAATGGCAACGAAGTTGGCCATCAAGGATGTTGCCCGTGTACAGAAGTTGCCGTTGTCGGAGTCCGACCGTTTGTGTAAGCTGGTTCCCGATAAAATACCTGATAAGAAAATGAATCTGCCCAATGCCATTGCATACGTTCCCGAGTTGCAGGCGGCAGAAGTGTCACCCGACCCGATTTTGCGCGATACGATTAAATATGCCAAGATGTTGGAAGGGAATGTCCGCAACACGGGAGTGCACGCGTGCGGTACTATTATATGTAGGGATGATATAACAGATTGGGTTCCGGTAAGTACGGCGGACGATAAGGAAACCGGAGAGAAAATGCTGGTTACCCAGTATGAAGGCTCGGTCATTGAAGATACCGGCTTGATTAAGATGGACTTCCTTGGGTTGAAGACTCTGTCTATCATTAAGGAGGCGGTAGAAAATATCAAGCATAGTAAGGGTATAACGCTCGACATTGATGAAGTGGATATCTGTGATCCTGCTACCTATGAACTGTATAGCGAAGGACGGACAATCGGTACTTTCCAGTTCGAGTCTGCCGGTATGCAGAAATACTTGCGTGAACTCGAGCCGAGTACTTTTGAAGACCTGATTGCCATGAATGCTCTTTATCGTCCGGGGCCTATGGATTATATTCCTGACTTTATCGACCGTAAACACGGGCGTAAGCCTATTGAGTATGATATTCCTATCATGGAGAAATACTTAAAGGATACCTATGGTATTACAGTGTATCAGGAACAGGTCATGCTGCTGTCACGTTTGCTGGCTGATTTTACTCGCGGTGAGTCTGATGCTCTGCGTAAAGCGATGGGTAAGAAACTGCGGGATAAACTGGACCACATGAAACCGAAGTTTATTTCGGGTGGTCAGAAGAATGGGCATGACCCGAAAGTGCTTGAGAAGATTTGGGCAGACTGGGAAAAGTTTGCATCATATGCATTCAATAAATCGCACGCCACCTGTTACTCGTGGGTAGCCTATCAGACTGCTTATCTGAAAGCGAACTATCCGGCAGAATATATGGCGGCTACCATGAGCCGGAATATTTCGAACATTACTGAAATCACGAAGCTGATGGACGAAAGTAAAGCGACCGGAATCATGACCAAAGGTCCAGATGTGAACGAAAGTTATCTGAAGTTCTCAGTAAACCGCAAGGGGGATATTCGTTTTGGTTTAGGAGCTATCAAAGGTGTAGGAGAAAGTGCAGTTCACTCCATTCTGGAAGAACGGGAGAGAAACGGAGAATATAAAGATATCTTTGATTTCGTTCAGCGTGTAAACCTCTCGGCTTGTAACCGTAAGAATATTGAAAATCTGGCTTTGGCAGGTGCGTTTGACAGTTTCCCCGGCATCAAGCGTGAAGATTTCTTTGTGAAGAATGCCAAAGACGAAACCTTTACAGAAGTATTGGTACGTTATGGAAATAAATATCAAATGGATAAGGCTGCCGCATCCAACTCTTTGTTTGGCGGTGAGAACCAGATAGAAGTAGCGACTCCTGAAATAGTTCCGGCACCGACATGGGGAGATTTGGAACGTCTCAACAAAGAGCGTGATTTGGTAGGGATTTATCTTTCGGCCCATCCATTGGATGAGTATGCTGTTATTTTGGAGAATGTATGCAATACCCACATGATTGAATTGACCGATCTGACTCCGCTTCAAAACAAAGATGTGACAATGGGAGGTATTGTAACCGGAGTCCGCGAGGGTTACACCAAGACCGGTAAACCGTATGGCATTGCGAAGATGGAAGATTATAGCGGTTCTGCCGAATTTGCTTTCTTCGGTAATGAATGGGTGGAAAAGAAAAACTTTTTCATGAACGGTATGTTCTTGTTCCTGAGAGGAAAATGCCAGCCGAAGCAGTGGCGGCAGGAGGAATGGGAAATAAAGATAAACTCAATTGAACTTTTGCCTGAGGTGAAAGAAAAGATTATTGAAAAGTTGACGGTGACTGCCCCTTTGTCTGCCATTGATGAAGAGATGATTGAAGAGTTTGCGGCTTTGGTGAAGGCAAACCCCGGCAATGCGGAACTTTATTTCCATGTACAGGATGAAGATGGTCAGATGTATGTCAATTTGATGTCTCGCATGATAAAGATTACGGTTCAAAAAGATATAATGGCATATTTAAAGAGCCAACCGATGCTCTCCTATAAAATAAATTAGTATATTTGCGCAGATAACAATTCATATAATATAAAGTAAGAGTATTACAATTATGGCACTAGAAATTAAAGATAGCAATTTCGATGAATTGCTGAAAGCAGGAAAACCGGTGGTAGTTGACTTTTGGGCAACATGGTGTGGACCTTGTAAAAAGATTGCTCCGGATGTTGAAGCTTTGGCTGAACAGTATAAAGATCAGGTCGTTGTCGGCAAATGTAATGTTGATGACAATGACGAGTTGACAGGCAGATTCGGTGTTCGTAACATCCCTACCGTTCTGTTCATCAAAGATGGTGAAGTACAGGACAAGACTGTCGGTGCAGTTACCAAAGCTCAATTGGAAGAAAAATTGAAAGCTTTACTTTAATCAACAGAGAATATTCACCCCTTAATATATTAGAACTATGGGAATGGAAGACGATTTCTTATTGGAAGATGAGGATGATGCAAAAACGATAGAATTTATCAAAAACTATCTGCCTCAGGATTTGAAGGACAAGTTCACGGACGATGATTTGTATTACATCCTCGATGTGATTGTTGACTATTATACCACC
The DNA here is from genome assembly GCF_021730445.1 of Phocaeicola faecalis. Lineage (GTDB taxonomy): Bacteria > Bacteroidota > Bacteroidia > Bacteroidales > Bacteroidaceae > Phocaeicola > Phocaeicola faecalis. The sequence goes on along the minus strand of NZ_JADNRM010000018.1, from coordinate 66,750 downwards.
AGTGGTTGTCTGGATGTAGAGCCGGATGCGGAAGGATACATCAATATCGATCAGGATGAAATCGTGAATTACGTAGTCAAAGAAGCTGCGAATGACGGTATGGGCCCTTATGAAGCCGATGATGTGTTCTTCGTGGTGCAGGGTGAAATGGAATATGGAAATTCTTTGGGACAAGTAGACTGATACTTGCCTTTTTGATAGAACAATAAAAAAGTGAATGCGCATCTCTTTTATATAGAGGATGCGCATTCTGTATATTATAATCGTTTTATTTCTTCTGCTGCAGCTCCTTTCCCTTTGTATTTGCTCTTTGCCGTATTGAATTTGTAACGGATAGTGAAACGAAGTTCACGACTGTCAGAAACGTTGGCTACATCCATATTCATGTGTTTATTATAAATTCGGTTACCGTCCTTGCGTCCATGAGTCAGGTCTATACCTTGTAAATGAATGGATAAGTGCTCGTTGAGAAACGATTTGGTGAGTGTGGCGTTCATCATGAATACATTTTGATACATATAGATATTCTGATAATCCCCTTTACTTTGGAAGTTTATGTCTGCACTTAGAGTCCAATGATATGGCAGTTGGATGCCGTTGTTGAGTGTACAGAAGAATAAGGGGGTATCCATTTGAAGTGTTTCTCCGTTATGCTCTATTTTTGCCCATTGTTTTTGTATACCTACTGTGAGTTGGGGGTGCCAGCTGCCGATTGCAGGGGAAGCAGTCAGGAATGCAGAGAAATTATCTATACGGTTGAAGTTACGGTGGGTAACGGTGGTAATAGCGGGATTCTTTTCGTATTGTTCTGTAATATAGAGAATTGCATCTTTTTCGCGTTGGTAGCTTATCATAAACTGTAGCCATTTGTAGCTGCCGGATAAGGTGAGGTCATGGATTGTTTCAGGTTTTAAATCTGGGTTACCACTCATATAGGTAAACCGGTTCATATATCTCATATTACTGGATAGTTGGTTGTAGAAAGGGCGTTTGATTTTAGTAGTATAGCTTAGTTGGGTCTGAAATTTGCCTATTTGTGTAGCTAACGAGATATTAGGGAAGAAGTTGCTATAGGAGTGCTCCGAAGATATATGTTCATAACGTAATCCAATATTCAGGTATGCGATTTTTATGAAGCGGTTGTATTCCGCAAAGAATCCGGTATGAGTTTCTTTAATATGGTTATCAGTAGTAGGAAGTATTTCCTGTGGGTTGGCAAATAGGTCATAACGGTGGGTATGGGTATATTCGGAACCAAATGAGAATGTACCTTCAGCTATAGGATAGCTGAAAAGCAATTTTCCTGCATAAAGTTTGTTGTCTACTTTATTTGTTGATTGTATCATGCGGCTTGCTTGTTTGTGACTGGTTTCCTCTATTTCGTTTGTGGTTCTTACTTTACTCCATAGTGCATCGGCATTGAAGTCAATAGTCAGTTGGCCGAAGGTAGCTGAATAATATGCATTTATTTGTTGTGACGGCTTTTTTACTGTTATACTGTTGCTACTACTCAATAAATGGTCATAATAATCTCCATTGGCAAGAATCTCACTTTCTGCTTTATACCACACTTTATCTTTAGGTGAAGCAGACAGTGAATAACGGATACCTACAGATTGATTATTATTGATTTGGTAATTCATTCCTAACTCTCCTTTATAATTGTTGTATAGGGAAGCTTCTTTCATGATATTTTTCTGCTGCCATAAGGTATCGACAAAAATATCTTGGGTGACGCGGCGGGTGAGTAAATATTCATTGTGTATATATTGGAAAGTTCCAAAAATATCAAGGCTGTTATGTCGGTAGTTCAGGTTTAACTGCTCATTCAGTCTGCTGTTTTCAGACTGTCCCCAAGTGGAACGGACGTCAATTCCTATTCCGTCACCGCTTTGTCTTACTGTTTTAATACGGATTACTGCTTTTGCATCTGCTTTATATCTTGCTCCCGGATTCGTGACGACTTCCACTTGTCGAATTTCTGCTGAACTTAACCGGTCAAGTTCGGAAAGGTCACGTATTTCTCTGCCATTGATGTAGATAGTTGGTGTGCCCTTACCAAATACTGTGAATTTTCCTTCTTTTTCTTGTATTCCCGGAATGTGTTTCAGTACATCATTTCCTGTTCCTGATTTACTTAAAAGGCTATTTTCAATGCGGGTAACAAGGTTGCCGTCCTTTATTTGATAGTCGGGACGTTTGGCGGTAATGACCACTCCTTCCAATATAAACGTATCATTGGACAAAACTATGTGTTCTTTTTTGCTGTTTTGGGCCTTTTGATATGTGGTTTGATATCCTATGGAAGATACCTTTATTATATATGTGTTCGGAGATGGGGCAATTATTTCGAAACTGCCGTCTTCTTGGCTGATACTTCCTTGAATGAATGAAGAATCGCGGGCTGATAATAAAACGATATTGGCGAATCCTATCGGTTGATTTTGCATATCTGTTACTGTACCACAGATATGCTGAGCCATGAGATTGGTTGTTGTTACCAAGAATAATAGTACACAAATACTTGTTCCTTTAATTACATTCTTTTTCATTTTGCTGATAATTTTCGTGATTTATTTCCAGCAAAAGTAAGAGTGGGCAAGAAATAGGGCAAATAATAGGGATATACATCAATGTTTAGTGATAAAACACTTATTGATGCGTTCTATCCCATGTTTCTGGGATAAAAGACAAGGTCTGACGGCTAGTTTATAATATCTTTCAGTTTTTTCAGATTCTTCAGGTAAGTACGGGATACAGGAATTTCTTCGGTTGTTTCGGTTAGGTTTAAACGATAACCTTGCGCATTTCCACTGATGTGTATAATATGATTAATATTGACAATGTAGGCTCGGTGGCAACGGACGAAGTATTCGAAAGGCTGCATTGCTTCTTCCATCTGTTTAATGGTAGATCGTAGAAGTTTGTGTTTCTCTTTTCCTTCTTCTTTATAATAAATATCGACATAATTCCCAGATGCTTCCATATAGAAAATATTTTGGGGCAACAGGGTGACGGAGTCTTTTGTCTCTCCTGAAAGAGTAATCATTTCATTGCTTCCTTTTTCGTCTTTATGTCGTTCGGAAAGCGCTTTGTTCAGCTTTTGTGCTTCCAACAGGTTACGTTTCAAGGCATTGTTTTCTACAATGAAAAGACCAAAAGTAAGTGGAATTGCACCGATAGTGAATGCCGCAAGCATATCAATGCAAAGTATCTTGTAGAATCCGGGTGTCCCCAAATCATCCCAAAAGTTGGCTTTAATGAGAAAATAATGGTCGTAGATAAAGGTGCAGACTCCCATGAACAATAAGAAGGAGAAGCAGTGTATGATGTTTTTCTTTATAGTCCATTGTTCAGGATCATAAAAACGCTTGAACAGTTTAGGGGTTACAACGAATCCTAGAACGGAAGCAATGAATGCAAGTCCGATAAAAACACATAATACTCCAAATTGAATGACACTGTTTAATCTGTAATGAAAAGGTTCGAAAACAGCAAGAATCAATCCTACGGTGGTGGCATTCACTAATGCAAGTGTCCATGGCTTATCTACTGCATAGGTAGGGCGGTTCAGGTATTCCTTTAACTTTATCATACGATACCTTGTACATTAAGGAAGAAGTAAACGCCGGTGGCTATCATCATCAGTCCTAATAAAGCGTAAAATAAGCGTGCACGTTGGCGGCCTACGTTGTGGACAATAAATTGTGTATTATGCGCGGTGAAAAACCATTCCCAGTTGAGTAAGGAAGCTAGGATGGCAAGTAAACCCACCAATACAAATATTCCTTGTATAATATAATGCATTCCCATTTTTGTATAGTGTCATTGTAAGTAAGGAACACATGGCTCCTTATTATGAACTCCGTCATTCCAAATACTTTGCAGATATTTGGAACGACGAGATGATAATTATCTTTAGCTTTATCTGCTTCCCGAAGGAGCTTTTTTATTCGGCTGTTTCAAAATGGATTTTGCGGCTTCCGTCTTCCTGTTCGTCGATATAAACTTTCACGGCATCACCCGGCAAAACGTCTTCTATCAATTCCGGCCATTCGATAAAGCAAAGCGCACCGCTGTAAAAGTAATCTTCATATCCCATATCATATACTTCTTCCAGTTTCTTGATGCGATAAAAGTCAAAATGGTAAATCAGTTCGCCTGCCTCTTCCGAACGATATTCGTTGACGATGGCAAATGTAGGCGAGTTGATGACATCTGTTACTCCCAGTTCTTCACATACTGCTTTGATGAACGTCGTTTTACCGGCACCCATCTTTCCATAGAAAGCGAAAACGGTGTTGTCTCCCATGGCTGCGATAAACTGTCGGGCAGCTTCGTGGATAGAGTCTAAAGAATTGATTTTGATTTCCATATAATTGTTTGTTTTAACTTCTTATTATTTATCGGGTATGTCTGCAAAGATAAATGCTTTTCCCCACTTTGCAAAGTGCATACACCAGAATAGAGAAAAATATGATGGCGGCTCCTGAAGGAACTTGTAGTTTATAAGAAATGAACAGTCCTCCCAGACAGCCGACGTATCCGATAACGATGGAAAGCCAAATGATGCGCTTGAAACTGTGAGTGAACAGGTTGGCGGTCATTTGTGGCAATGTCAGCAGTGAGATGGCAAGGACAATCCCCACCATGCGCAGGCATGAGACGATGGTAAGTGCAATGAACATCATCAGCAGATACTCAAAAATGGCGACGGGGATGCGTTGCGAACGGGCAAACTCGCGGTCGAAAGCTATATAGATAATGGGATTTAAAAAGAGGGTGAAAAATAGAATCAATAAGACCGAAAGGGTAGCCAGCATCCAGATATCCGTTGGTGTGATGGTAAGGATATTGCCAAAAAGAAAAGCCGAAAGGTCGGGGGTGAAGCCCGGTGCCAGGAAACTGAAAATGATACCTACTGCCATGCCGAATGTCCAGAAGACGGCAATGGCGGAGTCTTCGCGCATATCTTTTCGCTTGCTCAGCCACTCTACTCCGAAAGCAGACAAAACAGAAAATACGGCAGCCGACAGAAGGGGGGAGATACCGGCATACAGCCCTAGCCCGATACCGCCGAAAGAGGCATGAGTGATGCCACCGCTGATAAACACCAGACGGCGTGTCACAATGTACGTACCGATGATGCCGCAGGCGATGCTGGCAAATAAACTTCCCAACAGGGCATGCTGGAAGAAAGTATAATGTAAAAGTTCTAATATATCCATTTGGCTTTGTTTATTAACTCTTTCTGCCGGAGGCACCTCCGGAGGGCGGGGACTATTTGAATCTCCGTTCTCCTACTATCAGGAACAGTTCGTCTTTCAATTCGTCTGGCAATTCGATACCCCGAAGCTGCAAACTGCGGCTCCATCCGGCTACCTCGTCTTCCTTGCAGGTATACATCACTTCACGAAATTCTTCAATTTCTTCTTCGCTGTATCCGTCCGAAGAATGTCCGCGGAAGCGGTCCAATTCTTCATCGTCATAATATTCTATCTTTTTGCTTACGGCGGCCAGCAGACTTTCTTTTTCGCACACTTCATGTTGTCCGCAACATTCGGCATCTGCTTCTACTATTTCGGGAGCAGCCTGCAGTTCACCGCTTTCTATCTTTTTTTGAATCTTTTTGTTACGTGCATAGCCCACTGCCATGGCAATGGCGGTCAGAACGATTAATCCGATAATTAGTATCCACATATTTTTATACCTCCTTTATTATGAAACCTGCCTGTCTCAAATCTTCCCAATAACGGGGGTAAGACTTGGAGACTACTTGCGGATTGTTAATCAATATTTCGGGCAATGTCAGGCAGGCAGGGGCAAATGCCATTGCCATGCGATGATCTTCATACGTATCGATGGCAGGATGCTCTTCAGCACTGCATCGTTCTCCTTCCCATGAAAGAACAGCCCCGTCAGTTTCACGGAGTATATACCCCAGTTTCCTCATTTCCGTTATCAGTGCAGCCATACGGTCTGTCTCTTTGATTTTCAAACTTTGCAGGCCGGAGAAGCGGAAAGGGATATTTAGTAACGCACAAGTCACAACAAATGTTTGTGCCAGGTCAGGCTGGTTGATGAAGTCATAATCCAGTCTTTCTATGGCGTTTCCACTTTTTTTCAGAGTGACGGTTTGGTCTTCGTATATGGTTTCTACTCCCAGTGAGCGGAATATTCCGGCTACTTGGCTGTCACCCTGATAGCTTTCCTTGAAAAGTCCGGGCAGTGTGACTTCCGCTTCTTTCGACAAGGCTACTATCTGATACCAGTAAGATGCGGCACTCCAGTCACTTTCTACATAGAAAGGGATAGAATGGTAGGCTTGCGGCTTTACTTTGAGCTGATGGCCGTCTGTCCATTCCGCACAGACACCGAAATCGTTCATCAGTTGCAAAGTCAGGTTGATGTAGGGGCGTGAGATGATATCGCCTGTCAACCGGATGGTTAGTCCGTTTGTCAAAACGGGGGCTATCATTAATAAAGCGGAAATATATTGGGAGCTTACGTTGCCGGGCAGACTGATAGTGTCTTTTTCGAATTTCCGCCCTGTGATGCGTAATGGGGGGAAGCCGTCGTTGGCTACATATTCTATATCTGCACCCAGTTCACGTAAAGCGTTGACCAGCACTTGTATCGGACGTTGTTGCATACGTTGTGTTCCGGTGATGATTCGTGTTCCGGGAGTTACCGACAAGTAGGCGGTGAGAAAGCGCATGGCTGTTCCGGCAGCCATAATGTCAATGGTTTCTTTGTCATCGTTCAAGGCGCGTACCATTACCCGGGTGTCATCGCAGTCCGACAAGTTTTCGGGTTGGTGTGTTCCGTGGCCTAACGCATTGATGATAAGTGCACGGTTGCTGATACTCTTGGAAGAGGGCAATTGGATAGTTGTATGTATCTTAGCGGGTGCCGTTACTTTTATTTGCATCATACCTTATATATAATAATGTGTATCGGAGTGCAAAGTTAGGAATATTATCTTAATACTTGATACGTTGGAGGATAAAAAGAATGTTCTTTTAAGGAGAAGGGGAACCGGAAGCGGGATGGAACAAAAAATCGGGCGGAAAGATTCCGCCCGTCAGTATAATGCTTTTCACAAAGCTCCCATGCTGATAATTTATAGTAAAGTTAAGCTATAGTAATGTCGGAATCCAGGTAAACGTCCTGAATGGTGTGAAGCAGTCCTACTCCTTCATTCATTGGTTTCTGGAACGCTTTGCGGCCGCTGATAAGTCCCATGCCTCCGGCACGTTTGTTCACAATGGCCGTGATGACCGCATCTTTCAAGTCGGAACTTCCATGTGATTCTCCACCGGAGTTAATCAGCCCTACACGTCCCATATATCCGTTGGCCACCTGATAACGGCAGAGGTCGATGGGATGTTCGGAAGTCAGTTCTGTATAAACTTTATCGCTGGTCTTGCCGAACTTGATAGCTGTGAATCCGCCATTGTTGACCGGAAGTTTCTGCTTGACAATGTCCGCTTTGATGGTGACTCCCAAGTGGTTGGCTTGCCCTGTGAGGTCGGCTGCCGCATGATAGTCCACACCGTCTTTCTTAAAGTCATTATTGCGCAGATAACACCACAAGATGGTGGCCATACCCAGTTCGTGTGCATATTCGAATGCTTCGGCTATTTCGACCAACTGACGGCGGCTTTGTTCAGACCCGAAATAAATAGTGGCGCCGACAGCTACCGCTCCCATATTCCATGCCTCTTTCACCGTACCGAACATCACTTGGTCGTAGGACGTGGGATAGGTCAGCAGTTCATTGTGGTTCAGTTTGACGATAAACGGAATCTTATGGGCGTATTTGCGGGCTACCGCGCCCAAGACTCCGAAAGTAGAGGCAACTCCGTTGCATCCGCCTTCAATAGCCAGCTTGACGATATTCTCAGGATCGAAATAAAGAGGATTCGGAGCGAATGAAGCTCCAGCAGAATGTTCGATACCCTGGTCTACAGGGAGGATGGAAACATATCCGGTGTTGGCCAGTCGTCCGTGTCCCAATAAAGTTTGCAGGCTGTTCAGCGTACGGATATTCCTGTCCGAATTAATCCACACCTTGTCGATGGTATCGGCCGAAGGAACATGGATGAGTGACTTATCTATTGTTTTACAAGTATGGCCCAGGTAGTATTCGGCCTGGTTGCCAAGTAAATCTATTATTTTATTCATAAAGTAATTGTTGTTAAAGTTTAGTTATTTCTTTTTTCCCTGATTGGCCACTGCTTCCATTAGCTTCTTTATCTCTTCTGGATTTCCGAGAAAATAGTCATTCTTCAGATTCAATTTATCATCAAATTCAAAGACATAAGGAACGGCAGTCGGAAGGTTGAGGTGTACAATCTCTTCATCGGGAATGTTTTTCAGATATTTAATGATACCTCTCAAGCTGTTGCCGTGAGCCACCACCAACAGTTCGTCTTCTGTTGCCAGAGCGGGGAAGATAATGCATTTCCAATAAGGCAGAATGCGTTCGATGGTTTCTTTCAAAGACTCGGTGCGGGGTAAGTCGCAGTCGGGAACTTCCTTGTAGCGGGTCTCGTGGATAGGATTGCGCGAATCGTTTTCTTCCAATGCATGCGGTGCCACGTCAAAACTGCGGCGCCATATCAGGACTTGTTCTTCTCCGTATTTAGAAGCTGTCTCACTCTTATTCAAACCCTGCAGAGAGCCATAATGCTTTTCGTTCAGGCGCCAGCTCTTTTCTACGGGAATCCAATCCAGGTCCATTTTGTCGAGCACACAGTTGAGTGTCTTGACAGCCCTTTTCAGGAAAGACGTATATGCTTTGTCAAAGTGGAAACCCTTTTCCTTCATCAGTTTGCCGGCTTTGTGGGCGTCGGCTATTCCTTTCTCCGTCAAGTCCACATCCGTCCAGCCGGTGAATCGGTTTTCTTTATTCCATGTACTTTCTCCGTGTCGGAGTAATACTATTCTTTTCATATTTGGTTCTCCTTTCTTGTTACCTTAAAATCGTATGGCTGATATCGGCAAAGTTACTTGCCATTATTTTCATAATCAATACCTACTGATTATGAATTAAACAATGGCGGAGAACGATTTGTTTACTCCCAGTCACTAAATTCAAAGGAGAGCTGTTCCCATCTTTCCTTCTCTGCCGTCCCTTCTCTCTCTTCCTTGGGATTGGATACAGACAGACCGATGAGGCGGATGGGATGGTTGGAGTAGTCTACCTCTTTCAGCAGTTGTTTGGCTAGCGGGAGTATCTTGTCGAGGGTATGCAGTTCATGTGGTTGGGTGATGCTGCGCGTGATTTGGCTGAAGTCGTGGAATTTGATTTTCAGCGTCAGTGTATTGCCGGCAAAACCGTTTCGCTTGAGACGTTCCACCAGTTCGGTGGTCACATGGTAAAGTTCAATGATGGCAGACGAAGGGATGGAAATGTCTTTTTCCAATGTATGTTCACACCCTACGGATTTTCGGATGCGTACTGCTTCTACGGGGCGCAGGTCTATACCTCGTGCAAAGTCATAATAAAGTTGGCCGGCTTTACCGAATTGGCGTGTCAGCATTTCAAGGGTGCAGGTCTGCAGTTCCTTGCCGCTATGTATGCCGAGGGAATGCATCCTTTGGGCGGTGACAGGGCCTACTCCCCAAAAAGATTCGATGGATAGCCGGGAGATGAATTCCAATGCCTGGTCGGGGTGGACGGTGCACAGTCCGTCGGGTTTGCGATAGTCAGAGGCCACTTTAGCCAGGAATTTATTGTATGAAACACCTGCCGAAGCTATCAGTCCCAATTCTTCGCGTATTCGCTTCTTTATTTCCTTGGCAATGTCGACCGCCAAAGGAATGTCGGTCTTGTTTTCCGTCACATCCAGAAAGGCTTCATCCAGCGAAAGAGGTTCGATGATATCAGTATAGGTGTGGAAGATTTCGTGTATCCGGCGCGATACATCTTTATATACATCCATTCTGCCGTGTACGAATATCAATTGCGGACACAGCCGTTTTGCTTTTTGGGACGACATGGCCGAGCGTACTCCATAGCGGCGTGCCTCGTAACTGGCGGCGGCCACTACGCCACGTTCTTCTGCATGCCCCACAGCCAACGGCTTCCCCCGTAGCTCCGGGTTGTCTCTCTGTTCGACGGAAGCATAAAAGGCATCCATGTCGATATGTATAATCTTGCGTTCGGACATATTCAGTTTTTGCATGACAAAGGTAGAAAAAAAGAGGCGGATTCGGTGAACTTATGCTGAAATATCATTCATCACCCCGGAATAGCTTTTATAATTTAAAAAAATAAATTGCGTGTATGTTCCTTTTTGTTTGAAAATGTTGTATGTTTGCAAGGTTAACTTAATCATCGTTTACGAAATGAATAGCAAGAATTTATTATTTATAAGCAAATCATAAACTATGATTATCAATCATTATGAAAGTAAATATCAAAATCGGATTATGTAATTATGCCCACCTCTATGGTTAGGAGGAACTCACCTAAAATGCAAATCCGAAAGGAATGTTTGCTGCGATTCTTCTAAACAATCTGATTGTAAAGGAGGTATATTCTAACTGATTATTAACTTGTAAAAGCATTGTATGTATAAATCATTTTGTCATTTTGCCATCTTAAGCACAATGTGTTTCAGTATCTTCTTTGGCAGTTGCAGCACCCCTGCAGAAACTAACGATGCTGCGGTTATAATATCTGTCAACTCCCAAACAAATGACCAGAAAATCAAAATGTCCGAGTTATACTCAGAATTGGAATACATCAAACTGGAGACTACTCCCGAAAGCCTGATAGCCCAAGTTTCTAAAGTTATTCCCTTGGATACGCAATTACTTATCGTAGATAAAGAAAGCTCTAAAATTCTGCTGTTCGACGTAAAAGGGAAATTTATGGGAACTGTTGGAAGTAAAGGTGTCGGAGTAGGTGAATTTATAGAAATAGAAGATGTAGCAGTAGATAAACAAGGAGAAAAGATATTCGTCTTAGACCATTCAGGAAAACGAATCTTAATCTACGATTTAAAAGGAAACTTTGCCAATGACATAAAAATAGATTTCATAGCACACGAAATAGAATATTTGGAAGATGGAAGTTTAGCCTGTTACTGCGATTATTCAGCAAATGAGGCGTATGAAAAGAATAAGACACGCCCTAATCTTATATTGTTGGATTTAAACAGTGCAGAAACACATCCTTTTTTATATACTCCACAATCAATTTCTGTACAAGAAGTAAATTCGCCTTTTTCAGCTTTGTCTTCACACACTCCTCAGTATGCCTTCCTTTTTGACATATTGACCAATTCTATTTACGAAATCGGGCAAGAAAGAATTAAGAGAACATTTGTACTGAATTTCGGTGACGAGGAGACAGCAAACCAAAAGTCCTATGTCCGCAAGTTGGAAGAAGAGCAATTAACCGCAGAAAGAATTATGCCGGGAGCTTCTGATTCGCCCCAATATCCTGTTATTACATCGTTGATAAGTTGTAATAACTTCCTTTTTCTGAACGCTATCAATTACAGTACGATGGATGTATATCAGATAGTTTACTCTGTAGACGATGCCAAATGTATTTATGGGAAAGCCCAAAAACAATTTCCTATAGAAAACGATATAGATGGTGTTGTTCCCTTTGCGCCCTACGCAGCTTATCAAAGCAAAATATATGGCGTCATAGAGTCATATCAGCTGGCTGCATCAGAACCGACGAATAGTAAAGTTGCAACTTTTTTAGCTGATATTGAAGAAGATGACAATCCTATTATTGTAATGGCTGAGACTAAAAAAATAAATTGAACATTTAACTCATGAAGAAAAAGTATTCCATAATCTTCATTGGTATAGCGATGATAACGTTGAATGTAATTTGTCTGAATTGGGCTATTCAACAGAGAAGAATGAAAGAATTAGCAGCTACAACAGCAAGTGATAGAAAACAGATTCTATCACTTTTACTAGGTAATATACAAATGCATTACACTTATTCAGAATGTCAATTACCTGATATTATATTAATTGATAAATTAAAAAACGAAATAACTCTCTCTTCAATAATAGCTGATAAGAGGAAACTTGCTTTAAAGTTTTCTCCCCAAAATTGTTATTCATGTATTGAATTTGCTATGTCCTGTTTAGAAGAACTTGCCTTAAGCAAGTCTAATATTAAAGAACGATTGTTAATTATTATTAGTGATGCCAGTTATAGGGAATATCAAGCTATATCTAATAGTTTACAATCTGATATTCCTATTTATTTATCTAAAGATTCAGCTTTTAGTACAATATTAAAAGAAGAAAATATTCCTTTTATTTTTGTTATGAATGAAAGATTATGTATGGATGATTTATTTATACCCATAAAAGAAATGCCTAATTATTCAGATTTGTATTTTCATATAATAGAAACAAAATATTTCAGGAATCTATAAAAAGAGGAGAGCAATCTTTCTCTTTGTGGTTTTAAGATTATGCTTAGCCCTCAAATTCTAAATACGATGATAAAACAAAAACTGCTTCCGGCTGTCATGGGATATGCTTGTATATACATATTATGTATTTTTATGACAGCTTGCAATCTTCCCGGTCCATTAGAGCAAACTTTGAGACAAGCAGGAAATAACAGGATAGAATTGGAAGAAGTTTTAAAACATTATCAAAAGGACAAATTAAGATATAAAGCGGCCTGTTACTTGATAGAGCGTATGAGCAAATGTTATTCTTATAGCGATTTATATATCGACTCCTTAAAACAACTCAAATGGTTATCTGCCCAGTATGGAGAAGGAACATGGACGGACTCGGTAAACGACCTATGGTATAATTTCTCCTATCGAAAATCGCCGAAAATATATGACTCACAAGTGATTACAGCGGAATACCTGATTGAAAATATTGACTTAGCTTTCAGTGTGTGGGAACAACGTCCATGGGCAAAGCATTATTCATTCGATGATTTCTGCAAGTATATACTTCCCTATCGCATTGGTGATGAACCATTGGAATCATGGCGCAAAATCTATTATGATCATTATGCGGCAAGTGTTGATTCCATATACGAGGGGAACGACATCGTAAAAACAGCACAAGCTGTACAAGACTTATTTCTAAAAGAACAATTTAAGTGGAACACTCATTTTACTCTACCTCATTTAGGACCTTTATTTCTATTGAAACACCGAGTAGGGGGATGCCGTGAATCATGTGACTTTACGCTCTATTTATTCCGTGCTTTAGGTATACCAACGGCTATTGACTCCTATTTGATTTCCCCACAAACAAATGGGCAACACTCATGGAACGTATTGAAAGATACTACAGGTTTGCTCGTCCCTTTCTGGTTTATGGAATCAGATGTAAAACGTGGACAAAATGACGGACGCCCCAAAGGAAAAGTATATCGAACTATGTTTGGAGGAGAACTTGCTGATGTCACAATGGAATATTTCGGAGAGAATGAAGCCGAATTAGAAATTGACTGCCCACAAGAAATAACCCAAATCAGTCTTTGTGTTTTTTCTTGTGGGAAATACACGGAAGTTGATAAAGTAACTCGTAATGGGAACAAAGCTATTTTCCATAATTTAGAACCGGAAGTTCGTTTTCAGCCGATGTACCATAAAAATGAAATCTTATGTCCAACAGGATATGCTTTCTCCATCACTCGGACCGGAACCGTAAACTTATATAAGCCTGATACATTAAAAAGACAAAAAGCAATATTAACCCGTAAATATCCGGTTCATGCACATTTTAAAGAATATTTAGAATGTATGACAGGACTAATAATCGAAGGAGACCAATCTATGAATTTCCAAAATCCATGCTTATTAGGCCATATAGAAGATACAATCACAACTAATCAAATATGTTTTGATTCGATACCTTCCTTTCCTGTTAAATATATTCGGCTTATTCCTCCTGGAAAATTCTATATTGAAATAGGTGAAATAGCCTTTTTCGATACAAATAATAAAAAGTTGGATACATATATTTGTAAAGCACCTATAGCTAAAGATGCCAAACATACGGAAAAATGTATTTTGGATGGAGATATTTTATCTTATTACGAATCACAAGAAATAACAAAAGAAGAAATCGTTCTTTCTTTTACAAGAAAAAGTCAAATAGGAAAGATTTTATTTGTCCCACGAAACGATGATAATTTTATTAAAAAGGGAGATGAATATGAACTCTTTTATCAGAATGGGACAAAGGGTTGGATATCCTTAGGTAAACAAATAGCAACAACAGACAGTTTAATTTACAATAATATTCCATCAGGAGCATTACTTTGGTTACGTGATTTAACTCGTGGACAAGAAGAACAATTATTCAGTCTTCAAACCAATGGAAAACAATTGTTTTAATGCTTAAGTATACTTATTGTGACAAGAAGGACAATAGCCACAAGCCTGATATCAACATAGGTAAGATTTTACAAAGAACTGGATGACAATAAAATGGCTTTTAATAAATAATATCATTCACAAAACATAACGGCATAAAGAGAATGCTATTCGCCCTCATTGTTTTGCTGTTCTTTGGTGTTGTCACAGTAACCGCACATAGTAAAGAAAAAAGAGTTCAATTTCAATAGAGTGAGCTTAGTGTAAACTCTGCTTGTTCTCTTGTAAAAATTCTGTTCTTTGTTAGGAATTAGGTTCTCCGGGCTAAACGGGAAAGGATGTCTTTTTTCCAATCATTGAGTTGCACTCAAAAGAAAGTTGATAAAAGTTGCTTTCACACGTCACACCCATTGAAATCCTTTGTTCATCGGCGTTTTGAAGTGAAGAAGACGAGGAAGGTTACTTTCACACAGTGCCTCTTTGAATAAGAGATTTGTAAGCATCCGATAAAGTACACATTGTATTTTTCATAAATAGAAGAGGCCATCTCAACAGTTCCTTGCCGCTATGTATGCCGAGGGAATGCATCCTTTGGGCGGTGACAGGGCCTACTCCCCAAAAAGATTCGATGGGTAGCCGGGAGATGAATGCCAATGCCTGGTCGGGGTAGACGGTGCACAGTCCGTCGGGTTTGCGATAGTCAGAGGCCACTTTAGCCAGGAATTTATTGTATGAAACACCAGCCGAAGCTATCAGTCCCAATTCTTCGCGTATTCGCTTCTTTATTTCCTTGGCAATGTCGACCGCCAAAGGAATGTCGGTCTTGCGTTCGGACATATTCGGTTTTTGCATGGCAAAGGTAGAAAAAGAGGCGGATTCGGTGAACTCATTAACAGCTTTCTATGTTTATTTACTTATAACATTTATATATCTGAATTTATGGGAAGGGCACGGAAGAACTACTTTATTTATTTAATGATGCTTCTTCTTTTCGGAGGGCTCATTTATATGGCTATTGTCGGGGGCGAACGGTTTGAACATCTATCGTCATCCCGGGTGGCGGGGCAGGCGGGAGATGCTTTTGATATGTTTGTTGTTGTATTGGCGGATAATATCCAACATCCGCTTTCTACCCTGTTGGTTCAAATTATTGTCGTTTTATTGGCGGTGAGGTTGTTTGCTTCATTGTTTCGTGCTATCGGGCAACCGGGAGTGATAGGAGAGATAGTGGCGGGGATTGTTTTGGGACCTTCTGTCTTAGGAACTCTGTATCCGGAGTTGTTCGGCTTCCTGTTTCGTCCCGAATCATTGACCAATTTAGAACTGATAAGTCAACTGGGATTGGTGCTCTTTATGTTTGTTATTGGCATGGAAGTGGACTTCAGTGTATTGAAAAACAAGATAAACGAGACACTGGTCATCAGTCATGCAGGTATTCTGGTACCTTTTTTGGGGGGAATCATCGCATCCTACTGGATATACGAGTCGTATGCTGCACAGCATACAGCATTTATTCCTTTTGCCTTGTTTATAGGTATATCTATGAGTATTACGGCATTTCCGGTGCTTGCCCGCATCATTCAGGAGCGAAATATGACTCGTGAACCGGTAGGGATTCTTACCATAGCTTCAGCGGCCAATGATGATGTGACGGCTTGGTGCCTGTTGGCAGTGGTGATTGCCATAACTAAAGCCGGAACGTTAGGTGGAGCTGCTTATACGGTCTTGCTTACTTTTGTGTATATCGGTGTCATGTTTGGACTTGTGTGTCCGTTTCTGAAGAAAATCGGTGCCATGTACTCCAATAAAGAAGTGATAAACAAGACGTTTGTCAGCTTTATCTTCTTGGTGCTTATTGTTTCAGCTGCTATAACCGAGGTTTTGGGTATTCATGCACTGTTCGGTGCTTTTATGGCAGGCGTTGTGATGCCTTCCAACTTCGGTTTCAGAAAGGTTATGATGGAGAAGGTAGAAGATATAGCATTGGTATTTTTCCTGCCATTGTTCTTTGCGTTTACAGGGCTCCGCACTCAGATTGGTTTGATAAATACGCCCGAATTGTGGGGAGTATGCCTGTTGCTGGTGACAGTGGCAGTGGTGGGAAAGTTTGGAGGATGTGCGGTGGCTTCCCGCTTGGTCGGCGAGTCGTGGAAGGACAGTTTCACCATTGGCACTTTGATGAACACTCGCGGACTGATGGAACTGGTTGCTTTGAATATCGGTTATGAGCTGGGAGTGCTGCCTCCTTCCATATTTGTGATATTGGTTATCATGGCACTTGTCACGACTTTTATGACTACGCCGTTATTAAACTTTGTCGAATGGAGTTTCACTGTTCATCGACAGAAATCGGCGTTGCAGCGTAAGCTTCTTCTCTTTTTCGGACGTCCGGAGTCCGGAGGTAAGTTATTGTCTGTCTATCGACTGCTTTTTGGTAATCAACTCTCTCAACATCAGATTATTGCCACTCACTATACGCTGGGGACGGATTTGAATCAGACTAGCGCGGAACAGTTTTCGGAAGAAAGTTTTGAACCGATAGAGAAACGTGCCGGCCAACTGCATCTACAGATAGAAAAACGTTATCGTGTAACTGATAATTTGGTTCCCGATATGATTTCAATGGTGGAAGATGAAGCACCCGATATTCTGTTGTTGGGTGCCGGACCACGGTTTATGACAGATGGTGAAAAGTCTATGACCTCTTTCTTCGGGCTCTTCCGTAAGAAAGTGAATGATGTGTTGGAAGAAGTTTCCTGTCCTGTGGCTGTTTTTGTCAACCGCGAGTTTAGGGAGGGAGAGGAAATTGCGGTTCTTGTCAATGGTGCGGAAGACGAGTTCCTTTTCGGCTACCTGAAGCCGTTGTTGGAGGAGGGAAACCATGTACTTCATCTCTATTATTTTAAAGGGGGAGACGAGGAGTACATGGCACGTGTTTGGAACTTGGGCAAACAATATTCCGGCAACGTACATCTGCGTCCTTTGGTAGAAATAGCAGATTTACGTTTGCCGGATTCTTACGGTTTACTGATTCTGAGCTATAATGCTTGTGTCGGCATTGCGGCAGATGAAGAAATCTTTAAGTCACTTCCTTCTTTGCTGGTGATTAAAGATACCATACATTCATCCGTCATTTACAAATGACATTGAATTCGTAAATGGAAGGTGGTGCAGATGCTTTCAGTACGTTCAGGCGTATTTGTGAAGTGCGGTAACAGTAAGGAAAATGAATGACCTTACAGTCGCCCATGGGAACGTCCGAACGGTAAATCGTTTCCCAATCCCCATCCTTCCATATTTCTATTTGATAGTCCTTGATGCGGTTAATCCTGTAGTTGGAGAAGCCGTCCGTTCCGTTTTTGACGTCGCAATATTCGAAGATACTGATTTTATTGAAAGGTTCTTTCTCGTCCAGCGTCAGGGTCAACGTCGCCACTGTGTCGGCAGCCGCCCATCGGGTTTGCATACCTCCGTCTGTGGCAAACTGTGCACCATATTTGTCCTCGTCATTGCCGTAGGTGGAAGAGGCAGTCACTGTACTGTTCAATGAAATGAATTTTCCGTTGCGCGGCAAAGTTTTCCCTTTTTTTATTCCCAGCCGTTTGTTCAGTTCGATGATAGTGCTGGCTTCATGTTCGCGTATGCGTCCGGTTTGGTCGGGCGGAATGTTTACCACCAATGTATTATCATTGTCGGTACACCAATAGAACAGCTCTTCCAGTTCATCCAAATCGCGGACAGGCATGACGGACGATTTCTGGAACCAGTTCCATGCCTTGCTCAGACAAAGGGTGTGCTCAAAAGGCAGATAATAAGATTTTCCTTGATGTAGATACTGCTTCTTGTCGGCTTTGTGGGCAATTTTAGGGTCCCACAAACGGAAATCGCTTGGAAAGTATTGGAAGGTGTATTTGTTGTCCACCGTCATAGAGTCGGGGAGTGCAAACTTACGTTCTCCCTCTTTCAGGACAATGGTATGATTGACTCCTACGGCGCATGTGGGTTGCAGTTTCTTGATGTGTGAATAAATGCGGGGCAATTGCCACTCTTCCGGCTTCTTGTCCCATCCTCCGTCAAACCATATTTCCTGCACCGGTCCATAGTTGGTCAGCAGCTCGGTTAGTTGGTTTTGCATATAGTCAATGTACTTGCCGAAGTCTTTTCCTTTGTACAGGGGTTCGTGGCGATCCCACAATGAATAATAGATGGCAAACTGCAGACCGTACTTTTTGCAGGCCTTGGACACTTCGCCCACCACATCTGTCTTAATGGGCGAGGAAGCCACATCGTAGTCGGTATATTTACTGTCCCACAGGCAGAAGCCATCGTGATGCTTAGTGATGAGCAGGACATAGCGGAAGCCGGCATCTTTGGCCACCCTCACCCATTGGTCGCAGTCCAGTCGGGTCGGGTTGTATGCACTGACGGGGACAGTGCCATCCGACCATTCATCTCCTGAGAATGTATTCACTCCAAAATGTATAAACATTCCGTATCCACGTTTCAGCATGGCTTTTTGAGTCTCATTCGGAGTATCCGAAGGGGTGATTTCCTGAGCGTGTGTACACACTATCGCGAATAGTAGTGCAAGAAAAAGAATGGATTTGTGTGTTTTCATATAATTGGGTATTCTATTTTGTTTCAGTTTTCAAAAGTATATCTTTTCTGCTGAATAGGCTAATATATAACAAGTAAATTCAGACCTTCTTTTAATATTCTTTACCCGCCGAACAGTTTTTCTATCCGTATTTTGCCGGATGAAAGGAATGTATCACACGAGATTTCATTGCCAAGAGTCTGTCAGTCAACGCACTCGTCTACCTTGTCGGAAGGAGTGCTTTTGTGTTTCGGTTTTTTATATATCTCCTTCAATTCTTCAAATGCGCTTTGAAGATAACTTATGTGCTCTTCTTTAAGCATTAATTGTTTTTGGCATAACTCTATGCTCTGTTCTAATAGGTCGATTATTTTTCCATTGTTTTCGGCTTGGGCCATCAATAGTTGGTTGTAATAACAAGTATCTTCGTATTTCGTGGCTAAGTTGTGAATCCAATAGTGCGACTGTTGGCTAAGTTTTGTAATGGCCACTTCCAACATTACAAAGACAACTCTTTCATCCATTGACATTAGCCGGGCAATAGTATATATATCGGTTTGGTTGGCAAACGCAAGGAATATTTTACGTTCGGTTTCTCCGAGCAACATGCTCAGTGCATGACTGACAATCTCGTTGATGGCTATAACCTGTTCGCTCAGTTTTTGTGTAAGGCCTCTTGTCGTGCTGCCTGTTTTCAATTTTTTCTTAGAGCGAAGCGCTTTTTGCAGAACATTTACCAGCGAGTCCTTTTGAGTCAGTTGCTTGAGCGCATCAATATAGGCCATGAGGCTGTCTTCATCCACAAGAATTACACCCGCAGCGTCGGAATAAACCACTTCGTGTGTTTCGAGTATACGAAGCATTTCTTTTTGGGAGATGCCATATTTTCTCATCAGTGTTCTGATTCCTTTCCAGTTAGTCATATTGCTGTTTTTTTAGGTTAAGAGAGGATAAAACAAAGATATAAATATTTAAGGATATATTGTCTTTTTTTAGATTAAAAACTTTCTGTTTTTTTGAGAGAGTTTGCCCGAAGCTGGAATACATGGTGTTTGGAACTCCCTAAGTCGTTTCATTAGGCAGGCTAAGCGCTTTCGTCCTTTCGATTATGCCTGTCTGTCCGTCAGATTACTACAGTCTTCGGCAGTGGACTGTATAGTCCGCTACAGTAGACCGTACAGTCCATTGCAGTGGACTGTACAGTCCGCCGTCGTAGACTGTAATAATCTTCCGTTTAAAAGGCCTTGGCTGACCCTACGAAACGGCTTACTCTTCCCTTTGTTTGTGCTATGTTATAAGGAGATAAAAGAATTAATATATCAGGCTATTGATGAAAAGGATTCACTAGTATCTCGGATTGTACAAATATGGATTATTTTTGTGTCATCAAAGAACGGTTGTATGAACGTAGAATGTGAAAAGGAACATTTGGCAAGACTTTATGAAAAAGGAAAACCGATGATACGAAGCATCGTTTCCAACCTCAAACAGTCAATGGTTATTAAAGAAAATAACTGCTTTGTTTTAAAAACAGCTCTTGGTATGATATTATAAAAACAAGAATAAGGTTTCTAATGGAGCATCTAAAACATGGGTAGGGCATAAGTTATCCGAAAAGTGATTGACTCAAAGTGTAATCAAAAGGTAATCGCTATAAATGAAAAGGAGTTAAGTCAATGACTTAACTCCTTTTGCTCAGCTTGTCGGGGTGACTAGATTCGAACTAGCGACCACACGCCCCCCAGACGCGTACTCTAACCGGGCTGAGCTACACCCCGAATTGCGGATGCAAAGGTACAGCTTTATTTTAAAATAGCAAATCTTTCAGCTTCTTTTTTTAGAATAAAATGCATTTTGTTTTATTGAAGCCTATGTATCAGTTAGTTATTGTTTGGCTCTAAATTATACTTGATTACATGGATTCACGATAGAAATCGAGCATATCCATAATTTCTTCTTTAGTTGCCGACTGGTTGATTTGAATGTCACCCACATCAGCCAATAAAGTAAAGTTGATTCTGTCGGCGATATTCTTCTTGTCATGTGTCATGAACTCGTAAAGACGGTCATAATGTTTGCAGTCGAAATCCAGTTTACCATAATGATTCTTGATAAATTGGAGAGTTTGGCGCAGTTTGTCTGTGGGAAAGCCAATCTTTATATGAGAGAAATATAGTTCGCAGACCAGTCCCCAGGCAACAGCATAGCCGTGTAGCACCGGATGATTGGTCTCCAAAGCAAAACTTTCAAAAGCATGCCCCACCGTATGTCCCAAATTCAAAGCCTTGCGTATTCCGGTTTCATATGGGTCACATTCGACAATCTTCTCTTTGATTTGAACGGATTTGGCAACCAGCTCTTGCAATGCCTTATAGTCTGTCTTGTTGAAGTCGAAGTTTAATAACTCAGCCCAATGTTCAGGTGTGCTGATAAGCCCGTGTTTCAACATTTCCGCGTAGCCGGAAAGCAGATTGTGCATATCCAGTGATTTTAAGAATTCACTGTCTATCAGCACTGCTTCAGCCGGAGAGAAGACACCGATTTCATTTTTCAATCCATTGAAGTTGATGCCGGTTTTTCCTCCTACAGAAGCATCTACCATGGCAAGTAAAGTGGTGGGGACATTGATATATTCAATGCCTCGCTTGAATGTTGAGGCTGCAAAACCGCCCAAATCTGTCACCATTCCTCCACCTAAGTTGATGAGCAGTGAATGGCGCGTAGCTCCTCGGTCGCCTAATTGTTTCCATACATAGGCCAAGGTATCAAGATTCTTATGTATATCCTCGGCACCGATGCTAATCAGTTCCGCATCCGCAGTAAAGCCGGCTTCTTTAATGACCGGTATGCAGAGTTCGCGGGTATGCTCGTCAACCAGAATGAATAATTTGTCATACGTGCATTGGCCGATGGCATCCGCTAAATTCTCGTTTAGATTATGGCAGATAATAACCTTTTGTTTACTCATAGCTTTTTATATATTTGCCTGCAAATTTAGGTAAAAAAGCAAAAAGATGGGCGTAGTTTGCTTGCAAATAATTACTTTTGTACGTTAAATACTAAAATAATGAAAGGAATTCTACCCACTTATTGCAGAACCATGGGATATACTCTTTTAATCCTGTGTGTGTTCTTGCCGTTGATGATGTTTATGTTTGGAATGATAAACGACAGTAACTTGTTGTTTACCAAAGCCTCTGTGAAGTTGTTTATTTGGTTTTCTCTTTTCATGATATTTCTGGCAAAGGTGAAAAACGAGAATGAGGCAACATCTAAAATCCGTGTTAAGGCCATTTGTTATGCCATTTATCTTTTAGGCATTTATTATATTGTTATGCTTGCCAGGGGAGTCTATGATGGAAACCTTGAAGAAGCCGATAATTCTATTGCTATTGTTTATATGGCTTTCAATGTACTTTGTCTAGAGTTTGGCATTCAAAAGAGTAAAGTAGACAAGCTTTTTAAAAAATAATCTTCTTTTCCGTTAAACCTTTTGAGGGTGGAAGTGTCCAAAGGACATTAGGCATTAAATCTCATTAGGAAAAATAGAAAGATGAAGAAATTGATACTTTTGTTGTTACTGGTGTGTGCCGGTACAACTCTCTCTTGGGCCCAGGGCGGCAAACGAGTCACGGTAAGCGGAACTGTAGTTGATGGAGATGACAAGAGTCCGATAGCACAGGCTACCGTACAGTTGCTTTCTCTGCCGGATAGTACAATGGCAGTAGGAAATGTTACCAATAATAATGGTGTTTTTTCTGTGGCGGCACGTCCCGGAAAATATGTTTTGAAGATTTCCTTTGTCGGTTATCTGACGCAGGAGAAGCCGTTGCAATTGACGGCCGGAAAGCCTTCTGTCAATGTAGGTACGGTGACTTTACCCACTGATGATATTATGCTGGGTGAAGCGATTGTGGTGGCTGAAGCTCCTCAAGTGACTATCTCGGAAGATACAATCGGATATAATGCATCCGCCTATCGTACTCCCGAAGGAGCTATGCTGGAAGAACTGGTGAAAAAACTGCCCGGAGCCGAGGTTGATGAAGATGGAAATATCAAAATCAATGGTAAGGATGTGAAGAAAATCATGGTGGACGGTAAGGAGTTCTTTGGCGGTGATGTGAAGACCGGATTGAAGAACTTGCCTGTCGATATGGTTGATAAACTGAAGACTTATGATAAGAAATCTGATTTGGCGCGTATTACAGGTATCGATGACGGTGAAGAGGAAACGGTGCTGGATTTGACAGTCAAGAAGGGTATGAATCAGGGGTGGTTTGGAAATGTCGATTTGGCGGGAGGTACTGAAGACCGCTATATGGGACGTGCCATGATAAACCGTTTTTATGATAAAACTCAATTCTCTATTATCGGTTCTGCCAATAATGTGAATGACCAAGGATTTTCGGGTGGGGGAGGCGGCCCTCGCTGGAGACGTAATAACGGACTGAATGCCACAAAGATGCTGGGTGCGAACTTTGCTACGGAAACGTCTAAACTGGAATTGGGAGGTAGTGTGCGCTATAATTATCGTGATGCAGATATCATCAGTAGCGGTTATTCTCAACGTTTCTTGCAGAGCGGCAATTCTTATTCAAATACGAATTCAAACAACCGTAACAAAGTAAGTGATTTTAATGCGGATTTCCGTATGGAATGGAAACCCGATTCAATGACAAATATTATCTTTCGTCCTAACGTCTCTTATAACAAGACCGATGGGGCTACAATGAAAGAATCAGGTACTTTTAATGACGATCCTTATAATTATATTGCCAATCCGAATGACTATCTTAATTTTAATGATATGGATGGCAATGATCCGTTGCGCGATATCCGTGTCAATGCGACCAATGAGCGCGGCTTGTCGGATACCAAGAGCGTGTCTGCCAATGCCACTTTGCAGGTGAACCGCAAGCTGAACGATAAAGGGCGCAACATTACGTTCCGGGGTTCGTTTGGTTATGGCGATAACGACAATGATCAATATACCCAGTCAGAGACTCGTTATTATCAAATACATAATTACTTGGGAGGAGACTCTATCCAATACCGCAATCAGTATATAACGATGCCGACTAAGAATTATAACTATACGGCACAGCTGACGTATAGTGAGCCGATTGCACGGGCTACTTTCCTGCAACTCAGCTATCGGTTTCAATACAAAAACAGTACGAGCGACAAGTCTACTTATGATTTACAAGGTTTCCCTTGGGAAATCGGTGACGGATTGCCCGAAGGATATGAAGCTGCGTATGTGGATAGTTTAAGTAAAGATGCCGAGTATCAATACTTTAACCATGATGTCTCTTTGGGACTGCGTTTCATTCGGGAGAAGTATCAGATGAGTGTGGGAATGTCTTTGCAACCGCAGAATACCAAGCTTTCTTATAAAAAAGGAGCGTATATGGTAGATACCACTCGCACTGTCTTTAATTTTGCTCCTAATCTGGATTTCCGCTATCGTTTCTCTAAAGTGAGCCAGTTGCGCATCACTTATCGCGGACGTAGCAGTCAGCCGAGCATGGAAAACTTGTTGCCGATTGTCGACAACTCGAATCCGCTGAACATCCGTGTCGGTAACCCTGGTTTGAAGCCTTCGTTTGCACATACCATGCGTGCATTCTATAATACATATAATGCTAAAAAGCAACGTGGAATGATGGCGCACTTGATGTTTACCGCTACTCAGAACAGCATCAGTAACAGTACGCAGTATGATATGGAAACCGGACGGACTATTGTCACTCCGCAAAATATTAATGGCAACTGGAACGCTTTCGGTATGTTCGGTTTCAATACCGCACTGAAAAACAAGAAGTTCACCATCAATTCTTTTGCACGCGCCAATTATCAGAATCAGGTGGCCTATCTTTATAATAAGGATACAAAGATGGATGATAAGAACACGACTACCGGTCTGACGCTGGCAGAAAACCTGAACGGTTCGTATCGTAACAGCTGGTTTGAATTCTCTTTGAACGGTTCTATCGAATATACGGCGGAACGTAGTAAATTACGTCCGGAAAATAATCAGAATCCTTATACATTCTCTTATGGAGCAAGTACCAATATCACTCTTCCCTGGCAAATGACTTTGTCTACCAATATCACTAATCAGTCAAGAAGAGGATATAACGATGCCAGCTATAATAATAATGAGTTGATATGGAATGCCCAGATAGCACAGAACTTGCTTAAAGGAGCTGCAACTATCAGCTTTGAGATGTATGATATCCTGAAGCAACAGAGCAATGTCAGCCGTTCACTGTCTGCCGATATGCGTTCGGTTACAGAATACAACAGTATCAACAGTTATTGTATGGTTCACTTTATTTATCGTCTGAACATCTTCGGAAGTAAAGGGGCACGAGATAAAATGATGAATAACAGGCGCGGTTTCGGGGGGGGCGGCTTTGGCCCCGGTCCCGGAGGACATGGAGGACGCCCATTCTAAAATAAGCATAGAAGAATCTTTTCCCAATCTATATTGTTATAGGTTGGGATTTTTTTTATATGTTTGCTAATGTGTAAATCAGAGCTATGATAGAATGGAGCATATTCAATGAGATATTTACTGTTGCCTTTAACCTGCTTTACTTTATAATTATCATTGGCACTATTATGATAGTGGTGCTTGATAATCGTAATCCGGTTAAAACAATGGCCTGGGTGCTTGTGCTCTTTTTTCTGCCGATAGTCGGACTTGTTTTTTATTTCTTCTTCGGTAGGAGCACACGTAAGGAGAAACTGATTGGCCGTAAAGGGTTTACCCGCTTGATTAAGCGTCCGATGGCAGAATATCAGGCGCAGAAGGCGTTTAAATGTCCCGAAGACCAGCACCAACTAATGCGTTTCTTTAGAAATGTGAACAATGCTTTGCCTTTTGAAGGCAACAAGACGGAAGTCTATACCGACGGACTGTCCATGCTGCAATCGTTGATGAAGGCAATCAGTAAAGCGAAGCATCATATTCATTTGGAGTTTTATATATTCGAAGATGACTCTGTGGGCAGGTTGTTGCGCGATTTATTGATTGACAAGGCTCGTGAAGGAGTTGAAATCCGTCTGTTGTATGATGATGTAGGATGCTGGAAAGTTCCCCATCTCTTTTATGATGAAATGAGAGGTGCCGGCATTGAGGCACGCAGCTTTCTGAAAGTCCGTTTCCCGGTTTTTACGAGTAAGGTGAATTATCGTAATCATCGTAAGATAGTGGTGATTGACGGGAAGGTTGCCTTCACGGGAGGGATGAACATAGCTTTGCGTTACATGAAGGGCTTCCAATGGGGGATTTGGCGTGATACTCATATTAAGATAGAAGGGAAAGCTGTGTATGGATTGCAGACGGCGTTCCTGACAGACTGGTATGTGGTGGATCGTACTCTGATTACTTCTTCCCGTTATTTCCCCGAGATGGAGAGTTATGGTAATGCTTTGGTACAGATTGTGACTTCAGATCCGGTGGGAGAGTGGCGGGACATCATGCAGGGTCTGTTGATAGCCATCAGCAGTTCACGCAAATATTTTTATATCCAGACTCCTTATCTGCTGCCTACCGAACCTATATTGATGGCTTTGAAAACGGCTGCTCTTGCGGGTGTAGACATTCGTATCATGATACCGGAACGTGCTGATACGCGGTTGACTCATTTGGCTTCTCTTTCTTATTTGGATGATATGATGCGTGCCGGTGTTAAGATATATCTCTACCAGAAGGGATTCCTTCATTCCAAATTGATGGTGAGTGACGATATTCTTTCTACGGTTGGTTCCACCAATATGGATTTCCGAAGCTTTGAACATAACTTTGAGGTCAATGCTTTTATGTATGACCGTACTTCTGCATTCACCTTGAAAGAGATTTTCTTGAAAGACCAAAAGGACGCTTTCCTATTGCAGAGAAAACAATGGATGAAGCGTCCGTGGTATCAAAAGGTACAAGAATCTACTATTCGGCTTCTGGCACCGTTGCTCTAAAGAAGGAGAAATTGACACTGCCATATATGCGGCGTTCGATGAAATGAGGATTATCCTCAAAGTTTTGATCTTTTCCGTGTTCCAGTACCAGCAATCCGTCTTCCTTCAGCAGTCCGTTTTCGAAAATACGGCCGGGAATGCTTTGCAAATCTTTTAATGAGTAGGGTGGATCAGCAAAAATGAAATCGAATTGTTCGCTGCATTTCTCAATGAATTTAAAGACATCGGCACGGACAGGAAAACACTTGTCGGTTTTTACTTCACGCATTACTTGGGAAATGAAGGACAAGTGTTGAGGGTCTTTTTCTACCGAGATAACTTTGTCGCAACCGCGAGAGACTAACTCGATGCTGATACTTCCTGTTCCGGCAAAAAGATCGAGTGCGGTTACTCCGTCTTCAAAGTCGAAATAGTTATTACTTAGCACGTTAAACAGATTCTCTTTTGCAAAGTCTGTTGTCGGGCGTGCTTTGAAACTGTTGGGTACGTCAAATCGGCGCCGTTTGTAAATTCCACTAATTACTCGCATAAGATTAGAGTTTGCATATCAAAAGGTATATCTTCAATTTTGCTTATCTCAGAACGGTTGAACTCAGCTTTCGGATTGATAACAAATACTTGGCGCAGATACTTGCGCAGGTCGGTCAGCAATTCTTCCTTATCTTTAAATCTTCCGGTCACTTGTAATTCATCTTTTTCTTGGTTGTAGCCCAGCTGTTGCCATATATATAATAGGTAAT
The DNA here is from genome assembly GCF_021730445.1 of Phocaeicola faecalis. Taxonomy (GTDB): domain Bacteria; phylum Bacteroidota; class Bacteroidia; order Bacteroidales; family Bacteroidaceae; genus Phocaeicola; species Phocaeicola faecalis. Next base: position 39,088 of record NZ_JADNRM010000018.1, on the reverse strand, counting down.
ACACACGGTCGGCCGTTTGTTTGCAGGGGAATGAGTTTATTAATAATAATTTTCCCTTGTCATAGCAGTATACTTCTATCAGATGTTCGCGGACGTGGGCATAGAGCTTTTTACTGTTGCCTAGTCTGCTTTTTTGCGCAAAGTATTCTGTCAGCGGACTGACCGTCGAGAAGAAACGGGCGGTGGGAAAGTGTTCTGTCAATAATTGGTGGGCATGCTTGTCCATGGCAAACAGAATCACCACATTACTTTTGCCCAGCACATTGCATAGCACAATCTCATTATTGGCCTTTGGAAAATTATGATAAAATAATGCATCCATCTGTTCGTCCTCGAATAAATCAAAAGGAACCGGAGTGGATCGGGGAGAGTCTACTAAAATGTTTATCCGTTTATAAGGATACTTTAATACTTCTGTGCTTGCCAGCATTTCTTTGATATTGGCAGTCATGGAACAGAAGGTATTGACCGGATAGGAGTCGAAGCTGAAGTCGCTATCTCCTAACGGATTGTAGATAGAAAAAGAAAATCCATCCGCACTGAGGCGGATGGATAATGTATATTGTTCCGATTTAGTAAAATCGATACGTTCAGTCATTCTTATTCCCAGTTACCTGCGTTGTTGTTAGGCTGTTCGATATCACCAACTCTCAAACCACAGTATTTGCCAAGTTTGCTTTGAAGGTCTTTCAAGTTAGCCAATTCCTGTGCGTTCAAACCGCTCAGATATGTTTCGTATGGAGTCTGTGCCTGGAATAAGTGCAAAGGAGCACCTGATTTGGTTGTATCGTTACGGATAGCCATTTCAAACTGTGCACCGTTTCCGAAGGGTACATATCTCATAGAGTCTGGGTTGAAACCTGCACCATAAATAGTATCGGTTACAGCTACCCACATTGTATCACGTTTGAAGTTCATCAAACCTTCTTTTTCTACTTCTTTCCAGTTACCTGTCTTCTTGGCCTTATTGATAATAGCCATAGCCTTCTTTTCAGTCATACCGGCTTCCAACTGAGCATCAGATAAAACTCCTTCTTTCTTTACGAACGGAAGTTTTGCGGTTTTAACAAAATCAATCAAAGTATCAAAGCTGGCAGTATATGCACCTGAATGTAGGTTACGGTATTCCAACTGCGCTTTACGGATGTCAATCAAGCGAGCTTTTACTTCCTTCTCTCTAGCCTTTTTAGTGTTGTCAAAGTTAATCGGTCCCACGATGCTACCATAGCATACATATACCAAACCGATAACGCAGGCAGCCAATACAATATTAATAACTGTTTTCATGATAAATATGTGTTTTTTTTAGTTTATATTCGCATCGCAAAAATAAAATAAATAAATCTAATAACGCACAGTTCAGGGAACTTTTTATTACGCAATTATGATTAATAATTATTTAGTGCAGCAAATTAAGGGAAATTTTCTATATAAACCAACTTTAGAGCAAGAAAAAGCTGTTAAATCTTTAGCAGATTTTCTTTTTTCCCGCCAACAGGATTCGGTTTTCCTCTTAAAGGGGTATGCCGGAACCGGAAAGACGTCTCTCATCGGGGCGTTGGTCAAAACTTTGGACCAGTTGCAACAGAAGTGTGTTTTGCTGGCTCCCACCGGTAGAGCTGCAAAAGTATTTTCACATTATGCCGGGCATTCCGCTTTCACGATTCATAAGAAGATTTACCGTCAGCGCAGCTACTCCAATGACATGGATAACTTTTCTTTGGATGACAATCTGCATCAGCAGACTTTGTTTATTGTCGATGAGGCATCCATGATAGCTAATGACGGTTTGTCGGGGGCGGCTTTCGGAACGGGACGTCTTTTGGATGATCTTATTCAGTATGTGTATGCCGGAACCGGTTGTAGGTTGATGTTGATTGGTGATACGGCGCAGCTTCCTCCGGTGGGTGAAGAACAGAGTCCGGCTCTTTCTCCCGATATCTTGAAGGGGTATGGGCTGGAAGTGTACGAGACACAACTCACCGAGGTGGTTCGCCAGACGCATGATTCGGGTATCCTGTGGAACGCTACGGAATTGCGCCGTTATATTTCGGAAGAAGAGTTCTTCGCGCTTCCTCCCATTCGTGTCGAAGGATTCCCGGATATTCGTATTGTTCCGGGGAATGAACTGATAGAGGCAATCAATGACAGCTATGATTATGCGGGAATGGATGAAACCATTGTGGTTTGCCGTTCCAACAAGCGGGCTAATGTTTATAACAGGGGGATTCGCAACACTATTCTTTATCGTGAGGATGAATTGAACAGTGGTGATTTACTGATGGTGGCAAAGAATAATTATTTCTGGACGGAGCAGTGCAAAGAGATAGACTTTATTGCGAATGGCGATATTGCTGTGGTACGCCGTGTGCGTCGGGTTCGTGAAGCGTATGGTTTTCGTTTTGCAGATGTAGTGTTGGCTTTTCCTGATTATGATGGTGTGGAATTGGAGGTTAAGTTATTGCTTGATACTCTTCATACCGATACTCCTGCTCTGCCTAAAGAACTGAATGATAAGTTATTCTATACAGTGTTGGAGGATTATGCCGATATCAGCATGAAGCGGGAGAGAATGAAGAAAATGAAGGCTGATCCTCATTATAATGCTTTGCAGGTGAAATATGCTTATGCGGTGACATGCCATAAAGCGCAAGGCGGCCAATGGAAGCGTGTTTTCCTTGACCAAGGCTATATGACGGAGGATATGCTTACGCCCGATTATTTTCGCTGGCTTTATACTGCTTTTACCCGTGCCACCGAAACTCTGTATCTGGTGAACTGGCCGAAGGAGCAAACCGAATAGAGGAATTACCGTACCACTAAAGGCAAATGTCACGTGAGGGTGTGTTAAGACTCCGGTATCGCTATCAATTAGCCTGTCATTCTGAGCAAAAGCGAAGAATCTGTATACACAAAGTAATTGCAAACAGATCCTTCACTGGTGCTCAGGATGACAAAATAATAGCCCACTTTAGTTTTGACACACCTCCGTTGTGCCCTGTTTTTATGGTTTTATTAATATCCCGGGTTTTGTGTAATATTGGGTGTTCCAGCTACTTTTGAAGGAATCGGCAACAGAAGTTGGTAATCTTCTATTTTAAGAAACTCTTTTGCTGCTCCTAAGCGTTTGAGGAAAGAGAAGCACCCGAAAGTTTGTCCCATTATGTTAATTCCTTTATCCAATAAACGGGCTTTTATTTCGTCGGCTTTATCACTGCCTTCCCAGTTGCCATCAAATATCTTCAGGGCATTGGAAGCCTCAGCCACTTGGTTGTTTGCCAGCAATAATTCCACACGCAATGCATTTTGGTTCGCAATGCGATAGATGAGATGATAAGGTCCATCGAAATACATTCTGTAAAGCGGCTTGTTAAGCATCGAAGACTTGTTATTGTTGACTTTCCATAGATTGGCGCTAAGATACGTGTTGTCGTCTATTTTCTCAAAATGCTTGGACGCATTGCCATAGTCTTTTATCTCCGCATACATTGTTGCCATAAGCAATTGGGCGGCGGCAAAGGAAACCGGATTGCTTTCCGGCTGGGATTGTGTGGCAGTCTGTGGTAATGAATTTGCATATTTCTCTAAAGCTTCCAGTTGCTTGGCATAGATAAGTTTGACCGGAGTACGTGTTAAGTCGCTTTCATGATTGATATCATTAAAATTGTCGGGAGTGACGTAGGGTACGTCTCCAAAGAGTTGCGTGAGGCTTTGATATACCAAAGACTGAATGGCATAGGCGGTCCCTACATAGGGTTCTACTTCATAACCATATGCTTTGCTTGTTAATACGTGAATCATATAGTTACATTGCCTGATTGTTGCATAGGCGGCAGTCCATATTTCGTACACTTCGTTATCATCGGGAACTAAAGTAGTGGGATAATCGGGAATAGGGCCGATGACGCCACAGAAGTTGGCTTCCCATACACACTCTGTTTGCAAAAAGTCACGGAGATATTTATTGACCTGTTCCAATAACTGGATGCATTGTTCCGGGATGGAGTAAATCCTTCTTCGGTTATTTCAAAATCATCCGGTTTGTCTTGTTCATCAAGTCTTCCGTCTCCATTCCGGTCTACAAACCGCCAGAATTCTGGAAAATCGTTTTTGAAGTTATAAGCTTTGTAGAAAGAATCCAGTTGTTCATGTATGCTGGAATATTTCATATTCTGTTGTCCGTAACGGATGCTTTCTTTTATGTCTTCATTGTCAATGCGGCCGTCTGAAGCAAAGTCTTTATCCCATTCTTTAAAGAAATCATCTAGGAACTCTTCGTCTACCGATGTTAGGAGAATGTTAGAAACGGCAGCCATTATGGAGGACGGGTCATTGTATTGGCTGAAAGAAGTTTGCGTCGGGACAACGCTGAGCATAGACACATATATGTCGCTAATGCTGAAAGCGGTAAACATTTCTTTCAGAGCTTGTTCTGATGCCTTTTTATAGATTTCGAGTGACGTCGGAATCTTTTTATCATAATCCGGATTCTTTTTTAGGAGGTTACAGATGCGGGCTGCCGTCAGTTGGGTGAATATATTGACATTGGTAGCCGGAAGTTTTATATATCGGTTGATACTTCTTTTTTCACTGTTGTGATTTTCCAAATGGTTGATGGCGCGCAATGTGGTTTTGTGTTCTGAATACCGCCCTTTGGTTCCGTTAAAAAAGTTTCCGGTCACTTGCACTTCAAAGTAAAGGCTTTCATTAAGCGACATATTGTCCACTACAGAGAAAAGACCATAGTCGGTCTTAGCTTCGTTGCTATATTGAAACTTTTCAATGTGTGCCAAACTTTTGTCTAATGGAAACACCGTTATCGTGCTGTTGTGGTTGAAAGCGCCCAATTCAGCATAGCCTTCCACATGATAAGTCATAGTGGGAGTGGGGTCTGGAGCCGGATCCGGTTCGGGAATGTCATCGTTTTTATTGTCACTGCATGCAGCGAAGATACAAAGCAAAAAGAATAGGGCTAAGTGTGAGTACTGCTTTTTCATCATATTATTTATATGTTTTGTGTTGTTAGTAAATGAATACTTTCAAAGATAATAAGTTTTGTGCATATAGCAAGAGAAATATCGGATTATCTTTCAATTAAAAAAGTCCCGGTATTGGCTTTTCAGCCAAATACCGGGACTACTCATTATATTTAAATATGGACGGATTCCTGTTGGATTACAGTGCTGCCAATTCAATGACTTTATCAACCGCAGCATTCAAACCATCGGCATTCTTACCACCGGCAGTTGCAAAATGAGGTTGACCGCCGCCGCCGCCCTGAATCAATTTGGCAGCTTCGCGAACCAACTTGCCCGCATTCTGTCCGGCTTTCACCAAATCATCGCTAATCATCACTGTCAGCATCGGTTTGTTATTGTCTACGCTACCGATAACCACAAACAGGTTGGCGGGAATTTCACCTTTCAACTGGAATGCGATATCTTTCACTACATCGGCAGACATCGGGATAACGGCTTTTACTACTTTCACACCGTTCACTTCCTTGGCGTTGGCTACTAATTTGGCTTTCACCTCAGCAGCTTTTTCTTTCATGAACTCGTCTACCTGTTTCTTCAAACCGGCATTTTCGTCAATATACTTACGGATAGCGACTTTCAGGTCGGGAGCATTGTTGAACAAAGCTTTCAGGTCGTTCAGCGTATCTTGAACGGTATCCATCAACTCTTCTACTTTAGCACCGGTGATGGCTTCGATACGACGCACGCCGGCTGCAACAGAACTTTCGCTCACAATGCGAACCATACCGATCTTTCCGGTAGCCGATACGTGAGTACCTCCGCAGAACTCGATAGAGTTGCCGAACTGAACAACGCGTACTTCATCGCCATACTTTTCACCGAACAAGGCGATAGCACCCAGTTCTTTTGCTTTCTCGATGGGAAGGTTACGGTATTCGGTCAAAGGAACGTTTTCACGAATCTTGGCATTAACCAAGTGTTCTACTTCGCGAAGTTGTTCGTCTGTCACTTTCTGGAAGTGAGAGAAGTCGAAACGCAAAGACTCCGAAGTCACCAAAGAACCTTTCTGTTCTACGTGAGTACCCAGAACTTGGCGCAATGCTTCGTCCAGCAAGTGAGTACAAGAGTGGTTGGCTGCTGAAGCGGCACGTTTCTCTGCATCTACACACGCCATCATCGGAGCTTCGATATGTTCGGGTAATTTCTTGGTTATATGGATAGGCAGATTGTTCTCTTTCTTAGTATCGATGATTTCGATTGTCTCGAATTCGCTTACAATAACACCGGTGTCGCCTACCTGACCACCACTTTCTGCATAGAACGGAGTATCGCTCAATACAATCTGGTAAAGTGTCTGGTTCTTCTGTTTTACCTGACGGTAACGCAGGATGCTGGTTTCGTATTCGGTAAAGTCGTAACCTACAAAGTTGGTTTCGCCTTCTTTTACAGTAATCCAGTCACCTGTTTCAATAGCGGCCGCGTTGCGTGCACGTTCTTTTTGTTTCTGCATCTCTGCATTGAACTCTTCTTCGTTTACGGTCATGCCGTTTTCGCGAAGAATCAATTCAGTCAAGTCGAGTGGGAAACCGAAAGTATCATAAAGGGTGAAAGCATCCACACCGCTGATTTCCTTCTTTCCGGCAGCCTTGGCGTCAGTCATGGTCTTGTCCAACAGGCGGATTCCGGTTTCCAGTGTGCGTAGGAATGATTCTTCTTCTTCTTTGATTACTTTCTCTATCAGTGTCTTTTGTGCGTTCAGTTCGGGATAAGCCTCGCCCATGTTCTCAATCAGTACGGGCAACAGCTTGTACATGAATGCCTGTTTCTGGCCTAAGAAAGTATAACCGTAGCGAACGGCGCGGCGCAGAATACGGCGAATCACATAACCTGCTTTGGCATTGCTGGGCAACTGGCCGTCGGTGATAGAGAATGCAATGGTACGGATGTGGTCGGCAATAACACGCATAGCGATATCTGTCTGAGTATCTTTACCGTATGTAGTGCCTGCCATTTCAGCAATTGCTTTGATGATGGGCTGGAATACATCGGTATCGTAATTTGAAGTCTTGCCTTGGAGGGTACGAACCAGACGTTCGAATCCCATACCGGTATCAATCACCTTAGCGGGAAGTCCTTCCAATGAACCGTCAGCCTTGCGGTTGAACTGCATGAATACAAGGTTCCAGATTTCAATTACTTGCGGATGATCCTTGTTTACCAGTTGGCTGCCGGGGATTTGAGCCTTTTCTTCTTCCGAGCGTGAGTCGATATGGATTTCGGAACAGGGACCACAAGGTCCTGTATCACCCATTTCCCAAAAGTTATCGTGCTTGTTTCCGTTCAGGATATGGTCTTTCGGTAAGAACTGTTCCCAATATCCGCCTGCCTCGTTATCGCGTTCCAAGCCTTCTTCGGGGCTTCCTTCGAATACGGTGGCATACAAGTCTTTAGGGTCTATCTTCAACACATCTACCAGATATTCCCATGCCCAACTGATGGCTTCTTTCTTGAAGTAATCTCCGAAAGACCAGTTGCCTAGCATTTCGAACATGGTGTGATGATAGGTGTCGTGTCCTACTTCCTCCAAGTCATTGTGTTTTCCGCTTACGCGCAAACATTTCTGTGAGTCCGCCACTCTTTTGTTCTTGGCAGGGTGGTTGCCCAAAATAATGTCTTTGAACTGGTTCATACCTGCATTGGTGAACATCAATGTGGGGTCATCTTTAATGACCATTGGAGCCGACGGAACAATCTGGTGTCCTTTCGACTCGAAAAAGCTTTTGAAAGAATCTCTAATTTCTTTAGCTGTCATCATGTCGCTATATAGTCTTCTAGTTAATATTCTCAAAAAGGATTTGCAAAGATAATTGGTTTTATTATTTTTGTCGACAATAATTGTGCAAAATATTGATGTGTTGTGCATTAAAAACTTCAAAAAGCAGAAATAGATGCGTAAAGTCTACTATATTTATAATCCTAAAACCCGAACTTACGACCGCATTTACCCCACAGTGAGGCAACGCGCCATAAGCATCTTACGCCGTTTGTTTGTGGGCATGGGCCTGGGAGCAGGCAGTTTTATTATTTTATTGTTCATCTTCGGTTCACCTTCCGAAAAGGAACTTCGTATAGAGAATGCACGTTTGCTGGCGCAGTATAACGTATTGTCTCATCGTTTGGATGAGGCGTTGGGAGTGATGCAGGATATCCAGCAGCGTGATGACAACTTGTATCGGGTGGTGTTGCAAGCCAATCCTGTTTCGGATGCGATTCGCAAAGCAGGTTATGGAGGAACGAACCGTTACGAGCAGTTGATGGATATGGCAAATGCCGAACTGGTGATGAATACCACTCAAAAGATGGATATGCTGAATCGCCAACTTTATATTCAGTCGAAGTCTTTTGATGAGGTGGTGGACTTATGCAAGGGACATGATGAAATGTTAAAGTGTATTCCGGCCATTATGCCGGTATCCAATAAGGATTTGAAGAAGACAGCTTCGGGATACGGAACACGTATCGACCCTATTTACAATACGCCTAAGTTTCACGCCGGAATGGACTTTTCTGCCAATATCGGTACGCCGGTATATGCCACCGGAGACGGTAAGGTGATAAAGGCAGGGTGGGAGACTGGTTATGGAAACTTAATTCAGGTTGATCATGGGTTTGGTTATGTGACTTGGTATGCACATCTGAGTAAATATAAGGTTCGTCCGGGTCAGAAAGTGGTGCGTGGCGAGGTGATTGGCGAAGTGGGGAATACAGGAAAGAGCACGGGGCCTCATTTGCATTATGAGGTGCATGTGAAGGGTAAAGTACAAAATCCGGTGAATTATTATTTCATGGATTTGAGTGCGGAAGATTATGATAAGATGGTTCAGATAGCTGCCAATCATGGTAAGGTCTTCGACTAACCTATATCTTCAGTATGTTTGCTCTAAATAAATAGTTGATAAAATGGCATATAATCCGAATAAGGAACTGAAGCTTTACTACTCAATAGGTGAGGTAGCAAAGATGTTTAATGTAAACGAATCGCTGTTGCGTTTCTGGGAGAAGGAATTTCCATTCATCACTCCTAAAAAGGCGGGGGGGAATGTACGTCAGTATCGTAAAGAGGATATTGAGAACATTCGTTTGGTGTATCATTTGGTGAAGGAGAAAGGACTTACGCTTCAGGGAGCTAAACAGAAATTGAAGGTAAGTAAGGATACGTCTATCCGTGCAACGGAGATTCTTGACCGTTTGTTGCTTGTGCGCGAGGAATTGGCAAGTATGCGGAAAGAATTGGATTATCTGACATAATGCCCCTGCATTTATCAAACTGTTGTTATTATCCATCACGGGGTTGTGTCAAAACGTGGATAATGCTGTCGTTTCGTTCGTAGGGGCGAGGTTCGCTCGCCCGAAAACAGTTTACTTTGTGTCTTCGGGCAGGTAACCCCTGCCCCTACAGCTGACGATTGGATAGGCTGGTTTAGTTTTGACACACTCCCATGACGAAAATATGATATTACGCAACGCTTAATTAGGTAAGTCTTCAAACTTTTCGATGCGGGTTACTGTCTTCACTTCACTGATTCTCCGTAAGTTGGTAGAGATGGTTTTTACGTCATCCACATCATGTACAAACAATTGGATTCTTCCTTCAAAGATACCATCGTTTGTTTCTATATTCAACTTATGAATATTTACGTTCAGTTGCTGGGAGATTATTTCTGTGACTTTATTCAGCAGCCCTATGTGGTCTATTCCTTTGATATATAGATTAACAGGAAAATATAAAGATTTGCCTGTCTCCCATTGGACAGCCAGAAGTCTGTTGCCATAGCTGCTTTTCAGTTTGGTAGCTAATGGACATTGACGTTTGTGAATGATGATTCGATTATCGTCATCAATATATCCCAATACATCATCTCCTGGAATGGGTTTACAGCATTCAGCTATCACATAGTTCTTTTGGATTGCTTCAGGAGTAAGTTTCAGAATCTTCTTACTGTCAATCTTCTGAATCGGCTCTTTTTCTTCGGTTTTTTCTTTATTGCTCTTGTTGCCGCCGAAAGCAAAGGAGATGTATTTTTTCCAATTGCTGGTGGCAGGCTTGTCCTTCAATTCATTTTTATCACTCTCGCCTAGGGCAATGGTCTTGAAACCAATAGCGGAAAACAACTCTTCTTGTGTCCTTACATTGTGGAAAGTACAGAGTTTCTGTATATTGTCGGAGGTGAGTTCCAACCCTTCTTTATTGAAGAATTCATGTAGGATTTCTTCTCCGGTTTGTTGCATACCGCGTTGTTCACGCTTCAATATGGCTAGAATCTTGGCTTTTGCCTTGGCTGTAGTAGCAAAGTTAATCCATGACGGTTGGACGTGCTGTGATTTGGAAGTAAGAATTTCCACCTGGTCTCCACTTTGCAACTTGTGACTGAGAGGTACCAGTTTATGGTTCACCTTAGCACCGATACAGTGGCTTCCCAAGAAAGTGTGGATAGAGAATGCAAAGTCCAGGGCCGTGCAGTTTTGCGGCATTGTCTTTATTTCTCCTTTCGGGGTGAAAACAAAGATTTCGGATGCGAATAGGTTCAATTTGATGGTATCTAGAAAATCCATAGCGTCCGGTTGCGGATCATCCAGAATCTCCTTGATGGTACGCAGCCATTTTTCCAGTTCTCCTTCGTCTTCACTGCCTCCTCCTTCTTTATATTTCCAATGTGCGGCAAAGCCTTGTTCGGCAACGTCGTTCATGCGTTCACTGCGTATCTGCACTTCAATCCACTGTCCTTTATTGCTCATCAGTGTGACATGCAGAGCCTGATATCCGTTGGATTTCGGATGGCTCACCCAATCACGTAGGCGGTCGGGATGTGGCTTATAAATCTTGGAGACTGATACATATATATTAAAACACTCGTTGAGTTCTTCTTCAGGATCTTTAGGGGTGAAGATAATGCGGACGGCAAGTATATCATAAATTTCTTCGAAAGTGATATGCTTGGTCTGCATCTTGTTCCAGATGGAGTAAGGAGACTTGACGCGCGCCATCAGTCGGTAACTGATGCCCATTTTGTCCAGTCGCGCGCGGATAGGAGCCGTAAATTCACGGAAAACTTCTTCGCGTTCTGCCTGTGTCTCTTGTAGCTTCGCTTCAATCTGAGCATATTCTTCGGGATGTTCATATCGGAAACTGAGATCTTCCAATTCGGTCTTTATCTTGTTAAGCCCAAGGCGATTGGCAAGCGGAGCATAGATATATAAGGTCTCACCGGCTATTTTATATTGCTTGTTGGGTAACATTGAGCCCAATGTGCGCATATTATGCAGTCGGTCAGCTATTTTGATAAGGATAACACGGATGTCATCACTCATGGTCAATAGCAGTTTTTTGAAGTTTTCTGCTTGTGCCGAAGCTCTGTCACCGAATATACCACCGGAGATTTTGGTTAACCCATCTACGATTTGGGCAATCTTCGGACCGAACAGGTTTTCAATGTCTTCTACTGTGTAGTCGGTATCTTCAACTACATCGTGTAACAAGGCGGAACAAATAGAAGTAGAGCCTAATCCGATTTCGGTACACACAATTTTGGCAACTGCTATCGGGTGCATGATATAAGGCTCACCCGAGCGTCGTTTCACTCCTTTGTGTGCTTGCTTGGCAAAGTTGAATGCCTTTGTGATGATCTCTACCTTCTTTCTATGTTTGGTCGCGAGATAACTGTCCAAGAGTTCCTGAAACCCTTGGTTTATCATCTCTTCGTCAGCTTGTTCCTGAAGTTGTTTTTCATCCGTCATAATTGCCTCCTATATAATCTATAATGCAAAAATATACAAAAAACATCTTTATGCAAGCGATTTCGATAAATCTATCGTGTTAAATCTTTCTTTTTTACCAATTAGCGTATTCTCAATGATTTTCCGGCTCTGATATTATTGCCTTTTATGTTGTTGAGGCGTCTCAATTGATTGACGGAAACATGATATTTGGCTGCAATTCCCCCCAATGTATCACCGGATTTGATTTTATGATATACAGCTCCTTTGGATGAAGTAGGGATACCGGCATTGTCTTTGATAGCTACGGTTTTTCTTTTTTTCAGATATTCGTCTGTTTTGTACGCAAAGATACTGTCTTGGCGGTCGATAAAATTGCTGACTGTGTTGTTGGGCAGACGCAGTACGCATAATTCGCTGTTGCCGGGAATGATATCCTTTTTATATTGTGGATTCAGGCTGCGTAATTGGTCTATGTTGAGGCTGCAGACTTCTGCCACTTGTTGCAAATGAAGGTCTTTATGGATATGGATAGTGTCGGTTGTCGAGGGAAGCTGAGTTTCCATCGGGCAAATACCGTGTTCACAATAGTAGGTCATAATATAGTTGGCTGCAATAAAAGCAGGTACATATCCTCTGGTTTCTTTGGGCAAGTAATTATAGATGGTCCAATAGTCTGTTGCACCGCCGGCACGTCGTATTGCTTTATTGATGGTGCCCGGACCACAATTGTAGGCAGCCAATACAAGGTTCCAGTCCTGATAGATGGCATAAAGGTCCTTTAAATAACGCGCGGCAGCCCAAGTCGATTTGATGGGGTCGCGTCTTTCGTCTATCAGGCTGTTGTTTTTCAGCCCATATATTTTTCCTGTTCCCAGCATGAACTGCCACAAGCCGGTAGCTCCCTGTCGGGAAACTGCTACGGGATTTAGTGCGGACTCAATGATAGGAAGATATTTTAATTCCATGGGTAGGTCATATAAATCAAGCGCTTCTTCAAAAATAGGCATATAGAAGTTTGTTGCTGCCAACATGAAAGACACCTTATTGCGCAAACGGTTGGCATACATATCTATAAACTTTCTAACAGCTTCATTGTAAGGCATTTCTATGATAGACGGGATACGTGACAAACGATCCATGTAGATAGAATCACTGACAATGGGGTTGGCTGAAGTCATTTTGCAGTTTTCACCCATACTGATGTAATTCTTTGATTGCCAGTCCCAAAATAGGCTGTCCATTTCAGACTGCATACTTTCAGGGATGTCAATAACTTCTTCTTTTCCTGTCGTTTGTGAGTGAACAGTGATGCTTTGTGTTTGTGCACTGATTCCTGTCGTTCCTATAAGTGCGAATAAGCCAATTAAAAAGTTTTTCATGCGATTTAAAATTTGAGGCTGCATTGTAAACCGATTGCGTTCCCACCGATTTTATTGCGGCCATCGTTAAAAATAACAGGCTCTATTTTGAGACCCAAGTCTTTTGAAATATCAAAGTCCGAAAGTTCGGCATCTACATAAGCGTCTATCACAGACAATAGGTACACACCAATAAACGCAAATATACTTAAATCGCGCTGGCGGCGATAGAGGTCTTTTCTTTTTCTGAAAATCTCCTTGTATCGTTCCTCCTGACCGGAGATGTCCGCATTGGGCGGAAGAAAATCTTCATAGCTTTTTGTATTGGGGTCATCGTCCATGATATCAAGGTATGCTTGCGAGTAATCTTTGTACATCTTGCCGTTCCAACTCAGCGCGTAGGCACATCCCATAAATCCGCCGTATACGATAGGCAATTTCCAATATTTCCTATTGTAAATCTGTCCTCCTCCCGGGATTATCAAAGCCAGCCATGTAGCACGGTTCGAGTTGGGGATAAACCGTTTCTTTTCCGTCGGTAGGGCTTTTTGTATGGAGTCGTTTTTCTTTGCCAGCAGTGCGGTGTCAACCGGAGCTTCCAGCTTTTCTATCTCTTTTTTGTTCAGTATAGCCAGACTGTCGGTTGTTATACTGTCTGTAGTCAAACTGTCTGTGATTGCTTGCTGTCTGAGAGCCAGCGAATCTACGCGTATTCCCATTCGGCGTTGACGTGCTTTCTGGGCGTAAACATCCGTACTCCCGGCCCATAACAAGCACAAGAGCAAAAGAGACAGTAGTTTATATGTGGATATTCTTTTTTCCAATGTCGTAATAGCGCTTTATTCTTTTTTCTTTAGCGAATCAAATATTTCCATGATACGCTCAAGATCTTCTTCATTATTAAAAGGAATGCTGATTTTGCCTTTTCCTTTAGTTGTACATGATAGTTGTACTTTTGAACCGAAGAAACCGCATAGATGGTTTTGCAAGATAGTATACTCCTCCGAAAGTTTGCTGCCTTTCGGTTTTATTTTCTTGCCGCCGCTGTCTATGGTTTCACCGCTTGTCAGTGCTTTTACTATCTCTTCCACTTTGCGTACGGAATAGCCCTGTGCCTGTATTTCATTAAATATTCGTATCTGGGTTTTAGGGTCATCCAATGCCAGCAATGCCCGGGCGTGTCCCATATCTATTTCACGGTTCTTTAAAGCTACCTGAATCTGCGCCGGTAGTTTTAACAGACGGAGATAGTTGGCTATCGTAGTACGTTTCTTGCCGATACGTTCACTTAGGCGCTCCTGTGTCAGTTCGTATTGTTCCAACAAATGCTGATAAGCCAACGCTATTTCCAATGAATTCAAATCCTCCCGCTGAATGTTTTCAATCAATGCCATTTCCATCACATTTTCGTCGTCGGCTGTGCGGATATAGGCAGGAATTGTTTTTAGTCCGGCTTGGACAGAGGCGCGATAACGACGCTCCCCGGCGATGATTTGATAAGAGTCTTCATTCAGTTGACGTAACGTTATAGGTTGGATAATACCGATTTCAGCGATAGAGTCAGCCAACTCCTGAAGCGCTATCGGGTCAAATTCGCGACGCGGCTGGTTCGGGTTGACGGAGATTTTGCTCAGTTCTATTTCATTAATAGAAGAAGAACCGGAGGTCTTTACTTCTTCGGTCGAAATCAGTGCGTCAAGTCCGCGTCCTAAAGCAAATTTCTTCTGTACTGCCATCGTTTACTTACTGTTACGTGTTATAATTTCTTGTGCTAACGCTAAATGGTTCTTGGCTCCGGTTGAGTCGGTATCATATAGAATGACAGGTATGCCGTGGCTGGGAGCTTCGCTCAGTTTAACGTTTCGCTGGATAATCGTTTTAAATACCAGTTCCTGAAAGTGTCTTTTCACTTCATCGTAAATCTGGTTGGCCAGACGGAGGCGTGAATCGAACATAGTCAGCAAGAAGCCTTCTATTTCCAGTGACGGGTTTAGTTTCGATTTAATAATCTTAATGGTGTTCAGCAATTTGCTGATACCTTCCAAGGCAAAATATTCACACTGCACGGGGATGATTACAGAATCTGCCGCAGTCAGTGCGTTTATAGTGATGAGTCCCAATGAAGGCGAGCAGTCTATCAGAATATAGTCATATTCGTTTTTCATTGGGCCAAGCACTCTTTTCATTATCTTTTCACGGTCTTCCAAGTTCAGCATTTCTATTTCCGCCCCTACCAGGTCGATGTGAGAAGAAACAATGTCGAGTCCGTCGATGTCGGTGGTATAAATTGCTTCCCGTATATCGGCTTTGTTGATAAGACATTCATAGATAGAGCATTCTACCTCTTTAATGTTCACACCCAATCCTGATGATGCATTGGCCTGAGGGTCAGCATCGATAACCAGTACTTTTTTCTCCAGTGTAGCCAGAGAAGCAGCCAGGTTAATAGTGGTGGTAGTTTTACCTACTCCACCCTTTTGATTGGCTAAAGCAATAATTTTTCCCATATTAATCAGTTTTTTCTCGCTGCGAAGTAACTAATAATAGATGAGCACACCTATTAAAATCGGCAGACATTAGCAAAACTGTTGATAACTCATTGGTTTTGTTAATAACTCAACGAGGGCAAAGATAATTATTTCCTGCCAATTCTATTTCAATTTTAGCACTGGGTTGTAGAAGATTAAGATAATTTTCTATTCTCAGGGGGGATAGTTCGGGTAAAGAGTTGTATCTTTACGCTCCAAGAAAAATAGAGATTTGATAAATATGAAGAAAGAGAAACCATTGATATTATTGTCTAATGATGACGGAGTGACTGCCAAGGGGTTGAATGAGTTGATTCGTGCGTTGCGCGGATTGGGGGAGATTATTGTAATGGCTCCCGACGGACCACGTTCCGGTGCATCCGGCTCAATTACTTCGGAGTATCCTGTCAGATATTATAAAGTGCGTGAAGAAGAAGACCTGACTGTATATAAATGTAGCGGTACTCCGGTTGATTGTGTGAAGCTGGCTTTGCATACTGCAGTTCCCCGTCGTCCTGATGTGGTGATAGGTGGAATTAATCATGGTGATAACTCTGCTGTGAATGTACATTACTCCGGTACAATGGGAGTGGTAATCGAAGGTTGTTTGAAGGGTATTCCGTCCATAGGTTATTCTTTGTGTAATCATTTTGCCGATGCTGATTTTTCTGCATTATTGCCTTATATTCGCAGAATAACGGAAGAAGTGCTTGAACATGGTTTACCGGCCGGTATTTGTCTGAACGTGAACTTCCCAGATGTCGCAGCATTCAAGGGAGTCCGTATTTGCCGTCAGACGGCCGGTGTTTGGGATAAGGAATGGAAAGTTTGTCAGCATCCCAGAGGTGGAGAATATTATTGGTTGACAGGGCAGTTTGTGAATCATGAGCCTGATGCTGTTGATTCTGACCATTGGGCGTTGGAACACGGTTATGTTGCCGTCACGCCTACACAGATAGATGTTACGGCTTATAGTGTAATGAAGGAATTGAAAAACTGGAAGTTAGACGTATGAAATACTATTTAATAGTAGGCGAGGCATCAGGAGATTTGCATGCATCCAATTTGATGCGTGCTTTGCAGCAAGAAGATTCTCACGCAGATTTCCGTTTCTTTGGAGGGGACAAAATGAGTGCTGTTGGAGGAAGCCGAGTAAAGCATTATAAAGAGCTGGCTTATATGGGGTTTATTCCCGTATTATTGCATTTGCGAACTATTCTTCGTAATATGAAACAATGTCAGGAGGATATTGTAGCATGGCAGCCCGATGTTGTCATTTTGGTGGATTATCCCGGATTTAATTTGAAAATAGCTGAATATATCAAAAAGAACACTCAAATACCTGTTTACTATTATATTTCTCCCAAGATTTGGGCATGGAAAGAATATAGGATAAAGAACATCAAGCGAGATGTGGATGAACTGTTTTCTATTCTTCCGTTTGAAGTCGATTTTTTTGCAGGGCATCATTATCCTATTCATTATGTGGGGAATCCGTGTGTGGATGCGGTGGATGAATATTGCAAAGGTAATGTGGAAACTTTCGGCGCTTTTGCAGCCGAAAACGGTTTGGCAGACAAACCGGTTATTGCTCTGCTTGCCGGCAGCCGCAAACAGGAGATAAAGGATAATCTCCCTAAAATGTTGGAGGCGGCCGCACCCTTTACAAAGGATTATCAATTGGTGCTTGCCGGTGCGCCGGGTATGGAACCTTCTTATTATGAAGAATATCTGAATCCGAAAGTTCCTGTTAAAATAGTCTTTGGACAAACTTACCGATTGTTGCGGCAGGCACAGGCGGCATTGGTGACTTCGGGAACAGCCACATTGGAAACGGCATTGTTCCGGGTGCCACAGGTGGTATGTTATCATACTCCTCTTGGAAAGTTTATTGCATTTTTGCGCCGGCATATTCTGAAGGTGAAATATATTTCATTAGTCAATCTGGTTGCCGATAAAGAAGTTGTCCGTGAGCTGGTTGCTGATACGATGACTGTTGCGAATATCCGTTCAGAACTCGAGGCTATCTTATATAATAAGGTGTATAGAGAACAAATGTTGGGTGAGTACGAGCGTATCATCCAGATATTGGGACCGGCAGGAGCTTCCCGGCAAGCGGCACGACAAATGGTGGCTTTATTGAAGAAATAAACTTTTTAGGGGATAGTTTTGTTGTTTCGGGAATAATGAACCTAAATCCCGAAGTATATGAAATATAAATTGAAAAGTTTTTTGATGGCAGGACTTCTTATTGGGGTATCTGCTTTTTATGGTTGTGGAAATGATGACGATGATTATCCCAATGCTACAGTAACGGTAGGAATGGCAACGGTAGAACGTCCGCCTCAGTATGACGCTCCTTATTTTGTCTTGGATAACGGCAAGAAGATGTGGGTGGTACAAACCCTTGTTCCTTACAAAGATCTTAAAGCAGACGAACGTGTGTTTGGCAGCTTTAGCTTGTTGCAACCCGGTGAAGATGGTTTCAGCTATAATATACGTTTGAATGATTATACGATGGTGCCTGTGCAAGAGGTCCTTTCACTGAATGTAGAGAATGTGGACAGTATTGGAAATCAGGTGGTGCAGGTTAGGGATATCTGGCCTTCCGACGATTATCTGAATGTACGCTTTATGCTGAACTATCCGAATCCGCAGAAACCGATTTTAAACTTGGTGTTTAATGAAATGATTCCTTTGGTGGATGACGGATATGCTCATTTGGAGCTTCGTTATAATAGTAATGGAAGTGCCGGAAGATTAGTTCCCGGCATGGTCTCATTTAAATTGGGCAAATACGGACCTTCCAATAGTAGTCTGAAAGGATTAAAAGTATTGGTTAAGACATCCGCCGGAAATGAAAAAACATATACTTTTTCTTATCCGCTGACGGATGAGGCTGTTCCCTCATTCACTCCGTTCGATTTATCGGAATTAAAATAAAGATATCACATATAAATAAACTACTGCTGCCGGGATAGCGAGGATGGCACTGTCAAAACGGTCAAGTATTCCACCATGTCCCGGCAGAATGTTTCCGGAGTCTTTCAATCCCAGATGACGCTTGAACAGTGACTCACTCAAGTCACCCCATGTACCGAATACGACGACAGTCAATCCCAGTCCTACCCATACTCCCATTGACATAAATGGGAAAAAATAAGCCATGACGAAAGCAGCGATAATGCTGAATACGCCACCGCCGATAGAACCTTCCCATGATTTCTTGGGTGAGATGCGTTCAAATAAACGGTGCTTCCCGAAAAGCATTCCGGTACAATAAGCACCCGTATCATTAACCCAATTAAAGAT
This sequence comes from Phocaeicola faecalis, assembly GCF_021730445.1. Lineage (GTDB taxonomy): Bacteria > Bacteroidota > Bacteroidia > Bacteroidales > Bacteroidaceae > Phocaeicola > Phocaeicola faecalis. The sequence goes on along the minus strand of NZ_JADNRM010000018.1, from coordinate 20,134 downwards.
AAAGATGGAGAGAGGAAGAATAGGATTGTATTGTGAAATGCTGGTTGCTTCATCAGAATGGAATGCCAATACATTTAATAAAGCAAACGGCAATGCAAGATAAATTTGGCTGAACATGGCGTAAGCCCAATTATTCAACGGATTTTTCTTCTTGAGATACAGTTCGCTCACCATCAGATAGATGATTAATGCCAGATAGGGAACGAATATACCTGTTTGGGCAGGATTGATGCCATAATAGAAAAAGCATAGAAATAAGAATATACCTCCTAAGATGCAGATACGCTTATTCATCTGCACGTCTTCTTGCTTGTTTACTAAATTGCCAAATTCATTGATGGCTGCTGCACTGATAATAGCAAACAGAATGCCGAATGAGATAGGACCTCCTAATATACAGCCGATTAATACTGCTACGAAAATAATCCCGGTAATGGCACGTTGCATGAAATTGTTTTTCATGGTAATTTGATTATGTAATAGACTAATGCCATCCCATACTTTCTTTGTCTGCCTTGAGTTGAAAATATGGAATGGCAATACTTATTGTTTATGCTTCTTTCTTTTCTTCTGTTTCCTTTTCCTCAAAGCTTTCAGTTACTTTTATAGTTTTTGAAGTTCCTTCTTCAGCAGCCATAATTTCTTCTGAGCGTGAAGTCCAGGGACGTTTACCGAATATGCGCTCGACATCCTCGGCAAAAATAACTTCTTTTTCAACCAGAAGACGAGCCAACTCGTTGTGTCCGTCTTTGTGCTCGGACAAAATAGCTTTGGCACGATCATATTGTTCGTTAATCATGCGTTTGACTTCTTCGTCAATAAGTTCGGCTGTACGGTCGCTGTATGGTTTGCTAAAAGAATATTCGTCATTGCTGTAATAACATAAGTTAGGCAACTTGTCGCTCATTCCGGCGTATGCAATCATGCCGTAAGATTGTTTGGTCACTCTTTCCAAGTCGTTCATGGCCCCGGTTGAAATATGTCCGGTGAACAACTCTTCAGCGGCACGTCCGCCTAAAGTGGCACACATCTCGTCCAACATCTGTTCTTTAGTGGTGATTTGTCTTTCTTCCGGCAAATACCACGCAGCACCTAAAGCGCGGCCACGCGGAACGATGGTGACCTTAATCAATGGATTGGCATGTTCCAGAAACCATGAAAGGGTGGCATGACCGGCCTCGTGTAAAGCAATCGTATTCTTCTCTTCAGCGGTCATAATTTTGGTTTTCTTCTCCAAACCGCCGATAATACGGTCTACCGCATCCAGAAAATCTTGTTTCCCTACGGCAGGTCTTCCATGACGGGCGGCAATCAGGGCAGCCTCATTACATACATTGGCAATATCCGCACCGCTGAATCCCGGAGTCTGACGGGCCAATAAATCCACATCCACCGAATGGTCCAGTTTCAGGGGCTTTAAATGTACACCGAATACTTCTTTACGTTCATTCAAGTCGGGTAAGTCAACATGAATTTGACGGTCGAAACGTCCGGCGCGAAGCAATGCTTTATCAAGGATGTCTACACGGTTGGTAGCGGCCAAAATAATGACGCCACTGTTAGAACCGAAGCCGTCCATTTCGGTTAATAATTGGTTCAGTGTGTTTTCGCGCTCGTCATTTCCACCCATACTCGGGTTTTTGCCACGTGCACGTCCCACTGCATCAATTTCGTCGATGAAGATAATACAGGGAGCTTTTTCCTTGGCCTGACGGAAAAGGTCACGAACGCGTGAAGCACCTACACCGACAAACATTTCTACAAAGTCAGAACCAGACAATGAGAAGAACGGAACATCCGCTTCACCTGCCACGGCTTTTGCAAGCAGAGTCTTACCGGTTCCCGGAGGGCCTACAAGCAAGGCACCTTTAGGTATCTTACCTCCAAGTTCCGTATATTTCTGCGGTTGTTTCAGGAACTCTACAATTTCTTCCACCTCCTGCTTTGCTTCAGCTTGGCCGGCTACATCCTTAAATGTAATCCGGTTGGTCTTGTCTCCTTTCTCATATACCTGAGCTTTACTTTTACCCACGTTAAAAGGATTGGCGCCACCCGAACCCCCGCCTCCGCTCATACGGCGCATGGCAAACATCCAGATACCAATCAAGAGCAAGAAAGGAGCGATATTCCAAAATAGAGCACCGAAATAGTCACGTTTTTTCTCGTAACTGATTGAACCTGTGAAATGGCCTTCTTCCTGAGCTTTCTCCAAAAACTTGTCTAATGATTCCATCGAACCGATTTCTACGTTCAGAAAGGGGCTTCTTCCTACTTTCTTATAATCATTCTTGAATACATCTTTTATATATTCAGGCTTGATAAACATTTCAACTGTATTGTTATCATAAGCAATGATTTTATCCGCATATCCCTTGTTCACCATGTCTTTAAACTCGGTATAAGTGATTTGCTTGTCTACTCCCCCTTCTTGATTGGAAAAATAGAGGATACCAAAGCTCATTGCGATGATAACATATAACCAGCTTAAATTGAAGCGTGGCATATTTATTTTAGGCTTGTTGTTATTATTAGTTTCACTCATTTCTTTTCTATCATAGATTAATCTAAATCAGGTAAATAGGTAAGTTTGGCATCTGCCCATAGATGTTCCAAATTATAGAAATCTCTGACTTCGGGCAGGAATACATGCACTAAGACATCGCTATAGTCCATTGCTACCCATTGTGCATTGTGGAGTCCGTCTATGGCAGTCGGTTTATTATCTGTTGCGATACGCACATACTCTTTCACCGAGTCAACAATCGCTGTGACGTGGCTGGGAGAATTTCCTTGGCAGATAACAAAATAATTGCAAATCGTATCATCAATGTCACTAAGGTCTGCTACAACAATGTTTTTACCTTTCTTTTCTTGAATACCTTCTGTTATTTTTTTTACTAAGTTCTTTGCTTCATTCATTCTATTTAATGCTAATTTTACTCAATAGTCTACATTTACAACAAAGTACAAAGATACTTGGTTTTCTAATTCTAACGAAAAAATGTGCCTGAAATATGCACCCTTTTTGTTTTTTTTAGTTAGAGAGTCTTTTAATATTAGATTAATCCTTTGAGTGGCTTTCAATGTATCTTTGTTTTTACCCCAATATATTATGAAAGGCAAGGTGGTGATGTTGGATAAGCAGGAGTGGGGATTCGACCGTTTTACTAAAGCGGATGCATTTTTTTAGAAAAAAGTTATGTAAAAGTTTGTAGGTTCCAGAAAAAGCGGTATCTTTGCACCGTCAAAAACGAAATAAGGCTTTTGGCAAAGGACATTGGGATATGGTGTAATGGTAACACTACAGATTCTGGTCCTGTCATTCCAGGTTCGAATCCTGGTATCCCAACAAACAAACTACTTATTAAAGACAAAGCCCCTCTGAAATTGAAGTTTTAGAGGGGCTTTTGTTTTTTCAGGCTCTATCTTAAAATTAGGGATTAGCGGATATTTCGGGTCAAGTCAAAAAGTATGTGGGTATAATATTTGAGAAACATTGAAAGTCTGCAATGTTAAAAACATACATCCTTCCAAAGTATTATAAATCAAGTACATCAGACGAACACCTGATTGGACGTCAGCATTGCAACTCAGAGGTCATGCTTATCACCCACAGGGTTTTCAGATTAACCCGATATTTCGGGTCAAGTCAAATTAGTGGATATCAAAGGGAAGAGTAAGCCGTTTCATAGGGTCGGCCAAGGTCTTTTAAACGGAAGATTATTACAGACTACGGCAATGGACTGTACGGTCCACTGTAGCAGACTGTACGGTCTACTGTAACGGACTATACAGTCCGCTGCCGGAGACTGTAGTAATCCGACTGACAGAAAGGCATAATCGAAAGGACGAAAACGCTTAATCCGACTAATGAAACGACTTAGGGAGTTCAAAACGTATGCAGCGTTTGAAAACCGGAGGAGACAACATCCTGTGGACAGGTGTTTGCTTGATATGTTACCCCTCCCCAAAAAGAATAATAACTAACCGAAAAACCGCCATCTCAATATAAAAGGAAACCCTTCTAATCAAGATGGCGGAATCAAGATATAAGAATAATTCTTTTATTCTTTATTTATTGACTGACTGGTCAATGACTTCGATTTTTTTCAGTATCAAATCCAAATCAGCTTTCAGCTTTTCAACCTTACGATTCATTTCTGTTACCAGATTACTGCCTTTCTTTGACGAACTGGACAGGAATCCCAAGTTGTTCTCGTACGTTTGAATTTCATTTTTCATATTTTCATACGCACGAACCAGCTTTTCACGTTCACGGTATATATTACCTTCTTTACCAATGTTTGACTTGAAGTTACTCAACCTCTTCTGAGAAGCAGACAGGTTTAGTTTATCGAATAACTTATCGATTATTGCGTGATATTGCTTGTATAATTTATCTTTTTCCTTGAAGGGGACATGACCGATAGCATTCCATTCCTTCATCAGTTCGCGAATGGTATTACCGGCATCTTCATCAGGAGTCTCTTGAGCATTGATTGCACTCAGCTTTTCGATAATTTCTTTCTTCTGTGCCATGTTTTCCTGCTCAACGGAACGTTGTGAAGAAGTAGCCTTGTTCTTTTGGTCAAAGAAATAGTCGCAAGCACCTATGAAACGCTTCCATATCATTTCCGAATATTTCTTTGGAACCGGGCCGATGGTTTTCCATTCCTTTTGCAATTTGCTCAATACTTCGGCAGTAGCCTTCCAGTCTGTGCTGTCTTTCAGTGCTTCAGCCTTTTCGCATAATTCTTTCTTCTTCTCCAAATTGCCGGACATATTTTCCTTGATAGACTTGAAGAATTCTGCTTTGCGTTTAAAGAATTCGTCGCATGCCGAGCGGAAGCGTTCGAATATCTTCACATTCATTTTCTGCGGAGCATAGCCGATTGTTTTCCATTTGGCTTGCAGGGCAAGAACTTCCTGTGTCTTATTTTCCCAATCCTGGAAAGTGATGAATGTGTCATACTCCATTGTTTCCACAATTTCGCAAATGACGGTCTTTTCATCCAAGTTGCGTTGCTCTTTTTCTTTCAGTGCTTCGAAGTGCTGCTGGTGACGGCGGTTTACGGTTGTTGAAGCAGTCTTGAAGCGTGTCCAGATTTCTTCGCGCAATTCTTTGGCTACGGGGCCTGTATCACGGAATTCCTGATGCAGCTTTTGCAATTGGTGGAAAGCAGAAATGACGTCTTCTTCGTTGGCCAGTTTTTCGGCAGCTTCGCAAAGATGCAGCTTTATTTCGAGGTTTTTCTTGAAATCATATTCACGGAATTCATTGTTCAGCTTAATCAAATCGTAGAACTTTTCGGCGTAAAGTTGGTAACTCTTCCATAGTTCATTGATTTTGGCTGCCGGAACTTGCTTGATTTCATTCCATTCTTGCTGCAGTTTTTTGAATTCATTGTAGGCTTTGTTGGCGTCGTCGTGAGATTCGGACAGCTCTTTCAGTTTTTCAATGATGTTCAGTTTCTTCTGCAGGTTCTCTTCTCTTTCTTTTTCCTGCTCCGCAAGCATGGCACTTCTTTTCTCTTTGATGGAACTCATGGCTTCCTTGAAACGGCTTTCGGAGTCGTCTGAAGGCATTACAAATGTTTCGGGTGCTCCACCGGCTTCCATAAATGTTTTACGGGCCGCTTCCTGTTCTGCTTTGTGTAGCTTGTAGAAAGTTTGTTTCAGCAAGTCCAACTCTTGTTTGTCGGCATTGCAAGCATCCTCGTTGAGTTCTTTTAGACGTTCAATGACCTCTTCTTTGGTTTGTTTAGGTACATACATAGTGTCATTCTCTTCCGCTTGGGCGGGGGATGATACCAAAGTTTCGGGCGTCTTGTCCATCGGAACTTCGGTTAAAGGGCGATTAGTTTCATTCGAGTCCATCGTATAGATTTTTAAAGTGAGCTTTCTTGTTATAGCAACAATTTACAAATTAAAAGAAATAAATTAGAACTTCATACTATTTTGCCTGTTTTTTTTATTTTAGGCCGATAAATGTTGTATTTCGGGCACGAATCTCATTCTTTGTTACAATTAATATAATGATACAGAGTATGAAATCCGTGCCCGAAGCACATTATAAAGAAAGAGAATTACGATAGCAGTACCGTAATGCCCATATAAAGCATCATGCCTATGATGTCGTTGGTAATGGAGATAAACGGCCCCGTGGCGATGGCGGGATCTATTTTTAGTTTTTCGAGTGTCATGGGAACCAAGGTTCCGAAGATGGAGGCGAACATGACAACAGCAAATAAACTGACTGATACCGAGTAAGATACGGTGGCGGTTGCTCCGAAGCGGATGAAGTTATAAATATAAACCAACATGGAAATGATAGTGGCATTGATAACGGCTACTACTGATTCTTTAACAATTTGTTTCCATGTATTGTGGGCGTCCAGGGAGCTGTTGGCAAGTCCCTGAACCACTAGTGCGGAAGATTGTGTTCCCACATTTCCTCCCGTACCGCCGATTAGCGGGATATAGAGTGCCATTTCGGGGTGGGCGGCAAAGGTGCTGTCGAAGTTTCCCAAAATCATGGAGTTGCCGATGCCGCCAATCATTCCAATCAGCAGCCATGGAAGGCGTGCTGTGGTCTGGCGGAATACGCTGTCGTCTGTTTCTACGTCTTGGGACAAACCGGATGCCAACTGGTAATCGCGTTCTGCTTGTTCACGGACTTCGTCCATTACATCGTCTACGGTAATACGCCCCACTAGGCGGCCGATGCTGTCTACCACAGGAACTGCTACCAAGTCGTATTTTTCAATCAACTGAACCACTTCGTCTATCGGAGTGTCTACGTGCACCGAAAGCGGGTCTTTCTTCATTACATGCTTCACTTTGGAAACAGAAGGGCTGGTAATCATCTTTTTTAAGGGGAATACACCGCGTAGGCGTTCGTCGTCATCCACTACATATACATAATAGATTTCGTCCATGTCTTCTGCCTGAATACGCATTTCTTTCAGACATTCGGGCATACTCCAGTTTTCGTTAACGATGACCATTTCGGTACCCATCAAACCACCGGCAGTGTCTTCGTCGTATTTCAGCAAGTCGACGATGTCTCCTGCCTGTTCTATATCTTCGATGTGTGAAAGGACTTCTTCCTGTTTGTCTTCATCCATTTCACGGATGATGTCAACGGCATCATCCGAGTCCATGTAGTCTACAAATCGCTTGGCGATTGTTTCGGAAGGAAGTATCTCCAGGAAATCCTTACGTGCGTCTTCGTCCATTTCGATGAGGACATCGGCAGCCGTTTCATTATCCAATAACAGATAAATGAACCGGGCTTCTTCGGCATCCAGTTCATTGCACAGTTCGGCAATGTCGGCAGGATGCAAGCCAGAGAGCAGTCCTTTCAGTTCCTCGGAGTTCTTTTGCTCGATAAGCTGTTCTACTTTTTCTAATTCCTCTTTATTCATCCTATTTTTCTTCCGTTAATATAAAATAAATAGGTTATTCCTTTTTGCTTGTTGCACCCTTGCGGGCGATGTCGTTGCCGCAATTTATGTCTGCTTTGTCTTTCAGGGCGGCTTCTACTCGGTTGGTCAGCTCGATAAATTCCTGTACCGATAACTGTTCCGGTCGTTTGTTGAATACCGGATCATTGCTTAGCGGATTTCCTTTTTCTAAAATTGAAGAGATGGAATTTCGCAAAGTTTTGCGCCGTTGGTTGAAAGTGGTCTTCACGATGAGTCTGAACAATTTTTCGTTGCATCCCAGTTCTTTCGTTTCGTTGCGTGTCATTCGGATAACGGCACTCTTTACTTTCGGGGGCGGATTGAATACATGTTCGTGCACGGTGAACAGGTATTCCACCTTATACCACGCTTGGATTAGGATACTCAGGATGCCATAAGTCTTGCTGCCCGGACCGGCGGCGATACGTTCGGCCACTTCTTTCTGAATCATTCCGGTGCAACAAGGAATCAGGTCTTTATAGTCCAACATCTTAAAAAAGATTTGACTGGATATATTATACGGATAGTTACCGGTGAGAACAAAGGGGTTGCCATTAAACACCTTCTCCAGTTTCAGCTTTAAAAAGTCATCTTCTATGATGTTCCCCTCCAAAGCGGGGAAGTTCTCACGCAGATAGGCAACTGACTCAAAATCAAGCTCTACCACTTTTACTTCACGTCCTTTTTCCATCAGGAATTGGGTTAATACTCCCATGCCCGGTCCCACTTCGAGAATAGGTAAACCGGGACATTCGTCCACCGTATCGGCTATATCTTTTGCAATACTCAGGTCTTTAAGAAAGTGCTGTCCCAGAAACTTTTTTGGTTTGACTAATCCCATTCCGTTATTTTTCTATCATTAATAAATAGGTTTATTTCGCTAAGATAGTATCTTTGCATCGTGCAAAGGTAAACATTATAAATTTAAAATACGTTGATTTTGGAAGGAACTCATATAAAAAAGATTGTAAAAAAGAGCCTGCAGATACTGCTTCCGTTGGTTTTGGGAGCTGCGATAATGATATGGATGTACCGTGGATTTAATTTCGGGCATGTGTGGGAGGTATTGGATGGCGGGATGAATTATAGTTGGATGCTGCTTTCACTGGTATTTGGCGTGTTCAGTCACATCTTCCGGGGGTGGAGATGGAAACTTACATTGGCTCCGTTGGACGAGCATCCCAAAACATCAGACTGTGTGTATGCTGTTTTTGTGTCGTATGCTGCCAATCTGATTGTTCCTCGTGTGGGTGAAATCTCCCGTTGCGGCATTTTGGCAAAGTATGACGGCACTTCTTTTTCCAAGTCTTTGGGGACGGTGGTAACAGAGCGTCTGATTGATACCCTCTGTGTAGCTTTGATAACGGGGGTGACATTGTTGCTGCAAGCCGGCGTGTTCGCTACTTTTTTCAAAGAGACAGGAACTGATACGCGGGCGCTGACCGATGTATTGACCTCTGCTCATTTCTACATTATTATAATATGTGTTTTGGCTGTCTGTGTGCTGGCCTTTTTTCTGATAAGGAATGTGGCGGTGTTTGCAAAGGTGAGAGGTATCCTGCATAATGTGTGGGTTGGTATCCTTTCGTTGAAAGATGTGAAGCAGATGCCACTTTTCATCTTCTATACCGTTGCCATTTGGGTTTGTTATTTCCTGCAATTTTACGTGTCCTTCTTTTGTTTTGATTTCTCGGACAATCTGAGCATCATGGCTGCGCTGGTGATGTTTGTTGTCGGTAGTATTGCGGTCGTTGTTCCTACTCCTAACGGGGCAGGCCCGTGGCATTTTGCGGTCATAACCATGATGATGCTCTATGGAGTAGGTAAAGAAGATGCAGGAATTTTTGCACTATTAGTGCATGGAATACAAACCTTTTTATTAATTTTGTTGGGAATATATGGATTAGCGGCTTTGCCGTTCACTAATAAAACTAAGAAGTTATGAGTACAATTCTCTCTCTTGCTCCGCAGAACGTGTGGAAGCATTTCTATTCATTGACTCAGGTTCCCCGTCCTTCGGGCCATCTGAAGAAGATTCAAGAGTTCTTGCTGAACTTTGGAAAAAGTATCGGCGTAGAAACATTTCAAGACGAAGCAGGTAATATCATCTATCGTAAACCTGCTACTCCCGGTATGGAAAACCGTAAGAAAGTAATTCTTCAGTCACACATGGATATGGTGCCCCAGAAGAATAACGATACAGTACATGATTTTGAAAACGATCCCATCCAGACTTATATCGATGGCGATTGGGTGAAAGCCAAAGGTACTACATTGGGGGCCGACAATGGTATGGGTGTAGCTGCTATTATGGCTATTTTAGAGGACAAAACACTGAAACACGGACCGTTGGAAGCATTGATTACCGCCGATGAAGAAACAGGAATGTTTGGTGCATTCGGTTTGAAACCGGGGACAGTGGATGGCGATATCTTGTTGAACCTTGATTCGGAAGAAGAAGGCGAATTATATATAGGTTGTGCTGGTGGTGAAGATTTGACAGCCACTTTGGAATACAAAGAGGTAGAAACCGATTCTAATGATATTGCTTTGAAAGTGACCTTGAAAGGACTTCGCGGCGGTCACTCCGGCCTTGAAATCAACGAAGGCCGTGCCAATGCCAATAAGTTGATGGCACGTTTTATGAATCAGGTGATTACTTATGATGAGGCATGTCTGGTATCATGGCAGGGCGGAAATATGCGTAATGCCATTCCCCGTGAGTGCGAAGTGGTGATTACTGTTCCGGCTGAAGAAGAAGCTGATGTGATGGAATATGTACAAGAGTGCGAGGCTTTGTGGAATGAAGAATACCACGTGCACGAAACTCCAATCAGCTTTAAGGCGGAGCGTGTCGAACTGCCTGCAATGATGGTTCCCGATGAAATCAGAGATAATCTGGTTGATGCCCTCTATGCTTGTCAGAACGGTGTGTCACGTATGATTCCGACTATTCCTGATACCGTGGAAACATCTTCCAACCTGGCTATTGTCACTATTGGTGGCGGTAAAGCGGAAATAAAGATTTTGACCCGCAGCTCACGCGACTCTATGAAGGACTACCTGAATACTTCTTTGGAAAGCTGTTTCTCTATGGCTGGTATGGAAGTGACACGCACAGGCGGTTATTCCGGTTGGGAGCCGAATGTCGATTCTCCTATTTTGAAAGCAATGAAGGAGTCGTATAAGGCACAGTTTGGCAAGGAACCGGAAGTGAAAGTGATTCATGCCGGTTTGGAATGTGGTATTATCGGTGCTGTTGTTCCGGGTTTGGATATGATTTCATTCGGGCCTACCCTGCGTTCTCCTCATTCACCCGACGAACGTTGCTATATTCCTTCGGTTGCCAAGTTCTATGATTTCGTAGTGGCAACATTGGGCAATACGCCGGTCAAAGAATAAAGAATATCAATTCATTTAGATAGTTGCAGATGAGGCTGGATTCTTAGAATTCAGCCTCGTTTGATATTAAGTCCATGCTTATACCTTCATAGTTGGTTGATTCCGAAAGGATGGCTGCTGAATATTGCAGAAAATCCGTTCTCCCTTGTTTTGTTAATTTAACTATTAATTATGCAGTGCTGAACTACATAATGCGTTTCTTTGTTAAAGGAACAATTAAAGACGAAGCTTATGAATACTCGTTATTATTTTCTGATAGTGCTCTTGGCAATGAGTTTATTTGCTCCATTGCATGCACAAACTTATGATAAAATGTGGAAAGAGGTAGAACAACTTCAAAAGAAAGACCTTCCTAAGTCTGTGGTGTCCGCATCGATGAAAATTTATGATAAGGCGAAGGCTGAGCGTGATGTACCGCAAATGATGAAGGCTTATCTGACCGCCATGCAATATCGCGCTCTGGTCACTCCCGACAGTTTGGAGGCGGATATCAGAGAGCTGGAAAATTGGGCAAAACAAACAGAAAAGGTAGAGGACAGGGCTGTGCTTTATTCCATCTTAGGCGAGTTGACTATCTCGAAAGATATAAAGCAGGGTTTTAATTTCCTGCAGTCTTCACTGAAAGACCGAGACTTGTTGGCGGGTTGTTCGGTGGAAAAGCTGAAGCCGATGGCAAAAGTCGGAGAAATGAGCAGGCGCTATTTCCATGATAATCTGTATGATTTGCTGGCGCGTCGTGCCCTCTTGCTGATGAAGCAAAACAAATGGAAAGCTGCTTCTGTCGGAAATCAGACCAACACATTGCCGACACAGGTGAAGGATATAAAGAGCTTTATGGCATATACGGTAGTGCCGGTGTCCGATTGTGATTTTGTGGCGGCGATTCTGCAGAATTACCGTTCGCTCTTGACACTGTATGATACACCCAAGTATCGTTCGGCATGGATATTGACCGGAATCGGAACACTGGATTATCTGTTTGATACATTCAATCAGAATTTCTCTAATGAGGATTGCCAAAGGGAATTACATTCTTGGATAGCCGGATATCCCGGTGAGGAGGTCGGAGCTGAAGTTTATCTGGCGCTGTCGGACTACTTGCAAAAGCAAAACAATCAGGTGGAGCGCCTGAAAGTGGTACGTGAGGGAATTTCCAAATACCCCCGTTATGTAGGTGTCAACCAACTGAAAAATATAGAAAAGGAAATTTTGAATCCTTTCCTGTCGCTGGAGGTGTCTTCGGCTTATCCGGGCAAAATGCAAGAGTTGAAAGTAAACTATAAGAATTTGAACGGCTTTACCTTGCAGCTGTATAAGATTGACTTGCCTGTCACTTCTGTGATGTGGGCTAGTAATATGAAAAATTTCGTTGCGAAGTATGGTAAGTTGCAAAAGGAGGAGTACTTTCCGTTGAAAGGGACTGCCGATTATTTGCCGGTTGATACTACGTTACGGATTCAGGCTCCGCAGCCGGGTATATATTACTTGAAGGCTGTGCCAAAAGGAAAAGTCGGCGAATCAGACGGAACATTGATGTATGTCACTGCCTTGAGAGTGATTTATCGTCCCTTGCCTGACGATGATTTGGAATTGGTAGTGGTGGATGCCGAAAGCGGACATCCTGTGCCTGATGCCGAAGTGGTGGTTTATACCGGTACGGACGGACGTTTCATGCCATCGCAAACCTATCCGGCTGATAAAGAAGGTACACTGAAGCTCGGCTTCCCCGACAAGAAGAGGACTATTATGTATAATGCCCGTACGATGGGCGATACGGCTATGCCGATTACTGATTTGTGGAAGCAGATTTATTATGCTCCTTCGGAGGAATATGAACAGGAAATATTGAATCTGTTCACAGACCGTTCCATCTATCGTCCGGGACAAACGGTTTATGTTTCGGGCATTGCATATAAACAGCAGCAGGATGACACTCAGGTATTGGCCGATAAAAAATATACGGTGACGCTGTATGATGTCAATAATAATAAGGTGGGCGAGGTGAAGGTGACAACCAACTCGTTCGGGTCTTTCAGTGGTCAGTTCACACTGCCTTCTCCCTGTCTGACCGGTTACTTCAGGTTGCAGGCCGGTTCTGCTTCCGGCGGTTTCAGGGTGGAAGAGTATAAACGCCCTATGTTTGATGTGACTTTTGAACCGGTCAAGGCCGAATATCAAATAGGCGATTCTGTGCTCCTTACCGGTGTGGCAAGAACATTTGCGGGTGCTCCGGTGCAGAACGCGAAAGTGAATTATAGTATCAGCCGTTCTTTCTCCTGGGTCTGGCGGTCTATGGGGCCCCGGTCTGCCGTTTGGAACGGAGAAACGACAACAGATGCCGAAGGTAAATTTACAGTTCCGGTACATTTTGAGGTGGACTCTGATGTGAGAGACGGTGCGGCATGGTATTATACTTATCAGGTACAGGCGGATGTGACCGACGGTGCGGGCGAAACGCAACAGGCCAATCTGTCGTTGCCATTGGGTAAGACTTCTGTTGTGCTGGCTATCAAGGGCTTGTCTGCACAGACAGTGAAAGAGAAAGCCCGGGAATTGACCTTTTCTGCCACTAACTTATCGGGAAAACCGGTAGACACGGAGATTGTTTATCAGGTGTTTAAATCCAATGACAGGAATAATAAAACCGGTGAGAAGATGTTGCAGGCTACGACCGCATCCAATAAAAAGTTTCTGCCCGAAGCATTGTACCGACTTCCTTCCGGCTCTTATGTCCTGAGGATTTCGGCTAAGGATGCGCAGGGCAGAGAATGTACGGCATCCCAAGACTTTCTGTTGTTCTCGCTCGACGACAAACGGCCGCCGATACCCACCGCTGATTGGTTCTATCAGGACGGAGAGGAATTTGAAGGAGATTCTCCGGCTACTATCTATGTTGGCAGCAGTGAAAAGAGCATCTATCTTCTTTATGATGTCTTTTCCGGCAATAAGCGGGTGGAAAGCAGACGCGTGCAGTTCTCCGATTCCATTGTCAGCTTCCCTCTTACTTACAAGCAGGAGTATGGAAATGGGGTAATGGTAAGTGTCGCTTTTGTGAAAGACGGACAACTTTATACGCACTATGCACAGATTACCAAACCTGAACCGGACAAGGAATTGCAGTTGAAGTGGAATACGTTCCGCGATAAGCTCCGTCCCGGTCAGCAGGAAGAATGGAAACTGAGCGTGCTTTATCCCGATGGCCGTCCGGCTGATGCCGAATTGTTGGCTACGATGTACGATGCCTCTTTGAATCAGTTCTATAAGCATGACTTTTTCTTCCGTTTGAACTTCAACCGTCGCATGCCACATTCCCAATGGAACAGATGGTATGCACGGACTGAATATATCTATGTCAATTTCCCCTTCAAGAGTTTGAATACCTCTTCATTCTCTTATAGTGAATTGCTGGTTCCGGGCATCAGAAATGTTGTGCCTTATGCCATGAAGGGCTTGTCTGGTGCTGTTAATTATGCACGGCGAGCGAAGTTGATTACTACCCAATCGGAAGCTGCGGTTGCCCAAGATGTGGTGCTTGAAAATGTGGTATTTGAGGAAGAAGTGGTTCCTTTCGAGAACGCGAAGATGATGGATGCGGGTGCTTTGGAAGAAACAGGAAACGTGCAGGTGCGTCAGAACTTTGCCGAAACAGCGTTCTTCTACCCGCAGCTGCGTACCAATGGGCAGGGTGAGGTCAGCATCTCGTTTGTATTGCCCGAAAGCTTGACAAAATGGAAGTTTATGGGGCTGGCGCATACCAAGGAGGTGGACTACGGCCGGATAGAGGCGACTGCTACTGCCGCCAAAGAGTTCATGCTTCAACCCAATATGCCGCGTTTTGTCCGTGTGGGCGATAAGGCAAACATAGCAGCTTCACTGATTAATCTGTCGGATAAAGCTGTGAACGGTACAGTTAGAATGGAACTTTTTAATCCTGAAACAGAGAAGGTTCTCTATACTCAAAAACAGAAGTTCGGAGTGAAAGCGGGAGAAACAGGCAATGTGAACTTTACTTTTGACGTCACTGATAAATATACCATATTGGCATGCCGCATGGTGGCCGACGGAGATACGTTCAGTGATGGCGAGCAGCGATATATCCCGGTGTTGACGGATAAACAATGGGTGACGGAAAGTGTGTCGTTGGATGTTAACGGCAAAGGAAGTTATACTTTCTCATTGGAACATCTGTTTAATAACCACAGTCGTACGGCATCCGACCAGAAGATGACAGTGGAATTTACGAGCAATCCCGTATGGTATGCTGTCATGGCATTGCCGGTGGTTGCGGTTCCGCAGGGAGAGGATGCCTTGTCGTGGGCTTCAGCTTATTATGCGAATGCGTTGGCCGAGTTCATTGTGAGTTCAAATCCGCGTATCAAGCAGATATTTGACAGTTGGCTGGCACAGGGAGGCACAAAGGAAACCTTCATGAGCCGGTTGCAAAAGAATCAGGAGCTGAAGAACATATTGCTGGCAGAGACGCCGTGGCTGACCGAAGCTATGAATGAAGAAGAACAACGCCAACGCATTGCCACCTTGTTTGATTTGAATACGATGAGTAATAAATTGTCTGTCTGCATGGCGCGTTTGAACGAGTTGCAGAATGTTGATGGTGCGTGGAGCTGGTACAAGGGTATGCCGGGCAACCGCTATATGACTACTCAGATAGCGGAAATGTTGGCTCGCCTGCAGGTAATGACCGGTGGAAAACTGAACCAAGACCTCTCTGCCATGTATCAGAAAGCATTAAACTATCTTGCTGTGCAGGCCGAGAACGAATATAAGGCAATGAAAGAAGCCGAAAAGAAAGGCGTGACGAAGGTTAGTCCCTCAGAACAGACGCTTCAATATCTGTATATCTGTGCATTGAACGGTAAAGCCGGGGCAAAAGCCGGTGTGAACCGTTACTTCATCAGTAAGTTGAGTGCACAAGCGGCTGACCTGACCATTTATGGCAAGGCGCTCTCTGCCATTGTTTTACAACAGGCCGGAGAGACGGCAAAGGCGAAAGAGTTTATGCAGTCACTTATGGAGTATTCGGTGGTGACAGAAAAGATGGGACGTTATTTTGATACTCCCAAGGCGCATTATTCTTGGTTCAGTTACAAGATTCCGACCGAAGTCGCTGCAATGGAGGCAGTGCAATATATTACCAAAGATGTGCAGGTGTTGAATCAGATGAAACGCTGGCTTTTGAAAGAGAAGCAAACGCAGACTTGGGATACCCCCATTGCTACAGTGAATGCTGTATATGCCTTGCTGAATTCGGGTACGGACTTATTGGCAAACTCTGATGCCGTGAAGATTACCTTGGGAAAAGAGGTGATTCAGACATCGGCGGAAGAGCCGGTGGGTTATCTCAAGAAGGTGGTGGAAGGCAATGTGATGAATCTGAAGAAGGTGACGGTGGATTGTGAAGGCAGCGGCATGGGCTGGGGAGCTGTGTATGCTCAATATCTGGAGAATATGAATCGGGTGGGTGAGCAAAGTAACGGCTTGTCCATCAGCCGCAACCTTTATAAAGGAGAGACACTCATAAAAGAAGGTGCTTTGTTGGATGTAGGTGATAAGATTACCGTTCGTTTGACAGTAAAGGCAGACCGGGATATGGATTTCGTACAGATTAAAGATGAGCGTGCCGCCTGTATGGAACCGTTGGCAACATTGTCCGGTTATCGTCTGGGCACAAACCTGGGGTATTATCAAGCGACGAAAGATGCTTCCACCTCTTTCTTCATCAATCAAATGCGTAAAGGAATGTATGTGATAGAGTATCAGGTGTATGTGACCCGCTCAGGCGAATATCAGTCTGGGATAGCGACGATTCAGTCGGCTTATGCACTCGAGTTCGGCGGGCATACAGGAGGATATAAAGTAGTGGTGAAATAAGAATTGTAAAGGGAGTGTGCCAAAACTAAAATGGCCTATCCCATCGTCATCTGTAGGGGCGGGGTTTGCCTGCCCGAAGACACAAAGCCAACTGTTTTCGGGCGAGCGAACCTCGCCCCTACGAACTAAACGACAGTTTTGACACACCCCCTTACAACTTAATAACAGGTTATTTTCATTTGGAGATATCCGCTTGTCTTTTGGCGCTGCGGCCTCCATCATATTCCAATCGGAAATCAAAGTTTCCTATTGTTCCGTAGAAGTATCCGCCATTGATATGCGGATAATCGATAACGATAGACTGTCCGGTGTTGTAGTCTATGTATAACCGTCCGTTTTCAATAAACCAGTCGAATTTATAAGTGTCATAATATTCGAAGGGAGGAGTGGCATAATAGACATCTTCCGTTCCCACACCGTGGTCGGGGCGAGAGCCGGATGTGAATGTGATATAGCTGTCAAGAGCATAACCGTCAAAGTCGCTGGCGCCCATATCGCCGAACCATGTTACTCCATACAATCCCGACAAATCAAAGCCGATATCTTCGTCGCTCTCACAGGAAGAAAAACCGAGCGTGACAACTAGTGCAGTCAGTATAAATAGATAATTCTTCAATGTTTTCATAATATTCCAGTTTGTGATTCTAATCTTTTTGTTTTAACACCTTGTAATGCAAAGATAATACTTTTTTTCCTTACCTTTGTTACTTTAAACGAAGAATTTAGATTGGTATGAAATACATAATGCTGATAATAAGTATGTTGCTGGGGGCGGGGCTCTCAGCCTTTGCGCAGCCAAAAGCCTCTTTTGATAAAACAACGCATGAATTTGGAACTATTTTATGGAAGAATCCGGCGACGGCAACTTTTAAAATAACAAATAAAGGCGATAAGCCGTTAGTGATATCCAATGTCACCACATCTTGCGGATGTACCGTTACCGACTGGACTAAATCTCCTATCCTGCCGGGTAAAACGGGCGAAGTCAGTTCTACGTTTGACGCCAAGGCGCTCGGCCGTTTCCAGAAGAGTATCGGCATTTATTGTAATGCATCAGACAAGCCTATTTATTTGGCTTTTCGCGGAGAAGTGACTGCCGACCCTAAGAATTATACCTTTACCCATCCTTATCAAATCGGTGCAATCCGTCTGAATAAGGAAGAAATAGAGTTCGACGATGCGAACAGGGGAGATAAACCGACCATGGAATTGCTGATAGCCAATACCTCGGACAAGGTCTATACGCCTGTGTTGATGCATCTTCCTCCTTATTTGAGTGCGGTGGCCACTCCCGACAAGCTGGGACGTAACCGCACCGGAAAGATAAAGGTGACCCTTGATACCGAAAAACTTCCCAAACTGGGACTGACTACCGCTTCGGTCTATCTGTCTCGTTTCCCCGGAGACAAGGTGGGTGAGGAAAATGAAATTCCGGTTTCGGCTGTGCTGTTGCCTGATTTCTCTCATATCAGTCAGCAGGAACGCCTGAATCCTCCCGTTATTCATCTTTCTGCCAAAGAGCTGGTCATGGGAGAATTGGCCGCTGACGAGAAACGCTCGCAGACGATTATAGTGAAGAATGTGGGTAAGTCTAATTTGGAAATACGTGATTTGCAAGTGTTCAACTCTGCTTTGGGAGTGCAGTTGAAGAAACGTACCTTGAAGCCGGGAGCGACGACTAAGATGAAGATTACGGCTTATGGACATAACCTCAAGAAAGTGAAAGGCTCACCTCGTGTCTTGGTGATAACGAATGACCCGAACAGCCCGAAAATAATTATCAAAGTGAAAGTAACCTCAAAGAAATAGCTATGGAACATCCTGAGAATAGTGAAGAATACAAAGGGTTGGTTGTTAATGCGGGCATTGAACAACCGTCCATCGTGAATCCTTATTTGAAATTCCGCAAGAAACCGCGCCGTCGTGAGTTCTCTGTGGGAGAGTATGTAGAAGGTATTGTGAAAGGTGACGTGACTGTCTTGAGCCAGGCTGTGACTCTGGTCGAGAGTGTGAAACCCGAACATCAGGCTATCGCTCAGGAGGTGATAGAAAAATGTCTGCCTTATTCCGGTCAGTCGATTCGTATCGGAATCAGCGGAGTGCCGGGCGCCGGCAAGAGTACTTCCATCGATGTATTCGGGCTGCATGTGCTTCAGCAAGGAGGAAAGTTGGCTGTCTTGGCTATTGACCCCAGCAGTGAACGTTCCAAAGGCAGTATTTTGGGCGACAAAACCCGCATGGAAAAATTGGCAGTTCATCCCAATGCTTTTATTCGCCCCAGTCCGTCGGCAGGCTCATTGGGCGGTGTGGCACGAAAGACTCGTGAAACGATTATCCTGTGCGAAGCAGGAGGGTTTGATAAGATATTCGTCGAAACGGTGGGAGTCGGTCAGAGTGAAACAGCGGTACACTCGATGGTGGACTTCTTTTTACTGATTCAGTTGGCGGGTACGGGTGATGAATTGCAAGGCATCAAACGGGGTATCATGGAGATGGCGGATGGCATTGTCATCAACAAGGCCGACGGCAATAACATAGAGAAAGCGAAACTGGCAGCGAGCCATTTTCGGAATGCGCTGCACCTGTTCCCGGCACCCGATTCGGGATGGTCGCCCAAAGTTCTGACTTATTCGGGCTTTTATGGCTTGGGCATCAAGGAGATATGGGACATGGTTGATGAATATTTTGCTTTTGTGAAAGCGAACGGCTATTTTGAACAGCGCCGTAACGAACAGGCAAAATACTGGATGTACGAGTCTATCAACGAGCACCTGCGCGACAGCTTTTATAATAATGAGACAATAGCTTCTATGCTGGCTGTGAAGGAAGAGGAAGTGTTGAACGGAAAGTTGACTTCTTTTGTTGCGGCAAAGAAGTTGCTGGACGCTTATTATGATACGTTGAAGTGATACAGTAAAGGGGATGTATCAAAACTTTTCTTTTATCGAAGGGAGTGTGTCAAAACTAAACCAGCCTATCCAATCGTCAGTTGTAGGGGCAGGGTTTGCCTGCCCGAAGGCNCTTATGAGAGTTTCGAGACACCTTCTTTATTGTGTTGGCATGTTTTTATGGAATCATTATTTTCTGATGCCGCACTTCCGTTCCGTTCGAAATGCTTAAGTGATAAACTCCCGAAGCCCATGAGTACGACATCAGGTTAGTAGGGTCCGGGTTATAATAGTCACCATTGGCGTCTATTCCTGTGCCTATGTATTCTCCAAAAATATTCCATTCACAAGGACCGGCGGGAGTATCGGTCAGAATCAATATAGTCACTTCCTAATAAATAGAAATTGATTTTTGCAGAAGCGTAATAACCATTTAAATTAGTTATGACTGTTTGCGCTACTTCCTCTTTATTAAATCCCACTCCGCTA
>NZ_JADNRM010000017.1 GCF_021730445.1 Phocaeicola faecalis | reverse complement strand
ATAGAATATGTATAACCAATTTTAGTTTTTTAAATTTATAAATTTAAAGTTTTTCTATTATGAACAAAAAGTTTTTAAGTGCAATCCTGTTCGGAGCCTTAATGGTTTCGTCAACAGGAACATTTGTGTCTTGTAAAGACTATGATGATGACATCAAGGACTTGCAGGAACAAATTAATTCTAACAAGGATGCGATTGCAGCTTTGCAGAAACTGGTGGGAGAAGGGAAATGGGTAACCAATATCTCTTCTATTGAAAACGGTTTCTCTGTAACCATGAGCGACGGTACTACCACCTCTATTACAGGCATCAAGGGTGCAGACGGAAAGAACGGTACTGAATGGACTATCGGCGAAGACGGCTTCTGGTATAAGGACGGCGAAAAGACCGCTTCTCAGGCTGTTGCCAAAGACGGAGAGGATGGCAAGGCAGGCGCAACTGCTCCTTCTCCTAAAATCAGTGCTGACGGTTTCTGGGTAGTTTACGAATGGGATGCTGACAAAGGCGAATTCGTAGAAAAGACTACTGAAATCTCTGCTCAGAGTACTGGTGCTTATGTTGTGAAGAAAGACGGTGTTTACGTTCTGCATATCGCTGACGAAACAGGTGCATTCCAGGATGTTACTTTGCCCGCTACTTCTGACTCATTTGTAGTAGCTGCTCCGGGTAGTGCTGTTGATGTTAAATTTGAACAGGCCAATTGGACTCTCGTTACTACGAAAGCAGACAAAGAAATGTTGGCTAAACTGACAAAAGAATTCCCTGAAATAGCTGATTATAAGAAAGGTCAATTGTTTAAGCAAGGAGGTAATTTGCCTATTTTGGTAACTCCTGCAAATGTGGAAATCACTGATAAATTTACATTTGCTTTGCAAAACATTAAGGGTGAAATCTCTGAAGCCACACTGTCTAATCCGGTAAAGGGTATGCCTGCAAATTCTGATGTAGATGAATCGGGTAAAATTACCACTAGAGCTGCTGTTAATGCAGAAGATGGTTTCTGGACTTTGAGCGTAGAACCTGCTTTGAATAAGAAAGGTGATAAATATGTAGGATTTAGCAAACCTCATTCTTTGATTATAAAGAATGAAAAAGGTACTGTTGTTAAAACAGGATTTGCATATCAACTTTCTATTGAGGATAATGACAAGGTAAGTATAACTCCTGAACTTACCAATGTGGATAATGCAGACGCTATTGATGTATTTGCTAAAAATGAAGAGGGTAAATCTGTTTTCAAGGTAGAACATGGCATGAACGGTAAATTTATCCTTGAAGCTACTGAACCCATTCAAGTTGAAAAATATCAGATTACAATTGAAGGTAGCAAGTTGATGATTGGTAATATGCCTGCTGATCAAACTTCTATAACTGTAGATCTGAAATTGACTGCACTTGGTCTGAACGGTACTGTTGCGGAAGCTACTACTGCTTTGACTATTGGTCAGGAAATTGATGCTAAGGGTACATTGGCTGATAAGACAGTGACATTAAGCAGCAAAGATGATTATAAGCAAAACGTTAGATGGAATATTGCTGACTTGGGCTTCTCTTCTGTTCAGTTAGACCAGTTCTTAAAAGCAACTAAGACAATGAAGTTGACTTATGTTGATGAAGAAGATGGTGAAACTAAGAACTTTATAACTTATGATATAGTTGCTTACGATAAGGATGGTGCTGTAACTGCAGACTATAAGAAGGCTGTAACCTTCGGATTCACTTTGAATTCTAAAGATTATGTACCTCGTGAATACACAATTCGTCTGGAAGCTAAGTCTGGTAATGCCGTTATCTATGCTGCTGAGGCTGCGTTTAAAGTTCAGAACCCTGATACTGCTGAAATCAGTTTGGCAGAAGCTATGGTAAAAGATGGTGTACTGCAGATTACAGGTACTCCGAGTGATATTATCACTTACACCATGAAGAGTGGATTCGTTATTAAGAAGGATGCTGCTGGCGAAGAAGTTGCTACTAAATTGACGTTCACTGATATGAGTGCTACAGACGAAGACCCATCATGGATTGCTGCTGATGGTAAAACATTAAGCATTGTTGATTACAACTACAATAACGTGAAGGAACAGAAACTGTACAAGACTCGTCACTTCAAAGTAGAGTACATCTTGTTTGGTAATGATAAGAATAAAGAAGAGATGGAATTCGATGCTCGCGTATTGAGTGAAATCTACGATGAAGATCCTACAGCTGCTATCAAGTTGAAAGACATGTCTGCAGTATTCACTTCTGATGCTAAGAAAAATGCAATCAGTATCGCTTCTAATATTACCAGTGCAACTTATGCAGCCGGTTCTAACAGAGGTAAGACTTACAACCTGTTCCAGGGTGTGAAGAAAATAACTGAGGGTGCTGTTGATGAAGTTCTTGACTATAGCCAACCTGCAGATGTTAACGGTACTGCTTTGGCTCAGGATGACGACAAGGTACTTTCTGGCAAGAACTTCATTGAAGCTCCTAAGAATACAGACATGTTGCTGTTTGGATTTACCGCTGACGAGTTGGCAGACGCTACCAGTGCAACTCCAACTAAGAAGTATTATATTACAAAGGCAAATTGGAATGAGATTTGGACGATAGCTCAGGAATATTACAATGTTGATGGTTCTGCTATCAAAGAGAATGGTAAAAATAAAGAAGTTGCCCCTGAACATAAAGCTGCTGTTGCTGTATTCAACGAATATAAAGGCAAGATTAACTTCGTAGTTACTACAGAAGCACAAGCTGGCACTGAAATCGTTGTTGCTGACGACAAAGCGAAAGTAGAACCTAATGTTGTTTCAGTTACAGTTGAATTCGTAAATAAAGAAGTCGCTGATAAATATGCAACTATTGCTTCTAAATCTCTTGATAGTGGAATACTTTATGACTACGTGATTACAGCTAGAGCAGAATTGAGCGAAGATATTCCTAGCGGTAAAGTAGAATTACCTGTTAAGATGACAGTGCTTGATAAGTGGGGTATGAAGATGGTTCGCACCTTCAATGTTACTTTGAGCACAAAATAATCAACCTATAAAGTAAAAGCTTGCTTCCCCTTCGTGAGAAGCAGCTTCTACCCAAAGTGGAAATTATAAACTCTTTCAAGCGGGGAAAGAAAGCGCATCCGGCAACGGGCGGTTCTTTCCCCGCTTTTTATTTGCATCATAAAGGTATCATTACTGTTTTTTTTATAGAAGTTGGTCTAACTTATATCCATGTTTTTCTTATGAAAACGAAACGTACCATTCCACAGGAAAATGAAATTTTACAACGGAGATTTTATTTTAATCTTCGCAAAGATATGCCTTTACCAAATGCAAACGAGAGTGTTATAAAGGGGTTAAGTCCAGGAAATAATAAGACCGGCACTACAGGAAGTCTTTATAAAACTATCTTTGTATGGAATTTACCACCTGTTCAAACATGTCCAGGAGCAACTCAATGGTGCTCTTCTTATTGCTATAATCTATGTCAGGAATCCGAAAAATATCCTTTAAAAGAATGGCAAATAAATTTGTGGCAAGTAGAAAATGTACCGGAAAAACTTAAAGCAAAAATAAATGAACAACTAACAAATGCATCTAAACCTTGTGCTGTAAGATTACATTCATCAGGTGACTTTTATTCTACATCCTATATTAACTTTTGGAAGAGTATAATAGAAGAGAATGAAGATGTGAGTTTTTGGGGATATACTCGATCATGGATTATTAAAGAGTTTATAATACATTTTGATGGACTTCAAATTCTTTCTAATGTAAACTTATTCGCATCATATGATAAAAATATGGTGATATCACCACCTATAGAGAAATGGAGAAAAAGTATTGTATGCCCTGATTTAGATAACCTGCTTTATAGTCATTTCACTGAAGAATACTTTATATGTCCAGAACAACTATGCCTGACTCCTAATTGTGCTTCTTGCGGTTTTTGTATGAAAAAAACAAGTAAAGATATTATTTTTCTATTACATTGAGTATATATTGATTATGGATGATTTGACAAATAAGAATTTTTTAGTGTTGGTAGGCGGCAGAAGCCAAATAGGAAAAACATCTATTATAAATAAATTAATAGAACTTTTTCCTGAAAAATACCAAAGACCGATTTCGTATACAACAAGATCTCGCCGGAAGGGTGAATCTGCCGAAGAATATCAGTTTGTTACCTTGGAATCATTTAGCAGTTTATCTGCTTCGAACTGTTTTATTACGATAGACGAAGTTTATGGAAATCTATATGGAATTTCAACAGCTTCAATCAATCAAGTGTTCTTAGAGAAAAAAATCGCTATAAAAGAAGTCCACCCCACCAATTTTAATAAAATAAAGAAAAAATATACTAAAGTTATTACCGTTTTAATTGAAGGCAAAGTAACCAAAGAAAGCGAAAGAATGAATGCGGATGAAGAATTTTATTTTTCCCTAGATCTTTCTCTTTTTGATATAATAATCAAGAATGACAGAACAAATAATATAGAGGTGTTAGCCTTGGAACTACATAAAGCTTTAAACTCACTGCTTAGCTTTTGTGAAAAATTTCCACTCCCATCTCAGATTGACTTTCTCAACCGAAAAGGGTATAATATCATAGCATCTGAATTTACAGATGACAAGCGGATTACTACTCATAATTTTCATACTGCAAGTATCCCATTTTTTGAGTATGCCATAAATAATTATATTCAAACAGGGGATAAAGTTTTAGAAATTGGACCCGGACAGAATTGGTTGTTAGCTAATTTTCACTTTCCAGAAATTGATTACTATTCGATTGATGTGTCCGAGAATATGATGAAGCGTTCAGGCTCTAATAATGGGAAAAATATTGTTGGCAGCATCAGAAATACCTGTTTTCCTTCCGACTTCTTTGACCTAGTCATAGCATCTTTGGCCGATCCATTTTTATATCCAGCCTCATTATCAGAAATTTATCGGATATTAAAAACAGAAGGAAGATTAATTTTCACGATTCCATCTTCAGAATGGTCTTCCTGCATAAGAGAAAAAAACAATGCGAATAAAACAAAATTCTTATTGAATAATAAGTCTTACGCAGAAGTTTTTTCATTTACCTATTCATTAGAAGAACTCTGCAAAATGCTTGTCAATACTGGTTTCCGAATCATTTATAGTACGGAACTTGCTATGAACAGATTCTCTAATGAGAGAATCAGTCTTGCAATTAGTACAGCCGCTCAAAAAAAAGCGGTTGATATATATAATCTTATAATATTGAATGCCTTAATATGTTCAAAATGAATAATCTTTTTGAAGAAGATGATTGGTGTCCTGCCACAAAAGAACAAATACTTGAGAACATCACAAATTTACTGCTGATGTATAACAAAGGGTTGCTAGGAGGGGAGTTTATGCCCGAAGATGCCAATCCAGGTTTGGATAAAGACTGCGCTGACAACTATCATTATTTTACATTGCCAATGGCTCTGAACTATCAGCGTAATTCTTATTATTTATGGCCCGCTGCCAATAATGCTTATAATGATGAAACGGCAAGGAAGATTTTTATACCTAAAGAAGCCATTAACTTTAGTCCAACTGAATTGAAAGATATTCTTGTGTCATTCAAAATAGCGTTGCAACCTAATAAACATGTGGATATATGGAGAAGAATCTGTGGGACAATCAGTGAACAATATGATGGTGATATCCGAAATCTATTTCGTGAAACAGGTGGTGATGTAATGCAAATAAAAAAAATAATTCAAGAGGACAGGAAAAAGGATTTTCCATATTTAAGCGGTAATAAGATTTGTAACTATTGGCTTTATGTCATGAGTAATTACACCTCGGCAAAATTACGCAATAGATATTGCATCAATGTGGCTCCTGATACTCATGTTATACAAGCTACTTTTAGATTAGGTATATTAAATCCTCGGGAAAAAGATAATTCTCGGTTAAGTGAATTAGTTGGTAAGATCTGGTTTGAAATATTGAAAGATACCAACATTTTCCCAATTGATATTCATACCCCACTATGGTTGTGGAGCAGACATGGTTTCCCTAAAATTATAACTTTGAATAAATGATAAAACTAAACGTTGGATGTAATTTTGATCCGGAGCTTCTTGCCTCTATTCCATTGCTGAATAGCATTTCCTCCCGAGTACAAATCGGAGAACTTTATGGCTCTGATCAAAATTATCATTGGCTTACCGCTAGGCCCAAATACCGTCTGACTTCCATTGATGACACTACTTTGGAACATTATGTCAGCGATGTCAGAAGTATAGGGGTAACCTTTAATTATACAATGAATGCACCATATATCGGTAGTAAGAGAGAAATTATAAAGAGAAAGAAAAATATTCAAGAACGAATCAAGTTTTTATTAGACATAGGTATAGATATGATAACAATATCACACCCTATTATGGCAGAGATAATAAGGGAGGCGAATATACCTGTAAAAATAGCTCTCAGTACAGTTATGCATCTTGACACAGTCTCTCAATTGAAGATTTTGCATGAGAGATATCACATTAGCAAACTATATGGTAGCCTATTAAAAAACAGATCTATAAAATTTTTAAAGAATCTTAGTAAGTATTGCATTGACGAAGGCATAGAACTAGCCTTGCTTGCAAATGAATTCTGTAATAGTAGCACAATGGACGGAATAAGCTCTACTCATTGCATTTATAGAGATAGTTGTTATATATCCCATTCAGAAAATGAAGATAAAGAAGACGATAAATTACTGGACGGATACCCCATGTCTCGTTGTATATTGATGCGAAAGTCTGCCCTAACTTGGCTGAAAAGCTCGTTTATCCGTCCTGAAGATTTGTACAAGTATGAACATATAGGCATTAATTCCTTCAAGATTACTGGTAGGACAGGAACAACAAAGTATCTTTTAGCAGTTATTGAGGCGTATATTCGCGAACGTTGGTCCGGTAATTTATTGTCTTTATGGAAACCTTTAGAAACCATTGCAAATGAGAGTAATGAATTAGATTACCAATATCCTATATTTATAGATAACAGAAAACTAGACACTTTCATTGATTTTTGGTTTGATAATCTTGAGCATGATTGTGCAAATGAACTTTGTGGATATACATGCAAATATTGTAACAAATATTTCTCAGAACATTTTAAGGACATCTGATTTATATTTTAATTATCGAACTTTTTTTAAACAAATTACTGAAGGATAAGCTGTGGAGAATGGACAGTATGTATTAACCCCATCTCCACAATAAAGGAGATGCCAAAACTTCAACGTAATTGGCACCTCGTTTACTACTATTTATTGTCTTTCTTAGGTTTCAAAGTCACTACAATGACGACCGGATTGTCGTCCTCTTTTATATTTTTCAGCAACCCATCCAATTCCTTTTTCCTCTCAGGCAAAAGACCGGTTGAATGACGCTTTTCTTTATCTTGCAGGAGTCCACCGGCATAATAGACCATCAATAAATGATTGTCATCACTTGTCCATGCAGGATGGATATCATAGCCACCGGCCAGATTGTCTTTAATAGTAACATTAGTAAAGGTTTTCTTCTCTTTATCATATATTCCCAAACGAGAAATATTCTTCATTCCATAACTGACAAACAAATATTGATTTGTTTCCTTAGCCCAATAGACCGATAAGAACTGAAATCTTTTCTTTGGATCAACTTCATCAGCCGATACGTCAATATCTTTACCGGAACAATCGAATTTATAAGCTAACTGACGTTTTTTAGGTGAGATAATCTTAAATATCACATTCTCCAATGCCGGTTTATAGAACAAACTATTATCATAATTATACATGAAATCACGAGAAGTCAAAATCATACCGTATTTTTTGTTCTCCTCTAAATGGCCGCGCCACTTACTTACTGTTTTGCCACTCTGACTGTCGACCATATATAACTGTATCGGATTCGCCTTGTCAGCATAATAAATGTCATTACTATACAAAATATGATTCTCGTCGAACAATCCGGCTGCTCCCATATTTAATTGGGGTGTAGGAATACTCTTCACAAACTTTCCATCAAATCCATAACAAGTCAAGGTAGTCCAGTTCTGAACATATAATAACTTGTTTTTCCAATCGCCAAAAGCAAATAAGCCCTGCAAATATTCTTCCGGACCCTGACCTTTATTTCCAATTTTATTGAGAAACTTTCCATTCTTATCAAAATGGAAAATGCCACTTGTAATAATATCTTCACCTGTATACTGCATGATGTAGAACTCATTATTCATTAGACAATCATCGGTCGTCTCCAAAGGCACATACCTGATATCCGAAGCCAACTCGCTTAGCATTATCTCTTTAGGAGATTCACTGATGGCTTTTGCCAAATTAATAATCACAGGTTTTTGAGCTGAAACCGACAAAGCACAACACAAGCATAAGAAAGAAAACAGATACTTCATATTCATTTTATATTAGATTAATAATGTCCTTCATTTTAATTCCGCTACCAACAGAGTCGGGTTAGCATCTCCTTCCTTATCTTCGCGTATTGATATCAGATGACGCTGAGTAGTAGAAGTAAACGGACGACAGACAAACTTTTCTTCACTAGGAGAAAGATCATCCGTAAAACAATTTTCATAATTACCAGCCTTGCACATCCAGTCTTGCTTGGAACACAGCATCCAATAAGCTTTCTCTTTATAACCATAAAAAAATAACAGGAAATCTTCTGTTTCATGTATACCGGCTATATCTATCATATTTCGGTTCTTTTTGGGATTAAAATAGTCATCCCGATTTTCATTATCCGCTATCCCTATATTCAATTCGTATTTTCTATATTGCTGTAAACCATCACGCAATACACAAATTACATTCTTCAACGGATTTTTATAATATACCTCATTTTGATAAGTATATAGCAAAGGTTCTCTCAATAATAATCTGATTTTATAATCTTCCGGAACAGTAGAACGTACTCGTTGTATTAATTTTCCATCCCGACGGGAAGCTCTCAATAGTTCGTAATTTTTTTGACTATAATAAAACAGATTATTAGCATAAATAATATCATTTTCTCTCAACAACACTTGATAGGTATAAGCATTATGAATAGGAATTTTACGCATAAATTTCCCATCATACGAGTAAATGACAAACTTATTTCCACTACTGTCAATCACCCAGAACTCTTTTTTACCTTCATCTACTGAAAAGGAAAGAGAACGGATATACTCTTCCGGTCCTTCGCCTGAACAGCCTATCTTATTGAGAAACTTTCCATCTTTTGAGAACCGATAAAAAGCTCCCGGTTGTTTTTGGTCACATACAAAAATATATTCTTTACCATAATATATTTTCAAATCAATACCCAATAGACATTCCTTGGTTGTTTCCAGTGGAATTACCCGAACACTTTTGGCTACCTCACTCAATTTGATTTCCTGTTCTTTTCCTGCATTGCCCAATATATCAATTTTCTGCTGTGAAAAAGATGGCAAAATCACATATAAAAAAGTAAATAATAATAGACACTGTTTCATAACATAACTATTTTAGAGATTGTAAAAGCACGTCAATCATTAGCTCACCATTTTCTACTGCATAATCGGATACACATACTTTTTGTTTTTCATAACCGGCTGCCGAAATATAAACCGTATCCCTTTTTCCAACTGACAACTGATAGTTGCCATTGATATCACTAATCGTTCCAAATGATTTTTGAGGAACAAATACAGAGGCAGCCACTATTTCCTGTCCAGTTTCATCCGTAATCTTTCCTATTACTGTCACCTGCTGAAAATCTGTAGCCTCTGCACTCGATACCGGAACTGCAAATATCCAGACATACAGCAATAATAAAGGAACAAGAGCTACTGTCCAATATTTTTGTATGCCGTGAGAAGAAGGCTTTTTCAACATGGAAAGACGCATTAATCGGGTAGAATATGCAAACGGATTAACCAAACTTTTCATGGTTCCATATAACCAATATCGGGTAAGTGTCTCCTTATAAACATCCATTCCCGCCACATTCCCGGCATTACTATCCGCCAAAAACTCATGGTTTTCCACCAAGTCACGTTTATACAGCCAAGCAGTAGGGTTGAACCACTGTATGATACAAAAAATATCTCCCAACAATAAATCAACGCAATGCCATTGGCGAATATGAGTCTCTTCGTGTGCAAGAATTACATTTTTATCCGCTTCTTTCATCCCTTGTGGAAGCACTATATAACGAAGGAAAGAGAAAGAAGATTGAACCATCGGTGTCTCTATCGAAACAATACCGCAAAAAACTTCTTTCGAACCGTTGCGAATACATCGAAACAACCGGAAAACAGTCCACATACGAGATAACAAAAGTACAATAAGTCCCGAAATATAAACGAAACAGCCTATCTGACTGAAATTGACAGATTCATTGACTTTCATTTCTATACTGATGATATTGCCAATCCGAAAAGCCGTTTCCGGCAAATCAGCCTCACTCACCGTTGGCACAGCATAATATAGAGGGACAAAAGGCAGTGCTAAAGCCATAAACATTCCCGCTAAAAGATATACCCGATTAAATCTGAAAAAGGTATTTCCACGCAATGCCCAATGATATAAACTATAAAAAAGGGTGGTCAGCAAACAAATTTTTAAGAGTAACATCCACATAATTACTCCTTCCCTTTTTCATTTTCCAATTTCCGTCTGGTTTCTTCCAACAGTACATCCAACTCTTCTGCCGTCATATTACTTTCTTTGGCAAAAAAAGAAGCCAAGGATGAAAAGGAGTTATCAAAATAACGGCTGATAAAGCCAAAAAGCTGTTTGCGGGAGTACTCTTCTTTTTTAACCAAAGGATAATAAATGTAACCGCGCCCTGTACCCGGTTTATGACTGACCGCTCCTTTGTTTTCAAGAATACGAATAATAGTGGATACGGTAGTGCGCGAAGGTTTTCCTGCATCATCCATACACGAAAGTATATCCTGTACGGTAGCTTCCTCCAACTTCCATAAATAATGCAATATTTGTTCTTCTGCCTTTGTTAGTTCCATAACTTATTAGATTGATAAGTACGAACTAAATATATGACTAAATTTTTAGTCATTATCATTTAAAGGCGAAAAAGAGCCATTAATTAACTATATTTATAAGTTTGTTTAGAGTGTCATTACATATAAGACATGTTTACATAGCGGAAGGTCGTACTTTACCAACGGATGATTGAACTCCTTCACAAAACGCATCCCTATTTTTTGCATTACCCGTTCATCATTGTTTATTCACACAAAAAAAATGGAATATCGTCTTCTTTTCAATCGCGCAATACCAAGCAGGGTGTTTCTATATAAATTATATTATCAATTCTATTATAATCCGTATTTTTTCATTTTGTTGAATAAAGTCTTCCGGCTAATATTCAAAGCCTCAGCCGTAAGTGTACGGTTTCCGGCAAACTTTCTTAATGTCTCTTGTATCAACTCCTTTTCTACTTGGGCATTCACTTCACGGATATCATTATTATCACCTAAAGATAAAGGGATATCATTTTGCTCATACCCTTTGATACGCACAGGAAGCTGCTGCACATCAATCGTTCCCTCCAGACTAAGAATCATGGCACTCTGAATGGCATTTTCCAAATCACGGATATTTCCCGGCCAGTCATAAATACAAAGTTTATCCATCGCTGCCGGAGTAATACTTTTCACTGACAGATTTAATGCCTCATTGTGCTTGCGGATAAAGAAATCAGTCAATAAAGGAATATCTTCTTTACGTTCCCTCAGGGGTGGAAGTTCTAATGTAAATACATTCAGCCGATACAACAAATCCAGCCGGAAATTGCCTTGTTTCACTTCTTCTTCCAAATTACGATTGGTAGCGGCTACAATACGCACATTAACCGGAATTTGTTTTGTTCCCCCGATACGAGTCACTTTCCTCTCTTCCAGTACACGAAGAAGTTTCACTTGCGCATCCATCGGCAATTCACCAATCTCATCCAGAAAAAGTGTTCCTCCTTCTGCTTGTTCAAAGATACCCGGCTGGGCTTCTTTAGCATCGGTAAAAGCCCCTTTTTCGTGTCCGAACAATTCATTTTCTATCAAAGAAAGAGGAATAGCACCACAGTTGATTGCTATAAAAGGCCTTTCACTCCGTTTGCTGCGTACATGCACCGCACGGGCAACTAACTCTTTTCCGGTTCCGCTTTCTCCATGAATAAACACGGTAGCTTCAGTCCTTGCCACGCGGTTTACTTGTTCCATTACCATTCGGAGTCCGCCTTCGCTACCGATAATCGGACGTTCTCCCTCTCCCAAACGCTTCTTTAATTGATGAATCTCTCCTTTCAGACGACTGTGTTCCACAGCACGCTTCACTTTCAACAGCAAATCATCATTATCAAAAGGTTTTTCTATAAAATCATACGCTCCTTTTTTTACAGCATCCACCGCCAACGAAATAGTGCCGAAAGCTGTTACCAACATCATAACCTGATTAGGACGCATGAGTCGTATTTTATCCAAGGCTTCCGTTCCATTCATTATCGGCATTTGCTGGTCCAGAAGAATTACATCAGGATTAAACAAAGTAGCTTCGGCAACAGCCTCTTTACCGTTCTCTACCGACTTGACTTCATATCCTTCCTGCGATAATAAAAGAGTCATTATCTTCCGTATACGCGGTTCATCATCCGCTATCAATACCTTTCCTTTCATATATGTTGGGGGAGTTTAATCGTAAAACAAGTTCCTTTTCCTAGAGTACTACGGACTTCCAGCTCTCCCTTATGTCGGTTGATAATACCGTAACAGATGGCAAGTCCCAGTCCTGTTCCTTCTTCTTTGGTTGTGAAGAAGGGATTGAATACATTCTCAATATTTTCCCCATCAATTCCTTTTCCCGTATCCTCAAATGAAATCAACAGATAACGACTGCGGACATCAATCAGGGCACCTTCTTCCATACTTATATATAAAGTTCGGGGATGGGAGTCGTCATTTTCCTTCATTGCTTCCACCGCATTCAGAATAATATTCAGACATACCTGTTTTAGTTGCTCCGCATCTCCCATAATGGTAGTCTGTTCGGTGAAATATTCAAATTCCACTTCTATCTGCTGCTTTCTCAACGTGTTGTTAACAAGTAACAAAGTCTGGTTAATAAGCTGTTCCAGGTTGACTTCCATAGAATTTAACTCAGATGGACGAGCAAAAGAGAGCAAACCTTGCACAATCTTGTTAATACGTTCTGTTTCATTCAATAACTCATGCATCATCTGCCCTTTTTCACTCTCAACATCAAAGTCATTACTCAAATATTGAATAGTGCTGCGGATAGAAGTAAGCGGATTTTTTATTTCGTGTGCTGCGCCGGCCGCCAGTTCTCCCAATACAGCCAAACGGTCTGTGCGGTACATCCGTTTCAAGCGATTCCGTTGAATTTCATAAAGCGAGGCATGTTCAATGGCAAAAGCGGCCTGTCCCAATAACAAAGAAAGTAATTCCAGCTCTTTCTTATCAAATTCTTTTCCATTCATCTTTTTCCCCATTACCAGAATACCACTAATTCGGTTCATCACATTCAATGGATAGACTAATTCCGCATTCAGCTGGGCCAGCAATTTTCGCTCCTCCTCAGAAAAATAGGAGAGGAGAGAGGAGCTTTTCGAAACAATCAACGGACGTTCATTCACAGCCAACCAATTCACCAATTTTCCTCTTCCCATAAAATAGGAAATATTCTTGTCTTCTAATCCCTGCATTTTATATTTCTCCGTATTCTCGTCAGGAAGAAAAAGAAAAACACCCTGTACAGGAGTTATTTGATTAACCTTCGATAAAAAGTTACTGATTAATAACTGTTTATCAACAATCAACATAAGCGAACGATTGAACTCCGACAAAAGTTGTTTTAATTCAACAGAATGAGTGGTAGGAAAAAGATGAAACATAATAGGTTCTATTTATACTCACAAAGATATTGTTTTAAAATAAAAAATGATATAAAATGAGTAACTATTTACTCACAATTGGGTAATCATTTTCTCAAACTCAATATACCCTTCCATTAGCTTTTCATAGTAACCGTTTGATTATCAATACATCTTCCATTTTGGCACGAGAATTGTATTTTATATAGTAAATAGAAAAGAAATAAAGAATCATTGGGTAATTTGTTACCCACCCAACATGAATAACCAATAATATCAATAAAATATGAAAGCGATAAAATTACTTCTAGCTCTGCTGCTGACAGGAATAGCCACCACACAAGCACAAACCATTACCGGAAAATTAATAGACGAAACTAATGTGCCGTTGGAATATGCCAACATTATATTGTTAAACCCAGCTGATTCCAGCTTTGTACAAGGAACTATCACTAATACTGACGGAAATTTCATATTAAACAAGGTGAATGAAAAAACTTATATTCTAAAAGCTTCCTCCGTAGGATATAAAACAATCTATAAGAAGTGTCAATCGGGAAATATCGGTACCCTAACTCTGAAATCCGATGCAATCCTGTTGCAAGAAGCTGTAGTTACTGCCCGCCGTCCTACTTATAAAATGAAAGGAAACGCACTTGTCACCAATGTTTCCAATTCCTTGCTAAGTACTGCTGGAACAGCTAATGACGTACTGGGCCATATCCCTTTTGTACAAGGTGACAATGGCCAATTCACCGTCTTTGGAAAAGGTACTCCGCTAATTTATCTGAACGGACGCCAACTCCGTGACCTCAGTGAACTGGAACGTTTGAGTTCTAAAGACATACAAAGCGTAGAAGTTATCACCAACCCGGGAGCCGAATATGATGTTACCGTAAAATCAGTCATAAAAATAAAGACTGTGAAACCGAAAGGAGAAGGATTCAGTACTAACATCAATGCCAGTGTCATCCAAGACCACAACTTCAATCACTCTGAACAACTGAACATGAATTACCGCCATGGGGGACTGGATTTGTTCGCCAATATCTACTATTCGCGTATGGGTAACTATCAGGAACAAAGAGACAAGCATTATATAGAAGTAGATACCATTTGGCAGCATCAATCTGAAATGGACATGAATGCCAAAAGCCATTATATCAACACCGAGGGCGGATTCAACTATATGGTAAACAGCAACCATTCTCTAGGGGCACGATATACTTTCAACCGTTCGCCTAAAAGCAATCTAAAAATGACTTCCGATTACGAAATCATAGCTGACGGCTCATTCTATGATAAACAACATTATAATTACGATTGGAATAACAATGATTTTTCTCACCGTATCAACACTTATTATCTGGGCAACATCGGAAAGCTAGGAATTAACTTCAACGCCGATTATTATAGTGGAGAAACACGCCAATATCAAAATGTGCTGGAAATCAGTGAAGAATACGAAGACCGCCACGTCACTGCCAGTAACCTGAATGACAACCGCCTATATGCCGCTAAACTTGTCCTTACACACCCCATCGGGAAAGGAGAACTGAAAGCCGGAGCTGAATACAGTCATACACGTCGTCTGAACCGTTATGAAAACCCGCAGAATTACCTGCCCGAAACAGATAATGAAATCAAAGAAGACAAGGTGGCGGGATTCGCTGAATTTGCCATCGCTTTGGGCAAACTGCAAGCATCAGCAGGATTCCGTTTTGAACATGTCACTTCCGAATACTTGAACAAAGGGAAACGCATAGAGGAACAAAGCCGGGACTATGACAACTTGTTCCCGAATATTTCTTTTGCCCTGCCTGTAGGAGAAACACAGCTCTCATTAAGTTATACAGCCAAGACACGCCGTCCGTCTTATAACGAGCTAAGCAGTAATTTGCAATACGATGACCGTTTTACCTACGAAGGGGGTAACCCTAATTTGAAACCCGAAACCATCCACGACCTTACGTTGATGGGCAGTTACCAGTGGATACAGCTTTTTGTCAGCTACCAGCAACGCCGTGACGCCATAGAATTTGTGGCCGAATCCTATGACAAAAACCCTGCCATCACCCTGTTTACCCGTGAGAATTTCGACAAGATAGAAGCATTGAACACAGGATTGGTACTTTCTCCCAAATTCGGTATTTGGGAACCTTCTCTCAGCCTGCAAATGCAGCAGCAGTTTTTCAAGAACATAACAATGGGAAACTTGAAACATTTCAACCGTCCTATTTTCAATAGCCGATTGGATAACTATTTCCGATTCAGCAAGACATTTACAGGAAACCTGACCCTGTTCTATAGAAGTAAAGGCAACTCAAGCATTATGCTGATGAAACCCAATCAAGGAGTAAACGTCAGTTTGAACAAAACCTTTATGAATGACCGTATGAATGTAAACCTGCGTGTAAACGATATCTTTGCCTCACAACGCAGTTCCTACATTATCTATGGTGACTGTATGCAGTTCGACAAATGGAATTACAGCGATACACGGAATATACGGCTCACGGTGAGCTACAAATTTAATTCCACTCGCAGCAAATACCGAGGAACAGGAGCAGCCAATGAGGAGTTGAACCGTCTGTAAAAACACTCTTACTACAACTCATTTTAGATGCGAATTATACGGATTTCATAGAAAGTATAAAGAGAAATTCGTGTAATCCGCACCTGAAAAAGAAAGCACAACAAAAGTTCTAGAATAAGTTGCTACCACAAAACGATAACAAAAAAAAGAAAAAAATAGGAGAAAAAACAATTCCTTCTTATCTTTGAATCATTCAATATAGACACAATATGTTGCAAGCCATTGATTTAACCAAAAGATATGATGACGGAAGTCTGGCACTCGATGCATTGAACCTCAAAATAGAAGAAGGAGAAATCTTCTTCCTGTTGGGAGCAAACGGTGCCGGAAAAACAACCACACTCAATCTGTTCCTCAATTTCATCCGTCCCACTTCGGGACAAGCCTTGATAGAGGGAAGAGACAGTGTGAAACAATCATTAGAAGCGAAACAGTTTATCTCCTATATTTCTGAAAACGTAATGCTTTATGAAGACTTGTCAGCACGGGAAAATCTGGAATTCTTTGCCCGACTTAACGGAAAGAATCCCCAAAAAGAGACCTATTATAACCTAATGAGAAGCGTAGGTCTGAAAGAAACGGACTTCGAAAAACGCGTGAAATACTTCTCAAAAGGAATGCGGCAAAAAGTAGGACTGGCTTGTGTGCTTCAAAAAGACACACCGAATATTCTGATGGATGAACCCACTACCGGATTGGACCCCAAAAGTGCTGCCGAACTGATGGATACATTGCTTCTATTGAAACAAAAAGGAAAATCAATTTTGCTATGCACCCATGACTTGTTCCGCGCCCGCATGATAGCCGACCGTATCGGTATTATGAAAGAAGGACGTATGGTAATGTTACGCCGTCGCGAAGAATTTATACACGAGGATATTGAACGCATTTATCTGGATTATATGCAGGAGGTTCCACTATGAACATGATTCACTTTATCGCACTGAAAGACTTCAAGCAGCATCTACGTTCATCACGTTTCTTTCTGACCCTGCTGCTCTGTCTGCTTTTTCTACCTTTTAC
This sequence comes from Phocaeicola faecalis, assembly GCF_021730445.1. GTDB lineage: Bacteria > Bacteroidota > Bacteroidia > Bacteroidales > Bacteroidaceae > Phocaeicola > Phocaeicola faecalis. Next base: position 84,590 of record NZ_JADNRM010000017.1, on the reverse strand, counting down.
CTTACTGACAGGAACAGATTACTATTGTGCCCGGCAAACAGTTTGTGAGCAAAGACAAGCCACAGCCGACAGTGCATTGAATAATGCTTATGTATGGTCACAAGTACGTCCGCTTGTCATCAAACAAACCGAAGCCCTCAGTATCTTTTGCCAGGGAGTGACTCCCAACATGGGAACCTATAATCAGATATTATTAAACACTTATCCATTGCTGCCGTATGCATACAGTGGTAAAGACCATTCCATAATAGGCTATAAACAAGCAGAAGTACAAGGAGATATAGGAAACAATGAGAATATTTTTCTAAATACCTTCTCGTATACCGACTTCACCGGTATGATAGGACTTGTATTCTCCCTGCTGGCACTCGTATTTTCATACGATGCTTTTTCACATGAAAAAGAAACAGGCATGCTACGGATGATATTCAGCCATCCTGTAAAGCGGTTAACTTTTCTTTTTGGAAAAATAGGAGGAATATGTTTCGTTTTGATTCCACCGGTCTTATTATGTTATGCCATAAGTGCCGGTTATCTGATTTATGCCGGAATCTCTTTACCGGGAACCGTCTGGAATGGAATATTACTGCTTTCCATACTGACATTAAGTTTCATTTTTGTATGCATACTTATAGGAATACTTATCTCTTTGCTTGCCTCTACCTCCGAACAGGCATTAACCGTCAGCCTCCTGCTTTGGATAGGTATGGTATTCGTTCTTCCCCCCGTATCAAGTTATTTGGCGGAAACCATGGCACCCATTCCTTTGTACCGGAATATAGAAGCAAAAATGAAATCGCTGGATGATGAACGCTATGAGAAATTAAAAGAAATAAGGAGAAAGATTGCAAAAGAAGAAAAAGTAAAGACTGAAATGACGCTCTTCAATAACATGGGAGAAGACGGATTTATGGACAAATGGGGCATTACTATTCCATTTGCTCATGCCATACGCCGCATCCATGCAGAAAGCGAACCAATAAGGCTCGATTATGCCGACCAAAAATGGATATTACAAAAAGACTATCTGAATAAACTGGAACGACAAATCCACCTACGCTATTGGTTTTCCTGCTTCTCCCCCTTACAGATCTTCCAGGAAACAGCACAACATATATGCCGTACTTCACCTGAAAACTACTTGTCCTATATGGATGAAGTGCGAAGTTACAGACAAACTGTATGGAATTATTTCATAGAAAATAAATTGTTCAGTTCTTATTCCTATTTTACCACACAAAATGAAGAAGACTTTATGACTGAACAAAGAATGGACGAAGTTTGCCGGGAATATGATAGTTTGGATGAAGAAGAAAAAATAAATTTCCTTCAAAATATAGAAAACCGCCCCAAACTGGATACACAAGAATTACCACGATTCATACAGCAAACGGCAAGTATCCGTGAACAGATAAAAGAGTGTCTGAATGCATTTTTCTTTTTCAGCATAACAAGTTTGATATTAATCTATACAACGATAAAAATTGCTGTCCGTTATGATATCCGATAAACTGATGACACTAACCATATTGCTAAAACAAGAATGGAAGAAGAATAGACGCAGCCTGAGATTCCGTTTATCCTGGATATTAATGCTATGCATATTTATCTGTGGAACTACTGCCTTTGTCCGTCAATGGCAAAATACAGAAAGTGAATACGAGCAATACCGGAAAGTAAATTATAACGAGTATCATGGATGGACGGTTACTACCTATGCCACTGTTACACAGGAATATTTGCTACAACCACGGCTTTCCTCACTGATAGACCCTTGTTCTGAACAACAGTTACCTTCCATCTTTACCTATAATGCATTTGGAATACATAATTTCCACACCGCATTCTCGGTCAAGAATCCGTTGATGCAATCCAATGTTTCTTTCAGTTGGTCGTTTGTTGTCACCACCTTACTTACTTTTATTACTTTATTATTCTCTTTCAATGCGTTTTCGGGGGAGAAGGAGACTCATACCTTGGGCTTCCTGCTTACCTATCCTGTTTCACGCCCCCTGCTATTGTTATCAAAATATATATGTATAATGATGCAGACCGGCATTATATTGCTATCGGGCATTGGGATAGGAATCTTGATTCTGATTCTGGCAGGCATTGAAATGAATATACACTTCCTGATTTTATGCGGTGGATTTTTTCTGTCTTCCTTATTATTACTTTCGTTGTTCGCCGCTTTCGGATTATTTGCTTCCACCATTAGCAGTCATCCCCGGAATAGTTTATTATTCTGTATCATTTTCTGGCTGTTGTGCGTCATTATCATCCCCAGCAGCCGGTTGCCTATGGCACGTTATCTGTTCCCTCTTCCCACTACAATGGAAGAAGTGCAACAAGATTATCAACAGCAGCAACGACAGATTATAGACCATGCTCCGGCTTCTGCACTGGGAAACCGAGAAGATGAACCATTCTATCCGCCACACGAAATGCGTGCCGATATAATGCGTCGCATGTTGAAGGTCAAACTGGATAAACTCAATGAGTTTTATCAAGCGGGAGAGCAACAATATGAGCGAACAAATCAATTATCAATGTGTTCACCCATCATTGTCTTCAACCGACTGAATGAATACTGGCTAGACAGTGGCTACATCCGCTTCCGGAAAAGCCAAAAGGCTTTAAGTGATTTTTGCACTCATTTTATGCAATGGTTTGAAGAAGAAGATGCCAAAGACCCCAAAAGCCCGCACTGGCTTAACCCACAAGAGCGATACAGCAGTACACAACGTATACTCACGGAAACGGACTATCCTGTCTATAAAGAACCCGAAGTAAACATAACAAATAGACTGCTATCTTCCTTGCCGGCTATATTTATTCTGTCAGGAATCACCTTATTTTGGTTCATTCTCAGTATCTTTGCATTCAATAAATACGATGTAAGATGAAACGAAAATTAGTATTTGCTACAAACAATGCTCATAAACTGGATGAAATATCCGCTATTCTAGGAGAGAAAGTAGAATTATTGAGCTTAAAAGATATCCATTGCGATGTTGATATCCCCGAAACAGCCGATACCCTGGAAGGTAATTCGATGTTGAAAGCTGAGTATATTTATGAACACTACGGTTTGAACTGTTTTGCCGACGATACGGGTCTGGAAGTAGAGGCACTAAATGGAGAACCGGGTGTTTACTCTGCCCGTTATGCAGGAGGAGAAGGACATAATGCGGAAGCCAATATGCAGAAATTATTGCAAAATATGCAGGGAGTACAAAACAGGAAAGCGCAATTCCGTACAGTTATTTGTTTAATAATGGATGGAAAGAAGCATTTATTCGAAGGTATTGTAAAAGGTGAGATTATCAAAGAAAAACGCGGTGGTTCCGGTTTCGGATACGATCCTATCTTTATGCCTCAAGGATATGAGCAAACGTTTGCCGAACTGGGAAACGAGACGAAGAATAAAATCAGTCATCGCGCATTGGCGGTGGAGAAGCTTTGCCGGTTTCTTGCACTCTTCACAATGCAAGCATAAATATGAGGGTGTTTTTAAACTTCCCTTTTATCGAAGGGAGTGTGTCAAAACTAAACCAGCCTATCCAATCGTTAGCTGTAGGGGCAGGGTCTGCCTGCCCGAAGACACAAAGCAAACTGTTTTCGGGCGAGCGAACCTCGCCCCTACGAACGAAACGACAGCATTATCCACGTTTTGACACAACCCCTTTTAGTTTATGAGCGTTTCGACACACCCTCTATAGTTCTATAACCTGTTTGCTTCTCTTTCAATTCCTACCTGATAATCATTCATATTTCTCTATAGCTTTTATAGTATTATCTATATCAGTTATAAGATAATCAAAGGATTCAGGGTTCATCAAATTTGGAATTTGAAACAACAAGTCACGTCCTTCATCAATAGCCGATAAACGAGTCCATAACTGGTCAACAGAAAGTTTTTGAACATATAAACGCTTTACTTCCGGCTTGGCATCCAACCAGTCATTCCGTTCTTTTTTCAAATTTTGATAAGTGGTATATAGCGCATCAGCCGCTTTTATAGAAGCATAAGCCTGAATAATACTCAACCCCAATTGCTTATCCTTTATTTGTGGAAAAAGTGCCGAACTTTTCATCAGTTCCAGTGCATCAGTAGTAAAAGTAATAAATGAAGTTCGAAAAGGCATATTAGAATAATAACTCAATGAATCTTTTGATACAAACGAAAGACTATCCTTATTTTTCAGTAAAAAATAAGCAGCACGTATTTCTTGTTCTATTCTTTTCTTTCCGTCTAATATGGCTTTTCTATTAGTATTCAATTCTGCTTTTACTAACTGAAGCGCACTTTTCACATCACGTTGCGTATTCCGTTTTTCTATCCAGTCACTTCCCATAAAGGTAAGGATGATGCCAAGCACAACAGCCGTAAAATTGCATACGAAATCTCCCATTCTACGATTCCTAAAAAGGAGTGTTATTCTTTTCCACAGTATTATTTTCATTTTATAATTCTTTTACTTCCCATAAAAAATAATTTTGGCGGAATAATGATTCCCTAAGAACACATTCTTCCGCCAAAATATTCTATTCACCTTTACTATTTTATAATCCCAGCTTTTCCGAGATTTCCAGCATCTTCTTGATAGGCTTCACCGCTTCCCGGGCTACTGCTTCGTCCACTGTCACTTCCGGCCATTCATACTTTAATGTATTGTATAGCTTTTCCATAGTGTTCAAACGCATGAAATTACATTCATTGCAAGCACAGGTGCTGTCTTCGGGCGGAGCGGGAATAAAGTTCTTTTCAGGGCATTGTTTACGCATCTCGTGCAGGATACCACTTTCAGTAGCAACAATAAAATCCTTTTTGTCACTGGCAATAGCATACTTCAACAAGCCTGCCGTAGAACCGACTTTATCAGCTAGCTTCGCAACAGCTCCTTTACATTCGGGATGTACCAGAATAGCCGCATCGGGATATTGCTTTTTCAATGCTACAATCTTCTCAACAGAGAATTGTTCATGCACATGGCAGGCACCGTCCCATAACAGCATATTACGTCCTGTAATCGAATTTATATAGTTTCCCAAGTTACGGTCGGGACCAAAGATAATCTTCTCGTCTGCCGGAAAACTTTCCACTATCTGCTTGGCATTGGTAGAAGTCACCACCACATCAGTCACAGCCTTTACGGCAGCCGTTGTATTAACGTATGAAATTACAGTATAATCCGGATGTGCTTTAACAAACGCTGCAAAAGCATCGGCAGGACAACTGTCGGCCAACGAACAGCCTGCATTTAAATCAGGTACAAGCACTTTCTTATTCGGACAAAGAATTTTAGCTGTTTCCCCCATAAAGTGCACACCGCACATCACGATGATGTCAGCATCTGTTTTGGCTGCCCATTGTGCCAATGCCAGACTATCACCTACAAAGTCGGCAATATCCTGTATTTCATCCGACTGGTAGTAATGTCCCAGAATAAGCGCATTCTTCTCTTTACGCAACTTATTTATCTCTGCTTTCAAATCTAAGGTCTTGTCCACCGGTTCGGCAGCATACCCTTTTTTCAACCATTCCTCTTTATTCATTATTTCTATGTTTTTTCTTTCTTCTCTTAAAAAAAGAATTTATAGTGATGATAATTGTCGGTTAATAGTGTTAGTAAAAAGTAGACTGCTTTTCTTGCCTGAGAAGTTATTCATTCATAATGCAGAGATATGAATAAGTAATCAACGGGCTTAAACTCTGATAATACAGTCTTTACCTTTTCTATTAACAAACTGTTGATAATATGCAAAGTTAAAAACTTTATGATTATGAACGCCTAAAATAGTGATTAAATTGTGTTGATATTGGCGGTTTAAATTCTCGGATTCTTTTTTGGATTGTTGATTTCTGTCATTTGATATATCTTTTATTGAAATATGCAAGAAATACTTTTGAAATGATATGCCCATTCTTTCTACATGTTTTCAACCGTTATCAACAGGGTTATGTGAATTAGTTATTATCTTTGCAATACATATTAATAGCATATACACAAAGATGAGAAAATTGAAAATAACGGAGCTTAACCGTCTTACAGTAGATGAATTTAAACAGGCAAATAAGTTACCGTTGGTAGTGATATTGGATGAAGTGCGCAGTTTGCATAATATAGGTTCTGTATTCCGCACGTCGGATGCTTTTCTTGTAGAGCGTATTTATTTATGTGGCATTACCGCCACTCCTCCCCATCCTGAGATGCACAAAACGGCATTAGGGGCCGAAGATACCGTTGACTGGAAGTATGTGAAGCATACATTGGAAGCAGTAGAAGAACTTCATAATGAAGGATATACGGTATTGGCTATCGAGCAAGTGGAAGGAAGTACCATGCTTGACGAGCTTGAACTGGAGCCGGATAAAAAGTATGCCATTGTGATGGGAAATGAAGTGAAAGGTGTTCAACAAGAAGTGGTGAATGCTTGTGACGGTTGCATTGAGATTCCTCAGTACGGCACAAAACATTCGCTGAATGTATCCGTAACTACAGGCATTGTGCTTTGGGAGTTTGCAAATAAATTGATTAAGTTTAGAAAAGAGTAACTATAAAAGAATGAGGAACTAACCGGATTTATATTTGTCCGTTTTCCACCAATAATACCACCCGTTCCGTCAGTTTATCTTCCGCCTCGGGATGATATTCTTTTTTCAGACTTGCGCCGAATAATGCGGCAAAAGTCTGATAAAACCCTGCTTTAAAGGGACCCATGAAAGCTTTTACCAATTCATAGGAAGAAGAGTCGGTTTCACGGTTTACCAACTTTATCAACAGTTTGCCCTGTGCAAAAGTTAATTTCTTCATGACGGGAGTATATTGTTCTTTCAGTCCTTTTTCAACGAGTTTCAGATGTTTCTCTCTGGCTTTTTTGTCGGGGAGCGTTTCCAGATACTCGTAGGTTTCGATAATGGCACGGTTGATGGCACGAGCCAAAGGCAAAGTCTTCTTTACATTCCTTACCAGGCGGTAATATTCCCGTCTTTCTTTTTCATTTTTAAATTTTAATGGCTTGAATACGTATACATTGGGCAGCCGTAATGAAGGAATGGTATCTCCTTTGTATACACATACAGGTACCATATATCCGTTTATAGTAGTCGTCGATTGCTGGGAATAGGCAGCAATGGCTATAAAGGAAAGAAATAAAGCTATATAGAGTTTCCTTTTCATTGTCTATGCAAAAGTAGTAAGAAATGCGGTTACTCTTGCTTTGAATAAAACTATTTAACTTAAAACACACCAATAAATTACAAAATGAACAGATTGTTGAAATCTATGTTAATTGCTTGTATTACAATAGCCTTATCGGTGAATAACCTATCAGCACAAGAAGTTTGGGAAGAATTGGCCGAGCAATTAATTGGTGAAGAGGAAGGAGAAGTCTTTCAGTGGGAGAATAATTTTGAAGAATTGTCAGAGTTAAAAGAAAATCCTATCAATATCAATACGGCAACAAAAGAGCAATTGGAGAAGTTTCCTTTTCTGTCTGATCGGATAGTCGAAAATATCTTGTATTATCTTTATAAGAACGGACCGATGCTCAGTGAGAATGAATTGTGGATGATTGAAGATATTAACAGACAGACTATTCGTTGTTTACAACCGTTTATCTACTTTGAACAGCCTGAAAAAGAGGAATATAAGCCTACTTTAAAACAGGTGTTGAAATATGGAAAACAAGAGTTATCAACACGTGTGGATATTCCTTTTTATATTAAATCAGGTTATAAATTCCATACTAAAGAAGAATTGAAGAAGAACCCGAACAAACAATACTTAGGGTATGGTTATTATCACAGTTTGAGATATAGTTTTCACTATCGGGACAAAATATACTTGGGACTTACGGCAGAGAAGGATGCCGGTGAACCTTTCTTTGCCGGGCAGAACCAAAAGGGATATGATTTTTATTCACCTTACCTGTTAATTCGTAACATTGGAAAAATCAAGGCATTAGCTATCGGTAATTATCGTTTAAGCTATGGTTATGGACTGGTTATGAACACTGATTTCGGCATGGGGAAAACAGCTACACTTTCTACATTGGGAAATAAAAGCCGCGGTATTCGCAAACATTCTTCTGCTGACGAATACAATTACTTTCAGGGAATGGCAATTAGTTATAAATTGTCGAAAAGGTGGACGGCAGATGCTTTTTATTCTTATCGAAAGATGGATGGAATTGTGAATAACCGGTTTATAACTTCGCTGAAAAAGGATGGATACCATCGTTTATATAGAGAATTTGAAAAGAAGAATATGGTAACTAATCAATTGATTGGTAGTAATTTAAATTATAATGGGAAGTATTGTGAATTGGGATTAACAACGGTTTATAATGTTTTCAACAAGCCGTTAAATCCTGACTTAAAACCTTATAACAGATTCTATCCTCGTGGCAAAGACTTTTATAATGTGGGAGGAAACTATAAAATCTTTTGGAAACGATTCTCTCTTTTAGGCGAAACTGCCATTGATAAAAACGGTGCTGTTGCCACTATGAATATGTTGAGTTATTCACCGAATGGAGGAACACAGTTAATAGTTATGAACAGATATTATGATGCGAAATATCAAAGCATTTATGGCCGTTCTATAGGAGAGGGCAGTGGTGTGCAAAATGAAAGCGGATTTTATATTGGATTGGAAACTAAATTATTACGATATGTAAGGATGACTTGTTATGGAGACTTTTTTTATTTTCCATGGAAGAAGTATTTGGTTAGCGAACCGGGAACCAAAGGTTTTGACGGATTGGTTCAGCTAAGTTATTCACCTACTTATCAACTGGAAATGTTCATAAGATATCGCTATAAAAACAAGAAAAAGGATTTCACAGCAGAGGATAAAATCAGGCAAACAATTCCTTATATACAACAGAAATGCCGTTATCAGTTGAATTATGCACTGAAGGATAAACTGCTGTTGAAAACAATAGCGGATTATGCCCGGATAAACTATAGGGGGCAGTCGGCTTCCAACGGATTTCTGTTTTCACAAAGTGCCGGTTATAAATTCACCTCCATTCCTTTGCAGTTTGACGTAAGTGGTTCTTGGTTTAACACAGATGATTATGAATCACGGTTGACGATTTATGAAAAGAATGTGCTTTATGCTTTTTCTATGCCTTCATTCTATTATGAAGGTACACGATGGGCGGTAAATGCCCGCTATGAACTGAATAAACACATCATGATTCAGGCAAAGTATGGGATGACGCATTATTTAAATCGGGATGTTATCGGTTCGGCTTTGGAGGCAATTGACGGAAGTACGAAAAGTGACCTTTATTTGCAGTTGAGGCTTAAGTTCTGAAAAACATTATGTATTTTTGCACTGTTATCAACAGAAACAACAACTATGTCAACAGTCATTTATCCTTCTCCTATATTCGGTCCGGTGCATAGCCGTCGTTTGGGAGTTTCTTTGGGAATCAATCTTCTTCCCGAAGACGGTAAGCTTTGTTCTTTCGATTGTATTTATTGCGAGTGCGGTTTTAATAAAGACCATCGTCCGAAGAAGAAATTACCTACCCGTGAACAGGTTCGTGAAGCTTTGGAAGCTCGTTTGCTTGATATGCGGCAAAACGGTCCCCAACCGGATGTCCTGACTTTTGCCGGCAATGGTGAACCTACTGCCCATCCTGAGTTTGCCGGAATTATAGACGATACATTGTCATTGCGTGATAAATACTTTCCGCAGGCGAAGGTAAGCGTGTTGACCAACTCCACTTTCATTCATAAACCGGATGTTTTTGATGCACTGAACAAGATAGATAATAATATCATGAAGCTGGACACGGTGAATGCTGATTATATCAAAGAAGTGGATCGTCCGGTAGGACATTATGATGTGCAGAAAATCATAGAAGGGATGAAAGCGTTCAAAGGCAATCTGATTATTCAAACCATGTTTCTGAAAGGTACATACCAAGGACAGGATGTGAATAATACGACAGACAACTATGTATTGCCTTGGCTGGACACAGTAAAAGAGATAGCTCCCCGCCAAGTGATGATTTATACTATTGACCGCGAAACACCCGATCATGATTTGGAAAAAGCGACCCACGAGGAGCTGGACAGAATTGCAGAATTGATAAAGGCAGCAGGCATTCCGGTGTCGGTTTCGTATTGAAACTGAAACCGGAATATGTATAAACCCGATTATATGCTATGGAAAGAGTTATAAATGCAATAAATAAGATATTCAAAATAGATGAGATAACTCTTCATGAACTCATTTCCAGATTACAGCCTCTTGCTTTATCAAAAAGAACCATTCTGATAGCACCCGACAAGAGAGATGACAATGTCTACTTCATAGAGAAGGGAATCGCTCGTTCTTATATTCTGATGGATGGGAGAGAGGTAACCTCTTGGTTTAGCAAAGAAGGTGACCTTACTTTTTCCACTAATAGTTTTTATGGTAAAACAGAGGGCTATGAGAATGAGATGGTTCAAGTGCTCGAAGATTCTATTTTATATTTTATTCCTATCGCAGAACTTGAAGCCTTATGTTTGAAATATGCTGATATAGCAAACTGGTTGCGCATCTTACATCAAAAAGCTTTTGTGGAAATGGAAAGAAGGCTTATTTATCGTTTGTATATGTCGGCAGAGGAACGTTATAATGATTTCCTCATTAAAAATCCTGATATGTTTCAGCGTGTCAATCTGGGTTATATCGCTTCTTATTTAGGTATGTCTCATGTAACTTTATGCGCTTTAAGAAAGTAAATAGGCATTTCTTTAAGTAGTTAAAAAAGTTTGGATGGCTTATTTTGTACTTTTGCCGGTAAATATATAAAATAAGAAATATGTTACAAGCTAGTCCATCCAATCAACCCCATAGAATAGTATGGGTTGATGTACTTCGTTTTCTCGCCATATTTATGGTAATATGTATTCATTGTGCCGATCCTTTTAATGTTTCTCCCGAAGCTCGTTCTAATCCGGAGTTTAATTTTTGGGGTTCTATTTATGGCTCCTTTCTTCGTCCCTGCGTCCCCTTGTTTGTTATGATTACGGGATTGTTACTTTTGCCGGTTAATATGCCCATCCAAAGTTTCTATAAAAAGCGGTTGTTGCGTATTGCCGTTCCTTTTTTAGTATGGTCTGTTTTATACAATCTTTTTCCTTGGATAACAGGTGTGTTGGGATTATCATCTGCTGTGATAGCTGATGTTTTTGCTTATGCATCGCCCGATGCTTCTCAATCTTTTGGTGATGCGATGACAAATATTGCATTGATTCCTTTTAAATTCAATGTCTACACAGTACCGATGTGGTATCTTTATATGCTTATAGGTCTGTATCTCTATATGCCGTTCTTCTCCGCTTGGATGGAGAAGGCAAATCTTTCACAGAAAAAAATATTCCTTGGCATTTGGGGAATAACATTGTTCCTGCCTTACGCCTACGCTTTCTTTTCGCAAGAACTCTTCGGGCTTTGCGCCTGGAACTCATTTGGCACTTTTTATTATTTTGCCGGTTTTAACGGTTACCTACTGTTGGGCTATTATTTGGCAAAAGATGTAAAAGAGTGGAATTGGGTGAAGACAGTTGGAGTTGCTGTGCCGTTATTTGCCATCGGGTATATTGTGACTTATGTAGGTTTTAAGTCGATAACTGCCAATCCTGATTGCACGGAACAAGAAATGGAGATGTTTTTCTTATATTGCTCTCCTAATGTTGTGTTGATGACTATCGCTGTGTTTCTGATTATCCGTCGGATAAGGTTTACATCTCCCGGTTGGGTGAGTTTATTCTCTAACATCACTAAATGTGGACTTGGTATTTATTTGATTCATTATTTTATGGTCGGTTTTAGTTATGGTATTGCTGATATACTTTCTATTCCTATTTCAGTAAAGATACCTGTTACGGCCATAATAGCCTTTGCCATTTCATGGGGAGTGGTAGCTTTCTTTTATAGGTTTGTACCCAAAGCAGCCAAATGGATTTTCGGCTGATTTTAGAAAATACTCCCATACTGCATTTTGTTTAGGAACATTACGGTATAGGAGTATTTTTTCAGCTTAGCAATAATACAAAGCCCACTCCCCGGATATTCTTCAATTCGATGAGAGGCTCCTCCTTCAGTGATTTCCGCAAATTCGTGATAAAGACATCCAAGCTGCGTGAGGCAAAATAATCATCCTCTGTATTCCAAAAACGACTTAAAATAGCCCTCCTTTCCACTATTTCATTTATGTTTTCGCACAGGAGCTGAAGTATTTGGGCTTCGCGCACCGTCAGAGTTTTGTTTTCTCCGGTTTCATTGTTATGCAGTGTGGCGTGTTTGGCATCCAAGGTGAAGCGTCCCAAAGCATAGTGTTCATTTTCATTGCGTAATTTGACTCCTGCCTTCATTTTCAGGATGGCGTGTATATGTGCGTCCAATTCATCGGGCACAAAGGGCTTTTTCACATAGTTATTAACCCCCAGTTTATATCCTTCTTTCACGTCTTTGGGAGATGTCAATGCAGAAGTAAACAAGATAGGAGTATCCCCGTCTATTTCACGGATACGTTCCACCATTTGATAACCGTTCATCACAGGCATATCGATATCCGAAATAATAATATCCGGATGATATTCTTTCCAAGCTTTCAGTCCTTCTGCACCATTGGTAGCGGTTATCACTTCGTAGCCACCGATAATTTCCTGCAATTCATTCTTTACGATATAGCTGAAAGTGGAATCATCCTCCACTAATAATAGTTTAATCATAGCTTTTTATTATTTTAGGTATTAACAGGCTGAATTCACTGAATTCCCCTTCTATACTGTTAATATATACTCTTCCCTCGTGGGCTTCCATTACCTGATAAACATAGTTCAACCCTAGTCCGAATCCTGAAGGGCCTCCTTTTCGGGTTCGTTTGATGGCCGATGCACGCTCAAACTTCTCGAAAATCTTCTTTTGGTCTTTTTGCGAGATTCCAATACCATTGTCGTATATGTTGATAATGTCATGGTTGGCATCACTTGATGAACTGATGTTTATCTTTACCGATTCTTTGGAATATTTTATGGCATTGTCTATCAGATTACTGATTGCTTCCTTCAGAAACTCTTCGTCGGCATATACCTTTTCTGTTTTTAAGTCTGTAGTAAAATGGATTGTTTTTTCAGTTTTTATGGTAAACTTTTCAATTAAGTCTCCTATCATGGGAGATAATGTAACTTCTTTTTTGTTCATCTCCAGTTTGTGTTGTTCCAGTTTCGCCAGCGTCAGCACTTTGTTAGAAAGAGCCAACAAATGTTCTAGTTCATTTTCCACAATAGTAAAATAATGGTTCTTTATTTCCGGTTTGTCATCCAGCTTTCCGCTATGTAGCCTGCTGGCACACATGATGGCAGAACTGATGGGCGTCTTCATGTCATGAATCATGGCGTAGGAGAAATCTTCTTTCAGACGGGCTATTTTCCTTTCTGTGATGATGATTTTTATTTGATAAAACAATCCGATGAAAGCGGATACTACCATAACCGCTGTAGTCAGCAACAAGATTCCCATGCGTGCAAATATGCTCCAATGTGGATTCACCAATATCATTTGTACAGCTTGTGATAGGTCTGTGCGGATAGGAATTTCTTTAGAGTGAATGGCATTCCATAGACAAAAGTTTCCTTCTTTGCTTTGTTGAAGCACTTCTCCGGTCTTCGGATTGATAAGGTTCAATATGAAATCGCTGCTTATTTTATGCTCTAAGAGCAGAGTGGAAGCGATGGAATCCACGTCTTCTATAGAGATATAATAACCTAGGTTATAGAGTCCTTCTTCTAAATAAGTGATTTCGGGGATGCTGTCTTTTGTTTCTTTTTCTTGTTTCCCTTCTATACTAGTTCCTTTAGGAGTTGTATGAAAGCGTTTTAACGCTTCTTCTTCTATTGCCTCATATAGAATTTGGTCTGTTTCTTCACATATATTATCTCTGATAAGAACATAAGTATTGCATAACCATATAAATTGCAGTGCTAATATGGAGGTTAAGCTTATAGCAGTGATTATTTTCAAGTACTTAGTCTTTATCATTTGCCAAATATAGGGACTTATTCTTAAAATCGGATAACATATTATTGGAATGTTTTCTATTATCGTTGCAACATCAAAGTCCCAAATTCTATAGACACACAATTAACATAAAGATAACAATCCGATAACACAGAGTTCGGGAGGAGTGATTTACTTTTGTAATATTAACATAAATACAATTTACCAACTAATTAAAAACTTATAGGTATGCATTTTTTCTCTGTTTATTCATTATTTGTGTCTATAGGGAGTTTGTTCGTTTTCTGCTTCCCAGAAGAAGCTTATGGTGTTGGTGTAAAATCAATGCAGAGTTTCCCCAACGTCCAGGTTTGTAATACTGAGGCTAGTATTCCGTTTGACTCAGTAATTTGTTTGGATGATAATAATCGTTGGGAGGTTAGTCAATGAAAAAAAGAAAAGCTATAGGATGGGGGCTATGGGTGTTATACGCCTTTTCTTTATTTTTTTCGTTTCATTTTGATTGGGTATCACATTACAGAGATTTCTTTGCTGTCTATTTTTTAGTCGCTTCTTCTGTTGTGTGGTATCTGATTTTTAAGAAGTAAAATAGCGGCTATACATTTCATTAGTCAGATTAAGCGTTTTCATCCTTTAGATTAAGCCCTTCTATAAGTAAGATTACTACAGTCTCCCACAGCGAATCGTACAGTCTGCTGCAATGGACTGTACGGTCTGCTATAATGGACTGTACAGTCCATTGTCGTAGTCTGTAATAATCTTACGTTTAAAAGACCTTGGCTGACAGTAAGAAACAGCTTAGTCTTCCCTTTGTCCGCGGTATTATATAGGGAGATAAAAACAATTGTTTTCTCCGTACGCTCATAAACTAAAAATCACCCTCGCCACAGGCAGCTGTAGCGAGGGTGATTTCGATAAAAGGGAAGTTTTGACACATTCCCGACTTTTAGTTAATGAGAGTTTCGGCACCCTCATTTATCAATAAATAATCTCTTTCAGTCGGGCAGCCCGATTTTATTTCTCTACGATGGCTTTGGCTTTTTCAAGAGCTACATTGATATTGGGACAAATGTTGTCTTCGCCGAGCAAATCATAAAAACCGGCTTTCTCCAATACTTTATGCACCTTTTCGTTTACACCCGAAAGTACGATGTGGATGTTTTCTTTCTTGGACATTTCACAAAGACTGGTGAGGTTGTGAATGCCGGTAGAATCAATGAATGGCACTTTACGCATACGGATGATACGTACTTTAGGGCGGTCGCCCAGTTCAGACATGATTTCTTCGAATTTGGTGGCGATACCGAAGAAATACGGGCCGTTGATTTCGTATACTTCTACACCTGCGGGGACAAGTAAATGTTCTTCGTGCACATTGGCGTCTGTCTCCGTGTTGGGGTCAATCTCATCTTTGATAACCGAAATATCGGTGGTTTCCATAACACGTTTCATAAACAGCACGCAGGCAATCAGCAACCCTACTTCAATAGCGACTGTCAAGTCGAAAATGACTGTCAGGAAGAAAGTAATCAATAACACTGTCACGTCCGATTTCGGATTCTTGAGTAATGCCTTAAAGGTGCGCCAGCCACTCATGTTATAAGATACAATGACTAACACGCCGGCCAGACAAGCCATCGGGATATATTGTGCCAACGGCATCAGGAAGAGCAGGATGAGCAGTAATACGACAGCATGAATAATGCCGGCTACCGGAGATTTACCGCCGTTGTTGATATTGGTCATGGTACGCGCAATGGCACCGGTAGCAGGGATGCCTCCGAAAAGAGGAGCAACGATATTGGCTGCACCTTGGGCTATCAGCTCTGTGTTTGAATCATGACGGTCGCCGATTACACCGTCGGCAACGGCAGCCGAAAGTAATGATTCGATGGCACCCAATACGGCAATTGTTATGGCTACGGGAAACAGGTTCTTGATTGCTTCCCAATTTAATTCGGGTACCACTGCATCGGGAAGTTGTGATTGGATGGTGAATCGGTCGCCAATCGTATCAATGCAGGTAATCCCTCCGTAAGTCTTCATCAGATAGACTGCAATTGTTACTACGATGATGGATATTAACGAACCGGGAATCTTTTTTGAGAATTTAGGAGTGATGGCAATGATGAATACACTGACCACACTGACAATGGCATTCCACCAATTCACTGTATCAAAGTGGCGGAAATAAATCATCCATTTGCCGATAAAGTCTCCGGGGACTTTCTCTCCCCCAAAGTTGAGGCCGAAGATATCAGCTATCTGTGTAGTGAAGATAGTAACGGCAATACCACTGGTAAAGCCGACAATGATGGGATAAGGAATGAATTTGATGACAGCCCCCAGTTTAAACACTCCTAATAGAATAAGGAGTATACCTGCCATCAGGGTTGCCACTGTCAGCCCGCTGATGCCATACTCTTGGATGATGCCGTAAATGATAACGATAAACGCGCCTGTCGGCCCACCGATTTGTACTTTGCTTCCTCCCAATAAAGAAATGATAAAGCCTGCAACAATAGCAGTGATAATACCTTTTTCGGGAGATACTCCTGAAGCAATACCAAATGCAATAGCCAGGGGAAGTGCAACGATACCTACGATAATGCCGGCCATGAGGTCGGCCATGAAGCTCTCTTTCGAATAATCTTTTAATGTAGTGAAGAGCTTTGGTCTGAATTCAAATGCTTTCATTTGTTAACTACTTTATGCTATGATTTTAAACGAATTGCAAAAGTAGATAAAATTAATGTATTATTATATTCAAATTCTTATTTTTGTTATTTATAGGGTGTTTTGTTGATAGTAATGGTGCGTTGGGCGGTGGAATCATTTGTGATGCTGGTTACATCTCCTCTCGTAGTGAAGTAGACATAATTTCCTTTATCGTAAAAACGATATACCTTGCAACCATCATGTTCGAACAGGTAGCTGACGGTGTAAGTGGAGTTATTTTCAGATTCTCCGACCTTTAACGGCACGGATGCGCACGAATTAAATCCTATTATAGACAGGAAGGAAAGGGTGAATAATTTGATGATGGTCTTCATAGTGAAAAATGTTAATGTTGTTGTGAACACAAATATAGGTGTTATTGTTCACTTTATATAAAGTGAATATTTAATTAAGTATAAATTTATAATTGTAATAAATACAATTTTGAAATATAATATATATCTTTGCATCATCAAACAAGGATGATAGAAAGAATAACTAACTAATAAAACTAATAATTATGGCTAAGAGCATTAAAGGTACACAGACAGAGAAACACTTGCTGACTTCATTTGCAGGTGAATCACAAGCTAGAATGCGTTATACTTACTTTGCAAGTGTTGCAAAGAAAGAAGGTTATGAACAAATCGCTGCTATTTTCACTGAAACAGCCGACCAGGAAAAGGAACATGCAAAACGTATGTTTAAGTGGTTGGAAGGTGGTATGGTAGAAATTACTGCCAGCTATCCTGCAGGTATAATCGGCACTACAATGGAAAATTTGAAAGCTGCCGCTGCCGGAGAAAATGAAGAATGGACGACTGATTATCCTCATTTTGCTGATGTAGCCGATGAAGAAGGTTTTCCGGCTATCGCTACTATGTATCGCAGAATTGCTGAAGCAGAAAAGGGTCATGAAGAAAGATACTTGGCTTTGTTGAAGAATGTAGAAGAAGGTACAGTATTCAAAAAGGCAGAAGAGACTGTATGGCAGTGCCGTAACTGTGGTTACATTTATGTAGGTACAGAAGCTCCTGAAGTATGTCCGGCATGTTTGCATCCGCAGGCTTACTTCGAAGTAAAGAAGAACAATTATTAATTGAGATAGAATTATCCGTTTACGGTGGGAGATGTGTCAAAACTCTCCTTTTATCGAAGGGGTTGTGTCAAAACGTGGATAATGCCGTCGTTTCGTTCGTAGGGGCGAGGTTCGCTCGCCCGAAAACAGTTTACTTTGTGTCTTCGGGCAGGCAAATCCTGCCCCTACAGCTGACGATGGGATAGACCGGTTTAGTTTTGACACACTTTCGTCTTATTTCAGGAGATTTCCCGGTAAAGTCAGTTTGTTTTCTTTCTGGCTTCGGAAGATAACCATGGTTTGCGGTTGCTTTAAATCTGCTGCCTGAACTGCTTTCTGCAAGTCGTCCAAGTTGTTCACGGATTTTCCGCCCAACTCCAAAATCACATCGTTGGGGCGGATATAGTCACGCAGCACACCACCCAGTGCATTGACCGAAATGACATACACACCGCGTTCCGTATCCATACCGGTAGCAGAACGTTCGCCCAAGGTATCCAAATTTTTGATTCGCAGTCCTTTCCATTCGATAGTGGCATGTGCTTTTCCTTCTTCCATGAAAATGGGTTTGGGAAATGCGGGAGTCTTGGCCAGTGCTTTCAGTCGGGGTGAGACAACTCCGAATCTATCCATGTCAAAGTTGCGGAAGCCACAACGGAAAATGGCATCCGAACGGTTGTCAATTCGATAATCTCCCCGGTCGGGGTTAAGGAAGGCGGGAGTGCATACAATGGAGTGTGCATCGGTATTCAGCTGGCGGGCTTTTTGGTAGGCAGTGCTGTCGGTGAAGATATTATAATCCACTTCCAGCCCCCAGTGGCGGACTTGAATCGGTCGGTAGGAAGACATCACAATATTACGGGTGAACACATCGCCGCTGTTCTTGAACCATACGTGAGGATGGAAAGAGTTATTAATCATGATATTGTTTTCTACCACCCGATAGAAGCCTTCGCGCAGTTTGATGCCTCCGTTCAGGCACAGATTGTTATAAATGTGGTAATTGCTGGAGCCGTCGTCCAAGTCAATGTCCCAACCTCTGTCGCAGCGAAAACGATTATACCGCAATACGATGGGCGAAGTGACGTCTGCCAGAATCAGTGAGGGTTCGGCATTTACCAACGAATCCATTACTTGGCGGTGAGGATGCCAGAAACGGTCACGTCCCCAAGAATTGAAGGAACCATGGTCACCGGTTTCTTTTACAGTGTCAAACACATCGTTGAATTCGATGATATGCCCGCCCCAAGTTCCTTCGCTGACGTTGATACCGGCACGCGGAGTATCATAGATGCTGTTGTGGCTGACAGTGATGTGCTGGCACATGGATAGCTCCACTCCCGTAATCTGTTTCTCGAACAGGCCGATAGAATGAATCAGGTTGTCATATACCAGGCAATGAGCCGGATAGTTATTTCCTATAGGACCGGGCGTACGATTCAGTTTCTCGGCCGATACAGACTCATTGTATTCAAAACTTGGAGAGCGGACAGCATTCGGGTCGCCTACAAAGCAAACGGCACTGGCTCCGATACGGGTGAAATGAGAACCCGATACGGTGGAGCGGCGGTTATAACAGGAGAAGAAGACTGCGTTTCCTCCCAAATTATGAAGATAGCAATCTTTCAGCGAACAGTCTTCCGTCCCCTCAAACACTACGGCGCCTCCCCGATAGACCATCCAGTCGGAGCGGAGCAACGGTTCGTACTTATCCATAAAAGTACGCAATGTTTGTGTCAGTTCGATTCCCTGTATCGTGATGTGAGTGACCGGCTGTTGTTCCGAGCCGCGGAATTCAATCAGATGCTTGAGTATGGGAGTCTCGAAAACGGCTGTTTCCACGTTCTCGTCCGGCATGGGATAATAATATAAGGTAGAAGATTCCGCCTGATAGAACCATTCGCCCGGAGCATCCAGCTCTTCGAATATATTTTCTACCATCCGGTTCTTGGCGTGCAGTCCTGATTGGCGGTTGTTCTGCCACCCGCCTTCCAACATCAGTTTTCCGGCTTTGTCTTTACCGGTGATGCGGTAGTGGAAATCCCCCCAGTCGCTTATGTGCATGGCATGGAGGTATCCTCCTTCGGGATGTTTCCAGCTTTTTACCCGCCGGGGAGCGGTGGCATCGGCTGAGGTACCGTTGAAACGCACTGCTGTGGAGTCGAAATTGGGATAACGTGCCATGTGGCGGATGTTTCCGTTACTCAACAGCATATCCGGATGATGTATTTCTTCTTGGAGAACTGCTGTCAGGATACCTTTTTTATAAGGTTTCCATGCAGGATGCAACACTTTTCCGCCGGACAATGTTACCTGTTCGTTTCGGAAGGCACGTATGGATAATGGTTTCTCTTTTCCACCGTCTTCGGGAGTGAAGATTATAGGACGCTCCAATCGATAGATACCTTTACGCAAATAGATGGTTGTTTCGCCCTGAGCTTTTCGAGCTTTCAATTGTGCCCGCTCAATGGTTCGGAAAGGTTTTTGGAGGCTTCCGTCGTGACTGTCATTCCCATCGGGAGCCACATAATATTGATTCTGTGCCCACAGGAACAATACTTGTACCAGTAGGCATAGAGTCAAAATACTTTTTTTCATTCTATTATTTCTTTTCTGCTTCGGCATGCGGATAATCAATCGTGTAGTGCAGGCCGCGGCTTTCTTTGCGTTCCATTGCCTGACGCGTAATCAGGTAACCAATGTTAATCATGTTGCGCAATTCACACAGTTCGCGTGATGCCTTGCAGCGCTTAAACAGTCGTTCGGTTTCTTCATATAGAATGTCCAAACGGTTCCAGGCACGAATCAGGCGAGTATTACTGCGCACGATACCCACATAGGCTTCCATAATCTGGTTCACTTCCTTCATGCTCTGTGTAATCAGCACACGTTCTTCATTATTCATCGTGCCGTCATCGTTCCATTCGGGAATGTCCTCATTGTAATCATAACGGTCGAGTACACTCAAGGCATGTTTGGCCGCAGCATCGGCGTAGACCACTGCTTCAATCAGTGAGTTGGATGCCAGACGGTTGCCGCCGTGCAGTCCCGTACAGGAACATTCGCCGATGGCGTACAAGCGGTTGATACTGGACTGTCCGTCCAAATCCACCTTAATGCCTCCGCACAGATAGTGAGCAGCCGGTGCAACAGGAATGTAGTCTTTGGTAATATCGATACCCAGACTGAGACATTTCTTATAAATATTGGGAAAATGCTTCTTTGTTTCTTCCGGGTTTTTGTGGGTGACATCCAGATAAACATGGTCTTCACCGCGTTGTTTCATTTCGCTGTCGATGGCACGTGCCACGATGTCGCGCGGAGCAAGCGACAGACGCGGATCATATTTCTGCATAAATTCCTCACCGCTTTGGTTTTTCAACACGGCACCGTAACCGCGCATAGCCTCAGTGATGAGGAAGCTGGGACGGTCGCCCGGATGAAAGAGGGCAGTGGGATGGAACTGAATGAACTCCATATCTTTCACTGCGCCTTTGGCACGATATACCATGGCGATACCGTCGCCGGTGGCTACCAGCGGATTGGTGGTATTGCGGTAAACGGCTTCACAACCTCCAGTAGCCATAATAGTCACTTTTGACAGGAAAGTATCCACTTCTCCGGTGCTTTCGTTCAGCACATACGCACCAAAACATTTAATGCCCGGAGTGTGGCGGGTCACAATGATGCCCAAATGATGCTGGGTAATGATTTCAACTGCATAATGGTCAGTGAAAACCGTAATATTGGGGTGGGCTTTTACAGTCTCGATGAGGCTTGTCTGTATCTCTGCGCCGGTATTGTCTTTGTGGTGCAGGATACGGAATTCGGAATGTCCTCCTTCTTTATGTAAGTCAAACTCTCCGTTTTCTTTTTTATCAAACTCTACTCCCCATTTTATCAACTCTTGAATCTGCGATGGAGCTTCGCGCACAACTTTTTCCACGGCTGCACGGTCACTAATCCAGTCACCGGCAATCATTGTATCTTCAATGTGCTTTTCGAAATTGTCTACTTTCAGGTTGGTAACAGATGAGATACCTCCCTGAGCAAAATAGGTATTGGCTTCTTCCAGCCCGGCTTTACAAATGAGGGCAACCTTGCCTTTGTGAGCCACTTTCAGTGCGAAACTCATTCCGGCAATTCCGGAGCCGATCACAAGGAAATCGAATTTTCTAACCATGATAATGTGATTTATGGTTGCAAAGGTAAAGAAAACCTCTTTTCATTGTACATTTTAATGCTGTTATTTACTGCCTTTTTTGAAAGATATGATATTTAGTTGGTTGTTTTATGGTCGCGGGAATCTTGTTCCATGATTGTGGGGATGGAATAAAAACAATCAAGTCTTTTAAAATAATTGAGAACAAATGATTAACTTGCGCCAAAATTTTAAATTATGATGAATCGAACTTTCCATGTGAAGATTTCAGGGACAACTCATTTGTTTCTTATTCTGTTTACTTTGATTATGCTGGTTGCCTTTTGGTACAAAGGGGCGGCATTGATAGGGCTGTTTTTCGCTATGATTGTCATTATCAATATAGAGCGTATCATCCATTCTACCTATACATTGACGGCAGACGGAAACTTGGTGATTTATAACGGACGTTTCCAAAAGGAGAAGACCATTCCGCTTTCACGGATTACAGATGTAGAATTGAAGCGTCTCTTCGGGTTGAAACATCTGAGATTTACCCGATATGTATTGGTGCATTATGACAATGACAAGGTTATAGACCTGCTGCCGGAGAAGCCTGAAGAATTTATGAATGCATTGGTCAGGCGGTTGGAACATAAAGAAGAGGGCGAAGATACTTTCTGAAGAAAATATGTAGCGGGAAACCGGTTATTTTAGTATCTTTCGGACATACAACCTTTAAAACCGGAAAATATGGAACGAGTATTTAAGACAAAACGGATTTCCACTTGGCGATATATAGGAATGGGAGTTGCCACATTGGTTATGATTGCTATCTTTTTTTGGCTGCAGGAATGGGGGGCTTTGGGCGGATTAATTATACCTCTCATGCTGTTTTATTCTCAGTCAAAGACTATTTATACGATTAAAGATAGCGGTGTGCTGGAAGTTAAATCGGTATGGGGTAAAAGATTTTGTGTGGATGGCATCAGGAACATTGCTTACCAGCCCCATGCTATCGGGATGCAAAAGGTGAAAATTGAACATGCACAAGGATTCGTGATGATAAGTCCCGACAGACCTTTGGAGTTTGTCGAAGCTTTGAAGAAGGTATGTCCCGGCCTGGCGGTCGAAGGTTTTGAATTGATAAAGAACTGATTAATTTTAATAAATACCATGAAATATCAAATTGCGATTATCGGTGGAGGGCCCGCCGGCTATACTGCTGCCGAAGTTGCCGGAAAAGCCGGCCTCAGTGTTGTGTTGTTTGAAAAGAGAAGTCTGGGGGGCGTGTGCCTGAATGAAGGTTGCATCCCCACAAAGACATTGCTTTATTCTGCCAAAGTGTATGATTATGCCAAGCATGCTTCCAAATATGCGGTCACTGTGCCCGAAGCTTCTTTTGACTTGGGCAAGATTGTTGCCCGGAAATCAAAGGTGGTGCGTAAACTGGTGTTGGGCATCAAGGCGAAACTGACTGCCCATCAGGTGAATATAGTAACAGGAGAGGCTACTGTCATAGATAAGAACACGGTGAAATGCGGTGAGGAGATTTACGAATGTGAGAACTTGTTACTTTGTACCGGTAGCGATACATTTATTCCTCCCATTCCGGGAGTGGATGGTGTGGATTATTGGACACACCGTGATGCATTAGACAATAAGGAAGTGCCTGCTTCACTGGCTATTGTCGGCGGTGGTGTAATCGGAATGGAGTTTGCTTCTTTCTTCAATAGTTTGGGCGTACAGGTTACTGTGGTCGAGATGATGGATGAAATTTTAGGTGGAATGGATAAGGAACTTTCGGCGATGCTGCGTGCCGAGTATGCCAAGAAGGGAATTAAGTTCCTGCTGAGTACCAAGGTGGTAGGAGTGGCAAAAGAGGAGAACGGAGTAACGGTCTCTTACGAAAATGCAGAAGGGGCGGGAAGTGTTACGGCCGAAAAGTTACTGATGAGTGTAGGCCGTCGTCCTGTAATGAAAGGTTTCGGATTAGAGAATTTGAATTTGGAACTGACGGAACGTAAGTGCGTCAAGGTGGACGAACACATGCAGTCTTCGGTTCCCGGTGTCTATGCGTGCGGAGACTTGAACGGCGTTTCATTGTTGGCACATACGGCCGTGCGCGAAGCGGAAGTGGCTGTTCATCATATTCTAGGAAAAGAAGATGCGATGAGTTACCGTGCCATTCCGGGGGTAGTCTATACCAATCCTGAGATAGCAGGGGCAGGTATGAGTGAAGAAGCTCTGCAGGCTGCCGGCATTGCTTATCATACAATAAAACTACCGATGGCATATTCCGGTCGCTTTGTGGCGGAGAATGAGGGAGTAAATGGAGTTTGTAAAGTATTGGCTGCCGAAGACGGAACGGTATTGGGTGCCCACATGCTGGGTAATCCTGCTTCCGAACTGATTGTATTGGCAGGCATGGCCATCGAAGACCGCAAGAAAGTGGATGATTGGAAACGATATGTGTTCCCTCACCCCACAGTAGGAGAAATCTTCAGAGAACTGTAAACATTCTCAAAGAGTATCCTACCTAGCATTCCACCACCCGGTACACATTTATGCACTCGCTCGAACAACTGGGTGGCGGAAAGGCTCTGCACCTCCTGCGGATAATCCTCTTCCGTGGCAAAGCGGAAGCAGAGGCATTTCATATAGCCCCTATTCACTAAAATGTTGTAGCAAATCATTGTGGTTTAAAGGATAATGACTATCTTTGTTCTAAAGATTTAGAGCATGGATAGTAAAGTAACTTATTGGATTGAAATGTCAGATTATGACTTGGAAACGGCAGATGCAATGCTGGTTACAGGTCGTTATCTCTATGTGGGCTTCATGTGCCATCAGACCATAGAAAAAATTATTAAAGCATATTGGACTAATTGCTTGACGGAAGTTCCCTTAAAGATACATTCACTATCCAGACTTGCAGAGAAAACGGGATTGGATAAGCAATTGTCAGAAGAGCAATTGGACTTCATTGACAAACTTGAACCTCTGAATATAGAAGCTCGTTATCCCTCTTACAAGGAGAGACTAATAAAAAGCTTGACTAAGGAATACTGTACAGAACTTTTAAACCAAACTAAAGACTTGCAATCATGGATAAAGAACAAGCTATAACCCTTGCCAAACGCTATAAGGAAATGGTAGCCGAGAAACTGCCGTTAAAGGCTCTCTATCTTTATGGTTCGTACAGCAAAGGAAATTATAGAGAGGACAGCGATATAGATATTGCTGTGGTAGTAGAACGGCTGAACGATAACTATTTTGAAGACACCCCGCTATTATGGAAACTTAGGCGTAAGATAAGTAACCTCATAGAGCCGGTGCTACTAATAGAAGACATGAATAACCCTCTTTATTGTGACATTACAAGAACAGGGATTTTAATATAATAAGCTACCAATATATCGGCTGACGTGTTTCACTATTGTTTCATACGAGTTGAGTTACCAATCGGTTCCTCTCTATATTCTCCATCAGCAAGGATAACTTTTGATTCGGAACACATTTCCTGCGGATGCCTAGCATTCCACCACCCGATACACATTCCCCTTGGCAGTATGCACCCGCTCGCCCAACTGGGGCAGGATGCGGCTCAGGCTGTAGGCCGTCATGCCCCTCATGGCTGAGGGATGGGCGGACTTCATCCGCTCGAACAACTGGGTGGCGGAAAGGCTCTGCACCTCCTGAGGTTCTCAACTGCTTAATACCTTCTTATGGTATCCTGCTCTATAAAAAACACTCTTTGGTTCACTATCCGTTCAGGCAAAGTCAGCCAATATAATGGGGTCAATCCGAAAACCCTGTGGGTGATAAGCATGAACTCTGGGTTACAATGCTGACGTCCAATCAGGTGTTCGTCTGATGTGCTTGATTTATAATACTTTGGAAGGATGTATGTTTTTAGCATTGCAAACTTTAATGTTTCTCAAATATTATACCCACATACTTTTTGATTTGCTCCGTTTTTCCAGATACCCACACCGTGTCAATGAGTCGCAATGCATTCCCAGTTCTTCCTTAAATAATGATAAGGCATATTCTTGATAAGGAAGCAGGCTGCCCGGTATTTTAAAGAATCATGCTTGTAATGGTCAAGAACTGCCTCTAACGCATTACGGTTTTCTCCTGACAGCTTCAAGGCTTGCTCAAGTTCACCACCGCTACGGTTTTGCGAACAAGCAGCCATAAAGCACGATAATATTATATAGGTTATAATTCTCATCACACTACTCTATTCTTTTAAATACTCTGTTCCAACGTATCTTTCCCGTATCACGGCTGCGCGAAGTAATGACAAAGCCGGCCTTTCCTACAATAAAGTCTTCAGGTATCAATCCCCAAAAACGCGAATCTACGGAATTCATGCTATTGTCCCCACTCATGAAATAATAATTGCTCTTAAAACGATATCCGTCCAATTCTTTATTGCCCAAATAAACTTTTCCATCCTGAAACAGCACTTCCTCACTCTGTTCCCACGCTATTATTTTTTTGTACAGAAGGTAGTTTGTTCTGTTCATTGGAATGGAATCGTTCTTTCCCGGTATATAAAAAGGACCAAACTCCCTGATGTTCCATCGGACAATGCTGTCGAAAGGAAGCGTGTAATATTGGTCGTTAG
Organism: Phocaeicola faecalis; assembly: GCF_021730445.1. GTDB lineage: Bacteria > Bacteroidota > Bacteroidia > Bacteroidales > Bacteroidaceae > Phocaeicola > Phocaeicola faecalis. The sequence continues at coordinate 57,981 of NZ_JADNRM010000017.1, read as the reverse complement.
GAATATTATCAGGATTAAATTTCATGATTCGCTTTTGAGATTCAATATTACCGGCCAATACATTCCCATCACCAATCATATAGATTCCGTCATGGATAAACAGAGTATCTCCGGGGACAGCCACACAACGCTTTACATAATAGTTCGATATGTTCATTTTCATATTCTCATCCCATTGATTCCACTCCGAATAAGGAAAATTAAAAACCAAGACATCATCCCTTCTGACCTTAGAAAAGCCAGGCAATCTGTACACGTCAACCTCTTCGCCTTTCAGAGCAGCCCAAATGTTAAATATCCGTGCGCCTAAAGCCGGTTTACAGACAGATATGACATCCCCTTCTATCAATGTAGGCTCCATCGAGTCACTGGGAATTTTGAATGTAGCGAACAATAATATTTGCGCCAAAACATACAGCACCAACAGCGCGGCCAAACCAAAGATAGCATTAACTGCCTTATTCATCCATTTTCGAGCCCTCTTCATGGTTATAGTTATTTGACAGGTTTACCTATAATTTCATCCCAATAAGATTTTTCCATCTGAGGGCTGGAGACAGGATTGCCGACTAAAACAACCCGGTTATGCTCATCCAATAGAAAATATTTATCAGAAGAAAATTCATTCAATCTACCAATTCGATTATCTGCATCAATACAGACCGGATAGTCGGGTAAATCACAGTCCAGCATAAATTTCATCTCTTCCACGTCATTAGGAAACAAGAAGAAAGCAAATGAAACTGATTTGCTTAATGACTCGTCCGCCTTGATTTTAGCAATCAAATCGCTCCATCTGTCCAGATACAATTTACACCCCATGCAGTCTGTTGTATCTGCATAAATAAAGAACTTCCATTTCGACTTGTCAAAATCAAAATAAATCGTATCCTTTCCGGCTTTTGTAAATACAATATTTTCAGGAAAGGAAATTTGCTTGTTTTCCCATTGTCCTTCATTCGATTTGCAGGAAACGAAGAAAGCCAAAGGCAATATCCACAAGAGCCATCTATTTTTTAATTTTGTCATCCTATCATTTTTTATGGTTTTAGTACCCTAAACTCGCACTGAGACGTGCCTAAGTTTCCTAAGCCATCCGTTCCTTCTATCACACCCATAAAGCTTGTATTGATATCCGAACAGAAGAACTCCACTTCGGCTTCTCCTTTTTCATCGGTGACAATGTCCGGTTTCCACAGCAAGACGTTCCGCGCGTCCGGTAGCGGGCTTTGCATATCCAGTTCATCGGGTTGGTAGAACTCACGCGTGCCGTAATAGCCTTTCACACGCCACAGGTTGTTCATGCGGAGAAGTTCTTCTTCGGTAAATTCCTCACCTTTCCAAATAATCTCGTCTAGTTTCGTTAGAATCCATTTGTTATTCTCTCCTTTTGGTTCATATTTTATGAGATAATATTTCCGACCGATAACTGGGGAGCTTATTTTTCCAGGAGGAGGTACCGGACATCCTATAGGATGATGTGAATAACCTTTATAATCATTAAGGTACTCTATATTACCTCCTCCCGATATACACCCAGAGCATACCCATGCTGCTCCAACCTTCATTTGTGCCAAGCTATCTAACCTTCCCATCATCTTATCCCGGAACACTCTTCCTTTCTTACCTGTAACTGTTATCTCGGATAAAAGAATGCTACTGTCCTGACTGATAACGGGATAATCAAGCTGCAATTCCGAAAACACTTGTGAAGGATTCATATACGAGAAATAAGATAGGCAAGACTTCCGTAAACTGTCTGCCTTATCAAAAGTCTCTTCCATGATAATGGAAGGCTTGTATTCATCTTTATCCAGCATAGGCTTCAAATAAACATATCCGCCTCGCAGTACAAACATCAAGTCCGTCGGCACCACGAACTTTCCCAAAGAGTCTATAAGCACAAAACGGTTTTCAGTGCTTGGACCGGAAACTTGTAGCAACTGCTCTCCGTTTCCCAACTCTTTCCGCTTCTTTTTCTTGCCGAGAATCTGCCTTCCCCTGATTTCATCCGAAAGGAAACAGTCCGCCAGCATTGCCGTATCAGCCTTTTCCCATACATACCTGCGCCACCCTTGAGTGAGAAGCAATAAATCAAGAGCTGACAGGCGGTCTTTGTTGTTGCCATCAAAGTAATACGCCGGATTGTGGATATTACCCTTTATCTCGGTGGAAAGTAAACAATACGATAGCATATTCTCAGGATTCAGTTCATTTTGATAAGCACCGTCGAAAATGCTCAAACCCAAATGCGCCTGTACAGGCTTGCCCGCCTCGTCCGTTACCTTTACGTTCAGCTTGCCTTTGCCACGGGTAAAGTAGCGCGCACTGTCCGTGTTCAATTCGATGTGCAACTTACGCTCGGGATGGACATACACCAAGCGTTCTGCCATTGGCTGCCCGTCGGCATTGTATAAAGTAAACTCGGCAATGCCCTGCGTCGTGAATTCCTTCAGTGGAATCCGTACTTTCAGACGTTCGCGTAAAGTGCCTGTCGCCATGCAGCAAAGCTTGCCACGCATCCTGCCTTCCAACTTGACCGTCTGTGTCGCCGTTCCTTTCGACTGGGAAAGATGAAACTCCAAATACTCATCGGTCTGCTTCCGCAGGTGGATGGACATGCCGGAAGCCGTCACCCCGGCAAACGGAAACTCCCGACCATCGGACAATACTACTTTGTAGGATGATTCTTTTCGCGGAAGAATGAAAACAAATCCCATGCCATCATGCACGGTCTCCAAACGCGCAATTTCCTTGCCGTTTTCCTGCAATCGGCCTGCCACTTTTGCGGGCATTCCTTTGGCATCCTGTGCCTTGAAAGCCACCTTGGTGGGGATGCCGTCAATCAAATCACCTCCTTCGGGAAAGAACGAAAGACGGGCGACTGGCCGGTCTTCTTCCTGAGGGTTGTCCGTTCCTTTGTAGGCTATGCTCTTTACCACACGTATCTTCTTGGGATAGACCGGACGCAATGTGTCATTCAAAAAAGAAAAGCGGGTATAGGCATGGATGCGGTAATCGCCCTCTTTCAAGTTCTTGTCCACATAGACGTGCCCCGCAGCAATGCCGGAGAGGACGGGGTATTTCTCCTGCCACACGATGCTGTCCTTGGCATTGAGCATCTCCATAAACAGTGTCTTGCTTCGCTCGGAAAGAGCAAGGCTCTGAGCATCCATAACGTATGTCTTGAACCAAAGGTCTTCACCGGTCTCATAAATCCCCTTGTCCGTCTGAAAATAGACGGTTTCGGGAAATATAGTTTGGCTACGCCCGGCTATGGTCAGGCAGGAGACAAGCAGTAGAAACAGGTTCCGGATGCTTTTCATAAGACAATATTAAAGTTACGTTGTTTTAGTAGTTTTATATCCATATCTTAGCCACATTTTTATTCATTCTCTCTTAGTCCATATATATATTCTTTATTTAATTGGTTCATTTATATTGCTTTACCTCATTTTTTTAATGCAAAGTTACTACAAAAAAGTGAAATGCGGAAAGATATAGTGATAGAATTGAGTTACAAGGGTTTTGGTTGAAGTGGCGATAATCCGTGAAGCCATTACAATCCCTGCCGAAGCCAAATCCTGACGCCGCTACGTTACTTGTTCGTAACCATGCCCGAAAATGCGACAAACGGGTACGAATAGCGAAACAAGGCTCTAAGGAATAGTGAGTTATCCATAACTCATGCGAAAAATCAGGTTACGGAAAAAGATTGCGCCGTTCCTCCCCGTTTTGCGTACCAACACCGGACTCTTCACCAACTAATTTTGAAACCCAAAAATTAAGGACAATGAAGAGTACATTTTCAGTAATCTACTACCTCAAGCGTCAGGTAGTGAAAAAGGACGGGACAGTTCCCGTCATGGGACGCATCACGGTGGACGGCAGCCAGACACAGTTCAGCTGCAAACTGACTGTCGATCCGAAACTGTGGGACACCAAAGGTGGACGTGTCACGGGCAGAAGCACGGCGGCACTCGAAACGAACCGTATGCTTGACAAGATGCGGGTACGCATCAACAGGCATTATCAGGAAATCATGGAGCGTGACAACTTCGTCACGGCGGAGAAGGTGAAGAACGCCTTTCTCGGACTGGAACACCGCTACCACACGCTGATGCAGGTGTTCCGCCAGCACAACGAGGACTACGAGAAGCAGGTGGAGGCAGGCATGAAAGCCAAAGGCACGCTGCTGAAGTACCGCACCGTTTACAAGCACATGCAAGAGTTCCTCGACATCCGCTACCATGTGAAGGACATCGCCCTAAAAGAGCTTACCCCGGCTTTCATCTCCGACTTCGAGATGTTCCTGCGCACGGACAAGCACTGCTGCACCAATACCGTGTGGCTGTACGTCTGCCCGTTACGGACGATGGTATTCATCGCCATCAACAACGAGTGGCTGACGCGCGACCCGTTCCGCGAGTATGAAATCAAGAAGGAGGAAACAACACGCAGTTTCCTGACCAAAGATGAGATCCGCCTGCTGATGGAGGGGAAACTGAAAAACGCCAAACAGGAATTGTACCGCGACCTCTACCTGTTCTGCGCCTTCACGGGGCTGTCGTTCGCGGATATGCGCAACCTTACGGAAGAGAATATCCGCACCTACTTCGACGAACACGAGTGGATAAACATCAACCGCCAGAAAACGGGCGTGGTGTCCAACATCCGCCTGCTCGACATCGCCAACCGCATAATCGGCAAATACCGGGGACTGTGCGGGGACGGCAGGATATTTCCCGTTCCGCATTATAACACGTGCCTTGCCGGTATCCGTGCCGTCGCCAAGCGTTGCGGCATCACCAAGCATATCACGTGGCATCAGAGCCGCCACACGGCAGCCACGACGATATTCCTCTCCAACGGTGTTCCCATCGAAACGGTCAGCTCCATGCTCGGACACAAGAGCATAAAGACGACGCAGATTTACGCAAAGATAACCAAAGAGAAGCTCAATCAGGACATGGAGAACCTTGCCGCAAGATTGAACGGCGTCGAGGAATTTGCAGGTTGCACCATCTAAAAAGAAAAGCCATGAAACGTGACACAATCATCATCGAGGACAAGGCAGTCAGCGTAACCGGTAACGACGTGTGGATGACCGCCACCGAAATAGCCGGATTGTTCCATACGACCGTCCCGGCAGTGAACGCCGCCATCAGAGCCGTCCGCAAGTCGGACGTGCTGAACGACTACGAGGTGTGCCGCTACATGCAGCTTGAAAACGGGCTGCACGCGGACGTGTACGCCCTTGAAATCATCATCCCGGTCGCTTTCAGGGTGAATACCTACAACACCCACCTGTTCCGCACATGGCTGGTGGGAAAGGCACTCTCACAAGAGAAACGGCAGACATACGTGATGTTCATACAGAACGGAAAAGCCGGGTATTGCTGATTGCACATACCCCATAAGACAAGTAAACGGGTAGCACCACAAAAGGTGTCACCCGTTTACTTTTTCATGAAACCGCCTCACTCCAGCGGCTTGCGGTAGTTCGCTTCCAGTACCCCGCGCAGCCCCGTTTCCGGGTAAAGCACCTTCCCTCCCAAAAGTATGAAGGGCAACACGCGGTTGTTGCGGTATTCCTGCAAGGTGCGCCGGCTCACACGGAGCAGTTCCGACACCTCGCCGTCCGTCAGGTAACGTTCCCCGTCCAGCGGAGGACGGTAGCTTTCCAGAAATGCGGACAGCCATTTCGAGCCTTTGCGCATATCCTGCACCACAGAGGCTATCGGCTCGTCTTCCATCGTAAAAACATCGTTGTTCTCGTTCATCATAACTTCGGATTCAGTGGGTGAATAAATCAAATCATCTGCCGTGCGGATAGAGCGTGCCGACAAGCGGTATCAGCCGCTTCACCTCCTCTGGCTTGTAATAGAACCTGCGGTTTATCTGCGAGTAGCCGATAAGCCGCCTGTCACGCAGCGTCTGCAACGTGCGCGGGCTTATTCTCAACTGCCCGCAGACCTCCTCGCCCGTGAGCCATCTTTCCATGCGCCCCGTGTCGCTTTTGCGCCTCAGGGCGGCGACCTTCTCCGAGAGTGCGCCGAATGCCGCCACCATCATCTCGAAAGTCTTTTTCTCGATAGATACTATTTCCATATTCATGTCATTTAGAGTTTGCCGCAAAGGTAACGAAACGGCATACAAGACGTATCGTTTTCCGCTGAAAGGCTGCCTGTTGCGCCGTTTGACCGGGTTACGGAGCCATCTTCCGCAAAAATCTTACGTGAGTCACGTAGTGAGTTGTTAAAGCCCCTTTTGTTTATTGCCGAATTTTGTCGCAGAAACAAAAAGAAAGGACTGAACATGAAAGTGATAACAATGGAAAGTTCCGCCTACAAGGAGATGATGGCGCAGATTGCGAACATCGCAGGGTACATCCGCGAGGCAAGGGACGAGAAGAAACGGAAGCGGGAAACCGAAGACAAGCTGCTTGACACGGCACAGGCGGCGAAGATGCTCAACGTGAGCAAGCGCACCATGCAGCGTATGCGCACCGACCACCGTATCGAGTATGTGGTGGTACGCGGAAGCTGCCGCTACCGCCTTTCCGAGATACTGCGGCTATTGGAGGACAACACAGTAAGGAACGAGGAAGGGACAATAGACACCCTGTTCCACAACCACACGCTGCGCACGGGCGGCAAACCAAAAGGAAGGAGGACATAGGTCATGGAACTGCTCACACGAAACAACTTCGAGGGCTGGATGCAGAAGCTGATGGAACGGCTCGACCGTCAGGACGAACTGCTGCTGGCGATGAAGGCTGAGGGGAAACAGCCCACTATCACGGAAAGCATCCGCCTTTTCGACAATCAGGATTTGTGCATGTTGCTCCAGATAAGCAAACGCACCCTCCAACGCTACCGCAGCGTAGGCGCATTGCCCTACAAGACGCTGGGCAAGAAGACCTATTACAGCGAGGAGGACGTGCTGACATTCCTTTCCAACCATATCAAGGACTTCAAAAAGGAAGATATAGCCTTCTACAAGGCTCGTATCCATAATTTCTTTCATAAATAACCCATTAAAACATTTTTCAGATGGCAAAGAAAAAAGACGAAAAGGACGTGCTGGTAGTCCGTGACGAGAAGACAGGCGAGATCAGCGTGGTAGCCGGGCTGAACGCGGACGGCACACCCAAGCGCACCCCCGCAAAAGCGGAGAACGCGCAGAGTTTCCTGCAATTCGACCGACATGGCGACGTGCTGGACAACTTCTTCAAGAACTTCTTCCGGCAGTGCAAGGAACCCAGCCGCTTCGGTTTCTACCGCATTGCGGCAGACCAAGCTGAAAATCTCTTAGAGGTGATGAAGCAACTGCTGAAAGACCCCGAAGCGAACAAGGAGCTGCTCGCCCCTCACAAGGTGGACACCTCCGACTATGAGAAGAAGGTGCAGGAAGAGATGGCAGCACAACAGACAGAGAAACAAGAACCTCAAAAACAGGAGAACATGGAACAACGGAAAGAACAGCAACAGGACAAATCCGAACAGATGCAGGGCAAACGTGGCTACCAGCCCATCGACGAGAGTAAAATCAACTGGCAGGAGCTGGAGGACAGATGGGGCGTAAAGCGGGACAACCTTGAAAAGTCCGGCGACCTTACGAAGATGCTCAACTATGGCAAGTCCGACTTGGTAAAGGTCAAACCGACCTTCGGCGGCGAATCATTCGAGCTGGACGCCCGCCTCTCCTTCAAGAAGGACGGTGAGGGAAACATCAGCCTCGTGCCGCACTTCATCCGCAAGGAGCAGAAGCTGGATGAGTACAAGGAACACAAATTCTCCGACAATGACCGGAAGAACCTCCGCGAAACGGGCAATCTCGGTAGGGTCGTGGACATTGTGGACAGGGAAACGGGCGAGATCATCCCCTCCTACATCAGCATCGACCGCAAGACGAATGAAATCACGGACATTCCGGCAAGCAGGGTGCGCATCCCGGAGCGCATCGGCAAGACGGAAATCACCACGCAGGAGCGGGACATGCTCCGCGCCGGACTGCCCGTACGCGACAAGCTCATCGAGCGCAACGACGGCAGAAAGTTCGTCACCACCCTGCAAGTGAACGTGGAGCAGCGCGGCGTGGAGTTCGTGCCGGGAACCGGCAAGTCGCCCCGTACCGCACAGACACAGGAAACCAAAGGCGACACATCGAAAAGTCAGGCGCAGGGCGGGGAAAATGCCGCACAGACCAAGAAGGAGCAACGCCGCAACACGTGGACGAACGAGGACGGCAGCATCCGCCCCATCAGCAAATGGAGCGGCGTGAGCTTCACCGACCAGCAGAAAGCCGACTATGTGGCGGGTAAAGCCGTGAAGCTGGAGAACGTGACCGACAAGCAGGGCTTCCATGCCACGATGTATATCAAGTTCAACCCGGAGAAGGGACGCCCGTACCGCTACGACACGAACCCTGACAATGCACAGCAGGTTGCTCCGTCCAACGAGAGCCGCACGCAGGTGGCGGTGAACAACGATGGCAAGACCAACGAGGCTACAAAGAATCTGAGAGAGCCGTTGCAGAAAGGTCAGACCAACCCGAAGGACGCCCGCCAGCAACAGCAGCAGGAGAAGCCGCAGAAGAAAACGGGCAAGGGCATGAAAATGTAATCCCGTGTCCGCCACTGAATCCAAAATAAAATCCAAAGTATCAACAAAAAAGAAGAAGACATGAAGACAATCATTGCAGAAAAGCCCTCCGTGGCACGTGAAATCGCCCGCATCGTGGGCGCGACAAAGAGAGAGGAAGGATATTTCGAGGGAGGCGGTTATGCCGTGACATGGGCATTCGGACACCTCGTTCAGCTTGCCATGCCCGACGGCTACGGCGTGCGCGGATTTGTCCGTGACAACCTCCCGATTATTCCCGACACATTCACGCTCGTCCCCCGTCAGGTCAGGACGGAGAAAGGTTACAAGCCCGACAGCGGCGTGGTGTCGCAGATAAAAGTCATCAAAAGACTGTTCGACACAAGCGAACATATCATCGTGGCGACCGATGCCGGACGCGAGGGAGAGCTTATCTTCCGCTACCTCTACCACTATACGGGTTGCACCACTCCTTTCGTGCGCCTGTGGATCAGCTCTCTCACCGACAAAGCTATCCGCGAGGGACTGCGGAAACTCGAAGACGGCAGCAAATACGACAACCTCTACCTCGCCGCCAAAGCGCGGAGCGAATCCGACTGGCTCGTGGGCATCAACGGCACACAGGCGTTATCCATCGCCGCCGGACACGGCACGTATTCCGTGGGGCGGGTGCAGACACCAACGTTGGCTATGGTATGTGAACGCTACTGGGAGAACCGCCGCTTTACGTCCGAAGCATTCTGGCAGCTCCATATCGCAACGGACGGTTGCGACGGCGAAGTCGTGAAATTCTCATCCTCCGAGAAATGGAAAGAGAAAGAACCGGCGATGGAACTATATAATAAGGTAAAGGCGGCAGGTTGCGCCACTGTCACGAAAGCCGAGCGCAAGGAGAAGACGGAGGAAACTCCCTTGCTCTACGACCTGACCACGCTCCAGAAAGAAGCCAACGCCAAGCACGGCTTCACGGCGGAACAGACGCTTGAAATCGCGCAGAAACTCTACGAAAAGAAGTTGATAACCTATCCGAGAACGGGAAGCCGCTACATCCCCGAAGACGTGTTTGCCGAAATTCCCAAACTGCTCGCTTTCATCGGCACACAGCCCGAATGGAAAGACAAGGTGCGGGCAAAAGCCGCCCCGACACGCCGCAGCGTGGACGACGGCAAGGTGACAGACCACCATGCCCTGCTCGTCACGGGTGAGAAACCGCTCTTCCTCTCCAAAGAGGACAATACCATCTATCAGATGATTGCCGGGCGCATGGTCGAGGCATTCTCTGAGAAATGCGTCAAGGATGTGACCACTGTCACGGCGGAATGTGCCGGAGTGGAGTTTACCGTAAAAGGCAGCGTCGTGAAGCAAACCGGATGGCGTGCCGTCTATGGCGAGGAAAAAGAGGAAATTACCATCCCCGGCTGGCAGGAAGGCGACACGCTGACACCGAAAGGCTCGTCCATTACCGAAGGAAAGACCAAACCCAAGCCGCTGCATACCGAAGCCACCCTGCTCTCGGCAATGGAAACGGCGGGCAAGGAAATTGAGGACGACGCACTGCGGCAGGTGATGAAGGACTGTGGCATCGGTACTCCCGCCACACGCGCCTCCATCATCGAAACGCTTTTCAAGCGCGGTTACATGGAACGCTGCAAGAAGTCGCTTGTTCCCACCGAAAAAGGACTTGCCCTCAATTCCGTCGTCAAGACGATGCGCATCGCCGATGTTGCCATGACGGGCGAATGGGAAAAGGAGCTGGCGCGTATCGAGCGCGGGGAACTGTCCGACGACACCTTCCGCAAGGAGATAGAGGCGTACACACGTGAGATAACCTCCGAACTGATCTCGTGCGACAAGCTCTTCGGCAGCCGTGACTCCGGCTGCGCGTGTCCCAAGTGTGGCACGGGCAGGATGCGGTTCTACGGCAAGGTGGTACGCTGCGACAACACGGAGTGCGGACTGCCCGTGTTCCGGCTGAAAGCGGGACGCACCCTGTCCGACGATGAAATCAAAGACCTGCTCACCGAAGGGCATACCAAGCTGCTCAAAGGGTTCAAGAGCAAACAGGGCAAGAGTTTCGATGCTGTTGTCGCCTTTGACGGGGAATATAACACGACTTTTGTGTTCCCGGAGGCTAAAAAGGACAAGAAATTTTCAGGACGGAAGAAATAGTATTAACTTTGCCACTTGTTCAGAGTAATGAATTGTTCTTCGATACCGGATTACACTCATACTTTGGATTTAGTGGTGGCACTCGGAGGGATACCGAGTGCCTTTTTCTTCCTTTTTCCAACCGATTATCCCGTTAATTATCAATCCGCTAAATCCAAAGTAATGAACAACAAGAAGAAAAACGAGGGTCAGACCGACTTTTCCTATTACGGTCTGTACCTGCTGGACTATCTCCGCACGAACAAGTTTGAACAGGCTGACGACACCGCTTTCATACGGGAACGGGCCGACCGTGCCGCCGAAACGTATGAGAGGGCACGGCTTGAAGGCTATCCCGCCGATGGTGCGCAGGAACTGGCGATGGACACGCTGCTGCGCGGGCTGCATTATTCCCGTTACGCCATCCTCCGCGAAGTCGTGGAAAACGAGTTTGCCGATGAAGTGCCGGAAGAGAAGCGTGAAGCCTTTGTCCTGAAACTGCTGCCGCTTGTCGGCAACGTGTTCTCCGTCTATGACCTCTCGGATGACAATTTCGCCCTGTCTTCCGATTACGACCTGCTCTACACGGAGCTGACGGGAGCAACCGTCCTTTACTTAGACGAATATGGCGTTTAACCGCAAACAGAAACTGCGGGACAACATCGAGGCGATACGGACGGCATTCATCCTTGACAGGGAAAATAGGACAGCGACAACCGAAGAGCGTGCCATACTTCAAAGGTACTGCGGTTTCGGCGGTCTGAAATGTATCCTCAACCCTGCAAAGGAACTGACGGATGCCGTCCGGTGGGCGAAATCCGACCTCGAACTGTTCGCCCCGACGGTGGAGCTGCACAGGCTTATCCGTGAGAACAGCAAGGACGAAACAGAGTACAAGCGGTTTGTGGATTCGCTGAAAGCGTCCGTGCTGACCGCTTTCTACACCCCCAAAGAGATAACCGACACCATCGCGGACGTGCTGGCAGATTACAGCGTCCGCCCCGCCCGTATGCTCGAACCGTCGGCAGGTGTCGGCGTGTTCGTGGATTCCATGCTGCGGCACAGCCCCAATGCGGATGTGATGGCTTTCGAGAAGGATCTGCTCACGGGTACAATCTTGAGGCATCTCTATCCCGACCAGAAAATGCGCACCTGCGGTTTTGAGAAAATCGAAAGACCGTTCAACAATTATTTCGACTTGGCGGTGTCCAACATTCCGTTCGGTGACATTGCCGTGTTCGACGCGGAGTTTCAGCGGAGCGACTCTTTCGGCAGACGCTCCGCCCAGAAAACCATCCACAACTATTTCTTTCTCAAAGGACTGGATGCCGTGCGTGACGGCGGTATCGTGGCGTTCATCACCTCGCAAGGGGTATTGAATAGCACCAAGACCTCCGTGCGTAACGAGCTGTTCAGTCAGGCCAATCTGGTATCCGCGATACGCCTGCCCAACAACCTGTTCACGGACAACGCGGGCACGGAGGTGGGCAGTGACCTGATTGTCCTGCAAAAGAACCTCAGCAAGAAGGAAATGTCGCAGGACGAGCGGCTGATGACCGTGATACAGACGGACACGAAAACCGCCCTGACCGACAACGCCTATTTCATCCACCACCCGGAACGCATCGTGCATACGATGGCGAAACTTGACACAGACCCCTACGGGAAGCCCGCTATGGTTTATCTGCACGAGGGCAAGGCAGCAGGCATCGCCGGGGATTTGCGCCGTATGCTCGACGAGGATTTCCATTACAGGCTTGCCATGCGCTTGTATTCGGGTTCAATCCGGCAGGCAGGAACGGAAGAAAAAGTTGCCGTTCAAAATAAAGTAGAGCGTCCTGCCATAAAATTGGAAACAGTATCCTCGGCGCAGACGGTGGAAACTCCGACAGAAAAGCCGCAACCCGCAGATGAAAAGCCGGAGATAGAACCGCGCCCGCAATATTCCGCAGGCGTGCAGCTCACCCTGCTTGACCTCTGGGGGATGACGGAAGAGGTCAGCCAACCGAAAACCTCCAAAAAGAAAAAGACGGTGAAAAAGGCAGTTACGGCAAAGTCCACTCCGCCCAAACCGAAAGTCACGGTTACACCGACAGCTCCAACTGCAAAACCCGCAATGGAGAATAAGGAGGTGAAAGCGGAGAACACCGCCAAGCCTGCCGACCCGGACGACATCTATGCCACACTGGACTGGGATACCAATCCTCCCATCAACGGTTTCTATGAAATGATGATGGGTTTGACGCCGGAGCGTAGGAAAGAACTTCGGGAACTGGCAAGGCAGCATAACGAGAAACAAGTGGCGGAAAAGACGGAAGTGAAAGCCGTGCCGGAAACTTCCCGTGAGCAGCCACGACAGGAGGAAACACAGCCGGAGGCAGTCGCCGCACCTGCCGTTACAGATACCCCATCGGAAGCGGTGGGGACTTTCCTTTTCCCCGACATCGAAGCGGAAAAGCCGAAGGAGGAAGTCGTGGACCTTTCTCCGCGTGCCTACCACCGCACGCCGGAGATGCACCTGCGCGAAGGGTCGCTGGTGGCTGACCGGGGGCGTCATAACATCGGCTACCTGAAAGACATCACGCCATACGGGGCGACATTCCAGCCGCTCGACCTGAAAGGATACCAGAAGGAAAAGGCGTTGTTGTATGTGTCGCTGCGTGACGCCTACGAGCGTCTGTACCGTTATGAATCGCTCCGGCGCGAGGCAAATGTTCCGTGGCGAGAGCATCTGAATACCTGTTACGATGAGTTTGTCATGCGCTACGGCAACCTCAACGCCAAGCAGAACGTGAAGTTAGTGATGATGGATGCGGGCGGGCGCGACATCCTTTCGCTGGAACGGATGGAAAACGGAAAGTTCGTCAAGGCGGACATCTTCGAGCATCCTGTTTCCTTCGCGGTGGAGAGCCATGCCAACGTAGGCTCTCCCGAAGAAGCCCTGTCTGCGTCGCTCAACAAATATGGTACGGTCAATCTCGACTATATGCGGGAGATAACCGACAGCACGGCGGAGGATTTGCTCACTGCCCTGCAAGGGCGCATCTACTACAATCCGCTCGTGACCGGTTACGAAATCAAAGACCGTTTCATCGCCGGAAATGTCATAGAGAAAGCGGAACGCATAGAGGCATGGATGGGTGACAATCCCGAAAATGAGCGTATGCCGGAGGTGAAGCAGGCGTTGGAGGCTCTGAAAGATGCCGAGCCGCAGCGCATCGCCTTCGAGGATCTGGACTTCAATTTCGGGGAACGCTGGATTCCGACGGGTGTCTATGCCGCCTACATGAGCCGGCTGTTCGACACGGAGGTGAAAATCGCCTATTCCGCAAGCATGGACGAGTTTTCGGTGGTGTGCGGCTACCGCACCATGAAAATCACGGACGAGTTTCTGGTGAAGGGGTATTACCGGAACTATGACGGTATGCACCTCCTAAAACACGCCCTGCACAACACCTGCCCTGACATGATGAAGTCCATCGGCAAGGACGAGCATGGCAACGACATCAAGATGCGCGACAGCGAGGGAATACAACTCGCCAACGCCAAGATTGACGAGATACGAAACGGCTTCTCCGAATGGCTCGAAGAGCAGTCGCCGCAGTTCAAGGAGCGGCTTGTGACGATGTATAACCGCAAGTTCAACTGTTTCGTGCGCCCGCGCTACGACGGCTCCCATCAGACCTTTCCCGACCTCAACCTGAAAGGGCTGGCAAGCCGGGGTATCAAGAGCGTCTATCCCTCACAGATGGATTGCGTCTGGATGTTGAAACAGAACGGCGGCGGAATTTGCGACCACGAGGTGGGAACCGGTAAGACGCTGATAATGTGCATCGCCGCGCATGAGATGAAGCGTCTGAATTTGGCACACAAGCCGATGATTATCGGGCTGAAAGCCAACGTTGCGGAGATTGCAGCCACCTATCAGGCGGCATATCCCAACGCACGTATTCTGTACGCTTCGGAGAAGGACTTTTCGACCGCCAACCGTGTGCGCTTCTTCAATAATATAAAGAACAACGACTACGATTGCGTCATCATGTCGCACGACCAGTTCGGCAAGATACCGCAGTCGCCGGAATTGCAGCAGCGCATCCTGCAAGCAGAGCTTGACACGGTGGAGGAAAACCTCGAAGTGCTACGGCAGCAGGGAAAGAACGTGTCGCGGGCGATGCTGAAAGGATTGGAGAAGCGCAAGCACAACCTTGAAGCGAAGCTGGAGAAGGTGGAACACGCCATAAAGTCACGCACGGACGACGTGGTGGATTTCAAGCAGATGGGCATCGACCACATCTTCATAGATGAGAGCCACCAGTTCAAGAATCTGACTTTCAACACGCGCCACGACCGTGTGGCGGGATTGGGAAACAGCGAGGGAAGCCAGAAGGCACTTAACATGCTCTTTGCCATACGCACCATACAGGAGCGCACAGGAAAAGACTTGGGTGCGACCTTCCTCTCCGGCACGACTATCAGCAACTCACTGACTGAATTGTACCTGCTGTTCAAGTACCTGCGCCCGAAGGAGCTGGAACGGCAGGACATAAGGTGTTTCGACGCTTGGGCGGCGATATTTGCCAAGAAGACGACGGATTTTGAATTTAACGTGACGAACAATGTGGTCCAGAAGGAGCGTTTCCGCTACTTCATCAAAGTGCCGGAGCTTGCCGCCTTCTATAATGAAATCACGGACTACCGCACGGCGGAGGATGTGGGCGTTGACCGTCCTGCCAAGAACGAGATACTGCACCATATACCGCCCACGCCGGAACAGGAGGACTTCATACAGAAACTGATGCAGTTCGCCAAGACGGGCGATGCCACCTTGTTGGGCAGGCTGCCGCTTTCGGAAACGGAAGAAAAGGCGAAGATGCTCATCGCCACGGACTATGCCCGGAAAATGGCACTCGACATGCGCATGATAGACCCGAATTACGAAGATCATCCCGACAACAAAGCGAGTCACTGTGCCAAGATGATCGCGGAGTATTATCAAAAATACGACGCCCAGAAAGGCACGCAGTTCGTTTTCTCTGATTTGGGGACATACCAGCCGGGCGACGGGTGGAACGTCTATTCGGAAATCAAGCGCAAACTGACGGAGGACTACGGTATACCGCCAAGCGAGGTGCGCTTCATTCAGGAGTGCAAGACCGACAAGGCGCGGAAGGCGGTGATAGACGCCATGAACGCCGGGACGGTGCGTGTGCTGTTCGGCTCTACCTCTATGCTCGGAACGGGTGTGAACGCCCAGAAACGGTGTGTGGCTATCCATCATCTCGATACGCCGTGGCGACCGTCCGACTTGCAACAGCGTGACGGACGCGGAGTTAGGGCAGGTAATGAGATTGCCAAACATTTCGCCGGGAACAACGTGGATGTAATCATCTACGCGGTGGAGAAGTCACTGGACAGCTACAAGTTCAACCTCCTGCACTGCAAGCAGACTTTCATAAGCCAGCTCAAAAGCGGTGCGATGGGTGCGCGTACCATCGACGAGGGGGCAATGGACGAAAAATCGGGCATGAATTTCTCGGAATACATGGCGTTGCTCTCCGGCAATACCGACCTGTTGGACAAGGCGAAACTGGAAAAGCGGATCGCATCGCTCGAAGGGGAACGCAAGTCGTTCAACAAGGGCAAGCGTGATTCGGAGTTCAAGCTGGAGTCAAAGACCGGCGAGTTGCGCAACAACACGGCTTTCATAGATGCCATGACGGAGGACTGGAACCGCTTCCTGTCGGTGGTGCAGACCGACAAGGAGGGCAACCGCCTTAATATAATAAAGGTGGACGGAGTGGATTCCGCCGATGAGAAGGTCATCGGAAAGCGTTTGCAGGAGATAGCCAAGAATGCCACGACCGGAGGGTTGTACACGCAGGTCGGTGAACTTTACGGTTTTCCGATAAAGGTGGTGAGCGAAAGGATACTCAAAGAGGGATTGGAGTTCACCGACAACCGCTTCGTGGTCGAGGGGAACTACAAGTACACCTACAACAACGGGCATCTGGCGATGGCTGACCCGTTGGCCGCCGCCCGCAACTTCCTCAACGCGATGGAGAGGATACCCTCCATCATCGACCAGTACAAGGCGAAGAACGAGGTGCTGGAGATGGAGATACCGCAGTTACAGGAGATAGCGGGTAAGGTGTGGAAGAAGGAGGACGAGCTGAAGCAGTTGAAGTCCGAACTTGCCGCCCTTGACCGAAAAATTCAGCTGGAGCTTGCGCCACCCACGCCCGAAGTCGCAGAAAAGGAGAATGAAGGGCAACAGCTCAAGCCGGAAGCGGAAGATGTGAGGAACAGGCAGGCGCAATATCCCGAAAATGCACCGCCGCAGATACGCAGTCCGGCGGATAGTATCGTTGCCAACCATGTCATAATCGGGCGTCCGGGACTGTATGCCAAGGAGGAAACCCGGTCCAAAGGATTGAAAATATAACCTAAGGAATTTTATCTGAAGTATTAATAAGGGCTATCCCAAAAGGTCTAAAAGTAAATTTTATCCTTTCTGCAAGTATCTATAGGATGGCAACTGCATTTTTTTCTTTTTGGGCAGCCCTTATTAAAATTTATTCTTATTTTAGGTTATATACATTCATGTCCATTTATGTAAAAAATTCCTGCTGACCTTGTTTATGTCTTGTCAGTCACCATTTGCAAAACCATATTTGACCCTCAAAGAGGCTGAATTTGATAAGTAACTTGCTACATACTCATAATAAGGAGCTAAATAGAACACGAATGGGAAATACACAAATGCTAAACTAAAGAAGATATTGGCCAAAATAAACGCTATACCGAGAGAGAAACTTGATTTTTCAACTTCCTAAAACGGTGTTGTTCAAACATTTCTACTTATTTGTACTTGCCAGTTGAACCTACGCTTCCCTAATAAAATGTCTATGGTAAAAAGTTAAAAAATCCTCCCACTTTTGTTAGATATATTTTTTTGTGTAATTTTGTAATCGTTATGCGGCAGTAATAATATACATATTAATACGAGTTAGTAATCCTGTAGTTCTCATATGCTACGAGGAGGTATTAAAAGGTGCGTTTCGACAATGCATCTACTGTAGTATATTATTGCTTAATCCAAATGAATATTATAAATTTAGGAATTCTTGCTCACATTGATGCAGGAAAAACTTCCGTAACCGAGAATCTGCTGTTTGCCAGTGGAGCAACGGAAAAGTGCGGCCGTGTGGATAATGGTGACACCATAACGGACTCTATGGATATAGAGAAACGTAGAGGAATTACTGTCCGGGCTTCTACGACATCTATTATCTGGAATGGAGTGAAATGCAATATCATTGACACTCCGGGACACATGGATTTTATTGCGGAAGTGGAGCGGACATTCAAAATGCTTGATGGAGCAGTCCTCATCTTATCCGCAAAGGAAGGCATACAAGCGCAGACAAAGTTGCTGTTCAGTACTTTACAAAAGCTGCAAATCCCGACAATTATATTTATCAATAAGATTGACCGTGCCGGTGTGAATTTGGAGCGTTTGTATATGGATATAAAAACAAATCTGTCGCAAGATGTCCTGTTTATGCAAACTGTTGTCGATGGATCGGTTTATCCGGTTTGCTCCCAAACATATATAAAGGAAGAATACAAAGAATTTGTATGCAACCATGACGACGATATATTAGAACGATATTTGGCGGATAGCGAAATTTCACCGGCTGATTATTGGAATACGATAATCGCTCTTGTGGCAAAAGCCAAAGTCTATCCGGTGCTACATGGATCAGCAATGTTCAATATCGGTATCAATGAGTTGTTGGACGCCATTTCTTCTTTTATACTTCCTCCGGCATCAGTCTCAAACAGACTTTCAGCTTATCTCTATAAGATAGAGCATGACCCCAAAGGGCATAAAAGAAGTTTTCTTAAAATAATTGACGGAAGTCTGAGACTTCGAGACGTTGTAAGAATCAACGATTCGGAAAAATTCATCAAGATTAAAAATCTAAAGACTATTTATCAGGGCAGAGAGATAAATGTTGATGAAGTGGGTGCCAATGATATCGCGATTGTAGAAGATATAGAAGATTTTCGAATCGGAGATTATTTAGGTGCTAAACCTTGTTTGATTCAAGGATTATCTCATCAGCATCCCGCTCTCAAATCCTCCGTCCGGCCAAATAAGCCCGAAGAGAGAAGCAAGGTGATATCCGCTCTGAATACATTGTGGATTGAAGACCCGTCTTTGTCCTTTTCCATAAACTCATATAGTGATGAATTGGAAATCTCGTTATATGGTTTGACCCAAAAGGAAATCATACAGACATTGCTGGAAGAACGATTTTCCGTAAAGGTCCATTTTGATGAGATCAAGACTATCTACAAAGAACGACCTATAAAAAAGGTCAATAAGATTATTCAGATCGAAGTACCACCCAACCCTTACTGGGCCACAATAGGGCTGACTCTTGAACCCTTACCGTTAGGGGCAGGGTTGCAAATCGAAAGTGACATCTCCTATGGTTATCTGAACCATTCTTTTCAAAATGCCGTTTTTGAAGGGATTCGTATGTCTTGCCAATCTGGTTTACATGGATGGGAAGTGACAGATCTGAAAGTAACTTTTACTCAAGCCGAGTATTATAGCCCGGTAAGTACACCTGCTGATTTCAGACAGCTGACCCCTTATGTCTTCAGGCTGGCTTTGCAACAGTCAGGTGTGGACATTCTCGAACCGATGCTCTGTTTTGAGTTGCAGATACCCCAAGTAGCGAGTTCCAAAGCTATTACAGATTTGCAAAAACTGATGTCTGAGATTGAAGACATCAGTTGTAATAATGAGTGGTGTCATATTAAAGGGAAAGTTCCATTAAATACAAGTAAAGACTATGCCTCAGAAGTAAGTTCGTACACTAAGGGCTTAGGCATTTTTATGGTTAAGCCATGTGGGTATCAAATAACAAAAGACGGTTATTCTGATAATATCCGCATGAACGAAAAAGATAAACTTTTATTCATGTTCCAAAAATCAATGTCATTAAAATAATGGAGCGGTCAGGAAATTTCTATAAGGCAATACGGTTGGGATATATACTTATCTCCATTCTTATCGGATGTATGGCATATAATAGCCTCTATGAATGGCAGGAGATAGAAGCATTAGAACTTGGCAATAAAAAAATAGACGAGCTCCGAAAAGAAATAAACAATATCAATATTCAAATGATAAAATTTTCTCTATTGGGTGAAACAATACTGGAATGGAACGATAAAGATATCGAGCATTACCATGCACGGCGTATGGCAATGGACAGTATGCTCTGCCGTTTCAAGGCCACCTATCCAGCAGAGCGCATCGATAGTGTGCGCAGTCTTTTAGAGGATAAGGAACGACAGATGTTCCAGATAGTCCGGTTAATGGATGAACAACAATCTATTAACAAGAAGATAGCCAATCAAATTCCGGTTATTGTACAGAAAAGTGTGCAGGAACAGTCCAAAAAGCCAAAACGAAAAGGTTTCTTAGGCATATTCGGCAAAAAAAAGGAAGTAACTCCAGCAGTATCAACCACTATCCTTCATTCGGTCAATAGAAACGTAATCAGCGAACAGAAAGTGCAGGATCGCCAATTGTCGGAACAAGCCGACAGCCTTGCAGCTCGTAATGCAGAACTTAACAGACAACTGCAAGAATTGATTTGCCAAATAGAAGAAAAGGTACAAACCGAACTGCAAAGCCGGGAAAACGAAATAGTTGCCATGCGTGAAAAGTCATTTATGCAAGTAGGCGGTTTAATGGGATTCGTTCTTCTATTGTTGTTAATTTCCTACATCATCATACATCGTGATGCAAAAAGCATTAAACAATACAAGCACAAGACAACTGATTTGATAAGGCAACTGGAACAATCCGTACAACGGAACGAGGCACTGATAACGTCAAGGAAGAAGGCGGTACATACTATCACCCATGAACTGCGCACACCGCTGACAGCAATAACAGGCTATGCCGGACTGATACGGAAAGAACAGTGTGAGGATAAGTCCGGGCAGTATATCCAAAACATACTGCAATCCTCCGACCGTATGCGGGATATGCTTAACACTTTGCTTGACTTCTTCCGCCTGGACAACGGCAAGGAACAGCCCCGTCTGTCACCCTGCCGGATTTCAGCAATCACGCACACACTTGAAACGGAGTTCATGCCTGTTGCCGTGAACAAAGGGCTGTCCTTGTCCGTGAAGACTGGACACGATGCCATTGTATTGACCGACAAAGAGCGAATAATACAAATCGGGAATAACCTGCTGTCAAACGCTGTCAAGTTCACAGAAGAAGGCGGTGTTTCTTTGATTACTGAATATGATAATGGAGTTCTGACACTGGTCGTTGAAGATACAGGTACAGGCATGACAGAAGAGGAACAGAAACAAGCGTTCGGTGCGTTTGAACGTCTATCAAATGCCGCCGCAAAGGAGGGTTTCGGGCTTGGGCTTGCCATAATGCGTAATATTGTGTCGATGCTTGGCGGAACAATCCGTTTAGACAGCAAGAAAGGGAAAGGCAGTCGTTTCACAGTTGAAATTTCTATGCAGGAAGCTGAAGAACAGCTTGGATATACAAGCAATACACCTGTTTATCATAACAATAAATTCCATGATGTTGTCGCCATTGACAATGATGAGGTATTACTTCTGATGCTGAAAGAGATGTATTCCCAAGAAGGAATACACTGCGACACTTGCACCGATGCTGCGGCACTGATGGAAATGATACGCCAGAAAGAATACAGCCTGTTGCTGACAGACTTGAATATGCCCGATATAAACGGTTTCGAATTGCTGGAACTGTTGCGTTCGTCCAACGTGGGCAATTCACCAACAATCCCGGTGGTTGTGGCAACCGCTTCGGGCAGTTGTAACAAAGGGGAACTATTGGCAAAAGGCTTTGCCGGATGCCTGTTCAAACCGTTCTCCATATCGGAACTGATGGAGGTTTCCGACAGGTGTGCCATAAAAGCGACACCGGACGGGAAACCGGACTTTTCCGCCTTATTGTCCTATGGCAATGAAGCCGTCATGCTGGAAAAGTTGATAACTGAAACAGAAAAGGAAATGCAGGCGGTACGGGATGCAGCAAAAGAAAAAGACCTGCAAAAGCTGGATTCCCTGATCCACCACCTGCGCAGTTCGTGGGAGGTGCTCCGTGCCGACCAACCGCTGAATGTACTTTACGGATTGCTTCGTGGCGATGCTCTCCCGGATGGTGAAGCGTTAAGCCATGCCGTGACTGCCGTGCTGGATAAGGGAGTGGAAATAATACGGTTGGCAGAAGAGGAAAGGAGAAAATACGAAGATGAATAAGACAAAAATAATTGTGGTGGAAGACAACATCGTGTATTGCGAATATGTCTGCAATATGCTGTCACGGGAGGGCTACCGCAATATGAAGGCTTACCACCTCTCAACCGCGAAGAAACATCTGCAACAGGCAACAGATAATGATATCGTGGTTGCCGACCTGCGTCTGCCTGACGGCAGTGGCATAGACCTTTTGTGCTGGATGCGAAAGGAGGGAAAGATGCAGCCCTTCATCATTATGACCGACTACGCCGAAGTTAATACCGCCGTGGAAAGCATGAAACTCGGCTCGATAGACTATATTCCCAAACAGCTTGTGGAGGATAAACTTGTCCCCCTGATCCGTTCCATACTGAAAGAACGTCAGGCAGGACAACGCCGTATGCCTATATTCGCCCGTGAAGGTTCCGCCTTTCAGAAAATCATGCACCGCATAAGGCTGGTAGCCGCCACCGATATGAGCGTGATGATATTTGGTGAGAACGGCACGGGCAAGGAGCATATTGCCCACCTGTTGCATGACAAGAGCAAACGTGCAGGCAAGCCATTTGTGGCGGTGGACTGCGGTTCACTCTCCAAAGAGCTTGCACCGTCGGCTTTCTTCGGACACGTCAAAGGTGCATTTACAGGTGCGGACAATGCCAAGAAAGGATATTTCCATGAGGCGGAAGGCGGCACGTTGTTTCTGGACGAGGTAGGAAACCTCGCGTTGGAAACCCAACAGATGTTGCTCCGTGCCATACAGGAGAGGCGGTATCGCCCGGTCGGAGACAAGGCAGACCGGAATTTCAATGTCCGCATCATCGCTGCTACCAATGAAGATTTGGAGGTATCGGTGAATGAAAAGCGTTTTCGGCAGGATCTTCTGTACCGCCTGCACGACTTCGGGATAACCGTTCCTCCGTTGCGTGACTGTCAAGAAGACATTATGCCGCTGGCAGAGTTCTTCCGTGATATGGCAAACAGAGAGCTGGAGTGTAGCGTGAGCGGGTTCAGTTCCGAAGCACGTAAAGCGTTGCTGACACACGCATGGCCGGGCAACGTGCGGGAACTTCGGCAGAAAGTTATGGGTGCTGTATTGCAGGCGCAGGAAGGTGTTGTCATGAAAGAGCATCTGGAACTTGCCGTGACGAAACCGACCTCTACTGTCAGCTTCGCCTTGCGCAATGACGCGGAGGATAAGGAGCGGATATTGCGTGCGTTGAAACAGGCAAACGGCAACCGGAGTGTCGCCGCAGAACTGCTCGGCATAGGCAGGACAACACTATACAGCAAACTTGAAGAGTATGGACTTAAATATAAATTCAAGCAATCATAGCCCGTAATTCACTGAATTTGGCTATCTTTGCATAACATTTGAGAAAAACGGCGATTGGCAGGAGCTTTTCGCCGCCAACATATAGGATAAGACCGCAAGGCGTTTCAAGCGAAAATCTGGTAAATTGGAACTACGGAGACGATTGCGTGATGCTTATGCTATGCTTACGCATAGCGTGCATTCACGTACTCTCCGTAAAGGCTTTACCAGAGCCATCGCTTGAAGGTAGTGTGAATTGCACGCTACTTTTTTACCCTTGCCTAACGAAAGGAAACGATTATGGGTAAAGTTCAGATTCTCGCCGTACTGACGATGGACGGATGTCTTTCTTCAGAGTTATATGATAAAGCACATCAGGATTTGTGCCTTGACCGTTGCGGTCTTGATGAAATCAGGAAGAAAGCCTTTTACCGTGTGACACCGGACTATTCCATTTCAATGCTGCACGAATGGAGAAAAGACTGCACAAACATCCGTTACCTCGCGGAAGCCACACCGGACACGGCAGACTATATAAACGGAC
Source organism: Phocaeicola faecalis (assembly GCF_021730445.1). GTDB lineage: Bacteria > Bacteroidota > Bacteroidia > Bacteroidales > Bacteroidaceae > Phocaeicola > Phocaeicola faecalis. The sequence goes on along the minus strand of NZ_JADNRM010000017.1, from coordinate 34,046 downwards.
TGCTGCGGATGCACGCTGTGGATGAAATCATACTATACACCGTTCCTTTCATATCCGGAAGCGGACGACATTTTTTTAAGTCGGCTCTGCCAGAGCAACACTGGACGCTTTCCTCTTTGAAAAGCTATCCCAACGGTGTATGTCGCATTATCTATATCCTTGATAAAAAAGCAAGATAGCCAAAATGTGCGGCAAGCATACATTTCTATTTTCAGGAATAGAATAAATGTTCCGATTACAAACAATTTAAGTCGGAGATAATTTGTCCTTGTGAAAAAATACTGAATTTTATACCTCTGAAATCCAGCACTTTGTAAAATTGAGTGTTGGATTTTTTATTTTCTGCCGCGTTTTTTGCCAATTATATTCATGTGCGCACGCAGAAAACAAAGTGTAATTTTCAAAATTGACAGAACCATGAATTATTTCTTGCTGGCGGAAACCGACTTTTTCCGCCTGATAAACGAAGCCGGCGACTGCAATATGGAAACGGCATACACGGCTTTCGCCACCCAAGTGATCGAACTGTGCAACGGCGGCATGGACATGAACCTTACCGTCATCGCGCTTGCCTACATCGAAATCGAGTTGCAGCACCATCCCGTACGTAATCTGTCAGAAGAAAAAAGAGAGATTGCCGCCTACGTCAGCAAGGCTCTGTCTTTCGTAAGAAAGATGCAGAAATTCCTTGCCACGCCCCAAGTGCCACCACTAATATCCGCCAACAACGCAACAGAAACCACCGCCAGCCTTCTTCAATGGACGGGCAATGCCATCGACCTCGTGGAACTTATCTACGGCATAGACGTGATGGGCTGCATCAACAACGGCAATATGCCGCTCAAACAGCTCGCCCCACTTCTCTATAAGATATTCGGGGTTGATTCTAAAGACTGCTACCGCTTCTACACTGATATCAAACGCCGGAAGAACGAAAGCCGCACCTATTTCATTGACAGGATGCAGGAAAAACTGAACGAGAGAATGTTGCGTGATGAGGAGTTGGAGCGGATGAGAAAATAAAAAAATATCCATTACATATGAGAAGACAGGAATACTCGTATCCTGTCTTTTTATTTTCATTTAATTATATATTAATTAGCACAATATATGTGAGTTTTTCATTCCTATAAGGACAAATTTCAGAAACGTATGTCTGGTAAATTATTGAGTCATCATAGTATGAACATATATCATTACTAAAAACAATGAAACAACTTCCATAAGATTGTGGTTGTAAAAATCGCCATTTAATAGCCCGTTTTTTTTGTAAAATTCGCCAATTAAAAAAATATGATTATCTTTGCATTATATTTTATAAGGTATGGAAACAGTAAATAGAATACTTCAAGAGAAGATTACAGCACGAATCGCGCCCAATAAAGCAGTACTGATTTTTGGTGCTCGCCGTGTTGGTAAAACGGTAATGATGCGTAAAATTGTGGACAACTATTCAGGTAGGACGATGATGCTCAACGGCGAAGACTACGACACATTAGCACTATTGGAGAATCGCTCAATAGCCAATTATCGGCATTTATTGGATGGTATTGATTTGCTGGCTATTGATGAGGCACAGAACATACCACAAATCGGTAGTATTCTGAAGTTGATAGTTGATGAAATACCGGGAATAAGTGTCTTGGCAAGTGGTTCTTCGTCATTCGATTTGCTGAATAAGACTGGTGAACCGTTGGTCGGCCGCAGTACGCAATTTCTCCTTACACCATTCTCGCAACGGGAAATCGCACAGACGGAAACGGCACTTGAAACCCGCCAGAACCTCGAAGCGCGCTTGATTTACGGTTCCTATCCCGAAGTAGTAATGATGGAGAACTATGAACGTAAAACAGACTACCTACGTGATATTGTCGGTGCATACCTGCTTAAAGATATCTTAGCAATTGACGGCTTAAAAAATTCGAGCAAGATGCGCGATCTACTGCGATTGATAGCTTTTCAGTTGGGCAGCGAAGTTTCTTACGAAGAGTTAGGTAAACAACTCGGCATGAGCAAGACGACCGTTGAAAAATACCTCGACCTATTGGAAAAGGTCTTCGTTATCTATCGTCTGGGGGCTTATTCGCGTAACCTACGCAAGGAGGTTACAAAAGCTGGCAAGTGGTACTTCTACGACAACGGCATTCGCAATGCCATTATCGGGGCTTTCTCACCGCTGGCCATTCGGCAGGATGTCGGTGCGCTGTGGGAGAACTACATCATCGGAGAGCGGCGCAAAGCGAACTTCAATGAGGGACTGCACAGGGAGTTCTATTTCTGGCGCACCTACGACAAACAGGAAATCGACCTGATTGAGGAGAGTGCCGACAGTCTTACCGCCTTGGAGTTCAAGTGGGGAAATAAAATGCCGGCCGCACCGAAAGCCTTCCAAGAAGCCTATCCCTATGCCGAGTTTCATGTGGTAAATCGGGAGAATTATTTGGAGTTCGTATAATCAATAAATTACGTATATGGAAACAAAACTACAATCCAAACAGCAATATCCGCGGTTTATCCAAAATAAACCGTGTGGTATTGACAAATTCGATGGAGGTTCGCAAGAAAGGTTGGCAAAAACTATTGCTCGCCATTTTTGTCAGAATGATTCATTGGATGAGGAATGTACTTTACCTCGAATTATCGGCATCGAAGGTATTTGGGGATCTGGAAAATCCAACGTGGTTAAAATGTTGGAACGTGAATTATCAGACGACTATTACTTTTTTGAGTATGACGCATGGGGACATCAAGAGGACTTGCAACGCCGCTCTATATTGGAATTGCTTACAAGCAAACTTATTGATGATGGTATCCTATCTGGAAATGCAACAATAAAAGTCAAAGGTGGAGGTACGAAAACCGTATCATGGTCTGAAAAGCTGAAATATTTATTAGCCCGTAAAACGGAGACCGTAACCGAAAAATATCCCCTTATCAGTAATGGTATGGTTGCGGCATTTTTGGTTGCAGTTTTAACTCCGATATTTACATTTATTGCGTATGCAGTAAAACCTACACCCACAACATGGTGGTTTTCTTTATTGTCTATTATCATAGCTGCACTGCCAGTTCTTATTGCATTGTGCGTTTGGAAATGGGCATATAGCAAAGATCATAAATATGGATGGAGTTATATGTTAGCTATTTATCAAGATAAAGTCGAAAAGGACGTTTGCTATGAGACTTTGAGCGAAGACGAACCAACGGTTTACGAGTTCAAAACATGGATGCAAGACATTTCTGATTTTATCAAGGAAAAAGGACAACGTAAATTAGTCCTTGTTTTTGACAACATGGATCGTCTCCCCGCTGAAAAAGTAAAAGAATTATGGTCTTCTATCCATACGTTCTTCGCCGATAGCGGTTTTGAAAATGTTTGGGCTGTTATTCCTTTCGATGAAACACATTTAGCTTGTGCATTCGGAGATGAGACCGACGAACAAACGAAACAACTGACCAAGTATTTTATCAATAAAACTTTCCCTATTGTTTATCGTGTTGCTCCTCCTGTTATTACCGACTATCGAAGTATATTCAACAAACTGTTTGTTGAAGCATTTGGAGAAACAGAAAATGAAGCGAAAGAAACTATAAATCGGATATTCAGATTGGTAAATCCTAATGCCAATGTTAGGGAAATTATATCATATATCAATGAGATGGTCGCTCTTAAACAAGAGTGGTGTAACGAAATTTTGATGATAAACATAGCATTGTTCTGTTTGAAGAAGACGGATATTCTGGCAAATCCAGTAGAACAAATATTGTCCGGCGACTATCTGAATGGCATTCAAACAATAATTAACAATGATCTGCAAACACAACGCGAAATTGCAGCTTTGGTATATGGTGTCGATGTTGAAGATGCTCGACAAATTCCATTGAAAAAATATATTGAAGGCTGCATCAACGGAGAAGAAGACCACGACATAAATCAATATGCAGAGACTAATAAACAATTTGACACTGTATTAGAAGAAGTTATACAATGTATGGACAATGCGCTTATCGATAAGATTATACATTGTTTGCATAAATTAACTCGAAAGAGCGATGTTATTCTGCGTGTATGGCAAAGAATAGCACAATTGAAATTAAAAGAATCCATAGAGAAGCAGGTGTTCCCTGTCGAATACCAAGAACTGCTGTTGCATTTAGACACGGAAAGCCAAAACCATGTGATTGCTCAATTATATAAGAAGATAGTTCGGTTCAATGACTTCAATGGCGGCGACTATTTCAAAACGTTAGATGCAATAGACAGGTTTATTGCGCAAAATAAGTTGGCGTGCGATTTTACGTCATTGATTGAAGCAAAAACAGTCAAGCCAAATACATTTATCGATTATATTCAAGCTGCAAATGCAACAGATGCTGCCTATCGGGATAACGCGACAACTAAAGCATATAAATATTATCAAGTAGCAACAAATTCGGAGGCGCTCGATAATTATTTGGCAAACTTACTACCCGATAATTTCGACCATGCAGATATTGTAAAAACGTTAAAAGATAATTCTACCTATACGTTTCCAACGCTTTTGCAAGCGATCACGAATTGCATTGATGAACAGAATGTAAATAAAGATAATATAGGGGCTATATTTACAACCTATCGTTTATTGGCATCTGACGAAGAAAGACCTTTACCTGTAACGTTAGATTCAACCTACATAAATCAGTTGCATTCTGAATTAGAAACTGATGGCCGAAACATTAAAGAGTCTGGATATTACGATTTAGTCGCCATGCAATTGGCACATGGTCATTCCGTTTCCTTAATAGAGGGTGGAGATATAAAATATGTTGCAGAACTCATGGACTATTATGTGGATCATGGAGACTTATTAGTAAATAGTGTGGGATGGAATATACCGCTATTAAATGAAACACTACAATACATGGTAAATCATAAACTTGGCTATAAATTATTGCTCTCAGACATATTGCCCCAATTTGAAGATATTAAGAACAGAATAGGTGTAACGGATGAGGTATTTATCGAGCATTTAGCAGAGTGGAATACCGATTTGGATAAGTATATCACTAAGAACAATATTAAAGATGTAATTCCTGACGCATCTTTTTACGATTTGACCACTAAAATAAGCAATGTCCTGACCAATCATATCAATAAAATAGCGTTCGAAGCGTTGTCTGAAATAAGTGTTGATACATTATACGCCCAAAGAACAGCACATACATCATATTATTGGTTTGTCGCAATAAAACATTTACTGGCTAAAATCAAATCCTTGCCAGATAACTTGACTGAATTTGGCAAAAAGATTCTGATGGATATTGCTTCTGGAACTCAAAGTTTGAATCCTTTCCCTAATTGTTTCAAGAATATAGTTGAAAGATTGGATAAACGAAAAATTAAATCGACAGTTACCGATATAAGAAATGATTTCTGCATCGGTAAAAAGACTATCAATGCAATAAAGTTTCAATTTTTCGAAACATGGCTTAGATCGCATGGTAATTTGAAAAGTCAAGCTGGAGACGTTATTGATAAAATAGTGAAACCTGTAATTTCCGATGGGGCATGCCGTTCATTGATTCTGCAAAACAAAGATTTTTATATGGATTTAATAAATACAGCAGGGGATGATGCTTATGAATTGAAAAAGAGTCTCCGAAACCTCATACAAAAAGATTCAGATCCGCAATTGGTTAAATTTGTCAATTCGATAGATTCAGTACCTGAGGTTGAAACCGCGTAAGTATTTGTCTAACAAGTCCGAATTTTACGATTTTACCCGTCAGAACTGAAGTGCCCCCCAAAAAAATTGTATCCAACTTTTGGGGGTCACTTCAAACTTCGATAGGGATAATTTTCAATTTTGGGGACTTGTTAGACAGTCTCATTATCTGGTAGCAGTTTACACAGCACCGGATCGTTTTTGATACGCTCCAGTTCCTCCTGCACAATCTGCTTCACCTCTTCCTTGATGCGCCGGTAGTTCGCCTGCACCGTTTCCTTCATGCGGTCGTTGCCGTCCTCGTCCGTGAAGTTTGTAATGACGGGAATTTTCTTGTAGGCACTTTCTTCCCGTTTCACCTTTTCGGCATCCACCACAATCTCGCAATGAAAAATCTTCTGCTCGATACGCTCGTTGAAGTTGTCGGATACAGAACCGACAAACATTCCCTGCGTAAGCCCGGAAATCTTACTCGGTGGAATGAGCGCGTCCATCTGCGTGTTGATGGAGGTGGAAACATCCTGCCGGTTGATGGAGATGGACTGCCGTTTCTGCAACACCTTACCGAACCGCTCGGAGAGCGTCTTGGCTGTTTCCCCCACCACCTGACCGGAGAAAATATTGCCGACAGTGTTCATCACCACTTTCGCCTCTTTGTCCCCGTAGTCACGCACTAACTGGCTGAAATCCTGAAAGCCCAGACACACGGCAACCTTGTTGCTTCGGGCGGTAGCTATAAGATTGTCCAACCCTTTGAAGTATATTGTGGGCAACTCGTCGATGATGACCGATGACTTCAGCATCCCCTTCTTGTTGATGAGCTTCACGATACGGGAATTATACAGACCGAGTGCCGCACCGTAGATATTCTGACGGTCGGGATTGTTACCCACGCAGAGGATTTTCGGCTCTTCGGGATTGTTGATGTCCAGCGTAAACTCGCTGTCTGACATCACCCAGTAGAGCTGCGGTGAAATCATCCTCGAAAGCGGGATTTTTGCCGACGCTATCTGACCCATGAGCTGCTCCGCAGCCCCTCCAAGCCACGCATCCATGAACGGCGAAAGGTAGTTCTCCAGCTCCGGATAAGAGGTCAGTATCGGAAATATATCCTCGTAACGGCGGTTCAGAAACTCGATAGCATGGGGAAACGTGCAAAACTTCCCGTTCTGATAGATTTTGAGATACCAGATAATACTGGCAAACAGAATGATAGGTGACTCCACGAAGAAGTCGCCCTGCTTTTGCACCCACGTTTTATTGAGGTTGAGCATTATTGTGTAGGCACTCTCATAGGCATCCGTAATATCTTCCATAAAATCCGGGTGAATGGGATTGCACCGATGAGAGCGTCGCGGGTCGTCGAAGTTGATCACATAGAACTTCGGCTTTACCTTGTAGCCGTCCGGGTGGTTCAGCAAATGGTTGTAGGCAATAGTAGATAGGTCGGGATACTTGAAATCGTAGATGTATTGACTAAAGCCCTTTTCAATCTGTTGCTTGATAAAATTGTTTACCACGGCATAGGACTTGCCGCTGCCCGGCGTACCCAACACGATGGACGCACGGAAGGGATTAACTACATTGATCCAACCGTTGTTCCAGCGTTTCCTGTAATAGAAACGTGTCGGCAGATTGACCGAATACTCGCTTTCGATAAGCCTCGTTTCCTGCATGAAACTCTCGTTCTCGTTGTTGAAAACATCCTCCATCAAATTGTGTTTCAACAGGCGGCTCATCCACAGACCACCCATCAACAGGCAGACATAGCCCGTTCCAATGGTAAGGACATACAGTCCCGTCACCGCTTCAAGCGGCAGCGGCAGGGGCAGCAACCACCAGTTCAGGAAAAACAGCACGAACCCGACGGCAAATGCTGTCCAGATTCTCCCCCAAGTGATTTTCTCACCCTTGACACCCTTCGTACCCAGACAGGACAAGGCAAGCAAAAGGACGGAAAACAGCTTCGTGTAGAGAATGGAATGGAACAGCCCCGCCGTGCGGTCGAAGTTCAGAAGGATTTTGTCCACCACGCCGATGTTCACGCCCCACAGCCGGATGGCTTCGTAGCAGAACCAGTACACGTTCATGACCACTAAAATGATACTCACGGCACGCAGAAAATCCATGATTTTCGCCAATGCCCTCAAATCGTCTTCTTGTTGTGACATACATTGATTTTTTAATTGTTGATACTCTGATTACATACCCAAGCCCTTGCGTTTTTTCTTCTTTTTGCGCTTCATCGCCCGGATGAAAGCCTCTTCCTCGGCATCTACCGCCGGACCTTCGGGAGTGAGCAAGCCCATACCGCCCGATATATCTTCACTGTCGTAGGCGGTCTGCCCGTGTGCCTTGTCCGCAGCATCCACAGGGATGGATAGCGGTATCGGCGGTTGTCCGGCGTATGGCAGGGTGAAGTGTTCCTGCAAGGCATTCGCCGAAAGCTCCTTACCCATGCGCGAACCGTTCAGCACGCATCCCGTGCGGTGGTCGATGAAGGTAGCCCCATAGATGCGCCCTTCCTCTGTGTAGCGCAGTACGGTGTCGATGCCCTTCTCTTTGAGTTGGGATACAAATTTGTCCTTGTCATAAGTGCCTTGCAGCACGGAAAGGACGGTGCGTTTCGTCATGTCTGCCAGTTTCCTATCCTTGATTTCCGATTTGGAACGGACAAACTTCTTCTGTACGGCTTCATAGCCTGCGGACTTCCCGAAAAGCGAGGATTTGAACGGGTTGCCCACCTTGTTACCCTTGTCGTCCGTGACGGAATAGACCAGCCCGTGATACTCCCGTCCGCGCACGTTGCCCCTCGCTTCCTCCACCGTCATATTATATAAGGAAAGGAGCGCACGGTATTCGCCCATCGTCTGGAAACGGTACTGCCCATTCAGAGCCTTCACGGTGTTGCCTACCTGCTTCTTCACATCACCTGCCGATGCGGCCACCTTGCGCAACGGATTATCCAATCTCTGATTTTTACGTTCTGCCGGATGCAATCCGTACTTCTGTTCCAGTTCCCTGCGGATACGGTCGCTGCGGCGGTAGAGAAAATCCCGGTTGAGCCTTTTCCCGTTCTCGTCCACGTTGACCGTCACGATGTGCAGGTGGTGGCGGTCGATGTCCTCGTGCTTGAATACAAGATAAGGCTGGTTTCCGAAACCGAGTTTTTCCAGATACTCGCGGGCGATATTCTGCAACTCAATATCGGTCAGCACATCCTCCGGGTGCGGGTTGAGAGAGATATGCACCACCGGCTTCTCGATCTTCATCTGCGGTGGCAGGAAGGTGAGAAAACCCTCCATCGCCTTGCCTATGTCCACCGTTCCCGAACCGTCATTGTAGATGCGGTTGGGGGTGAGAAGCCGCCCCTGCGCCTCGTTAATCTTCTCCCCGTTGTAGGCAATCGCGCCGTACAACGAACTTCCTACACTGATTTTTGCGACCATTTTGCCTCCATTTCCCTTGAAAGTTCCACAATCCGGCGGCTCAGTTTCACGAGTTCGACGGTGTGTTGCTCTAATTTGTAGAGCAACGCCATCGCCTTTTTCTCTGAAAAATGCAGCCTCAGTTCCTTCACGACTTGGTTGTAATTCGTACCCACGGCACGGAATTGTGCATGAAAATCCGACAGTTTGGTGTAATAGTCCACCAACGTCTTGTCCACCTTCAGCACCTTGAACGGTTGCCCGAAGAAGTGCGCTTTGAGGAAAACAGACCGTGCATAGACACCCGATTTTCCGAACATGGCGAGGAAACGGTTGTGTTCCTCCTCGTTGAAACGGACGGTGTACCGGTACACCGCCGGATCAAGTTTGGGATTTCTCCCTGATTTGCTTTTCCTTTTCTCTTTCATATTACTTTGGATTTAGCGGATTGACGGCATAAGCCGCCGCTTCGGATTACAGCACCGCAGTTCTGAAAGGCTTCCCGACTTCGGAGGGAAAGCCCGCCCCCTGCAAGGGCAAGTGCTTTTCGTGGCTGCTCAAAATATTTTGAGCGGCTGAAAAGACATCTTGCTATGTTCAGGTGAACATAAAAATCCGTCAGGGGACGGATTGGGAAAATACCTTTCAGGACTCCGGGCCGCGCGTCATCGGCGAACCCTGCTGTCCGGGTGCAAAGTTACGCCCTTAAAGCGGTATCGGACAGATGCTTGACCCGGTCAATGACTGCCAACCGGCGCAACGTGCCGCCACTTGCCGGAGAAGTGATACAGGTTCCAAAATATACTTGTTTATTTGCAGCATGATTCAAGAAACGAACGATTTGAAGATATGATAAACGGAACATTCAAATACCCGGAAATCCGCTTCTTCGGATACTTGCCGAAACGGATACCCGAACCGTCGGAAACCCGGTTCTCCGACAATTCGGTGACGTATGGATTCAATGACTTCATGACGCAATGTCGTCAATCACCATTTGTCCGACGCACCGCTTCACCACAGAACCGGATACGCGACGACCCGCCTGCGTGTGTAGTCACGGAAGCGGATGGTGCGACAGCCAAATCCGTATGGAAACAGAAAAACAAATCATCAACAATTAAAATAAATGGAACTATGAGTAAGGAAATCTTCGTTGCATTCGCAACACAGAAAGGTGGCATCGGCAAATCCACTGTCACGGCACTTGCCGCCAGCTACCTGCACAACGTGAAAGGCTACAATGTCGCCGTCGTGGACTGCGACGACCCGCAGCACAGCATCCACGGGCTGCGCGAACACGAAATGGGGCTTATCGACAGCAGCACCTACTTCAAGGCTCTCGCTTGCGACCATTTCCGCCGGATCAAAAAGAACGCCTACACCATCGTCAAAAGCAATGCGGTGAACGCCCTCGACGATGCCGAGAGGATGATTGCCACTGAGGACGTGAAACCCGACGTGGTGTTCTTCGACATGCCCGGCACACTCCGAAGCAACGGCGTGATAAAGACGCTCTCGCAGATGGACTACATTTTCACTCCGCTGAGTGCCGACCGCTTTGTCGTGGAGAGTACCCTGAAATTCGTCACGATGTTCCGCGACAGGCTGATGACTACCGGACAGGCGAAAACAAAGGGGCTGCATCTGTTCTGGACGATGGTGGACGGCAGGGAGAGGAACGACTTGTACGGCATCTACGAGGAAGTGATAGCCGAAATGGGCTTTCCGGTACTTTCCACCCGCTTGCCCGACAGCAAGAAGTTCCGCCGTGACCTTTCGGAAGAGCGCAAGAGCGTTTTCCGCTCCACCATCTTCCCGATGGACACGGCACTGCTGAAAGGGAGTGGCATCCGGGAGTTTTCCGAAGAGATAAGCGACATCATCAGACCGCAGTGAGCATGGGCAGCAGGAAAGTGAACACGGAAGGCATCGACGAGGAACTGCTGTTAGCCTCCATCGGGCGGCGCACACAGGACGGGACACTGCGCCCCGCACAGGAAGTACCCGCAGCTGCACCGACCGAAGAGGACACCGCCGCACCGGAACCATCTCCTGTGCAACCCGTAACACGGGAAAAAGCGCAGAGGGAAAGTGGACGCCGGAAAAGGCAGGACGAGGACTACAACGAGCTATTCCTGCGCCGCAACGAGATAAAGACCCGCCAATGTGTCTATATCAGCCGTGACGTCCACGGCAAGATCCTCAGAATCGTGAACGACATCGCCGGAGGGGAAATCTCAGTAGGCGGATATGTGGATACCGTGCTGCGCCAGCATCTGGAACAGCACAAGGAGAGAATCAACGAACTGTACAAGAAACAACGTGAAGATCTGATTTGAAAATGGAAAAAGAAATGACACCGAATGAAAAAAGACCACAGCAAGACTGCGGAGGTATGTTTACCCAAGTGCAGGCGAGTGTGGAAATACTGTCGCCTGTCCCGGTAAGCGGCAAATGCAGTGAGAAGGACTATGAACGCCTGTTCATCCGCGACCCGGAAGTAAAGGCACGTGAGGGGAAGATGGCGTATGTGCGCCCGGAGTACCACGAGCGTATCATGCGTATCACCCGTGTAATCGGGCATGACCGGCTTACGCTGTCCGCTTACATCGACCATGTGCTGACGCACCACTTCAACCAGTGCGAAGATGCGATAAAGAGCCTTTATGCCCGAAATTACAATTCAGTATTCTAACCAAAAACGGAAGGATATGAATTACACAATCAGCATGACAGACATTCTGCTGGCGGTATCGGTCGGCTGCAACCTCTGGTTCCTGTTCCTGCTCCTTTACGAGCGCATCATGGACACGCGGATTGTCCGCTTCTTCAAGGGCATTGTCGGATTATGGCGGTCACTGGACGGGAATGAGGCTAAACGCATAGCGGCACACGAGGAAGTCCCTGCGGAAAAGGCGGACATCATCGGCAAGAGCCGTTTCAGGATGGCATCCACCCGGACAACCGCTGCCATACCGACGCAAGAAGCCGCCACTATTGAAAAAGGCATTGAGCTGTCGGAGGAAGAGGCTACTTTTGACGACGGAAAAACGGGAAACGCATCCCGCCCGGCACAAGTCCCGGAGGAAAAACTCGATGAGACCTTCACGAGCATACCGCCGGAGGAACTGGGATACGGGGACGACGAACCGGAAGAGGACGCCTCGGACACGCCACGGGCTTCGGGCAGCAGCTTTGACGAGATTGACGACGCCTGCAAGACCGCCAAAAACCCGGACGCGACACAGGCGGAACGTGAAAAGGCGGCTAAGGTGTTCACCGACATGGAGGGCACGGAGTTGTACGAGAAAATGATGGAAGGCTCTTCGGAGATAGGCATCCGCATCAAGGGGCTTATCGAGATTCGGCTGAAGAAATCTGAAAAGGAGTTCGTCGTGCCGGACAACATCGAGGAGTTCGACATTCGCAACTATGTATGACAACAATAAAAGAAATGAACATGAAAGAATGACATCAACCCACGCGGCGAGGAAACGCAAGGCGCATCCCCATCCGCAACGGACACGCCCACGTCCGTGGAAACAAACGGGCATCCACTAAAACCAAAGTAAAGAAACAAAGTATCAACCGCCCGACAAAGGACCATCCACCCTTTTGACGGCAAAAAACAAGAACAGTTTATGAACAAGAACATCTTGAAAAACAGAAAAGCAATCCTCTCCGCGGCACTTGTCATCGCCGCAACCGCCTCCGCTTTCGCGCAGGGAAACGGCATCGCGGGCATCAACGAAGCCACCTCTATGGTGAGTTCTTATTTCGACCCCGGAACTAAACTGATATACGCCATCGGTGCAGTCGTCGGGCTTATCGGGGGCGTAAAAGTGTACGGCAAGTTTTCATCGGGCGACCCCGACACCAGCAAGACAGCCGCCTCGTGGTTCGGCGCGTGCATCTTCCTGATTGTTGCCGCCACCATCCTGCGCTCATTCTTCCTTTAATAAATAATGTATGGCTGAATACCCAATCAACAAGGGTATCGGCCGTCCGGTAGAGTTCAAGGGCTTGAAGGCACAGTACCTCTTCATCTTCTGCGGAGGTCTGCTGGCTCTCTTCGTCCTGTTCGTCATCCTCTACATGGTCGGTATCGACCAGTGGATATGTATCGGCTTCGGCGCGGCATCGTCCTCCCTCCTTGTATGGCAGACCTTCGCGCTGAACGCCCGGTACGGTGAACACGGGCTGATGAAATTAGGAGCGGCACGGAGCCATCCCCGATACCTTATCAACCGGCGGCGGATAACCCGTCTGTTCAAACGACAACGAAAGGAAGAAAGACAATGAGGAATACATCGAAAATGACAACACTGGAAAACAGGTTCCCACTTTTAGCGGTGGAGCATGGCTGCATCATCTCAAAGGACGCCGACATCACGGTGGCTTTCGAGGTGGAACTACCGGAACTTTACACCGTGACGGGTGCGGAGTACGAGGCGATACACAGTTGCTGGTGCAAGGCTATCAAGGTGCTGCCGGACTACTCCGTCGTCCACAAACAGGACTGGTTCATCAAGGAACGCTACAAACCGGAGCTTCAGAAGGACGACATGAGCTTTTTAAGCCGCTCTTTCGAGCGTCACTTCAACGAGCGTCCGTACCTGAAACACACCTGCTACCTCTACCTGACCAAGACAACAAAGGAGCGTAACCGGATGCAGAGCAATTTCAGCACGCTGTGCCGGGGACATATCATCCCGAAGGAGCTGGACAGGGAAACCACGACCAAGTTCTTGGAAGCCTGCGAACAGTTCGAGCGCATCATGAACGACAGCGGGCTTGTCAGGCTGCGCCGCCTCTCCACCGATGAGATTGTGGGTACTGAGGGAAAGACGGGACTTATTGAACGCTACTTCTCGCTCATGCCGGAAGGTGACACCACCTTGCAGGACATCGAGCTTTCGGCAAGGGAGATGCGCATCGGCGACAACCGCCTGTGTCTGCACACCCTCTCCGACGCGGAAGACCTGCCGGGCAAGGTGGCTACCGACACCCGTTACGAGAAGCTCTCCACCGACCGGAGTGACTGCCGACTGTCATTCGCCTCCCCGGTGGGGCTTCTGCTCTCCTGCAACCATATCTACAACCAGTATGTGCTGATAGACAACAGTGAGGAAACCTTGCAGAAGTTCGAGAAGTCCGCCCGTAACATGCAGTCGCTATCTCGCTATTCAAGGAGCAACAGCATCAACCGCGAGTGGATAGACCAATACCTGAACGAAGCCCATTCCTACGGACTGACCTCGGTACGGGCACACTTCAACGTCATGGCGTGGAGCGACGATGCGGAGGAACTGAAGCATATCAAGAACGACGTGGGCAGCCAGTTGGCAAGCATGGAATGCGTGCCGCGCCACAACACCATCGACTGCCCGACACTCTACTGGGCGGCGATACCCGGCAATGCGGCGGACTTCCCGGCGGAAGAGAGTTTCCACACCTTCATCGAACAGGCGGTGTGCCTGTTCACAGAGGAAACCAACTACCGCAGCTCGCTCTCGCCCTTCGGCATCAAGATGGTGGACAGGCTCACGGGAAAACCGCTGCACCTTGACATCTCCGACCTGCCCATGAAGCGAGGTATCACGACCAACCGCAACAAGTTCGTGCTGGGTCCTTCGGGCAGCGGCAAGTCTTTCTTCATGAACCACCTCGTGCGCCAATATTATGAGCAAGGCGCACATGTGGTATTGGTGGACACGGGAAACTCCTATCAGGGCTTGTGCGGCATGATCCGACGCAAGACAGGCGGAGCGGACGGTGTGTATTTCACCTACACGGAAGATAAGCCCATCAGCTTCAACCCGTTCTACACCGACGATTACATCTTCGACGTGGAGAAGAAGGACAGCATCAAGACCCTGTTGCTGACGCTCTGGAAGTCGGAGGACGACAAGGTGACAAAGACGGAGAGCGGCGAGCTGGGCAGTGCCGTGAGTGCCTATATTGAGCGCATCCAATCCGACCGTAGCATCGTGCCGTCGTTCAACACCTTCTACGAGTATATGCGTGACGACTACCGCAAGGAACTGGCACAGCGTGACATCAAGGTGGAGAAGTCCGACTTCAACATCGACAACATGCTCACCACCATGCGGCAGTATTACCGGGGCGGGCGTTACGATTTCCTGCTCAACTCCACGGAGAACATCGACCTGCTCGGCAAGCGGTTCATCGTCTTCGAGATAGATTCGATTAAAGAAAACCGCGAACTGTTCCCCGTCGTGACCATCATCATCATGGAAGCCTTCATCAACAAGATGCGGCGGCTGAAAGGCGTGCGGAAACAGCTTATCGTGGAAGAGGCTTGGAAGGCCCTCTCATCGGCGAACATGGCTGAATATCTGCGCTATATGTATAAGACGGTCAGAAAATATTACGGCGAGGCAATCGTGGTGACGCAGGAGGTGGACGACATTATCAGTTCTCCGGTGGTCAAAGAGAGCATTATCAACAACTCGGATTGTAAAATCCTGCTTGACCAAAGGAAATATATGAACAAGTTCGACCAGATACAGGCGTTGCTCGGACTGACGGAAAAGGAGAAGTCGCAGATACTCTCCATCAACATGGCGAACAACCCTTCACGGCTCTACAAGGAGGTGTGGATAGGCTTGGGCGGCACGCAGTCGGCGGTCTATGCCACGGAGGTCAGCGCGGAAGAGTATCTGGCGTACACCACCGAGGAAACGGAAAAAGTGGAGGTTTACCGTCTGGCGGAGAAGCTGGGCGACGACATCGAAGCCGCCATCCGGCAGCTTGCCGAAAGGCGGAGAAACAAGGAATAACTAAAAAACAGAATGTATCAACCAAAAAAGAAAAACGCGTATGAATTTACCAAAAGTGAAAATGCTGCAAGTCAGCAAGTGCCTTATCGGATTGGCGGTCATGATGCTGCAATCCTGCGACGTGGCCGACAACCGCCGCGACATGCTGTGCGGGAACTGGGAGAGCGTGGAGGGAAAACCTGACGTGCTTATCTACAAGGAGGGCGAAGCCTACAAAGTGACGGTGTTCCGTCGTAGCGGTCTGCGCCGCAAGCTCAAGCCGGAAACCTATCTCTTGCAGGAGGAGAACGGCAACCTGTTCATGAACACCGGCTTCCGCATCGACGTGTCCTACAACGAGGCCACGGATGTGCTGACTTTCTCGCCAAACGGGGACTATGTGCGGGTGAAGCCGCAGCCGGGACATCCGACCGAAGAATAACAACCACTAAAATCCAAAGTAACATGAGAACAAGAATAACAATGATTATCTGCCTGTGCCTGCTTTTCGCGGGCAGGGCAAGCGCACAGTGGGTCGTAAGCGATCCGGGCAATCTAGCGCAGGGCATCATCAATGCCTCCAAAAACATCATCCATACCTCCAAGACCGCCACGAACATGGTGAGCAACTTTCAGGAGACGGTGAAAATCTATCAGCAGGGCAAGAAGTATTACGATGCCCTCAAATCGGTGAACAATCTGGTCAAGGACGCCCGCAAGGTGCAGCAGACCATCCTGATGGTGGGCGACATCACAGACATCTATGTGAACAGTTTCCAACGGATGCTCCGTGACGGGAATTTCAGACCCGAAGAGCTTTCCGCAATCGCTTTCGGCTACACGAAACTGCTGGAGGAAAGCAACGAAGTGTTGACGGAACTCAGGAACGTGGTGAACATCACCACGCTCTCCATGACCGACAAGGAGCGCATGGACGTGGTGGAACGCTGCCACTCGAAGATGAAGCGTTACCGCAACCTCGTGAGCTACTACACGAACAAGAACATCTCCGTGAGTTACCTGCGTGCGAAAAAGAAGAACGACCTCGACCGCATCATGGGGCTGTACGGGAACATGAACGAAAGATACTGGTAGCCTATGAAGTTCGACAACCTTCATCAGATTTTACGTTCACTTTATGAGCAGATGATGCCGCTGTGTGGGGACATGGCTGGTGTGGCGAAAGGCATCGCCGGGCTGGGTGCGCTGTTCTACGTCGCCTACCGGGTATGGCAGTCGCTGGCGAGAGCTGAACCGATAGACGTATTCCCGATGCTCCGTCCTTTTGCCATCGGTCTGTGCATCATGTTCTTCCCGACTGTGGTGCTGGGCACGATAAACAGCATCCTCTCACCCGTCGTACAGGGCACGGCAAAGATGCTGGAGGCGGAAACGCTGGACATGAACCGATACCGGGAGCAGAAGGACAAACTGGAATACGAGGCGATGGTACGCAACCCCGAAACCGCCTACCTCGTGTCCAACGAGGAATTTGACAAGCAACTGGAGGAACTCGGCTGGTCGCCCTCCGACATGGTGACGATGGCGGGAATGTATATCGACCGGGGAATGTACAACATGAAGAAGAGCATCCGCGACTTCTTCCGCGAGATACTCGAACTGCTGTTCCAAGCCGCCGCCCTCGTGATAGACACCGTCCGCACCTTCTTTCTCGTGGTGCTGGCGATTCTCGGTCCGATAGCCTTCGCCCTGTCGGTATGGGACGGTTTCCAAAACACGCTCACGCAGTGGATATGCCGCTATATACAGGTCTATCTGTGGCTACCGGTATCGGACATGTTCAGCACCATACTGGCGAAGATACAGGTTCTGATGCTGCAAAACGACATCGAGCGGATGCAGGCAGACCCGAACTTCTCGCTGGATTCGAGCGACGGGGTGTATATCGTATTCCTCTGCATCGGCATCATCGGCTACTTTACCATTCCCACCGTTGCGGGCTGGATTATCCAAGCCGGAGGCATGGGCGGTTACGGTCGCAACGTGAACCAGATGGCGGGACGAGCCGGAAGCATGGCGGGCAGCGTGGCGGGTGCAGCCGCAGGAAACGCAGTCGGACGTGTCGGCAAATTGCTGAAATAATCAATGTGCAATCATAAATTGGAAAATATAAATGGAATTCAAATCACTTAGAAACATCGAATCGTCGTTCAGGCAGATACGCCTGTTCGGTATCGTCTTCCTCTCGCTGTGCGCCGTGGTGACGGTGTGGAGCGTGTGGAACTCCTACCGTTTCGCAGAGAAGCAACGGGAGAAAATCTATGTGCTGGACAACGGCAAGAGCCTGATGCTCGCCTTGTCTCAGGATTTGTCGCAGAACCGCCCGGCGGAGGCACGGGAACATGTGCGCCGTTTCCACGAGATGTTCTTCACGCTATCACCTGAAAAAAGCGCGATTGAACACAACGTGAAACGTGCCTTGCTGCTGGCGGACAAGAGCGTGTACCACTATTATTCGGACTTCGCGGAGAAGGGGTACTACAACCGCATCATCGCCGGGAACATCAACCAAGTGCTGAAGGTGGACAGCGTGGTGTGCGACTTCAACGCCTATCCCTACCGTGCCGTGACCTACGCCACACAGAAAATCATCCGGCAGAGCAACGTCACCGAGCGCAGCCTCGTGACCACCTGCCGCCTGCTGAACGCATCGCGGTCGGATGACAACCCGAACGGTTTTACCATCGAGGGTTTCACCATCATTGAGAACAAGGATTTACAGACTATCAAACGGTAACAGGACATGAAAAGTATCAGAAAATCAATGTGGGGCATGTATTGGAAACTCCACGACAAACGGAAACGCTTGGCGGCAAGTCTCAAAGGGTATCTGGACGGCTTGCCGCCGGAAACACGCCGCCGCATCGTGCTGGGGATGTTCGCCGCCTTCGCGGTGCTTGCCCTTTACACCTTCGGCAGAGCCGTCTATGACATCGGCAGGAACGACGGCTCACATATGGAAACGGGACACGCCGGACGGGTGGAACTGCCGACCCCGGCGGAAACAGGCAATCACTTAACACCTTATTTATATGGAACAGACAAAGAATGAACCGACGAAAGAGAACAAAGCTGCTCCCGAAACGGGGAAACCGAAAAAGGAGCGCGAACCGCTGACAGAGGCGCAACGGCTGAAACGGCAGAAGATGATCGTGCTGCCCGCTATGGTGTTGGTGTTCATCGGGGCGATGTGGCTGATATTCGCCCCGTCCTCCGGCAAGGAGCAACCGCCGGGAACGGACGGATACAACACCGAGATGCCCGACGCTGACAAGGCGAACCGGCAGATTATCGGCGACAAGCTGAAAGCCTACGAGCATGGGGAGATGGAAGAGCGTCAGGAGAGCCGCAACCGTGCCATCGGGCAGCTGGGCGACATGTTCGACCGCGAGATAGCGGGAACGGAGAACGGAGTGGACTTCGACCTCGCCAATCCGGGCGGCAAGGAAGAAAGGGCAAAGCCAGCCACGCCGCAGACCATCCAGTCCTCCGCAGCCGCCTACCGTGACCTGAACGCCACGCTCGGAAACTTCTACGACCAGCCGAAAAACGACAATGCGGAGATGGACGAATTGTTGGAGCGCATCGCATCGCTGGAGTCGGAACTGGAAAGCGAGAGGGGCAAGGCTTCCTCTATGGACGAGCAGGTGGCTCTTATGGAGAAGTCCTACGAGCTGGCGGCAAAGTACATGGGCGGTCAGAACGGAGGACAGCCATCGGCGGAACAGAGGGCAGAGCCAACTACCGTGCAGAAAGGGAAGAAGAACAAGGCAATGCCTATCAGACAGGTGGAGCATCAAGTAGTTTCTTCACTCTCACAGCCTATGAGTAACGCGGAGTTTGTCGCCGCCTTATCGCAGGAACGCAACCGGGGTTTCAACACGGCTGTCGGCACGGCGGAGGTATTGGACAGGAACACCATACCGGCGTGCGTGCATGGGGCGCAGAGCGTGACGGACGGGCAGACGGTAAGGCTGCGCCTGCTGGAGCCTATGGCGGTGGCAGGCAGGACAATACCCCGGGGTGCGGTGGTGGTCGGCACGGGCAAGATACAGGGTGAGCGGCTCGACATCGAGATTACCTCGCTGGAATACGACGGCACGATTATCCCCGTGGAGCTTGCGGTCTATGACACGGACGGACAGCCCGGCATCTTCATCCCGAACTCGATGGAGATGAACGCCGTCCGGGAGGTCGCCGCCAACATGGGCGGCTCGCTGGGAAGCAGCATCAACATCTCCACCAATGCCGGGGCGCAGCTCGCCTCCGACTTGGGCAAGGGGCTGATACAAGGCACGAGCCAGTACATCGCCAAAAAGATGCGAACCGTCAAGGTGCATCTGAAAGCCGGGTACAGGGTCATGCTTTACCAAGAAAAATATTGAAAACAATAAAAATTACCACTAAAATCCAAAAGTAATGAGAAAAGTAATCATCATGTTTGCCCTCGCTATGGGCATCATAACTGCCAACGCGCAGGAGAATGTAACCGTTGAAACGACCAACGGAAGTGAACAACCGACCTTGACGAAGGAGGTCTATCCGCAGAAGGAGGCGGACGGCGACCTATATCACGGGCTGTCACGCAAGCTGACCTTCGACCGCATGATACCGCCGCACGGTCTGGAAGTGACCTACGACAAGACCGTCCACGTCATTTTTCCGGCGGAGGTGCGCTATGTCGATTTAGGCTCGCCCGACCTGATTGCCGGGAAAGCCGACGGAGCGGAGAACATCATCCGTGTGAAGGCTACCGTAAGGAATTTTCCCAACGAAACGAATATGTCCGTCATCACGGAGGACGGCAGTTTCTACACCTTCAACGTGAAGTACGCCGCCGAACCGCTGTTGCTCAACGTGGAGATGTGCGACTTCATCCATGACGGCAGCACGGTGAACCGCCCGAACAACGCGCAGGAAATCTATCTGAAAGAGCTGGGCAGCGAAAGCCCGATGCTGGTGCGCCTTATCATGAAGTCCATCCACAAACAGAACAAGCGCGAGGTGAAGCATATCGGCTGCAAGCGTTTCGGCATCCAATACCTGTTGAAAGGCATCTACACGCACAACGGCTTGCTTTATTTCCACACGGAGATAAAGAACCAGAGCAACGTGCCTTTCGATGTGGACTACATCACTTGGAAAATCGTGGACAAGAAGGTTGCGAAGCGTACTGCCGTGCAGGAGCAGATTATTCTGCCGCTCCGCGCGCAGAACTACGCCACCCTCGTGCCGGGCAAAAAGAGCGAGCGCACGGTCTTCACGATGGCGAAGTTCACCATCCCCGATGACAAGTGCCTCGTGGTGGAATTGAACGAGAAGAACGGCGGCCGTCACCAGTCCTTCGTGATTGAGAACGAGGATTTGGTACGCGCGGGTACCATCAACGAACTTCAAGTACGCTGACCATGAGAAAGTACATCGCAATAATCATCGCGTCGCTTGCCCTTTTTACAGGGCAGGCGCACGCCCAGCGGTGTCTGCCGAAGATGCAGGGCATCGAGGTGAGGGCGGACATGGCGGACGGCTTCAATCTCGGCGGCAAGGACGGCGGGTACAGCTTCGGGGCGGCTCTCTCCACCTACACGAAGAAGGGGAACAAGTGGGTGTTCGGTGGCGAATACCTGTTGAAGAACAATCCCTACAAGGACACCAAGATACCCGTGGCGCAGTTCACGGCGGAGGGCGGCTATTACTTCAAGATACTGTCGGACGCCCGAAAGATTGTTTTCGTCTATGCCGGGGCTTCGGCTCTCGCCGGATATGAGGCGGTAAATTGGGGGAAGAAGGTGCTGCATGACGGCTCCACGCTGCACGACCGGGACGCCTTCATCTACGGCGGTGCGCTGACGCTCGATGTGGAGTGTTACGTGGCAGACCGTATCGCCCTGCTTGCCAACCTGCGGGAGCGTTGCCTTTGGGGTGGCGACACACGGAAGTTCCACACGCAGTTCGGGGTCGGTATCAAGTTCATCATCAACTGACACGGGCATGGAAAGGACGGAAATAGATGCTGTCAGAAGGATGCCGCTTGCGGATTTTCTCGCACGGCTGGGGCATGAGCCTGTCAGAAGGAGCGGTAACGAGCTGTGGTATCTTGCCCCGTACAGGGGCGAGCGCACATCCTCTTTCCGTGTGAACGTGGCGAAACAGCTCTGGTACGACTTCGGTTTGGGCAAGGGCGGCGACATCTTCACGCTTGCCGGGGAGTTTCTGCAAAGCGATGACTTCATGAAGCAAGCGAAGTTCATAGCGGAAGCCGCCAATATGACGGTTGCCGGATGGGAAAAGCCCGTCTATCTCTCGAAGCCGACCGAATCCGTTTTTGAGGATGTGGAGGTCGCTCCGCTGCTCCGCTCACTGCTGACGGAGTATTTAGAGGAACGGGGCATCCCTTACGCCATCGCATCCCGTCACTGCTGCCGCTTGAACTACGGTGTGCGTGGGAAACGGTATTTTGCCGTTGGCTTTCCGAACATGGCAGGTGGCTATGAAGTCAGAAGCCGATATTTCAAGGGTTGCATACCTCCGAAGTCTGTATCACTGGTAAAGGCGAATGACATCCCGGCTGACGAGTGCCTCGTGTTCGAGGGCTTCATGGACTTTCTCTCTGCCGTGACGCTTGGTGTAACCGGTAACGCTGACTGTCTTGTGCTGAACTCAGTCGCCAACGTGGAGAAGGCGGCGGGATTGCTGGACGGATACGGGCGCATCGGCTGCTTCCTCGACCGTGACGAAGCCGGACGGCGGACGCTTGCCGCACTTACCATGCGATACGGGGAACGTGTCACCGACCGTTCCTCCCTCTATGACGGTTGCAAGGACTTGAACGAGTACCTGCAACTGACAACGAAAAAACAGAAAAACAACCATCTAAAAATCGAAGAACAATGAACATACTGAACAACAGAAACAAGAGAACATCAATATTCAAGGCAGTGGCGTTATGCCTGATAGCCGCCATGTCATTCACCCTCGTGTCATGTGACGATGACATGGACATCCAGCAGTCCTATCCCTTCACGGTGGAGGTCATGCCCGTGCCGAACAAGGTAGTAAAGGGGCAGACAGTGGAAATCCGCTGTGAACTGAAAAAGGAGGGCGACTTTTCGGGTACGCTCTATACCATCCGCTATTTCCAGTTCGAGGGGGAAGGCTCGCTCAAAATGGATAACGGCATCACCTTCCTGCCTAACGACCGCTACCTGCTGGAGAACGAAAAATTCCGCCTGTACTACACGGCGGCGGGTGATGAGGCGCATAATTTCATCGTGGTGGTGGAGGATAACTTTAGCAACTCCTACGAACTGGAATTTGACTTCAACAACAGGAATGTAAAGGACGACGATCTTACCATCGTTCCCATCGGCAACTTCAGCCCCTTGTTGAAATGATGCGTGTATTCATGACAATGCTCTGTTCACTTCTGACGGTCTGTTCTGTGTCCGCGCAGATCAGCCGCCAAGAGGGAACGGACGGGCAGGCGGCAATCTACCGACTGCCGCTTATGGAACGTGCTTTTTTATGCTGCCGCTACTTTGAAGGCTGGCACTCAGAAAAACACTACCCATACGTCGGTTGGGGTCACAAACTTTTGCCAAACGAGAAGTATTCGGCACGAACCATGACAAAACGGGATGCGGATGAACTTTTGCGGAAAGACCTGCGCAAATTTGTCGCCATGTTCCGTAAATTCGGGGTTGATTCGATTTTGCTTGGCACGTTAGCTTACAATGTGGGACCGGCGAAGCTGTTAGGCAGCAAAACAATCCCCAAAAGCACCTTAATCAAGAAGCTGGAAGCTGGTGACAGGAACATCTACCGTGAGTATATAGCCTTCTGCAACTACAAAGGAAAACGCCACGCCATGCTGCTCAAACGGAGAAAGGCGGAGTTTGCGCTGTTGTATATCCCATAAAAGGACTGACAAAACTGGCAAAAGACGTGCCATATTTAACTTGGCACGTCTTTTGCTCTATCACTTGATAGATTATCGTAGGATTTTCTCGTTAATTGACATCGTTGAGCCATTTTTGCCTATCGGTTTCCAAATAACACTTCAAGTTGTAAGTGTTGTGAGAGCAATACAAAACATAGTTATTAACCATAAAAAGTATAGCGAAATTATGAAGAAAGTATTTAGGAAAATTCAGAAAGGAACAACAAAAATGATTGAACGTATCAAATCGTTGGGGGAAATGGAGA
This sequence comes from Phocaeicola faecalis, assembly GCF_021730445.1. Classification (GTDB taxonomy): domain Bacteria; phylum Bacteroidota; class Bacteroidia; order Bacteroidales; family Bacteroidaceae; genus Phocaeicola; species Phocaeicola faecalis. The sequence goes on along the minus strand of NZ_JADNRM010000017.1, from coordinate 9,902 downwards.
CGAAGCAGAAATGTGTAGTTCAACGGTTCGAGATTATCATTCCCCTCCACCAAAAAATAACGACCCAATATATAGCCTCCGCAAGTTTTACTTGCGGATTTTTTAGTTATCGCAGATTGGACAAAGGTTTCTTTGCTACTTTCTTTGTCCGCCATCATGCTCACTGAAAGAAAGTAGGGCGGCTCTCGCCGCCCCGCCACTCAAAAGCGTGTGTAAAGTCCCGTCACCATCGTGAACATTTCCTCCAGCATATCAAAATAGATACCCTCGTGTACGGCAATGTCCTTTGTCTTGCACTCAAAGGTCTTTTTGCTGAACGTCCTGCGGTAGAAGCGCATATTGTAGAGGTCTGCCCCTTCGTCATAGATGATGTCAAGGCGGTTGGCACTTGTTTTGTTCCTTGCAAGGCTCATCCGTAAGCCGTTGCCCATATCTATGAAATCACGGCTACCTGTCATGGCGGTGAAGCGTTTTCCGCCTATCTGCTGTAATATCGTCTTGGCTATCATATCTTTTGTTTTTAGGGTTTTAAGTATTGGCGGTGCGGACACCGCCATCCCGTTCAAAATTCTCGCATTTCGGAAATGGGGGTCTGCCGTTGTAGCCACTCTTTCACACATTCCATATTGTACTCGCTCGTGATGACTGCCGTATGGCTGTCGGTGGCGGTGAAACGTGTGCTTTCGTAATCATCTATCCACCCCTTGAGGGTGTCCGTTCCCCACGCTCCGGTATCGTCAAAGATACCGTCCAATGCCGTGATAGGTTCGCTGAACTTGACTATCAGCGTTTGATAGGTCGTGTTCATAGTCTGTCCTCCTTTCCCTTCTTTGCGTTCAGCCACTTGTCCCGTGCGGCTCGGCACTCGTCCAACGTGGGTTTGACACAAGAGAACAATTCTCTGTCTATGGGGTGGCGGTAGTCGTACTGCACAAGTGTCCGCCTGCGTCTTCCGATACCCGATTGGAAACGCTCGTATTTCTCCGTACCTGCTTCCGCGCAGGTGCTTACTCCGTTGATGGTCATTCGTGTTGTCATAATGTTGCTTTTTAGATGGTTAAAAATGTACTGACAGAACTCTGTTCTTCATCACCATTTCGGGGTTGCTTGTGTAGCGTTGGTGCAGGTAGAAATGGTGTGAGCCGAAGCCGTAAAGGAAAAACTTGTCAAGTTCGTGCTTCTCGGCAAACTCCTTTACGCTCTTTCTCAATTCCCCCTCACTCGTTGTGAGAGTGAGGAGGTTCACAAATTCAAGGAACATCGTGGGGATTGCATCATCCCACACACAAATCATACTTTCAATTCTTACTTCCATATCAATGTTGTTTTAGGGGTTATGCTATGCCGCTTTCATCCGCTCACGGATAAGGTTGGCGTTCTTGTTCACAAGGTCTATGATGCGCTCGTGATATTCGGTGTCCTGGTTGTGCTTGCCGTGGCACTGCACCACTTCGAGGGTTCGCAAGTCCACCTCTACGGTTTCAATAATCTCATCGCCAATCCTTGCCGATAGTATGAGGGTGTCGGCTTTCTTGTAGTATCCACTGCCAAACACGCAGATGCCCTGCGTCTTGCCCTCGTTGTAATACTCGTCTATGCTTTCAAGCACCTTGACGATTATTTCCTCGTCCGTGATTACCAAGCCGAAGAATTTGGATTTGTTGGCGATGAAATCCTCCGCATCTTTCTTTCGTTGGAGTTGTCGCTGTTGCTCACGCTCACGCCTTTCAATCTCCCAACGGCGTTGCTCTGCGGCTCTTTCCTTCTCGTGTATGGCTTCAATTTTTCGGGTTGCGTTGTCGTGTGCCGCCATGAAATCTTCGGGACAGATGTTCTTCGGGTTACGGAGGTCTTGACCGAGTTTTTTGAGCATACGCAGATAGTCGCACCACATTGAGAGGTTGTCTATCTGATACTTGTGACGCTTGGCAATCAGATATGATGCCCAACATTCATCGGCAGTACGGGTATTGAAAAGAAAGTGTTTCATGACCTCAATCTCACCGCCTTTCATAAGGGTTTCAATTCTTGGGTCTGAAAGCAAGGCTTTGAAAAGACGCACGGGGGAGATGCCGTGGAAATCGCCCTTGAAGCCGTTACGTCTGAGTTGGGGCAATATCCTCATCTTTGGATATGCACAGCTTCTTGCCACCACATCATCGTATAGGCTGTTGTGCGGTCTTACCTCCATATCGCTGCCTAATGCCCACACATCGCAATAGCAGAAAAGGAAGCCACGGAGCAACGCCATGTCCGTAACCTTGCCGTCGGGTGAAATCCAACGCTGCACGACCTCGTGGCAGTAGAAACGCATCGGTTCGCCTTTCCTGCTCTCGCATCTGACCTGCGCCACGCGGATTACCTGATACCCTTTGCAGGTGGTTATCACGCTGAAATTCTGCGTTTCCTTGTAGATGCGTCTGCGTGTGTCCTGCACTTTGAGTTCGGCATGGCATTTGGGGCAGGTGCAGCCTTCAAGGGTGTCGCATAGTCCGCTGTCGCTGTGCCACTCGTGACCGCAGTCGGAACAGGTGATGTTCCCTTTCTTGGTGCGGTAGCCGATATGCTCAACGCAGTGGCGGTATGCCCAATCTATTTGTGTCGCTGATATGGGGCGAAGGTTGGCGGAAAGTCTTGCCACCTCTTTCTGTATCTTGGTCTTCGGTTTCATAAGCCTAAATCAAATAATGAGGGTTGGGGTTGGTTTTCTTTTCTCGCTGACGGTCTGTGGCGGTTCTGCAACTTGCGGAGTTCCTCCTCTTGGTATTTGCGGACAGCGTTCTGACGTGCCTCCGCCTTTTCCTCTGCCGTGAGTTTCACAACGTGGTTCACAACCACTTGGCAGTCCATCGGTTTGCCCACCTCTATCTCGTTTTCCTCATAGTAGTGGATGGCTTGCCCGAATATCTCTCCGTCCGTGAAACCGTTGCAACCGCTTTTCTGCACATAGTTCAGAATGTGGGTCACGCACTCGTCCATGTTCTTGGCAGGGTTGCGGTACTTCTTTGCAAATAGCGCATCTTCCTCCGCACGCTGTTCCAAGTACATATATATCGTTCTCTTGAAATGGTCTGTTCCTTTCATATCGCTGTCATTTTTAGATTATCTGTTTCAGTATCTCTCTCCAATAGGTCGGCTCTACCTCGCTGAGAAGGAAGTCCATGAAATCCCTCCGTGCGTCCTTGTTCAGTTCGTGGTACAATCTTCGGAAAGTTTCAAAATTGCCGTTGATGTACGTTTCCACCATATACACGAAGATGTTGTCCACCTCGTAATATCTGCACTGCTGCGCTGCCGTCTTGCTGTTTCTTTTTGCCATGTCGGTAAGGGTTAAAGGGTGAATAACCAAAGGATGAAGCCAAAGAAGGCAATGGTGGAAAGGATAGCCACGATTACACCTATCGCCACTCGGAACACTCCGTTTACAATCTCTCTGATGATGCCCCAAAGGATGCCGAACACCCCGAAGGCGGTGCGCATCATCAAGCCGCATATCGCCAACCCGATGTGTTGCGCCATTTGTCTGAAATTTGCCGTTGCCGTCATATCTTCGCTGTTTTTGATTTTTTTGTTTTTAATGCGGATTCAAGAGCTGAGGGAGTTGAGTTTCAAACTATCTTATCTGCCTCTCGTTTATCCGACATTTTTTTTATGCGTCTTTCTGTCGCATCGGTCGTTTTCGTTTCGGGTGCTTGAAAAGGTAGGGATTAGGGAATGCAAGGTTTTTCGGTCAAAATACTACCCGCAGGGCTGGAGATTTTTACCGAAAACAGGAGGCTTGACCTTGCTTTCCCGTCCAATCCCGGAATTACCTTTGCGCCCAGAACGAAAATGACTGACTGATGCGGCTTACTGAAAGGCGCAAAATGGAGGTAAACGAAAACAGAGGCAGATTGTGTAGAAAAAAACTTCAGGGGAAAATCCGTAAAAAAAAGAATCACCAAAAGGAAAAAGACATCACCGGAAGCGTGAAAAGGGCAAACCACAACAAAGGAAGTATGATTGTTTCCGATCCGACGGAACTTGTTCAGCCGGGTGGCAACAATCATTCTTCCCGGTTTGTCCGGCTGTGTGTGGGCGCCTGTTTCATTCATGGGGCAGGCTGACACACTCTGCATTCACTTTCCGCTTCCGGCAAAAGAGACAGCGAAAAAAGAAAAATCATTTGAAAACCCGTAAAAGCATCTCTTGGCATAGGCGCAAAAGAAAGGGGCATTGCTTCATCTGTCTAAACATCGTTTAGGCGTGAGGCAATGCCCTTTTCTCCAGCTATGCGGTAGTCGGCACACGTTTGTTCCAAACTCGTTTTGGGCAATGGTGTGCCGACGGACAATACCGCTTTTACGGAAAATTCTTATGAATGAGGGGATAAAAAACGGGAGTTTATATCAAAATCTCGAATTAAATAGCTACTTTTGCATACGAAGAGTTCTTTGAAGGTTACGCAACGCGCAGAAGGATAATGCAGTAGATAACTAACTAAATCGTAACCTATTACTATCAAGAGCAATTAACCTACGCTCATTTCCAATAAATTACACTCTTTTCGTAACTTCAGGATGCAAATGTACAAAATCCATATCGGTTTCTTTCATACCTTTATGGATGATTATGGTTTCAGTACCCTGAACTCACATTGCGACGTGCCTAAGTTTCCTAAGCCATCCGTCCCTTCCATCACGCCCACAAAACTTGTATTGATGTCCGAGCAGAAGAACTCCACTTCGGCTTCTCCTTTCTCATCGGTGACAATGTCCGGTTTCCACAGCAAGACGTTCCGCGCATCCGGCATCGGGCTTTGCATGTCCAGCTCATCGGGTTGGTAGAACTCACGCGTGCCGTAATAGCCTTTTACACGCCATAGGTTGTTCATGCGAAGAAGTTCTTCTTCGGTAAATTCCTCTCCCTGATAAATGACATGATCCTTAGCAGTTACAATCCATCCATCATTCCATTCACCTTTTTTCCCCACAGGTTCATATTTTATAAGCGCATACGTCTCTCCAATAACAGGAGGTGCTTTCTTTTTGGGTGGAGCACCCGGACATCCTATTGGATGATGTGAATATCCTTTATAATCATTCAGGAAGGTTCCACAATCTGACTTACATCCGCAAATCCATGAAACTCCCAAAGTCATTTGTGCCAAACTATCCAATCTTCCCATCATCTTATCCCGAAACACTCTTCCTTTCTTACCTGTAACTGTTATCTCAGACAAAAGAATACTGCTATCCTGACTGATAATGGGATAATCAAGCTGCAATTCCGACAACACTTGCGAAGGATTCATATATGGGAAATAAGACTGGCAAGACTTCCGCAAGCTGCCTGCCTTACCAAAAGTCTCTTCCACGATGACGGAAGGCTTGTATTCGTCTTTATCCAGCATGGGTTTCAAATAGACATATCCGCCTCGCAATCCGAGCATCAAGTCCGTCGGCACCACGAACTTTCCCAAAGAGTCTATAAGCACAAAACGGCTTTCAGTGCTTGGACCGGAAACTTGTAGCAACTGCTCTCCATTCCCCAACTCTTTCCGCTTCTTTTTCTTGCCGAGAATCTGCCTTCCCTTGATTTCATCCGAAAGGAAACAGTCCGCCAGCATTGCCGTATCAGCCTTCTCCCATACATACCTGCGCCATCCTTGGGTGAGAAGCAATAAATCAAGAGCTGACAGGCGGTCTTTGTTGTTGCCATCAAAGTAATACGCCGGATTGTGGATATTACCCTTTATCTCGGTGGAAAGTAAACAATACGATAGCATATTCTCTGGATTCAACTCATTCTGATAAGCACCATCGAAAAGACTCAGCCCCAAATGCGCCTGTACAGGCTTGCCCGCCTCGTCCGTTACCTTTACGTTCAGCTTGCCTTTGCCACGGGTAAAGTAGCGTGCACTGTCCGTGTTCAACTCGATGTGCAACTTACGCTCGGGATGGACATATACCAAGCGTTCCGCCATTGGCTGGCCGTTCTCATTATATAAAGTGAACTCGGCTATGCCCTGTAAGGGAAACTCTTTGACAGGAATCTTAATCCGTAGAATATTCTGTAAAGTACCTTCCGCCATACAATAGAGTTTGCCTCTCATTCTGCCTGTCAGCCTTATTTTCTGTGGAGTAGCTTCCTTGGGCTGGGAAAGATGAAATTCCAAATACTCATCGGTCTGTTTCCGCAGGTGGATGGACATGCCGGAAGCTGTCACCTCGGCAAACGGAAACTCCCGACCATCGGACAATACTACTTTGTAGGATGATTCTTTTCGCGGAAGTATGAAAACAAATCCCATGCCATCATGCACGGTTTCCAAACGCGCAATTTCCTTGCCGTTTTCCTGCAATCGGCCTGCCACTTTTGCGGGCATCCCTTTGGCATCCTGTGCCTTGAAAGCCACCTTGGTGGGGATGCCATCAATCAAATCACCACCTTCGGGGAAGAACGAAAGACGGGCGACAGGTTGGTCTTTTTCCTGAGGGCTGTCCGTTCCTTTGTAGGCTATGCTCTTTACAACACGTATCTTCTTGGGATAGACCGGACGCAACGTGTCATTCAGAAAAGAAAAGCGGGTATAGGCATGGATGCGGTAATCGCCCTCTTTCAAGTCCTTATCTATATACATGTGCCCTTCGGCAATACCGGAGAGGACGGGATATTTCTCCTGCCACACGATGCTATCCTTGGCATTGAGCATCTCCACAAACAGCGTCTTGCTTCGCTCGGAAAGAGCAAGGTTCTGAGCATCCATAACGTATGTCTTGAACCAAAGGTCTTCACCCGTCTCATAAATCCCTTTGTCCGTCTGGAGGTAGACAAGTTCTCTGGATTCCGGCATGGTTCTCTCCTGCGAATGGCAAGTAAGCGTATGACCAATCAACAGACACAGGAAAAAGAAAAATAATAACCTTACATTATAAAGCCGCATTTCCATTATTTTTTATGATAAAGATTACTCTTTATGCTGTTGTTTTAATAGTTTTTCCAAATTATAAAGAGCAGAAGTCAGTCCTCCTCCCTTAAAAGTCCGGGCAGCCAAAGGACGGCAAACAATGGCAAACAAAAAGAAGGCAAGGGACAGTAAGGACATGAAAAATCGGTTACTTCCAGAGATATTATTTATGTTTGCTGTGTTCCTCATAATCTTTAATAAAAATATGCCTTTTAAAGACTGGTTGTTGTTATCTTACCACCAATTATACATTGTTAAACTATTTTATACTACTGCGGTGGTTAGCAAGTCTGTAAAGTCCAGTTATCCATTGATTCTACGTTGTTTCTCCGGTATTTATCCGGCATGAACAAGCCTAACGAACTGCTGATAAAGCTTCCACTATTGCTAATACGATTCCACCACCCGATACACATTCCCCTTGGCAGTATGCACCCGCTCGCCCAACTGGGGCAGGATGCGACTCAGGCTGTAGGCCGTCATACCCCTCATGGCCGAGGGATGGGCGGACTTCATCCGCTCGAACAACTGGGTGGCGGAAAGGGTCAGCACCTCCTGCGGATGGTCCTCTTCCGTGGCAAAGCGGAAACAGAGGCGGAACACCTCCTCTTCGGGTACATGCTTGTAGAACAGTGCGTTGTGTTGCTGTATGGCCTGTTCCTCTTCCTTGTTAAACCAGCCGCGTTCACCGGACAGAAGCTCCGCCTTGAGTTGGGCGTACAGTTGCTCATGCTCTACAGGCGTGACGCAGTCAATGGCGTGTTCCAGACTGACACAGAGAAAACGTCGCGAGCCGGTGCGGTCCACCAACAGGTCTTCCCGGTTGCTGGTGCCGATGAACGAGGCGATGCGGGGAAGTGCCGAGGCACTGCGTTTGTAGGCCTTGCGAATATTCAGCGCGGAAGCCTGCATCAGATTCTTCAGCAGGGGCATTTTGGACGCGCTGAGTTTGTCGAATTCATCCAGGTTAATCAGGCCGTAGGCAGCTAACCTGGCTTCGGCGGATGCCGGGGAACTGAGGTCATAACTCTCTGTATAGTAGGCTTTCAGCGCATCGGGCATCAACAGGCGGCAGAACGTACTTTTCCCCAGTCCCTGACGACTGCTCACCAGCAGGGGTGCCACGCTGTTGGCGCGGTTGGTATCCGGCCGGAACTGCATCCATTGGGCGGAGAGTCCCAGCATCCAGCGGTGGAAACCGTTCACCCATACCGGGTCGTCGGACACCCTGCGGGCGAGTGCCGATACCCGGTCGGTGCCGTCCCATTCGGGAAGCTGCTCAAAGTAGGCGGTAAAGGGATGGTATTCGCTGATGCGGCGCGAGCGCACAAAGCGTTGGATATCCCTGTCCCAGCAGTCTATGCCCGCTTCGATGGCTTCCAGACTGAGCGAGTTCATCCACCGTTCGTCCACCTTGGCGTAGCGCAAATGGTCATCGGGAATACTGTGTTCCACGCCCGCCACCTCGGTTTCCTCGGTCAGCACGTTGAACCGGAAGTGGTAGCGGGAGGTGAGAAAAGCGGTCACTTCCTGCATTAAGGAACGTGATTTCGCCTTCCCAACAGTTTTTTCCGGAGATATGGGCGCGGCTTCCTTTTCAGTATCTTCCAAAGATATCGGTCCGACTTCCTTTTCAACATCTTTCGAGGATTTCAGTCCGGGCTCCTTTCGGATGTCTTTCGAAGATATCACTCCGACTTTATTTTCAATATATTTCGAGGACTTCACTCCGAGTTCCTTTCGGATATCTTCCAAAGATGTTGGTTCGACTTCCTTTTTAATGTCTTTCGAGCCTACAGTATTCATAACCTTTTGAACGCTTCCCAGTCGCACGGAATCTTCCTCCGTTTCTTCTGTTAAGTTTGTCGGACACCCGAAAAAACCGTCTCTGCTTTCCGGCAAGTTTCCCTTGCCGTTTTCAGCAAGAAGAACCTGTGACTTGTCCACTTCCTTCACTCCGTCTTCATCGGAAACTATATAATGGTAACTGCCCGCCAGCGCATTTCTGTCGGTGCGCGGAGTCCAGTCCAACACCAAAGCCACCCGGCCTTCGCGAATATCCACTGCCAGGTGCACACCGGGCATGGTCCGACAAAGCGGCATCAATCCGTTGAGGGCAGATACGAGGTCACGGCGCGGTGTTCCGTCGGAGGGAACAGGGCTTGACAGGAATTTGCTTCCGAAGAAGACTGTTTTGAGAGTGGCGAATACATTCATGAGCACTTCTTTTTAGATTTGACGAACTACAAATATACAACATAAAAAAGCCTTTGTCAAGAGGGAAGACAAACTAATCCAATCCCGGCACCTCAATATGACGGAGCCTGACACAATGACATATATACGTGTGGGCTTATGCCACCGTATGTGTAGACCGATGCGTACGTACACACTTTACAAACAGGGGGGTCAAAATGTGGATAATGCTGTCGTTTCGTGCGTAGGGGCGAGGTTTGCTCGCCCGAAAACGGTTTGTTTTGTGTCTTCGGGCAGGCGAACCCTGCCCCTACAACTGACGATGGGATAGCCCAGTTTCGTTTTGACACACTTCCCATGCTGCAAAAAAGACTTTGATGTTTTCCAAAAAGACCTTGGTGTTTAAAAAAAAACTCAAAGTCTTTTTGAAAAAGGTCGTTGTGTTTTCAGAAAAGCTCGGCATCTTTTTAATAAAGCTCGGTATGTTTTTCATGTAGGGGCAGATTGCATCATCCCCTCATTAAGCCGGTCATCCTTCTTTTCCGTTCATCCTTACATTTTAATTAAAACACTCACATAATCAGTCGGTTAAGAATGACAGCACATCCCCTCATCCTCCCTTCAGCCGCGCTTCCCGAGTCCCTTCACAATCCCTTGTGTACTTTCTACACCTCTTTTCAGCCTGCCCCTACAAGCAAAATGCAAGAAACGTGACAATATGATTGAAATGTATACTTATTTCTCATAAAGACTATGG
>NZ_JADNRM010000016.1 GCF_021730445.1 Phocaeicola faecalis | reverse complement strand
ATTACTAATACAAGCTTACAATATGTCAACCTTCTTCAGGTGGCTATAGCGTGAGGGTTCCACCTCTTCCCATTCCGAACAGAGAAGTTAAGCCTCACCACGCCGATGGTACTGCGTAACAGTGGGAGAGTAGGTAGCTGCCGTTTTAATGAAAGCCTCCGGTTTTATGAACTGGGGGCTTTTTTATTTTTCTCCTCCTTTTTTTAGTAGGAGGAGAGGCTTTTGTAATAGATAAAACGGCCGAAAAAGGAGTTAAATTCAAAAATATCTGCCGATTATGGTATGATAATGGAATATTATTTGTATCTTTGTCGCCCGATTTATATAGTATTGCTTTGGGAAAGTTTGATAAATATAAGATAGAATTGAAGAATATGAAGGCGGACTCTGCTAAGTATGAGTTTACGCTGGATAATCAATTCTTTGTAGATCTGGATGGACCAGAAGTGCAAAAAGGAAAGCTGACAGTGGAGCTGAATGTGAAAAAGACATCTGGCGTTTTTTTGTTAGAGTTCCAGACTGAAGGTATTGTCATTGTACCATGTGACCGTTGTCTGGATGAAATGGAATTACCTATTTCGACATCAGATAAGCTGAAAGTCAAATTGGGGCCCTCATTTGCCGAAGAAGGTGATATTGTCGTGGTTCCTGAGGAAGACGGTTACATTAACATTGCATGGTTCTTGTATGAGTTCATAGCATTGAATATACCTATGAAACATGTGCATGCTCCGGGTAAATGTAATAAAGGCATGGTAGGCAAGCTGAGCAAACATTTGCGTACTTCAGGTGATGATGAGGAAGATGATGATATTGCAGTTGAATTACCCGAAGGTGAAGAAATAGGCAATGAAGAGCCTCAGGAAATAGATCCGAGATGGAATGAATTAAAGAAAATATTAGATAATAATTAAAGTTTAGAAAAATGGCACATCCTAAAAGAAGACAATCAAAAACGAGAACTGCAAAGAGAAGAACTCATGACAAGGCAGTTGCTCCTACTTTGGCTATCTGCCCTAACTGCGGCGAATGGCATGTTTACCACACTGTATGTGGAGCTTGCGGTTATTATAGAGGTAAGTTAGCAATCGAAAAAGAAGCTGCTGTTTAATCAGTAGCTTTAAACACGTTTGTACGTTTTATAAAATAAAGCCGGCGAGCTTCGGCTCTGTCGGCTGTTTTTATAAAGGGTACAAACTAATAATTTGGAATGATGGAAAAAATTAATGCAGTAATAACAGGAGTCGGTGGTTATGTACCTGATTATGTCTTGACGAATGAAGAAATCTCAAGAATGGTAGATACCAACGATGAATGGATTATGACTCGAATTGGAGTTAAAGAGAGACGTATCCTTAATGAGGAGGGATTGGGAACATCGTATATGGCGCGTAAGGCAGCCAAGCAACTGATGCAGAAAACCGGTTCAAATCCTGACGACATTGATGCGGTAATCGTAGCAACAACTACTCCTGACTATCATTTCCCTTCAACCGCTTCTATTCTGTGCGATAAGTTGGGATTGAAGAATGCATTTGCATTCGACTTACAGGCTGCGTGTTGTGGATTTTTGTACTTAATGGAAACAGCTGCTTCACTCATCGCATCTGGTAGACATAAAAAGATTATTATTGTTGGTGCTGATAAGATGTCGTCTATGGTAAACTACCAAGACCGTGCTACTTGCCCTATCTTTGGTGATGGCGCTGCAGCATGTATGGTAGAAGCTACTACAGAAGATTACGGAATAATGGATTCTATTCTGCGTACGGATGGTAAAGGTCTTCCTTTCCTTCACATGAAAGCAGGTGGGTCTGTATGTCCTCCTTCTTATTTCACGGTAGATCATAAAATGCATTATCTCTATCAGGAGGGTAGAACTGTTTTTAAATATGCTGTTTCAAATATGTCGGATATTACTGCGACTATTGCTGCAAACAATGGTTTGAATAAAGATAATATCGACTGGGTAATTCCTCATCAGGCGAACTTGCGCATCATTGATGCTGTTGCATCTCGCTTGGAAGTGCCCTTGGATAAGGTGATGATAAATATTCAGCGTTATGGAAATACCAGTGGGGCAACGCTTCCGTTGTGCCTTTGGGATTATGAAAAGCAGCTGAAGAAAGGAGATAACCTGATATTTACAGCATTCGGCGCAGGTTTCACCTATGGAGCCGTTTATGTGAAATGGGGTTACGATGGTAGTAAGAGATAATAATCATTAAACTACAAATACAAATGAACGCATCCATACTCAGATGCGTTTTTTTGTCTGTAACCAATAAATTATAAAAAATTATGCATAAGGCAGGGTTTGTAAATATAGTAGGAAATCCTAATGTGGGTAAGTCTACATTGATGAATTTGCTGGTAGGCGAACGCATCTCAATCGCTACGTTCAAGGCACAGACGACGCGTCATCGTATCATGGGTATTTTGAATACTGATGATATGCAGATTGTATTTTCGGATACCCCAGGAGTATTGAAGCCGAATTATAAGTTGCAGGAAAGTATGCTTAATTTTTCGGAGTCGGCGCTGGCAGATGCTGATGTGTTACTGTATGTGACTGATGTGATAGAGAAGCCCGACAAGAATCTGGAGTTTATCGAAAAGGTTCGTAAACTGCAAGTTCCTATCTTATTGCTGATTAATAAAATAGATTTGACTAATCAGGAAGATTTGGTAAAGCTGGTGGAAGAATGGCATGAACTGATTCCGCAAGCTGAAATTATTCCTATTTCGGCTACTTCGAAGTTTAATATAGATGTAGTGATGAAGCGCATCAAGGAATTGCTGCCCGATTCACCTCCTTATTTTGGTAAAGACCAATGGACTGATAAGCCGGCTCGTTTCTTTGTGACGGAGATTATCCGTGAAAAGATTTTGCTGTATTATGACAAGGAGATTCCTTACTCGGTAGAAGTAGTTGTAGAACAATTTAAAGAAGATGCAAAGAGCATTCATATCAGTGCGGTGATTTATGTGGAGCGTGATTCACAGAAAGGTATTATCATCGGTAAACAGGGCAAAGCATTGAAGAAAGTGGCAACAGAAGCACGTAAGACTTTAGAGCATTTCTTCCAGAAGTCTGTTTATCTTGAAACTTTTGTGAAAGTGGATAAGGACTGGAGAAGCTCTGACAAAGAACTGAAAAACTTTGGGTATCAATTGGATTAAAATCGACTGTGATAGCCGTAAACAAGAAAGAACATGGGAAATTTAGTAGCAATCGTAGGACGTCCCAATGTGGGAAAGTCTACACTTTTTAATCGTCTGACCAAGACTCGTCAGGCTATTGTAAATGAGCAGGCAGGAACAACCCGCGACCGCCAATATGGTAAGTCGGAATGGTTGGGACGTGAGTTCTCTGTCGTTGATACCGGCGGATGGGTAGTAAACTCGGATGATGTTTTTGAAGAGGAAATCCGCAAACAGGTATTGTTGGCCGTTGATGAAGCGGATGTGATTCTATTTGTTGTAGATGTGGTAAATGGAGTGACAGACCTTGATATGGAGGTGGCTGCCATCTTGCGTCGCACAAAGAAGCCGGTTATCATGGTAGCAAATAAGACTGACAACAATGACTTGCAATATAATGCAGCCGAATTTTATACGTTGGGACTTGATGACCCGTATTGTATTTCTGCCTTGAGTGGATTCGGCACAGGAGATTTAATGGACTTGATTGTAAGCAAGTTCAGTAAAGAAGGAGAAGAACTGTTGGACGAGGATATTCCCCGTTTTGCAGTGGTGGGCCGTCCGAATGCAGGAAAATCATCTATCGTAAATGCCTTTATCGGTGAAGACCGTAATATTGTGACAGAGATTGCCGGTACTACGCGTGACTCTATTTATACTCGTTACGAGAAGTTTGGTTTTGATTTCTATTTGGTGGATACCGCCGGTATTCGCAAAAAGAATAAAGTGACGGAAGATTTGGAATACTATTCCGTTATCCGCTCTATCCGCTCCATCGAAAATTCGGATGTATGTATCTTGATGATTGATGCAACCCGTGGTATAGAGGGACAGGATTTGAATATTTTTTCGCTTATCCAGCGTAATCAGAAGGGACTGGTAGTAGTAGTGAATAAATGGGATTTGATAGAGAATAAAGATGCCAAGGTGATGAAGACATACGAAGAGGCTATTCGTTCGCGTTTTGCTCCATTTGTGGACTTCCCTATCATATTTGCTTCTGCAATGACTAAACAACGCATTTTTAAAGTGCTGGAAATGGCTAAGGAGGTTTATCATGCCCGCACAACCCGTATTCCGACTGCTCGTCTGAATGAAGAAATGTTGCCGTTGATTGAGGCATATCCGCCCCCCTCAACAAAAGGAAAATATATTAAGATTAAATATTGTACACAGTTGCCTAATACACAAGTTCCTTCTTTTGTGTTCTTCGCTAATTTGCCTCAATATGTAAAGGATCCGTATAAACGTTTTCTTGAGAATAAGATGCGTGAGAAATGGGGACTTTCCGGTACTCCGATAAATATTTATATCAGACAGAAATAAAGTATTTAACATAAAATTCAAATGAGGTTGTTTCAGAATAAGAGAATGAGACAGCCTCATTGTTTTATTTCTGCATGGACGGAATGTTTCCATCCGAATACATAATGCGAACTGAATTGTTGTCATTCGGGCGAACATAAATATATAGTCCGCCCCTATGGTAGATAATTCCCTTATTTTTTCTTTTCTATTTCCCTAATCTCTTCTTCTTTTACTTTGCGCAATAAATCAGAAGCGAAAATAAAGTTGTTCAGGCGTTCATTTGTTGCTGTGAATACATCATTCTTAGTGCCTTCCCACTCTTTATGTCCTTGGTAGATGTAGAGAATACTGTCACCGATTCCCATTACAGAGTTCATATCGTGAGTATTGATAATCGTAGTCATGTTATATTCGGTAGTGATATCATGAATCAGTTCGTCGATTACCAACGATGTTTTAGGATCCAAGCCGGAGTTTGGTTCATCACAGAATAGATATTGCGGATTTAGTGCGATGGCACGTGCAATGGCAACACGCTTCTGCATACCGCCACTGATTTCTCCCGGGTACTTATTTTGAGCTTCAATCAGATTGACACGGTCAAGGCAGAATTGAGCACGCCTCAGACGGTCACGGTAAGTGTCGTTAGAGAACATATCGAGTGGAAACATCACATTTTCCAATACCGTAAGAGAGTCGAATAAGGCAGCACTTTGGAAAATCATTCCCATTTCGCGACGTAATGTCTTTTTCTCTTTCTTATTCATGCTTAGGAAGTTACGACCGTCATAGAGGATTTCCCCCCTTTCGGGTGTCAGCAGCCCTACGATACATTTCATCAATACCGTTTTTCCCGAACCGCTCTGACCGATAATCAGGTTGGTTTTTCCGTTATCAAAAATGGCATTGATATCTACCAATACATCTTTGCCTTCGAATGACTTATATAATGATTTAACTTGTATCATCCCATTAAAAGTTGTGTTAATACCAAGTCGGAGAACAGAATCAGTACACTGCTCATGACTACAGAATCTGTACTTGCCTTACCCACTGCAATGGAGCCGCCCTCTACTGTATAACCGAAGTAGGCTGATACACTGGAGATGATAAAAGCGAAGAACAATGACTTTATAAAACTACACCAGACAAACCATTCCTGGAAACTGTATTGCAAACCGTATTCCAAATCTTCCGCATTCAGTACCCCACCAAACCAGCAGGTGCAAAAGGCACCTATGATTCCGGAGAAAATACTAAAAATCACCAGAAAAGGAATCATAGTCATCAAAGCAGCAATTTTAGGCAGAATGAGATAACCTGCCGAATTGACTCCCATAATCTCAAGAGCGTCGATTTGCTGAGTTACCCGCATTGTTCCTATCTCTGAAGCAATGTTGGACCCGACCTTACCGGCAAGGATGAGACACATGATAGAGGACGAAAACTCCAACAACATGATTTCACGGGTAGTGTAACCTACTACGAAGCGCGGCATCCAAGGGCTTTCGATGTTTAATTTGATTTGAATGGTAATAACTGCACCAATGAAGAATGAAATCAGCAGCACAATGCCGATAGAATTTACTCCCAGTTGCACCATTTCATTGAGGTATTGTTTGAAAAACATTCTCATACGTTCCGGACGCGCAAAAGTACGTCCCATCAGTATGATGTATTTTCCTACAGTCGTTATGGGTCTTATCATCATAGTTTTCACAATTTCCTGCAAAAGTAGCCTTTTTTGTCTATATAAATGCAAAAGATGTTCTGATTTTCTGTTCTGTTATACGTTTCCTAAACTTTTTTAGTACTTTTGTCCCAAAATTCGTAGATATGTCAGAGCAGGAAATAGAACAACAAAATGTAATGCCTGAAAATGGCAAAATGGTATTGCGTACTGAAAATCTGGTAAAGAAGTACGGCAAACGTACTGTAGTGAGCCATGTTTCCTTTGATGTGAAGCAAGGAGAGATTGTCGGTTTGCTGGGGCCGAATGGGGCAGGTAAGACTACCTCTTTTTATATGACTACCGGTTTGATTGTACCCAATGAAGGACATATTTATTTGAATGATTTGGATATCACTTCTTATCCTGTGTACAAACGAGCTCAAAACGGTATCGGCTATTTGGCACAAGAAGCCTCTGTGTTCCGCAAAATGAGTGTGGAAGATAATATCGCTTCTGTTTTGGAACTGACAAAGACCAGTCCCGAATATCAAAAGGAGAAACTGGAAAGCTTGATAGCTGAGTTCCGCTTGCAAAAGGTGCGTAAGAATTTGGGAGACCAGTTGTCGGGAGGTGAGCGTCGTCGAACGGAGATAGCCCGTTGTCTGGCAATCGACCCAAAGTTTATTATGCTCGATGAACCGTTTGCCGGTGTAGACCCTATTGCAGTAGAGGATATACAGCATATTGTGTGGAAATTGAAAGACAAGAATATCGGAATCTTGATAACCGACCATAATGCATTGGAAACTCTGCGTTTGACTGACCGGGCCTATTTGTTGTTTGAAGGAAAGATTCTGTTCCAAGGCACGCCCGAAGAGTTGGCAGAGAATCCGGTTGTCCGTGAGAAATATCTGGGAACCAACTTTGTGCTTCGCCGTAAAGACTTCCAACTGGAAGAAGCCAATCGGAAACAGCAGATGCAAGGCTAAAAGATACATTAGTACGTATAGGCTTATGCGTTAGTACGTGTAGAGCTATGCGTACTAACGTGTGAGCCAACGCGTACGTACGTGTAAGCGGATGCGTCAGTCCCCTAAAATTGGCCGGATGATGTGCGGCAGAAAATTCCAAATAAAAAAGGCTGCGAATCCATTCGCAGCCTTTTTAGTCTGTATCAATCAGTAATTACATTCTTTTCGGTAATGCTTCTTTGATAACTAATTGACGGCCCATAAATTCAGAACCGTTCAGTTCGTTGATGGCTTTAGCAGCATCCTGGTCATCTTCCATTTCAACAAAAGCAAATCCTTTTGACTTACCTGTTTCACGGTCTTTGATAACCTTTACAGAAGTTACTACTCCGTAAGCAGACATTGCTTGTTCCAAATCTCCTTCCTTAACACGGTAGTTAAGGTTTCCAACATACATATTCATAGTGAAAAAATAAAAATAAATAAAATAAAAAATACTCTCTGAATGGTGATTATTAATGAGATAGGGGGATTAGAACAACAGAGAGTTTACGTAAGTGCTATGCGTACAGAAGTAAAACCTTGTAATAAAAATCACTAGCTATATTATCTATCACCAGTTCGACCACAAAGGAACGCATAAAATTTGAATAAGCAAGAAAAAAAGCGACTTTTTTTTCTTTTTTTTATTTGTGCCATTTTATTTGTCTTTTATCAGGCTACTTTCTATTGTCAATTAGTTTTTTTTAGCCTGTGTATTTGGTAATTGAAAGATTAAACACTAATTTTGCAACCTCTTTGATGAGAAAATCTGAAAGAAGTAACAATTAAATAAAATAAGTCAGAATGAATATTTCATTGCAAAACGTTGACAAGGTAAGTGCATTGCTTACTGTTAATATCGAAAAGGCCGATTATCAGGAAAAAGTAGAAAAAGTGTTGAAGACTTACCGTCAGAAAGCCAACATTCCGGGTTTCCGTAAAGGCATGGTACCTATGAGTCTTATCAAAAAGCAATTTGGTAAAGCTGTGCTTGCTGAAGAAGTTGATAAGCTGATGCAGGAAAAAGTAAACGAATATATCCGTGAAAACAAAGTGAATATGCTGGGTATGCCGTTGCCGAACGCTGAAAAGATGCAGCCGGTGGATTTCGACACTCAGGAAAACTTTGAGTTTGTATTCGATATTGCTTTGGCTCCTGAATTCAATGCTGAAATCACAAATCAGGATACTGTAGATTATTATACAATCGAAGTGGCTGACGAATTGGTGGAACAGCAGGTGAAAATGTACACTCAGCGTGCGGCTAAATATGATAAAGTAGAAGCCTACGAAGACAAAGACATGATTAAGGGGCTGTTGGCTGAGCTGGACGAAAACGGTAACACTAAAGAAGGTGGTATTCAGGTAGAAGGCGCCGTAATGATGCCGGCTTACATGAAGAACGATGACCAAAAAGCTATCTTCAACGGAGCTAAGGTTAATGACGTTTTGGTATTCAACCCTGCTACTGCATTTGATAACAACGAAGCAGAACTTTCTTCATTGCTGAAAATCAAGAAAGAAGAAGTTGCAGATGTTAAAGGTAACTTCAGCTTCCAAGTGGAAGAAATCACTCGCATGATTCCTGCAGAACTGAACCAGGAATTGTTCGACCAGGTATTTGGCAAAGACACAGTGAAGAGTGAAGAAGAATTCCGTGCAAAAATCAAAGAAGGAATTGCCGTTCAGTTTGAAGCGGACAGCAACTACAAGTTCTTGATGGATGTTCGTGATTACCTGACTAAGAGAGTAGGCAAACTTGAATTCCCGGATGCTTTGTTGAAGCGCATCATGTTGCTGAACAATGAAGAAAAGGGAGAAGCATTCGTAGCTGAAAACTACGACAAGAGCATCGAAGAACTGACTTGGCATCTGATTAAGGAACAGTTGATTGCTGCTAATGAAATCAAGGTGGAACAAGCAGACGTTTTGAATATGGCTAAAGAAGCTACCCGTCTTCAGTTCGCTCAGTATGGCATGTTGAACATTCCTGAAGAAATGCTCGAAAACTATGCAAAAGAAATGCTGAAAAAACAAGAAACGGTAGAATCTTTGGTAAACCGTGCCGTAGAAAGCAAACTGGCTGCTGCTTTGAAGGAAAAAGCAACTTTGAACCACAAGTCAGTTACAATGGAAGAATTCAACAAAATGTTTGAATAATATTTTTGGCAAGATAAGCATTGATTGCTAAATCTTACTAAAAAAGGGGGCTTTTGACCAGAAATTTTCGTTATAAGCAAAAGTTTCGATACGTCGACCGTATTTTTTTGTACTTTTGTTTGTTTGAAAAAATGGGGTTGAAAGCCTCTTTTTGTGAATAATAACTAAACCATTAAATTATGGATGATTTTAGAAAATTTGCTACCAAGCATTTAGGAATGAACAGCATGGTGCTGGACGATGTCATTAAGTCTCAAGGCGGATATCTGAACCCTTATATTTTGGAAGAACGTCAGTTGAACGTAACCCAGCTCGACGTATTTTCGCGTTTGATGATGGACAGAATTATCTTTCTGGGTACAGAAATCAATGACTATACGGCTAACACTCTCCAGGCTCAGCTCCTTTATCTGGATTCTGTAGATTCAGGAAAAGATATATCTATTTATATTAACTCGCCGGGTGGCTCTGTTTATGCCGGACTGGGTATTTATGACACCATGCAGTTTATCAATAGCGATGTAGCCACCATCTGTACCGGTATGGCCGCTTCGATGGCAGCAGTTTTGCTGGTTGCGGGAACTGAAGGAAAACGTTCGGCGCTGACACACTCCCGTGTAATGATTCATCAGCCGATGGGTGGCACTCAGGGCCAGGCTTCGGATATTGAAATTACAGCGCGTGAAATAATGAAGCTGAAGAAAGAACTTTATACAATCATAGCAGAACACTCGCATACTGATTTTGATAAGGTATGGGCAGATTCAGACCGTGATTATTGGATGACGGCTCAGGAGGCAAAAGAGTATGGTATGATTGATGAAGTGCTGTCTCGCAAGCCGGCTCTATAATATATAAGGTATAATTACATTAATATTAAGAGAAAATTGGAAGATAGTAAAACACCAAGAAACAAGAGAAAGTGCAGTTTTTGCGGACGCTCTGAAAATGAGGTAGGTTTTCTTATTACCGGCATGAACGGCTGTATTTGTGACAGTTGTTCCGAGCAGGCATACGAGATTACCAAAGAAGCCCTTCACCAGTCAAAAGGAAAAGCAGAAGAGCTCAACTTGAAAGAGTTGCCTAAACCGCAACAGATTAAAGAATTCCTGGACGAGTATGTCATCGGCCAGGATGATGCGAAAAGATATCTTTCGGTAGCCGTTTACAATCACTATAAGCGTTTGCTTCAGAAAGCGGACGAGGATGATGTGGAAATTGAAAAGTCCAATATCATCATGGTGGGTAGCACAGGAACCGGAAAGACATTGCTTGCCCGTACGATTGCAAAGCTATTGCATGTTCCTTTTACCATTGTTGATGCTACTGTTTTGACCGAAGCCGGATATGTGGGTGAAGATATTGAAAGCCTTCTGACCCGTTTGCTTCAAGTGGCGGATTACAATGTGCCCGAAGCTGAAAAAGGTATTGTATTCATAGATGAAATCGATAAGATAGCCCGTAAAGGGGACAATCCTTCCATCACTCGCGATGTAAGCGGTGAGGGAGTGCAGCAAGGTTTGTTGAAACTGTTGGA
The DNA here is from genome assembly GCF_021730445.1 of Phocaeicola faecalis. Lineage (GTDB taxonomy): Bacteria > Bacteroidota > Bacteroidia > Bacteroidales > Bacteroidaceae > Phocaeicola > Phocaeicola faecalis. The sequence goes on along the minus strand of NZ_JADNRM010000016.1, from coordinate 93,628 downwards.
AGGCTCGGTAGTCAATGTCCCGCCCCAGGGCGGACGCAAGCACCCGGATCAGAAAATGATTCAGGTCAATACCAAAAATATTCTGTTCATTTGTGGCGGAGCATTCGACGGTATTGAGCGAAAGATAGCCCAGCGTCTCAACACTAATGTTGTAGGCTATAGTGCAGCCAAGGAAACGGTGAAAATAGACCGTAGTAATATGATGCAGTATATTGCACCCCAAGATTTGAAATCATTCGGACTGATACCCGAAATAATCGGTCGTCTGCCTATTCTTACTTATTTGAATCCGTTGGATAGAAACGCATTGCGCAGTATCCTTACGGAGCCAAAGAATTCTATTATCAAGCAGTACGTCAAACTGTTTAAAATGGATAAAATAGAATTGGTATTTCAGCCCGAAGTATTCGAATACATAGTTGACAAAGCTATCGAATACAAACTTGGAGCCCGTGGATTGCGTTCCATCGTAGAAACGATTATGATGGATATGATGTTTGAATTGCCATCAAAGAAGGTGAAAAGCTTTGAAGTAACGTTGGATTACGCTCAAAAACAGATGGATAAAGCAAATATTTCACGGCTGCAAAATGCTTAGTATCAATAGAATAAAGGGAGAGAGAAAGAAAAATGCAATTCTTCTGAAAAATATTACTCGAAATATTCGTGTAATTTGAGAACTTGTTTATAACTTTGTTAGACAACAAAAGATGTAAAAACAAGAACCGGGGAACCGCGAAAAACTATTTGATACAATGAAGGAGAATATAAATTTGACTAGCGCACTGAAAAAGTATTTTGGATTTGATACTTTCAAGGGAAACCAAGAAGCAATTATCCGTAATTTGCTGGCCGGGAATGATACATTTGTGTTAATGCCTACGGGCGGCGGAAAATCGTTATGTTATCAGTTGCCTTCACTCATCATGGAAGGAACGGCAATTGTCATATCTCCTTTAATTGCATTAATGAAAAATCAGGTGGATGCCATGCGTAACTTCAGCGAAGAAGACGGAGTGGCTCATTTCATCAATTCTTCATTAAACAAGTCGGCTATCGACCAAGTGAAATCAGATATTTTGAGTGGAAAGACCAAATTGCTCTATGTAGCTCCTGAGTCATTGACGAAGGAAGAGAATGTAGAGTTTCTGAGAGGTGTGAAGATTTCTTTCTATGCAGTAGACGAGGCGCACTGTATTTCGGAATGGGGGCATGATTTCCGTCCCGAGTACCGTCGGATTCGTCCTATTATAAATGAAATAGGAAAGGCGCCTGTCATTGCGCTTACGGCTACGGCTACTCCGAAAGTTCGTATGGATATCCAGAAGAATTTGGGAATGCTGGATGCGGCAGAGTTTAAATCTTCATTCAATCGTCCGAATCTTTATTACGAGGTACGCCCCAAGACGAATAATATCGACCGTGATATTATTAAGTTTATTAAGGCAAATCCCGGCAAGTCAGGCATTATTTATTGTCTGAGTCGTAAGAAAGTAGAAGAACTGGCAGAAATATTGCAAGCCAACGGCATCAATGCCCGCGCTTATCATGCCGGTATGGATTCGGCAACACGCACCGCCAATCAGGATGGTTTCCTGAAAGAAGACATCGACGTAATTGTAGCTACTATCGCATTTGGAATGGGTATTGACAAGCCTGATGTGCGTTTTGTGATACACTATGATATCCCCAAGAGTCTGGAAGGCTATTATCAGGAAACAGGTAGAGCCGGACGTGACGGGGGAGAAGGTATGTGCATTACATTCTATTCCAACAAAGACTTGCAGAAGCTGGAAAAGTTTATGCAGGGAAAACCGGTAGCCGAGCAGGAAATAGGTAAACAGCTATTGCTGGAAACAGCAGCTTATGCCGAGTCGTCGGTATGTCGTCGCAAATCGTTATTACATTATTTTGGAGAAGAGTTTACAGAAGATAATTGTGGAAATTGTGATAACTGTTTAAATCCTAAAAAGCAAGTGGAGGCTCAGGATTCATTGTGTGCCGTGATTGAAACAATCATAGCGGTAAAAGAAAACTTTAAAGCAGATTATATAATAGATATTCTTCTGGGTAAGGAAACTACGGAAGTACTTGCACACAAACATGAAGAGCTTGAAGTGTTCGGCTCTGGCATGGGTGAAGAAGATAAAACGTGGAATGCTGTCATTCGCCAAGCGTTGATAGCCGGTTATTTAAGCAAAGATGTCGAGAACTATGGATTGCTGAAGGTGACCTCTGAAGGTCATAAGTTCCTTAAGAATCCGAAATCGTTCAAGATAGTGGAAGATAATGATTTTGAAGAGGAAGAAGAAGAAACTCCGGTTCGGGGAGGCGCTTCATGTGCAGTAGACCCTGTGCTTTATTCCATGCTGAAAGATTTGCGCAAGAAGCTGTCGAAGAAGCTGGATGTTCCTCCTTATGTCATATTCCAGGATCCTTCTTTGGAGGCAATGGCGACCATCTATCCCGTTACGCTGGAAGAACTTCAGAATATTCCGGGTGTGGGTGCAGGCAAAGCTAAACGTTACGGTCAGGAGTTCTGTGTATTGATAAAGAAACACTGCGAAGAAAATGAGATTGAACGTCCTGAAGATTTGCGTGTCCGTACCGTTGCCAATAAGTCAAAGTTGAAGGTGTCTATCATCCAGTCAATCGACCGTAAGGTCGCTCTTGATGATATTGCCGTATCCAAAGGGTTGGAATTCAGCGAGCTGCTGGATGAGGTAGAAGCTATCGTGTATTCGGGTACTAAGCTGAATATTGACTACTTCCTCGAAGAAATTATGGATGAAGACCACTTGGATGACATCTACGATTACTTCAAAGAGTCTACGACCGATAAGATAGACGATGCAATGGAAGAGTTGGGTGATGACTATACCGAAGACGAAATCCGTCTGGTGCGTATCAAGTTCATTTCCGAAATGGCAAACTAATCAAAGGATTAATATATAAAGAAAGCCGGATTTCTACGAGGGAATCCGGCTTTTTTTATATCATATCGTTAATTACTATTAAATATAATACTTCTACTAATAGATTTAGTAGTTTGTATCAAACTTTGCTTATATTTGTACTGTGTCTAACCGATAAACAAAGAAAAGAATGAAGAAACTGACAGCGAAGGAAGAAGAGATAATGAATATCTTCTGGCAACACGGGCCGATGTTCATTCGTGAAATGCTGGCCTTTTATGAGGAACCCAAGCCTCACTATAATACGGTGGCTACATTGGTAAAACTGTTGGTCGAGAAAGGATTTGTTACTTTCCGTGTGTGGGGCAATAGTTATCGCTATGATGCGATAGTTTCGGAGAAAGAATACAAAGGGGCGGCGTTGAGCGATGTCATTTCGCAATATTACGACAACTCTTATACTCGGGTGGTGTCGCAGTTCATTGAGGAAGAGAAGATGGGGCTGGACGAGCTGAAGGCACTGATAGCAAAAATTGAAAAAGGATAGGAATAAAAGAAAAACGTCATGGCTGCCTTTGTCATTTATATATTGAAAAGCACCCTCTGCCTGTCTGTATTTTATTTGTGGTACCGGCTGCTATTCAGAGGAACCACTCATTTTCGGTTTAATCGCCGGATTTTAGTGTTGGGCTTGTTAGTGTGCTCATTACTTCCGCTGATACATTTCACTCTAGAGAAAGAATTACCAGTGCATCGTCCGTTGCGTATGTTGGACGAGGCATTGACTATAGTTGCTTTGCCTGAAAAGGGACAGGCTGAGGTAGGGGCGATTGTTCCTGCCGATACCGGAGAAGGTGTGTTTCTCTATCCCCGGTTTTTCTTTTTTCTTTATGCCGGAGGGTGTGCCTTTGTCCTGTGTCTGTTCTTGTCGGCATACATCCGTATGTGGCGTCTGATAAGAGGTGCTTCCACATTTCGTGAAAGCGGTGTGTGTTGGGCATTGACAGACAGGCAGGTAAGTCCTTTCAGCTGGGGAAATTACATTGTGATGAATCGTAAGGACTATGAGGCTTATCCGTTGATACGCCTGCACGAACAGATGCATGTGCTTCACGGTCACTCATGGGACGGCCTTTTGGTGCAGCTGTTGCAGGTTTTCCACTGGTTCAATCCGGTAGTGTGGCTGTGGCAGAAAGAGTTGCGCGACCTGCATGAGTATCAGGCAGACCATGAAGTAATCAGTCGTGGCATTGATGTAAAAACATATCAATTATTATTGGTGGAAAAAGCTGTGGGCACAAGGCTCTACTCTATGGCCTGCGGTTTTGACCATTGTTCACTTAAAAAACGTATAACTATGATGATGAAAAGAAAAACACCCGGATGGAAGCGCTTGTATATCTTGATAGCGTTTCCGTTGGCTGCGGGAGCCGTATTTGTGTTCGCCCAGCCTAAAGTAGATGCCACCTTACAGACAGTCGTGGCGGGACAGGCAACCGCGTGTGACAGCAGTTCGCTGGATATTTCGCTTTCGGCGGCTGATTATGCTGGACTGGCGGCAGATGCCGTGGCATTTGATGTGTATGTCAATCAGCGCAACCAGTTGATGATTGGTGCCTTCAACAAGATGGATGCGGTGAAGTTGGAAGGTCTGGCAGATGCCGTGTCGAAGAGGCTCGTCGCTGACTTCTCTTCCCGATATGCCAAGAGGAAGGATGTACCGGAGATGGTAGCCTGCATCACAGCCGACCGGAATGCGAAGATGGGCTGTGTTTACGAGGCCAAGCAGCAGATAAGCCGCGGATATGAGTTGGCGGTGCGCGAGTTGAGTGCAACCTATCCTGCCGGAGTGTTGCAGCATAACCTTTCCAGTCGGATTGTCTATAATCCTCCCCGGTCTTATGGAAATCCGGTTGCAGGGGTTTCGGATAAAAACCAACGTCTGGAAGGGTTTGGCATCACGATTTTCATGGAAGGAGAGAAGAAAGGAAGTCTGAAAGATTTTACTTTACAGGAATTGGAATCCGAAATAGCTTCCTTGCTCGAAGGAGCGGACGTATCGAAAAACGTGATATCCGTCGGGCTTAGTGTGCCGAAGGATGTGCAAGAAGGTATAATGCACGATGTCAAGCAGGTGCTGCGTAAGTTGTATCTGTTGAAGGTTGATACGGCTCATTGAATCTTGCGGGTTGGCTTCTGCCGATGATGGTGATGAAGTTGGGAAAAACTGCTTTCACACAAAACAAGGCATAACTTGTTGATATATAGTGCTGATAGGTGAAACGTACTATACGTTATGTGTGAAAGCGGATGCCACAGACTTTATTAGGGCGTCCCATCGTGGGCTGTCTTATTTTCTGTTGTAGTTACTGCTACTCCGAAAAGGCGGGTCAAGCCAAAAAGTGTGTTGGCATCATATTCTGAGAAAACTCGGGCCAGTCATTATTCTTGGGGATTTAATATATCAATCAAATACTGGGTCAATCTGAAAACCCTGTGGGTGATAAGCATGACCTCTGAGTTACAATGCTGACGTCCAATCAGGTGTTCGTCTGATGTACTTGATTTATAATACTTTGGAAGGATGTATGTTTTTAGCATTGCAAACTTTAAATGTTTCTCAAATATTATACCCACATACTTTTTGACTTGACCCCAAATACTTGTCTCCTGATGCTGTCTTCTTCGGTTTTCAACCCCTGCATGCGTTCTTGAGCTCCCTAAGTCGTTTCATTAGGCGGACTAAGCGTTTTCGTCCTTTCGGNGTCGTTTCATTAGGCGGACTAAGCGTTTTCGTCCTTTCGGTTATGCCTGTGTGTCCGTCGGATTACTACAGTCTCCGGCAGCGGACTGTATAGTCCGTTGCAGTGGACCGTACAGACTACTACAGTGGACTGTACAGTCCACTGCCGGAGTCTGTAATAATCTTCCGTTCAAAAGGTCTTGGCTGACCCTATGAAACGGCTTGTTCTTTCCTTTGTTTGTGATAGGATATTTACTCCCTCCCCAAGAATAATAAGTGACCCGGATTTTCTCAAACTATGATACCCGCACACTTTTTGACTTAATCCGCTTTATATACGTGAACGGAGGAGGATGCAAATGAATGGCTAATCAGATAATGGAGGCTTTGTCGGGGTAGGGTTGGTTATTGTTTCTGCTAAATTTTCTTTCACCTTAACAAAAAAATATTCTATCATTTTCCAGTATTGAATAAAACTCGTATATTTGCACGCAATAAATTCAAAACGCATTAAGCCCTATGTCATTTATTGCAGATAAAATTGTAATGGACGGATTGACTTACGACGATGTATTGTTAATCCCAGCCTATTCTGAAGTTTTACCCAAAGCAGTCGAACTCTCGACTAAGTTCTCACGCAACATCGAGTTAAAAGTACCTTTTGTGACCGCCGCTATGGATACGGTTACTGAGGCTAAAATGGCTATTGCCATTGCTCGTGAAGGCGGTATCGGTGTTATTCATAAAAACATGTCTATAGAAGAACAGGCACGCCAGGTAGCTATTGTGAAACGTGCTGAGAATGGTATGATTTATGATCCCGTAACTATCAAGAGAGGCTCTACCGTGAGAGATGCTTTGGCACTGATGGCTGAGTATAGAATCGGCGGTATTCCTGTTGTGGACGATGAAAGATATCTGGTAGGTATTGTTACCAATCGCGACCTCCGTTTTGAGAAAGATATGGATAAGCGTATTGATGAAGTGATGACGAAAGAGAATATCGTTACTACCAACCAGACTACCGATATGGAAGCTGCTTCACAAATTTTGCAGGAACATAAAATTGAGAAGTTGCCCGTAGTGGATAAAGACGGTAAACTGGTAGGCTTGATTACTTATAAGGATATAACAAAAGCGAAAGACAAGCCGATGGCTTGTAAAGATGCCAAAGGCAGGTTGCGCGTTGCTGCCGGTGTAGGTGTGACAGTGGATACACTCGACCGTATGCAGGCTTTGGTGGATGCCGGTGCTGATGCTATCGTTATTGATACAGCTCATGGACATTCTAAATATGTGATTGAAAAACTAAAAGAGGCAAAGAAACGCTTCCCGAACATTGATATTGTAGTAGGTAATATCGCTACCGGAGAAGCTGCAAAAGCATTGGTTGAAGCCGGTGCGGATGCAGTGAAAGTTGGTATCGGTCCGGGCTCTATCTGTACAACCCGCGTGGTGGCCGGTGTAGGTGTTCCTCAGTTGTCTGCTGTGTATGACGTAGCTAAGGCTTTGAAGGGTACAGGTGTTCCTTTGATAGCCGATGGTGGTTTGCGTTATTCGGGAGATGTCGTAAAGGCTTTGGCTGCCGGTGGATATAGTGTAATGATTGGTTCATTGGTTGCCGGAACAGAAGAATCTCCGGGTGATACGATTATCTTTAATGGCCGTAAGTTTAAGTCATATCGTGGTATGGGTTCTTTGGAAGCGATGGAGAATGGTTCAAAAGACCGTTATTTCCAGAGTGGAACTGCCGATGTGAAGAAATTGGTGCCGGAAGGTATTGCCGCACGTGTTCCCTATAAAGGCACTTTGTACGAAGTAATCTATCAGTTGGTGGGTGGTCTGCGTGCAGGTATGGGTTATTGCGGTGCTGCCAATATTGAGAAACTGCATGATGCCAAATTTACCCGCATTACTAATGCCGGTGTATTGGAAAGCCATCCGCATGATGTAGCTATCACTAGTGAGGCTCCTAATTACAGCCGTCCTCAATAAAATGAAAATATAATGCCGCGTTATTTGCTCGGTGTTCTCTTGCTTCTCCTTGTGTCTGTGTCTGAAGCGCAGGCGCAAGGAGATGTTATGTTGTATATTGACAGCAAGCCTGTTTATCGGTCTGAATTTGAATATTATTATCGGAAAGCTCCCAAGCAGACTCCCGAAGCTTATTTGCCTGCCTTTATCAACTATAAACTGAAGGTGAGATATGCCATGGATAGTGGTTTGGATACTGTGGCTGCTTTTCGCAGGCAACTTTCATTTTATGAAGGTCGTTTGGTAAAGTCGTATGTGGTGGATGCGGCTGGGGAGGAACGGGAGTCCCGTTCCATTTATGAACGGAATAAACGGCGTCTCCAGACAAATGATTGGGTGAGAATAGCTCATATCAGTAAATATTTGCCTCAAAATGCGACCCCTGCCGCAGAACAGGCGGCACAGGCTGTTATGGACTCCATCTATTCTGCATTGCAGGATGGGGCTGATTTTTCATGGTTGGCACGTCATTATTCAGATGATGCGGACAGCCGGCAAGTCGGAGGACTGTTGCCATGGATGCCCGTCAATAAGAATATGCAAGAATGGGTGGACAAACTGGCAGTGTTGGAAAAGAACAAAGTCTCGGTTCCTTTTTATTCTCCTTTAGGTCTTCATATTGTCAAGTGGGTGGAGCGTAAGCCTTTTGCCTCTTACGAGGATAAAAAGGAGGAAATACAGGAATATATGGAGCATGAAGGAGTTTCTTCTCCTTCGGTCAGAAAAGATGTTTTGGCTCTTTACCGGTCAGGCGCTTTGGCCGGGAAATATCCCGATTGGACGTTGCGTTGGCAAGAAGTGCATGATGGTCTGTTGGCCTCTTATCTTACCCGGAAGTATCAGGAGGGGGAGTATGCTTGTTCCGAAGCCGATTTGGAACGCTATTTCAAACAGCATAAATCAGATTATGCTTGGGAGTTGCCCCGGTATAAAGGAGCTGTTATTCATTGCAAGGATAAGAAAATGGCTTCTGCCATCAAGAAATACTTAAAGAAAAAGCCGGTGGAGGAGTGGAAATCCGCTTTAGAAAAGTTGATGATGAACGCATCGGTTCCGCAAGCAAGTATAGAAGTGGGAGTATTTATCATTGGAAAGAACCAATATGTGGATAAATTAGTCTTTAAGTGCGGAAGTTTTGAACAAGTTCCCGGTTTTTCTTATACTTTTGTGATGGGAAAGAAGCTGAAGAAGGGACCGGAGAACTATTTGGATGTAAAGGATGCGGTAATCCGTGATTATCAGGCTGTACATGAGGACTCTTGGATGAAAGATTTGAAACGGAAGTATAAGGTTGAAATAAACCAAGAGGTTTTAAAAACAGTTAATAATAACGGAAGTAATTAATTATTGCAGTATCTTCGTTCACTATTTTAATGCTTTATGAGTATCGTGAAAAACTGGGGAGTAATACTTGTGATTGCCGCTGCCATGACTGGATGCGGTCAGGAGCATAACCATAAAGGAAAAACTCCTTTAGTGGAAGTGTCCGGTGAATTTCTGTATAAGGAAGATTTGCAGGCGGCTCTTCCTCTCAATATATCGAAGGATGATAGTGTATTGTTTGCCGAACACTATATCAAGAATTGGATAGAGGATGCGCTGCTGTTTGATAAGGCGGAGGGGAATATTCCCGACAATGATAAAATCTCCAAACTGGTGGAGAACTATCGCCGTGCATTGATTATGCACACTTATCAAGAGGAGTTGGTGAATCAGAAATTGGCAAACGATATCAGTGAGGAGGAAATCAATGCTTATTATGAAAAGAACAAAGATTTGTTCCGACTGGATAACCCATTGGTCAAAGGACTTTTTATAAAGGTTCCTCTCACTTCTCCTGATTTGGGGAATGTGCGTGTGTGGTATCGGAAGAATAATCAGGACGCTATTGAAAAATTGGAGAAGTATAGTTTGCGTAATGCAGTGAGTTATGATTATTTTTATGACCGTTGGACGTCTGTGCCCGATGTGGCTGTCAAGATACCTTTGAAGGTGCTGGATACGGACGCAAGCTATTTGGATAAAAACAGGAATGTAGAAGTAAAGGACACGGCCTTTTGCTATTTCTTGCATATAGAAGATTTCTTGGGAAAGGATAAACAAAAGCCGTTGGACTTTGCCAGAGATGAAATAAAAGAGATTTTAATAAATCTGAAGCGTGTGGAGTTTATCAACAAGGTGAAAGAGGACTTGTATCAGCGGGCTTCGGATAGAAACAAGATTATTTATTATTATTTGAATTCAGATGAATAAATTGATGTGTACTAAAGTTTATGCACTGTTACTGATGCTGCTTGCTACTGTTTCTGTATATGGACAAGACAACGTTATAGACGAAGTCGTGTGGGTAGTAGGCGATGAGGCTATTCTTAAATCTGACGTAGAGAGTGAGCGGTTGAATGCCCAGTATGAAGGACGTAAGTTTGACGGTGACCCGTATTGTATAATTCCGGAGCAGCTTGCCGTCCAGAAATTGTTCCTTCATCAGGCAGCTATCGATAGTATCGAGGTTTCCGAACAGGAAGTAATCGGATTGGTGGAAAGACGTACGAATTGGCTCATCGAACAAGTAGGAGGTTCTAAAGAGAAATTGGAGGAATATTACAACAAGACTTCTACCCAGATTCGTGAGATGTTGCGTGAGAATGTGCGTGATGGAGAAACGGTGAGAAAGATGCAGCAGCATATTGTGGGAGAGATTAAGATAACTCCTGCCGAAGTGCGTCGTTATTTTAAGGATTTGCCGCAAGACAGTATTCCTTTCGTTCCTACTCAGGTGGAGGTACAGATTGTTACGTTGGAACCGAAAATACCATTGGAAGAAATTGAGCGTGTAAAGAAGACCTTGCGTGACTATACGGATGGCATTAATTCCGGCAAGATGTCATTTGCCACCTATGCCCGTTTTTATTCTGAAGATCCCGGAACGGCTCGTCGCGGCGGTGAGCTCGACTTTATGGGTAAAGGGGAATTGGTGCCCGAATATGCCAATGTCGCTTTTAACTTGCAGGATCCCAATAAGGTTTCGAAGATTGTGGAAACAGAGTTTGGCTTCCATATCATTCAGTTGATTGAAAAACGCGGTGACCGTATTAAGACCCGCCATATTCTGTTGAAGCCGAAAGTGGAGGAAAAGGACTTGGAGGCTGCACTGGTTCGTCTGGATTCCATTGCTGATGATATCCGTAACCAGAAATTCACTTTCGATGATGCGGCTACTTATATCTCGCAGGATAAGGATACAAAGAATAATCATGGTCTGATGGCTAACAAGAATACCGGTACGGCACGTTTTGAAATGCAGGATTTGGCACAGGTTTCTCAGGAAGTGGCCAAGGTGGTGGAAAACATGAACGTAGGCGAAATATCGAAAGCATTCACTATGATTAATGATAAAGGAAAAGAAGTGTGTGCTATCGTAAAACTAAAAAGCCGTATAAACGGACATAAGGCTACCATTACGGAAGACTATCAGCGTTTGAAGGCTATCGTCATGGAAAAACGTAGTGAAGATAAGCTTGAAAAGTGGATTAAAGAAAAGCAAAAACATACATACGTGCGTATTAATGAGAAGTGGCAGAAATGCGATTTTAAATATCCGGGTTGGATAAAAGAATAAAGTAGTATATTGAACCGTATGCTTGAAAAAAGAAAAAAAAATAACTCTTCGAGCAGGCATAGGATACTTTTGTTTAGTGTCCTGTGCCTGTTTGTCTTTTGCTTGTTGGCGCAGGTCAATCCCACAAAAAGGACTGAACCGAAGCCTGCCAAGAGCAAAGTGTATCTGTTACATTCCGATGTGTTGAAGAAAAGTCCTTTAAATCCTGATCCCGATGCACAGGTATTGGTCGGGAATGTGGCTTTTCGCCATGATAGTGTTTATATGTATTGTGACAGTGCTTGTTTTTATGAAAAGACCAATTCATTGGAGGCTTTTGATAATGTAAAAATGGTGCAGGGAGATACGTTGTTTTTGTATGGGGATTATCTCTTTTATGATGGCAATACACAGATTGCCCAAGTGCGCAACAATGTGCGCATGGAGAATAAGAATACTACGTTGCTGACCGATAGCCTGAACTATGACCGGATTTATAACCTTGGTTATTATTTTGATGGCGGTACGCTCATGGATGAAGAAAATGTGTTGACTTCGGAATGGGGAGAGTATAGTCCTGCCACTAAACAGTCGGTCTTTAACTATGATGTGAAACTGGTAAATCCTAAGTTTACATTGACTTCGGACACACTGCGTTACAATACGGCCAGCAAGATTGCCAATATTGTAGGGCCATCGAACATTGACAGTGACAATAATCATATCTACTCGGAATTGGGCTTCTATAATACGCAGATTGGTCAGGCAGAATTGCTGAATCGTTCTGTATTGACGAATGAGGGTAAGCGTTTGACGGGCGACAGCTTGTTTTATGACCGTGTGAAAGGATATGGGGAAGCTTTTGATAATGTGTTGTTTAATGATACCATTAATAAAAATATGCTTACCGGTGACTATTGTTATTACAATGAACTGACTAAATATGCCATTGCAACCCAAAAGGCGGTAGCGGTGGATTACTCACAGGGTGATAGTTTGTTTATGCATGCCGATACGTTGCAGATGTACACTTTCAATCTGAATACCGACTCTATCTTCCGTGAAACAAGAGCGTATCATAAAGTGCGTATGTATCGCACGGATGTGCAGGGAGTGTGTGATTCGCTGGTTTTTTCGTCCAAAGACAGCTGTCTGACTATGTATTATGACCCTATTCTTTGGAATAACAACCAGCAATTGTTAGGTGAGGAAATAATGATTTACATGAATGACAGTACTATTGATTGGGCGCATATTCACAATCAGGCACTATCTGTTGAAAAGTTGGATTCTGTCAATTATAATCAGGTGACCGGAAAAGATATCAAGGCATATTTCAAGAATGGAGAGATGCACCAGGTAGACGTAATCGGTTCGGTCCGTGTCATTTATTATCCGATGGAGAGCGACAGCACACTAATTGGCATGAATGTATCGGAGACAAGCCTTTTGAATATGTATCTGGAAAACCGGAAGATGAAAAAGATGGTTATGAGTCCGAAATCAAATGGAACTCTTTATCCGATGCTTCAACTTCCGCCGAATAAAATGAAACTGGAAAACTTTAATTGGTTCGACTATATCCGTCCGCTCAATAAAGAGGATATCTTTAACTGGCGCGGAAAGAAAGCCGGGCAGGAATTAAAGAAGAGTAATAGAGGTACTGCACCTTTGCCAAATCAAGACTTGTTTAATAAAAAGAAGAAATAACTATGGGAATGTTTAAAATGGAAAAGCCTCGCCGTTTCAACCACCAATATATATATGTGGACGAACGAAAAGAGAAATTGCAGAAGATGGAAGAGAACGCCAAGCGCGACTTGGGTATGCTTCCTCCGAAAGAGTTTTCCCCCGAAGACATTCGTGGAAAGTTTATTGAAGGAACCAAGCATCTGAAACGCAGAAAAGAGAGTGGACGCAGACCGTTGGCTTATGGGGCTTTGTTTGTTGCCATTGGCGTTCTACTTTTTATCTTGCATTATCTGGTGACCGGAGAATTAAATTTTTAATGAATCATTCGTAGTTGTATTATGAGCGATATCATACGTTTACTGCCGGATTCTGTCGCTAATCAAATAGCGGCAGGAGAGGTGATACAGCGTCCTGCATCTGTTATAAAAGAGCTGGTGGAGAATGCCATTGATGCCGGAGCGCAGCATATAGATGTATTGGTAACGGATGCCGGAAAGACTTCTATTCAGGTGATAGATGATGGTAAAGGGATGTCTGAAACCGATGCGCGTCTGTCTTTTGAACGCCATGCAACTTCTAAGATAAAGGAGGCGGCTGATTTGTTCGCTTTGCGGACGATGGGATTCCGTGGGGAAGCGTTGGCTTCTATTGCAGCGGTGGCACAAGTAGAGTTGCGCACGTGTACAGAAGGAGAGGAACTGGGTACTAAACTGGTTATTGCCGGTTCCAAGGTGGAAAGCCAGGAAGCCATATCGTGTCCCAAGGGCAGCAATTTCTGTGTGAAGAATCTGTTTTTTAATGTACCTGCGCGGCGTAAGTTCCTGAAATCCAATCAGACAGAGCTAAGCAATGTATTGACTGAGTTTGAACGCATTGCATTGGTCAACCCCAATGTGTCTTTCACTTTGTATCATAATGATGCTGAGTTGTTTAATCTTCCCGCCATTCAGTTGCGCCAACGCATCATGGGAGTGTTTGGGAAGAAAATTAATCAAGATCTTCTATCGTTGGATGTAGATACCACGATGGTGCGCGTCTCAGGCTTTGTCGGCCGGCCGGAAAGTGCCCGCAAGAAAGGAGCTCGCCAATACTTCTTTGTAAACGGACGTTATATGCGTCATCCTTATTTCCATAAAGCCATTATGGATGCATACGAGCATCTGATACCGGTAGGTGAACAAGTATCTTATTTTATTTACTTTGAGGTGGACCCTGGTAATATTGACGTAAATATTCACCCTACCAAGACGGAAATCAAATTTGAGAATGAACAGGCCATTTGGCAGATATTGGCAGCGGCTGTCAAGGAAACATTAGGTAAATTCAATGCTGTACCTTCCATTGATTTTGATACGGAGGGTATGCCGGATATCCCTGCATTCGAGAGTTCTCCTTATGCCGGAATACAGCCTCCGAAAACAACTTATAACCCGGATTACAATCCTTTCAATACGTCTGCTGTGCCTCCCTCTTCCTACTCCTCAAAGCCCACTCGTGATTGGGAACGGCTGTATGAGGGCGTGGAACAGCATGCGTCGGTCCAACATACGCAGATGTCTTATCCGGATGATGGGGATTATTTCACGGCATCTCCAATGGAGGAACCGGCTGCTCCCACTTTGTATGACAATTCGGAAGAGTCGGCAATGGGAGAGAAATCATCTCAACATTATCAGTTTAAAGGACGCTTTATCCTTACTTCCGTCAAATCAGGCTTGATGATTATCGATCAGCAACGGGCGCATATTCGTATTCTTTATGATCAATATCTGGAGCAGATAACACGTCGACAGGGAGCATCGCAGGGAATGTTATTTCCTGATATTGTGCAATTCCCGGTTTCGGAAGTACCTGTATTGCAAGAAATCATGGAAGATTTGTCATACTTGGGTTTTGAACTGACTGATTTGGGAGGTGGCAGTTATGCTATCAACGGCATACCTTCGGGTATTGAAGGTTTAAATCCGGTGGAACTGATTCAGAGTATGGTTCATACTGCCATTGAGAAGGGAGGTAAAGTGAAAGAAGAGGTGCAGAGTAATCTGGCTTTGACATTGGCTAAAGCTGCGGCTATTGTGCCGGGGCAGGTTTTGACGAACGAGGAAATGAATGGTTTGGTAGATGGGTTGTTTGCTGTAACTACTCCTAATTATACTCCTGACGGTAAAACCGTGTTGTCCGTGCTTCAGGAGGATGAGTTGGAAAAGCTGTTTAAATAAAATCTGACTATAAAAAGATAAGCCGCTTGGAAGCGATTCCAAGCGGCTTTGGCTTACCTTTTTTAAGGCAGAGTATTATTGGGCTTCGATAATTACACGACGGTTGAATGCCGGAGGAGTTAATGTATTAACGCCACCCATACCGCTAATAATCATATTGCTCTTGTTTACACCCAGTTTAACCAATTCGTTTGCAACTGTATTTGCACGGTCTTCACTCAATTGTTTATTCCATGATGCACTACCTGTGTCGCTGTCAGCATAACCGGTTACTTTCAGTTTGATGCCCGGATTGTCTTTTACTAAGTTGGCAATCTGTTGCAGGTTGACTACGCTGTTTTGAGGCAGAGTGGCAGAACCAATCTGGAAGAATACAGATTGCGGAACCGGAGTCAGCTGATTAACGGTAACTTGTTCTGTAACCACCTCATTAGGAGTATTTGCAAGTTGTGCCTTCAACTGGCGGTTTTGTTCGATTTGTTGAGCCAAAGCTGCATTGATAGCATCCATCTGAGATGCTGTAAGAGCCATCATAGCATCCACATCAGGAGCAGGTTTGAATCCTCTCTGCGGGAATTTATAGGTCACACCGACTGATGCGCCCAGCATAACGTCCAATCCTTTGTTCAGGGTCTTTCCGTCAAACTTGTTTTCAGCAGCCATACCATAAAGTTCCAAGTTCAAATCCCAAGCATCTGCCACATGGAAGGTATTAATCAAACCGAAGTTGAATGCTAATGAATTAAGGTGAGGTTTGTCATAAGAATGAGCGAAACCGAAACCTACAAACGGAACAGCATCGTATACACGGTCGGGATTATAACCGGCTAGCATATTGCTGATGTTGAATAAGATATCGCCGTGTAAGTTCATATAGTTGAACTTATCCTGATAGTATCCTTCACTCATCATATGAGGTTTGGAGTATGCAGAAGGTTCGCTTGAAAAACTCTTTGACTGTAAACCGCTATATTGCAAGCGTAATCCTAATCCGGGAGTAAACCATTTACCAATTGATACATTCAGGGCGGGAGCGATACGCTTGCCGAATTTGCCCAGGTCGGATTGGTCACCGAATAATACTTGTGCACCGCCTCCTACAGAGAAGAACCAATTATCAAAGAATCGATTGGTCTCTACTTTGTACTTATCTACCGGAACCTCCATAACATCTACGCTTTCGCTGACGATAGCGTTTTGTGATTTGTTGCTCTGCTGCGCGAACGTTGCAGAACTGATACTGGCGATTGCCAGTGCAAACATTAATTTTTTCATACTCATTTCTATTAGTTAAATTATTGTTTAGGTATATCTTCCCAATTTCAACTAAATAACATGAGCGTTGAAAAAAAGTTTGTGCGGCTTGAATATTTAATATTTTTTTATGAAAGAAGGCTAAAAAGGTAGTGCGACTCAGTGCTGCGTTCTGCATCAAAACTGAATCCTTCCCAATTGAATCCTTTTAATTCTTCAGGCTTTTCAATGCGGTTCTTGATGATATAGCGTGTCATTTCTCCTCTACACATTTTAGTATAAATAACGACAGTCGTTAATTTCCCTTTTTTCCAAACCTGAAATTCGGGTGTAATCACGCGTACCTGTTGTTCAATACGTTTCCAGTCGAAAAGGTCTTTCATTTCGTTGCTGGCAAGGTTGATTAATGTGCCTCCTTGTGCTTTGATGGACTTAATGAATTCATCAGTCAATATTGGTTTCCAATAATCAAACATGGATATTCCTCCATACTCTGGCAGTCTGACGTCTCCTTCCAATCTATAATTCTTTATCAGGTCAAGCGGACGAAGTAATCCATATAAAAAGGAAGTGATACGCAGATGATTTTGTATGTATTGAAAATCTTCTGCTGTAAAGTCTTGAGGACAGATACGTTTAAACACTATGCCTGTATAGGCTAACAAGGCAGGAAGAGCTTTGTTTTCTTCAGAACAGAAATCCTGAAAGCGAAGGTAATTTTCAGCGGCTATTTTACTGTTTACCCGCAACAGGCGTTCCAGTTCCTCGGCAGAGAACTGGGACATATTGAGTGCATGCTGAATGGCTTCAGCCTGAAATTGTGGCGTACTGGTGGTGGGAACTTTCACTTTAGAACGGTCCGTCATGGTCTTGGCACACGAAATAAAAGTCATCATAGGCTAAAAAATGATATTTCAGTCGGCAAATATAGGAAAAACAGATATATTTGTCTTTATTATATCGCGAATTAAATATTCAGAACTATGAAAATGAAAAAGTTAGGATTGTTATTGATGCTGATATGCGTCAGCTTTGCAGTGCATGCACAGGAATTGAAGAAGGGAGATAAGTTACCTGATTTTCAGTTGAAATCATCAGTTTATGGAAATGTTTCATCTGCTGATTTGAAGGGTAAGGTGGTATTGGTCAGTTTATTTGCCACTTGGTGTGGTCCATGCCAGTTGGAACTTGCAGAAGTGCAAAAAACGCTTTGGCCTAAATATAAGGATAATAAGGACTTTGTATTGTTGGTGATTGGCCGTGAGCATACGGACGAACAACTGAAGGTTTATAATGAGCGGAAGAAATTTACTTTCCCGTTGTATCCTGACCCTAAGCGTGAAGTTTTCTCACTCTTTGCTGAAAAATCTATCCCTCGTGCGTATCTGTTCAATAAGGAAGGAGAAGCAATTTATACTTCTATGGGGTATGAAAAGGAGGAGTTTAATCATTTGATGAACGCTATTGAAGAAGCTTTGAAGTAATCAAAAGCTATTATTGAAACTAATTTTAATTCTAATACTTATGAAAATCAAATCACTGATTGCCGTTTTGTTGTGTATTGTGGTGTGTAGCTCCTGTGAACAGCCGCCGGTAGAAGCGTATGTTGTGCTTCCCCAACCGCAAGAGATTAATTATGTTCAAGGTTTTGTGAAACTGAAGGATAAGCCGACAGTTGCTTACTCTAATGAATTGTCTAATGAGGCTCTGTTGTTGGCTTCTTACTTAAAGAATGATTTTGCAGTGGAGGCTAATTTGCAGGAAGGGAAAGACAAAGGGGATATTGTTCTTTCGTTGGATTCGACGGTCTTGCCTGACAAGAAAGGCGGATATGCATTGGAAGCTGCCGGAAGCCGGATTACAATTAAGGCTCCTGCTCCCGAAGGAGTGTTTAACGGTGTGCAGACTTTGCGTCAGATTATTAAAGAAAGAGAAGGACGCCTGACTGTTCAAAAAGCTTTGGTGACGGATTATCCGGCTTTCTCTTGGCGTGCATTCATGCTGGATGAAGGTCGGTATTTCAAAGGTAAAGAAGTGGTCCTCAACATGCTTGATAGAATGGCTGAGCTGAAGATGAATGTATTTCATTGGCATTTGACAGACGATCAGGGATGGCGTATTGAAATCAAGAAATATCCGAAGTTGACAGAAGTCGGTGCTTTCCGTGATTCTTCAGAGATTAATCATTTCCACAGCAATGTGTTTGATGGTAAGCCTCATGGTGGTTTTTATACTCAGGATGATATCAAGGAGGTAGTGGACTATGCTGCCAAGCGCCATATTATGATTGTCCCCGAAATAGAGATGCCGGGACATGCCAGTGCTGCTATTGCTTCTTATCCATGGCTGGGAACTACCGGAAAGCAGATTAAGGTGCCTTGTAACTTTGGTGTGCATTACAATGCTTATAATGTGGCCGACCCTCGTGTCATTCAATTTCAGGAAGATGTATTGGAGGAAGTGATTGCATTATTCCCTTCTCCGGTAATCCATATCGGTGGGGATGAATTGCGATATAATGCTTGGAAAGAATCGCCGATGGTGCGCAATTATATGAAGCAGAACAAGATTGCTTCACCGGCCGGACTACAAGTTTTCTTTACGAATAATATTTCTAACTTCCTGGCCTCAAAGAATCGGCACATGATGGGGTGGAATGAAATTACGGGTGCTCAGATTAATGATTATCAGCAGGATGGTACTGCTGCTTCACAGCAGCAATTGGCTCCCGGAACAATTGTTCATTTCTGGAAAGGCAATCCTGAATTAATTAAAGAGACAATAGAAAAAGGATATGATATCGTAAATTCTTATAATCGTTATACTTATCTGGACTATGACTATGGGTCTATTTCTTTGCAGAATGCGTATGAGTTCAATCCGATTCCCGAGGGACTGACAGAGGCGCAGAAAAGTAAGGTCTTGGGTATCGGTTGCCAGATGTGGGGCGAATTTATTCCTACAGTTGAAAGTATGAATAAAAAGATTTATCCGCGTCTTGCCGCATACGCCGAAGTAGGCTGGACAAGTCCATCCAATAAGGATTATGAGCGTTTCCGTAACTCGTTGGATTCATTTATCGGGCATTGGGAAAAGCTGGGTATTCAATTGGGTGAGTGGAAATAATAAAGAAGTGTGTCAAAACTCCCCTTTTATCGAAATCACCCTCGCTACAACTACCTGTGGCGAGGGTGACTTTTATTTATGAGAGTTTCGATACACCCTCGTTTCTTGTGAGAGTGCCCGATAGGGCTAGAGTGAAGTGAATGATATCTATTTATAAGAAATCCATTTAATCATTTCTTTGAGTGTCGGTTTCTTGCCATACATCAGGATACCTACACGATATATTTTTCCCGAAATCCAGATGAGTGCAAGTGCTGAGGCATAGAGCAGACAAAGTGAAAGAATGATTTGCCAAGTCGGTGCATCCAGCGGAACACGTACCATCATGACGATAGGGGAGGTAAACGGTATGAGAGAACACCAGAAAGCCAGCGGGCCGTCCGGGTTATCGCCACTGTAGATACCGGCGTAAAGGGAGAATATCATCAGTATCATAATGGGAGTCATAAACTGTTGCGAATCTTCCATGGCATTGATAGAGGCTCCGATGGCAGCAAAGATGGAGGCATAAATCAGGAATCCGCCGATGAAGTTCAGGGTAAAGAGGATTCCGAGCTTCAGCAGATTCAGGTTTTGTAAGGCGCTAATCATGCCTTCGGCACCTTTTAGAATGGCTGCATCTCCACCGAAAGTATTGTCGGCAATACCCAAAAGGATAACAAGCAGAACACCCCATATCAGCAGTTGGGTAATACCAACCAGACCAATGCCGATAATCTTGCCAAGCATCAGTTGAAGCGGCTTGACCGATGATACCATCAGCTCGACAATGCGGCTTGTCTTTTCTTCCATGACACTCTGCATCACCATGCCTCCATAAGACATAACGAACATATAGATAAGGAAGGTTAGTACCATACCGACGGCTATTGCAATGCCGGCGTTTGATTCGTTGGCGCTACCGTCTTCACTCCATTTGATGGTGCGTGCACTGTATCTCTTATCAAAGTCCTGCATGATATTTTGTAACTCGGGAATGTTATAACTGGTCAGCTTATCGTGTCTGATTTGTTCATTCAGCGTATTGTTTACTAATGACAGCAAGCCTTTAGTCACTTCTTTGCGCGAATAGATGGCGGCGGCGGTGGGATTCTGAATCAAGTCTTCTGTAATTTCCACTACAGCGTCTATGTGGGTAGTGTCACTCCGGTATTCGGGCAACATTTCTTGTCCGCTGATGAAATGATAAGACTCATCGTCTTTGAATTGTCCGATGTACTTCTGTGTGTGGTCAATGATTACTACTTGTTTTACTTCATCACTTTTCACTGTCGATAGCAGTGCGGGAACAAAAATGAGAGCTGCAAAGATGAACGGCATCAGGATGGTAAGAAGAATAAATGATTTCTTGCTTACTCGGTTCAGAAATTCACGTTGTATAATGATTAATATCTTGTTCATGACTTTTGGCGTTTAGTGTTTATCCAGACCTTCTACCGTGCGGATGAATATTTCGTTCATGGATGGCAGGCATTCGGTAAAGGAGATTATTTCGGTTTGTTGGGCTATTTGGGTCAGTAATGCCGAGTTGGACATATCCTGTCGTTTTTGTAGGGTATATCGGATTTCCTCTTCGGCGGGCTGACTGTCTACAATCTTGAACAGGGGAGATTCTTTCAAGGGCTGCCCTTTCGGAGTGCTCAGGGTATAGGTATTGGCCTTGAAGCGCGAACGCACCTCCTTTACATTACCTTGCAACACCACTTCCGAATGATTGATGAGCGCGATATTGTCACATATTTCTTCTACCGAAGCCATGTTGTGTGTGGAAAAGATGATGGTGTGTCCCTCTTTCTTCAGTTCCAGTATTTCACGCTTCAGCAGTTCGGCGTTCACAGGGTCGAAGCCGGAGAACGGTTCGTCAAATATCAGTAATTGGGGTTTATGCAATACGGTGATGATAAATTGCACCTTTTGCTGCATCCCTTTGGACAGTTCTTCCAACTTCTTATTCCACCACGGAGTAATTTCAAACTTCTCGAACCATATTTTCAGTCGTGAGCTGGCTTCTGCTTTGCTGAGACCTTTCAGTTGCGCCAGATAGATAGCCTGTTCGCCCACTTTCATTTTCTTATATAAACCGCGTTCTTCGGGCAGATAACCGATATGATAGATGTCTTCGGCTTGTGACAGATGTCCATTGAAGCGTACTTCTCCCGAATCGGGGGCTGTGATGCGGTTGATGATGCGGATGAGTGTAGTTTTGCCGGCACCGTTCGGCCCCAGCAATCCAAAGATTTGTCCTTCGGGGACCTGAATGCTGACACCATTCAGCGCAGTGTGGTTGGCAAAGCGTTTGACCACTTGATGCGTTTCTAAGAAAAAATTATTCATAGCTTTTTATGTTTGTTGTTTTGTTGAATCAAAATGTCAACGTTATATTTGTTTCGGCTAACTCGGGGACAAAGTTATGGATTTTTTCTTATAGCTGTGAGTGAAAAGGGAAAATAATTAGGTTGAATCGGATTTATGTCAAGAAGAAATAGCTGTCTCTACTTTTGCAGAATCCTAAAGGTAATCAGTAGGGAGCAGAGAATTTACTCCATCGGTATACAGAATTTCGAGAGCCTTCGCCAAGACGGTTATCATTTCAACTTCAAGACTCCCGGCATCTACAATCGGGGTGAATGGGCGGCGAGGCATGCGAAGGGGAAACCATTCATCTCGAAATGCCGATGAATAGGACAAAAACGGATGGGGGAAGGGGGAAATTCCTGTTTTGAAGAGAGGGGCACGGCTTCAAAGTGTACGTTGTTGGAGCTGTTGATGTAAGATAAAATAGGTTAACTTTTTTTTGTTGCGAAGAACAGCGTGACGGTTTATTTTTTAGCTTTGTTCATATATAAACTTTAAATATAATGATGTATGAAAAAGATTGTAGTTTTATTTGCTTTATTTCTAATTCTTGGTGCAAATATTTATTGGGATTGTATTGATTCAACAGGAAACTTGTCAGAACTTCAACTAGCAAATATTGAAGCTTTAGCAAGTGACGTAAGTGGAGCTTCCAATACGGGACCTAGAGAAAAAGAAAAATGCTATGGTGGTGGACATAAAATGGTGTGTCGTTGCATTAATTCCGAATCATGTACTGACGGTGATTGTTTTTAAACTAATTACAGTTCTGGTTGGTAATGTGCAAAAAATAACTTGGACATTTGAAAACTCTAATATTGAGCGTAAGAGTCTTTGCTCTTCAGAGGAATAGGCTTTTTATATCAACGCGTGAAAGGCCCAGTTTTTTTTTGTTATTGCTTGAGGCTATGAAACCAAGATACTTGTAGCTAACCTTGGAAATATAGGAAGGGTCGATGGCGAAGACGTTTCTTTGACCGATAAAATATTCGCTGGTGATTGAACCATTGAGTTTCATCCTGTTTATTGCATGAGTAATTATAATCCATTAGAAATGAAGAATAAATTTATACAGATATTTGTCCTAGGGCTATTATCTGCTTGCTCTGGGAATAAAGGTACTGTTGAACCTTTAAATTGTGATGTATATAAAGTAGAAATATCTCTTGATAATTCTTTTTACGATTCAATTACTAGTCATATTTCGGACACATCGTTCGTGATTCTGAAGGAAAAAGGTAACGTAATGTTCTCTTGTGCCGATAAAATAATGGAACATAACGACAAATATTATATTTTGGACAAAAGTTCATTACGAACTGTTGTATCTTTTAAAAAAGATGGAAGTCCTGTTGCTAGATATGGATGTACCGGACAAGGACCAGGAGAATATGTTTTTCCTTGGGATATGGATATAGACGAAACAGGAGTGTATGTGTTAGATACAAATTCAAAAAAGGTCATTCATTACACAGAATCTGGAAATCTGTTAAGTGAACGAAAAATCCCTTTTTTTGCAGATGCTTTTAAGCGGCTGGAAAATGGTAGTTTCATATTTAACATAACACCAAACGGTAAACAAATCCCTAGTTTAATTTATACGGATTCGTTAATGAATCCCATTGAGTACTCAATGCTTTATCAAGAAGGCTATGTAGGAGGATATACAACCAATGGAATTTTTACTTATAATAATTTAGGTTTATGTTTTTATCGCTCGCCTTCAGACTCTTTGTCAATATTAGATGAAAACGGGAAAGTTCAAAGCCTTATCGTTTTTGATTTTTTGGATAAAGCTGTCCCTCAAATAGCAAAAACGGACTATTTAGCCTTTAGCCAAAACAATCAATCGGGCGATTACTTGCATTTGGTTAACAGTCCTATCAGCGTTTCTGATAGTACTTGGATAGGACTTATTGAAGATGGGAATAGTCAATATACTATTATATTCAATCCTTTCAATAATAAATGTGGATGTAGAAAGTTTACAAAATCATCTTCTGTATATGATATTATAGAACCTATGTCCTCTGATGGCAAAGGGACTATTGTAAGTCTTATCAGCCAAGAACTGGAAAATATGTGCAGAGATTATGAATCACTACCTGACACTATAAGAAATGCGCTGAATGATGGAAATCGGATTTTGTTGATTAACAAATTTCATTTTTAACGTACTCCAATATTAGTCCCATAGTAGTATCTTATCAAAAAAAGAGGGTGTGTCAGATTGAAGACACACCCTCTTTTATATTTATCGGGAAGGATTATTTATAATCCTGCCAGCTCTTGATTTGAATATCCTTTTCGCTCATTTCGCAGAATGCTTCGATGAAAGCACTTGCCAGACGAGCATTGGTAATCAAAGGAATATTGTGGTCGATGGCTCCGCGACGAATCTTGTAACCGTTAGTCAATTCACGTTTAGAATGGTTCTTCGGAATATTGACAATCAGGTCGAACTTGTGTTCGGCAATCATTTTCATCACGTTATTCTCTGCATCGGGGCGTTCATCCGGCCAGTACACAGGAGTGGTGTTTACTCCGTGTGCATTCAGGAAAGTAGCAGTTCCGGCAGTTGCATAGATTGCGTATCCCTTGTCTGCCAACATGCGGCTGGCTTCCAGCAAATCTACCTTGGATTTGGTAGCACCTGACGAGAACATGACAGATTTCTGAGGAATCTTAAATCCTACAGCAATCAGTGAGTTCAGCAAGGCTTCATGGAAGTCATCGCCGATACAACCTACTTCACCGGTTGAAGACATATCTACGCCCAATACCGGGTCTGCCTTGTGCAAGCGTGAGAATGAGAACTGAGAAGCTTTTACACCAATCCAGTCAATGTCGAATGCCGACTTGTCCGGTTTGCTGTATGGAGCACCCAACATGATGCGGGTGGCTGTTTCAATAAAGTTACGTTTCAATACCTTAGAAACAAATGGGAATGAACGTGAGGCACGCAGGTTGCACTCAATCACTTTCACTTCGTTGTTCTTTGCCAGGAACTGCATATTGAACGGACCGGAAATATTCAGTTCTTTAGCGATGCGGCGACCGATTTTCTTGATGCGGCGGGCTGTCTCGAAATAAATCTTCTGTGCCGGGAATACCAATGTAGCGTCACCGGAGTGTACGCCTGCATATTCAATGTGTTCGGAGATGGCATATTCCACCACTTCACCGTTCTGGGCTACAGCATCAAACTCTATTTCTTTGGTTTCCTGCATAAACTGTGATACCACTACCGGATATTCCTTAGAAACTTCCTTCGCCATCTGCAAGAACTCTTTCAATTCGTCTTCGTTGTAGCATACGTTCATGGCAGCACCCGAGAGGACGTATGAAGGACGAACCAATACCGGATAGCCTACTTTGTTAACAAAATCTTCCATCTCTTCCAGACTGGTCAATTCTTTCCAAGCCGGTTGGTCAATGCCCAGTTGGTCGAGCATGGCCGAGAATTTATGACGGTTTTCAGCACGGTCGATAGACAGCGGTGAAGTTCCCAATACAGGTACGGACTGACGATGCAGTTTCATTGCCAGATTGTTGGGTATCTGTCCGCCTACCGATACGATAACGCCGCCCGGTTGTTCCAGGTCGATTACGTCAAGTACACGTTCGAATGAAAGTTCATCGAAGTACAGACGGTCACACATATCGTAGTCGGTAGAAACTGTTTCGGGGTTATAGTTAATCATGATGGATTTGTAACCCAGCTTGCGTGCAGTCTGGACGGCGTTCACAGAGCACCAGTCAAATTCTACGGAAGAACCGATGCGGTAAGCACCCGAACCCAATACGACTACTGATTTTTCGTTCTTATAATAATTGACATCATAACCTGTAGTAGCGTATGTCATATACAGGTAATTAGTCAGTTCGGGATGTTCTGACGCCACTGTATTGATACGTTTCACAGCCGGAAGAATATTCAAAGCCTTACGACGGGCACGTACAGCCAGGTTTTCTTTTTCCATATTGCCGTTTGCTTTCAACACGAAGCGTGCAATCTGGAAGTCGGAGAAGCCTAACACTTTAGCTTGGCGAAGTACATCTTCAGGCAAATCCTCTATCTTGTTATAAGTAGAAAGTTTAGCCTTATAGTCAACGATGTTTTTCAGCTTGCCCAGGAACCACGGGTCAATCTTGGTCAGCTCATGGATACGTTCAATGCTGTATCCTTCTTCCAATGCAGAAGCGATGGAGAAGATACGGAGGTCTGTCGGGTTAGCCAGTTCCTCATCCAAGTTTTCGAATTTGGTATGGTCGTTACCCACGAAACCGTGCATACCCTGACCAATCATGCGAAGACCTTTCTGAATGATTTCCTCGAAAGAACGTCCGATAGACATGATTTCACCTACCGACTTCATGCTGGAACCGATTTGGCGTGATACACCGGCAAACTTGGTCAAGTCCCAACGGGGAATCTTACAAATCAAATAATCCAATTGAGGAGCTTCGTATGCTGAGTTGGGAGTACCCATCTCGCCAATCTGGTCCAGTGTGTAACCCAAAGCGATTTTAGCGGCAACGAATGCCAAGGGGAAACCGGTAGCCTTGGAAGCCAGTGCGGAAGAACGGCTCAGACGCGCGTTTACTTCGATGACACGGTAGTCGTTGGTATCTGCATTGAAAGCGTACTGGATGTTACATTCACCCACAATACCCAAGTGACGGATACATTTTGTAGACAGTTCTTGCAGCATGGCCACTTGTTTTTCTGTCAGCGAGCAAGTGGGGGCCACCACGATAGACTCACCGGTGTGGATACCCAGCGGGTCGAAGTTTTCCATGCTTGCCACGGTGAAGCAATGGTCGTTGGCATCGCGGATTACTTCGAATTCAATTTCTTTCCAACCTTTCAATGATTCTTCAACCAGGATCTGTTTAGAGAACGCGAATGAGCTTTCCGCCAATTTGATGAAAGCTTCTTCGTCCGGACAGATACCGCTACCCAAACCACCTAATGCGTAGGCAGAGCGTACCATAACCGGATAACCGATTTCGCGGGCAGCCTTCAGAGCTTCTTCCATGCTTTCCACGGCGTGGCTCTTCGGGGTCTTCATCGGAATTTCATCCAGTTTCTTTACGAATAAATCACGGTCTTCAGTGTACATGATGGCTTCTACAGAGGTACCCAGTACTTCTACACCATATTTCTTTAACGTACCGTTCAGATAAAGTTCAGTACCGCAGTTCAGTGCAGTCTGACCACCGAAAGCCAATAAAATACCGTCCGGTTGTTCTTTCTTGATAATTTCTTCAACAAAGAAGGGAGTGACAGGAAGGAAATACACCTTGTCAGCTATACCTTCCGAAGTTTGAATAGTTGCGATGTTCGGATTTACCAACACCGAGTGAATACCTTCTTCGCGCAATGCTTTCAGCGCTTGTGAACCTGAGTAATCAAACTCTCCTGCCTGGCCGATTTTAAGGGCACCCGAACCCAATACCAGGACTTTCTTTAAATCCTTTTTCATTGAAAGTTTCTTTTTATAATAGTTGTTTTAATGTCGCTAAAATATAAAAAAAATGCGTCCATCCTCGTGAGAGGACTAACGCATTTGCTTTATGTCTATATTATCTTTGTTCCTGTAGGATACATAGCATCTTTAAATTTTGTGCAAAGTAACTACTTATTTCTAAGATAACAAAATAAATCAGGCTCTTTGTCAATGCCGATTGAGATAAAAATGAGAAATCTATGCCCGGAAGCTCACTTTCTGTATATTTATTCGATATTATCAGAATCGGCGTAATGCAAGAGAAAGGAATAGCCGGTGTTATTCATATCTATTAAGGTAATGTCTTTCAGTCTGCCGTCTTGCAAGAAACTATAGTCGTATGTATAGTAAGTGTCTTCTATGATATTCTCACTCCGTTTGCCCAGGATGCCTGCCAGTTGTCCGAATGTGTTTACTACGTTTACATAATTCTGGCGTTCGTCAATGCATTGCACCAGCGTGTTCAAATCAAGGCTGTAGTCATTGGCAATGGTGGATACTTTGTATTCACTGTTGTAAGTTCCCCTTGGCGTGGAAGTAATGGAGGACAGGTTTTTCTTGTTCCATTGGTATTCAAGCACTATTCCGTTATTGTTACTGCTTTTCAGGTATCCTTCATTATTATACGAATAGGTGATAGGACTGTCCTGATTGGAAAACTTGCACACATAGCTGCGTCCGTTCTCTAGAGTCGTGGTCATTTCCACCAACGGAGAGTTTTCCGAAGAGTAATTATAGCTTATTTGTGAATTGTCTCCATAGGAATAGTTTATGGTAGCCAGTGGAGCATTGCTGCGCACACCCGTCAGGCGTTTGTCTTTATCATAAGTAAAGTCAATATCACCTTCATAGCTGATGACATCGGTGATTTTATACACTTTAATTCCGGTAATGACTTTTGATGGGGCAGAAGACTTTTTATCATCGTCATCGGAACATGCAGCGAAAAATATGCTTGCAACAGAAATAAATAGAGCTAGTTTAATAGTTGGTCTTAGTTTATTCATAACAATTATTATATGTGAAATACAGATTCAAAGTTAAGTTATTGTGCTAGAATATTCCTATCTTTGCGTAATTTTTAATATAAGATAATATTTAAGAGATATGGGAAAAGAAAAAATCATATTGACTGGTGACCGTCCTACCGGAAGGTTGCATATCGGTCATTACGTAGGTTCATTGAAACGCCGGGTAGAGCTCCAGAACTCCGGATTGTATGATAAGACTTTTATTTTTATAGCAGATGCACAGGCTCTGACAGATAATATCGACAATCCTGAAAAGGTTCGTCAGAATGTTATTGAAGTGGCACTTGACTATATGGCTGTCGGCTTAGACCCTGCCAAGTCTACTATATTCATTCAGTCCCAGATTCCCGAACTTTGTGAGCTGACTTTCTATTACATGGATTTGGTTACCGTATCTCGTTTGCAGCGTAACCCTACGGTGAAGACAGAAATACAGATGCGTAATTTCGAGACAAGTATCCCTGTAGGCTTTTTTACCTATCCTATTAGTCAGGCAGCCGATATCACGGCATTCAGGGCTACAACCGTGCCGGTGGGAGAAGATCAGGAACCGATGATTGAGCAGACGCGTGAAATCGTCCGCCGGTTCAATCATATCTATGGTGATACGCTGGTAGAACCGGAAATCCTGTTGCCCGACAATGCTGCTTGTCTGCGGTTGCCGGGCACGGACGGAAAGGCAAAAATGAGTAAATCGTTGGGTAACTGTATCTATCTCTCCGATACAGCCGATGAGGTGGAAAAGAAAGTGAAGGGTATGTATACTGACCCGACCCATATCAAAGTATCCGATCCGGGTAAACTTGAAGGCAATACTGTCTTTACTTATTTGGATGCTTTCTGTAAACCTGAGCATTTTGAACGTTATTTGTCTGATTATCCTAACCTGGATGAATTGAAAGCACATTATACGCGTGGCGGTTTGGGAGATATGAAGGTAAAGAAATTCCTGGCAGCTATCATGCAAGAGGAACTGACTCCCATTCGTGAGCGCCGCAAGGAATTTGAAAAAGATATTCCGGCTATTTATGAGATGTTGCGTAAAGGATGTGAGACAGCTCGTGCAACAGCGGCAGAAACATTGGATGATGTACGCAAGGCCATGAAGATAAATTATTTCGATGATGCGGAGCTGATTGCTGAACAAGCAAAGCGTTTCGGACAAGAATAAAAACGCATCTTTGCACTGTATATGGAGCAAAGGGGTTGTGTCAAAACGTGGATAATGCTGTCGTTTCCTTCGTAGGGGCGAGGTTCGCTCGCCCGAAAACAGTTTACTTTGTGTCTTCGGGCAGGCAAACCCTGCCCCTACAACTGACGATTGGATAGGCTGGTTTTGTTTTGCCCCCCCCTGTATATTTTTATACCTTGTTAATCAGCGTGTTAGTAGTCACGATAAAAAATAAATGAAAAAATAATAGGAGAAAAGTTTGCAGTTATCAAAAAAAACCATACCTTTGCAACGCTTTTGAAAACAAGAGGCTATGGGCGTTTAGCTCAGCTGGTTCAGAGCATCTGCCTTACAAGCAGAGGGTCGGCGGTTCGAATCCGTCAACGCCCACTCCATCTTCACCTCTTGTTTTTATATAAAAGCAACCTTCGGGCGTTTAGCTCAGCTGGTTCAGAGCATCTGCCTTACAAGCAGAGGGTCGGCGGTTCGAATCCGTCAACGCCCACCGAAGAAAAATTAAATATTGCACGAGAAAGCAACTATCGGGCGTTTAGCTCAGCTGGTTCAGAGCATCTGCCTTACAAGCAGAGGGTCGGCGGTTCGAATCCGTCAACGCCCACCGAAGAAAAATTAAATATTGCACGAGAAAGCAACTATCGGGCGTTTAGCTCAGCTGGTTCAGAGCATCTGCCTTACAAGCAGAGGGTCGGCGGTTCGAATCCGTCAACGCCCACCGAAGAAAAATTAAATATTGCACGAGAAAGCAACTATCGGGCGTTTAGCTCAGCTGGTTCAGAGCATCTGCCTTACAAGCAGAGGGTCGGCGGTTCGAATCCGTCAACGCCCACCGAAGAAAGAGCTTCATAAGAAAATGTGTATTAGATTTTAAGATTAATTGCTGCGGGCTGACGTGAATACGTTGACTCGTTTTTTTATATATATACCTCTTGTTTGACATCCAACCTTCTGCATACGTTTAAAACTCCCTAAGTCGTTTCATTAGTCGGACTAAGCATTTTCGTCCTTTCGATTATGCCTGTCTGTCAGTCGAATTACTACAGTCTTCGGCAGTGGACTGTATAGTCCGTTACCGTAGACCGTACAGTCTGCTACAATGGACTGTACAGTCTATTATAGCAGACTGTAATAATCTTCCGTTTAAAAGGACTTGGTTGACCCTAAGAAACGGCTTACTCTTCCTTTGGTTAGTGATATGATATTTATATTGGTCTTTGCTTGTAGTTTTTAACAAATGCCCCTTTTCATCATATACTGAGACGGTTATATTTTTACTTCTTGGGCTTGAATTGATATGTATTTCTTTGAGCTTCCTGTTATTCCGGTAGTAGATGCTGTCTATCTGACATAAGTCCTCGATATTCCTAGTGCGAACTTCTATCCTTAGTTCTCCGTCTTTGTATTCTTTCCGGGTTTCATGAGGTGAGCCGTTAATGCTGGTCAGGACAATTACGGTATCTTTGTTCGCAGTGGTAGTTTCGCAAACAATCTCCTGCTTGCATTCGGAAGGGGGTAGTTTCTGTCGGGCTTCTTTGTAGGTAATTCCTTTGAAGAAGTATCTTTCCGTTTTCTCTCCGGTTATTAAATCGCTGTCCGTTGTTTGGACGATATCTCCATTGTGGTCATAAATGAAATAGCTTTCCGAGGCTTCCCTTTCTGTGGAAGTTTCTCCGATGAATAGATGCTTTGCATATTCCGGTTTATCTTTGGCATAATATTTTGTGAAAGAATAGAATGTGGTGTCTTTGCCGTCTTGCAAATGGAGTTCTTCTTTGATGTTTCCATGACAATTAATGGTGATTACATCGGAGCCGGAAAGCTCCGTGGCTATATAGTCCGAGTCATTGCTATGAAGATACCATTGCAAACGGTTAGAGATTTGTGTATATCCTTTATCTTTATCGTAGTATATCGTAAGCTTCTCCATGGCTTGTACATTCACCAGTCTGCCTATACTATCGTATGTGTTGTTGTATGTTGTGATTGAAACCGTATCATAGTGTTCTTGCGGTTTGGCGTTGTGATGGCAGGCATTGAGCAGTATTGCTATGCTCGGCAGAAGCAGGAAGATGCGTTTATTGAGTTTCATGTCTTTATAATTAGTTTATGGATATCCTGTGTCTATAGGAACGAAATATGTTTCTCTCCCGGTTTCACATATATTTCTCCATCCGAAGTTTCGATGATGATGGGGCATTTTCGTTTACTCTCCACGGGGGTAACTCTGGTAGTTGGCGGCTCGTCATGATTCCTGCCCACAATGTAGCGGTCTATCACCTCTCCATTATCATCGACCAGTTCAAAGGTGGTGAAAATGTAATCTCCCTTTTTACTGATATTAAAGCGTAGTTCTATCTCTTCATTCAACTTGAAATCGTCATCACTATATAATGTGTATGGGAGAATTTCTGTGGGAAAGAGCCTGATGAGCTTGGTGTCGGATATGATGATGATTACTTTTTTCATATCTTCTATTTATTTGCTTTTCGATATAATAGTACTGTAATGATAGCTCCTACGATAATAATGAATAATAGTAGTAATCCCAGTACATCATACCATATAAAGATATACCCTGCAATAATAAGGAATAACGGTAGTGCCAGTACGCCATGCCATGCACTGCCTGTATAGTGTCGGGCAAAAGAGCAACTGAAAGGACATACGAATAGACAAATCAGCAAAGCTTCAAAAACGTAGTCTAAAATCGGGAATGAGGTAGTACTACATCCTGAGAAAGAAGCTATTGTCATGCTTATTATCACTATTCCTGTGTATATGGCAATCATGGTGCCATAGAAAATTAGTTTCGCTTTCATTCTAATCATTTTATTTATTAATATTCCTGTGTTATAATTACGATGGTGCCCATACTAAGGTAGAGTAGTAGTGCCAATACGCCGTGCCATGCACTGCCTATATAGTAACGGGCATAAGAACAACTGATGCGGCATACGATTAAACAAGCTAATGCTTTATAAATCTGCTTATCAATATTGGTGGGGAATTCGCCCGGGTGTAACTTTGCGTCTAAAATCATGGTCACTACAATATATATGATAAGCATAATGCTATAGAAAATCAGTATTCGTTTAATAGGGGTACATTTACATACGGATGCAATCAGTATGATGGTAAAACTTACTAATGACATCCATGCTGCTATTTGCCAACCTATGCCGTAGGGACATAAAGGGTCAAAAGCTGCTATTACCCATAGAACAGCCAAAGCTGCTGCCGACCCACAGTCATCCGTATCTTGCAGGGCTTTGAGTACCAATGGAACAGTCAGAATGACTGCAATGGTAATCGATAATACTTTTATGTTTTTGGTCGGATTCATGTGCCTTACTTATTTTCAGTTACTTCTGTTCGTTCTCTTTTATATAGAAGATACGGATGACTGACCGGTTCTTCAGTATGATAGGTGATATAGACGGAATCACCGGTTACCTTGCTTATCTCAAAATTTGCTTGGTAATAGACGGGGCTTTCTCCTTTAGGAATAAACTGTCTTATGTCTATTTCCGTTTCGGACAACGTCTGCAAGTCGAGTAAGGTCAAATTTCCATCGGGGTTGGTCTTGTCGTCGGCATCCCGGTAGAGCAATAGGTCTGACGGGGTGTCGTAACCGCTTTCATAATACAGTTTGTCCTTGAAGAGATTCTTTCCGGTACTCTTCTCGTATAGGTACAAACGAACAGTGTATTGTGATTCCCATCGGTCTAATACGAAATACTTTTCGAAATCCATTCCGCTGTAACGCAAAGCATATTTATCAGCTTGTGTGCATTCTAGGGGTTCTTCTTCAATCAATCGCGTCTCATCCCCATGCTTTAAGGTGAACCTGCGTATGCTGTCCGGTGATAAGAAGACACAAAGCTCGTATCCTTGTTGTAGCTGATAAATGTCTTGCTTTACATTACATTTTTCCTGTGGACAAGCAGACATGCAAATACCGAATACCGGGAAACAACCGATGAGCAGCCTCTTGATTATTCTCGGCAAACGCGTTTTATTGCTTGTTTCCGTTACGGTCATACCGTTCCAGTGTAGTCCACGAACCGCTGCCGTTGGGACGTTCCGCTACGGCTTTCAGTTTGCCGTTATCGTAATATTCCTTACGATAGACTTCTGTATCGTTTTCGCAACGTCCTTCTTCACGCAAAGTTCCGTCTTCGTAGAAACGCTTGTAGGGGCCTTCCTCTTTGTTGGCTTTGTAAGTGCGTTCCGATTTCAACTTGCCGTTGCTGTAATATTCACGGCTGATGCCGTCACGCTTTCCGTTCAGGAAGTTTCTGGAGGTCTCTACCTTTCCGTTGGTAAAGTAATGCTTTTCTTCCCCGGTTTTCTCATCGGCCTTGTAGGTGGTCGAGACGGATGGCGTTCCGTCGTCGCGGTATTCTGTCCAGACACCTTCTTTCTTGCCGTCTTTGTAAGTACCCTTTTCGCGTGGCTTTCCGCTTGCCCATATTCTGGAATATTCTCCTGTCATTTTTCCGTTCTTAAAGCTACGGCGGCATGTGTAGTCACCTCTGTTGCTTGTGATGTGTTCCACCCAGTTGCCGTCCGGCAGTCCGTCTTTGTAGTAAGTGTCCAGAAGCAGTTTTCCATCTTCGCTGTAACGTCGGTCCGGTCCGTCCTGTACACCCATTTGGTAGCTGACTTCGGTTTCCACTTGTCCGTTCTGATAATAGGACTTGATGATGCCGTTCATCTTTCCGTCTATAAAGGTAGATTCCTGCGCCAAGGTTTTGCCGTCCGGATAGAACGCTTTACGATAGCCGTCCAAGTTACCGTTTTTGTAAGTACTTTCCTCAATTAACATATTGTTTTTGTAGTGTCGGTAAAGACCGTCAAACATTCCGTCCTTGAAGTTGGCGATGAGGTATTCTGAATGATAACCGTCGATGATACGGTGCTCGCCTTGCAGGAGAGCTTTTTCTTTATTCTGTTGGCGGAACAGTAATCGTCCGTCGCCATAGTTGATGACTGATACTTCGTCTATTTGATATACTTTCTCTTGTGCTGATGCGTTCAGCAGGGTCGCTCCGCATAGGAGGAACATTAAAAACATTTTCTTCATACCATAATAGTTTTGGGAATTATCTATTTCCCGGCAAAGAAAAGCAATATTATTGAATCAGAAGTCGTTTGGGAGTGTGCATATAGTGTGCATTTCAATACTGTTCGCTTTGGGAAAAGCTTTCAGGACAGTATTTCTTGATGATTGTTTCTACTTTCCGTTTCCATTTATTGGAAATTGTAATATCATATTCTTCAAAGCTTTCGTGTTTGAATATCCCATAGTTATAAGATAATATAAATGTGTTCCCGGCAATAAATAAATAACTGTTGAATGGGGGAATGACAGCATAATTAATAATGTCATTATTAATTAAAAAGCCTAATGCTCCTTTTCTATATGCGTCGGTAATTGTCTTCTTCTCTTTGGAGGTCAAAGGGATTACTTTGGTATTGTCGTAGGAAATATGGTAACCCTTGTAGGCATAGACATGTTTCCTGTCCACCAAGTACAGTGTGTCAGTCGTAATCAAAGTTTTTATCTCTGCTTCGTGCTTGGCTTGTAAATAAAGAAAAGTATCTATATCTGCTTGCTCTTGCTCTGTAAGTTTTCTTTGTGCATTGCAAACTGGTACTAACGTATTTAGCAGCCCCATAATCAATATAGTTCTAATGTTCATAATCCAATGGTATTAGCGTGAATCTTTCCGGATACCTTTTGCGCTTCTGCAATAAGAACCTTTCCGGCATGATACAGATTTCAATTAGCACCACAAATAAAGGCAATATCATTGAAGTATGACTCATTAGAGAGTGTGCATATAGTGTGCATTTTGGATGAAGACTACTTATAAGGATGCTATAAATTCGTCCCACTTTCCGGGAGCTCCTTTCTCCCTGAATACCTTTTCATAGAGTCTTCGGCGGGCAGACGAGATGGATTCTTTGGTGTGACTGGTCAGCCGGGCGATTTCTACGGGCGACATGTTTATCTTGAGCAGCAGACAGATGTGCAGTTCGTGTTCGCTGAGCTTGTGGTATCGGTTCAGTTTACCGGTGAAGTCGTCATAGACACCGTTCACGGTTTCTTCCAATGCCTTCCACTCTTCGCGGGTTATGGGGCGGTTGTCGGGCAAGATTTGTTCTTTGAGCAACCGGTAGATGTCCGATTTCTGTATGACGGAGTGCAGCATCCGCTGTTCGTCTTTCTCTATTTCGGCTTTTTTGTTGGCATAGAGGGTTAGTTCCTTTTGCATTTGCAATTGTTCCCCCAGTGCTTTGTCCGTTTCGCCGAGGGTTTGCAGTTGTTGTTCCAGAAAGGCTATCTTCTTCTTGTTTTCTTCAATGAAGAGGGTACTCTTTTGGTATTGTTCTTCTTTAAGGCGTTTGATATCTTCCAGTTGGGCATTCAGCAGTAACTGTTTCCGGCGGGTATGCTGCCAGTATAGCAAGAAGAGCAGGAGCAGGATGAGGCCGGATGCGATGGCATACATCATGATTTGTGTTTTCCGGATATTTTCAGTCTTCAGTGCATCGTTTTCTTTCTCCCGCACCCGATAGTTGTAGATGGCGTGCATCTTGCGGGTGGTTTCCAAATTCTCCAGTTTTGCTACCGAGTCGTTATATAGAAGGTATTGATTGAGGTACTTCATTGCTGCTTCTGGATTACCGCGCTCCAGAGATATGTTTCCCATGTGCAGGTAGGCGCTCCTTTTGCCATAGACATTTCCTACATCTTCTATCCGTTTGCAATAGTAGAGGGTGGAGTCCGGTTGTCCGGTGCGGTAGTAGTACTCTGCGGCAATGGAATAAGTGGACGACAATCCCGGAAGGTAGGAACTCGTGATGGCGATGTCCAGTGCTTGCTTGGCATTCTCCCAGTCTTCCAGTTGTATGCAGACGGCTGCAACCTGGCTTTCAATCATGTTTATCATGCGCTGGTTGTCCATGGCATAGGCCAGCTTTCTTGCTTCCCTGAAATAGTGCAAGGTGCTGTCCGGCTTCTCCAGTCCACGGTAGGCACTTCCTATATCCCTCAAACAGAACAGCATATCGATACTGTCTTTTCTCGATAAACCGTACTGATACCCTTCCTTCAATACTTCCAGTGCCTCCTCATAGAGTTCTTGAGAAAGCAGCAAGTAGCTTATCTGACTGTATATCTTGCCTTTCAGCGGTGATTCCGTATTTTGGGGCAGGGCTTCCATTGCTTTGTAGAAATAGGGTAATGCTTGTGGAGCGTCTCCCAGGTCACAATAGACTCTGCCGGCGTAGTAGTAGGCTTCGGGCAGATGGCGCTTGTCATCTTTCTCTATATAGTAGTTCAGGATGGGGAGTATAAGGCTGTCCGTGGTGTGAAGGATATATGCTTTGTCTTTGGCCTTGATACAGAGCAGGCGGTAATACATCCGCGTGGCTTCGGGGGCGGTAGTCATTTCTTCTTTAAGGTTTTCCAAAAAGAGGATGGCGCTGTCCGGCACCATGTTGGCCAAACTATCAGCAGTGCTGAGTGCATGTTGAACGGGCTTTTCGTTGCATGCATTGAGGCAGAGTAGGAGAAGGAAAAAGAAAGCTACCGATTTTATCATATTTTTGTCCTTTTATTCTTATAAAGAGATTGTCTTTATGTGTATTATTCCCTTTTTCGAACGGTAAAGGTAGTAAGATTAATCGGATAGCATTCTTTTAGCAGATAGATTTTAGATAGAGAAATTAAAATAAGATGAATTTATTCGTTTTTTTGTTTCTGAAAAAAACACATAAAGGGAACACGAGGAAAAGTGTAGGAAATAGGCTATGGCAAAATGATTTCACCGCTTCCCACACAAATTTCCGCATCTTTATCATATAGTACGCCGAACTGTCCGGGTGCAATGCCCTGCAAAGGTTCGTGGCTGTGGATTCGGAACAGGTCATCTTCCCGTGTCAGTATCCCTTTCATAAACGTATCGGTATGCCGGATTTTGAAAGAAACGTCTACAGGAGAATTTCCCTTCCATAAGTCCTCCGTGATGAAATGGAAACCGCGCAAGGCAAAGTCTGTACCGTATTGCTTTTCGGTATCATATCCGCGTGAAACATAGATTATGTTCTCGTCTATATCTTTGCGGATAACGAACCACGGTCCGCCGCTCAGTCCCAACCCTTTGCGCTGTCCTATGGTGTGGAACCAATATCCTTTGTGGGTGCCAATCCGTTTTCCTGTCTCCACTTCAATGATGGCTCCTTCTTTCTCGCCCAAAAAGCGGCGAAGGAAGTCATTATAATTGATTTTCCCCAGAAAGCAGATACCCTGACTGTCCTTGCGCCGTGCACTGGGCAGTTTGGCTTGCAAGGCAATATCCCTGACTTCATTTTTCATCAGTCCGCCAAGGGGAAACAGCAGTTTGGATACTTGCAGATAATCTATCTGTGCCAGGAAATCCGTTTGGTCCTTGACTGAATCTTGTGCGGTTCCGAGCCATATTTTCCCGTCTTTTTCAAGGATGCTGGCATAATGGCCGGTGGCTGTCTTGTCATACAGACGTCCGGCCTCCTGCTCGAAGCATCCGAATTTGATGAGTTTGTTGCACATTACATCCGGGTTGGGGGTGAGGCCGCGCTTCACTTTGTCGATGGTGTATGCCACGACATTGTCCCAGTATTGCCGGTGCAGGTCAATGATATTCAGGTTGAGGCCGTATCTGCGTGCGGTAGCCGTACACAGTTCGATGTCCTCTTCTGCGGTGCAGGTGAGGTCTTCATCACCGTCCATTCCGATTTTGATATAGAAAAGGTCGGGCTTATATCCTTGTTCGCAAAGGAGGTGTACGGCAACCGCGCTGTCGACTCCTCCTGAAATTAATGCAGCTATGTTCATTTTTATGTTTTGGGTCAATGATTATTAGACAGCGGATATTCTTCGGACGCATAGAGCACGGTCGACAGATATCTTTCTCCTGTATCGGGTAAGAGGACTACAATTTGTTTCCCCTCATTCTCGGGTAATTTAGCCAGTTCCAAAGCGGCATAGGCGGCAGCTCCCGATGAGATTCCTACCAGCAGTCCTTCTGTGGAAGACAATTCGCGTCCTGTGCGGATGGCATCATCGTCTTTTACACGGATTATTTTATCTACCAGGCTTCCGTTGTATATCTTGGGGACGAACCCTGCGCCGATACCTTGTATCTTGTGTGCTCCCGGTTGCCCGCCCGAAAGGACAGGGGAGTTGTCCGGTTCCACTGCTACGATTTGTATGTTGGGATTCTGTTTTTTCAATCCTTCCGCCACACCGGTCAATGTACCTCCGGTTCCTACTCCGGCAACAAAGATATCCACTTCCCCATCGGTGTCATCCCATATCTCCCGGGCGGTGGTGCGGACATGAACCGCAGGATTTGCCGGATTGTCGAACTGGCCTAAAATGACGGCTCCGGGTGTGGCCTTGCGCAGTTCTTCCGCTTTTTCTATGGCCCCTTTCATTCCTTTGCCACCTTCGGTCAGCACCAATTGTGCACCTGCCGCTTTTAATAAATTCTGGCGTTCCAGACTCATGGTTTCGGGCATGGTGAGTATGGCTTTGTAACCTTTTACTCGGGCAACCCACGCCAATCCCACACCTGTGTTGCCGCTGGTGGGTTCGATGATTACCGAACCGGGTTTCAGGATGCCTTTACTTTCCGCGTCTTCTATCATTGCAAGTGCGACACGGTCTTTTACGCTTCCGCCGGGATTGAAATATTCCAGTTTGGCAATTACTTGTGCTTTCGCACCTTGTTTTTTACTGAGGCGTGACAGTTCCAGGAGGGGAGTGCCTCCAATCAGTTCAGTCAATTGTTTTTTTATTCTTGCCATAATCTTTTGAATTATTAGTGGGTTATCTTTAATAATGCAAAGATAGGGGTTGATGTTCAGACAAACAATACCATATTTATGGTATATTTCTTTTGTGCGGTTTTCTTTTTGTACTACCTTTGTTACATGAAAAACGAAGCTAATCAATTATGCGAACACGAAAAACGATGATGTTTATGGCAGCACTTTGCCTGCTATGTTGCGTGGCTTGTACGCCGCAAAAGGATACTCCTAAAAAACTGAAAGTTCTCTCATGGAATGTGTGGCACGGCGGTCACTCTAAAACTTATCCGGGAAAAGGATGTGAAGGTACTGTCGGTATTCTCAAGAAGAGCGGGGCGGATGTGGTCTTGATGGTAGAGACATACGGCGCTGCTCCGATGGTGGCTGACTCACTGGGATATCAGTATCATTTAATTTCCAATAATCTATGTATCTACAGTCGTTATCCCATAGTTGAAAAGTATGCCTTCCCCGATAGCATCGGCACTTTTAACTTTGGCGGAGTAAAGATTGATATGGATGGCACTCCGGTGCGCATCTTCGACACTTGGTTGCATTATTTGCCCGATATGCGCTTGGCTCCCACCGACAAGTCGGAAGAAGAAATTCTGGCCTGGGAGACTGCCGGAACGAGGGATGACGAGATACGGAAGATTCTTTCCGTACTGAAACCGATGCTGGCGGAGGCCGATAGCATACCTGTCATCATGGGGGGAGATTTCAATGTACATTCGCATTTGGACTGGACAGAAGAGACGCGAAATTTGTATAATCACGGCGGGGCAGTCGTGCGTTGGCCGGTTTCTGTTGCGATGGAGAAAGCCGGCTTTAAGGATAGTTTCCGCGAAATGAATCCTGATGCGGCGGCCAAGTTGGGAGTGACCTGGCTGACTGACGCGGACTCTTTGGAAACGGAATGCCGGGCAGACCGTATCGACTTTATCTATTATCAGGGAAAGACCATACAGGCCACTACTTCAGAGTGTTATGATAACAGTCTGGGAAAGACATTCACTTTTGAGGGAGAGGATTTCTTCTATCCTTCTGACCATGGATTTGTTTTGTCCGAATTTGTTTTGAAATAGATTGTATGATTATTCAATTAAATATATACTGATGAAAAAGACTTTTTTAATTTCCTGCCTGTTGGCTGCTTCTTTTCCTGTGATGGCGGCATACACCGGGCATGTTTATGTAGACAAGAATAAGAACGGTGTGTTTGATAAGGGAGAGAAACCGATGTCCGGTGTCAAGGTATCTGACGGGCTGAATGTGGTGGAAACAGCTGCTGACGGTAGTTTTACGCTTCCCGGTCATGCCAGGGAACGTTTTATTTTTATTACTACTCCTTCCGGTTATAAGACCTATAACCGCCATTATCATAAGATAGAGGATAAGCAGGCTTCTTACGACTTTGGGCTGATGCCTTATGACGGAGGTTTGGGTAAGGATGGTTCCCATAAATATATTCATATTGCCGATACAGAGATTTTCAATACCAAGAATCATGATGAATGGGTAAATAATGTACGTGACTATGCAGCGAATGAGCATGCCGCTTTTATTATTCATACCGGTGATATCTGTTATGAGAAAGGGCTGAAAGAGCATATCAAGCTGATGAATACGGAGAATATGGATTGCCCAGTCTTCTATTGTATCGGAAACCATGACCTTGTCAAAGGTAAATACGGTGAAGAGCTTTTTGAAAATATCTACGGCCCTGTCTATTATTCGTTTGACGCCGGACGCGTGCATTACATTGTCACTCCGATGGCAGGCGGTGACCATGCTCCCGGTTATACTCGTGAGGATGTTTATCTTTGGCTGAAAAACGACCTTGCCCATGTAAAACCCGGAACGCCTATCATGGTGTTTAACCATGACTTGCTGACTTATGATGACACTTTTGTTTTTAAAGGAGACAACGGAGGTAGCATTAACCTGAACGAACATAACCTGAAAGCGTGGGTATATGGTCATTGGCACATTAATTATATAAAGAAGCAAGGAGATGTGTACAGTGTGTCTACCGCTACATTGGATAAGGGCGGGATTGACCATTCTACCAGTGCTTTCCGTGTAATGCACGTGGATAAGAACGGTGATTTCACTTCCGAACTCCGTTATTCTTATTTGGATAAGAATATCTGCATCGCTTCTCCTGCAGGTACTGCCTCTGCCAATCGTGTTCCTGTCACGGTAAATGTTTATTCGTCTGTAACTCCGGTGAAAGAGGTGGTTTATAGTTGTCTGCAAGACGGAAAAGCCATACTCAAAAACAAGAAACTCGCTCCGGCTACCGACTGGACCTGGAAGGGGGATATGCCTCTGTCTGCCAAGTATCAAGATAAGGAACTGACCCTGCAGGTGACGGCTCGTTTTAATAATGGTGAAACCGCTTATGCCGAAAGCGTCTTTACTGTCCAACCGGAACAGGTGAAAGTGTCATTGGGTGCCGACTGGAATAACTTGTTGGGAACTTCTGCCCATGTCGCTCCGGTTTGCCCGCCTTTGGAAGCCCCTCTGCAATTAGCCTGGACGAAGAACGTAGGAGCCAATATTTATATGACTTCTCCTTTGGTGCACAATGGCAAGGTATATATTGCTTCTGTTGACGAAAATCTGAAAGGCGAAGGTCATGTTTATGCCTTGGCCGGAGAAGACGGAGAAATACTGTGGAGTTATCCGGTCCGTAATTCCATAAAGAACACGATTGCAATAGACAAAGGTGTGGTTTTCGCTCAAGATGCACAAGGTT
This sequence comes from Phocaeicola faecalis, assembly GCF_021730445.1. Lineage (GTDB taxonomy): Bacteria > Bacteroidota > Bacteroidia > Bacteroidales > Bacteroidaceae > Phocaeicola > Phocaeicola faecalis. Next base: position 51,337 of record NZ_JADNRM010000016.1, on the reverse strand, counting down.
GGCTTTATGCCATCGATGCGGAAACGGGAAAACTCTGTTGGGAGAAACAACTTCCTGTCAACGGTTTGCCTGCATTGATTGACGGATTGGTGGCCAATGACGGTATCGTGTATGCCGGAGCGGGAAAAGGACTCGGTGCGTATGAAGCCCGTACCGGCAAACAGCTCTGGAAGAATGAAGATTGGGGACAGGGTGAAGGAACTACTACCACACTGACACAAGGCAACGGACTTTTAATCGGTTCCGTACAGTGGCGGGCACTTTATGGAAATGATGCCAAAACTGGAAAGAAATTGTGGGAAGCCAGTGATAACGGCTTGCGTAATCGCGGCTCATCGGTTGCCATGCATGGTTCGTTGTTGTATCTTATCTCCAACCAATCTTTCTTTATTCTCGAAGCAACTACCGGAAAGGTGATTGTCCGCAAACCTTTGCCTTATAATGTAGATGTGACTTCCACTCCGTTGCTTACCGACAAAGAGATTATTTTCGGTTCAGCAGAGAAGGGACTGATTGCGCTGGACAATGAAACGCTGGAAGAAAAATGGGTTTGTCCGGTGGGAGCAGGACTGGTCTATACCTGTCCTTATACCCGCAAGGGGGCGGCAACAATTGAAACCAGTCCGGTGCTGGCAGGAAATACCGTTTATGTGACCGCTTCGGACGGAGTGGTGTATGGCATCAATAAAAGTGATGGAAAGATTATTTGGAAATATGCTACCGGAGCACCTGTTTTCAGCTCTGTCGCTGTTTCTGGTAACGTATTGATTGCGGCGGATTTTGGAGGAAATGTCTATACATTCTGTGCCCGATAATCTTTCTTGCCGATTAGCTTATTCAAAAGCCTTTATATTATTGTTTTCTTTGTAAATGGCTTATATACAATGAATTATGGACGTATGGTGATACTGATTTCACCATACGCCCTCTTTATTGTCAATCTTGTTAAATAAGCATAAACTCTGTAGCCTGAATACCTTTGCAACCAATCATTCTCTTATCTTTGTAAAATAATAAATGAAAAGGCCGTGAGGCCCGCTTAATAATTTCAAATGACATTTAAAGAACTAGATCTTATAGAGCCGATATTGAAGGCTTTGGAACAAACCGGCTATACAACGCCGACCCCCATTCAGGAACAAGCAATTCCGGTATTATTAAAAGGTAAAGATTTGCTGGGATGTGCGCAGACAGGAACAGGAAAAACGGCAGCTTTTGCCATCCCCATTATTCAGGGACTTTATCAATCAGATAGTAAGAAAGGTATCAAGGCTTTGATACTCACCCCCACACGCGAACTGGCCATTCAGATAGGCGAGAGCTTTGATGCTTATGCCCGATATACACGTGTAAAGCATACGGTTATTTTTGGAGGGGTTCCTCCGAAACCGCAGATAGATGCATTGAAAAGGGGGGTGCAGGTATTGATTGCTACTCCGGGACGTTTGCTTGACTTGCAGGCGCAAGGATATATTTCCTTGAAAGGGCTTGATTATTTTGTGCTTGATGAGGCAGACCGTATGTTGGATATGGGCTTTATACATGATATAAAGCGCGTATTGAAACTGATTCCTGCCAAACGGCAGACTCTTTTCTTCTCTGCTACTATGCCGCCTGAGATAGAAAAATTGGCTAACTCCATTCTTACCTCTCCCGAAAAGGTGGAGGTGACTCCGGCTTCATCTACAGTGGATACCATCCAGCAAAGCGTTTACTTCGTAGAGAAAAACGAAAAAAAGGATTTGTTGCTCTATCTGCTGAAAGATAAGACGATAGAGTCGGTATTGATTTTTACCCGCACTAAATATGGGGCGGACAAGTTGGCAAAGATACTGAATAAGAACAGTGTGGTGGCAGAAGCTATTCATGGAAACAAATCGCAGAATGCACGCCAGCGGGCATTGAATAATTTTAAGGACCGGTCAACCCGTGTACTGATTGCAACGGATATTGCTGCCAGAGGTATCGACGTAAACCTGCTTTCCCATGTAATCAACTATGAATTGCCCAATATATCGGAAACGTATGTACACCGCATTGGCAGAACCGGACGTGCCGGACACGATGGGGTGGCAATTTCTTTTTGTGAATCGGAAGAATTGCCTTATCTGAAAGATATACAGAAGTTAATCGGATTGGAAATACCTGTGGTGAAAGAGCATCCTTTTATGACTACGGCCGGTGTGCAGCTTCAAAAAGAGAAGACTGAAGAGATAAAGGAGAAGGCAAAGGCAAATAAAGTATATCGTGGAAGCAAGAGTAATGGTGACTATTGGCGCAGAAAGAAACAGGCGCAGAATAAGAAGCCGGCGGCTGTTGCGGTGAAACAGTAATATTTGATTGTGCTTATATACTAAAAAAGGGATGTATCAAAACATCCCTTTTTTAGTGCTTGGCAGCTATGTGTTTAGAACATGGCTACCGGACGTGTATTGTAAGTACTTCCCTTACTGTTTGCCATTAATATTCCACTGAAGAAGTTCAAATACCAGGCCTTGTTTTTATTGCCTTCCGAAGAAGTCCAATAACTCTGCTGGTCGAAATCCTTGAAACATTCCTGCTTGGCATTGCATATCACACCGGCATGTTGTAACTCCCACAGCAGTGCCAGTTCGCCCACTGCCGGCAGATACCATTCGCCTGCGCCTTTTCCGGGTTTGCTGTATTGGTAGCAATAAGTTCCTGCCGGATAAGTAGAGGTGCTCTTGTTGATATAAGATGTATTTGTTGCTCCATTAAAGTCGCTCAGGATACCCTCCGACGGCCAGGCGGTAATCAGTCCCGTCTCTGTATCGATGGTCGTTCCTTTAATTTGTTCTTCGGCATTGTCAGAGAAATACGAATCTGCGGTGCCATTGAAATAAGGCAGGCAGCCGGTTTGCTGTGTACCATTGATAATGGTGTCGTTCTTCAATTCTTCGATATCCTCCGATTTGCTTGCCCATCTCACTCTGGTTTGTGCATTGGTCAGTGCCACGATACGTCCGTAGGGAGATGCGGTGAGTGTCTTGTCTATATTGCCGTTCTTGTCGTTTAGTGCATAAACAATACCGATACATGTTTTTTCTTCGTTCACTTCTGTAGAATAAGTACCGTCACTATAGTAGTAGTCACCTACTTTGGCAGGGGCTACCGGAGTGCAAGTAAGGGCGGTGGCTGTGTAATACTTTCCTTTTTCCAATGTGATGCTTTCTGCAGTTGAGGCTTCATAGATGTTGCCTGCATTGGTGACCAGGGTAAAATGTAGCTGTGCCGCCTCCGAAGGGAAGAAGGAAATATAAGCGCTGCCCGGCAGTCCGGCGTCATTCTTTATGGTAAAGCTTCCTTCTGTGGTGTTGCTGAATTCTCCATCTTTCAACTTTAAGGTTGCGTTGGAATAAAGTTTGCCTGCAGTGGCTGTCACGGTGATGCGTGAAATGTCGTTCAACGGTGTGCTTCCGTCCGTGGTGAACTCAAATTTTCCGATAGTCATCAGGCTTTTCATTTCGCAACTGCCTGAGCCGGATTGTGCAGTCATGGTCACCTTGCACAAAGCCCATGAATAATCATAATCTGCCACGCCTGCCAATGTTCCGTCCTGACCGGCAAGACTTAGTTTCTGCGTCAGTGTATCACTGCTGTTTGCTGTAATGGCATCAGCCGGATAAAATACTGCAATTTCTTTATCGTTTTTCACTTTATTCGAGATGTCGCCGGTAAATAAGTCGGTAGAAGTGGGCGACAGGGTGAAGATACTCTTCTTTACTCCTGTCAGGCTGGAGTGCATGGCTGCCAGTTGGGTACCTTCATTCCAATTGCCTTGCAGCATACCCGGAGTTGCAGCGTCGTTGCGTACTTCCAGCGAGGCTGTTAAGGAGAAAGGAACGGTAGATGTCGTATTCGACTTGTCGTTATCATCATCATCGCTGCATCCGAACATGCACAATGTAATGCCTAAAAGGAGAAATGTTTTTGCCTTTTTCATCATAGTTTTGCTTTTGCAAGTTTTTTATTTCAATCGGCAAAGGTAAATGTAATTTGTAGTCTTTTCAAATCTATTCAATGAAAGAAAGGCTTTTTTCGACGAATTAAGAGTTTTTGGTGATGAAAGACTCTACAATTTCGTTGAAAAGGGCTTCTGTCTTATTCTGGATTTTCAATTATCTTCTTACATTTACCGATTGCAGACTGAATTTTTATGGTGTTTACTTTTTCTCGCCGAAATCGGCTTGTTGTTGCTCCACTTCCTTCAGTTTCCGTTCGTTTTGTTCTCTTACTGCTTTTTCCTTTTCCAGCTCCTCTTTAGATTTGGCCGTGATTGGAAAGTACTGTGAATCAGATTCCATTGGGATAAGTGCTGCCTCTTCCTTTGAATAAATCAAAGGATATGCTGCGGGTTTGCTTTCCAGTTCCAATTCTGCAGCAACCGGCATTTGCGAACCTTCGAACAATACGCTGGCTGTTATCTTTATCTTGCCGGGTTTCAGAGTGGATTGTACCAATACCGGCGCTGTTCCCCATTTTACAGGAGCCGGATTAGCCAACACGTTTGCACCGCCGAGGATGCGCCCTTCACCTTCGATGTGGAACTTCACATAGTAATTGTTCAGGCGTTTGATGTTACCGTTTTTATCGGCAATGGCGGCTACCACCGTTACGAAGTCCGAACCGTCGGCTTTCAGTTCCGTGTTCTCATTATCTACCCAAAGAAGTAATTGGGAAGGGCGGCGTGCCGGACGTACTTTGTGGGTGGCTACCACTTTTCCGTCCATCAGTCCTTCTGCCAGCAGAAAGACTTCCTTCTGCTTTCCTTCTTTCATAGACATGTTTTTGTCTATCATAAAGTCGTATACATCCTTAAATGTGATGATTGGCGACGGCATTCCTTCGCGGGCTGCCGGTTTGGTATACGTCAGGGTCTTTCCTCCTTTATTATAAGTGAGGCGCACTTCGTCACAGTTGGAATATACGGTCACGTCTTTAGGAGAGAACGGTGTCATTTCGTGGGCGATATATACCATGGGGCCGGTCTCGAACAGGCGTTCTTGCTTTTCGGGCGAACGTTGCGCTTGGAACATATAATAAGAATACTTGGGCTGGCGGAACACATCCATCAATCCGCCGTAGAAGGGGTCGGGGTGATAGCCGCGCTGGTGGTCGAATGAATGCCACAGGCAGCCTCCCACGTGCTGTCGGGGGGTACGATAAAGTACGTCATAGCAAGTATATGGATAGCTAGGTGCTGCATAATGCCAGGCTTGGATAAGCATGGCCTGTTCTCCCCAGTTGCGGGCCACCCGGCTGGGAGAGTTATGAGAGTTCCAGTCGTCTACGTTATCTCCCCATTCACGGGTGAAGTAAGTGATTTTGGGGTCGAGCTTCTTTATAGCCCAGTCTTTGTCCGCATTGGCCGGATGGGTGAAAAGGACGGGATAGACTTCATGACCGCGCGCTTCGCTGTCGCAACCGGAGTAACAATAAGGATAAGGATATTCTTGTGCCACTAAGTCGAGTGTGTTTTTTGCAAAATCAGCCGGATACCAGGTTTCGTTCAGGATAGGTTCCCACAGCCATACGCAGGGATGATTACGGTCGCGACGGACCAGATTGCGGATGTCACTGTAAACGCGCTGGGCAAACTCGGGAGCGTCATTCCAGAATTGCCAGCCTGGGGTATTGACAATGACGAACAGGCCCAGTTCATCACAGGCATCCATAAAGGCAGGGTCTTGAGGGCAATGAGCGTTACGAATGACCTTCAGGCCGGCGTCGCGCAACTTTTTTGCATCACGCCAGTGAATACTGTTGGCTACTGCATTGCCTACCACAGCAAAATCCTGATGTCGGTTGGCGCCAATCAAAGGACGCTCGTAGGGTTTTCCGTTCAGCCAGAAACCATCTTTGCCCTTGAATTCAATGCTACGGATACCGATTCGGCGACGATAGCCGTCTACTGTGTTTCCTTCATTGTCGCGGATACGGACTATTAAATTATATAAGGTAGGGGTTTCGGGGCTCCAAAGCATCGGCTGCTTAACGATGATTTTATCTTTAGAGGTAATGGCTTTGCCGGGACGAACCTGCACTTTATCGTTTAAGAAAGCGACTTGCCGTCCGTCCGGCTGTTGCAGTTCATATTCCACTACGCCCGTAAAGGTCTTTTTGCCTTCATTGCGCACATGGGTTTTCAGCAGAACTTCCGCCGAGTTGTCGGACACTTTGTCGTAGGCAACGAAAAGGCCGCCTCCAGCCGTTTCGTTCTCAAAGTTGGGGTCGGTGATGAAGACGGAGTTATGGGCAATCAGCCAGCAGTCGCGATAAATGCCTCCGAAGTAAGTATAATCCAGCACATCCTGTGCTTTGCCGGGAGGATAACTGGGGTCATCGCTATTGTCGGTCCATACGGCTATGATGTTATCCGTTTCCCACTTCAGTGCATTCGTGATATCAACCACGACAGGCAGGTATCCTCCAAAGTGTTCGGCCAACAGTTTGCCGTTGACAAACACTTTGCTTTTTCCCATAATGGCTTCAAAATGGAGGAAAAGCTTTTTGCCTTTTAAAGCATCGGCAGGGGTGAAATGTTTGCGGTACCACGCTTCCCCTTGATAGTTGATGCAACCGCTGGCTTCGGTCGGCAGATATTCGATGCCGTTGGGAAGAGAGACCACCTCCCACTTCCGGTCATCGAAGTGGATAGCTTCGGCTCCCGGTGCCGCACCTTTGTGCAGTCGCCACGCGGGGTTCATGGAGAAGACATCGCGGCCGGAATTTGCCAGCCGATAGAAACCGGCAGTAGAGAATTCCGGTTGATGGGCCGCCTGCACTTTGCACAAAGGAAAGAGCAATAAGGCGATAAGATAAAGTAGAATACGTTGCTTCATAATAATAAATAGGGATTTATTTCCCAAAGATACAATATACTATGAGTCTATTCTAATCATGGCCGGTAATTTTATTATTTTTTCTTCGTTTAGCCGAAGCATTGGATAAATCTTGTGGGTGATAAGCGTGAACTAGAGTTGCCCCATTTTAGTGCAAGAGAGGGAAAAAAGAAAGAGAAGCAATATTGCTTCTCTTTCTCTTAGTTGCGGAGGCCTGACTCGAACAGACGACCTTTGGGTTATGAGCCCAACGAGCTACCAACTGCTCCACTCCGCGATGTTGTGTTTTTGATTACGGATGCAAAGGTACGGCTTTTTTCTTTAACTCCAAATGTTTCTTGAATATTTTTTTGAATTAAAATAGATAAACGATGTAAGTGGTTGATAATGAGTGTATGTTGTGAATGTTAATTAACATATACATGAATATTATACTTTAATTGTTTGTATGGTCCAAAGAAATGATGTAAATTTGCTCACATATATAAATAATGTGCAACTGAATCTATATGGCAGTATCAAAGACAAGAGCTAAATTGGTAGACGTTGCCCGTCAGCTTTTTGCTAAGAAGGGTGTAGATGACACTACGATGAACGATATAGCGGTGGCTTCCAAAAAAGGAAGACGCACCCTTTATACGTACTTCAAGAGCAAGGAGGATATCTACATGGCGGTGGTGGAATCTGAATTGGAAATGCTTTCGGACGCAATGGAACAAGTCGCAAAGAAAGATATCACTCCGGACGAAAAGATTTTAAAATTGATAGAGACGCATTTGGATTCTATTAAAATGGTCGTGTATAGAAACGGAACATTGCGTGCCGGTTTCTTCCGTAATATATGGCGTGTGGAAGCTGTGCGTAAAAACTTTGATGCAAAAGAAATCAAACTTTTCAAGCAAGTATTGGCAGACGGGAAAGACAAGGGACTTTTTGATATCGATAATGTAGACATCATAGCTGATATTGTGCATTATTGTATTAAGGGAATCGAAGTGCCGTATATCCGTGGACAGATAGCTGAAGAGCTGGATGATGAGACCGGCTGGGCGTATGTGGCGAAAATTGTATTCGGCGCTTTGGGACGTAAAAATATTGAAAAAGAATAATTTAATTAATAACGTAAAATAGAAAACAAAATGGGATTATTAACTGGAAAAACTGCGATTGTAACAGGTGCTGCTCGTGGTATTGGTAAAGCAATTGCGTTGAAGTTTGCTTCTGAAGGAGCAAATATTGCATTCACAGACTTGGTTATTGACGAAAATGGTCAGAATACTGAAAAAGAAATTGCTGCTTTGGGTGTGAAGGTAAAAGGGTATGCTTCTAACGCTGCAAACTTTGAAGATACAGAGAAAGTAGTTAACCAAATCAAGGAAGACTTCGGTTCTATTGATATTCTGGTCAACAATGCCGGTATCACGAAAGACAGCTTGATGATGCGTATGAGCGAAGCACAATGGGATGCAGTAATTGCGGTCAATCTGAAGTCTGCTTTTAACTTTATTCATGCTTGTACTCCTATCATGATGCGTCAGAAGAGTGGAAGCATTATCAATATGGCATCAGTGGTAGGCGTTCACGGAAATGCGGGCCAGTGTAACTACTCAGCTTCCAAAGCCGGTATGATTGGTTTGGCTAAGTCTATTGCTCAGGAACTGGGTTCTCGCGGTATCCGTGCCAATGCTATTGCTCCGGGCTTTATCATCACTGATATGACTGCCAAACTGAGTGACGAGGTAAAGGCTGAATGGGCTAAGAAGATTCCTTTGCGTCGTGGCGGTACGCCTGAAGATGTGGCTGACGTAGCTACGTTCCTTGCTTCTGATATGTCATCTTATGTATCCGGACAGGTGATTCAGGTTGATGGTGGTATGAATATGTAATCTTTGCATGACAGTCGTTTACGAAGATAATCATATAATCGTAGTCAGCAAGACTTCTTCTGAGATTGTTCAGGGTGACAAGACCGGCGATACTCCTTTGTCGGAAACGGTAAAGGCGTATCTGAAAGAAAAATATGCCAAGCCGGGAAATGTCTTTATAGGCGTTACTCATCGTTTGGATCGTCCCGTCAGCGGTTTGGTGGTTTTTGCCAAAACCAGTAAAGCGTTGGCACGGCTGAACGAAATGTTTCGTGATGGAGATGTGAAGAAAACCTATTGGGCGATAGTGAAAGAGTGTCCGAAGGAAACGGAAGGCGAATTGGTTCATTATCTGGTCCGCAATGAGAAACAGAATAAGTCCTATGCATACGATAAAGAAGTAAAGAACTCGAAGAAAGCGATACTTCATTATAAGCTTATCGGCCATTCACAGAACTATTATCTGTTGGAGGTGGATTTAAAGACAGGACGCCATCACCAGATACGTTGCCAGTTGGCAAAAATGGGGTGCCCCATTAAAGGTGATTTGAAATATGGCGCTCAGCGCTCCAACCCGGACGGTAGTATTTGTCTTCATGCACGGACGATAAAGTTCATTCATCCGGTTTCGAAAGAACCGATTGAACTGACGGCACCGGTGCCCGAAGGCAATTTGTGGAACGGTTTTGATATGGATTAAGAAACAGCAAAAAGGGAGTGCTTCACAGCATTCCCTTTTTTTCATTTTAGGCATCTTTCATTTACTTCAACACTTCTCCGCTTTCGCTGAAAAGTACAGTGCTCTCAGTACCCTCTTTGTCGGTTAAAACAACCTTATAGGTCTTTGTACCATCTTCTTTTGCTTCAACAGAAGCTTCTTTGATAGTTGAGTCTGCATAGTTTTTGGTAATGGCATCTTGGACGGCTGTCGGAAGGTCTTTTACTTCGATAGGAGTGAAGTCATTCACTGCTGCAACGGTTTCGATGCTTGCCGGTGTCATGTTATAGGCAAATACGCTTGTTCCAATTCCCATTACTAATGCTACTGCTACAAATAATTTTTTCATAATTGTAAGTTTTTACAGGTTAATGATTTATCTCGTTTGTTCTCTCTGATATTTAAAGAACAATTGGCATGCCAAACTATAATGTGATTTGTAATCCGTTGATTTATAAGGATTAATGTTTTTGCCGTGATGTGGGGAAATGTGGAAAGACGGGGAATGTGTGGAAAGAAGTGAGGAATTATTCCCCACTTCTTTTTATTGGATATTGTAGAGTTTCAGTTTATTGTACAGTGTCTTTCGGTCAATGCCTAATAAGAGGGCTGCTTTACTCTTGTTGTTTCCGGTTTGCTGAAGGGCTTCCAGAATGCGTTTTTTTTCAGTTGCTTCGTCGTGCAGGCTGAAGCTTGTACTTGTCGGAGAAACGTTGGGCGACTCGACCAATTCATTCCCCAGCTCTGTTAGGGTAATATAGTTGCCTTGTGCGAGCAGCGTGGCACGTCTCACGATATTCTTCAGTTGTCGAAGGTTGCCGGGCCACGAATAGGTTTGCAGTGCATTGCTGGCTGCTGCGTCAAAGCCTATCAGATGCCGGTCGAGTTCATGGTTGGCCTGATCCAGGAAGAAGTTGGCAAAGAGCAAGATATCTTCCTGTCGTTCTTTCAGGGACGGCATGCGCAAGGTAAACTCATTGATTCGATGGAAAAGGTCTTCGCGGAAGTTTCCTTTTTCAATGGCTTGCAGGAGATTCTCATTCGTAGCACTGATAAGCCGGACATTTACTTCTATCTCTTTATTGGAGCCCACGGGACGGATACGTCGTTCCTGCAGGGCACGCAGAAGCTGGATTTGTACTTCGTAGCTCAAATTTCCTATTTCATCAAGAAAGAGTGTGCCGCCATTGGCTTCAACGAAGGCGCCGGTCTTGTCGTGGAGTGCTCCGGTAAAGGAACCCTTCACATGACCGAAGAATTCGGAGGCTGCAAGTTCTTTGGGGATAGAGCCGCAGTCTATTGCAATAAATGGTTTGTCGGCACGTTTACTCAATTGATGGATGCGGTGGGCGACATACTCTTTACCGGTTCCGCTGGCCCCATTGATGAGGACAGACATGGGGGTAGGGGCAACTAAGCCTACATAATTGTATAGTTGGCGTGCTGCTTCACTTTCACCCTCCAGAAAGTTGGATGATGGAGCGACCGATACCGATGGGGCAGGATGGGAAGGCGTTGCAACGGTGTTTTTGCTTTGCAGCGCCTCATTTATTTTTTTTAACAGCACATCCGGTTGTACCGGTTTTGAAATATAGTCGTTGGCACCGTTTTTCATGGCTTGTACAGCACTTTGGATATCTGCATAGCCGGTCATGATGATAAGGGGAATCCGGTGCCCATGCTCTTTCATCCATGCAAGTAAGGAAATACCGTCCTGATCCGGCAGACGGAGGTCCGAAAGCACAAGGTCATAAGGTTGGGCGTCCAGTTGTTTTCGGGCACGTGCGCTACTGCCGGCAGTGTCTACCAGAAACCCTTTCTTTCCTAGCCATGTTTTTAGCATGGTGGCAAAAGTTAAATCGTCTTCTACTATTAGAATAGAGTGTGGCATTTTCATGTTTTTAATGGGACAAAGGTACTACAAATTCTTGATATATGGAAGAACGTGGAAGATGATTTGAGATACAGATGATTGCCTTGAAGGAACTGATTCAATCGTTTATCATGGGCTTTGACCGGTGCAAGGAGCCGTGAGGGGTTTCTTGTCGCAAGTGCAACGGCTACTTGGTCATGTCAAGATTGACACTACCTTACACTATGTTGTGGTCAATCAGACCAATGTAAAATTGGTACACTGTAAATACTTGACTTGAAGGGATTGAAAGCCAGTTAATTTTCCGTATCTTTGTAGTCTAAACGCAATTAAAATAGGTAACGATATGATAGTACCACCAAAGGCTGAATGGCAAGACTTTCTCTCTGAAAATTATATAAATTGGAGAAGAAAAATAATTTCATTGATAGAGCAATCCAAGTTGAAGGCTATCCTTAGCGTCAATACAGAATTACTTACTCTTTATTGGGAAATCGGCAACGACATTTTAACCAAGCAAAAGGAGCAAGGTTGGGGTACGAAAGTCATTACGCAATTATCAAAAGACCTCACGGAGAGGTTTCCTGATGATAGAGGCTACTCCGAGCGTAATTTGAAGTATATGAGAAAATTTGCGTTGAGTTATCCCGATTTCCCAATTGTGCAAGTGCCGCTTGCACAATTAGAACAGTTGCCAATTCGGAAAGCCGCACTTGCCGAATTGCCTTGCGATGAGAACGGAGTTGTGCAAGTGCCGCTTGCACAAATATCGTGGTATCACCATATGTCGCTCATTTCTAAAGTTCCGACAGAGGCGGAACGTGCGTTTTATATCATAGAAACCGCAGCCAACGGTTGGAGTCGTGACGTGATGCTTTCGCAGGTGGCAAGCGGTTACATCAAAGCCAAAGGTAATGCGATTACCAATTTTCAGCATACCTTGCCTGCTTACCAATCGGATTTGGCACAATATGCGTTCAAAGACCCATATAATTTCAGTTTCTTGGGTACGGTGGCTTTGCAGCGTGAACTTGACATCGAAAAGAATCTTGCCCGGCGTATCACCGATTTCCTCTTGGAAATGGGTAAAGGCTTTGCGTTCATTGGTCGGCAATATCATTTGGAGGTGGACGGTGATGACTACTATATCGATATTTTGATGTATCACTTACAACTGCACTGTTATGTGGTGGTGGAACTGAAAGCCGTGGAATTTGTACCTGAGTTTGTCAGCAAACTGAACTTTTATATTTCGGCGGTGGATGAATATGTGAAAGCCCCCGAGGACAAACCTACTATCGGTTTGCTTCTGTGCCGTTCAAAGAGCGACACCAAAGCACGTTTTGCCCTGCGTGGTATCACGCAACCATTGGGCATCGCACAATACGAAACTGAAAAGCTGTTTGAAGATGTGGCTTCCGCATTGCCGCAAATAGAAGATATTGAAAATCAGCTGGAGGAGTGTAATCGGTAACATTTAGTTTTGACACCCTCTTAAATCTGTTCTTCGGCTTGGCGGATTATTTCGTCTATTTCATCAAGGATGAATAGGGTTTTCTCGCGTATTTCGGAGGTCATTACAGTGGTTCCCCGCCTTTGTTCCAGCCAGGTGAGGGGTGCAATGGAAGTGTTGGCTCCCAGCATGGTAAATAAAGGTAAAAGCTTGTGTGCCATCGCGGTAATTCCTTCTGTCTCCTCTTTTTCGAGGGCGGCAGCCATGCAGCTTCGGTTTTTTTTTGTTTCAGACACGAAGGTGCGGATAATCTCTTTCGCTGCGGCGGGGTCATCTTCCGAGAACGCGGTAAGGGCTGAGAAGTCCAACGATGCCGGGACGGTGTGAGGGCTGTCATTCGTCGGTGGTTGCAATCCTTCGTTGCCGGTCTCTTCCAGGTCCGTCAAATCCTGTCGGATGGCTTGCGAAAGGGCCTCGAAAATTTCGTGTGTGTTAAAGGGCTTGTGCAGGCATCCGGCAAAGCCCTTCGAACGGAAATATTCGGCATCCATGTCACTGCGTGCGGTAATGGCAATAACGGGAATGTTTTTTGCCCGGTCAGCCGGAAGTGCACGGATGGCATCCAGCAGGTCGAAGCCGTTCATGGCAGGCATTTGTATGTCGGTCAGAAGGGCGTCGAATTTGTTTTCTTCCAATTGCCGGAAAAGCTCTTCGGGTTGTTCGCAACAGGTGATATGGATGGTGGGACGTTTAAGCATGGCAGCAGTCAATTGCAGTTGGATGCGGTCATCATCAATAAGGATAAAGTTCTTTATTCCTTCCTCCCTGTTATTCTTTTTGTCGGCATTGGGGGCTTGGGGCAGAGGGAGGTAGACATGGAATGTGCTGCCTTTTCCCGCTTCGCTTTCTATCCTGATGTCTCCTTCGAGTAGCAACACAAGTTTTCTCGTAATGGCCAGTCCCAGGCCGAAACCTTCTTGTCCTTGTGCGTTACGCAGGCGGGTAAACTCTTGGAAGATTCGTTTTTGTTCTTCTTCGCTGATTCCGCAACCGGTATCACTGATGCTGAAGTGCAGTTGTCCGTTTTCCAGTGCCGCACGGAGCGTGATGCTTCCCTTTTGTGTAAATTTCAATGCATTGGAGAGCAGGTTCTCCACTATCTGCCTGGTGCGGAACGGGTCGCCTATATATAAACGGTTCAGGGGTTCTCCACAGTCGTACTCCAATAACAGATGTTTGGCATTTGCCATCGGTTTGAAGCTTACATAAATGGTATCAAATAATTGATGAGGGTTGAATGTTACCCTGTTCACATCCATTTTGTGGGCATCCAGACGGTGAAAGTCCAATAAAGAGTTCACCAGACTCAGCAAATGTTTGGCGGAGCTTTGCATATTGTTGAGATAAAAACGCTGCCGTTCTTCTGTCGTGATTCGCTCCAACAGGTCGGTATAGCCTATAATGGAGCCCACCGGCGCTTTGATGTCGTGTGTAATGGTCAGCATTAACTTTTCGCGTGCCACCAGCAAGTCTTCGGCACGGCGTTTGGCCTTCTCCAACTCCCGGCGGTAATGATTGCTGCGTGTAATGTCTCGCCAGATAAAAATCAGGAATATGCTTGCCAGCAGCACGGCTACGATGGCTATGGCCTCTACGGTGCGTGCCGAACTTCTCCGGATTTCTTCCTCCTGCATCTGTTTGTGTCGGGCCATCTCCAGCCCTTCATCCTCGATGGTGCTTAACAGCTGGTTCACTTTCTGGCTCAGTTTTAAACCGCTGAGGCGCAGGGACTGTGTTCGTTGGTTGAGCCTCTTCAATTGCTGTTGTTGGGTGTCGGTCACACGGCTCTGCACGTCTTTCAGCAGTGTGACGACGGTATCGGCCGGGCTGTATGATTCGGTCAGTGTGTCTGTAAATTCTTCTTGAATCACATTGTTGACTTGGGTGGAGTCCCCTTTTCCGGGCGAGAACACTTCTCCCAGTCTTTTGAAAAATCCTTTCGGCTTCTTATGGATGGTGTAGGAATTGGTATGTGTCACGACTTTCCGCCTTACATGGGGCAGGCTGAGTAACGAATCCTGCTCGGCTATCAGCTCTTCGATGTGCTGTCGGTAAATCTTGTCGGTGCCTCCTTCCTGAATGGCGCGGAGAAGATTACGCATATTGCGTTCCTTCTCCATCAGAAACATCTCGACCGTATCCAGTCGGAGGGTCTGTATGCTGTCCGTCAGTAAGCTGCGCAATGAATCGACTGCGGCATTCGCCTTTTGCATGGAGGTTTTGTAGCGGGAGTATTGTCCTAGTTGGCCGGCGCTCAGAGATTGTCCGATAATCTCGGCTTGATAGAGCTGGCCGACAATCTCGTTGGTTACCCTCCGGCGTAAGTTCAATATGGTCTCGTTGTCGTCCGTTTCGGTCAATGCTTTCATTTCATGGTTGATGTACTGAATGGAAGCAAATAACAGAAACGTGAGCAGGATGTAGCCTGAAGCTACTTTCAGTTGTGTCGAGAGGCGTGGCATAGGCAAAAACTACGGAAACGTAAATAATACATGACGCCGGCGGTGGTAAGGCCAAACGGAAAAGCCATCCAGATGCCTATGATTCCCCAGTCCATTACGAAGCCGAAGAAATATCCGGCCGGCAGGGAGATAAGGAAATAGGCGATGAAGGCGATATACATCATAGGCTTTACATCTGCAATGCCTCGCAGTGCATTGGCAAAGTTGATTTGGAGTCCGTCACCGAATTGGTAGACAATGAACGGTATGATTAATTGTGCCACCATCACGCTTACCGCCTGGCTGTCGCTGAACCAGCCTCCCAGTTGATGCCGTAGCAGGAAAATGGGCAGCGCACCTATCAGGGCAATGCCCAGCATGATGTGGAAGCCCGAGTATGCGGTGCGGCGTACATTCACCCAGTCATTTTGTCCGTTGAAATTGCTGACACGCACAGCCACAGCCGCCCCCATTCCATAATACATCATAAAGCATACTTGCGAAATGGCAAGCATAATCTGATGTGCGGCAAGTGCTGTCGTTCCTATCCAGCCCACCATGATGGCGCTCAGGCTGAAGGATGCGGTTTCCATACCCATCTGCAGGGCGATAGGCCAGCCTAGCTTGTTCAGATAAACAAAATCGGCGCGGTTCACTTTGCTGTGCACAAATCCTTCTTTATATATATGATATCGTTTTGTACAGAAAAAGATGAAGGCAAACGCCACCACCATCATGATTCGGGAGGCGAGGGTAGAGATACCGGCACCGAGCAGTCCCAATTCAGGCATGCCTAACTTTCCGTAGATAAGGATGTAATTGCCTATGATATTCATGACATTACCGCCCAGCAACAGCCACATTGATACGCGGGTATCGGTGATGCCGTCGGCAAATTGCTTGAATGCATTAAACAGAAGGACAAACAGTAATGATATGAGCAGCACGATAAAGTAAGGTTTCATCAGCGGAAGCAACTCTTCGGGTTGTCCCAACTGATGGATATTCAGATAGAGCACCCACATGATAAAGGTGAGCAGTACTGCCAGCAGGACGTTGGCAAAGATACTGTTCTTGAGCATTCGTCCCACTACCGGTGTCTCACCGCGTCCGAACAGACTGCCGACAATGGGAGTCAGGCCATACGAAAAGCCGGTAGCAAAGATGATGGCCAGTGTGAACATATTGTTGACGAAACTGGCGGCAGCCAATTCGTTGGTGCTGTGATGTCCTATCATGAGCGTATCGGCAAAACCAAGGATAATGACACCCACTTGTCCGATGACAATGGGAATTCCGAGTGTAAATAGAGATTTGTAATGTTGAATGTATGTACGGTTCATAGGTTATATATTTTTTCCGTTCTCTTACGGCGTGCGGCTTGCATCTTTGGCGGCAGCTTTATAATACAATACGGAACAATTCCCCGGCAAAAATGTTCGTTTCGCCGCTTCCTTAATTTGTTCTTTCGTGACAGAACGATATTTCTCCACTTCCGTATTTATATCTTCAGCTTTTCCGATTAACTCGAAATAAGCCAGATTGGTGGCCACATTCAGGTAATTGAGATTGTTGAATATCTGTTCGCTTTCGTAGCGGTTCTTTACTTTTTCCAATTCGTTCTCGTCTATACAGCCTTCGGTCAGTAAGGCAAGTTCTTCCCACACAGCTCTTTCCGCTTCTTCCAGAGTCACTTCCGGTGCAGGTTTTCCCACGATATGGAACAGGCCCTCATCGATGCTTCCGGATATATACGCGTCAATGGAGTTGAACACTTGCTTTTCCTGTACCAAATGTTGTACGAAACGTGAGGAGCGTCCGCTGCTCAGCAAGTCGCTCAGCATATCAAATGCATAATAGTCGGGATGGTTGCGCGCACACATGTGGAAAGCCATATACAGGGCATCCACCGGCACATTCCGTTCCACACTCAGGCGGCGTTCCTCTGTCTGCACCGGTTCCATGGGGAGCGAACGGCGGGCGACGTGGCGGCAGGGAATCGGACTGAACCACTTCTCGGCCAGTGCCACTGTTTCTTCAAAAGTGATATGTCCCGCCACCGCCAGGATAGCATTGTCGGGAGCGTAATAGCGAAAAAAGAAAGCCTGCACCTCTTCAGGAGTAGCATTGGCGATGTGGCTGATTTCTTTTCCGATGGTAGGCCACCGGTAAGGGTGCACTTTGTAGGCTAATGCACGCAACAAATGAGAAGCATCACCGTAGGGCTGGTTCAGATTCCGTTGCTTGAACTCCTCTATCACCACTTGACGCTGCACCTCCAGACTGCGTGGGTTGAAATCCAGCGATAACATACGGTCACTTTCGAGCCAGAAACCTGTTTCCACATTTTGGCGCGGAAGAGTGATGTAGTAATTGGTGATATCGTTGTTGGTCCATGCATTATTCTCTCCGCCGGCGTTCTGCACCGGAGTGTCATAATCGGGCACATTGATGGAACCGCCGAACATCAGATGCTCAAACAAGTGAGCAAAGCCCGTATGTTCGGGGTCTTCATCGCGTGCACCCACATCATAGAGGATATTCAGTGCCACCATTTGGGTGGTGTTATCCTCCGAATGGACAATGCGCAGTCCGTTTGACAGGGTATGTCTGTTGATTTCTATCATTTTTTTTGCGGGTGACTTCGGTTTATTCTACAACAGTCGCTTTCAGGATGCGTATATTATCCAACGGACGGTCGGCACGGTTGGTCTTGGCAATCTCTATCTTCTCTACCGTTTCCATACCTTCCACCACTTCACCGAATACGGTGTACGAACCGTCCAGATGAGGTGCGCCTCCCACAGTGGTATAAGCCTGAATCTGCCGGGGAGTGAAATGGAACTTTTCTTCTTTATCCGCCATTGCCTGTGCTTGGGCTTCGAGTGTATCTTGCAAGGCATACAGTCCTTCCGTGTCACCGGCTTTACGCATTTTATAAATTTCTTTCATGTGCTTCTGTGCCAGACTGTCGAAAATCGCTTCCTCGCGTTGTTCATTAATCTTGTTCTCCATGCCGAGCAGTTGGGGCTCTGTAAATTTGCGTCCTGTCACGATATAGAACTGGCAGCCGGAAGAAGCCTTTTGCGGATTCACGTTGTCTCCCTCGCGGGCTGCTGCCAGTGCACCTTTGTGATGGAAGAATTTGGGAACGAATTCGGCCGGAACCGTATAGCCGACATCTCCGTTGCCCAACATGGCAGTATCAGATGCCGTTTTGCTGGTCGGGTCACCGGCTTGCACCATGAATTGCTTGATGACACGATGGAAGAGAGTACTGTCATACACACCTTCTTTGGTAAGTTTGATAAAGTTATCGCGATGCTTCGGTGTTTCGTTATACAGTTCCACAGTGATGTTTCCCATTGTTGTTTCCAGTTTTACCTGCGTACGCTTTTCGTTTTCCATTTGATGATTCTCTTTTTTTGAGCCGGCACCGCATGCTGTTATAAATGCGAAAGAGGCGGCTATCATTAATACTTTATTTATTTTCATGTTTATAATATATATGTATAAGTTTGCAGATGATAAAGTGGACAAATGTACAAAATAGTTTTGATGTTGCATAGATTGTCGTGTTATTAAAAAACAGAAAGTAGTGTTATGATAAAAATATATGTTCGTTTCAGCATTCGTGTGTGTAAAGAAAGTAAAAATAAGATTTCGTCTCCTTCTAAAGTGATAGATGTGCCGCAAGTGTCTTTTTTGAAGTTCGCCAGACAGGAAATAGCCCATGCCCATCAGATAGGATGCTACAGCATGGCGCGGAATTATGGTACAGCCGTCCGTTCCTTTCTTTGTTTTTATGGGCGTAAAGATATTTGTTTCCACGAAATCACCCCTTCGCTGATGCAGGATTACGAAAAGTGGCTCAAGTCACGTGTGGGCATGAGTACGGTTTCGTGTTATTTCCGCTCTCTCCGTGCTTTGTACAATAAGGCGGTCGAGCGCGAACTGTGTCGGCAAAAGTTTCCTTTTGCCAGAGTGTATACCGGTTATCCCAAAACAGAGAAGCGTTCTATCACGGTGTCCGAAGTGCGTAAACTTCAGGCTTTAAAGTTGGAAGCGGGCTCTTTTGTCGAGCTTGCCCGTAATCTTTTTATTATGAGTGTCCTGCTTTGTGGAATGCCGTTTGTCGACCTTGCCTTTCTCAAGAAGTCTCAGATAAAAAATAACATACTCACTTACAACCGTCATAAAACCAATTATACGGTGCGTATTCATTTGGAACCTTGTATGCATGCCATTCTCAATCGCTATGCAGAATCTTCCACCACTGATTATGTCTTTCCGTTAATAACCAGTTCGAATGAAAAGCTAGCTTACCGGCAATATAAGGGAAAACTGTGCTATTATAATAAAGTATTGAAAAAACTGGGACAAATGGCAAACATCAAGAGCGACCTCACTTCTTACGTGCCGCGCTATACCTGGGCAAGTGTCGCTTATCAATCCGGAGTGGAACTCCCTGTCATTGCAAAAGCACTGGGCCATGCTTCCTCCCAAACGTCTTTATATTATATACGCGGAATAGGTGATGAACGATTGCACGCTGCCAATGCACAATTAGCGGAGCAGTTTGTTAAAGTTTATAAAACCGGAAAAATGAAAAGAACAAAAAGCCGGGATGTGTGTTACTCCGCACAAGAGGTATGACCTCGCAGATTAAAGCATCATTGCTATAAACGCTGCAAAGGTATTAAATTCAGTTTACTACAGCAAATCTTACTTTTTTTGTTTTTATGCCCGAAAGTATCAAATAAGTTGTTTGCAGTCGTCTTGCTTAATCAAAAGTGTAGTTCGTATATCATTGATAAATAATCAGTTATAGTTTTTTCTTACCTCTTGTGCGGTGGTGCTTCAAAAGCTGTAATCTTTAATGGTAATTCAGAACTGCCTTCGAAATTCATTTTCGAGGAAAGGGAGAGGAGTATCATAAAAAGGATGCAGTGATAAAAGCTCCATTTAATATTTGTAATTATTCTAACATTAATGACAGAAACGAATTCCACTGAAGCAGAAAAGGTGGACGAAACTCCTTGGTACGCTATTCGTACCTTTAATTGTCAGGAACAGAAAGTCGTTGATTTCTTTGAAGGTGAATCACTTTACAGTTTTGTTCCGATGATGGATTCCGGCAAAGTGGTGGTGAAAGAGGGACAGAAACCGGAGCGTATATTGGTTCCGGCAATTCATAATCTAATCTTCTTAAAGAAAACGGCCTATAGAAAAGAGATAGCTGAAAAATTAGCTCGATGTCCGATACCGATTAGTCCTCTGAAACGGGAAGCCGATTCCGCTTTCTATGAAATCCCTGCTCGTGAAATGCTGGAAATGCGTATGCTTTGCGACCCCCGGTTCAATGCTCTCATTTTTGAGTTGCCCGAAAGCGGTGACATCACGGTTGGGCATGCAGTACGTATTTTGTCCGGTCCCTTTAAAGGCTTCACCGGGCGGCTTATCAGAAAAAGCAAGAAGTATTATTTCGTTAAAACAATAGCCGGTATAGGTGTGATGGTTCGCATCTCCCGTTGGAATTGTGAAACCTTATAAAAACAATAGCCATTTGGAACAGATAGAAGAAAAGAGTCTGGAGGAATTACTGTCCTGTGCAGAAAAATACTCTTCTTTGTATATGCTGATTTATACCGGTTCACCCGAATCAAAACCTGGTGAACAGCGTATGTGTCAGTCATATTTGAATGATATTTTCGTGCAGTTGGAGTTGCGTTATGCACAGGAGACAGACATAGAGCAACGTGCCCGCATCATCTGTGGCCTTTTCCGGATTATTCGCGAAACTATAGCCGTGGTTGACAGTGAAAAGGAACACCGTTGTTATCAGCTGTGCCATCACCTGCTCACCGATGCCTTAAGCCATTCGTTTGCCAGCGCTTCAGTCATGAAGTGCATTGCCGATTATCTTTACACTTGTGCCGACGAAGAAGATGAGCGCTTCTATAAGTTCTATCTTTTCCACCTTGACAACTGGACAAAAGAATGGGATGAGAAAGGCGGTTGGGAAGGCATAACGGCCGAAGAAGCTGATGCCCGCCTGGAGTTGATAGACATGAACTCCTATATGATGATAGGTGATTTATGCATTAATTTAATATAAATATCTACGAGAATTCTGTTTTCGCTCCCAATATAGATTCTCTCAAAGGCTTGGTGGCTGTTTTGGATGAAAATGATAATTATCGTCCAATAGTATCAGCTTTTAAACTAATAGCTAAAAAAACAATGAAAGCGATTAGGAAAAACGAAGAGTAATTTGTTTCTTTGCAATAGTAAACTTACAATCGCAGGATTATGGATAGCAGAGAATCAGAATTGAACAAGATACATTTTGCGGTAATGGCAATAGAATCGGCAGCAAAGGAGATGAATGTATCTCCGATGGAGATGTACCAACGTTTATTGCAAGTTGGCTTATTGCAACGTCTGATTTTGGATTGCTATGACGTGATGCACACGCAAAGTCTCAAACATGTAGCTGAGGATGTAGTGGAAGCTCTGCGAAATCATGAGAACCATCAGTCTGCATTCGAAAAAGAAAGGAAAGACTCATGATTACGCTGTATCATGGAACAACTCTTCAGTTAGAACATCCGTTGGCTAATGTAGGTCGTGAGGACCTTGATTTTGGTAAAGGCTTCTACATGACAGAGCTATGTAGTCAAGCTGAACGTTGGGCTGTACGTATGCAACTCATTCGCAATGTATCTCAAGCATGGGTAAATGTTTATAACTTTGATTTGAAAGATGAAAGCACAAGTGTTATGGCGAAAAATCAGTCGGATAGTCATGATGTTGGCAAATATTCTGCATGTTACTCCGGAACGTGCTCTTGGCATATTTTATAATACAAAGACATGTTCTATGTTGCATGACAGCCGTTATGGGCTTCACCTTATGAGCGACATCTATATCCTGAATGACATACTTCAAGAGTTGCAGGAAAAACAATAACCGCAGGTCAGAAAACGAGGCGGTGGCATAAATCCGGATTATTCATTATCATGTCAACAAGAGAAGAACAATGGCAAATCAATTATGAAAAGCTCAAGGAATATATCTTGGAGCATCATCATCTGCCCGACAAAAAGAAGGTAGAACACAGAGGCTTGCTCAATTGGTGGAAATATAATATGAAACTCATCAAACAAGGCAAGATGAGCGCTGAAAAGGAAAGCATGTTGAGGGAACTGGGGAATATGAGAGAAAAGCAGGCGGAGTGAATATACAACATTGTCCTCATGCAGAAAAATGAAATTCTTCATTCTATTCGTGAAACAGTTCTCAAGTAGTACCTTTGGATGGTCGGGTCGTACTGTTCGGGTTTCAGGCACGCGGAGACGCACATACGGAGTCTGATTGGGACATTCTTATCCTTTTAAACCAATCTCGCATAGGCGATGATGACTTTGACCGTGTGCCCATCCCTTGGTAGAATTGGGATGGAAGATAGGAGCCGAAATCAATTCGTTGCTCTACACCTATATGGATTGTGAGAAACGTAATTTTACTCCGTTTTATAAAAACGTGGAAACGGAAGGAATCGAATTATGTCATTAAGTATAGAAGAAAAAAAGTTAATTAGTTGCTGCTTACAAAAATAAGCAGTAATTTTGAAATACTGAAAATTGAAAATACAATCAAAATGTGCCAAACAGAATACATATCCCATTCTATCATTCGCTTGAGCAAGCGTTCTTTTGCCCGGCGAGTGGATATTTGTGTTCCGCAAGTTTCAGCGCACAAGAGAAGTTTGACCATACTCAATAACCAGCTGGACCAACTTTATGAGGAACTGTACAATGTCTATCCTTCTGTCACAAAAGATGATTACGGTCAGTTTTCTTATCAGTTGGGGTTGCTTATCGAAACGCTAAAAGGTTTGTATACATCCTATTGTCTAGAATCTTTTTATCCGCAAATCAAGGAACGTTGCGAACGCTTGCGTATGAATATATCAGCCATTGAAGAGATTGATTGTGATTTCAAACATTTTAAGGTTGGTATTTTTCAGAATCCCCGATACCAAAGTATCATCTCCGCAACCCGGTCTTTGGTCTCCAAATAACATTGTCATGACTGTTTTTTATAGTATTTCCTATTTTCGTAAGCGATTACAAAACTTACTTCAAGTCAAAAAAGGAGTTTATGCAGGTGTCGATAAAGAAGTGCACAATGCTTTTGCAAATGCTACCATAGAGGAAATACGCAACAATCGTGATATGATATTGGTAGATGATGCAATGGTCGTTGTTAAATTGCGAATGCCTGACAAGAAACACCAATTGGCTCGTAAAGATGGTTATCGACTGATATATATGGCTTATAAACAGGAAGAAAAAGTTGTTCTTCTTGATATATATCCTAAAAATGGCCCTCAACAACAACTTAGTCTTTCCGATGACGCTTTATTAGAATTATTGGACTGTTTTAATGTGGAATGTGCTGCCGGAGAATTAGTGGAATATATATTATAAATTGCTTCTTTGTGCGGCAGAGGCTTATCGTGAAAGTCTGGATATCAAGCAGACTGCCAATATCTTAAAAGCGGGTGAAAATGTTTGAAATCATCCCGTATCGTTAAGAATAAGTTCCGGCGATTATTATAATGCGAAATCCAGGTCTAAGCGTATAGCCCAGAATACGCAGTTTCTTTACATCAGGATGGCTACAATATACATCTTATGTATTATCGAAAGGAAAAAAGGAGTTGAGTGCTTGCGATTTACATGAAGAAGACAGAAAAATAAATGAAGTGATACGATAAAAAAAGGGGAGTGTGTCAAAACTAAACCAGCCTATCGTCAGCTGTAGGGGCAGGGTTTGCCTGCCCGAAAGCACAAAGTAAACTGTTTTCGGGCGAGCGAACCTCGCCCCTACGAACTACACGACAGCATTATCCACGTTTTGACACAACCCCCTTTCCCAAAAACGATTCATCGTCAGATGCTGCGGTGTTCCGCTTCCGCATCAAAGCAAGAACAAAGAATGATGATGAAATGCCGGCCGGCTAAATGCAACTTTGTATGCCTATGGCGCTGGCTATGGCGGTCGCCACAGCAATGATAACTTTGAGGATAATACCCCAGTTGGATTTTCTTTTCTGATTTTCCATACGAATAAAGTTTAGCGAGTGATACATTAAAGTTCCGGTTCGTTTTTGGGCTTCAGCAGGTCTGCCACGGCTTTTCCTTCCTTTTCGGCGCGTAGTGCGGCTGCTTGTGCGGCACGGCTGGCTACCGGCTGGAACTCCAGTGAACCGAAGATGGTTTTCAAGTCCTCACCGGGAATATACTGGATGTTTACCCCGGTGATGCGGGCGGCGGTAAAGTCGGCCAGATTGTCCGCACCTTCACTGATAATCTGGAGACGGAACTTGCCCAAGTCGCCAAAGTCTACTTGCTTGCCTTCGGTGAGGGCTTCCAACAGATTGTCTACGGTAGCGGTGAGGACGGCCACCACATCGGCGCGGCTCACGGTGGTCTGTGAGGAAATACGCTTGCTGAGTTGTTTCAAGGTAAGCTCTCCGTTTATTTGAGCTGTGGCGTAAGCCTTGGGACTTGCATCCTTTTCCTGCGGATTGGGACGTAATGCAACACTGTAATTTAATGCCATAATGATTCTGTTTTTTAATGGTTTATATAAATTGAACATGACAAAGATAACACTCCGTAAAGGGGAGATTGTGAAAGGGCGTAAACAGGCATGAGGATGTGTGACACACTGTGGCAGAAGGTGAAATAAAGTGAATTAAAGGCTTCGGATTATTTCTATATATGGACTATTTTCATTACATTTGCTATGAAGATAAACGATACGAAATCATTAATGTACAATGAGTAATTGATGATTTTAAGTTAGAATATTATAGTAAAAATAGTAAATGTTATGAAGGAAGAAGAAACGTATTTGGGCGAATGGCCGGTGAAACCTTATTATAAACGTGATTTGGCAGTGGGGTATGCCCCCGATATTACTCCTGTGGCGGCGTTGAACCGTCTTTCCGCCTGGATACACCATCACAAATTGCTCTATTATGCTTTGCTCGATTCGGGCTATGTGGAGAGACAGCGTATTTTCAATGCAGTGCAGGTGGAATTGATTTTCCATTATCTGGGAAGGCCGGGATAGGCGGTCGGATTTCGCGGCTGTCGGTATGGCAAATCACGTTAGTACGTGTAGGCTTATGCATACGTATGTATCGCCCCACACGTACGTACGTATGAGGCGATGCCACCGTATGTGTAAATTAGGCATTATCCATTCTCATCCGTTACTGCATTCTTCCTCGCTCTCGTGCTCTTCGTAGCGTCCGCAGGGCTGGCGGGTGTAGTACACGGTTCCTGTGCGGCACAGTTCCTGGTCGCGCACTTTCAACACATCCAGACGGGTGAAGGCACGGTTGGGTTCGTTTACGCGGGTGATGGAAAGAATGAAATCGGCCAGGTTCGCCCAGTTTGCACTGCCCGATATGGTGTACATGTTGATGTCCTCCATCTCGTTCTTGCCATCTATCTTCTTCAGGCTGCGCGGATGCGCCACAATGACTACCCAGATGTGGTGTTCGCGTCCCCACGACTGGAACCGGGTCAGCATCGACTTGATGCTCTGGGTCTCGGTCTCGGCTTTTCCGTTTTGTGCCTCTACAAAAAGATAGGGGTCAATGACCAGATATTTCAACGGCTGCCTGCGGCGCACCAAGTCAGCCCGGTGCAGGATGTTTCCGGGGGTGGGTGGCACTTCGTGCATATCCAGATGAATCATGTGAGTGTTCAGAAAATCAACATAGGGCGTCAGTTGTTCATCGGTATAGTCCGTGGTATTGGCTTTGCCCAGCATCAGGTGTACCAGGTGGGCGATATGCTTGTCCTTGTCCGGCACCTCGAAGGAGAGGTAGCACACGAAGCGTTCCGTGTCGCGCATGATGCGGCTGGTCAGGTCGTTCAGGAAATCTGTTTTTCCGCTGTTGGGCATCCCGGTCATGATAATCAGGCCGCCCGTGTCGGTGGGGTGGAAAATGCGGTCGGTCAGCGGTCCGTAGCCCACGCTGTAGCCGTGGTCGTATTTGCCGTGCAGCACGTCTATCACTTCCTTCCTGCGCTGTTCCACGGTGATGATATCGGTGGTTTGGCAGGCACAGGCATCGTCAATGACGGTTCGCACCACTTCGGTGCCGTAGAGCTTCATCACGTCGCCTATGTCCTTGCATCCTCCGGGCAGGACGGTGAAAAGGCAGCGCGCCCCGAAGTAGTCGGAAAGACGCTTTACCAGTGTGCGCCCGGGTAAGTCGGAGTCGCCGCAGATTACGATGTCCTGCACCTGGTCCAGCCAGGGGATGAAGGCCTCGAAGCATTTGGTCAGGTCGGTTGCCGCTCCCGATGGCACGCTGATGACATGGCGGTATCCCGCTTCCATCAGTATCAAGGCGTCTTTTCCGCCTTCCACGATGATGAGGCGGGGGATGATTTCCTCTTCCACCAGCAGCGGGTTGATGCAGTCAATGTTGTAGGGTGCGCATGGCGTGGTGGGCGAGTCCTGGCTCCAGAATTTGCTGTACGCGATGGGTTGTTCCTCTTCGGGGGATGGCGACTGGATGGGGCTGCATGAACGGTATTTGGCATTGACGGGACGTCCGTCTACGTAGTTCACGTAGGCGATGCAGGGAAAGACGGTGGAAGCCTGTTCGCGTTTGTCCTCACTGTCCTTGGTGATGCAGTAATGACGCAGACAGCCGATGTGTGCTGCAATGGCGGTAGCGAGGGAGATGCCCTGGTCGGCCAGATAACGGCGTGCCGCCAACTGGTCGGGGTCCGTACAGTCGGGCGACTCGTCCAGCGGCTTGATTTTTTGCAGCACGGTGGGGGCGAGGACTTTGTAGTCGCCCGGTAGCATGGGCACTTCGTTCACAGCGTTTTCCGTATGCCGGTTGTCCTGCGGGCGATATGTCGCGCCATTCGAGGGCGAATCCCCTTTGCGGTAAGCGAACATAGGTCGGTTGTCCTTGCAATAATCGGTCAGGATGCCATTGAAGTCGCATCCCGCATAGAAACAATGATAAAGTCCTTTGGCTTTTGAGATATACAGATGCATGGTGCCGCATTTAGGGCACCGGACGATGAAATTCTTTCCCGCATTCTTGCGGTCGGGAAAGTCGGAGAGAGAGTAGTAGGGTTTCATTTGAATTAAAAATTAAGAATTAAAAAATAAGAGACAGATGCCGGGTAACCGATACGGATTAGCCCATCCATTCGTTGGACAGTATGTTCCAGATGGAGGTGTCGGCAGGTCGTGGCGGTGCCTCCCGCGGTATTTCCACCTTTCCGTCTATGGGGTCGTCATAGTAACGCAAATCCTTGTCGGGGTCCTTCCATTCGAAGGGCGAGATGGGGCGGAATGCACGGAGCTTCCTGCGCTTTTCCTCTAGTTCCTTGCTTCGTTCGCTTTCCATCCGGGCCACGGCTTGTTCCAGCAGTGACTGTCCGTGGCTGGTCTTCATGAGGTTTTGCAGCCAGATGATTCTTCCCGTGTGCGGGTGGCGGGCAAAGCGGGGGTCAGCGTCAAAGTGCGGGATGAGAAATTGGTTGACCAAGACAATGAGTCCTTGCAACGCCCTTGGGCGGCTGTAGTGATGAAGGGCAGCGATTTTGTTGATAATCGGTACCAGTACCTGCTGCTTGTCTTTGGGCGTGGTGTTGAGTCGGTGGAAGAAGTCCTTGGCAGGCGACGATGAAGAATTTCCGCCGTCAGGCGTTTCCGCAGGAATCTCCGCAGGAGTCTTTTCGGCATCCGTTCCCTTGGAATTTTGCGCTTCCTTTCCGGCGGAAACTCCCTTACGGGAATCCTCCGGAGGATATATATTATTTATATTATATAATATATTACTATAAAAAGCAGAATCCTGCGCAGAATCCTGCGGTGTTTTCTGCGGTGAATCCTGCGGTGATTCCTGCGCAGAATTCTGCGGTGATTCCATTGGATTTCCATCCTTTTTGCGATACCATAACGGTGAGTAGAATGCGATGACCTTGGTGTGTGTCTCATCCCAAATTATTCCGAATGACTGGCAATTTGTAACAGCAGTCACCAGTGCCGATGTGTACGAAAATCGGAGTGATAACCGGATGTCATAGAAATTACAGAGCGGATAGATGCCTTCGGGGGTCATGTATGCCGACATACCCAAGTAGAGGTCCAGTAACTTGGTGATGGTGGGGTCGTTTACTCCCCGTCTTTTCCACTGGTGGATTATTTTCTGCACCTCGCTGATGGAGACGCTTTGTTTCAATGCTTTTATAGCCATGTGTGCTTTGTTTTTGTAATAATGACAGCGAAGTTACAAAGGAAAAAATAGAGTCGTCTGTCCACAGTGGACAGACAATTTTAGAACGGTTAGTATTATTAACGATATTTAAACATAGAAAAATGAAAGACAGGGATTTTTCAACGGAAAAGTTGGCTGAGAGCATCAAAACTCTTAGAAAGGCCGGTGGTGTCAATGTGAAGGAATTATGTAAATCCATCCACATGACGGAACGCAGTTACTACAGGGCTCTTAATAGCAAAGTGACAATCTAAATTTGTATGCTCCTATCATGCATTTCTTGGTAGAGAACTATGGCGACTGCGGACTGGACGAGGAGATAGAAGCGGTGAAAAGAGAGTGGTGGAATGTGGTGATGAAGAATTCGTGGGAGTATGCGGTAGAGGAGAAGAAAGATGAAGTGGAGGAGTTACCTATATGAATACATTTAAAGACTTGAAAATAGCAGTGGCCGGCACAGGCTACGTAGGCTTGAGCATTGCCACCCTGTTGGCACAACACCATGAGGTAAAGGCGGTGGACGTAGTGCCCGAAAAAGTGGAAAAGCTTAATAACAGAATTTCACCGATACAGGATGAATATATTGAGAAATATTTGGCGGAAAAGCCACTGAACCTGACAGCTACCCTTGATGGTCGCGAAGCCTACCGGGATGCCGACTTCGTAGTGATAGCTGCCCCCACCAACTATGATCCGGTAAGAAACTACTTTGATACCTCCCATGTGGAAGAAGTAATAGACCTGGTACTGGAAGTAAATCCTGATGCCGTAATGGTTATCAAGAGTACTATTCCTGTGGGTTATACCCGTAATCTTTACGTAAAGTATGCCAAGAGAGGAGTTAAGAAATTCAACCTCCTTTTTTCACCTGAGTTCCTTCGTGAAAGCAAGGCGTTGTATGACAATCTTTATCCAAGCCGGATTATTGTCGGTTATCCGAAGATTATTGACGCACCGGAATTTGCAGAAGAAAATGAAGCTATCAAGACAGTGACGGATGTTGACAACATGAAAGAAGCGGCGAAAATCTTTGCCGCCCTATTGCAAGAAGGAGCTCTCAAAAAAGATATTGATACTCTCTTTATGGGTATGAAAGAAGCGGAAGCCGTGAAGCTGTTTGCCAATACTTACTTGGCACTGCGTGTAAGCTATTTTAATGAATTGGACACATACGCTGAGATGAAAGGTCTTGATTCAAAAGCGATTATTGACGGTGTTGGTCTTGACCCGCGTATCGGCACGCATTACAATAATCCGTCCTTCGGATACGGTGGCTACTGTCTGCCCAAAGATACCAAGCAGCTTCTTGCCAATTACGCGGATGTTCCGGAGAATTTGATTGAAGCCATTGTGGAAAGTAACCGTACTCGCAAGGATTACATTGCAGATGCGGTGTTGCGCAAGGCGGGGTATTATAATGAAAACAGCAGTTACAATGCTGACTGTGAGCATACTTGTGTAATAGGCGTGTATCGCCTCACTATGAAGTCCAACTCTGATAACTTCCGTCAAAGTGCCATTCAGGGTATCATGAAGCGTATCAAGGCAAAGGGTGCCGAGGTGATTATTTACGAACCGACATTGGAGGACGGAACCACATTCTTTGGCAGCCGGATAGTAAATAGCCTTGATACTTTCAAACAACAGAGCCATGCTATTATAGCGAATCGCTATGACGAATGCTTGGAGGATGTGAAAGAGAAAGTTTATACTAGGGATATTTTTGGAAGAGACTAATACTTGTATGTTTGAAGCACTCTCTGAATTGATCTCATAGAAGCATCTTGAACAAAAAATATATGGGCACACATAATCCGCATGGAAGCAGTAGTATGAGAATAGCCAAGAACAGTGGTTTACTATACGTTCGCCAGTTGTTTGTGCTATTCATAGCTCTGTTCACCTCTCGTCTCACTTTGCAGATTTTGGGTGAGACTGATTTTGGTATCTATGCAGCAGTGGGTGGTGTAACTGCCATGTTGAGTGTCTTTACTGGTTCCATGGCAGGAAGTACACAGCGGTTCATGACATTTGAACTGGGGAAAGGCAATGGAGAATCATTCCGAAAGGTTTATTCTACAGCTTTCCTTATACACATTGCTATCGCTTTAATTTTAATTGTAACAGCGGAAACAGTAGGATTATGGTTTCTTTACAACAAAATGTCATTACCAACTGAAAGATTGGATGTAGCCTTTTGGGTATTCCAACTTTCGTTGCTAACTTGTGTCCTGAATATCATTAATGTACCCAACAGTGCGTCTATCATTGCCCATGAAGATATGGGTATGTTTGCATTCCTTGCAATCATCAGTGCAGTTTTGAAACTTATCTGTGTTTATATGCTCTCCGTTCTACCATGGGATAATTTAATTCTTTACGCCATTTTTCTAGCTTATATACAGATACAGGACCTTTCCATTTGTGCGATTATATGTCATCGTAAATATCCCGAAGCTAGATTCAGTCGGTTTATTGATGGCATTCTTATAAATCGCATGGTAAAGTTTGCTGGTTGGACAATCATTGCTAATCTTTCAACTATGGGGTTTGTGCAAGGCGTAAACTTATTGCTGAACATGTTTTTCGGGCCAATCCTCAACGCGGCTTATACTGTAGCCATGCAAGCTTATAGTGGCATTCGCTCATTTTGTAGCAGTTTTCAATTAGCATCTAATCCGCAAATAGTCAAGCTATATTCATTGGGTGATATTTCTTCCATGCATCGTTTAGTGATGACAACCTGCAAAATATCATTCTTTCTT
Source organism: Phocaeicola faecalis (assembly GCF_021730445.1). Taxonomy (GTDB): domain Bacteria; phylum Bacteroidota; class Bacteroidia; order Bacteroidales; family Bacteroidaceae; genus Phocaeicola; species Phocaeicola faecalis. The sequence goes on along the minus strand of NZ_JADNRM010000016.1, from coordinate 19,960 downwards.
ATTATGTTTTTGTCTCTTCCATTTATGGTAAATGTAGACTTCATTTTGAAGTTATGGCTGGATATAGTGCCCAATCACACTCGGTCATTTTTCTTACTATTGCTTTTATTTGCTTACTTGGATGTATTTGCTTACCCTTTGGATGTAGCTGCACAAGCTACAGGACAAATCAGACAATACAACATATATACCTCATTAGTCATTATATCCGTACTGCCTGCAGCCTACATTGCTTTTCGCTTAGGTGCCATACCGGAAACTGTATATATGATGGCAATCGGAATGTCTGGCACTGGTCTTATGATTCGACTATTTTGTTTGAGTAAACTAATCAATCTTTCCAAACGACAATTCATCATTAAAGTTTTGATACGCTCCTTCGTGGTATTTCTTTTGTCACTTTCAGTTAGCTTTGGTGTAAAGCAAATGATACCCGACAACTTAATTGGAGTTGTTGGTTCTTTTATAATTTGTTTCTCTGCATCAGCAATTATTATATTTACTGTTGGCCTCACCCGCGACGAAAGGCTGTTTGTTAGTGAAGCACTAATCAAGATTAGAGATAAGTTTTTATGAAAAACCAACGAATTCAATGGATTGATTCCGCAAAAGGCTTTGGAATTCTATTGGTGGTGTATGCCCATCTTTTCGAATTTGGCACTTCACTAATCTATCTATTCCATATGCCTTTGTTCTTCATTCTTTCAGGAATCACTTTTCGGGAAGAGTCTTTAACAGATTGCTTGATAAAGAAAGGGCGTAGCCTGTTACTGCCATATATTGTATTTGCTATTCTGTTTGTTCCATTACGCATTCTCTATTTATTCATTACTGAAGGGAGCATGCCATCCATTGGGTTCCATTGTCTGTCTCGATCCTTTTTTGACGTTCTGTTGTGGTTCTTGTTTGCTCTTTTTGGAGTAACGGTCTTGATGACTATTGTAGCAAAAATTTGTAGGAAATGGATAGTATATGCAGTATGTCTATTGTCATTAATCGGTTATATCTCCGCACATCATACTCTTTGTTTGCCCTCATTGGTAACACAAGTTTTGCTTACCTTTGTGTTTTTGTATGTGGGGACGCTCATGAACAAGTCTCTTGGCCATAGGGGGAGGGAATGTTTAGCGTTCTTGGTTTCAATAGTAGTTTTTGCCATATCTTCAACATTTTCCCGACCTGGCACAGATATATCAATCTTGAGGGTACCTGAAAACCCATTAAGTTTTTACGCATCTGCACTGTCAGGAGGATTTGCAATCATATCATCGTGCAAGCTTATGTCTTCAATCTCTGTATTGACAAAAATCTTCTCCTATTTTGGAAAGCAGTCCTTATACATATTTGCATGTCACTGGCCATTCATCCAGCCGTTAAGATTAATATTGGGAGATTCCTGGATTTCCAGTTTATGTATTATGATTATTAGTATTACTCTATCAATTCTCATTGGTAATGTGCTAAAGCGTGCAATACCATTTATATTCAAATAGAATTATGTCCAAAAGAACAGTATTTATTTCATTTGCTAATTCAGACTTTGCCATGACTTTGGAAAGGTTGAAAAAGCAAATGTTATCTTGTAAAAACTTGCCATTTACCGAATACCATTTCTTTACAGAAAAGGATTTGGATAGAGACTTCATGCGCAAACTCAAGCCTTGGTTGTATCGTAGGGGCTTTGGCTATTGGCGTTGGAAATCCAATTTAGTAGACAGGGTTTTGTCCACATTAACTGATGGTGACATTCTGGTTTATGCCGATGCCGGATGTGATTTCAATGCTAAAGGATTGCCTCGTTTGATGCAGTATATTGATATGGCTAAAGCATCAACTTCTGGTATTGTTTGCTTTAGTGACAGATACAAAGAATATATGTATACAAAAAGTTCCACTGCGGCTTATTTACAAGCACTGCAATCAACTGAAATCATGCGGTCCAATCAATATTGGGGGGGGGTATTTATTCTCGTTAAAGGCGAAATAAGTACTCTCCTCGTGCATCGTTGGAAGGAGACTTGTTTGTTGCGCTCGGATTTGATAACAGACCAAGTTTCGGATATTCCCAACCACCCTTCTTTCATCGAACATCGACATGACCAATCCGTATTGAGTATCCTTGCCAAGCAACTAGGTGTTGAGGCATTGCCTCCTAGTGAGATTTCAAAAGAGAACTTTGAGAATATTCCTTTCTGCCCATCTCGTCATAAGGAGAAAGACAGAAAAACACAACTTGTTCGGCATCTTTTACTCCCCTTACGATATATCATAGGTCTATACCTTAAGTATTTCAAACATTTCTATTTTCACGGTCGCGTAGCCTGGTAATATGATTTATGGTAGATGCGTCGTGATTAAAATCTTAATCATTATGCATCAATTCGACGTAATTATCAGTGTAGGTGTAAAGGACGTTTTTATCGTACGTAAAGTGGTAAAATATGTGGCAAAGAATATAAGTCCCAGCAATATATACTTAATCACCAACCGAAGGTTTTTCAAGTTCTACAGTTCTAGTTTCATCTCATCTTATCATGTGACCTTGTTAGATGAATCACGATTGGTTGAAGGAATGAACATTCAGCATGTTTGTCAATTAGTAAATCAACACTTTGTGAATGGCATGCGCGGAGGCTGGTATTTCCAGCAATTCTTAAAGATGGCATTCGCACTCTCACCTTATGCAGAAAGTCATTATCTGATATGGGATGCAGATACCATCCCCACTTCTCCCATCAGTTTCTTTGATGAGGATGGCAAAATGTTAATTGCACAGAAGGAGGAATACAATCCACCATATTTTGAGACTATGAACCGATTGATTGGGATGGGAAAATCAGTAGAGTTTTCGTTTATTGCTGAGCACATGATGATTAAAACGATATATATGCGTGAACTTTTAAATAAAATATCGGAATCTGCTGTAAATGGAACAGTTTGGTATGAGAAAATCATTAATGCAACCAATTCCACTACAGGCTTGGCTTTTTCTGAATTTGAGACCTATGGAACCTATGTGTGGAATACCCACCCCGCTGATTTTTCCTTTCGTCAACTGCATACCATGCGAAAGGCCGGATTTCTATTTGGGCGTGCTATGACTACTCGCGAGATTGATTATTTTGATGGCGTAACGGATACCATATCATTGGAGGCAGGCCATATCCCTGCATTCCCTCGAAATATTTGCCAATATTGTCAATTGGCTTTTCTGCGTTTGCTAAAGCCATAATGAAATTAAATATGATTCCTTCTAAAGCATTAATAAGCCGCTATGAACTCCCTTTCTTTGCGGTATTTATTTATATTGTAGGTGTAATGATGGTATATGCTACTCAATTTCAAACTTTTTCGGCATTATACTACATAGGTCCTTTACTATTTCTATATAGTTTTAAAAGCCTAAATGTGTTGAATCGACTGCAGACTAGAAATATTCCTTGGATTTATTGGCTTTTGATGTCGGAAGTTTTTTTTATGTGGTTACGTTTTGATATCAACGGAGCAAATGGAGGAACTTTCCAAGATATTAATGGAGCGGGTGCAACATTTCTATTCATAACGATGATGTATCGTCCTTCCATGTTAAGATTGCGTTATGCCCAAAAATGGATATTGGCAATTATTGGAGTTGGCATCTTATACGCTATTTATTTCTGGAAAGATCTAGTTATGGGATCTTATTACATCTCAACTGGTGGCTTTTATGGTGATAACGGTGATCGATATGTTAATATGGCGATGTCAGTAGGTTATGCTTTGATGAGTTGTGGCTTTCTGTTAAGCATTCAGCATGTTCTTTCACCCAAAGTGAAATATTCTGTTCTGGGTGCTGCTGTTCTTGGACTGATTGTACTGATGGTAGCTGGTCGACGAGGTTATTCTGTACTAATGCTTTGTTTTATTATGCTATTTCTATACAGTACGATTATTTATTCTAAGGGGCGACAAAGATTTTATGCAATGATTTTTGGGACTTTCTTTGTTGTAGGTTCTGTATATTATTTTTTAGCTAATATGGATACTCAATTTGGTGTGTTGATGAATCGCATTGACACAGACTCTAGAACAGGAGTGTTTTATTATTGGGACAAAGAAATGGGCACCGACATGTTCAAATGGATTTTTGGAAAAGGTGTATCTGGAGGGTATTATGATGGCGATTTTTGTGCTCTACGTCCAGGCATAGAAAACGGCATCAGACATATGCTTTTAAAGGGAGGTGTACTCTACCTCATTCCATATATTATTATTGGTTTGAAGGCTGTATATTTAGCTCTTAGGAAGAGTAGAAGTCTTTTTATTAGGATGCTTGGGTTATACGTTCTGATTTGTATTTGTTTCCTTTATGTTTGGGGGACTCCTTCATTTTCCTTCCTGCATTTTTGTATGTGGGTGTCAATTGTATGGATTTATAATCCTCAAATACGTCGAATGACCGATGAGCAAATTATTCGTCATCTCTATTAGTTTTTCTTTTAATTGATAGGTCACTGGTATTTGATAGAAAAAAACTAAGTGAGTGATGAAAGGCGTGGTCATGTATATTTTAGTATGAACATTAAACATATATTTTAAAGGTATAGCTTCATTCCTTATTGTTCATTTGCTGGTATGGATTTCATGTGGTTGGATATATAATCTACGCATACGTAACATGAATGATAACCAATTCAACAAAGTATTCTTAAAATAATATTTTTATATGCAAATAAGTAATCAGTTATTAGTATACTCCCCCTTCATCAATGGGCATTATTTGGAATACATTCACCATATATACATAGGTGCGCTTGCTTTGAAACGACCTACTATTATAGTAGTTCCTAATTCGTTTCAAGAGCTCAGAGAACAATTTGATTGGCCTGAAAATGGGTTTGTGCATTTTAATTTTATCGCTGATGGACAGGTAGCAAAATTCAGTCGTTTAAACCTTTTTCGGCAGGCATTGAACTGTACGCTTATTCTGAGGAAATTGATTATCAAGTATCGTGTGAGCCAAGTGTTTGTAACAAATTTGGGGATTATGATGCCTTTTGTGGCCTTGTTTCTTCCTAGGGGAACAAGAGTTAGTGGGGTGCTTTATCGAATTTACCTCTATGAATGGGCTAAAAGTAATTGGAAGAAGCGAATGCAGGACGCATTAAAGTTTTATTTGATGGCACGTTGTAAGAGAATCGAGCATCCATTTCTTCTCAATGATGCAATTGCTTCTACTTATCTTAACCGAAAGTTTTATACGAAAAAATTTGAGGAAATCATTGATCCGATGAATGTAATCAATTACACCCCAAGAAATACTCGAAGCGAGCTTGGCGTAGATAAGAAGCAAAGGCTTTTCGTTCACTTGGGCGGATTGGGAGGTCGTAAAGGAACTATGAACATCATTGGAGCTATGGAGAAAATGACAATTGATGAACTAAAACAAAATGTATTTGTTTTTGCCGGGAAAGTGGGTAATGATATTAGAACTGAATTTTATCAACGTATTCAACCCTTACAAAAGAACGCTAATATTAAAATCTTTGATGCACGTATCCCTTTTGAACAAATGGCTGATTTATGCTATAGTTGCGATGCTATCCTTTTACCTTACTCGAATACCATGCAGAGTAGTGGTATTATCAGTTATGCATCCATGTTCGGTCATCCTGTAATTGGACCTTCCGATGGGCTATTGGGAAAGATTATTCGCAAATATCGGCTTGGATATGCTTGCGATGTTTCTTCTAATGGACTTCTTTGTGCTATCCGCCAGTTCAAACCCATAAGCATTGATTCACGCTATGTGGATTCACATACAATTGAGCTATTTTATCAAACGGTATATAAGCAAAATTAATAAACCAAGAGGCTGATTTGTAATTAGTTTCACAATTGAATATTTACGTATGAAAAAATATTTTAAATACTTCAAGTATCTCTACTTCTATAATGAACGTATTATTTTACCGCTAAAGCGCTCACTGAATAATTGGAGCTATTTGGTGTTTATTCTAATAAGCCCTATTTTAATAGTGAACTTTGTTCTTTCAGTAATTTATGAACATACTATCGGCGAGAGATTAGTACATTATCAGATGAAAAAGGATATGAAAGGTTCTTTTGTTCACGATATTGCAATCGTATCCATCAGTAAAAACGAAGGCCCTTATCTGCTGGAATGGATTGAGTTTCATAGAATTGTAGGTGTAACAAAATTCTTTTTTTATGATAATGATAGTGATGATAATACACGTGAACTACTTCAGCCATATATCGATTCTGGCATCGTTGACTATGTATTGGTTAAGGGCAAAGGACAGCAATTGAATGCATATAATGATGCCATACAGAAGCATAAAAATGAATGCAGGTGGATGGCATTTATTGACATGGATGAATATCTCATTCCTTCTCAAGGAGGAATGTTGGGAGAGACAATGCAAAGGCTTTTTGAAGGTAGAAATGATGGTGCAGCAGGAATTGGAGTGAACTGGGCAACATTCGGCACTAGTGGTCATAAAAACAGATTACCCCCCCCTATTACAGAAAAATTATTAAATCGTGCTGAGAATAATTATTGGACTAACTTTCACGTTAAGACGATTTGCAACCCTCGCCTTGTCGCCAATTACATCTCCCCTCATTATCCACATTATAGATTAGGAGCATATTCAATCTCTGATACAGGAAAGCGTCAATGGGGATGGAGTTTCAACGATGTACAATATAACAATTTGCGTATCAACCATTATTATTGTAAATCAGAAGAAGATTACCTAAAGAAGATTTCACGCGGTCTTGGAGATAGGGTTGGCAGTTATGATATAAGTAGATATAAATACTATGATAAAAATGACGTACACGACGAATTAATGTTGCGATATAAATCTGAATTGTCTAAACGTTTGAAATCTTTCTAAATAGAAATCAATACTTATCAATGAATATATTAGTTATTTCACATGTATATCCGGGTGGAGGTACGCCTCAGTCATTCACTCCGGTGGTGCATTACTTCACTCGCGAATGGGTAAAGCAAGGGCATAAGGTGATTGTGGTGAACCTCAGTACCTATTTTCCTTGTATCGTTTATCATTTACCTCCGTTTGTGAAGAAGTACTTGGTCAACAAGTTTCAGTCTGTACTTCCGGAAGAACGGTTGAACAAGGCTATTGATTTCAATTATGAGGGAGTGGACGTAATACGTGTACCCATATTCAAGTATAAGCCATCCATGGTGGTGCCCTATAAGCGGCAAGCCAAGCAAGCAGACTATATCATCGCCAAGTTGCAGGAACGTGGATTTGTGCCTGATGTAGCTGTAGGGCATTGGCAAAATCCGCTATATATCCTCTCGCGCATTAAGGCACATTATGGTTGCAGTACTGCTATGGTGCTGCATGGAGTGGTTTCGTTCGATAGGTATCCCAATTGGAAGAATTTGACTAGTCAGATTGATTTATGGGGGCTTCGCTCTGTTTGTATGACAGAAGTCTTTAATAAGTTGATGGGTACTGAGACTCCTCGATTCATCTGTGCATCGGGTATACCACAGTCCATTGTCAATCCGGAGGCTGATCTTATGCGATGGAACGACCGATATATCTATGTCGGCTTTCTGCTTGACCGTAAATACCCTGACGTGGTAATAAAGACATTACCTAAGGTGTATGGCCAGGATGATTACCATCTGGACGTTGTGGGCGGTGGCTTTATTGAGAACGAACTTCATGCTTTAATCAAGCAACTTGATGAAGAACGCCGTATCAGCATGACCGGGCGTAAACCTCGTGAGGAAGTAATTCTGATGCTTGATAGGGCCGATTGCTTTATCATGATTTCGCGCGATGAGGTGTTCGGTCTCGTTTATCTAGAAGCTATGGCAAGAGGATGCATTGTGGTGGCAAGCCGTGGTGAAGGTATGACAGGTATCATCGAGGACGGTGTGAATGGATTCCTTTGTGCTGCTGGCGATGAGGACGAATTGGCACAAATCGTGCAGAAGATTCGTTCGTTGCCCTCTGAAAATCGATTGGCAATACGGAAAGCAGCTATGAAGACAGCAAGTGAGTACACTGATTGGAAAGTGGCGGAAAGATATGCCGAGCAGTTATCTACCATAAAGAAATAATTATGAAGAAACTTATCAATTTACTGCGTCTGTTTAAAAGGCGTTATTATATCTGGAAATATGGATTGAAACAGGTTCATTCCACGTTTATTGCTGCTCCTCGATGCTCTATTGCAAAGGATTTCAAGGGGGAAGCTTATTCTTATGTAGGGCCGGGTTCGAGCATCTATCCGGGTGTGAGTGTAGGTAAATATACTATGATAGCGAATAATGTACATATTATCGGTGGTGACCATTGTTTTAATAAGGCAGGGATTCCTATCATCTTTTCAGGGCGAGAACCTCGTAAGGAGACTATTATCGGTAGTGATTGTTGGATAGGTGCTTATTCCGTTGTGATGACGGGGGTACAGATTGGCGATGGAGCCATTGTAGCCGCTGGGAGTGTAGTCACGAAGGATATACCTCCTTATGCTATTGTAGGAGGGGTGCCTACCAAGTTGATAAGGATGAGATTCAATGAAGATGAAATAAGAAAACATCAAGCTATGTTGGAAAAAGACTATACGGAATTGGACCATTCAACGCGTCAAATATTGCGTGGAAATATGAAGGATGGTTCCTTCATTATACCTCGGGGGGGGTAAATAGCTTTAATAATGTCATTATGCTGGTGCCCTTTACAGAAAGGAGGACTGCATGATGAAAAAGTTATTAACAATAGGAGTTGCATATCATAAAAATATGGAATTTGTAGATCAGGGACCTTATATTCCCATACAAGTTGGTGCAGTATATAATAAGGATCTTGGTATACAGAAGGACAGCGATGGGGATAACATTTCAGTGGACAATCCGTATTGTAGTGAGATGTCAGCGATGTATTGGATATGGAAGAATGTAGATGCTGACTATAAAGGATTATTTCACTATCGACGTTTCTTAACTTATAAAAAGGGAAATAGCTTAAAGATGATGCGTAATATAGTTTTGTATATAGCTTCTAAAGTGATTTCTCCTTTCATCCCTGATTCGAGATGCTTATGTAATTTCTCTTCCACTCTTGAAATACCACAAAGTGAAATCAATGAACATCTTGATATATTTGCCCATGACATATATAAAGATATTGAAAAGGGTCGGTATGATTTGTATTGCATGAAAAAGTTACATTATAGTACTTATACCATGCAAACTCATTTGAAAAAAGCAATAGGATTCTGGCATTATAATTATGTTGTGGACTTGATAGCAAAAGATTTTCCGGATTTTAATGTTTACTTTTCTCAAACATTAAAAGACAATAAGTTCGTATCGTGCAATATGATTATTGCAAAGTCAGATGTGTTCGATCAATATTGTAGACTAATGTTTGATATTAAGGACAAATATTTGCATCATATGAATGCTGGGATACCTAATGGAGTTATAAATATTGCAATGTTGCGCGATTTTGGATATATAGCTGAATTAATCACTGATGCATACGTAAGGATGATTTCTTCACGTAGATTAAAAGTTAAGTATTTGAACTGTATGTCTGTTGATATGAACGTGTCTGGCATGAGTTCTGTTCAGGCTTCTATGTGGAAAAGAATAAAAAAGAATCTATGACAAAACAATACGACTATCTTATAGTGGGTGCAGGGTTATTTGGTTCTGCATTTGCTTATTTTGCTAACAAATGGGGTAAGAAGTGCTTGGTTATTGACAAGCGCGAACACCTTGGAGGTAATGTGTATTGCGAGAAAGTGGAGGGAATTAATGTCCACAAATATGGGGCGCATATTTTCCATACTTCTAATAAGGAGGTATGGACGTTTGTCAATTCTATAGTAGAGTTCAACCGCTACACTAACTCACCAATAGCTAACTATAAAGGCCGATTCTATAATTTGCCCTTCAATATGAATACATTCTATCAAATGTGGGACGTGCATACTCCTGCTGAGGCTATGGCTAAACTGAATGAGCAGCGAGCAGAAGCACTTTCTGCTCTTAATGGTAGAGAACCGCAAAATCTTGAAGAACAGGCACAAATACTTATTGGGAAAGATATATATGAGGTTCTTATTAAGGGCTATACAGAGAAACAGTGGGGCAGAAAATGTACTGAGTTGCCTGCCTTTATCATCAAACGACTACCTGTGCGTCTAATTTTCGACAATAATTACTTTAACGATAAGTATCAAGGTATCCCTGTCGGTGGCTATAACAAGTTGATAGATGGCTTGTTGGCAGGAATTGAGACTCGGGTAAGTTGCGATTACTTCGCTCATCGTTCAGAACTGGACGCATTAGCAGATAGTGTGGTATATACAGGTGCACTCGATGAGTATTTTGATTACAGTGAGGGTAAACTGCAATATCGTACCGTTCGTTTTGATACATTTATTGAAGATATCGCGAACTATCAAGGTAATGCCGTAGTGAACTATACAGAACGAGACATACCCTATACTCGCATTATAGAGCATAAACACTTCGAGATGTTCGGACAAGCGGTGTTTGATTGTCCAAAGACTGTAATCAGTAAGGAATATTCCGCAGAGTGGAAACCAGGTATGGAGCCATACTATCCCATCAATGATGTAGCTAATTCTGCAATTTATGCAAAGTATCGCGAGAAGGCTGAGACTATTCCAAACTTGATTGTTGGTGGTAGATTGGCGGAGTATAAGTATTATGACATGGCTCCTACAGTGGAGAAAGTAATGGCATTGTTCTTAAAGAGATAGTAAGTCTTAATAAAAAATATGTAAATGAAACTTGTTTGTAAAATAGGGGGGGTAGTATTGCACTTTTCTTCCTTGGTGAAGTTGTTTTGCGTCTCTACGGCTTTGCCAATGCACCTCTTTTTGAGGAAAGTATTGCTTACGAATATATAGCTAAGCCCAATCAAGACATAATGCGATTTGGCAATCATATTCATTATAATTCTTATTCACAGCGAAGTGATGAGCTTGATACAACGAAAGTTATAATTCTAGGGCTGGGGGACTCGGTAATTTATGGAGGCGTACAAGTAGATCAGGATGACATTGCAACTTCGCTCTTTACGAAAGAAACCGGTATGCAAATGCTGAACATATCGGCAGGAAGCTGGGGGCCGGATAATTGTGCTGCTTATTTAAGAGAAAATGGGCTGTTTGGCGCAAAAACCATGTTCCTAGTTGTGAGCAGCCACGATGCACACGATAATATCAATCATCAACCGGTAGTGGGTGTACATCCCTCGTATCCTGACAAGCAATATCCATTGGCATGGGCTGAACTGTTGGAACGGTATGTGCTACCACGAGTGTTGCCACGGAAGAAAACGGCAGAGCCTGACCCTGACCAAAAAGTGCTTCGTGCAATTTCGAAAGATGGTACTGGCATAAAGAAAGATGGAGTAATTTTTAATCCTGGTTTTGATGAATTAAAGGTTATGGCTGATAAAGCTTCCATTCCCTTGATTGTATATCTGCATGCTGACCAAGAAGAACTGAAGCAGGGGCGATATAATGAGCAAGGGGAAGAGGTTATAGAGTGGGCTGAAAAAAATGAGGTTACTCTCGTGCGGGAATTGGATTATGGATTTACATCTCAGGATTATAGAGATGGGATTCACCTCAGCAAGAGCGGACAGCGTAAGTTGGCGGATATAATGAAAGAAATACTTCACCTCTGATAACGAGTAATCAACTTAATGTTATGTAATTGTTCAGTTGAAAATGAAAAAAGTATTAGTATGTGGTCATAAATCGTTTGTTGCAAGCGGAATGACTAAAACGTTTGATAAAGTTGGTATCACTTATGATTGCTTTTCACGTGGAGAAAATAACAGAGAAGCATATGTGGTGACAGGGGATGTGATGGATATGAATCATAATGCATTTCTTGATACTTATGATACTGTAATTAATTTCATTATCATAAAGGATGGAGGGGTTGAAGAAAACTTACGTTATATTAAATCTCTTCTTAAGTTTTGCAAAGAAAAGAAAGTCAAGAATCTGATTCAAATTTCTTCAATAAGTGTTTATCCCAACGAAGCTAGATATGTAAATGAAGAAAGTGAAATAGAAAAAGATTATCGTAATAAGGGTGGATATGCAAGTATAAAAGTGGCTGTGGATCATTATTTAGAGGAACATGTTCCCAGTGGATTGGTTGTATCTTATGTTCGTCCGGGATACATTTATACTAAAGATAAAAAGGCAAGTAAGGTTGGTATTTTAGTAACAAAATTGGGATTCAATATATTGTTAGGTGATAAGCTAACAACCTTGCCTTTAGTTTGTAGGGAAACTTTGCACAAAGGGCTTGTAAAGCTTGTCTTGATTGATAATAAACCTAAAGTGTGTCTGTTCCTGAATAAAAATGAGAATGAAGGGAAAAAATACAATTTTGTAAGAGATGAATGGAACGTCAAGCCTTGGTGTCTACCTGCTTGGTTACTTTTACCTATTGCCAAAATTCTTAAAGCAATTGGTATATTCAAACAACGTCATTATTTGAAGGTTGTTGGAGTTTTTAAACGAACGTGGTTTGATTCTTCCAATACGGAAAGGATTTTAGGTATTTCTTTCAAGAAGAAGGAAATAGCGGTACTTGGTGCTGGTACTTATGGTAGTTATACGTCAGACTTATTAGCTCGTGTTTATCCACATGAAAATATTACTCTTATTGATGTTGGAGATTCACACTTAAAGACTGAATCAGAGATAGGTTATATTTCACGTGTCGTGAATGCACCTTATGAAGGTTTGCAAAAAGCACGCTTCTTTGGTTATGGAGGGGCTTCTGCTAAATGGGGTGGTCAATTGCTTACCTTTACAGAAAATGATTTTGCCAATCCAACAGAGTTCATGAAAGGAATAGTAGCTCTTAATATAAAATACAAAGATCGAGTTTTGGCAAAATTTGGTTTGGAAAATAAAACTCAGGAGGTTAGATTGGAACAAAACCTGTTTACCAAGACGGGGATATGGCTGAGTTATTTTCATCGAAATCTTTTTATACATTTTAGGATTGCAAAGAATAAGAAGATTAAACTATTAAGTAATTCCCGTGTAATTAAACTCTTGAATGAAGGAAAACTGATTACTGGAATTGAATTAATTCAGCATGGACAACACAAGATGCTTGCTTTTGATCAGTATTTCTTAACGTCAGGAGCATTTGAGAGTAGTCGCCTTCTTGTTGAATCTGGATTGTCAAAACAAAAAGGGAAAATGACTTTCTCCGATCATCTTTCTCAGCGTGCTTTTAAGGTGAAGAGTGGTCCTCAAATGGGAGACCAGGATTTTACTTTTCATGTTCAAGGTGCTTCTTTGGTTACAAAACGATTTGTAGGTGAGATTGATGGTTACTCTTTTTATTCTCAGCCTATCTGCAATGAGGATTTCCCATTCTTTAGAGATTTGAAGAAACTATTGTTTGGGCATAAGTTTCGTGCTGGATTGTTGATGAACATTATTAAGAATATTCCTTCTTGTATCGCTTTTGCATGGAATATGATAATTCTAAAAAAAATGTATATCTACAAAAATGAGTTTTATCTCCAAATAGATATAGAGGCTCCACGAGAATCAGGTAAAATGAGTCTGAACAATGAAAAAGATGCGTTCGGCGAACGTAGTGTCGATGTTGACTTGACTATCATGCCTCAAACAGGTGAGTTGTTTACCAAAGCACGAGCTTGTGTGAAGTCTTATTTGGATAAAAATGGGGTTGTTTATGAAGAATTGCCTTTTAGTACTTCTGCAGAAAAGTATGAAGATGTATATCATCCTTTTGGAATGTTCTGTGATTTTAATAGTGTAGAGGATTATTTTCAATGCTTTGAAAATATGTTGGTGGTAAACACAGGAGTACTTCCTCGTGCCGGTGGTATAAATTCAACTTGTGCGGTTTTACCTTTAGTGGAAGAATATGTAAATAATGTAATGGAATAATGGGCTTTCAATCATTAAATATTGAAAAGGTATCTTTGACTAATAAAATGCTACGAGCTCTTTGGTACATTGTAAGATTTTTTCTATTTCGTCCATTTGGGACTAAATTGTTTTTGCCTTGGCGATTATTCTTATTAAAGTTGTTTGGGGCAAAAGTACATTGGGATTCGGGGGTATATAGCAGTACTGTCATCTGGGCACCTTGGAATTTGAGACTTGGGCATAATGCTTGGTTAGGTCCCAATGTAATTTGCTACAATCAAGCTCTGGTTACACTAGAAGATGATGTGACAGTTTCTCAGTACAGTTATTTATGTACTGCGGGGCATGAACTCTCTTGTAAAAATAGTAACCAAGGAGGATTGATTGTGGCTCCAATAACTTTGCATAAAGCCTCATGGATTGGGACTCGAGCATTCATTAGTATGGGAGTTGAGATTGGTGAAAATGCAGTAGTTGGGGCAACAGCTTCTGTTTATAAAGATGTTGAACCTGGGATGGTAGTTGGTGGTAACCCTGCAAAAATTATAAAAAGGAGATTATGAGCAAGGAGAAAATTGCTGGCGTAGAGTTTATTAGACTCTGTGCCACCATAGGAGTAATCATGAACCATGTAGGTATTTGTTGGATTTCTGCGTATGGTGATACTGCGACTGCTAACGAGGTGGCATTGTTTAAAACAATTAATGGTTTGGCTTTTTGGCCTGTGCCGCTCTTTATGATGATTACAGGATTCTTGCTCCTATCGAAGCAACCTATGGATTACAATAAAGCATTTTGCTATTTTAAACGAATTGCTATACTCTTATGCTTATTCGGAACATTATTTGCATCCATGGAGTTGTTCTTTAAAACTAAATCGTTGACTTTAGATTTGTTTGTTAACTCTTTTGTTGATATGATTCAAGGAAACACTTGGAATCATCTTTGGTATTTGTATATGTTATTAGGGATATATTTGATACTTCCAATCTTTAGTTGGAAAAATACCCCCCCCCCCCATTCCAGGCAGTTGCTGATTTTACTCTTGATAATATTCTTTTTTACATCCATATTACCATGCGTAAAACAAAATATTGGTATAGTCTTTCCACTTTCATCAGTTTATGTTGGCTATTTACTACTTGGCTATTTTTTATCAATAGAAAAAGTGAAAGATTGGTGTTCTTATTATTTGAAAGATGAATGTTGTATTTTGGTAATATTATTTCTATTTGTTTTGGTTGTAATAGAATACGCATTTGATATACGATTCCGCTTTTCTGGCTACACATCGCCATTCACTGTAATGCAGGTTACTTTGATGTTTATAATGGCGATGAGACGGAGAAAAATGATTGATAAAATTTGTTGTAATCCTTTTGTGAAAAACTTTAATAGATGCTCATTGGGTATCTATATAATTCATATGGTTTGGATTAATTTGATTATTAAAATGTTACATATTAATATCATGGGGCTCAATATTCTTATGATATTGATGACATCACTAGCTATTGTCATACTTTCTTGGATGTCAGTAAATGTTCTGATCAGACTTCCTATTTTAAAGAAATATATATGAAACAATCGATTGCAGCTGTCATTCTGACCAAGAATGAAGAAAAGCATATTGTTCGCTGTTTGAAATCGTTAAAAGGAATTTGTGATGACATCGTTGTCGTAGATTGTTTTAGTGACGACAGAACAACGGAACTAGCTAAAGAATATGGTGCAAGGGTAATCCAGCATGAGTGGATAAATTACGCCACACAGTTTAATTACGGTGTTTATGAGTGTGGCATTGCTACAGATTGGATATGGCGAATAGATGCAGATGAGTTTCTTGAGGGTGAACTTGGGACAGCTGTAAAAGAAGCTGTTAGCAAATGCTCAAATCAAGTCAATGGTGTGTATGTGCGTAAGCGTATTGACTTTATGAATCGTTCGCTATTGCATGGAGGGTGGTATCCCAGTTATCACTTGAAGGTGTTTCGTCGTGGACACGGTGATTGCGAAAATCGATGGATGGATGAGCATATTCGCATTTTCGATGGGTGTACTATTACGGTTGATGATGGAAATCAGGTAGACGCTAACTTGAATGACTTAACCTGGTGGACGGATAAGCATAATGGATATGCTACTCGTGAAATGGTGGATATGCTGATGATGCAATATGGTTTGGATGCTAAAGCGCAAGAAGTGATTCCTAAGTTTTTCGGAACTGAGGAACAACGCAAGCGTTGGCTTAAAATCAAGTACATCAAGTCACCGCTGTTCGTACGGCCTTTCATCAATTTTGTATGGCGATATATTTTGAAAGGCGGATTCCTAGATGGCAAAGAAGGCTTTATTTGGCACATATTACAAGGCTTTTGGTATAGAATGTTGGTTGATGCCAAAATTTATGAAATCAAGAAGCGTTTCAATTATAATGAAGAGGAGATAAAAAACTATCTCAAAGATAATTATTTAACAAAATACTGATTCGTTTGAAACTGGCCAGGGGGCTTCAGTTAATTATTTTTCCACATATACATATTTATGAAAGTATCTATTATTACTTCGTGCTACAATCGCGCGGGGACTATTCGTTGTGCCATAGAATCTGTATTGGCACAAGATTATCCCGACATTGAGTATATCATTGTGGACGGAGCATCAACAGACGGTTCGACTGAGATTATTCGCCAATACGAAGGCAGGGTGGCACGAATCATTTCCGAACCCGACCGGGGGATGTATGAGGCTATCAATAAAGGTATCCGTGCAGCTACCGGTGATATTGTCGGTCTGATGCACTCGGATGATTTTTTCTTTGACAATCATGTGGTATCGGACATTGTAAAGCGGTTTGAGGGAACAAATGCCGACTTTGTATATGGTGACGGACTTTTTGTGGATTGCAACGATACCAATCGGGTGGTGCGTAATTGGATTGGCGGAAGTTATCAACGCTGGAAAGTGAAATGCGGATGGCTTCCTTTGCATCCTACTTGTTATATCCGCAGGGATGTGATGTGGCGTGAGGGGTTGTATGATGAGAGTTATAAGATTGCTGCGGATACCGACTTGTTGGTACGTTATTTATACAAGAGCCGGTTGAAAGTGGAGTATCTGCGTAGATATATTGTGCGTATGCGTATGGGGGGATTAAGTACGGATAGTGAAAAGCGAAAAGCGATGTGGCATGAGGATATCCGGCTGTATCGTGCACATGGATTTTGCCCTGTCCCTACCAAGGTGATGAAGATGATGTGGAAAATCCCTCAGTTTATTACTGCAAAGTTTTAATGTGTTGGTATCCAATTTTGATGTTCTGTTATTATTCTCCACCCTCATTTGAGATAATAAAATAAATTATCCGGTTAGGATTTTCTCGTTGGATTTCGTCTGCAAACCTTTGTCCGGTCGGAATTGTTTATGTAACTTTGTAACAAGCAATGTTGCTGTATAAATGTGAGATGAAGCTATCATCCGGCGTATCGCTGAAGAGGGGCAGATTATAACGGAAGTGGAAGAGTCCTTCCCTGCCAAAGATTTGACTAATCCCGACATTTTCCCCAGTCTGCTGTTTTATTATGGCAAGAGGTTGATACTTTGCATTCTGAACAACAATGTGCGTAAACAGTATTATGAGTACCTGCGGGAGGAATAAGGTGCGTGCTGAAGAGGAAAGAAAAATGTAACAAACTTGAAAGTGCAGATGTTATTTCCGAAAAGAATTGTATATTTGTAGAATAAAGACATAAGCATTATGATTGTTACCGAACTTAATATATCCAATTTTAGAGGTATAGAGAATCTCTCTTTTGTGCCCAACCCTAAGTTAAATCTATTTATGGGTAGCAACGGAACTGGAAAAACCTCTATCCTAAAATCATTGTCTATTTTACTTTCATGGATGGTGGCACGCATTCGTGTGCAAAATGGAAAAGGTGTTTTGGTTGATTTGGACGATATACGAATTGGAGGCAGTGGTTGTAATCTAAGTCTGAAATTGGATACTTGCAAGGAGGGATGGAATCTTTATAGAAATGCGTTAGGCGCACCCAATGATAATAAACTGAAAACGAGTTTAACCGATATGATGAGGTATGTGCGTGAAGTTCAGGAACAGTTGGAAGTGAATGCGCCTCTTGTTATTTATTATCCGGTGACACGCTCTGTATTGGATATCCCATTGCGTGTGAGAAAGCATAAATTCAATACATTAGCTGCTTATGAAGGTGCATTGGAGGAAAGTAAAGCTAATTTCAGACGTTTCTTTGAATGGTATAGAGAAAGGGAGGATTTGGAAAATGAGGAATTCAGAAAGGCGAATATTAAAAAGTTTCCCTTTACAGGGGATTCACAGCTAAAGGCTGTGCGAAGAGCTTTGGACAATTTCTTTCCTCAGTTTACGGATTTGCATATACAGCGGAATCCATTGGCTATGATGTTGGATAAGAATGGTGTATCTTTCAAAATAAATCAATTGTCGGATGGGGAAAAGTGCTTTATTGCATTAGTGGCGGATTTATCACGCCGGTTGGCAATGGCGAACCCCACGATGGATAATCCCTTGGAGGGAAGAGGGATTGTGATGATAGATGAAGTGGATTTGCATTTGCATCCTAATTGGCAAATGATGGTGATACCTAAATTGATGGAGACTTTCCCAAATTGCCAGTTTTTTATTACAACGCATTCACCGCAAGTGGCTAATCATGTAATGGCTGAAAGCGTCTTTATACTGCAAAGTGTAGGGAATAAAATTTATATGAATAGACCGGCTTTCAGTTATGGAGCGAAGCCTGAATCAATCTATACGGCATTGATGGGATTGAAGTATACAAGGCCGGAGAGAGTGGCACAGGATATTGATGAATTATATAAGGATATAACAGATAAGAATCTGGAAGAGGCAAAGCGAAAACTGGATAAATTAAAAACCGGATTACCTAGTGATCCTGAACTGATGACTGCTGAAGGTTTAATTCGAAGAATAGAATTAATAGGAAAATGAAATATATTTCTAAGGACCCGGAACCACAGAATTTCAGTGCATGGAAGGCGGCCAATCCTGGTGCAACTTATCAGGATTTAGGAAAAAAGTCACCTGCAGTTAAACATCAGGTACATGATGCTCTTTTGAAAGAACAAGGATATATCTGTTGCTATTGCGAGCAAAGCATAAGTAGCTTGAATTCTCATATAGAACATTTTCGCCCCAAAGATGCCAATAAATTTCCCCATTTGCAATTGGATTATACTAATTTACATACTTCTTGCAATAAATATCCAACAAAGACGACTCCTGATATTTGTGGGGTGAAGAAGGATAATGAGTTTTCGGCTGATTTAATTTCTCCCTTAGAACCGGATTGCAGCAGTCATTTTAAATATAAACTGAACGGTACTATTGATGCTGCTACTCCCGGAGATAAAAGGGCTGAATATACTATCTCTTTATTAGGACTAGATGATAGTTTTCTGGATGCATTACGCTCTGCTACACTTTTACCTTTTCTATCGCCTACCTTGACAGTAGATGATTTAAGAATAATGAAAGAGAATTATCTTAAAAAGAAGTCTGATGGAAGTTTCAATCCGTTTTATACAATGATTGAGAATCTATTTTAGCCATAACCTCATAACCTGTTTTCTCGTATGAAGCTGTTTTTATAGTTTCAAGGGAGGACTTTGGGCTTTTTCATAAGTTATTAATCATATTAAATAGTAATTTATACAGCGAATGTATTGTAAATCAATTGGTTTATCTGTATTAGCTTTCTGTATTCCCCTCTGCCTGTCGGCACAGGAACAGGAAGCGTCCACTCCGTTTTCTTACCGTGTAGAGACTTCCGTCTCGGTTGCCGATGGCACGTATGCTCCGCTATGGCTCACCGCCAATCGTTATGGGCTGTCTTCGCAAGAGCCGAAAAGTGCTTATCTGCGTGCCGGTGTGCAATGGCAGAAGGAATGGCAACATGGATGG
>NZ_JADNRM010000015.1 GCF_021730445.1 Phocaeicola faecalis | reverse complement strand
TGTCTTTCGGGAGATATTTCAGTTCCAGAATGTAGCTGTGCTCCACCTCCGGATATCGCTGCAGGTCCGGCATGAGGAACATGTCGCAGAAACCGTGGTTCAGCTCCACTTCGGGCATGGTCAGGTAATAGGCATTGATACTCAGGTAGGCGGTGAAGAAACCTTGAATGTTCCTTTCGCCCTCTATGCTGCTGCGTACCGATGAGTTGTCCTTATAAGCATGGGCTATAAAATCAAGGGCCGGACGCCAATCCCCGTCGAAGGCCATATCATTAAAAAGGATTTCCACATCTACCAGATTAATATATTCATGCTTTTGATAATCCTCCAGCAGGTATTCATAATATTGTTTGCGTACATTATTGTTGGGAATCCCCAAAACAACCAAGTTGCCGCGGGTTCCTATAATGGTCAGCATACCGTAATAGAACAGCAGGCTGGGGAAAATCTCGGGCTTGGTGAGTTCGTCGGCAGAGAAAGAGGGAAACAGGTTGGTCAGTATCTTTCCCTCCTCGGTAATCTTCCGGAGCACCCCTTTTCGGTTGCCGTCCAGCCGGTCCAGCTGAATCAGTCTCTTCATCTTGCTGTAGTCCGTCTTGGTATTGGGGTCAATCATCTGCTTGGGAGACTTCCCCAACTGGATGCGGTTACGAAGGTAGTAAAGCACCATGTCGCAATTGAACATCTTGGGCTCACAGTCCAGGCTTTCCTCAGCAAAGCAATAATTGTCGTACCACGGCTTCATCTCCTGAATCATGTCCTCCACATCGCCTTGCAGCTTTCCCGCTTCCTGATAATAGCGGAGCATGGCACGTACGTCCTCTTCCGAAAATCCCAGCATTCCGTTGAAAAACGGACTGGTACTGATACTCCATCCGATATTGAAGCCGCTGGTCAGGTCGTCCAGTGTTACCGGGCTTACTCCAGTCATGAAAATCCGGTCGAACATTCCCTTGTAGTTCTTGAATGCATCCCTATAGAAACCGCTGGCGTGGGTGATGGCATGATAAATCTCATTTCCCTGCTCATTGAGCACCACATTCGTAAAGTTGTCATATTCATCTATTATAAGATAAAGGGGATATCTCAGGCGGCGGGCTTCATCGTCCAGCATGTGCAGTTTGTCAAGCCCTGTCTTAGTAGACAGAAAACGTGCAACAAACTCATCGTCATAATATTCTCGATAACGCATTAAAAGCTCATCCAACTGTACGGCGCTGTAGGCGTCAAACTTCTGGGAAAGCTCGTCTATGCTTCCCCCTATCTTTGAGAAGTCCAGATAGAGCATCTGGTATTTTCCCTGCAGGGGAGTGGGGTTCTTTCCTATCCATAACTCACCGAACAGCTTTTGGAAGTTATTTTTTTGGGAAAGGTCATAATAACTGCGGAGCATATCCAGAAAAAGGCTCTTTCCGAAACGTCGGGGACGGGTAAAAATGAGGTAGTGCGCCTGATTTTCCAATAAGGGCAGATACATCGTCTTGTCCACATAATAGCAGTTCTGTTCCACCACATTCCTGAAGTTTGACATTCCGTAAGGTATGCCTTTTGTTGCTTTCATAATCTATTCTCCTTTTGAGTTTAAAACAACCGATAGACAAAGATAGTTTTTTCAACCGGATATTGGGCAGGAAAAGGAAAATAAAATGTGTAGTCCGTGACAAGTATCGGGTGTAATGCCGGCTCTCGGCTTTTGTCATACAGGTCTTGTCATACAATGACTGAATCCACCAAAACCAACTGTATTTTCTCGCCCTACAAACGGAAAACCGGTCTCTTCCTTCCTCCTTTCATTAGTCGTTGAAACGCCCTGCCGATGGGAGTTCCGGTAGTGAAGGGACATCCCGTCACCACCCTTTCAGCCTCCTTTCATTCGTAAACTTTCTTCTTTCGGTTTTTGAACTTTTTCGATAACGCTTTACGGTAGGGGCGGACCCATGTGTCCGCCCAATAGCGCCAATGGCTTAAAATGAACTGTTCTCAGGCAGACACACGGGTCTGCCCCTACAGAAACCGGTGGGCTAAAAAGAGGAGTACACACACAATTGCTGAAGGCAGGTTGTGAAGGGACTTGGGAAGCGCGGCTGAAGGGAGGATGAGGGGATGTGCTGTCATCTTTAACCGGTTGATAACCAGTGTGTATGAATCAAAATGAAAGGATGAAGGGAGAAGAGGAAATGACCAGCTTAATGAGGGGATACTCCCATCTGCCCCTTCATGAAAAAGATGCCGAGCTTTTTAAAAAAGATGGTGATGTTTTTAAAAAACTTCCCGATGTTTTTAAAAAACTTCCCGATCTTTTTTGAAAACCTCAAGGTCTTTTTGCAGTATGTACGCATTAGACTTCACACATACGGTGACACAAGCCTACATGGACGTACGCATAAGCCTACACGTATATACGCATCGGCCTACACGGACGTACGCATAAGACCATACGTATATATGTCATTGTGACAGGCTCCGTGTACCATCTTTTATGAAAGTTCCAGCACTACAAAAGATTAAATAAAGCGGGGAAAGAGCCGCCCGTTGTCGGATGCGTTTCCTTTCCCCGCTTGGAAGAGTTTGAAATAAGAGGAAGTCTTTACGAACTCCTCTTATTTATGTTAACCTTTCGGCTGATTAGCGCGGATTGACAGTCATCGGCAATTCGATAACATATTCGTGTCCGTACATATCATATACTGTAACCTTCAATGTTGAAGCAACAGCAGCTGTCGGGTTGGTTTCATCAGAAATAGTTGTAGCAGTGAAGCCCTTGATAGCATTATTACCATCTTTAGTAATTTCTACCTCTACCTTGAAGTATTCATCTACTTCCTTATTGGCATTACTTACCAGGTGAGCTTCTTTAATCTTCAAGCTCTTTTCATAAGGTGCACTTAAGAATGCGCTGTACTTACCATCGCGAGAGCTTACACCCTTGATGTACTTAGCAAAGGCGTCGTCACCCAATGTTTCATAGCTGTTAGTACCATAAGTCAAAGTAGTCTTATAAGGTAGCTTATCTGTTGCTTTCAAGCCCAAATCAGTTTGGTCAGCCCATCTCCAAGAGTAAGTCGGAGTTTCATAGTTATAGATACAGTTGAATACTGTCGGGAATGAAGTTGCATCTACTGTACAATCTATAAACTTATCATCCTTCTTTTCAGAAGAGATAGCACCATAGTTATAAACTACTGTTGTAGTATGCTGTTTCTTATTGTCAATATAACCGTTTGCCACAGTCAATTTTTCATCACCTGTTACAACGTTGTCTTTATCCTTATCACCATCTTTAAGAGCTTCAGCAAATGTGATTTCGTAATCTGCTCCGTCTGCTTCACCATAATTGAATACATGGCTCATTGCCATCGTACCATAATTGGTATTAGGATTAGCATTACTTGCAGCCCAAGAATTCGGAACTAAGTAACAGTTGTAAACGCCCTGTGCATCCAGCTGGTTGGTCTTGATAGAGAATCCGGCAGGTAATGTATTCGGCAATACTTTCTGAACCTTGATTGTGCTCTGTGACAAGAATGTACCTTCTTTGTCGAAGAACTTAACAGTACCTTCGTATACCTTGCTGTCTATCATTGTCTGCAAGTTTACAGTTGCATTTAACTGAGCAATTGCAATGTCCTTAATAGCTGTTGCAACTGTCTTACCATCACTCTTCAAGAATTTGAATGTAGCGTTGTTCAATACATTTTGCTTAGATACACTGATATTGATTTCATCCTTAGCATAAACCGCCAAATCAAATTTAGCTGCATTCGTCGGAACTGTGAAGTTTGCCTTACCTGAATAAGCATAAGTAGTCGGAGCATCCACTTTTTCAGTCGGAGTGATTACATAAGAAGCGGTCTGAGCAACGTCTGAACTTCCACCTGCCTTAACCCAAACGACAGTGCTTGAACTGTATCCATTGAAACCGATAGCAGTTACCTTCAAAGGCACAACTACGCCTTTGGCATTAGCACCATTAATTGTAATATTGAATGCGTTTGTTTGGCTTACAGCATCAACACCTGCAAATGTCATACCTTTTAAAGCAGCCTTATCTGTTGTTGTAAGATGAGAGTTGTTATAGTCAACTGCAATATAGCTGGCAAGAACATTTCCACATCCGGAAGCTACATTAATTTGGAATGCTTCGCCGATTGCTACAGGATAACAGTATTCGTCATTGGCAAACTCTTCTCCTGGTCTTGAACCCGGATAATCAGACAAAGCAGCTTTAGTTTCAATAGGAGATTTGATTGTAGACTTTTCTGCTAGATTACAAAGACCTTCGTAATTTCTATATGCCTGAACACCTAAATCGTATGTAGAAGTTACAGTACGGCCTTCTTTGGTAGCGACAATAGCAAAACGTACTTTATAGTTATCAGTACCGCTTATTTCATTACCTTCACTGTCTGTACCATTCCATGTATATTCGTCACCGTTCACAGCTTTTGCGAAAGCTTTCAAATCCACATCTTTCTTCAAACTTGCAGTAACGGCATGCAATCCGGTTCCAGCAGCAGAACGAACTAACAAACCATTATAATCTTTTACCTGTAAGTCCAAATAAGCGTCCAAAGATTCACCTTTAGAATTGATTAAAGAAAGCATTTCAGGTGCCACAGCTGCATTAGCAGGCGCTACAGAAATCAAGAATGTTGTAGATTTGGAGAACAGTTCTTTAGCGTTAAGTGTCAATTCGCCTGACAATCCCTCGCCAAATTTAATAGTTTTCACTTCCTTACCATCTACAGTCCATGAATCAGGCATCTGATTGTAGGCTATATTTATCCAACTATCGTTATAATAAGTATCGTGACCACCTTCATCGCCATAACCACCCTGCAAGCTAATGCTGGTAATCATTTCAGTAGTCAGACCTGTCAACTTTTCAACCTTTTCAGTCAAATCGGTGATGGTTTTTGCAAATTCATCCTTTGCTTCGTTGAATTTGGTGTCGATAGTAGCTTCCAAAGAAGCTTTTACTTTAGCTACTTCATCTTGTGCAGCCTTGATAGCTTCAGCTTTTGCATTGGCTGCATCCAAAGCAGCT
The DNA here is from genome assembly GCF_021730445.1 of Phocaeicola faecalis. GTDB lineage: Bacteria > Bacteroidota > Bacteroidia > Bacteroidales > Bacteroidaceae > Phocaeicola > Phocaeicola faecalis. The sequence continues at coordinate 106,290 of NZ_JADNRM010000015.1, read as the reverse complement.
TGAGCAGCAGCTTTCTCTGCTTCTGTTGCAGCAGACTCTGCACTGTTTGCTTTTGCCAAAGCTTGTTCAGCTGAAGACTTTGCAGCAGCAGCTTCTGTTTGCGCAGCAGTCAAAGCAGCCTGCAAAGTAGCGATTTGAGAAGTCATGTCTTCTTTGGTCGCCAGTTTGTTAATTTGTTCCTGCAAATTGTCTATGTCGTCGTCATAGTCTTTACAAGACACAAATGTTCCTGTCGAGGTAACCATTAAGGCTCCGAACAGGATTGCACTTAAAAACTTTTTGTTCATAATAGAAAAACTTTAAATTTATAAATTTAAAAAACTAAAATTGGTTATACATATTCTATTGGTTCCGAGAGCTGTGGCACTCTCTGTTCTTGTTTCATATATCTTTTTGGAGAGACGCCTGCTACCTTCTTAAAAGAGGTATAAAATGTACTTCGCGACAGAAACCCGCATCGTTGGGGCAGCTCCTCCAACGGACACTTGCCTGAACGGAGCAGTTCCTTGGCATATTCCACGCGGTATGTGTTCACCAAATCTTTCAGGTGGCAACCGAAGTAGCGGTTCACTACATTGGACAGATAAGTCTGGTTCGTTTCAATCATATCGCTCAACTTATTCAGTGAGAGCTTCGGGTCAAGGAACACCTGGCGCACTTCCAAATAGTATAATACATATTTATATAGCTCACAATCGACTTTCCTTGCCTGCTTCACGTTACGACCTGCAAACTTCTGCTCCCAATAGATATGGGCCGCCCTGAAGAGCAGATTCTTCTGCCTTTCGGAAGTAAAGGTGCGCTTGTCGCGATGTAGGAACAGGTAGTCCATTGTACTCTCTTTTTATCGTCTCTTTTTCAGATAATTACACATTTTTCAAACCCTTAAAAAAGGGTTGCGTTCGGTGCATCTCTTAGTAAGAGATACACCGAACGCACATAACCGCTTTATTATTAATTATTTAAGCCGATAAAAAAGTGTCCTAAAACTTAAGACTAAAGATATTTTTGCACTTGCCTTGTGATTTTTCTTCTCAAAAAGTTTTAATTATCAAAACTTTGTGTAAATTTGCATCGAAAAGTGTATCTCTTACTAAGAGATGCACTTTTTTTCTTCTTTCTTCTAAAACCTTATTTGCCACATTCCCAGATAATTGAAGCTCATCCTTCAGCCGTTTCACTCCCGACTTGCAAGTCTTAACGGATGTCAACATATTATAAAGGGCAAAGTCCGGATATCCTTGAAAAGGCATACTTGTTTCCAAGCAGGAGTTAAGGGTTTTTCAATAAACTTTTTCGGGCAGGCCTTAAAAAAGGAAGTTGGTAAATGTTGCTTTCACACAAATTTCCCATCAACAGGCGGTTTCAACAGTTGTTATGTGTGAAAGGAGATATGCAATAAGCTTTCTACCGGATTAATTTTGCTTTCTTGTGATGGGAGTGAACGGACGAGAATTCTTCATCAAAAAGACCTTGGAGTTTTTCAAAAACACTTCCATCTTTTTTGATAGACCGTTGGCATGTGCTTATTTATATAGATTGTTTTAAGAAAATAACAGTCCGAAATGATTGCCAAGCAATGGATTTTATTAAATTTGCATTTGTGGTATATTTAAAACAGAAGGGCTTATGAAATGGAAACCGGATTTATTTCACCATATACTCCGTATAGGGATGTATTTGCTGCTTTGGGGCATTTCATTGGACATGACTGCTCAAGAGGATGTGAAACACACGGTTCGTGACAGTGTGCGGACAGTGTCCGAAATGCAGGAAGGAAATTCTTTGTCTGCTTCTTCTTTGCACGAAGACTTTGTTGCACCGGATGGAAAGAGTTTGGGCTCTCCCCTGCCCCGACCTTCCAATGCCGATTCTTTACTTCATCTTTCTTTAAAGAAGCCGCATGTTCTTCCTTATTATACGAATCCTTCGCTGATGTTCAGAGGAGATTACAGCACCGGAGGAATCATAAAAGGATTTGAAAATGGAGTGTTTTATGGTTCGGGAGAGCAGACCTCCTTGCCGGGTATCGGGCTGATGAATAAGGCTTCATTGGGATATATGTATCAATTCAATCCCCGATGGAGTGTACAGGTGGGTATCGATGCCATGAAAATGAATATGCCTTTTGCTGTTGGACAGTCTTTCGGCACTTCGGGCGCAGTGATGTATCGGGCTTCAGACCGTGTCGCCTTTAAAGTATTCGGTTCTTATTATAGAGGTCAGACGTATGGTATGGAATCGCACAGCTATGGTGCCAGCATGACGGTGGATATGAGCGAGCGGTTCAGTGTGGAGATGGGAGTGCAGCGCTATTACAATCCTTTGCGTGGAGGCTGGGAAACGGTTCCGGTACTGGTTCCTAGTTATAAGTTCAATAAGTTTAATTTAGGGATAGATGTAGGTGGTTTGATTTATGAGATTTTTCACAAAGTGGTCATTGACAAGAACCGGATGAAGATGGGGAATCCGACTATGGGACCTCCGGCCCATTTCCAGATGCAAGGGAGGTAAACAAGAGGCTTCTTGCTCTTTTAGTATTCCATTTTGTAAGGTGAAGAAATAATTTGGTAACATTTGTTATTCTGATGGCTGAAAGAAGCGGGGATTTATATTCATACAGTGTATCACCTATAAAATATCAAGTTATTTTTTATATTCTTGTAATAGCATGAAATAATTATCGGGTATTTATTTGTGAAGTATCCTATTTAATTAATTTTGTAAATTCATTAATTGAATAAATCTTCTATCTATTATGAATAACAAAACCAAGACAGGCGGTAAAGCTAAAACCGACAAGCAAACTCAGAAAGTCTCTTATTATTATAAGCCGGACAACATGACTTTGGAACAATGGCAAATAGCCTTACGCCGGCAAGTGGCAGCGAAAGAAACATTTACTATTACCGAGCAGGGTATGAAAGACTATCCGGGATATTACACAGTAAAGAATTATGTATCCAGAAATGAATATACTGTGGTTTATCGGGGAGAAGGAAGCGAATGGAATTACTGCTCGTGCATGGATTTCAAAACCAGTCAGTTGGGTACTTGCAAGCACATTGAGGCGGTTAAGTTATGGATAGAAGCACATCATAAGCGCGTTTGCCGGGAAATACCTTCTTATACTTCCATGTATTTGTCCTATAAAGGAGAACGCCAGGTCCGACTCCGTATCGGGACAGACCATGCGGAGGAATTCCGCCAATTGGCTGCTCCTTATTTTACTCCCGCAGGAGTGATCCGCCCCGAGGCCATGGGCAGTATCATGGAATTCTTACGTGAAGCCATCCGGTTGGATAATACGTTCCGATGGTATCCCGATGCATTCAGCTTTATAGTCGAGAAGCGGGATAATCTTTACAGACAGCAGCTGGTGAAGTCTTTGTCTGAAAAGAGTCTGGATACATTGCTCAAAGTCCCTCTTTATCCTTACCAGAAAGAAGGCGTCCGCTTTGCTTTTACTGCCGGGAAATCGATTATAGCCGATGAGATGGGACTTGGAAAAACCATTCAGGCTATAGGAACTGCCGAACTGATGAAAAAGGAAAAGCTGATTTCTTCTGTATTGGTGGTATGTCCCACTTCGTTGAAGTATCAATGGAAAAAGGAGATAGAACGTTTCACGAACTCTGCGGCAGTGGTGGTGGAAGGAAACCCCTTGGTGCGTAAAAAGTTATACAACTCAGATTGTTTTTATAAAATTGTCTCATACAACAGCATGAGCAATGATATAAAACTGCTACGCTCTTTGCGCACGGATTTACTCATAATGGATGAAGTGCAGCGGCTGAAGAATTGGAAGACGCAGATTTCGCAATCGGCACGTCACATCGAGTCGGAATATGCGGTGGTGTTGTCCGGCACACCCTTGGAAAACAAGTTGGAGGAATTGTATTCCATCATGCAGTTTGTGGACCAATTTTGTCTGGGGCCTTATTATCAGTTTATGGACCGCACGGTGGTCACATCGGATACCGGAAAAGTCATTGGATATAAGAACCTGAATGTGATAGGCGAGCAGCTGAAATCCGTGCTGATAAGGCGCAGGAAGCGGGATGTGGCCCTGCAGTTGCCTCAGCGCATGGATAAGATTCTGTTTGTCCCCATGACCGAGGAACAGCGTGGCATTCACGATGAATTTCAGTTGTCCGTGGCCCAATTGGTCCAAAAGTGGACACGCAACCGGTTCCTGAGTGAGACAGACCGCAAGCGGCTGCTGCTTTTTATGAGCCAGATGCGTATGGTGTGCGACAGTACCTACATCCTTGACCAGAAGACCCGGTGCGAAACAAAGATAGAGGAAACCATGAATATTCTTCGCAATGTGTTCGAGGGTGGCGATGAAAAGGTAGTGATTTTCAGCCAATGGGAAAGGATGACAAGACTGGTGGCCGCCGAGTTGGAAAAGTTGGGTGTGAAGTATGAATACCTGCATGGTGGCGTGCCTTCCGAGCAACGGGGACGCTTGACTGAGAGTTTTACCGAGAATCCTGAAAGCCGTGTGTTCATCTCTACGGATGCAGGCAGTACGGGACTGAACTTGCAGGTGGCTTCTATTTTGATTAATCTGGATTTGCCGTGGAATCCTGCCGTCCTGGAACAACGCATAGCCCGTATTTACCGCATCGGACAACAACGCAACATACAAGTTATCAACTTGGTTGCCAGCCAGACCATCGAAGAACGCATGCTGGGCACGCTGAATTTCAAATCATCTCTATTCGGTGGTATTCTGGACAATGGAGAAGATACTATTTTCTTGGAAGACAGCAAGTTGGATAAGATAATGGAGTCTATCAAGGCAATGACCGAGCCGTCTGTGGAGGAAAACGATACAGCGACGAATGTGATATCTGCCGAAGATACGGAAGAGAAGATTGCTGATTCGGCTGCTAAAACATACCGGAATAAGAAAGGAGTGGAAAGGGAGGATGAACCTACTCTGCCATTTGAAGAAGATACCTTTACGGATGACAATATAAAGAAGGAAGAACCGGCAGACATTCAAAGCAAAGAGGATAATCCGCAAGAACTTGTACGCCAAGGTCTGTCTTTCTTCAGCGGTTTGGCCCGCACCTTGCAATCTCCTGAAGCTACCAGGCAATTGGTGGATTCTATTGTAAAGGTGGATGAGAAAACGGGGGAAACTTCAATTCACATTCCTGTTCAGGATAAGGAGAGTGTGGCGAATATATTAGCCATGGTAGGAAAATTATTTGGAGGGAAATAAGATGAAAACCCAGTATGAGGTTTTTATTGATGCTGTGAGTTGTGCTTTGGAAGACCATTCATTTGGCACTAAATGGTACTTTGATTTTGATGAGCAGACCACTTACCGGCTATAGAAGATGTGGGTTGTTATCCGGTAAATGGTCATGGGATTGCCTATAGAACCGATGTCTTCGTGGAAAAGTTTTGATATAATGGAGGATTTTGTCAATGGTGTGGATAATGAAGTGGATTGGGATAAATTGGCGATGGCTTTGAACCAGCGGCATCCTTTTTCTGCATTTAAAGAGATGTTGCATTATATCGGTCAAAGAGAGAAATGGTTTGCTTATAAAGAGAAACGGATGAAAGAAATAGGGCCGATAATGAGGTGGTTTATAAAGACAACCATGCCAGTTGCAACAGCAGCAGTGTATTAAAATATAATATGGAAGAAAGAGAGGATAAAGATAATTTTTAACTTTATGAGATTCTTTGCAAAATACTTATGGATAAGGACAGCTGAAGAATAAATCATCCTACCATTGTTTCATCGTCCTGTTTCCAAATACAGGAACGGTGAAGCCAATGGATAGAACTTATTCCTCTTTTGTTTCTTCTTTCTTGTTCAATAGCATTCCGTTTTTAGCATTGAGAGGTGAAACAACAGCTTTTCCTGTTTCTTGTTCCAGTTTCAAGCGGGCTTCCAATGCAACCTGTCCCCCACGTTGGGCAACATCTGCGTGTTCTTCAAAAGAATCAGGATTGCGCGCTTCGGATATTTCCTTGGTGGATAGTTCGGCAAGCATATTCAATACCAGTTCCTTATTCGTCATGTTGTCGCGCAGATTCTCTTTCTTCAAGCCTTTGAACTGTTTGTATTCTTTGGCGGTTTTGCCTGCCCATGTCTGATAAATAATATCGGTCAAAGTAGCAAACTGCACGCCTTCTTCCAAACCACAGCGCTTCCATTCGTCTGTCAAATCCTTGCGGATTTCAATGCTTTTCAAACGTTGGTTAATCCAGTTATCGGAATAGCCTAAACGTTTATAATCCATCAGGGCTTGATTGATGGACAACTCCGGGTCTTGCAGTTGGTCCAAACGTTCACGGGCTATTTGAGCAATCCATAATTTGAAAGGCTCGGCCTTGGGAGAGGGAATGGACTGGATAAGACGGAAAAGTTGCTCAGTATCAGCTACATCAGTAAGACGCATCTTACCATCCGAGGCTTTCATTTTCAACTGGTGACAATTTGTCACCGTTTCATTTCCTTCTTCTTTTAGACGTTGTTTTAACTTGTTCCAGTATTTTCTGGGGTCAACACTTTCCGTCAAAGCGGCAATTACATCGATGATGGAAAAATACCATGTTTCGGTTTCATCGTCCCAAACAGTACGTACCTTTTTCTCTTCGAAGATTTTAATGGCATTTTTCTGTGTCATCGTTCTTTGTCTTTTAGTTACTTTATTTTTAGTTTATCGAATCCTTCACCATACACTCCCACCACATTGCTTTGTGATATAAATGCATTGGGGTCAATATCTTTCACCAATCGGAATATATCCAGTGATTGGCTTTTCTTTGCCAAGACCACTACGACCTTGATTCCTTGTTTGCTATACCATCCGGTACCATCCAGTAAAGTTACTCCACGGTCTATTTGCTTGGTGATGCCTTCGGCTATTTCATCGTGTTTTCGCGAGAAAATGAGGAATTGAACAGATTGGCGGGTACTGTTTATCACATAATCGATAACAATGCTCATGATAAAAAGTACGCAGAAGCCAAATAATACGCGTTTCCAGTCATGGAAAATAAAATAACAGGAAGAGATAATGACGATGTCACAATACATCATCATACGTCCTAACGTTACATCCTTATATTTGTTGATAATCCAGGCGATGATATCTGTTCCTCCCGTGCTTCCGTTGTTACAGAATACGATACCGATGCCGAATCCTAACAATCCTGCACCTACTACGCAAGCCATAAATTCTTGCCCCGGACCTAATAATTGTGGAAGTTCACCATTGGGACCTTTTAACAATACTTGGAAGAACCATAACAGGAAAGTCAGCATGAAAATGGCGTAGATGGTTTTAAGACTGAATTTAGGTCCTAATATTTTCAGCGCGAATCCTAAGAACACAGCATTGATGACAAAGTAAGAGACTTGGATTTCAATGCCTGTAGCATAATAGATAATGGCAGCAATACCTGTTACTCCACCTGTCGTAATTTGATAAGGTAATAAAAAAGCTGCCCATCCCAGTGCATAGCATATCAGCCCGAAGGTAATGGCTAAATAGTCTTTTACCTCTCTGCCGAGTTTTATTTTTAATATTTTGTCCATGTGATAATGAGGATTGGTTTTAGTGTGAAGTAGGAAGGTGTGTCAAAAGCAATTTTTGTTATCGTATTGCTTTTGACACACTGTAAAATACAGTAGCGATTATAATACAATGTTTACAATCTTCTTCGGAACGATAATTACCTTCTTCGGAGTCTTGCCTTCAATCCATTTCTGTGCCTGTTCGTCTGCCATAACAGTTGCCTGAATGGTATCGTTGTCAGCATCGGCTGGGAACTCCATAGTGAAACGTGCCTTACCATTGAACGAGATGGTATATTTCACGCTATCCTCTTTCAAGTAATCTTCATTGAATGCAGGCCACTGTGCATCGCATACGCTGGTGGTGTTGCCCAAAGCTTCCCAAAGTTCTTCAGCGAAGTGGGGGGCAAACGGAGCCAACAAGATGATGAGGTTGCTCAATATTGCCTTGTTGCGGCATTTTAATGAAGACAGTTCGTTTACACAAATCATGAATGCACTGATAGAGGTGTTGTAGGAGAAAGTTTCAATATCTCCGGTTACCTTTTTAATCAGCTTATGAATAGCTTTCAACTCTTCTTTAGTCGGTTCACTTTCTACAGGCAAGAACTCGTCGGTGCGGCTATAGAACAGATTCCACAGTTTCTTCAAGAAACGGTGAACACCGTCAATACCATTGGTATCCCAAGGCTTGGACTGTTCCACCGGGCCGAGGAACATTTCGTACATACGCAAAGTGTCGGCACCATATTTCTCGACAATCATATCGGGATTAACCACGTTGTACATGGATTTACTCATCTTCTCTACCGCCCATCCGCAGATGTACTTTCCATCTTCGAGGATAAACTCTGCATCGTTGTATTCGGGGCGCCATGCCTTGAATGCTTCGGTATCCAGAATGTCATTTGAAACAATGTTCACATCCACATGCAGCGGAGTCGTTTCATACTGGTCTTTCAGGTTCAGTGATACAAAGGTATTGGTATCTTTGATACGATATACAAAGTTGCTTCGTCCCTGAATCATTCCTTGGTTCACCAACTTCTGGAACGGTTCTTCCTTGATGCTTATACCCAGATCGTGCAGGAACTTGTTCCAGAAACGAGAGTAAATCAAGTGGCCGGTAGCGTGCTCGGTACCTCCCACATAAAGGTCTACATTCTGCCAGTAGTGGTCTGCCTTTTCCGATACCAAAGCCTGATTGTTGTGCGGGTCCATATAGCGCAGATAGTATGCGGATGAACCGGCAAAGCCCGGCATGGTATTCAGTTCCAGCGGGAATACATTTACATGGTCAATCAAAGCGTTTTCCACTACTTCGCCCTTTTCTACATCCCAAGCCCACTTGGTAGCATGTCCCAAGGGAGGTTCGCCTGTCTCGGTCGGCAGGAACTTGGCGACTTCGGGAAGTTCGAGCGGCAATTTAGAGGAATCAATCATGTAAGGCATACCGTCTTTGTAATATACGGGGAACGGTTCGCCCCAGTAACGCTGGCGTGAGAAGATGGCGTCGCGAAGACGATAATTCACTTTCACACGTCCCAGATTATGAGCTTTTACATATTCTTTAGTTGCGGCGATAGCTTCTTTGATAGTCAGACCGTTCAAAGAAAGATCGCAGTAAGGAGTGACATCCTGACGGGGTGAGTTGCAAACAATACCTTCTTTGGCATCGAAACTTTCTTCGCTTACATCACAACCTTCCACCAACGGAACGATGGGCAGATTGAAATGCTTGGCAAAAGCATAGTCACGGCTGTCGTGGGCAGGAACCGCCATGATAGCGCCTGTACCATAACCTGCCAGTACATAATCACTAATCCATACGGGAACGGCATCGCCTGTAAACGGATTGATGGCATACGAACCGCTGAATACACCGGTCACACGGCGGTCGGCGATACGTTCACGTTCGGTACGTTTCTTGGTGCGGTCCAGATAAGCGTCCACTTCCTCTTTTTGTTCGGGAGTGGTAAGCTGTGCCACCAATTCACTTTCGGGAGCCAGAACCATGAAGGTTACACCGAACATGGTATCTGCGCGGGTGGTAAAGATGGTGAATTCGATATCACTGTCTTTCACCTTGAACTGTACTTCCGTACCTTCCGAACGGCCTATCCAGTTGCGTTGTGTTTCTTTCAGAGAGTCTGTCCAGTCCACATTGTCCAGTCCTTCGAGCAAACGTTGAGCGTATGCCGAAACGCGCAAGCACCACTGGCGCATCTTTTTCTGTACCACGGGGAAACCGCCACGTTCCGAAACTCCGTCCACCACTTCATCATTGGCAAGGACAGTTCCCAGTTGCGGGCACCAGTTTACCATTGTTTCGCCCAAGTAAGCGATGCGGTAGTTCATCAGGATTTCCTGTTGTTCCTTTTCGCTCTTGGCGTTCCATTCTTCGGCAGTAAAGCTGAGTTCTTCGCTGCAAGCTACATCCAGTCCTTCGGTTCCTTTTTGTGCGAAGTGCTCTATCAGTTTGCTGATGGGCTGTGCCGATGAACACGCATTGCAATAGAAACTATTGAACATCTGCTGGAAGGCCCATTGAGTCCAATGATAATAGCCCGGTTCGCAAGTGCGGACTTCACGGTCCCAGTCAAAGCAGAAACCGATTTTATCCAACTGTTCGCGGTAGCGGTTGATATTGTTGACGGTAGTGATGGCGGGGTGCTGTCCGGTCTGGATAGCATATTGTTCGGCAGGAAGTCCGTAAGCATCGTAACCCATCGGGTTGAGGACGTTAAATCCCTGCAAGCGTTTGTAACGTGCATAAATATCGCTGGCGATATATCCCAGCGGATGTCCCACGTGCAATCCTGCCCCTGATGGATAAGGGAACATATTGAGCACGTAGAATTTCTTTTTCGATTCGTCTTCAGTCACCTGATAGGTGTGGTTTTCCACCCATCGCTGCTGCCATTTCTTCTCAATCTCTCTGAAATTGTATTCCATGATTTATTTTTGTTATTTAATATCTTTGTTATTAAGCGGTTGCAAAGATAATGAAAGTCGGGGAGATAACAGAAATAACAGGCGAAGAAAATACATTCGGACAGACATGGGGCACTTCCTGCGATGGGCGGGAGTACGGTTCTTTATAGACTACTGCTGTCCGTTACTCTTTTGTAAGTGACAGTGATAGGAGTATATATCCATTTGCGGGTAGAAAAATCAAAGAAGCGTGCCGTCATTGAAACCACAAAATTATCTTTGTCCGTTCTTTCCAATCGTTCCACCACTCCCAAACGGACAGCACTGGGAGTAATGAGTTTCAAATCGACGCGGGAGTTATCCGTGAGCGTGTATTCATAGTCACTCAAGTCGTGGTCGTAAAGACTCAAAAAAGGTTCATCGCTTCCTTCATTGCTTATTTTTTGCAAAGGAAGTTTTAATAGAAGCAGGGGATAATCCGGTTGGTCATGAAATGCGGGCCTGACTTCTGCATAGTTTGACCATTCGTCGAAATGATAGAATGGGATTGCTTCTTGATTTGATGTGTTTTTGGACGAATAAACCGGGGCGGCTATTTCTTCGTAAAGATCGAAAGATTGTATTCCGTCATTGTTCAGATCGAGGGGATTCTCTGATTGCATGGAAGTAATTTTATACATACCTCCAAAATCGTTGTAGATGGCATTATTATCATCGTTTTGGCAAGAACTGAGTGCAAGTGCTGCCAAGAATAAATAAGAGTAGCGTTTCATGTTGTGTTAGTTTTAGTTTTTAGTGATTATTGAGTTCAAAGATAGTGATAACGATAACATCTTCAAATATTTAGCCGAAGAAAGTGAATGAATTGACGTTTGTTGGATAAAATTAAAAAAATATATCGGATGACCAAAGTCGGACACCCGATATATTTTGAATGATTTATTATAATCCCAAATCCTTGAATGTTCTCGGAGCCGGAACTTTAGGTAATGGTTTGCGGTCTTTCAGCTCTTGCATAATGACCTCTATGGCTTTATTCAGTTGCTGGTCCTCTCCCATTTGTTCTTTCACCGGATCATTGTCAATCAGGATATCAGGGTCTACACCGTGATTTTCCACAATCCACTGACCGGTCTTGGCGTCGAAGTTGGTAAAGAACGGAACACGTACGTCCGTATCGTCCATATAAGGCAGCGGGCCGCTGATTCCGACAATGCCGCCCCAGGTACGGGTACCGATTACTTTACCGATTTTGTTTGCTTTGAAACTCCAAGGGAACAAGTCACCGTCCGAAGCCGAATATTTATTGATGAGCAATACCTTCGGGCCTACTAACGTGGCATCGGGAATGGTTCCGACTTTGGTAGACGTGCGGCTCATGGTCAGACGGTAAGGCTGGCGAAGCAAGCGTTCGATAATCATAGGTGAGACATTGCCGCCGCCATTGGCACGGTCGTCGATGATGAGTGCTTCCTTGTCCAACTGAGGATAGAAGTAACGGGCAAATTCGTTCAGTCCGTCAGGACCCATATCGGGGATATAGATATAACCTACACGTCCGTTGGTGGCTTCTTCCACTTTCTTGATATTGTTTTGTACCCAATTGTAGTGGTACAATGGATATTCATTGTCAATCGGGCTGACCACTACTTTGCGCGCACCTTTGGCAGAGGCAGTGCTGTTGATGCTTAATTCGGTCAGTACACCTGCTTTGCCTGTCAGTAGACTGTAGATATTGTCTACGGTGGTAGTCGGGATACCGTCGACAGCAGTGATGTAATCACCTTCTTTTACGCCGAGGCCCGGTTCGGTAAGCGGGGAACGGAGCTTTTGGCTGTAAACAGCTCCCGGTAAAATCTTCTCGATACGGTAGAATCCACTCTTGTCGCGACTCAATTCTGCACCCAGCAAACCCATCTTGATGCGTTCGGGCCCTTTGATTTCTCCCGGATTCACGTAAGCATGTCCACAGGCTAATTCGGCAATCATCTCACCGATAATGTAATTGAGGTCTAACCGGGTTTTAGCATAAGGAAGCAGGGCGGCATATTTTGTTTTAATGGCTTTCCAGTCTACTCCGTGCATATTCTCCAGATAGAAACCATCACGGAAGGCACGCCAGGTCTCGTCAAAGATTTGTGCCCATTCTTGTGGATAGTCTATCGGGGCAATCATATTGTCCAGATTTACCTTCTTGTCTAAAGCGGCTTTGCTGCAAGGGAAATCGCATACATACAGGTCGCCGCCTTTGTAGAATATTGCTTTTTTATTGCTTTCGGCTACGCTCATGTTAGCTCCTTCGGCCACGGTTTCTTCTTTCTGTTCCGCCAGGTCGAATACTTTGGTATTTCCTGAGTTGGAGTACCATACTTTCTTTCCGTCAGAATAAAGCTGGTAATAATAGCCTGCCGGAAGAGGAAGTTTGAGCAAGCGTCCGGGCAATCCTTCAGCATCAATGGTTACGCCGGTTGCTTTGTCGTCCGCTTTATTGTCTTTGGCTGCGGATTTGCTTTCGGGGGTGTTGTCTTCGATGCTTATTTTTTCGTCCGATGGCAGGAAAGGCGACGGGGTGTCTTTAGACAATAAAGCGATATATACTCCGCCCATGCGGTTGTAAGCATGATTCCACTCCGTTTGGCTGTAGATGGGATTGAAATCGCGTTCGGAAGTAAAGATAAGGTATTTGCCGTCGGTACTGAAATGTGGAGATGAAGAGTTGTACCATTTCTCTGTTACGGGATATTCTTTGCCCGAGGTGAGATGGTATACATACACCACATCCATATTGTTCTTGCCCGGTTTGGTATAAGTAATCCATTGGCTGTCGGGTGAGTAATTGACTGAGTAAAACTCTCCTTCGGGGTTTTGCATGACAGTCTTCTTGGATTTTGAAGTTATATCCACTTCTACGATACGGTTTTTGCGGTCGGTGTAGAGCACCTTTTTGCTGTTCGGGCTCCACATCAGTTGGCGAATGTAGGTATCATTGTTTTTGGTCAGTTGAATAGCTTCTCCGCCTTCGGAGGGTTGCAGCCAGATTTCGGTTTCTCCGGTTCGGTCGCTGATATAGGCAATGTATTTTCCGTCCGGGCTCCAGGCGGCATCGCGTTCATTGGCTCCCGGAGTACGGGTGATGTTGCGGGTCACACCTTTGTCTGCCGGAACATCAAACACTTCGCCGCGGGCAGTTATCGCTACTCGGTGTCCGTCGGCAGAAAGACTGGCTGCGGTCAGGTTGCCTGCCACTTTCTTCATTTCTTTGCGGGCAAGGATATTATCTGATTTTAGAGTAATGGATATTTTTTCGGTCCGGCGTGTCTTCGGGTCGAGTTTATAGAGGTATCCTCCGTTTTCATATACAATGATTTCACCGTTCGAACTGGGGAATTTGACATCGTAGTCTGTATAATTGGTTACTTTCTCTGTCTGTTTCGTTTGGGTATTGTAGACAAAGATATTCATGGTCATGTCACGGTCGGAGATAAAGAAAATTTCGTCGCCTATCCACATGGGGACAATATCTTGCGCTACATTATTAGTAATGTTTTCCACTTTTTTGCTTGCAGGATTGTAAATCCAGATATCGTCTGCCATTCCGCCACGATAGTATTTCCAGTTACGGAACTCACGCATCACACGGTTGTAAGCCAGTTTCTTGCCATCGGGAGAGTAAGAACAGAATCCGCCTTCGGGTAATGGAATGAGTTGGGACATACCTCCTTCTTTGGATATTGTCCAGAGCTTTCCGTCGAATCCGTCGCTGATACGGTTACGATAGACAATGTTCTTACCGTCGGGGCTCCACGTCATTACGATATTGTTCGGACCCATACGGTCACCCAAATCGTCACGACTGTTAGTAGCGGTGTAAGTCAGTCGGGTGGGTTCTCCACCATCGGCAGACATCAGATACACTTCCGTGTTTCCGTCATATTGTCCGGTGAAGGCGATTGATTTGCCATCGGGCGAGAAACGGGCAAACATTTCATAGCCGATATGGGAAGTGAGACGTTGTGCCTCTCCACCTTTCAGGGGAGCTTTGTACAAATCGCCTGCATAGGAGAACACGACTTCCTGTCCGTTTGTAGCAGGAAAGCGTAATAATCTGGCCTCATCGGTAGCATGTCCGACAGCGGCACTCCCTGCCAGTAACAGGGTGAATAATAGTTTTTTATTCATTTTACTTGCTGTTTGTAATATTGTTGCTTATAGGAGCAAAGTTAAGACTATTTTTTTATTCATGTTCTTTGTTGTCTAAAATATAATTCATAAATTGCATTGTTTATCAATAATATTAGTTGCTTTTGTATACCTTTGCGTATAACCTTTAATAGATATATAGAATGAACAAAAAACTTTTATGGCTGGGCAGTGGACTTGCCCTTACTTCGTTGGGTGCTTATGCACAAAAGAGTCATGACGTGAAGCCAAATATCATATACATTATGTGTGATGATATGGGATATGGCGACTTGGGCTGTTACGGCCAATCATATATCAGTACTCCTAATATTGATAATATGGCCAAAGAGGGCATGCGCTTTACTCAGGCTTATTCAGGAAGTCCGGTAAGTGCCCCTTCCCGTGCTTCGTTTATGACAGGACAGCATACCGGTCACTGTGAAGTGCGTGGAAATAAAGAGTATTGGCGTGACGCTCCCATCGTGATGTATGGTAATAACAAAGAATATTCAGTGGTGGGGCAGCATCCTTATGACCCCGAACACATAATCATCCCTGAGATAATGAAAGATAACGGTTATACCACCGGTATGTTCGGTAAGTGGGCAGGAGGCTATGAAGGTTCCGTTTCTACTCCCGACAAACGGGGTATCGACGAGTTTTATGGTTTTATATGTCAGTTCCAGGCCCATCTTTACTATCCGAACTTCTTAAACCGTTATAGCAAATCAATGGGCGACACAGCTGTGGTGCGTGTGATAATGGATGAAAATATCAAATATCCCATGTACGGCAAAGAATACTATAAACGTCCGCAATATTCTGCCGATATGATTCATCAGGAAGCCATGAAGTGGCTTGATAAGCAAGACGGCAAACAACCGTTCTTCGGTGTATTTACTTATACATTGCCTCATGCGGAATTAGTTCAACCTGAGGATTCTATCCTGGAAGGATATCAGAAGAAGTTCTTCCATGACAAGACATGGGGAGGTTCGGAAGGTTCGCGTTACAATGCTTCTGTCCATACGCATGCACAGTTTGCCGGTATGATTACCCGTCTGGATTATTATGTGGGCGAAGTGCTGAAGAAACTGAAAGAAAAAGGAATGGATGAAAATACATTGGTTATCTTTACCAGTGATAATGGCCCTCACGAGGAAGGTGGTGCAGATCCTACATTCTTTGGACGTGACGGTAAGTTGCGCGGTTTGAAGCGTCAATGCTACGAAGGCGGTATCCGTATTCCGTTTATTGTTCGTTGGCCGGGTAAAGTGGAAGCCGGACAAGTCAATGACCATCAGTTTGCATTTTATGATTTGATGCCGACATTCTGTGATGTGGCAGGTGTGAAGAACTACGTGAAGAAATATACCAATAAAAAGAAAAAAGGTACTGATTATTTCGATGGAATTTCTATTTATCCAACGTTGACCGGACAGGAAGGACAAAAGCAACACGATTTCCTTTATTGGGAATTTGACGAAACCGACCAGATAGGTGTACGCATGGGTGATTGGAAGATGGTAGTGAAGAGTGGCAAACCGTTCCTTTATAATCTTGCCGAGGATATTCACGAAGACCATGATGTAGCAGCCGAACATCCTGAAATTGTAAAACAGATGAAAGAAGTAATCAAGTCACAGCATATACCGAATCCTAACTTCTCGGTTACTTTGCCCGACTTTAATTAATATCAGTAACAAAATACGAAACATTAAACATTATGGAAAAGAAAACGATTGTGGCACGTGCTGAGGTACTTGCCGGCAAAGAAAAAGAGTTTATGACTGCGGCTACGGCCTTGATAGAAGGTACTCGTGCCGAAGCAGGTAATATCAGCTACAACCTTTATCAGAATCCTTTCTGCCCTACTCTCTTTATTTTTTATGAGGAGTATAAAGACGAGCAGGCTATGGCGGTGCATGCAGCATCGGCTCACTTTAAGGCTTTTGGTGAGGCTATTGAAGGAATGTTGGCATCAGAACTGATTATTGAATCTTTCTAATGGTTTGGTGATTAGTTTGGTCAAGTAAGAACATTTAATATAATTAGAGGGATGTATCAAAACTTCCCTTTTATCGAATGTGTCGAAACGTGGATAATGCTGTCGTTTCGTTCGTAGGGGCGAGGTTCGCTCGCCCGAAAACAGTTTACTTTGTGTTTTCGGGCAGGCAAACCCTGCCCCTACAGCTGACGATTGGATAGGCAGGTTTAGTTTTGACACACCCCTTTTATTTATGAGCGTTTCGATACACCTTCCTTCTCTTTATGGTATTGGAGTGTGGAATAACGGGGTCGCATTGTTTTCATGGGGATTTAAAGCTCATTCAGAAACAAAGGGAAGAGTAAGCCGTTTCTTAGGGTCAGCCAAGGCTTTTTAAGCAGAAGATTATTACAGTCCGTTGCCGTAGACCGTACAGTCCGTTACAGTGGACTGTATAGTCCGTTATGGTAGACTGTACAGTCCACTGCCGGAGACTGTAGTAATCTGACGGACAGATGGGCATAATCGAAAGGACGAAAAGGCTTAGTCCGGCTAATGAAACGACTTAGGGAGTTCAAAACGTATGCAGCGTTTGAAAATCGGAGGAGACAACATCCGGTGACAGGTGAATAATGTATTATAAGTAAATTTATCGTTTGCTTTTGTATATCACTGAAAACACTTATCTTTGTCCCCGAAATCTAAAAACATTCCGATGAGAATCTAAACATCTATTTTTCAAACAACTATTTATTTCATGTTGGGACGGCAGGCGAAGTGAATTCGTTTGTTGTGTAATAGTTGTCCTCTATTCCCACAATATACATTTCAGTATTAACATTTTAATTTTATAGAAACAGTATGTGTATACATATACAGTCAGTTACTTATATGCATCCTGATAAAGATGTGCTCTTCAGTAACGTTAGTTTCTCTATGGGGAAAGGTGAGAAAGCAGCGCTTATCGGGAATAACGGATCAGGAAAATCGACCTTGATGCAGCTGATAACAAAAGAATTGTCACCTTCGGAAGGTGAAGTGATTTGTTTGGAACCACCTTATTATATTCCTCAACACTTCGGACAATTTAATCATCTGACGATAGCCGGAGCTTTGCGGATTGAAGGAAAGATACAAGCACTTCATGCCATTTTGCAGGGAGATGTTTCTGTGGAGCATTTTACGGTATTGGATGATGATTGGGATATAGAAGAAAAGGCGGTTGCCGCTTTACATGAATGGGGATTGCCGGGAGTGCCTCTCTCCCATCCCATGCATTTGTTAAGTGGAGGAGAAAAGACAAAAGTCTTTTTGGCAGGAATCGCTTTGCACTCACCGTCTTTTATTCTGATGGACGAGCCGACCAATCATTTGGATGATGTGAGTCGTGAGAAATTATATCACTTTATCACTTCTACTTCGTCTGGTGTGTTGGTAGTCAGTCATGACCGGACGTTGCTCAACTTGCTTTCGTCCACGTATGAGCTCTCGGCAAAAGGAGTAATTTATTATGCGGGGAATTATGACTTTTACAAAGAGCAGAAGGAGTTGGCCGTTCAAGCATTGCAAGCTCGGTTGGAAGAGAATGGGAAGCAGTTGCAGAAGGCACGCAGACAGGCACGTGAAGTGATGGAGCGTCAGCAGAAGCATGATGTACGCGGAAAGAAGCAAAATATAAAAAGTGGTGTCGGCAAGATGGCAATGGATACTTTTAAGGACAAGGCGGAGAAAAGTTCGGTTCGCCTGAGCCATGTTCATGCTGATAAAATACAATCGTTGGCAGAAAGCGCTACGGATATTCGCAAGGCATTGCCGGACAGGAAAGGGATGAAGGTGGATTTCAATTCTTCTTCCTTGCATACGGGCAAGACACTTATCACAGTCAGAAATATGAATTATGCTTATCAATCGGATGAGTTATGGCCGCTCCCTCTTGATTTTGTAATAAAAAGCGGTGACCGTATCCATTTGAAAGGTGGAAACGGTAGCGGCAAAACCACTTTACTGAAGTTGCTGGCGGGTGTTCTCACTCCCACGGCGGGTGAACTGATAAGGGCGGATGGGTTGACGTATGTTTATCTCGACCAGGAATATTCCATTATACAGAATGGGCTGTCGGTGCTGGAACAACTCTCCTTCTTTAACAATAAACTTTATGACCATGAGCTTAAAACCATTCTTAACCGCTTTCTTTTCCCTATATCCAGTTGGGATAAGAAATGCAGTTGTCTGAGCGGGGGTGAGAAGATGAAACTTTCCCTGTGTTGCTTGATGGTGAGTGCACAAACTCCTGATTTGTTTATTGTGGACGAACCGACGAACAATATTGATATTATGAATATGGAGATATTGACTGATACTTTGAAGGAGTATCGGGGAACATTATTAGTTGTGAGCCATGATGCCTGTTTTGTGCGGCAAATTAATATAGAGAAGACGATAACATTGTCTTGTTCTTGACATGTGGTGAGGGCTGAAAATCTTCAATATTACGGAGTATCAGATAAATATACCGGTATTTATGGTCATTATTCGGAAATAAGTGTTATTTTTGTCGTAGTGAAAAGACAAACACAAAAACAACATGAAAACTTTCCTACATATCGCAGTATATCTTCTCATTTTCTTGGGATTATCCGGTTGTAATGGCGATGTCTTCATTGAAGATTTTCAGCCTTCTGTTTCTGATGTTACCTTGGATGGAAATGGTGACTCGGTGACTATTCATTTTAAGTCTTCCAACTGGAATCTGTTGCATGTGTATGATTATTATGATAACTCTTCATTATATTATTCAGTTTATGATAAAGACGGTAATATAGTTTCGCAGAATCAGTCGCCTGTTTTGGAAGGGTTGGGCAAAATAGTTTGTGATGATGTCATTTATGAAGATAAGATAGTTGATTTTACCATTGAGCGCACTCATCCTCAGGAAGTGAAGTTAACGGTAAACGAAAATGCGCGCTCTTCTCTTTTCCGGTTTTCCATTATTGCAAGTAATGAATATGAAACGAAAGCAATACATGTAGCCATAACACCTTCCGACAGATATATATTCGACCATATCACTTATTCGCTTGATATGTATAGTTATACGGATACACACATAGAAGAACGTAGGAGCATGGTGATTGATAACAGGGGAAATGGAAACGTAACCAATTATATCTTTCCTTTCCAAAATGAGTATCGTCAGATACAATTCACCAGTAATAATCCCGAGGCTTTTAATTTGTTGGCAAGCAAACCGGAGGTTGAGATTCCCGGCATTGTTGACGGTTATCTGGTGATGAACGGCGAACGAGTGCAATATGCTTCTGATATGCAACGGTTACCTTTGCCTTTTCCTGATACGGAAAAGAAGGCGGTCATAACTCCGGCCCAAACTTCGCAACGTATCACTGTACTGCTGGAATATGAATGGTTTGAGACTTATTTTACTCTTTATGCCGTTCATCCCAAAACCAAAAAAGAGAAAGTCATTACCGGTACTTTGAAAAGCAAGATGCCTAAAAGATACCTCATAAAGTGCGAGAAGCTGAATAATTAGAACAATGAAAGCGAAAGTATTCTTATTATATATTGCCAGCCTTTTGGCTGTTTGTCCGATGGGTGGAAATTTGATGGCTCAGACGGCTACGCAACCGGATGTATTAAAGAATGATACAGCAAGCCATAAGCTGATTCATAGGCTCGGCCTGGATGTACGTCCTAATTATGTGACTCCTACCAATGATTTCTTTGATGGTGACAATATGCATCAACAACGCATCAGGCAGGCCCTTTCTGTACATCTGAAGTATGCTTTTCAGTTTGATAAGAATTCGACTTTAGGCCGGCTCTATCCTCATGCCTATCAGGGTATTGGAGTTTCTTACACTACGTTCTTCTGTCCTTCCGAACTAGGTAATCCCATAGCGGTATATGCTTTTCAGGGGTCACGCATAGCGCAGTTATCGCCCCGTTTGTCATTCGACTATGAATGGAATTTCGGTGCTTCTTTTGGCTGGAAAAAATATGATGAGATATATAATCCGCAGAATGAGGTTATCGGGTCAAAAATCAATGCCTATATCAATCTGGGATTTTTTCTGAATTGGCGGATTAATCCGCAATGGAGCTTGACGGCAGGTATGGATTTTACTCATTACTCTAATGGAAATACACATTTTCCCAATGCAGGAGTGAATCCGATTGGCGGAAGAATAGGTGTTGTGCGTACTTTTGGAAATGATGAGACGGTGGCTGTGAAAGGTGCTAAACCGTTATCCATCAAACCTTATATCAGTTATGATTTGGTTGTATATGGTGCTACTCGTAAAAAAGGGTTTGTAGATGGCTATGACGTTTGTCTGGTGCCCGGCTCTTTTGGCGTTGTGGGGCTGAATTTTAATCCAATGTACAATTTCAACAAGTATTTTAGGGCCGGTGTCTCTATGGATGCACAATATGATGAGAGTGCCAATATCAAAGACTATCGGGTAGAAGGAAGTTCATCAAGCGATGCGAAGTTTCATCGCCCTCCTTTCCACAAGCAGTTTGCTGTCGGTCTGTCTGTACGCGGAGAGCTGGTCATGCCTATTTTTTCTATCAATGCCGGTGTCGGACGGAATTTGATATACAGTGGTGATGATACGGAAGGTTTTTATCAAGTTCTGGCTCTCAAGGCTTCCATTACACCGCGCTTGTTCTTGCATGTCGGCTATCAGTTGAATAAATTTAAGAACCCCAACAACCTGATGTTGGGATTTGGATACCGCTTTTACAAGGGAAACGGTAAATGATAGACGTATCGGCTTATGAAAAGAATCTGTGTATTATATGTCATCTTAAGTATCTGTGCAACTGTTTCTTCTCAGATAAAATTCCCGGAGATAAAGTGGATGAGTGACAGTTTGATTTTTATAAGAGAGAAGGAAGCATTGCGCTATGGTGTTGAAACATTTGGCAATGGCCTTTATGCAGATTCGCTTGTTCATTATTTGGATACAATATATTATGTGGAAACTCAGATGAAGAATTCTGTACCGGATTCCATTTTTCAGGCAGTTTGGAAGAATGATACACTCACCTATCGGGTACGTCCGAAGATATATCGGGGCTATGATTATGATGATAAATTGAAAAAGAAATTACGCAATTTAGTGGTAGAGAGTAGAATATATCCTTTTGCCCGTTTCTCTGCCTGTATTGAGGGATTGGATGAGGCTATGATTGAAGTGTTGGAAAATTCCATGTTGCGCATGGAGTGTCCTCTTCCTATGCTGAAGAATAATTCTCAGACTTGTATTTTTTATGCGTTGGATGCTTTGTTTCAAACGTATGGCATTTATACCGAACCGGTGATTACCCGTAATGCTTCTTATACGCGTGAAGAGGATTTAAATGCTTTCTTCGATTACTTTCTAACCTTCGAAGCTTCTTATCCGTGTCGTTATAAAGAGATAAAGGAGGCTGTTTTTCCCAATAACTGTATTTTGGCCTTTTATAATGGTTATAATCATATCATCCATGCCGTGTTCTATCGCAATGGTTTGTTTTATACAAAGAATGGTTGGTTTGCTCCCATGGTGCTTCCTACTCTATATCCCATATTGAAATCCTATAGTCGTTGGGATACTCCATTGAAAGGGTTGAGCAAAGTAGGTAAGCAGTTGAAAAGCGATAAAATAGTTGTATACACCTTGAACAAGGATTTATTTGGACTGACAAATATCACTGATTGATGTATGATACCCGGGATATACTTCTTGCACAATTATATTTCTTCACATCTCACCATATCCCAGCCTCTGAATTGTAGCAACAATTTGTGCAGGGTTGTCTTTGCCGCCAGCTGTGTGACTATTTTGTCTGGACTGTATTGCATCAGTTGGCGTCGTCCTTCCGCTGCTTGTACTCCGAGTTCGGCATCGGTAGCTGTGCGGAGAGCATATTTTAACTCCAGAATATAACTGTGTTGCACATCCGGGTAACGCGATTTATCCGGTAAAAGAAAGAAATTACAGTAGCCATAATTCATTTCCAGTTCAGGCTCTACCAGATAATAAGAAGCGAGTGCAAGGTAAGCTTTCAAGAAGCCTTGTAGATTTCTTTCGCCCTCCATACCGTTTCGTATGGAAGAATAGCGCAAGCTATTGTTTCAAAGAACGGCTTCCAATGGCCGTCGTAGGCGAAATCGTCTATCAGGTCTTTCAGGTGAGAAAGGTTCAGCGAATGAGTTTGTTGATAATAATCCCGCAGGAAACCGAAATATTGTTCACGTACGCAATTGTTGGGAATGCACATTCTCAGGCGGTCTCCTCTTGTGCCACAAATGGTGAGTAGTCCGTAATAGTAAAGCAGGCTGCGGAAATTTTCAATATCCGTTACCTTTTCGGATGGGAAAGAGGTATGCAAGTCTACCAATATCTCTCCTTTTGCAGCAATTTCTTCGATGGTGCTCATGCGACTACCTTCATGGGTTTGGTCATGGTCTATGCGTGCCAGCATTTTTAATTTGCTGTAGTCAGTCATAGTAAGTGCGCATCATGCTCAGAAACAGGCTCTTCCCGAACCGTCTGGGACGGATAAGGAAAAGGTAGCTTGGCATTTTTTCGATGAGCGGCAGATACATAGTCTTGTCTACGAAATAAAAGTTTTCATTTCGCATACGGTTGAAATCGGATATTCCGTAAGGTATTCCTTTAACTTGGTTCATATTGACAACGTTTATAAAAACAGTAAGGACAAAGTTGGTTTATTCCGTTCAATAAATCAACGTTTGCAGCGGTATTATGTTTTTAAGTTTCTTGTCTCATTTAATTTCTGCCCGGTAATTGCTAAACTACCCTAGGGTAAACAGGCAACTACTGCATAGTAATTGTTCCATTACCCTAGGGTAGTTTGAACCCTGTTCGAACTGCCTTTGATAAGGCAGCAATTCGTTATTTATATTCTGCCCAATCAATCAGGCGCATATCACCTTTCTTGGCCAGTGTATCGTGCATGGCCAATGCAGCCGAAATGCAATGAGGGGTCTGTCCTTTGGAAGCCATCTTTACATAATCCCACAGGATATTCTTGTAATCCGGGTGGGCACAGTTTTCGATAATGGCATGTGAACGTTCCACCGGACTCTTTCCGCGGAGGTCGGCAACACCTTGCTCGGTAATAATGATATTTACATCATGCTCACTGTGGTCTTCATGTGATACCATAGGAACGATGGCGCTGATTTTTCCTTCTTTGGCAACAGACGGACAGGTAAAAATGGAGATGTACGCATTGCGGGTGAAGTCGCCCGAGCCACCGATACCATTCATCATCTTCGTTCCGCTGATATGTGTGGAATTGACATTACCATAAATATCTGCTTCGATGGCAGTATTGATAGAGATAACACCGAGACGGCGGATTATTTCCGGGCTGTTTGATATTTCGGACGGACGCATGACCAGCTTGTCGCGGAAGAAATCGATATCATCATAAATACCTTGCAGACAGTCATTGGTCACTGTCAATGAACAGGTACTTCCAAATTTGACACGTCCTTGGCGAATCAGGTCTACTACGGCGTCCTGCAATACTTCGGTATACATTTCGAACGCAGGAATCGTTTTGTCACGTCCCAATGCACCTAGTACGGCATTGGCAATGTTACCTACCCCACTTTGCAATGGCAGGAATCCGGCGGGGATGATACCGCGTTTCATATCAGCTGCCAGGAAGTCGGCTACATTTTGTCCAATCTGGTCGGTGATGGGGTCAGGTGCCGTAAATGAACGTGCCTGGTCGGGTGTATTCACTTCCACTACACCGATAATCTTTTTCGGATCTACTTGCACATAAGGCAATCCGATGCGGTCACTCGGTTTGAAGATGGGTATCTCGCGACGGTAAGGCGGGTCAAGTGGTTCGTACACATCATGCAGTCCCATACCGTTTTTGCTATGGGCGGCATTCAGTTCGATAATCACTTTATCTGCCAGACGTGCAATAGTCGGAGCGATACCTCCGGCAGCGGTCAGATATACTTTACCATCGGGAGTAATCTCGCAAGCTTCCAGAATAGCTACGTCCACTTTGCCCATGAAGCCATAACGGACTTCCTGTGCCATTTGTGACAAATGAATATCATTATAAGCTATTTCTCCATTGTTTACCGCTTTACGGAAATCAGGGTTTGTGGTATAAGGGGCGCGATAGCGGATGGCTTTTATTCTTGACAGAATACCGTCGGTTGCATCTCCTGTAGAAGCGCCGGTAAAGATACCAATCTGGAACGGATTACCTTTGGCATGCTCTTCTTCTGCAATCTTTGCGATTTCAGGGGTTACGGCTTTGGGGGTTCCTGCCGGGGTAAAGCCACTTAGTCCGATGTTATAGCCATGCTTTACATAGCTGGCAGCTTCGGCTGCTGAAATGATATTAAATCCCATGATATTCAATGTGTTTTCTGGTTGTTAGTATTGTTGTTATTAATATTTCCGATTGAAAATCTCCGAGTAAATAAAGGCCCGTCGTGCTTCTTCACGTGTACTGAGTTTGATACGGGTGTTTTCGTCCGAGGGCTTATCTTTATTTTTGCTATCCATAGCGACAATCGGTGTCGATTTGAATGTTTCTTTCTTTTTCTTATAAGCAGGTTGTGGTTTACTTTTCACTGGTCGTGGTGAAACTGTCTGCCCCTCTCCTTCTATTTCTTCGATTGTGGGAAACATATCAGTAAGAACTTCATGGGGAGAAGGTGTGGCTGTTTCTTTTTTAGCCTTGGTAATTTGTTGCACAATGGCAATTGCAATGATTACCACGAATATTAATACTTGGACAATTTCCATAGGCTTATCTTTTTAGAGGGTTTGATAACGAACGGTCAAAGTTAGAAATTTATTTCTTTCCCTACTAACAAAAAGGCATAAAAAAAGGAAGAGAACTTCACAGTTGTCTTCCCTTATTTTTTTAACCTAAACCTTAACTATGAAAAAATCTAATGTTTTTCAGAAGCAAAGATGCAAATTATCTGAATACGTTGGTAACGCAAACGGAGTTTTTTGTTCATTGGTTATGATAATTTAACGGTTGGGGCTTTTAATGGCTTTCATTCTGCCTTTTTCTGTCTGAATATCAAGCTATAAATATGCAAAAATCAAACAGAATATGAGGGAATTTGGTGGGAACTCAATATCTTTGCAGCGAATTTATAAAAAGAGAATATGATGAAAGAAACAACAGGAGCAGACTTTAAATCTGCAACTGAACAGGAAAACAAGAAACTGTTTATTGAGACGTATGGTTGCCAGATGAATGTGGCGGATAGTGAAGTGATTGCTTCTATCATGCAGATGGCAGGTTATAGTGTATGTGATACTTTGGAGGATGCGGACGCGGTGTTTATGAATACTTGTTCCATTCGTGACAATGCAGAACAGAAGATACTGAACCGATTGGAGTTTTTCCATTCGATGAGGAAAAACAAAAAGAGAAACCTGATTGTCGG
Source organism: Phocaeicola faecalis (assembly GCF_021730445.1). Classification (GTDB taxonomy): domain Bacteria; phylum Bacteroidota; class Bacteroidia; order Bacteroidales; family Bacteroidaceae; genus Phocaeicola; species Phocaeicola faecalis. The sequence continues at coordinate 80,157 of NZ_JADNRM010000015.1, read as the reverse complement.
CGTGCTGGGCTGTATGGCTGAGCGTGTAAAGGAAGATTTGATAGAGAATCACCATGTCGATTTGGTAGTGGGGCCGGATGCTTATCTCACATTGCCCGACCTGATTGCTGCTGTCGAAGCGGGGGAGAAAGCGATTAATGTAGACTTGTCGACCACGGAAACGTATCGTGACGTGATTCCCTCACGTATTTGCGGAAACCATATTTCGGGCTTTGTCAGCATTATGCGTGGTTGCAATAATTTTTGCCATTATTGCATAGTGCCTTATACTCGCGGCCGGGAACGCAGCCGTGATGTGGAGAGTATCTTGAATGAGGTGCGCGACCTGGCTGATAAAGGTTACAAGGAAGTGACTTTGCTGGGACAGAACGTTAATTCCTATCGCTTTGAGAAAGAGAATGAAGTGATTACTTTCCCGATGTTGCTTCGCACTGTCGCTGAGGCTGTTCCGGGAATGCGTGTCCGCTTTACTACTTCACATCCTAAGGATATGAGTGACGAAACCTTGCAGGTGATAGCCGAAGTACCGAACGTTTGCAAACATATTCATTTACCCGTGCAGAGTGGAAGTTCGCGCATACTGAAGTTGATGAACCGTAAATATACGCGTGAATGGTATTTGGACAGGGTAGAGGCCATTCGCCGAATCATTCCCGATTGTGGGTTAAGCACGGATATTTTTTCCGGCTATCATTCTGAGACGGAGGAAGATCATCAGGAATCTTTGTCTTTGATGCGTGAGTGTGCGTACGATTCTGCTTTCATGTTTAAATATTCGGAACGTCCCGGAACGTATGCTTCCAAACATTTGCCGGATGATGTGCCCGAAGAAGTCAAGATTCGTCGTCTGAACGAGATTATTGAGTTGCAGAACCAACTTTCTGCCGAAAGTAATGCCAAAGATGTGGGAAAGACATTTGAAGTGATGGTGGAAGGCGTGTCGAAACGTTCGAAAGAGCAACTGTTCGGACGCACGCAACAAAATAAGGTGGTGGTGTTTGACCGTGGAAATCACCGCATCGGCGATTTTGTAAATGTACGTATAACAGAAGCCAGTTCAGCCACGCTGAAAGGAGAAGAAGTTTTCTGATGGGAAAGAAAGAAGAATATAAAGAAAAGAATCTGCAGTATTTGCAGGTTCTTTCTACTCAAGCAGATGTCTGCTCTTTACCCTGTGGGATATTTTATAAAGTGTTGCAGACAGGAACCGGAACGGTTTCACCCAACGTTCGCAGCATTGTCACCGTTCATTATAAAGGCAGCCTGATAACCGGGAAAGAGTTTGATAACTCTTATAGCCGTAACTGTCCCGAAGCATTTCGCCTCTGTGATGTCATCGATGGATGGCAGTTGGCACTCCAACAAATGCATACAGGGGATAAATGGATTATCTATATTCCTTATCACTTGGGATACGGAAGCCGCACCAGCGGTCCGATTCCAGCTTTCTCCACTTTGATATTTGAAGTAGAGTTGCTGGGTATTGCCTGAAGCAGCTGACGTTATCTGCCGTGTAACTTCTCGTTTACTCTGTCTTCATACCCGTCACGATATCTTTTTTCAGGCATTATAATCCACAGGATTAGATAGATGATTCCTCCCGAAAAAGCGGTAAAGAAGGTTACCAGAGCATAAACGATGCGTACTGTTGATACCTCCCAGCCGAAATATTCGGCTATTCCTGCACATACGCCGGCGAGTATTCTATTGTTTGAACGAAGCAGTCTTTTGTTTTCCATTTCTCAGCTATTAAAATTTTATATGCAAAAATAGGGAAAAACCAAATGTATAGTTAACTTATACTCTTAAAAGTACTTAAAGGAAAGCTCTTGTAATTCATTTTATTTGTTATTTTGCAGCAAATTAGGGCTAAAAGTGAACAGACTCAAGATAGATACTTGTCCGTTGTGCGGCGGAAAACAGTTAGAACATGCAATAACTTGTACAGATAATTATGCTTCGGGCGAAAAGTTCGAGGTGATGCGTTGCACCCATTGCGGCTTTCTTTTTACACAAGAAGCACCGGTAGAGGCGGAAATAGGCAGGTATTATGAAACTCCCGATTATATTTCACACAGTGATACCAATAAAGGCTTGATGAACCGGGTGTATCATCAGGTCCGCAAGTATATGCTATCCCGCAAGGCCAAACTGATTAAACGTACGTCTGGGCTGAGTAAAGGCAGCCTGTTGGATATCGGAACAGGTACGGGCTACTTCAGCAATGCCATGAAGGAACGCGGCTGGCGTGTGCGGGCGATAGAGAAGAATGCTAAAGCACGTGCGTTTGCCAAAGAGCATTTTGAACTGGAGGTAGATGCGGAAGATGCTTTGGCGGGATATGCCGACCATTCGTTTGATGCAATTACCCTGTGGCATGTGATGGAACATTTGGAACATCTGAATGAAACTTGGGAAAGGCTGGCGGTTCTGTTGAAAGACAGGGGAGTGCTGATAGTTGCGGTTCCCAATCCGTCTTCGTATGATGCGGTGAAATATAAGGAATGGTGGGCTGCGTATGATGTCCCCAGGCATTTATGGCATTTCACACCGTCGGCTATGCAACAATTCGGGGTGAAACATGGTTTTAAGCTTGCCGAGCAACATCCGATGCCATTTGATGCTTTTTATGTTTCTATGTTGACAGAGAAATATAAAGGAAGCCGTTTCTCTTTCCTGAAAGGAATGTGGACGGGACTGTTGGCTTGGTTTAGCACGTTAGCCAGGAAAGGGCGTAGTAGTTCAATGATTTATGTATTCAGAAAGAAGTAATTATGGGAAAGAAATCAACGTCTTTTTTCGATATGCAGTTCATTACTTCCAGCATTAGCACTATGTTGGTGTTGCTTTTGTTGGGTATGGTGGTCTTCTTTGTGTTATCAGCCAATAATCTTTCTAAGTACGTTCGTGAGAATATCAGTTTTTCTGTCCTTGTCAGTGACGATATGAAGGAAGCGGATGCCATCAAGTTTCAAAAGAAGCTGAATGCAGAGCCTTTCGTTAAGGAAACTTATTATATTTCTAAAGAACAAGCCCTGAAAGAGCAAACAGAGGCGATGGGAACAGACCCTGCTGAGTTTTTGGGATATAACCCTTTTACTGCCTCCATTGAGATAAAACTGAATGCCGATTATGCCAATTCGGATAGTATAGCCTGGATTGAAGAGAAGATTATGACCAACAAGAAGGTGATGGAGATTAATTATCCGCAAGATTTACTGGATGCGGTGAATAGTAATATCCGTCGAATCAGTTTCTTGCTGCTGGGGCTTGCCGCACTTCTTACGTTGATTTCCTTTGCATTGATAAACAATACCATACGTCTTGCTATATATTCTAAACGTTTTTTAATTCACACCATGAAACTGGTAGGAGCGAGTTGGGGATTTATTCGGAAACCTTTCTTGGTCCGGAATATATGGATTGGTGTATTGGCGGCTGTTATGGCTGATGCGGCATTAATCGGAATGGCTTACGCACTTGTGAGATATGAACCCGAATTGATAGAGATTATTACTCCCATGACGATGTTGCTGGTGATGTCGTCGGTTTTTGTTTTCGGTGTGATTATTACTTTTATGTGTGCTTATATATCAATAAACAAATATTTGCGTATGAAAGCCGGTGCGCTTTATTACATCTAATTAAAAAGGATATGGACAAACAGAAATTTGCCTTTGATAAAACAAACTTTATCTTACTGGCCATAGGCATGGCTGTCGTAATTATCGGTTTCCTGTTGATGACAGGCCCTAGTTCTACAGAAGGATATTTTGAACCGGATATTTTCAGTGTACGCCGAATCAAGGTAGCGCCTGCAGTCTGTTTCTTTGGTTTTATTTTTATGATATACGGTATCGTGCGAAAGCCGAAAGTAACGAAAGAATAAAGAGGTAAAAGAGTATGGAATGGTTTGAGGCATTAATTCTTGGTTTGCTCCAGGGATTGACAGAGTATTTGCCGGTCAGCAGCAGTGGTCATTTGGCTATCGGATCGGCTTTGTTTGGAATACAAGGTGAAGACAATCTCACATTTACAATAGCAGTACATGTGGCAACTGTATTAAGTACGCTGGTTGTTTTATGGAAAGAGATAGACTGGATTTTCCGTGGACTGTTTAAGTGTGAGATGAATGCGGAGACAAAGTATGTATTGAATATCCTTGTTTCTATGATACCTATCGGAATCGTAGGAGTGTTCTTTAAAGACTATGTAGAAGAAATTTTCGGGTCGGGACTGTTGATTGTAGGCTGTATGCTGTTGGTAACGGCTTTATTGCTTACTTTCTCATATTATGCAAAGCCTCGTGTGAAAGAGAACATTAGTATGCGTGATGCGTTTATCATAGGTTTGGCGCAGGCTTGTGCCGTGTTGCCGGGCTTGTCTCGTTCGGGCAGTACCATTGCTACCGGTTTGTTGCTGGGAGACAATAAGGCTAAACTGGCACAGTTCTCGTTCTTGATGGTGATTCCTCCCATTTTGGGTGAAGCGTTGCTGGATGGAATGAAGATAGTAAAAGGAGCTGCGGCAGGAACGACGGACATTTCGGTTCTGTCACTGGTAATAGGTTTTGTAGCTGCTTTTGTTGCTGGTTGCATTGCTTGCAAGTGGATGATTAATATAGTGAAGAAGGGTAAGTTGATTTATTTTGCTATCTATTGTGCCGTTGTTGGGGCAATTACGATAGCTTGTTCATTGGCAGCATAAACCGTAGGGGCAAGAAGCATGAATTTTAAAGAAGGAGAAGTATTATATTTCGATAAACCGCTGAAGTGGACATCTTTTGCGGTGGTCAATAAGATAAGATATCACATTTGTCGCAAATTGGGTGTGAAGAAGTTGAAGGTAGGGCATGCAGGGACGTTGGACCCTCTGGCTACGGGGGTGATGATTATTTGCACGGGCAAAGCGACAAAACGGATTGAAGAATTTCAATATCACACTAAGGAGTATGTGGCTACATTGCAATTGGGTGCTACCACTCCTTCTTATGATTTGGAGAAAGAGATAGATGCCACTTATCCTACGGAGCATATCACCCGTGAGTTGGTGGAAGAAACATTGAAACGTTTCATTGGCAGCATTGAGCAGATACCGCCTGCTTTTTCGGCTTGTAAGATTGACGGTGAGCGTGCCTACGATCTTGCGCGAAAGGGAGAGGAGGTAAATCTGAAACCTAAAACGCTGGTGATAGACGAGATAGAGTTATTGGAGTGCAATCTTCCTGAGATAAAAATCAGGGTAGTGTGTAGTAAGGGAACTTATATCCGTGCGCTGGCCCGTGATATTGGTGAAGCTCTGAATAGCGGTGCACACCTCATCGGTCTGGTTCGTACCCGTGTGGGCAAAGTAAAGCTGGAGGACTGTATGCAGGTGGAAGATTTTCCCGAATGGCTTGACCGACAAGAAATAGAAGTTATAAACGAATAAGGAGAGATAAGATGAAACTGTCGCAATTTAAATTTAAACTGCCGGAGGAGAAGATAGCTTTGCATCCGGCCAAGTACAGAGATGAGTCGCGTCTGATGGTTGTTAACAAAGCAACAGGACGGATTGAGCACAAGGTATTTAAGGATATCTTGGAGTATTTTGATGATAAAGATGTGTTTATCTTTAATGATACGAAAGTTTTTCCTGCGCGTTTGTATGGAAATAAAGAGAAGACTGGTGCACGTATAGAGGTATTCCTGTTGCGTGAACTGAATGAGGAACTTCGCTTGTGGGATGTGTTGGTAGATCCGGCACGTAAAATCCGTATCGGTAATAAGCTGTATTTTGGTGATGACGACTCTATGGTGGCCGAAGTAATCGACAATACCACTTCTCGCGGACGTACTTTGCGATTCCTTTATGATGGGCCTCACGATGAATTCAAGAAAGCTCTTTATGCTTTGGGTGAAGCTCCGCTGCCCAGTTTCATCCGTCGTCCGGTAGAAGAAGAAGATGCAGAACGTTTTCAGACTATCTTTGCCAAGAATGAAGGTGCGGTAACGGCTCCGACAGCGGGCCTTCATTTCAGCCGTGAGCTGATGAAGCGTATGGAAATCAAAGGAATAGACTTTGCTTATGTGACCATGCATGCCGGATTGGGTAACTTCCGCGAGATTGATGTGGAAGACCTTACCAAGCATAAGATGGATTCCGAACAGATGTTCGTTGATTCTACGGCCTGCAGCATTGTCAATAAGGCAAAAGATGAGAACAGACGTGTCTGTGCGGTGGGTACCACTGTGATGCGTGCAATTGAAACAGCCGTCGGCACAGACGGACACCTGAAAGAATTTGAAGGCTGGACGAATAAGTTTATCTTCCCTCCTTATGATTTCTCGGTGGCCAACAGCATGATTACTAACTTCCACATGCCGCTTTCCACATTGCTGATGCTGGTAGCTGCCTATGGCGGTTATGATTTGGTTATGGAAGCCTATAACACCGCTTTGAAAGAAGATTATCGTTTTGGAACGTATGGCGATGCCATGCTGATTTTAGATAAATAAGTAATTGATAAAGAGCATTGTGTATGGAGGTTTATTTAGGGCTTGGAACCAACTTGGGCGATAAGGAAGCCAACCTGCATGCGGCTGTGCAACAGATAAATATGCGGATAGGGAAGGTGACTTCCCTTTCCGCTTTTTATGTTACTGCTCCTTGGGGCTTTTCTTCCGGACATTCATTTCTGAATGCTGCCTGCTGTGTCGAGACTTCTCTGTCTCCCTTTGGTGTTTTAGAAGAAACGCAGTCAATAGAGCGTGACTTAGGCCGTACCAAGAAGTCTGTTGACGGTAACTATAGTGACCGCTTGATTGATATTGACATCTTGCTGTATGGCGATTTAATACTGAATACACCTACTTTGACTCTTCCTCATCCTCTTATGCATGAGCGGCTTTTTGTGATGGAGCCGTTGGCAGAGATAGCACCGAAAGTAGTGCATCCGGTATTGAAGCAAACCATATTTTCAGTTTATGCCACCAGTCGTCGCGTCACCTTGGATGCCGACATCATTCTGACTATCAGATAACTGACGAAGAAGGCAACCACAGCTATGCAGATTATGTGAACCACTGCCGGAACTCCTTTAGGCAACCATGCGGCAAACATATCATACCCCATTTGTACAAAGACAAAGTGGCAAAGGTAGATGCCGAAGGTCATCGAGGCCAGCCGGGAAAGGGCAGGAGAGTAGGGAACTTTGATTTTCTGTACAATGATAAAGACAGGAAAGGTCATCATAAATACATTGATGCCGCCAAATAACCATACGATTTCCAGATAGGCATAATTGCCCGGAAAGTATTCCTGCATGATAAGGTAACCTCCAAATGTAATGGCATATCCTGCCGCAAACATGGGTATGCCGATGGAGAGAGTTTTTCTCCAACTCCATTGCAAGGGATATTTCACCAGATAATAAGCTAATATCAGATAACCGATGAAGCCTGACACATAGTAAAAGGAACCGAAAGCATTCCAGTCACAAACACCCAGAATATCCATATTCCCCCAATTGCCGATATAGCCCAGTGCGGGAGCCGCCATCTTCAGATAGGGAAGAAACAAGGATACTCCCCAAATGCGAAGAAACAGTTTGACGTCTTTTTGCGAGGCGCGGTCGAGCCATGCCCCGAAAATGGGGATAACGAGATATAACCCTACCAGCATATAAAGATACCAAAGGGGCGTAGTGTCGTAGTTGAAATTAAAGATAAAGGTACATATCTTGGTCACTGTCATTGGCCATGTGAAGGTGGACATATCGATAGTGGGGTTGTCGGTGGTGGCAATGTAGTTCAGATATACGAAGTACAGCACCGGCAGCATGACCGACCAGAAAATGAGGGGCACCACGATGCGCCCGATACGTTTCCGGTAGAACTCGCTCATGCCGCTGCGTATGGGGAACAGCAAGACTCCGGTCATCATGACGAACAGAGGTACACAACTTCGCACCGCGCTTCCCGCAGCACACCCTTGCAGGAAAGTGCTGCGGTCTGTATCAAAGCGCGCCACAAACGGGTCGCAACAATGTGCAAACACGACCAGAAAACAGGCGATAACGCGCAACAGGTCTATCCAACCTATGGTTTCTTTTCTTCTCAATTCCATCTGTGGCCAAGCGTTTTATACGGTAATATTAAGTAGAACTTCTCCCTTGGTGTTCAACACCTTTATTCTCAGTTCGCCTTTCTTTTTCTCAATCACCATCACTGTGGCACTATCCATGTCATATCCTCCGCCGACAACGACAGGAAAGTTATTGTCCAGTTTTCCTTTCGGATGATAGGCATACTCGTGCGTATGCGCATTCAGGCTTACGTTGAAGGGGGCTTTTTTCAGCAACGGTTTCCATAAGTCTTCGCAAAGGTTCTTATAATCGTTTCCATATAGGGGAATATGGTGAATCAGGATTCGTTTTCCGGCTTTCTTGAATTCTTTGGATGCCAGTTCTTTTTTCAGGAAGTCCACCTGCTCATTACGCAGTTGGGTAAAGTCGTTCAAACCGTAATATACCCAGTGGTCATCCGGTTTGTCTTCACCGCAGTCCAGCATCACGATACGTGTATCACCCCAGTTGAAAGCGCCGTAAGTCTTGTTGCCCACATAGTCATAATGGTCGCGCAGGCCGATAGAATAAGCATTCCGTATTTCGTGGTTGCCGCGCATGAAGAAAGTAGGTACGCGGTCGCTATGCACTCCTTCCGTCAGTTCGCTGATAAAGGTGGTTGCCTGTTCGTGGCTGGCAGGATCGTCTACACAATCACCGTTGAATACTACAAAATCGTAGTCGATATTCTGAATCTGTTGGCACAAGGCGCGGAAAGTTTGGGGATGTTGGTGCAAGTCATTGAACACTACGGCAGTGAAGTTATCGCTGTCGGGGGCAGGAAGGGTGAATTCACTGAATTCCGATTGGGCGGTATTGCCGAATACTTTGTTATAAGCCTGATAGCGCAGAATTTCTTGTGAGCAGACGCGGTAATAGTATTTCTGTCCCGGCTGTAAACCGTCCAGGCGGATTTTATGCAGTTTGTTGTTACACACCGCTTGTCCGTCCATAATGGTGCGCGCACGTTGCAGTTGGGTCGAGTCGGTTCCATATTCCACCCAGCAGTAGGCCGGAACGGTAGTCTCCCACATCACGGTGATTCCATTTCCTACCGGATTCTGCAAATAAGGTTTTGTACGGAATATCTTTTCTGTTTTTTCTGCTGTGCGGAGGGTTACCACCAGCGGGCGATGGTCGGATGCTACCGGTTCGTCCAGCACTTTGGAGGAGATGGCGGCAAATCCTTTGGCGTTATTTTTCAGGGTAACAATATAGTCGAGTGTTTCTTTCGGTTTGGGGGCGGGGAAAGTGGGCACCTTCGGGTTGGAAAGTATCTGGAAGTCCTTTTGGAGCCCTTTGATAAAATCGGACTGAGGTTCGGCATTCATGTCTCCGGCCAGGAAGAAGGGCTTTTGGACAGAAGCAGCAAAATCCTTTATCATGTTCAGTGAAGTCATTCGGTCTTCCTCCGTCAGCGAGAGATGGGTGCAACAATAGATATAGTCTTCAAATTCGGCCATAATGAGTGCGCGGGCCTCTTCACGGCCCGGCAGTGCCATAGTCCGGATACAGACAGGAACTTGCTTGGTGAGCAGTCCGATGCCGTATTTTCCTCCGTCGTAATCGATAGCAGGAGCAAAGTAGGCGTGCATTTGCGTACGTTCAGCTATTTCGCCGAGTACGTATGTTTTTCCGCTGCGGTTGGTCATACTGTCCAGTTCCTGGATGGCTACGGCATCGGGGCAGGCATTATTTATCACATTGGCCACACGCTGGAAATTCTGTACGTTATCCATGCCGTTGGCATTTTTGATGTTGTAAGTCATTAACTTTAAGGTGTTTTGAGCTTGTGCGACCGAGAGTGTCAGTAGGGCTGTAACAGCCAGAAAGAGTGTCTTTTTCATGTTTTATCCGGTATTATTTAAATTGAAACGCTTCAAAGGTAAGGATAAAAAATATGATTTTGGCACTCGTTTGTGTTAAAAACAACTGTGCCTTATCGTCCTACAAGCGAAAAGCTGTTTCTTCCTTCCTCCTTTCACTAACCGTTGAAACGCTCTGCTGATGGGGGTTTCGGTAGTGAAGGGACATCCCGTCACTGTCCTTTCAGCCTCCTTTCATTCGTAGAATTTCTTCCGGCTTGACTTTTTCTATAACGCTTTCATTTACGGTAGGGGCGGACCCATGTGTCCGCCCGATGACTTAAAGCAGACTGTTCTCGGGCAGACACATGGGTCTGCCCCTACAGAAACCGGTGGGCTAAAAAATGTGTAGACATACAATTGCTGAAGGCAGATTGTGAAGGGACTTGGAAAGCGCGGCTGAAGGGAGGATGAGGGGATGTGCTGTCATCTTTAACCGGTTGATAACCAGTGTGTATGAATCAAAATGAAAGGATGAAGGGAGAAGAGGGAATGACCGGCTTAATGAGGGGATACTCCCAACTGCCCCTACATGAAAAACATGCCGAGCTTTTTAAAAAAGATGGTGAAGTTTTTAAGAAACCTCCTAATCTTTTTTGAAAACCTCAAGGTCTTTTTTGAAAAGCTCAAAGTCTTTTTGCTCACACATCGAAGTTGTCAACTAAATCCAGTACACTTCACACATACGGTGGCATCAGCCTATACGTATATACGCGTAAGCCCACACGTATATATGCATCGGGCTACACGTACGTATGCATCAGCCTGCATGTATATATGTCATTGTGTCAGGCTCCGTCATATCCTGACGGTTGTCCTGATACCGTATCAGGTTTTCGGGAGTTCTTTCATTTCTTTCCTGCGGGCGAAGCCTGTGTCATTCGGATACAGCTCACTATCCCTGCTCCGACAGCGAATAATATGGCTAGAAACAAACAAGCCTGTGCACGTTCTCCTTCAGAGAATATTCGGAAAAGCAACGCCACCAATGTAGTGCCTAATGTTTGTCCCAGTAACCGGGCTGTCCCCAGCATGCCGCTTGCGCCACCGCTCCGTCGGGTAGGGGCGGAAGAAACAATGGTGACATTATTGGGAGTTTGAAACAGTCCGAAGCCCATACCGCAGAGAGCCATCCGCCATACAATATTCCAGCTTTCGGGATGTTCGGGAAGAATATAGAGTGAGAAAAGTCCTGCTGCAAATACGGCCATTCCCATTCCTCCCAACAGTCCCGGATGCACACGCTCTACAAGTCGTCCGGCAAGAGGGGCTGTCAATATCGTGGCCAAAGGCCAGGGAGTCAGCAACAGTCCGATTTCGACGGCATTATAATGCAATACATTCTGCATAAAGAAAGGCAAGGACACCATTGCCAACATTTGTGCCGTGAATGAAGTGATGGATGTACCGATGGAGAGTGCAAAGATAGGGATACGCATTAAGTCGACCGGCAGGATGGGGGCTTCTTGTTTGAGTTGCCGGCGGATGAAGAATGTTCCTATGATGGCCAGCATCACGATTTGCAGTCCGATGAAGTCGCGGTTCTCGGAATGTGCAAAGCCCTCCAAAGAATAAATCAGCAGTCCGAAAGTCAGTGCATTGGCTATTGCACTGATTTTATCGAACTTATGTCGTTTTTCGGCAGGCGGATTGTGCGGTAGCAAGCGATGGCCGATGATGAGTGCCGCCAGTCCCAACGGGATGTTGATGACAAACAGCCAGTGCCAGCTTCCCAAGGCCAGAATACTGCCGGCGATGGACGGTCCGGCTGCTGCCGAAACTGCAACGACCATGGCGTTCACTCCCATGCCGCGTCCCAATATTTGTGGCGGATAAATCAGTCGGATAAGTGCCGTGTTGACACTCATTACACATGCGGCTCCAAATCCTTGGATGACGCGTGCCGCCGTCAGCATCCAGAAAGAAGCGGATAAGGCACAAGCCAATGATGCACCGACAAATATAGAAATACCGATAAGGAATATGCGCCTGTATCCATAGATGTCGCCCAATGAGGCGAAGGAAAGCAGTGTCATGGTGATAACCAATTGGTAGGCATTGACAATCCAAATGGCCGTTGAGGGTGTTACATCGAAATCGTGTGCTAGCGTAGGCAGGGCGATATTCATAATCGTCCCATCCAGAACTGACATCATAATAGCCAGCAATACGGCTATTACAGCTAAATATTGTCGTGGTATAAAGGCAATCTTTTCTTTATTCATGTTGCAAAATTAACGTAAATCGGGCAGACTCGGTTTAATTTCTTCTAAATAATTAAGCAATCGGTGTGGCGATGGAAAGAATATATAAGATTTCCTGTGATTCTTTTTGTTTAACCATTTCTTTTATTTTTCTTTGCACAAGATTAAATGGTGGAGGAATAGATGAAAAAAATAATCTTTTCGTTTAGTTTGGTTGTCTTTTTGCTGAGCTTATGTTCTTGTACTTCCCAAGTAAAGGAGCTACGGGAAATACCTTATGAAGTAGTGGGGCAATTAGAAGAATATCCTGATTCTACTTTCTTTTCCGACATACGGCATGCAGAATATGAAGATGGGAAACTTTATTTGTTGGATGCGGAACGAAGAGACCTTGTTTGGGTGAGCGAAGACTTTAAGCAGATGGATTATGTAGCACGACATTCTGAAATAGATTTGGTTATGCCTATTTCCTTTACTGTCCGGCAGGATACGGCTTATATTTGTGATGTAGGTGCGGTTAATTCCTTGAAAATATATACTCAGGGAAAGTTGGTTGACAACTTCAGGCTCTTTAGATTCAATGAAAAGCGGATGGCCGTTAGTGAATCTTCTTTATTTTTGTCTCTTCCGACAGATAGCTCTTGTTATTTGGATATTTCAAGAATTGATACGGCAAAATATTTTTTTAGGGGAAAAGTCGTCAAGGAGGGAGATGCGGATAGAACTATACGTTTAAATGATAAACATCTGTTTTATGATAATGGAGTATTGTTTACCGTAGCAGAGAGCTATCCTTTTATAGATAAATATGATGCAAAGTCCGGTAAACATTTAGAAACTCTTGATATGTCCGATATTTCTTTTATAAAAGCGAATTTGGACTATACAGCTACAAAGCCTCTTGACCCTAAGTCTTATTTTATACAAATAGAAGATGCATATTTGTCCGAAAGCTATTTATATTTATTGTGTCCGTCTTTTGGTGATTATTATCGTTGTAATACCATATTGAAGATTGACGTAACCGGCAAAACGATGAAACCTGTTGGTTACTTTATATTGCCCGGGAAGCACTATAAATCGATTTGTGTCTCTTCTGATTATCTATATGCGATTTGTAATAATCCTTGTGCTATCGAAAAGATTGAATTAGAAGATGAATAAGGCTTTCATTTTTTTATTTTCCTCGAACGTGTCGGATGAACAGGGACAAAGCTATTAATTTCTTCTAAATAATTAAGGAACCTGTGTTAAAGAGTTGCTAAATAGTATGCGGCTTGGAGAATAATGCTTATCTTTGCGGCCGTTAAAAACAGTGGAGAGATTTGAGTAGCTTGCAACCACAGAAAAAAATGCTAAAATAATACATTGACTTTCTTCCGTATAATTTCTACTCTGATTTAATTCCCTCGTTTGATAACGAATTAACTTTTAGTTTTAAATTCTTAATTTTATATTCAAAATGGGATACTTATTCACATCCGAATCGGTGTCAGAAGGACACCCCGACAAAGTGGCCGATCAAATATCGGACGCTGTGCTTGACAAACTGTTGGCATTCGACCCCAGTTCGAAAGTAGCTTGCGAAACCCTGGTAACTACCGGACAGGTGGTGCTGGCTGGAGAAGTGAAAACAAAAGCGTATGTAGACTTGCAACGTATTGCACGTGAAGTGATTAACCGCATCGGCTATACCAAAAGCGAATATATGTTCGAAGGAAATTCGTGCGGTGTGTTCTCGGCTATTCACGAGCAGAGCGCAGACATCAACCGTGGCGTGGAACGCGAAGACCCGATGAATCAGGGTGCCGGCGACCAGGGAATGATGTTCGGCTATGCTACCAATGAAACAGAAAATTATATGCCGTTGTCACTCGACCTGGCACATAAACTGCTGATGGTTCTGGCTGAAATTCGTCGCGAAGGAAAGGTAATGACTTACCTCCGTCCCGATGCGAAGAGTCAGGTGACTATCGAATATGACGATAACGGAAAACCTGTCCGTATCGATACCATTGTGGTTTCTACCCAACACGACGAGTTTGTTACTCCCGCCGACGGCTCTAAAGAAGCCCAGCAGAAGGCTGATGAAGAGATGCTGGCGAAGATTCGGAAAGATGTAATTGAAATCCTGATGCCCCGCGTCATTGCAGAAATTCATAATGAAGACGTGCTGGCTCTGTTCAATGACCGGATAATCTATCATGTGAATCCTACCGGCAAATTCGTTATCGGTGGCCCTCACGGAGATACCGGTCTGACCGGACGTAAGATTATTGTTGATACTTACGGTGGAAAAGGCGCTCACGGTGGTGGTGCTTTCTCGGGTAAAGACCCCAGTAAAGTAGACCGCAGTGCTGCATACGCCGCCCGTCACATTGCCAAGAATATGGTGGCAGCCGGTGTAGCCGATGAAATGCTGGTTCAGGTTTCGTATGCCATCGGTGTGGCCCGTCCTATCAATATCTATGTGAACACTTACGGTCGCAGCAATGTGAAGATGACCGACGGCGAAATAGCCAGGAAAATAGACGAGTTGTTCGACCTCCGCCCGAAGGCTATCGAAGAACGTCTGAAACTGCGTAACCCGATTTATGAAGAAACAGCTTCTTACGGTCACATGGGACGTGAACCGAAGGTGGTGACCAAGACTTATGAATCTATGTATCATGAGACCAAGACACTGGAAGTGGAGTTGTTTACTTGGGAAAAGCTGGATTATGTGGATAAGGTGAAAGAAGCATTCGGCTTGTAAAAAGAATAGATGGGGAGTGTGTCAAAACGAAACGACAGCATTATCCACGTTTTGACACAACCCCCTCTCACCGCAGAGGCGGATAGAATATGTTTCTCCTTAGGATTTGCAATGATGAACGATATAAAAAGTGTATGTGTATATAGTGCGTCCAGCACAAAAATAGCCCAAGCATATTTCGATATTGCCGAAGAACTGGGACGTCTTTTGGCGGAAAAGCGGATTAATCTGATTAATGGCGCAGGCTGTATCGGTCTGATGGCCGCAACCTCCAATGCGGCATTGGCTGCCGGTGGTACTGTGACAGGCGTTATCCCGCATTTCATGGTAGAACAGGGATGGCATCACACCGGGCTGACCAAACTGATTGAAACCGAGACCATGCATGAACGCAAACGGATGATGGCCGATTTGTCGGATGGAGTGATTGCTTTGCCGGGCGGATGCGGAACATTAGAAGAACTACTCGAAATCATTACATGGAAGCAATTGGGACTCTATCTCAATCCCATTATTATCTTGAATATCAACGGCTTTTATGACTCCCTGTTGGATATGATGCAAAGGGCAGTAGACGAGAACTTTATGCGAAAAGAGCATGGCGCTATCTGGAAAGTAGCTTCTGAACCCGAAGAGGCCGTCAATTTACTCTATACAACACCTGTCTGGAACAAAGAAATCCGTAAATTTGCAGCGATATGAGCGAAAACTGTCATCCCGGAATAGAATACCTGCTTCAGCTATATGCCGAAGAACAAAGCCGTGTGGATACGACTTTGACGCAAAAGGTACATCATGTCACCAGACAAGAAGGGATGAGAGGAGAACAAATACCTTATCAGCTTCGGTCGGATTGGATGGTGACCAGTGTCTTGTTTCTGTGTTTCATCCTGGTGTCCTACGTCCTTGCCCACGGAAAGAAACATCTGGAGCAACAGTTTAAGAATTTCTCCTTGTCGAAAGAGCGTGCCAGCTTGTTTGACGATACCACTGCCTCGGATGTCCGTTATACACTAGGCCTGATTTTCCAGACCTGCATCCTTGCCGGTTTCTGTGTATATGATTATTTTTCGGACCACGATTTGCTCTTATTCCGCGTTGTACCCCACTATCTGTTATTGAGTATTTTCATAGGATGTGTGGTTGTCTTCTTGTTGTTTAAGTGGCTGGCATATAGCTTTGTGAATTGGATATTTTTTAACAAAATCAAGAATATGATTTGGATAGAATCGTATTTTAACGTGATAATCGGAGCCGGTTTTCTGCTTTTTCCCATTGTCCTTTTGATTGTCTATTTTGATTTATCACCGCAACTTGCGCCTTATTTTATCGGTTTTGTTATAATAATTGCTAAAATTCTGCTGTTTTATAAGTGCATTAATAACTTTTTCAACAGAATTCATGGCATTCTCCATTTAATTCTGTACTTTTGTGCCCTAGAAATTCTCCCTGACCTGATACTGTGGAAGGGGATAGTTATAGCGAACAACATTTTGGTTTTAAATTTTTAGTACATTGAAAATAAAAAAAGTCCTCGTATCTCAGCCGAAACCGACTTCTGAGAAGTCGCCTTATTACGATATAGCTGAGAAGTACGGTGTGAAAATTGATTTTCGCCCGTTCATCAAAGTTGAGAGCTTGTCGGCCAAAGAGTTCAGACAACAAAAAGTCTCTATTCTTGATCATACAGCAGTGATATTTACTTCAAGACACGCTATTGATCACTTTTTCAGCCTATGTGCTGAATTACGTGTTACCATACCCGAGACAATGAAGTATTTCTGTACTTCCGAAACAATTGCCTTGTATATACAGAAGTATGTGCAGTATCGTAAACGCAAAGTGTTCTTTGGGGCGACCGGTAAATTTGCGGATTTGCTTCCATCCATTGTTAAACATGGCACTGAGAAGTATCTTGTTCCGATGTCGGACGTGCACAATGACGAGATTAGAAATGCATTGGACGGCAAGAAGATTCAACACACTGAGGTAGTGATGTATCGCACAGTAAGCAACGATTTCACTCCCGAAGAAAATTTTGATTACGATATGTTGCTGTTCTTCAGTCCTGCCGGAATCAACTCATTGATGAAAAACTTCCCTGAGTTCGACCAAAAAGAGATTGCCATCGGATGTTTTGGTCCTGCAACGGCTAAAGCGGTCAAAGAAGCCGGTTTGCGTCTTGACCTGGAAGCTCCTACTGTGGAAGCTCCTTCAATGACGGCTGCACTGGATATGTTTATCCGTGAACGTAACAAAGATTAATTTTTTTAGTTTATAGCCCGAAATCGGGGGTTTTGTATCAAAAAGTTATAACTTTGTGATTCGAAACCCTCGGTTTCTTTTTATATGGAAAAGTAAAACTATGGCAGAATATACACTTAGCAAAGCGGAACGATTGAACAGCAAGGCGATGATAGAACGTCTTTTTGCCGGTGGAAACAAATCTTTTCCGGCTTTCCCCTTGCGTGTGGTGTATATGTGGCTGGATGCTTCGGAGGGGGAGGCACCTGCTTCTATCTTGATAAGTGTCCCTAAGAAACGCTTCAAGCGGGCGGTAAAACGCAATTTGGTGAAACGCCAGGTGCGTGAAGCATACCGCAAGAATAAACGGCTACTGACAGATGCACTGGTTGCCAAGGACAAAAGACTGGTTTTAGCCTTTATATGGTTGGACAACGAAATCCATCCTTCGGCTGAGGTAGAGGAGAAGGTGAAGAGGTTACTGTTTCATATAATAGAAAAAATAGAATGAAAAAGCTGCTTTCACGTCTTCTGCTACTCCCTATTTATTTCTACCGGGGTTATATTTCTCCCATGACTCCGCCTTCCTGTCGTTTTGTTCCCACTTGTTCCGAATATGCTATCGAGGCGATTAAGAAACATGGCCCTTTTAAGGGTTTGTATCTGGCCGTCCGCCGTTTGTTGCGTTGCCACCCGTGGGGTGGTTCGGGATACGATCCTGTCCCTTAAACTATAGCATTTTATGTTACTTGATATCCATACTCATTATGCGGCTCCGATAGCGGGCGAAAGCATTCGGAATGTAGAACCTGCCGCTTTCTGTCCCATAGAGGGAAATTATTATTCTGTGGGCATTCATCCGTGGAGGGTGGGAGGCAGGTGGGAGGAAGAGTGGGAACTGCTGCGCAAAGCGGTGACACATCCTGCTGTGCTGGCTATTGGCGAGGCAGGGCTCGATAAAATGACCTCGACGAATCCGATGCTTCAGAAAGAAGTATTTGAACGACAAATCTTGTTGGCGGAAGAGATAGGCAAACCGTTGGTCATTCATTGTGTGAAAGCCTTTAACGAGTTGGTGGAGCTGAAAAGAAAATTCCGTCCAAGCATGCCGTGGGTGGTACACGGCTTCCGTAATAATGTGAATATAGCCCGGATGTTGCTGCGCGAGGACATTCGTCTTTCGATAGGAGAGAAGTATCAACTACCTGTGTTGCAGGAGATTCCTTTGGAGTGCTTGCTGACCGAGACGGATGAAAGCCGGATGCCCGTCCGTGACATCATAAAGGGCATTGCCGAAGTGCGGCGGGTGACCGTAGAAGAGCTTTCCATGCAGATAGCCGAAAATACGGGAAAAATCTTTTTTCGGCGATAAGAGTTGTTTCTTCAGATAAAGAGTCGTACTTTTGTGGCATTAAAGTATAAATCAAACAATTAAATAGATTAATCATTCGATGAATTTTGTAGAAGAATTAACATGGCGTGGAATGGTGCATACAATGATGCCGGGCACCGAGGAGTTATTGGCTAAAGAACAAGTTACAGCATATCTGGGTATCGACCCTACTGCTGACTCTTTGCATATCGGCCACTTGTGTGGTGTGATGATGCTGCGTCATTTCCAGCGTTGCGGCCATAAGCCGTTGGCTCTTGTAGGTGGTGCAACCGGTATGATTGGCGACCCTTCCGGTAAATCGCAGGAACGTAATCTGCTGACAGAAGAGACTTTGCGTCACAACGTAGCTTGCATCAAGAAGCAGCTGGCCAAGTTCTTGGACTTTGAGAGCGATGCTCCCAACAAAGCCGAATTGGTGAATAACTATGATTGGATGAAGGATTTTACTTTCCTTGATTTTGCCCGTGAGGTAGGTAAGCATATCACAGTGAACTATATGATGGCTAAGGATTCTGTACAGAAACGTTTGAACGGTGAAGCCCGTGACGGTTTGTCATTTACAGAATTTACTTACCAGCTGTTGCAGGGTTATGACTTCCTGCACTTATACGAAACAAAAGGCTGTAAACTTCAGATGGGTGGCTCTGACCAATGGGGTAATATTACTACCGGTGCCGAGTTGATTCGCCGTACCAACGGTGGCGAAGTATTTGCTTTGACTTGTCCGTTGATTACAAAGGCCGATGGTGGCAAGTTCGGTAAGACTGAATCAGGTAACATCTGGTTGGAACCCCGTTATACTTCTCCTTACAAATTCTATCAGTTCTGGTTGAATGTAAGTGATGAGGATGCTGCCCGCTACATCAAAATCTTTACTTCACTGAGTCAGGAAGAAGTGGAAGCATTGACCGCAGAACATGCCGAAGCTCCACATTTGCGTGTATTGCAGAAGCGTCTGGCCAAGGAAGTGACTGTTATGGTTCATTCGGAAGAAGACTACAATGCGGCTGTCGAGGCATCAGGCATTCTGTTTGGTAATGCTACTTCGGAGGCATTGAAGAAACTGGATGAAGACACGTTGCTGGCCGTATTCGAAGGTGTTCCCCAGTTTGAGGTATCACGTGATGCATTGGCAGAAGGTGTGAAAGCGGTAGATTTATTCGTCGATAACGCTGCTGTCTTCGCTTCAAAAGGTGAGATGCGTAAGTTGGTTCAAGGTGGAGGCGTTTCGCTGAATAAAGAGAAACTAAATGCCTTTGACCAAGTGATTACGACTGCCGACCTGCTGGATGAAAAATACCTGCTGGTTCAACGCGGTAAGAAGAACTATTATCTGGTGATTGCCAAGTAAGGAAAGAGAGATTCTTTTTGATAGATATAAGACGGGGGTATGTCAAAACGTGGATAATGCTGTCGTTTCGTTCGTAGGGGCGAGGTTCACTCGCCCGAAAACAGTTTACTTTGTGTCTTCGGGCAGGCAAACCCTGCCCCTACAACTGACGATTGGATAGGCTGGTTTAGTTTTGACACACTCCCGCTTTTTTGTTCCTTCTTATAACTCTATATTCGTATTTTATTTCCCATCTATTTCCTTCAGCAATTCATCCACAGCCACTTTCAACTGAGTATCTTCGCCCTGAACGACTGTTTCCGGTGAATTGGCTACCTTGATATCCGGTTCCAACTGACTGTTTTCCAGATAACTTCCGTCCGGCAATTGATAACCGATGATAGGAATACCGAATACCAGTGAGGGGTCTTGAAGCGTCTCCCACGATACACTCGTCATGGTGCCCGGTACAGGCATACCCACCAGCTTGCCCAATTTTTGATGACTGTAAACCCACGGAGTACCGTGTGCATTACTGTAATTGGCTTCGCATTGCAGCATGATGGACGGCTTGTTCCAACGACGGCTCGGCATATCACACGCTTCACGTCCGCGTACCACCTGAGTGAAATACTTCTTGCCGCTGAATAGTATCTCTATATCCTCGTGCAAGCGGCCTCCGCCGTTGAAACGAGTGTCGATTACAATTCCTTCGCGGTCATTGTATTTGCCCAAGATGTCCGAGTAGACAGAGCGGAAACTGTCATCACCCATCGACTGGATATGTACATAGCCCAAACGTCCGCCAGACCATTTGTCCACATCAGCGGCACGCTGTTTCACCCAGCGCGTGTAAAGCAATCCGTTCAGAGCACCGTTGCTGATAGGAACCACCACCTCTTCCCAGCGTTCTTTGGTCTGAGGATTATAAAGAGAAACCAGCGTCTTCTTCCGGCTTAAATTATTGAATAGTGCCGCATAGTCTGCTTCGGCAGTAATTTCTTTTCCGTTTATTTTCTCTACAATGTCTCCGGCTTTTACTTTGGAGCGGGCATGGTCGAACGGTCCTTTTTCCACCACTTCGGAAATGAGCAGCCCCTTGCCGTCATAGTTCCAGTCGTACAGCAGTCCCAGATTGGCTGTGGCATCTCCCTTTAGATTGGAATAATAACGTCCTCCGGTGTGCGACACATTGAGTTCGCCCAACCATTCGCTCAGCATCTCGGCAAAGTCATAGTTATTGCTGATATGCGGCAGGAATTTGCGATAAGCGGCATTCATGGCATCCCAGTCTATCCCATGCATATTGAGATTGTAGAAACGCTTCTGATGCTGTTTATAGACATGATTGAACATATATTCGCGTTCTGCTGCCAAGTCCATCGTCATATCCGCCTTATAGCTTATGGGCTTCAATGTTTCGGAGTCGGCATTCATCTTCTGCATGGTGCTTCCGCCCAAGACAAAGATTTCTTTTCCTTCCTTATCCATTTCCATGTTTGTCCAACCGGTATTCATCTTATGGAGCAACTTGGTATCCTTCTTTCTGAGGTCCAGTTTCCACAGGTCGAATCCGCCTTCAAAAGCAGAAAGATAATAAAGCTTCTCACCGTCTTTGGAGATGATGGCGCTGCTTAAGTCCGAGGAATTGGGAGTAAGGCGCACAATGCGGTCTTCCATATTCTTCAGTTCGACCACAATATCCTTTATTTTCTCCTCTTTGGTATCCTCTTTTTTATCCTTATCCTTTTTCTTGTCTTTCTTCGACTCGTCTTCTTTGGTCTTATCCTGTTCCTTTTCCAGTTCTTTCTGCAATTCATAATCTTCCTTGCTCAAGCGGAACTTGTCGTATGCATCCTGATTGAGGAACACCAGCATGACATCGTTCAATGAGCCCCATGAAGCATGATTGCGCATACCATAGCGTTCGGTGATAAACAGGATGGCATTGCCATCGAGCACCCAACGGGGCGAACCGCTGGTGTAACCGCTATTGGTAATATTAATGATATCTCCTCCTTGCGCATTAACCAAGCCGATGTCTGAATACGGGTCATGCCTGTTCCCGATAAATTCCAATGTAAACCATTTGCCGTCGGGTGACCAGGCATAGTCAAAACCTCCTCCGGTGCTGTACCATGTGGAGCCGTCCGTCACTTGGCGTACCTTCTTAGTATCGAGATTCATCACCATCAAGCGGTTGCGGTCTTCGATAAAGGCCAACTCCTTGCCGTCCGGTGAAAACTGGGGATAGGCGCGTTCCACCTTGGCGGACGGCAATAACACTTCCTCTTCGATAAGAGTGGCATTCGGGAAGTTTGCTTCTTCCTTGCGTGCTATTTTAGCCAGATACAATTCCCAGTTACCGTTTCTCTCGCTGGCGTATGCCAGTGTGCGGTTATCGGGTGCAAAGGTTACCCCTGCTTCGCGTGCCGGGGTGTGGGTAATCTGTTTGGTAGTAGTGTAATCAGCCGAAGTGACAAAGACTTCTCCGCGTACGATGAATGCAATCTGTTTTCCATCGGGTGACGCCGTGGCCGAAGTAGCACCTTTAGTAAAGCTTAAATCAGCTATCTTGTCCTGGTCGTCACGTATCAGGTCTATTTTTACCTTTTGTGGGGCGGTATTTCCTTGTTGGGTATAGATTTCGCCATCATAAGTATAGCACAAAGTCCCGTTGCTGCCCATAGAAAGGAAACGGACCGGATGGGTCTTGAAACTTGTCACCGGCTTGACGGATTGCGGTGCATCGAGCGGGAACGAATATACGTTGAAGCTTCCGCCATCACGTTCGCTCAGGAAATAGACAGTCTGATTGTCCGGAGAGAGTACCGGATTCCGGTCTTCGCCTGCATGCCGGGTGAGGTTGGTATGTTTTCGGCTTTGCGTGTCATACATCCACACATCTCTGGTGATGGACGATGTATGATGTTTGCGCCATTCATCTTCAAAACCTTTTCTATCTTGATAGAGCAAGGTTTTTCCGGTTTTATCAAAACATACGGCTTCGGCAGGAGTTCCCAACACCTGTTCGGTACGTCCTCCTTTGGTGGGCACTCTATATAGTTCGGTCATGGCCGATGTGGGAAACAAGGCACTGTTGGCAGGGTCTTGAATGGCAGCGGAGAAAAGTATGTATTTGCCGTCCGGGGTAAAAGCGGAAGGCAGTTCTGCTGCCGAATGAGTGGTGAGCCGCTGTGCCGGTCCGCCATCGGCAGGCATCACGAACACATCGAAATTTCCGTTTCGGTCACTGGCAAAAGCTATTTTTTTACCGTCGGGCGACCATATAGGCGTACACTCGTAAGAACTCTGTGTGGTGAGTTGGGTAGCAGCGCCTCCTTTGGCAGGCACCTTATAAATATCCCCTTTATAACAAAAAACGATTTCCTTACCATCCGGGGAAATCTGCACGTCACGCATCCAAAGTGGAGTTCCTGCGTAACTGTTCGCCGTCGCTATACAGCCCAGCGCAATACAGGCTAGAAGTTTTTTCATACTATAGAAGTCTTTTAATTAGGCTTACAAAGATACACATTTGCATTTTGTGGCAAAAAAAAGTGCGAAAATATTTGGATTATATAGATAGAAAAACGTATCTTTGCACCGCTTTCCAAGGAAAGCACATAATGATTGGACTATGGTGTAATGGTAGCACAACAGGTTTTGGTTCTGTTTGTCCAAGTTCGAATCTTGGTAGTCCAACAAATCAACAGTTTATTTAAGACAAAAAGCCTCTAAAATTACAGTTTTAGAGGCTTTTTTCATTCTTGTCACCATCAGTCTTAATGTCCTAACATTGGGAAGATATGGCAAGCTATGCTTTCGTCTGAAAGTAAGATAGAGGCAGAGCCTTTCATATCTTTTAGGATGGGATAAGAAGCATGTTGGTTGTCTAGTATTATTTCGGCTGTGAAGAAATTATTTCCATCCATTACAGTTACTGTCTTTGTGCAATTCACTATTTTTCCATTTGGATAACCATGCCGGGCTGCTTCATATCCTTCGAATTCCATTTCTACAGGCATTCCTTTCTTTACTTTTGTAATGTATCGGTAGGGGATAAGCACTTCGGCATGAATACAACCGGTTACATCAATCCCTGTTACGGTGGCTGTGCCCTTGATGCTTTCTGGATAAGGAACAAAGAATGCCGCCAATATTAATATCAGTAGGATGCCGGTGATATCGCCTATTCCGGTGCGTATGATTTCGGGCGGTACTTTGCCGATAATGTTCCTTACCTTTTCACTTCTCAGTTCTATATTATTGAAATCTGCCATAATTTTTTCTTTTTTCTAATTTCCCAGTTCTAATTGGTTTTTTACAAGATTATAATAGGCCCCCTTTTTCTCTATCAGTGAAGCATGGTTACCGGTCTCCACTATACGTCCTTTATCCAACACTATAATTTGGTGGGCATTTTTTACGGTGCTGAGCCGGTGGGCTACCACTACGACTGTCCTTCCTTTATAGAACTGATCCAGATTCTCGACTATAGCTCGTTCGTTTTTGGCATCCAAGGCATTAGTGGCTTCATCCAGGAAGATATATAACGGGTCTTTGTAAACCGCACGGGCTATCAGTATACGTTGTTTCTGTCCTTGGCTCAATCCTATTCCGTCTCTGCCTATCATGGTACTGAACCGCATGGGCAGACTCATGATGAATTCTTTTATATTGGCTATTTCTACAGCACGCAGCAGTCTTTCTCCATCTATGTCTCCGTCATCCACGGCGATGTTTCGGGCAATGGATTCAGAGAATATCACTCCGTCTTGCATTACTACCCCGCACTGCCTGCGCCACCATTTCAGGTTGAAGCTGTTCAGGTTGGCTTCTCCTATCTTTATTTCTCCGTTCATTACAGGATAATACCCCAGCAACAGTTTCAGCAAGGTGGTTTTTCCACTGCCCGAAGCACCCACTATGGCGGTCACTTTCGTTTCGGGGATGGTGAGGCTTACATCTTCTATGGTCATCTTCGGGCTGTGCGGGTCATATTTGAAGCCGACATGCTCAAAAGAAAGGTCATTGGAGATACCCGGTATTTCGGTCAATAGCCTGTTTTCATTCTCTTCATTCTTCATTTCATGAATTTCATTGATGCGTTCCAGACTGATTTTCACATCTTGCAATGAATAAAGGAAGCTCATCAATTGTTCCACCGGACTGTTCAGTTGTCCGATGATGTATTGCACAGCCAGCATCATACCCAGTGTCATTTGTCCGTGGATGACGGCGGTGGCGGCAACCACGGTTATCACTATATTTTTCACTTCGTTGATGAATATGCTTCCGGCCTCCTGTGTTTGTTGCAACTTCAAGCTTTTCATTTGTACGCCGAACAAATCCGCTTGCACATCTTCCCATTCCCATCGCCGGCGTTGCTCGCAGTCTTGTAGCTTAATCTCTTGCATGGCAGTGATGAATTGGTAGGTCTTGTTGCTGTTTTCTGCCTGTTTTTCGAATAATTCATAATCCAGAATCTTTCTTTTTTTCAGAAACAAGGCAATCCATAAAGCATAAAGAACGCTTGCAAGCAGAAAGATGCAGAAAATGGCCAGATTATAGCTGAATAATACACAGCCGAACACCACGAAACTGAGCAGTGAGAACGTGACGTTCAGCATTTGGGTGGTGAGAAACTTCTCTATCCTGTTGTGGTCGTTCATGCGTTGCATCAGGTCACCCATCAGTTTGGTGTCGAAGAACGACATAGGGAGTTTGAGCAATTTGATGAAAAAGTCGGAAACCAACGAAATATTGATTCGCATACTGATATGCAGCAAAATCCATCGGCGGATAAAGTCGACCGAAGCACGGCTGATGGTCAGTATCAGTTGCCCCAGTAAGATAAGATAGATAAAGTTCAGATTTTGATGGACGATACCTACATCTACAATCGCTTGCGTGAGGAATGGAAAGATGAGCTGCAGCAGACACCCCACCAACGCTCCTAGTATGATTTGTCCGAAGTAGCGGCGGTGCTGTCTGAGGTAACCCAGCAGAAAACGGAAAGAGCGTTTGTCTTTTGTTGTTTCTTCCTGCTGTTCATAAAAGGCAGGAGTAGGCTGTAAAAACATGACTATTCCTTTTTCTTCTCCATTAGACCGGGTGCTAAGCCAATGTTCCTTAAATTCCCTATCGTCATAGGTTACAAGTCCCTTTCCGGGGTCGGCAATATAGAATGTTTTACCTTTCTTTATTTGATAGAGAACTACGAAATGGTTTTGATTCCAATGCAGGATGCAGGGTAATGGAGCTTCGTGCAGTTGTTCTATTGTTACTCGTCCGCACGTGGTGTGCAGCCCCAGGCGGGTTGCCGCATCGCTGATGCCCAGTAGTGACACGCCTTCGTTGGTAGCAAAGCAGTAGTGGGAAAGAGTATCTTGTGAATACTCTTTCCCATGGTATTTGCATATCATTTGCAGGCAGGCAATGCCGCACTGCATGGAATCGTGCTGGTGGTAAACGTGGAATTTGCTCATGATGGTACGTTAATTTACTCCATATCTTGAAGTATCCACTTCTTTAGGAGTTCTATCTTGGAATCCGTTGAATTTGTAGGTAAAACTCAATGTGATATTGCGTTGATAGAAATTTTGGTTGAGGTTTTGATACTGTTTGTCAAATCTTACCTTTACTTTGGGATACAAGGATTCAAAAATGTCATTGCATTGTAGGCTGACTATTGCTTTATCTTTTGCAAAAGTATATCTCAAACCGGTGTTGATGCACCAGTTATCTTCCAAATCCCAGATTCCCTGTATGCTGGGAGTTCTGTAGAAAGCCATAAGATTCATGGTTATATTGGGCTTTTTTGATATGAAGATAGTGTTGTAAGCCATTAACGATCCGGTCCATTTATTTCTGTTGTATGCAAGTTGAAACCATTCGTTGCTTTTATAACGTTCGTTGTATATGTTAGCAATCAGGTTTGAGCTGACAATATTCCCGAAATTGATAGGAATGGCTGCTGTAAAGTTCAGCAACGACGTGTAGTCTATATTGAAAGTTTTATGCAGTAATTGCAGTTTCTCCGGCGATTGATAGCTTTGGTCTATGAAAAAATCTTCCACCTTATAGTAGGAGACTTGAAAAGTGTATTTATTCTTCAATACATAGGTCAAATTGGCATTGCCGGTTCGTGCCGGTTTTAGTAGAGGGTTGCCCATAGAGATGCTATATTCATCATTATAGGAAGTGTAATTCTGTCTTTGCCAATAACTCGGATAGCTCCTGATGGAATTGTATGCCAACTGGAAGATGTGATTGTTTTCCGGAATAAAAGTAACTGTTATATTAGGCAACAAGGCATTTTTTCTGTAACTGTTTATTTTGTATAATTCACCGATGAGTGAACAATCTATCGACAGTTTTCCTTCATAGAAAGATTTTTGGGTACCGGCATAAATATTTCCTGTATGTTCTTCTGTAGCGAAGGCATTTGTAAAACTGCCTTCATTGTCGTGCTGTTTGTCTACATTGCTTTGTTTGTTGTTGTTCTTTACATAGTTATAGCTGGCTCCATAGTTTAATATCCAATTGTTCTTCAAGTTATGGCTCATGTCGGCATACGCTTTCACGCGGTCTATATTCTGTTTTCGCTGATAGGTGAATGCATCTATGGAGTGGTGGTCTTTTATATACTTCATGTTTTGCGTGTTGTCGTCTGTATAGTTAGTGTACTCTACAGAAATGTTTCCCCATTTATGTTTGTAGTACAGGCTGGCATTGTGTAAGTAGTTTTTTCCTTTGTTTAGGGAGTTTGCATCCGAAAATAGGTTGTTCACGCTATATGCATCTGATTTGTTCCGGGGGGCATATAGTCCGTTGTATGACAGTTCCAGTGAGTGGGTATCATCTAAGTTATACGCTATGTTTGTGTATACGTTATGTTTGTTGCTAGTTGATTTGGTACGACTTTCCGAGTCAATGTCATAGATATCGTTTCCCAAGGTATGTTTTGCTGTAGTTGTGCTTTTACTTATTTGTTTGTTGTCAGCAATTGAATACATTAAGTCGAATGACCATTTGGGGCTAGTCAGAAACAAACTTCCCACACCGCTGAAAGAATTTTCATGCTGGTTGGTCCATGTAGCCTGTACCTGTCCATTCATGGTGTATCTATTTTCTTTTTTCAGTACCACATTGATAACGGCACCTTTAATGTGTAGTTGTGGAGGAGCATTGTAGATAACTTCCACTTTCTCCACTTTTTCGGCCGGCAATGTTTTTAAATATTCAATGATTTGTTCGGTACTCAGGCTGGAGACTTTGCCGGATATTAATATGGTAGTGCCGTTCGCTCCTGCTAGGTTGAGGCTGTTTCCATCTGTGCTGCTGATACTGGGCAATTCTTTCAGTAGTTCGTGAGCATTAGCGATTATTTTATTTTGTTTTACTGACTGCAAATCGTAGGTTAATCTATTGTTAATCATCCGAATAACCGGCCGTTCTGCTTTTACGATTACTTCATCCAGTTTACTGTCTGATTCCTTTAAAATTATATTTCCTATTTGTTCTTTAGATGAGTTCAAACACATAGTTTCGTATGCCAGATGTTGGAACATCAACCGATAGGGCTTTTCCGTCATCGGAAGAGTGAACCGCCCTTCCTTGTCCGTTATGGTTCCGGCTATAAAGGTTGAGTCCTGCTTTTGCAGAATGATGGCAACACCTTCTATGGCAACACTGTCTTTGTCTATTACCTGTCCGACAATATTACTTGTTTGTGCATGGCTATGTGTGACATATACCAATGCTAGGAGGATGTATAAATGTCTCATTGTTTATTTATAAATTAGGTTTGTTTGAATAGTTGGAGCATATTGGCAGCGAGGGTCAGGATAATCCCAATTCTCTTCTCCATACGCTTTTATAACTTTTACTAGGCATCGTCTGTGGTTCTTTCTGCAAAACTCAAAAATGTGACATTTCGTGCAGGCACTATTTTCCCGAAACTGAGTTTGTCCCATTTCAAATAAGGCTTTAGCTCTCGGCGATTGCCAAATTTCTGCTAATGTCTGTTCTTTTAAGTCTCCTAAAATGAATTGAGGATGCCAATATAGTTGTTCGCAAAGTGTTACTTTCCCGTCGGGCAATACGAATAATCGATTTTCTAGAATTCCGCATGACCCTCCTTTAAAGCATTGGTCGTTGGGCTTTCCTTTTTTATAAATTTCTTCTATGGCTTCATCGCTTACATAGATAGTACATCCTTTATCAGGTATTAGCTCCGATTTAATGAAGGAGCAAATTTCAGTTAAATCTTTTTTAGTGGCTTGTATTTCTGAAAATGTTTGTGGAGTATAGATTGATAATTCGGGCACTCTGATTTCCCAATAAACAAGATTTTTAATTTGTTTGATATAGTTGTATAATTCTATTATATCGCTTTTATTTGAATTGTGTTTGGTTAAAATGGTATCTATCTGAATCTTGAAGCCGTATTCTTGTAGAATGTCAATTCCATCTTTAATGCTTTTAAGATAGCCTTTCTTGCATTCGATCAGGTCAATAAGTTTATTTTCGTCTAAGATGTCCAGAGAAATCTGTATGACATTATTGTACCCTGTTTTATATAACTTTTCGGCAATACTGGCATTAATAGGAACCTTAGTTGATATATAGCTAGGAGTTAAGTCTGAAGCCACTAATTTGTGAAGGATAATCTCCCAGTCTTTTTTACAAAATACTTCTCCGCCTATGATATCTATATATGACATTTTAAGTTGTTTGGCTTCTTCGATAAGAGCTAATATCTTTTCGGTATCCAGTTCTATGCATTTAGTTTTCTTGTCTGCGTAGCAATATTTACAGTTTGTAACGCATTTGTTGGTAAGCATAAATAGTAGAGATTGTGGGGAGCGATGCATTCTATCCGGTGTCAGGTCTACATTGCTGCATTGAAGGTCGCTTATGCTAAAATCATAATGCATATCTTCTGCTTCTATTTGGGAAAGAGGTATGAGTGTATTTTCAGGGAAAATAACTTTATTGGAATCTGTAACTGTAAAGCAATATCCGGAGTTGTTTATATATGGAAGAATCATATCATACACCGCATTAGGAGATAAATGAAAATGTTTTGCTATTTCATCTATATGTTCTGCTAACGTTTTATTATCGGTGAAGAGAGATAATATCATGGCCTGAAACGGATGTATGTATCCTATCCATTCAATGGAAGCATTGTATTTTACTTGCTTGTTGGAATACATAACAATTCTGTCAATATCATTTTTAAAATGATAGTCAGGGTTTAAAATATATATATTATTGATATCTATCATATTTTGTGTTTAAATAGAGTGAATGAAGATGCCACAAATATACTTGTGTCTCAAATATATTGTGACATCTTTCTTCTACATTGTTAGACTTTTAATGTCCGGGTTCTGTAGGTGTAGTTGGATTTGGATTTGGTTTCGGTGCAACAACCGTACCAGAACCTGATACGGTGCAGGTACCAGAACCTGATACAGTGCATTTAACTGCTGCAGCAAAGATACAGATAGCTCTTGCTTCTGCGCCTCCTTTTACATCCATCATTTCTTGGATATCCAATGAATCAGGGATGTTTTCCAGTGTCGTAATAGATTTCATCTTATACGTTTTTGGTATGAACCTACTCTATAAGCTTTTCGGCATCTGCTCCTATTGATTATACAGATTAGGTTCTGTACTTATTTAATTTACCGGTAATAAATAGTCATTTTATTTTAGATTGGATATTATAACTCCAATCATTGTCATCCGTAGGGGGATCATCTTCAATCCATATCCATTGGTTTTCTTGAAAGACCCATCCACCGCCCTTTATTAACTCTATCGCTTCTGTCGTAAGTTTTTCTAAGTTTATTGTTTCCATTAGTGTTTTTTTTTATACTTCGCAAAGGTAAGTCGTTTTAAAAAGAGCGTTTATAATAAAAACATAATCATTTTATAATCTTTTTGATCAGAAACAATTATCTTTGTCGCGTAGAACTGATTATAAAATGAAGAAATATTATTATATCACCTTTATTGCTATGGCTGCAACAGTCTGTCTGCAAATTAGTTATATATTTAGTTTATATAATCAAGATGTGGCTGAAGATATAATTAATATAAGTGAGGTTACAAAAAGAATAATAGAAGATGAAAAGTGGATTCGAAGTGATTTACGGTCGGGACGGCCGATACAAACGAAACCTGTGCTTAAAGTGAAATTATTGTCGGACATGACTCCGCAAGAGTTAGACAGTATTCGTAAATTACCGACTAATAAAGATACATTTAATTTGCCGGCAGCTAGAAAGATGGGGATAGGTACTACAACCGGAGAGATTGTATCTCAATTGGCGCAAGATTATTTATTAGCAGCAGGTTTCCCCCTGAATATGCATACTTTGGACAGCCTTTGGCATTTATCAGATAGCATTATCCATCATCCTCATCAATTTCTTCTTTATGATAAAGACACCGTAATGATTTCTTCTGTTGGAGACTTGGAAAGCCATACGCCTGATTATGTATCTAAGTTCATGCCTATTGGCACAAAAGGCTTGCAATATCTTCAGGTAAAGGCAGATATTCCTATGTCTCATTTTCTGCGGCATCAGCTTTGGACGCTGGCTCTTTCTGCCTGCATGATGCTGCTGGTATTACTTTGTCTGTTTTTCCAGCTGACTGCCATTCGTCGGAAGGAAGCCTTGCTCCGCAAGAGGGAAATGACTATAAATGGCACTATTCATGATTTGAAGTCTCCATTGAACAGTGTCATTACGATGATGGGGTGGTTGAAATTAGTGGTATCCGATGAGGAGACCAAGGAGATGCTTGAAACGAGTAAAGCGGGTGTGAAGCGTCTGATTTCCAACATAGAGGCTTTGTTAATGACCGCACGCATGAATCGTCATCAGGTGGTATTGAATAAAAGTCTGATTGATGTTCCGGAAATAGCAGCGGGAGTGAAGAAGGAGTTGTCCTGCCTCTATCCGGACAAGCCTCATACCATCTGCATCATCAATGAACTTCCTTCGGGTTTGCAGGTAATGGCCGATGGCATGTATATAGAGAACGTGCTTCGTAACCTGATGGAGAATGCCTTGAAATATTCGGATGCAGGAGTGAGAATAGAGGTCTCTCTTTCTATTGTGGATGAGCGGTTGCGTGTGTCTGTCAAAGACAATGGTTGGGGCATCGCCGCCACCCATCAGAAGAAATTGTTCACCCAGTTCTATCGGGTTCCCCGAAGCGAAGAGCAACAGCAGAAGGGTTACGGCATAGGCTTGGCACAATCCAAATATATTATAAATGAACATGGAGGGGAAATAATGATGAAGAGTGCCGAAGGTGAAGGAAGCACTTTTACATTCATTATTCCATATCGTTGATTGAAAGGAGAAAAGACGGATGGAAAAGACAAAAGTTCTGTTTGTAGACGATGACATCGCATTGGGACAAGTGGTAATCTTGGCATTGAGGGCATCGGGCTATGCTGCAGAGTATTGCACTACGCTGGTAGGAATTCAGGGTGTGGTTCAGGAAATGCAGCCGGACATTATGGTGCTGGATGTAGAGATAGGAGAAAAGAATGGAATAGATGCCGTTGCGGAACTCAAACTGACGGCTCCCGATACACCGATTCTGTTTGTCTCTTCACACATAGCCGGTTCGGAAGTGGCAAGGGCGCTGGATGCAGGTGGCATCGCTTATCTGCGAAAGCCTTTCGAAATGGAGGAGTTGGTGGCTTACATACGCAGGCACACGCCATATTTCCATCCGAAAGGACTATCCATCGGAATGTTTAATCTGAGAGCCGGAGACAGTATGTTGTTCAAAGGCGATGAGCCTGTGAGAAGGCTGACTGAGTTTGAATATAAACTGCTGAAGTTGTTGGCACAGAACATGAATCAAACAGTAAGTCGCGAACAAATAGTGCAGGAGCTGTGGGAGGGTACTCCCGGCAGCGAGCAGAGTTTGAATAACTATGTGGCGAGACTGCGGAAATATCTGTCGGAAGACGAGAGCCTGTCCTTGGAAACTGTGCCAAGAACAGGATATATACTTTCCATTTTAGGTACTCAGCCGCCTGTTTTATGAGATTGCCTCCAATACATTGACAATCTCTACCACATACATTTTATGGAAGCCGCCATGCGCTTCTCCATACCATCGGTCGATAATGCTTTGGTCGATAAAGTCTTCCGGCTTAATCATATCGGCATACAGTTTCTTGCACTCAAAGGTCAGCCGGGCCTGTTCAAAAGTAATACTTCCATTTTCGGTGAATAAGGGTTGAAGTCCTGTTGCTTTCACTTTGTCGATATCTCGCCCTGACTTAGAACCACAAATTTTGTGAACATCCTTATGCTCTTCGCCCAGGAAAGAGAGAGTGAGGTAATCATTCTGCTCTATGAAGTCGAACGTGTAGCGTTCGGGGCGGATAAAGATGAAGGCTACCGGCTTGTTCCATAAGAATCCGATGCCGCCCCAGTTGGCAGTCATTGTATTGAATTTTTCCTTTGTGCCGGCGGTTACCAGCATCCATTCTTTGCTGATTGTCTCAAACATGTTGTCTTTCAGCTCTTTTACTTGTATCTTTTTCATTGGTCTTTATTTGTTTATGTGCACAAAGATAGAAACAATAAAATGACTATGCGGTTAATATTTTGGTATTTATTGGGCGTATATTGACAATTAATCACTACTTTTGTACAAGTTTGAGACATGGAGATGTCTCTGCGGATTTATAAAAGATTACGTTGCAGAGAAACGTTGTGTCTTTTTCATGTTTAGGAAAACCTGAGAAATTTTCGTGAACACATGAAGGACGCAGTTGGTTCTCACGCTTGTTATAGCGTGGGGCTAAGCTGTCGTATATTCGTGTTCACAGGCAATCTCAGGGCCTTCCTAAGCGGATATTAGAACAGATAGTTCCACGTTTCTAATAATAATAAGTGTCTTGCCGGAGCTACAAGACAGATAAAATCATTGAGATAATGGAAATATTTAGATTTTGGAATTCAAAGTATCGTTTTGTTTATTGTAGTCTGGCATTCAAGCATCAGGTTACTCCGTGGAAAGTATGGCGGTTGGCTCATGGCAAGATGCCGGCACGCTCAATGAAAGAAGAAAAGATACTCCGAAAATTGAAAGAAGCAAAGATTATTGTAGATATTGTGTAGCTGCAAGAGGGATAAATAGTGTAAAACTTTTCCTTTCACTGTTTTAAAATCAGAGGTCGATTTGCTATCTTTGTCCGGTGATATTAACTTTAAAAAGAAAGGATACAACAGTGGCAAATGATGTGGTTTTAACCCCGATGATGAAGCAGTTTTTTGAGTTGAAGGCAAAGCATCCCGATGCAATCATGCTTTTTAGGTGTGGAGATTTCTATGAAACCTATTCCGAAGATGCCATTGTAGCCTCTGAAATATTGGGAATTACACTGACCAAACGTGCCAACGGACAAGGGAAGAGTGTGGAGATGGCGGGCTTTCCGCATCATGCTCTGGATACTTATCTGCCGAAACTGATACGTGCCGGCAAGCGTGTGGCCATCTGTGACCAGTTGGAAGACCCTAAACTGACAAAGAAGTTGGTGAAGAGGGGTATTACCGAGTTGGTGACTCCGGGGGTGGCCATCAATGATAATGTCCTTTCGTATAAGGAGAATAACTTTCTGGCGGCAGTCCATTTCGGTAAAGCTGCGTGTGGTGTTGCTTTTTTGGATATTTCTACCGGTGAATTTCTTACGGCTGAAGGGCCGTTTGACTATGTGGACAAGCTGTTGAACAACTTCGCTCCCAAGGAAATATTGTTTGAACGCGGAAAGCGGGGAATGTTTGAAGGAAATTTCGGCAGCAAGTTCTTCACGTTCGAATTGGAGGACTGGGTGTTTACCGAGACTTCTTCTCGCGAGAAGCTGTTGAAACACTTTGAAACGAAGAATTTGAAAGGTTTCGGCGTCGAGCATCTCAAGAACGGTATTATCGCTTCGGGTGCCATCCTGCAATATCTGGATATGACGCAGCATTATCAAATCGGCCATATCACCTCGCTGTCGCGCATTGAGGAAGACCGCTATGTGCGCTTGGATAAATTCACTGTCCGGAGCCTGGAATTGCTGGGTAGCATGAATGACGGAGGCACGAGTCTGCTGGATGTTATCGACAAAACAATCAGCCCGATGGGAGCCCGTCTGCTGAAACGCTGGGTGGTGTTTCCGTTGAAAGACGAGAAGCCTATCAATGAGCGCCTGGATGTGGTGGAGTATTTCTTCCGCGAACCAGACTTTAAAGAGTTCATTGAGGAGAAGTTGCAGTTTATCGGCGACCTGGAACGCATTGTGTCTAAAGCGGCCGTGGGACGTATCTCTCCGCGTGAGGTGGTTCAGCTTAAAGTGGCATTGCAGGCCATCGAGCCTATTAAGAACGCTTGTCTGAATGCCGACAATGACAGTTTGCGCCGCATCGGTGAACAGCTTAACCTTTGCCTCAATATCCGCGAGAAAATAGCCAAAGAGATAAAGAATGACCCTCCGTTGCTGGTGAATAAAGGGGGAGTGATAGCCGATGGGGTAAATGAAGAGCTGGACGAGTTGCGCCGCATCGCTTTTTCGGGAAAGGATTATCTGTTGCAGGTGCAGCAGCGCGAGAGTGAGCAGACCGGCATTCCCAGCCTGAAGATTGCCTATAACAATGTATTCGGCTATTACATAGAGGTGCGCAATGCACACAAAGACAAAGTGCCTGCCGACTGGATTCGCAAACAGACACTGGTGAATGCAGAGCGTTATATCACACAGGAGTTGAAGGAATACGAAGAAAAGATTCTGGGTGCGGAAGATAAGATTCTGACGCTCGAAACCAAGCTTTATAATGATTTGGTTCTTTCCCTTGCCGAATATATCCCTGCCATTCAGATTAATGCCAACCAGATAGCCCGTTTGGACTGTCTGCTTGCTTTTGCCAATGTTGCCGGAGCGAATAAGTACATCCGTCCGATAGTGGAGGATAGTGATGTGCTGGATATCAGGCAGGGACGCCATCCGGTGATAGAGAAACAGCTTCCGGTGGGGGAGAAGTATATTGCCAATGATGTGTATCTGGATACCGACAGCCAGCAGATTATCATTATCACGGGGCCTAACATGGCGGGTAAATCGGCTTTGCTCCGCCAGACGGCATTGATTACGCTGTTGGCGCAGATAGGATGTTTTGTTCCTGCAGAGAGTGCCCGTATCGGCATGGTGGATAAGATATTCACCCGCGTGGGTGCCAGCGACAATATATCGGTGGGAGAGTCTACCTTTATGGTAGAGATGAATGAGGCGGCGGATATTCTGAACAACCTTTCTCCGCACAGTCTGGTGCTGTTTGATGAGCTGGGCAGGGGCACTTCCACTTACGATGGCATCTCTATTGCATGGGCGATAGTGGAGCACATCCACGAGCATCCGCGTGCAAAGGCGCGTACACTTTTTGCCACTCATTACCATGAACTGAATGAAATGGAGAAATCCTTCAAGCGTATTAAGAACTACAATGTGTCGGTGAAGGAGGTGGATAATAAAGTCATCTTCCTGCGCAAGCTGGAGAGGGGAGGCAGTGAGCACTCTTTCGGTATCCATGTGGCGAAAATGGCGGGTATGCCGAAGAGCATCGTGAAACGTGCAAACGATATCTTGCACCAGTTGGAGACGGACAACCGCCAGCAGGGGATTGCCAAACCGACGGCGGAGATAGCTTCCGGCCGAGACGGGATGCAGCTCAGTTTCTTCCAGTTGGACGACCCGGTGCTGTGTCAGATACGTGATGAGATTCTGACGCTGGATGTCAATAATCTGACGCCTCTCGAAGCTTTGAATAAACTGAATGATATCAAGAAAATAGTCAGGGGGAAATAATATCCCCCTCTTTTTAAAACCTCAATGCTTATGAAAAACTTTTTTGCTTTATGCTGTCTGTGGATGGCATGTCTTGCGATTTCCGCACAAGAACCGTGTCCCCAAGTAATCCCTGCCCTTCAGCAATGGAAAGGAGGCAGTGGCAAACTGGCCCTTCCCGCCGAAGGCAATATTGTTGTAAACCCTGCTGATGAGGCTGTACTTTTGTCTACCGCCGGGATATTGGCAGATGACCTGAACGCCATGTTGGGCTGGAATTATTCCGTGAGAACCGGTAAACCGGGCAAAAATGATATTTATATGGCTCTGATGAAGCCCGACAAAGAATTGGGCGATGAAGGCTACAAACTGTCGGTAAACCGTTATGCCGGGATTGAGGCGCCTACCCGGAAAGGAGTGTTCTGGGGAACCCGCACGCTGCTGCAGATGCTTTATAAGCAGCAGGGAAAGATTTCGAAAGGGACGGCACGCGATTTTCCTTTATTCCCTAACCGCGGCTTTATGATTGACGCCGGCCGCAAGTTCTTTACGTTGGACTATCTGAAGCAATATGTCAGGATACTTTCCTTCTATAAGATGAACGAATTCCAGATTCACCTGAACGACAACGGCTTTCCGCAGTTCTTTGACAATGACTGGAACAAGACGTATGCCGCTTTCCGTCTTGAAAGCGAACGTTTCCCCGGTCTGACGGCAAAGGACGGTTCGTATACCAAACAAGAGTTTACGGACTTGCAGCGGTTGGGCATGGAGTATGGGGTGAATGTGATTCCCGAAATAGACATTCCGGCCCATTCATTGTGCTTCACCCAATACAAGCCCGAAATAGGCAGCAAAGAGTATGGAATGGACCATCTGGACTTGTATAAAGAGGAAACGTACCGTTTCATCGATTCGCTGCTTGATGAGTATCTTTCAGGAGAGCATCCTGTGTTTATAGGCCCTGATGTGCATATCGGTACGGACGAATACAATAAGAAAGAAGCCGAGCAGTATCGTTATTTCACTGACCGCTACTTGAAGTACATTGAAAAGTATGGTAAGACCCCGCGTATGTGGGGAGGCTTGAAATGGCTTCCCGGAAAGACTCCTGTAAAGGCAGAGGGAGTAACGGTAAATGCGTGGTCGTATGACTGGGTAGACCCGGAAATATCTTTAAAAGACGGATATAAGCTTATCAATACTTGCGATACCTATCTGTATATTGTGCCCGGTGCGGGCTACTATCGCGAGTTTTTGGACCATCAATGGCTGTATGAGACATGGACTCCCTGGCTGATGAACCGCAAGCAGACACTTCCCGAAGGTACTCCGGGGGTATTGGGCGGAATGTTTGCCGTGTGGAACGACCAATGCGGCAATGGCATCTCGCAACAGGATGTGCATATCCGTGCTTTTCCGGCCGTTCAGGTGCTGACCGAAAGACTGTGGAAGGGAGACAACAAACAAGTGCCTTATAAAGCATTTGAGGCTCTTTGCAAAGAGATGCCCGAAGCGCCGGGCATTAACTTGTCGGGCAAAATCTCTCCCCATAAAGATGTCGCACTGACGGTTCCCGGCCAGGAACTGCTCTTTACCGGTAAGGATACGGTTCAGACTGCTTTGCAGGAAGTGGGCTACCCCTATACGGTGGAATTCAAAATCTGTCCGGACGAAAAGACGAATATCAGCGGTGTATTATTTAGAGGCGCTCATGCCACGGTATATACAAACTGGGAGAATACGGGACGGATTGCCTTCTCTCGCGACGGTTACACATTTGTGTTTAATTCTTATCGTCTTCCGGCCGGCAGATGGTCTTCCATCCGCATTGAAGGAGATTACAAGGGCACTTCCCTGTATGTGGACGGTAAATTGCAGGAGCGTCTGGAAGGCAGAACCATGCGGGTCTATAATCCTAAGTATAAGTCGATGGATGAGATGCGCTATCAAGAGACTTTGGTCTTTCCTTTGCAGCAGATAGGAGATACGCTGAATGGATTTCAGGGGAAGCTGAAAGATGTGAGTTGCAGGCAGGGAGAAATGTAATGCCCTTATGATTATACTTATGACTTGAAGTGAAGCCTGATGTCGGTTATGAACTCATAGGGGAAAGGACTTTGGCTATTAATTGACGAACATCTTTATCGAAATCACCCTTGCTACAACTACCTGTGGCGAGGGTGATTTTTAGTTTATGAGAGTTCCGACACACTTTCATTTTTTTTTGTTTCAACTCTCCGAATGTCTTATAAAGAAAGACAAAAGTTGGCTGGAGGCTTTTTTCAAACAATAGAGAGTGTTTTTCCAAACAATAGTAACCGTTTATGTAAGAAGCCTATTGCAATTGCTTAACCACCGCCGTGGTTAAGTCTGTTCACGAGGGTGGTTAGGCTTAGTCACGATTGTGGTTAAAGTTAACCACGAGAGTGGTTAATGTATATTTTACGTTCATTAATAAAAGAAGAAGCTATGGAAACATTGTACGCTGACGGCGTACTTCACGGTCAACCGGTAGTGATTGTTTATGTAAACAATGGGCATTGTTGGGGGGGGTACTTACGTGCGAACTCTTACCAGTGTATGGTAAAACTTTGTCTTCTTAATGCTTCTCAGACAGTTATCTTTCTCTTTTAGAGGTATTTTACTACCTTTGCCTGCAGAAAACTAGAAAACTAAAGACAAAATTATTATGCGTTCATTTATTGTGAATTTAAATGTCATCGGCCTGCTGGCTGTTTGCTTGTTTGCCTGTAATCACCACTCCTCTAATCTGCTGTTATATCAGGTAGATTCATTGCTGAATGTGAAGCCGGACAGTGCATTGACTGTTTTAAGGAGTATATCTGTTTTGGATGAAATGACAGAAGCGGACAGGGCCTATTATGCATTGCTAATGGCTGAGGCTATGGATAAAAATGAGTTGCCTTTGTTGCCTTGCGATTCATTATTGGATTTTGCACTCGATTATTATGGCGATGATGATAAGGAGATGGCAGTGGCTTTGCTTTATAAAGGGCGGTTGCTGGCACAGATGGATGATAAAAAGGCAGCGATAGAGATGAATCTGAAAGCGTTGGACGTGTTGCAGGATTATCCGGAGGATACGCTATGCAGGAGCTTGATTTATAGCGTGCTGGGATTATGGTATGGAGATTGCGGGCTATATGACAAGGCGTTGGAAGTGTTGAACCGGTCTTTATATTATTCGTATAATGCCGGAGATACAGCCGTGGTCTATAATAATATCGGGTATGTCTATACAATGAGGGGGAAACAGGATTCTGCCCTTGCTTATCAGCGAAAAGCGGTGGAGTATGCGGAGAATGGAGGAGATACAAGCATGATGATTGCCTCTTGGCATAATCTGAGTATCCGTTATAGACAATTTCGAGAAACAGATTCGGCTGTGGTTTATGCACGTAAGGTGTTGCAGTCTCTCTCTGACAAATATCCCCAATCGGGGCTTTATTTTTTGAATATGGGTGATTTATATATTGATTTGGGGCAATATGATTCTGCCGGCTATTATTTGGATAAGAGCTTGTTTCTCTCTGAGCCTCAAGCAATGCCTTATTGGTCACTTGCTGTGGTTAAAGCCCAATTGGGCAATTATAAGTCTGCTTATCACTATCTGGATACTTTTGTGATGATTCGGGATTCCTTGGATGCCGGTGAGGAACTGTCCGAAGTACAGCATCTGGTCTATAAGCATCAAACGGAACTGGGAATAAGGGAGGAACAAAGAAAGTCAAGAATGACGATAGGACTGATAGTTTTTGTCGCTGTTGTCATCTTCTTTGTAATGATTCTCGTTTACCAATACCGTATTAATAGGAAGAACAGGCAGGAAGTGCTTTATCAACAGTCATTGGAGTATACGAATGACAAACTGCGTACGATGCAATGGCGGATAGAGGAGAATGAAGCTGTCATCGCTCTTTTGCGGGATAAGGAAAATAAGAATCTGGATGAAATCAGCAAAAGAGAGCGGTTGATAACTCAATTGGAGAAAGAGAAGATAGAGTTGCAGGCTTGGCAGTTCCAGCAGACACCGATTTATAGAAAAGTAATGGCATTGGCCAATCAGGATAAGACAGATAAAAAGCATAGAATGGTCTTCTCTACGGTGGAGACAGATAAGCTTAAAAAAGTGATTTTGGGGATTTATTCGACGTATGTATCTTCTTTGCAAGCTAAGTGTTCGGGGTTGACTGAAGATGATTTGTTCTTTCTTTGTATGGAACAGACAGGGCTCTCTTCTTTGACCGTTGCATTATGTCTGGGTTTTAGCGATACGCAAGCCATTAATCAGCGCAGGTCCAGAATAAAGCGGAAATTGTCAGAGGTGTAGAATGTATACTACTGATAGATAGTGTATTATCTTTTTGTAGTGTCATCGCTTTCGCTTGTTGTTATACTATTCTCATCCTAACTTTGCAGCATCATTTTAAAACAAAGAGATATGAAAGCAAAGTTATTATTTTTGATGTCGCTTTTTATGATTGTAGTATTTTCGGCTGCTGCTCAGAACCGGTGGGGAGTGGTCGGTGGTGTTAATCTGTCAACTACTTCTGCCAAAGGATTTGCATGGAGAGCCGGTGGCTATGTTGGTGGGCTGTATGATATCCGGTTGAGTGAATCATGGTATATCCAACCGCAGTTGATACTTACTTACGAAGAAAATGATTCGAAGGACAAGACAAAGGTAGATGCGTTTTTTAGCCAATATGCTTTGACACTTCCTGTATTGGCTTCTTTTAAAGTGAAGTTGAGTGATGCTTTCTCTATGCGTATTAATGCAGGGCCTTATGTGCAGTATGCTATGTTCGGATGTCAGCAGAAATATGGCGAATGGTGGCATCTTGATTTTGGTAACCATTTCACTTACGGTTTGAAAGGGGGAGTGTCTGTGGAGCATAAACATTGGTTCGTTTCTATGGACTGTAAGTATTCTCTGAAAACGAATTTTGTGAACTATGGAGGGCATGGGCTGACACTTTCTGCTGGTATAGGTTATAAGTTCTAAAAGTGGCAGTAGGAGAGAAACTAAAAACAAACGCTTATGAAGGCGCAACCGACCTATGGTTTACGTAATTCTACCTTACAGGTTTCTATAGGATACCGTTTTTGAATAAGATATTTGTCTATATAGAAAATGCCGATGCGGACGAGAAGTGCATCGGCATTTTTCGTTTCAACTCTCCGGATGTCTTATAAAGAAAGACAAAAGTTGACAGGAGGTTTTTCCCAAACAATGTCTATTGTTTGGGGGGTAGGTACTTATAGTGAAAAAGAAACATATTCTTGTCAGTCACATTTATTATGACTATTATTGTGAGTAAATTTGAAAAATACTATTATAAAAAGGGAATACTGATTATTAGCATCGGAATTATCCTTCTGATGGTTGCTGGCTCTTTTTGATGAACTGTCTTTTTTTATTTTAAATAATAAGGAAGCAATTATGAAATACATTTATTACATTGTATGTTTTGTGTCGATAGCGTTGTCTGTTGGATGTTCTTCCCGACATTTTAAAGAACTGAATCTGAGTGATGTAAAGCTGGAACAAGGTACGTTCCGGGAGTTTAATTTAGATTCTACCAAAATTTTAGATCCACGTGGGTTCTTTTATTTTAATAATCATTTGGTGTTTATCGAACCAAAGAATGACCCGACTCTCTCTTTTTGGACGGCGGACAGCTTGAAATATGAATTCTCTTCAGGATATAAGGGCGGGGGACCTAATGAATTGATTCATCCACGAGCGGATTATTTTGTGAGTTCGGACTCCAGCTTTTTTATTTTGGATAATGATATTGAACGAGAAATCATGATTGAGAACAAGAAAATCTGTATAGTACACAATGTAGCAATAGCTATTCCTGATGCAATAAATCAGTTAGTTCGGTTGGATAATGATTATTATATTATGAGTGGTAATACGGACGGTTCTAGTGGAAAAGAACATTTTATTTATTCGAGTGGAACTGCTGTCCCTTTTGGCGATTATCCATCTAAAAATCTAGAGCAGGAGGAACAGGC
Source organism: Phocaeicola faecalis (assembly GCF_021730445.1). Taxonomy (GTDB): domain Bacteria; phylum Bacteroidota; class Bacteroidia; order Bacteroidales; family Bacteroidaceae; genus Phocaeicola; species Phocaeicola faecalis. The sequence goes on along the minus strand of NZ_JADNRM010000015.1, from coordinate 37,335 downwards.
CCGATTAGATTATAAATGTACGGCCGGAAGAATGGGCAAAAAGGTTATATTTGACTTTTATATATATCATAACCTTATCCGCAAATACAGTATGGCTGGAGAACTGTTACAGGAAATCAGGCTAAAAGATATTCCGGAGCGGCATAATACATTGGAGAAGCTAAGAGAAAGAATTACTACCCCTTTTTGGTTGTCGGCAGTGGCTATGGATGATACGATTTATGTTCTTTTTTATCAAGGTGTTACTAGTGAACAGATATATGTAAAAGGCGCCATACCGGAATTGCAAGTATGGGATTGGGATGGAAATTTGAAAAATAGATTTCTGTTTGATAAAGTATATGACAAGTTTACTGTTTCTCCGAATGGAATATTGTATGCAGTAAATAGGAAGGAGCCTTATAAAATATATACTTATGATATCAGTCGGTAAGGTTTTACAATATTAATCGTCTATTCTCGTTCACTCAGGAGGAAGGCTGGATTGTGTATTTGGGAAAGTGCTGATAAAAAAGTACGTAAATGCTTCTCAGGCAGTTATCTTTCTCTTTTAGAGGTATTATATCAGGTAGATTCATAGCTGAATGTGAAGCCGGACAGTGCATTGACTGTTTTAAGGAATTCTAGTAAAAGGGATATCATTCGTGCGTGGTCATGAAATGGTATCCCTTCCTTTAACCTGTTATTTGGCTTCAGCCAGTTCTTTCATTGTCTTTTCAACTTTCTGAAAGAACTGTGCTATATGCGCTCCGTCTACAAAAGCGTGGCTGACAGTCAAGGCGATGGGCATCACCGGTACTCCACCCCGGATGACAGCCTTTCCTGCATTCATTAATGGATAGTCCAGCGGGTGCTCCGGTTCTTTCTGGGTGTAGGTGAGCGAGGTGAAGTAAAGCTGGGGAGTGGCACTGAGCTGAACTACATCATAGTCTCCTTTTTCTTCTATCTCTTTGTCGGTGCCGTATGGGTCGCCGTCTTCGGGGATAGAAGTGATGATGCGGCGTGCTTCTGCATAGAAACATTCGAAATCTTCATGATAGGGGATGCGCACCGTGTAGAAGGTCTTTCCCGGCACGGCGATGGGGGTACTCATGTCCACCGTGTCATGATAAACTACATTTCCATGCTTGTCTGTACGAAATCTGAACTCTTTCACTTCATTGGCAGCCCGAAGGATGGCATAAAGATAATAAAGGAAAAAGGAGCGTCCGGAGGCTTTTGCCGCAGCAAGGGCTTCGCCGCATTCTACCTCGCTGGTGATGGAAATCCATGAATTGTGGAAAGTGCGGAAGAAATTATAGTTGTCCCGACGTTCCCAAGTGTCAATGTCTATGATATGTTTCATTTGTTTTTAGCCGGTTTGAAAGAGTGATACATAAAATGTGCTCCGATGAGGATAAACGGAATGCTGAGCCATTGCCCCATATTGAGCATCATGCTGTCTTCGTATGCTTCTTGGCTTGCTTTGATAAACTCTACGAAGAAGCGGAAAACGAAGATGGTGGTGAGGCAGTAGCCGAAATAGAAACCCGGAAGGAGGGAGGTTTTGTATTTCTTGTATAAAGACAGTCCTATGACGAAGATGATGAGATAGGCTATGGCTTCATAGAGTTGTGCCGGATGGCGCGGTTGCATTCCTTCGCGGGGGAAGATGAATGCCCAGGGCACATTACTCAGTTTGCCGACTATCTCGCCATTCATCAAGTTGCCCAAACGGATAAAACAGGCGGCGATAGGGGTGGCAATGGCAATGTTGTCGAGTACGGAAAGATAGTTTAATTTCATTTTACGGGCATAAATCCAAAGGGAGAGTAGCAATCCGATGGTTCCTCCGTGGCTCGCTAAACCTAGATAGCCTGTCCATTTGATGCCTCCGTCTATAAACTTGACGGGAAGAATCATTTCGAGAGGGTGGGAAAGCCAATAGCCCGGTTCATAAAACAGGCAATGCCCCAACCGTGCGCCTGCAACGATACCCAGCAGGCAGTAAATAAAGAGGGAATCAAATTTCTCATACGGAATCTTTTGGTCTTTATACAGTTTGGAGATGACCCAGTAGGCCAAAATCAGTCCTGTGACAAACAGGATGGAATAGTAACGGATAGTGATGCCGAAGATAGAGATTGCCTCTATTTCGGGATTCCAGACGATATGGAGTAATTGGTGCATAATTTTGGGGGTTACGAATGACAGGTCTTGAATTTCTTTTCCACTTTGCGATAAGTAGGCATGTCCACCTCCAGTTTTTCTCCCAGTTCAATCATGTCGAACAGCATTCCCTGTATCTCTGATTCGTGGCCTTTGGCAATGTCCTTCTGCATGGAGGCAGTGCTTTGGGGGTCTAGCTTGTCAATTACTTTCAGGTTGTATTCTATCGGGTCTTCGGGAAATATGATGCCCATGCGACGTCCCATTTCGCTACTTTCGCGCGACAGGCCGATAAAGGTATCGCGTTCTGCGCCGGGGTGCTGCAATGCGCCCATCGGTACGTCGTGATAAGCTCCTGTGCATGCCATGGCAGAGATGAAGGACCATTTGATGAAAGTGTCTCGGTTGATGTCATCCGATATGTCTGCCTTGATGCCTGCATCTATCAGTATAGTTGCGATGGCTTTCAGGCGTTCGGGAGCTATGCCTTGTTCGGGGCGTGCTCCAAAGACAAGGCGGAATATCTTGCCCATTTGCGTGATTTCGCCTGTGCCGGATACGAAACCGACAATGTATATGCAGCCGTCGAGCACCGTTACACGTGGAACAAGTCGGCCGATGCGGGGACCGGTTCCATACACATTCAGGATAGGAATCACTAAAGTGTCTGGGTGCGAAGCGCGTTCCAGAACGTCCTGAATGGAGTCGATGGAATATCCCTTTACGCATACGAAGATGACGTCTGCTTGTCCGTCATATTCTTCGGCTGTACAGGCTTTTATGGGAAGGTAATGTTCGCCTTTTAAATCCGACTTCAAGTGAAGTCCTTTTTCGCGGATGGCTTCCAGGTGTTTGCCACGGGCAATGCATGTCACATTTTTTCCTGCTAAAGCAAGAAAACCGGCAATGCTGCCTCCAACGCCACCGGTTCCTATAATAAGAAAGTTAGGTTCGTTGTTTGTCATTTTGGGTATATGATTGATTAATGTTATGTTGGGCAGTTGTTAATGATATCTTACAATTGCCCAACAAGAGAATATCTTACACATTGAAGCGGAAGTGCATGATGTCGCCATCCTGCACCACATATTCCTTGCCTTCAATGCCCATCTTTCCGGCTTCCTTTACGGCTGCTTCCGAACCATAATGAATGTAATCTTCGTATTTGATGACTTCGGCACGGATAAAGCCTTTTTCAAAGTCGGTATGGATAACTCCGGCGCATTGGGGGGCTTTCCAGCCTTTGCGGTAAGTCCATGCCTTCACTTCCATTTCTCCGGCTGTGATGAATGTCTCTAAATCCAACAGCTTGTAGGCTGCTTTAATCAAACGGTTGACACCTGATTCTTCCAAACCTACTTCCTGCAGGAACATCTGGCGGTCTTCGTATGTTTCCAGTTCTGCAATGTCGGCTTCTGTCTTGGCTGCTACGACCAAGATTTCTGCATTTTCTTCTTTTACGGCTTCGCGCACCATCTCGACATATTTGTTACCGCTGACTGCGCTCGCTTCGTCCACATTGCATACATACATCACCGGTTTGGAAGTCAACAGGAACAATTCTTTGGCAATCTTTTGTTCGTCTTTGCTTTCAAATTGTACGGTGCGGGCAGACTTGCCCTGCTCCAAGGCTTCTTTGTATTTGACAAGCACTTCGTATGTTTGCTTGGCCACCTTGTCACCGCCCGTTTGTGCCTGTTTCTGCACTTTCTGGATGCGGCTTTCAATGGTCTCCAAGTCTTTCAGCTGGAGTTCGGTGTCGATGATTTCCTTATCGCGTACAGGGTCTACACTGCCGTCCACGTGGGTTACATTTTCATCGTCAAAGCAGCGGAGCACGTGCAGGATGGCGTCGGTCTCGCGGATATTGGCCAAGAATTTGTTTCCTAATCCTTCGCCTTTGCTGGCGCCTTTCACCAGTCCGGCTATGTCAACTATTTCCACTGTGGTGGGTACGATGCGTCCCGGATGGACCAGCTCGGCAAGCTTGGTCAAACGTTCGTCGGGTACGGTGATGACGCCTACATTGGGTTCGATGGTACAAAAAGGGAAGTTGGCTGCTTGAGCCTTTGCATTTGATAAGCAATTGAAAAGTGTCGACTTTCCTACGTTCGGAAGGCCGACAATGCCACATTGTAAAGCCATTATCTATCTGTTTTTTTGATTATTATCCATTAATTTGCCTGCAAAGATAACCATTCTTTTTTTATCGTGCTTCATAATTGCAGGTAGAATTGGTCGGAGGAGTACGAAAAAGGGCAGTCATCGCGACTGCCCTTTCGTTTAGAATTTTATGAAAAGTGTTAGATTGTTAGTTAAGCGAACATTTTATTTATCCATAGTTACGGTCATTTCAGGTACTAATATATATTCTTTCTTCTTAGAGTTCCATTTGTAATATTCGGTAGTAATGCTCTTGTTTCCGTGAGTGTAGCGGATGCAGAGGGTGTTCTCCCAACAGTTCTTGTTACTGTTCCATTTCTGGGTTTCATCTTCGGTACGTTGTTGGTTTGCATCGTACTTATAGTTGTGCTTCATGTAATTGGTCAGCATATTACCGTCCATCTTGAAAACAGTTTCCGAAACGATTACTCCGTTTACTTCTTCTGTATTGTGAATCAGGTTGTCACCCGGATTTGCAGCGGAAATTGTAAGGCTGGCAATAAATAGCATTGCTACAGAGAGCATTCCTTTCAAAAAATTAATCTTCTTCATGATATTAGCGTGTTAGATTGTTACTTTCATATTGTTTCTAAAAGCGGTGCAAATGTACAAAAAGAAATTGAACAACCTAACAAATCTGCAATAAAAAGATGATATTTTTGCAAAATGTCACTAAATAAACAAATATTAATAATTTGAAGTTTTCGGTATGTAACAGAATGTATCTAAGGGGGAGAAAAAGGGCCTCATGTATTTATTTTGAATAATAGGGGAGTAGCGGGGAAATGACAGTTGTTTATTTCTGTGTTATCGGGTTGGCGGTCTTTGGGGAGGAAGGGGATAAACAGGGGCTTGAGCGTACGATAATGATAGGCGGATAAAAAAGGAGACCATTCGTTTGGTCTCCTTTAATATGTTGTGATATAGCGTATTGTCTGCTTATGTACTTTTGTTAATGTGCTTCCAGCCAATTATTTCCCCAGCCGCAGTCTGCCTTTAAAGGTACTTGCATCAGATAGGCTTTTTCCATTTCTTCCATTACAATCTGCTGTACTTTTTCCTTCTCTTCGGGCACAACACTGAAGTTTAACTCATCATGCACCTGAAGTATCATTTTTGAACGTATACTTTCAGATTGAAAGCGTTGGAATATCTTAATCATGGCTACCTTGATAATGTCGGCTGCACTTCCCTGAATGGGAGCGTTTATGGCATTTCGCTCAGCATATCCGCGTACTACGGCATTGCGTGAATTGATGTCCGGCAAGAAACGTTTACGGCCGAAGATGGTTTCGATGTAACCGTTGGCACGTGCTCGTTCGATGCTTTTCTCCATATATTCCTTGATTTGCGGATAGGTCTCGAAATAGCCGTCTATCAGTTCTTTAGCTTCTTGGCGGGGAACATTCATGCGTTCTGCCAGTCCGAACACCGAGATGCCGTAGATAATACCGAAATTGGCGGTTTTGGCTTTACTGCGTTGTTCGCGCGTCACGTCTTCGATGGCTATTTTATATACTTTGGCGGCTGTGGCGGCATGGATGTCGTCTCCTTCGCGGAAGGCTTCTATCATATTTTTGTCACCGCTTAAGTGGGCCATGATGCGGAGCTCTATCTGAGAATAGTCGGCAGAGAAAAACTCGCATCCGTCTTCCGGGATGAATGCTTTGCGGATTTCTTTACCGTCTTCGTTGCGGATAGGGATATTTTGCAGGTTCGGGTTACTCGAACTGAGGCGCCCTGTGGCGGTTACCGTCTGGTTGAAAGACGTATGTATTTTGCCTGTTTCCGGATTAATAAGCAGGGGTAGGGCATCGATATAGGTTCCAAGTAGTTTCTTCAGTCCTCGATGTTCCAGAATCTTGCCCACTATTTCATGCTTTCCGCGCAGACTTTCCAATACTTCCTCACTGGTCACGTATTGGCCGGTCTTTGTTTTTTTCGCTTTTTCTACGATGTGTAACTTGTCAAACAAGACTTCTCCCACTTGTTTGGGCGATGCAATGTTGAAGTCTGTCCCTGCCAACCGGTGCACTTCTTCTTCTATTTGATTCATGCGAGCTGTGAAATGCTCCGAGGTTTGTTTCAGTGCTTCCGTGTCTACACGCACGCCATTTCTTTCCATATAGGCAAGGACGGGTACTAGGGGCATCTCTATTTCGTAGAAGAGTTTTTCGGCTCCTTGCTCTTTCAGTTCCTTCTCTAGTGCATGCTTTAGCTTTAAGGTGACATCGGCATCCTCGCACGCGTACTTATATATAGCTTCGGGAGGGAGGTCACGCATATTCTTTTGGCTTTTGCCTTTAGGTCCGATGAGCTCTTCTATATGAATCGTCTGATAATGCAGATAGATTTCTGCCAGATAGTCCATGTTATGGCGCAGTTCGGGTTGCAGCACGTAGTGTGCTACCATGGTGTCGAACAGCGGACCGCAAACTTCCACTCCGTAGTTGCTTAGCACCAACATATCGTACTTGATATTTTGTCCCACTTTCAGTGCTCCTGCTTTTTCAAATACCGGTCGGAACTCATTAACAATTTTTTGTGCTTCTTCTTGTTCGGCGGGAATGGGAACATAGAAAGCTTGGTTTTCGGCGTAGCTGAAACTCATTCCTACCAGTTTGGCGGTGATAGGGTCGGTTCCTGTTGTTTCCGTGTCTAGACTGAAAGTTTCTTTTGTAAGTAACTTTTGTATTAAATCGACTCTTTTCTCTTCTGTATCAACGAGTTGATAGTCGTATTTTAAGTTTTCTAAACATGCGAGATTTGAATAATTTCCGCTTCCTGTATTCTCGTCTTCAAATTCTGCAAAGAGATTGCCTTGCGATGAAGCCTGTGAAGATGACGAAGGGCTCGGCTGGTCAAATAACGAAGGTTGGTCACCGAAAAGTGAGCCTTGTGCATTGCCGTGTGACTTTGAAGCCGCACTTGCCGAAGCCGTTTTCTTTTCACGGTTAAAAACGCGGTCGATGAGTGTGCGGAATTCCATTTCCTCAAAAATCTTCCGAAGTTCTTCTTCGTTGGGTTCTTCACGTTTCAGCTCGTCCATGTTCAGCGCAATGGGAACGTCGATTTTAATGGTCGCCAGAAATTTGGAGAACTCAATCATTTTTCGATTAGTTTCCACCTTTGTCTTCAGTGCGCCTTTCAACTCATCGGTGTGGGAGAGGAGGTTCTCAATGCTTCCATATTGGGCGATGAGTTTTTGTGCCGTCTTTTCTCCCACGCCCGGACAGCCGGGGATGTTGTCGGATGAGTCACCCATTAATCCCAGCATATCGATGACTTGGGCCGGCGACTGGATATCGAACTTCGCTTTTACCTGTTCTATCCCCATTACCTCAAATTCTTTGTCACCATATTTGGGACGGTACATAAACACATAATCACTCACCAGTTGGCCATAATCCTTGTCGGGAGTCATCATATAAGTTGTGATGCCGCGCCGTCCGGCTTCGGTAGCCAATGTACCGATTACATCATCGGCTTCATAACCTGAAACCTCAAGAATGGGAATGCGGTAAGCGCGGATAATGTCCTTTATAATAGGTACGGACAAACGGATTGCCTCCGGCGTTTCTTCGCGCTGGGCCTTGTATTGTTCGTATGCTTCGTGGCGGAAAGTAGGTCCGGCAGGGTCGAATGCTACACCAATGTGTGTCGGGTTTTCTTTTTTCAATACATCCTCCAGCGTATTGACAAAGCCGAGTACGGCTGAAGTGTTGAAACCCTTGGAGTTAATGCGCGGGCTTTTGATGAAAGCGTAGTATGCGCGATATATCAATGCATAAGCATCCAGCAGAAAAAGTTTGTCCATTCTTAAAAATCTTTAGTTTTTTCATGGTAAAAGTACAAAAAAATACCGTATTCCGCGTTTTATTACTACTTTTGTGCTCAAATTAACCTGTATGGAGAAGTTACAGCAAATCAAATTGCCTATTATTAAGGAGTTTGAAGAGTTCAAATCCTTGTTTGACGCTTCGCTCCAAAGCTCCAATCCTTTACTTAGTGAGGTGCTGACCTATATTAAGCAGAGGAATGGCAAGATGATGCGTCCTATCCTGACGTTGCTGATGGCCAAATTATTCGGTGAAATCAATCATTCTACACTTCATGCCGCTCTTTCGCTGGAGTTGCTTCACACGGCAAGTCTGGTGCATGACGATGTGGTGGACGAAAGCGATAAGCGACGCGGGCAGTCGTCGGTGAATGCTATCTATAATAATAAGGTATCTGTATTGGTGGGAGACTATATGTTGGCTACCAGTCTGAAGCATTCTGCCATGACGGGTTCTATCCGTATTGTTGATTTGGTGGCACGGCTGGGGCAAAATCTTGCAGAAGGTGAGATTATCCAGTTGACCAATATCAATGCTTCCGAGTTTTCCGAAGAAGTTTATTATGATGTGATTCGTAAGAAGACAGCCGCTCTCTTTACAGCCAGTGCCGAAGCCGGGGCTGTAGCGGTCGACTCTTCCGATGAAATGGTGAAAAATGCACGGTTGTTTGGTGAGATGATTGGGATTGCTTTCCAGATTAAGGATGATATCTTCGATTATTATTCTCCCGATGAGATAGGCAAGCCGACCGGCAATGATATGCATGAGGGTAAGTTGACATTACCGGCATTGCATGTTCTGAATACTTTGGGGGATGAGCGGATGTGCCAATTGGCGCTTCGCATTAAATCCTTGGACGCCACAGATGCAGAAATATCCCTTTTCATCGATTATGTGAAGAAGAATGGCGGTATAGAGTATGCTAAACAGGTGATGGTGGACTATCGTAATAAAGCATTGGGGTTGCTTCCTTCCACTGCCGACACAGGCATTAAAGATGCTTTGACTGCTTATATTGATTACGTGATAGAACGGGAAAAATAGCCCTCACCTCAAGTTGGAATAGGGAATTGCTTCAAGCGTTTTTTAGATGGACAGGTAATTTAATTTCCGAAGGGAGACTTTCTCAAAACAATAGGGACACTTTATGAAAACAATGGAAACAACTTTCCCAAACAATGCCCATTGTTTGGGGGTATGATGGTGTCGTTAAAAGCAAGAGAAAGAGCCGTATCATTACTCGCGACAGAGTTTGATACGGCTCTTTTAAGTTTGGTAGTTACAATCTGTAACTTTTCGGAAGGGGCATTTTTGTTTTGACACACCCTTATCGATAATGGTAGCGTATGCGGCTCTTAGAAGAACTTGGTTTCCTGACCGACAATCTCGGAAAGGAGCAGATTGGCCAGGCGGCTTGTTCCCAAACGGAATAATTCATTGGTCAACCATTCTTTACCCAATATTTCTTTTACGATGGTGTAGTATACCAGTGCATCGTGCACGGTATTGATACCTCCTGCGGGTTTGAAGCCGACCTTTCTGCCCGTAGCCATATAATATTCTTTGATGGCTTCGCACATCACATAGGCCGCTTCGGGAGTGGCGGCAGGATTCTCTTTGCCGGTAGAGGTCTTGATGAAGTCTGCACCCGAATACATCGATAAAATGGATGCCTTCTTAATGTTGGAAGCATTTCCGAGTGCTCCTGTTTCCAGAATTACTTTCAAATGCTTGTCTCCGCATACTGCTTTTAATTCTTCGATTTCATCGCACATTCCTTCGTAGTCACCTGTCAGGAACTTACCGACCGGGATGACAATGTCTATTTCGCCTGCACCGCTATGAATAGCCATGGCTGTTTCTGCCACTTTCACTTCAATGAATGTCTGTGAAGAGGGAAATCCCCCCGATACACAGGCAATGTTTACCTTGTCGGCTTCCAGTGTATCATTTACTATCTCTGCCATATTGGGGTAAACACAAATGGCGGCTACATTGTCCAAATCGGGATATTTATCAACGAAATCGTTCACCTTCTCGGTAAATTTCATCACACTTTCTTCCGAGTCGGTACACTTTAACGTGGTGAGGTCAATGCAATGGAAGAGGAATTTCTTAACTTCCGGTGTATTGTTTTCAGCCAGATGCTCTTCGATGAAATGGGCTACTTTTGCTTTTACATCTTCATCATTCAGATGGGTGTTGTATTTGGCAAGTGCTTCCATATACTTGTCATGAGCGTCTTCGTGTCCGTGGTCATGTTCGTGACCGTGGCTACAATCGTGGTTATGTTCCATAATTCTTTATAATTTGGGGTTGTTTTTATGTCTGTCCTTGTCTCGGTTTGTTTTCTTTTCGAGATTCCGATGAAAGGCTTCCGTCAGGTCTACACCTGTCTGGTTGGCGAGGCAGAGGAGCACCCAAAGCACATCGGCCATTTCGTCTGCAAGGTTACATTTTTCACCTTCCTTGAAGGATTGGTCACCATATTTACGTGCCATGATGCGGGCCAGCTCACCCACTTCTTCAGTCAGTACGGCCATATTGGTCAGTTCGCTGAAGTAGCGCACACCGTATGTCTTAATCCAGCGGTCTACTTCTTTCTGTGCTTCTTCCAGTGTCATATTATTCTTTGTTTTTTGAGTCCATACATATAGTAACAGGGCCGTTGTTCAGAAGTTCAACTTTCATGTCGGCTCCGAATTCTCCTGTGCCTACTTCACGTCCAAGGGCGATGCTGAGTTCGCTGCAGAAGTATTCATATAAAGGAATGGCTGTTTCAGGCCGTGCCGCACGGATGTAAGAGGGGCGATTGCCTTTCTTATAGGATGCGAATAAAGTAAATTGGCTGATAACCAATATGTTACCTTCAGCCTCGAGGATGGACTTATTCATTACTCCATTTTCATCATCAAACACTCTCAGACCAATAACCTTTTTGCATAGCCAGTCTGCATCTTCCTGATTGTCAGCTTCTTCAATGCCTACCAATATCATTAATCCTTCTTCTATGGCCGACTTGCAGACCCCATCGATGGTGACGGATGCATGGCTTACTCGTTGTATAACTATTCTCATATTTTATTTTTTATCGTTTCTTGCAGGTAGTATAGATGCAAAGGTAGAAAATCCCTTTTATTCTGTAAGGCTTTCTTTGATATTTTTAGCGGCGGCTTCGCCCACTACGGCAGCTATTTCTTCTAGTGTGGCTTTTTTAATGCGTGCCACGCTCTTAAACGTTTTTAGAAGGGCGGATTTGCGCTTCTCGCCGATTCCCGGAATACTGTCCAAAGCAGAGGCTACCTGACTCTTGCTCCGTTTGTCACGATGGAAAGTGATGGCGAACCGATGTACTTCGTCTTGTATATTCTCTAGAAGATGAAATAACGGTGTACTTTGTTTAATGCCGATGGTAAGTGGAGGAAATCCGTAAAGCAGTTCCGAGGTGCGGTGTCTGCGGTCTTTGGCAAGTCCGGCAATGGGAATATTCAGATGAAGTTCGTCTTCAATCACTTCACGAACGACCTCCATTTGCCCCTTTCCACCGTCAGTAATGATGAGGTCGGGCAGGGGAGAACCTTCCTCGACGGCACGAGTATAGCGGCGTCGGACAACTTCCTTCATGGAGGCATAATCATCGGGGCCTTCTACCGTTTTAATATTAAACTTGCGATAGTCCTGTTTGCTGGGCTTACCCATTTTGAACACCACACAGGCGGCTACGGCATCCGAGCCTTGGATATTGGAGTTATCGAAACATTCGATGTGGACAGGCATTTTCTCCATGTGCAGTTGGTCTTGTATTTCTTTCAGGATGCGCACTTTCTTTTGCTCGGGATTCAGCTTGTCCGCTTGTTTCAGACGGTCTACTTTATATTGCTTTACATTCATGACGGAAAGGTCGAGCAAGTGTTTCTTCTCACCTCTTTGGGGGATGGTGAAAGTGACATTGTTCATCTCCATATCCACCTCGAACGGGACAATAATCTCGCGTGAAGTGCTGTTGTATCGTTCCCTCATTTCCACTATTCCCAATTGCAAAAGTTCTTCTTTGGTTTCATTCAAACGCTTTTTATATTCGAATGTGAAGGCTTGGTTTATGCAACCGTTGGTGATGTGGAGGTAATTGATGTAAGCTGAGTTTTCATCCATTTCAATGGAAAATACATCGACATTATGAATGATGGAATTGACAACCTCACTTTTGGAACGATAGGTCTCGATGAGGTCGTATTTTTCCTTTATCTTTTGCGCTTCTTCAAACTTCATTTCAGAAGCCAAAGCTTGCATCTCCTCCATGAGCAGGTCGCTCACAATTTGTGTATCACCTTTTAAAATTTCCTTGATTTCACTGATGTCTTTCAGGTAATCTTCGTGAGACTGGCGTCCTATGCACGGTCCCTTGCAATTCTTTATATGATACTCCAGACAGACATCAAACTTTCCGGCGTTGATATTCTCCGGGGTGAGGTTCAGTTTGCAGGTACGGATAGGATAGAGCTTTTTAATCAAATCGAGTACGGCATACATCGATGGAACATGACTATACGGGCCGTAATAACTGGAGCCGTTGCGTATAATCTTACGTGTCTTGAAGATGCGGGGAAAGTATTCGTTGCTTACGCAGATAGAAGGGTAGGTCTTGTCATCCTTCAGCATCACATTGTAACGCGGACGGTATTTCTTGATTAGGTTATTTTCGAGTAAGAGAGCATCCTCCTCTGTTTTCACTACGATATAACGGATATCTGCAATCTTGCTGACCAACACCCGTGTCTTTCCGTTAGGGTGTTCTCTGTTGAAATAAGAAGAGACTCTACGTTTTAAGTTCTTTGCCTTTCCAACGTAAATAATGGTTCCTTCAGCATTCAGATATTGATAAATGCCGGGGCTTTCGGGAAGATTGAGAACAATTCCTCTCAGATATTCATTGGTGCTAATCTCTTCTTTTTTCTCCATATTGTTACAATGTTATTGTCTTGGGCTAAAGACGGATTTCATACGTCTATTCCAAAGGTTTATATACTATCTTTGGCTGTAGCGGTAATGTTTGGTTATTCGCAGCTATTCGCGAATACATTATTCGGAATATGGGGTTGTGTCAAAATGTGGATAATACTGTCGTTTAGTTCGTAGAGGCGAGGTTCGCTCGCCCGAAAACAGTTTGCTTTGTGTCTTCGGGCAGGCAACCCCTGCCTCTACAGTTGACGATTGGATAGGCCATTTTAGTTTTGACACACCTCCAAAGTACATTTTTCGACTGCAGGCGAAGTTATAATTGCAGCAGTGTATCCACAGTGATATCTGCAGGGAATGCTTTTCTTCCGTTCAGCTCTTTTAATTCTATAATGAAATTGATATATGTTTTCTTGGCACCGCACTTCTGCACTAAGCGATGAGTGGCTGCCATTGTTCCGCCTGTAGCCAATAAATCGTCGTGCAGCAAAACAACATCGTCTTCACTGATAGCATCCTTGTGTATTTGGATGGTGTCGGTTCCGTATTCTTTGGCGTATGTTTCCTCCAATACTTCAGCGGGGAGCTTGCCCGGTTTACGTGCCATTACAAAACCTGCGCCTAAACGTGCGGCCAAAGCACCACCCATGATGAAGCCTCGCGATTCGATACCCACCACTTTGGTGATGCCTTTGTCCTTGTACATCTCATACAATGTGTCCAACATCTCTTGCATGCACTCGGCACTCTTGAACAGCGTAGTGACATCATAGAATAAAATACCCGGGATAGGAAAATCAGGTATTTCTCTTAAATTAGCTAATAGCGTTTCTTTGCTCATAACCAGCGTTTTATTGTTTAATAATTAAATAACTTGTTTCACGTGAAACATTGCCTCTTTATCTTCCGAGAAGCACCAGCAGGACATTGATATCGCTGGGCGAGATTCCCGGGATACGGCTGGCTTGCGCTAATGTTTCAGGGTCTATCTTTATTAATTTCTGACGGGCCTCGGTAGAGAGCGAGTTCAGCGAATTATAATCAAACTTACCTTTTATGCGGATAGCTTCCAGACGGTGAATCTTGTCGGCTATCATCCGTTCACGGTCGATATATCCCTGATACTTGATAAGTACTTCGGCTGCTTCGATTATCTCTTCTTTGCGGTCGGTTATATTGTTCAGCATTTCTTTGAACGCGGGGATATGTTCGGCGATGCTTTCTATCGTTACTTGTGGACGGTTTATTAAATCTATTAATTTGCATCCGTGGGTGAGGCGGGCAGTTCCCAGACTTTCCAAAGCGTCATTGATGAGTGCTGCTTTGATAGAGAACTTCTTGGTAAAATCAATGATGGAGTTTACAGCTTCACGCTTGCTGCACAGATGCTCATAGCGGTCTTGTTTGACAAGGCCCAGCTTATATGCCCGCTCGGTCAGGCGCATGTCAGCATCATCCTGACGGAGCAGGATGCGATATTCGGCGCGTGAGGTAAACATACGGTAGGGCTCGTCAACACCTTTTGTCACGAGGTCGTCAATCAATACACCGATGTAAGCTTCGTCTCGTGCCAAGGTGAATGGCTCTCCACCGTGGCAGTTGATATGTGCATTGATGCCGGCAATGATACCTTGCCCTCCGGCTTCTTCGTAACCGGTTGTTCCGTTCACTTGTCCGGCAAGGAACAAGTTTTTGATTACTTTCGATTCCAACGTATGTTGCAGTTGGGTAGGATCGAAATAATCATATTCGATGGCATAGCCGGGGCGGTAAACAACCAAATCCTTGAAAGCAGGTACCTTCTTCAATGCGGCTAGTTGGATATCCATTGGCAGGGAAGAGGAGAAACCATTGAGGTAAAGTTCCTGTGTCGTTTCGCCTTCAGGTTCCAAGAAGAGCTGATGCTGTTCTTTATCCGGGAAGGTTACGATTTTTGTTTCTATACTGGGGCAATAGCGGGGACCGATACTCTGAATTTGTCCGTTGAAAAGGGGAGAGTCGGGGAGTCCTTCACGCAGAATCTTGTGCACTTCTTCATTCGTAAAGCAAGTCCAGCATTGCAGTTGTTTAAGTTTGCGCGGCTCACTCATGAAAGAGAAGCGATGGAAGTCATTTTCTCCATCTTGTGTTTCCATCAGTTCATAGTGTACGCTGCGACCGTCAATACGAACAGGAGTACCGGTTTTCATTCGTCCGGCAGTGATACCGTGGCGAGTGATAGACTCGGTCAAATGGTAAGAAGCTGGTTCGGCGATTCGTCCTCCCGCCAACTTCTTATGGCCGATATGCATCAGCCCATTCAGAAAAGTTCCTGCGGTCAGCACGATACATTTTGCATGGAATGTAACTCCCCAACAAGTGACCAGTCCGGTTACTTCACCATTTTCGACTATCAACTCCTCTACTGTATCTTGCCAGATATGCAGATTGGGTGTGTTCTCTAATATTTCACGCCATGCCCAGATAAATTTACCACGGTCGCACTGCGCACGCGGGCTCCACATGGCAGGCCCTTTTGAGCGGTTGAGCATGCGGAACTGGATAGCAGTGCGGTCGGTTACAATTCCCATGTAT
The DNA here is from genome assembly GCF_021730445.1 of Phocaeicola faecalis. Taxonomy (GTDB): domain Bacteria; phylum Bacteroidota; class Bacteroidia; order Bacteroidales; family Bacteroidaceae; genus Phocaeicola; species Phocaeicola faecalis. The sequence goes on along the minus strand of NZ_JADNRM010000015.1, from coordinate 21,655 downwards.
CCTCCGAGTGCATCTATCTCTCTTACGATTTGTCCTTTTGCGATGCCTCCCACAGCCGGGTTACAGCTCATTTGCCCAATCTTATTCATGTCCATAGTGATAAGGCAAGTCTTTGAACCCAGGTTCGCTGCGGCAGCGGCTGCTTCACAACCGGCATGTCCGGCACCAATTACAATTACGTCGTACTTAAAATCCATTGATTTATTTCTTTTTACCGTGGCAAAATTACTAAAAAGTTGTCAGAAAGTAGGTTGAGGGATTGTTAGAAAATGATAGAGAGAGGAAAAAGGATGATAAAAAAGAGAATCGAGGGATTATTTTGTCAGGAATCGAGTACTTTCTCATTGAAGTGCTCTGTTTGGGAGCGATGTATGTCGGGGCAGATTGGTTTCTTGGGGATGCGATATGTCATATCGGATGCAAAGGGAAGAGTAAGCCGTTTCGTAGGGGCAACCAAGCCCTTTTAAACGGAAGATTATTACAGTCCATTGCAGCAGACCGTACAGTCCACTGCAATGGACTGTACAGTCTACTGTAGCGGACTATACAGTCCACTGCCGGAGACTGTAGTAATCCGACGGACAGACAGACGTAATCGAAAGGACGAAAACGCTTAGTCCGGCTAATGAAACGACTTAGGGAGTTTAAAACGTATGCAGCGCCCGGAAGAGGGTGATTTTTAGTTTATGAGCGTTTCGACACAACTTCGACAGGTGTTTGCTTCATCTATTAAATCCCCAAGAATAAAAACCGACCCTGTTTTCCGCTTCAAGACTGATAGTATGTGTGGAAGAAGCGAATCAGATATTCAGCATTTCTAATGCTTTGTTTTCTGCCGCTTCCATTATTTCGCGTTCTCCGGGACCTTTGTCATTGATGCCGCAAAGATGCAGGATACCATGTATGATGACGCGGTGAAGTTCTCGTTCGTACGGTTGGTTGAATTGCTCTGCATTCGTGCGGACAGTATCCAGACTGATGAATAAATCGCCCGAAAGACGGTTGCCGGCACAATAGTCGAACGTAATGATATCCGTATAATAATCATGTTGTAAATATTGGCGGTTTACTTCCAGAATCTTTTCATCGGAGCAGAAGATATAAGCTATTTCACCGACTCTTTTTCCATAGTCGGCGGCAACCTTCTTTATCCATTCGGTAGTTTCCCTTTTCTTAATGGCAGGCATCTCAATGCCTTCTGTCTGATAACTAATCATACTTTTCTCATTTTTAAAGACGGGCAAAGATAGATAAAGTATTCTGATAATCCTCTTTTATCCAAAGAAAAGGTAACAAATAAAGATAGCCGAAATCACTCCTGCCAGGTCTGCCAACAGTCCGCAAGGCACCGCATGGCGGGTTTTTACGATACCTACACTGCCAAAGTAAACAGCAAGGATATAAAAAGTAGTATCCGTTGAGCCTTGAAAGATACATGCCAGACGTCCGACAAAGGAATCTGGACCGTAAGTGGTCATGGCGTCTACCATAAGTCCTCTGGCCCCACTTCCGCTTAACGGCTTCATTAAGGCAGTAGGCAGTCCGCCCACAAAATCGCTGTTGATGCCGCATAGTTTGACTGTACCTTCGATGCCGTCAATCAGATAGTCCATTGCACCGGAAGCACGGAAAACGCCAATTGCAACCAAGATTGCAACCAGATAGGGGATGATGCGTACAGCGGTGCTGAATCCCTCTTTTGCTCCTTCTACGAATGCATCATATACATTGATTTTCTTTCTCACTCCTGCTATGATGAAACCGATAATGATTAAGAATAAGAAAACGTTGGCAATGGTGGTCGAATAAATATCAATCTGTGTCCGGGAGAGGGTATTGAAAAAGTAGATGATACCTGCTACCAGGAGGCTCATTCCTCCCAGAAACAATAAGATAGTGCGGTTAAGCAAGTTTATTTTCTGGTAAATGCTGACAGTGATAATCCCTGCAAGAGTTGAGAAGAAAGTGGCAAGAAGAATGGGTACAAAAATATCTGTCGGTTGCGCTGCCTCCAGTTGGGCACGATATACCATGATACTGATTGGGATGAGTGTCAGTCCGGAAGTGTTTAAGACCAGAAACATAATCATCGGATTAGTGGCTGTGTCTTTCTTGGGGTTCAGTTCCTGTAAACCTTCCATTGCTTTCAGTCCTAGCGGTGTGGCTGCATTGTCCAGCCCCAGCATATTTGCCGCCAGATTCATAAAGATGCTCCCGGTCACCGGATGTCCTTTGGGAATCTCCGGGAAAAGTTTGCAAAACAGAGGGCTCAGCAATTTAGAGAATAAAGCGATGACTCCTCCTTTCTCACCTATTTTCATAATTCCAAGCCAGAGTGAAAGCACACCGGTCAATCCCAATGAAATCTCGAATGCAGTTTTGGAAGAACTGAAGGTTGAGTTGATAATCTCGGGGAAGACTTGGGTATCTCCCAGCAAAACGAGTCGTACCAATGCAACTGCAAAGGCGGTTAGGAAGAAGGCAATCCAAATATAATTGAGCACCATAACTGTTGTGTGTTTTTGTTATGCGAACAAAAGTACAAATAAATCCTCTAATTCGGATAAGGATGCATGAGGGAAATTTTTAAGCGATTCTCGTAGATTGGTGAAGCCGGCATCTGATAGGTTAATTCCCTTGACGTTATCTTTTTGGTCGGGTAATTCTATTTAATCATGACTTTATGCATATTCTTCCCCTGGTTTTTATAGAAAAAAGAAGGAAAGAGAATTTTAAAAGAACTTCTTATTCTAGAAAGAAGATGGCTGATTTGCTGTTTTTCGAGTTTCAGAGAGCCACTCTTGCGGTTGTAGAGGCGGTAAAATAGTACTTTTCGCCATATACTCTTTATTGTTGGCATAAATAAAGAGTACACTGCCTCCTTTTATTGTATTAATGATTGGTTTGGTGAGTGCCTGCGGCAATGCCGGACATCCGAAACTTCTTCCCAGTCTTCCGGACTTGCATACGGAAGGATTGGCATAAGCGGCGCCATGTACTACAATGGCACGCTCGCGTGCGCGGTCGTTGATTCCTTTCTCCAGTCCATCCAATAATAATGAATAACCATTCTTTCCTTGGTAAGTGCTTCCGGTGAGATAGAAACCGAGTGAGCTTTTATACGAACCGACCGTATTGGAGAAAGAAGTGGCATAGTTTTCTCCACTATTCTTGCCGTGTGCTACCACTGATGAATAAAGTAGCTTTCTGTCTTTCATATCGAACACGAACAAACGCTTTTCGGTCGACGGTTTGGTAAAGTCGATAAGAGTTAATACAGGTTTCTTTTTCTGTTCTATTTTGTTGTAACCTTGCACAGCTTGCCTGAATGCCAGAAAGTTTACAGTCCCTCCCAAATCCATTTCCTCAAATAAAGCTTCGCCGTCCGGTGCTTCGTTTTCAGGAATGACCATATTTGCCATCTCCTCGGGGACAGATGTCCGGGTGGATACGTTACTGAATGGGAAGAAAAACAGGACTAGAAACAAAAAAGCTTTGTACATAGGTGAAAACTAAATAATGGGTGCAAAGTTACGTACATTTCTATTCCAAAACAAATATAATTGCCTCATTAACAGTGTGAAATCGAAAAATACAGCTATATTTGTAGGTTATATATAAATGTATTAAAAAAGCGGGTATAATGAAAAGCGAAGAAATAAAAGACTTGTTTAAACAATTTGAAAGCATTGTTTGTGACTATCACGGAGTGGAGTGTTGGAGTGCACGAGAGTTATACTCGCTTTTGGGATACACCCAATGGAGAAACTTTGAGGCTATAATCAATAAAGCAAAGGCTGCATGTGCCAATGCCGGCGAAGATATAGCTTATCATTTTGCTGACGTCAGCAAAATGATAAGTTTGGCAAAAGGGGCAGAAAGAGAGATAGATGATATTTATCTTACTCGTTATGCCTGCTACTTGACTGCCCAGAATGGTGATGCGCGTAAGCCGGCGATAGCTTTTGCCCAAAATTATTTTGCGGTACAGACCCGACGTGCCGAACTGGTAGAGCAACGTTTATTGGATTATGAGAGGGTTCGGGCACGAACCAAGCTTGCAGAAACAGAGAAGCTACTGTCCGGAGTATTATATGAGCGTGGGGTAGATAGCAAAGGATTTGCTATAATCCGTTCGAAGGGGGATAAAGCATTATTTCGTTTGGATACAGCCTTATTAAAGCGTAAGCTGGGTGCTCCTGATAGTCGTCCATTAGCTGATTTTCTTCCTACTATTAGTATAAAAGCGAAAGATTTTGCTGCAGAGATGACTTCCATCAATGTACAACAGAAAGACCTTTATGGACAGAGAGCTATCGAAAAAGAACATATTGACAATAATGCTGCCGTACGTGATATGATGGTCAGTCGAGGTATTTATCCCGAACAGCTTCCTGGAGGTGAGGATGTGAAGAAGATAGAACGGCGCTTAAAGTCGGAAGAAAAGAAAATAACAGGGAAATAGTCTGCTGTTATTTTCTTTTTTAGTTATGAAGATTTCTATTCCAAAACAAATATAATTGCCTCATTAACAGGTGCCCAATCAAAAATGAACTTGGCGTGTGAGGTTGCATTGCGCACGCACATGTGCGAACGGGGTGTCGTCCCTAAAGTATAGCTATACTCGATAATACCTTTTGCCGGTGCATTTGTGGGCACACCATGAATGTAGCCACCATTGTTGAAGCGGCTGGCATAAGGGGCAAAACCTCCGGTTGCGGTGGAGCCGTCTTTGAGGAAAATCATCTTTGGCTTCTTTTCTTGCAAGACAAACATACCCAGTGGTGTGGGCTGTGCATAAGGCGGCCGCCGTTGCCCTGTCGTGGCCGGATTCATGCTGCGCACCAACCATTCCCCCTCCTTTTCTCGTTCCAGGGTCGTGATATTCTGGTTGTGGCGGTCTACAAAGATAGCTTTATCAAAAACAACAGTATCAGGAATGAGCTTCACATATTTGGTAGGTGCATACCATTCTCCTCCTATATATAGAGGTGTGACTTTCGTAAACTTTCCATCCGTACCCAGATGGCGCGTCAGCAGTCCATCCAGTCCATAACGTACCGGGGTGAGCGTATCATTGAGCTCATATAACGGCACTCCCTGGTATCGTTCCACCCCCAAAGTATCGGCCACACGTTTATAAGCATCCCGTTTAAAATTCTTGACCAGCGGAGCTTCTCCATTTCGGTTTTTATAATTCTGAAGGATACACCATTGTGATGGTTTCTGCCGGATATTCTCCAACAAGGCTAATCTCTCTTTTATCTTTTCCCATTGAAAGCAGCGTGTCGTATCCTTATAAGGATAGACATCCTCCAAAGTATGCTTGTCATAAAGCAGTTCTTTTTCTATTCTTATATCTTCAGCTGCCAGTTCCTTCACTATAATTTCGGCAGGAGTTTCGGCTATGGAATCCCGGACTTCGAAAGCGGCGGCCTGTTGCGTGTCGTTTTCCGCTTTCGAGTTGCAGGAACAGAGTACGCAGAACCCTGTCAGCCAATATATGAATTTTATCCTTTTCATAACAGATATAGGGTTTGTAGAGTTCGTTTACAAATATAATTCTTTATAAGGAATAACCATGCGTTTTTGTTTAAATCTTGTATCTTTGTGGCATAACTTTGTTATTTATATCATGAAGAAATTACCTTTCCTTTGGGGAATTATTATCATATTGCTGTTTGTTGCCGGATGTCGTCCGTCCAATCATCGTGCTTTGCTACAGCGCGCCGATTCATTGATGGCGGATTATCCTGATAGTGTCCTGTCTCTGCTTGCGCAACAGCAAGAACATTTGGCCGACTTCTCGGAAGAAGAACTGATGAATTATGTGTGGATAAAAGCGATGGCCCATAGCGCAAGAAATATATCGATGACAGAAGATTCTTTATTGCCTAAAGCGGTGGATTACTTCCGCAAGCATGGCGACCGGGAGAAAGTGATGAAAGGCTATATCCTGAAGGCGAACTACCTGAAATGGATGGACCGGCTGGATGATGCCATTGCAGAGCTGGATAGCGGAGTGGCACGGGCAAAGCAAGCCAATGACTCCGTCAATGTCCGCGACCTGCTTTATTATAAGGCGAATATTGTTTACGAGCTTCGCAGAGATTACCGTAAGGTGGTCAGCCATGTGAAAGAGGCCTTGGCTTATTCCCCTGACACTACTTCCCCTGATTTGGCAGGAATGTTCTATTTTCTCGCCATTAATCTTGGGCTGGTTGGCGACGACTCTTGCACTTATTATTATGAGAAGAGCATTGCGATGGCTGAAGCCAATAAAGATACAGCATATTTATGCCATTATATGCGGAACTATGCTTCTAACCTGATGCGTTCCGAGAAGGTGGAGAAATCAAATGCACTGATTCGCCGTGTTTGGGAGTTGATGCCGGTATATCGTGAAAAGATGGCTGTCACCCATGCAATCCTGGTTGAGAACTTTCTTTATTTGCGGCAACTTGATTCGGCTGCATATTATCTGGATATGGCGTGGCAAGCTGAAGCGAAAGCAGAGCAGCAGTCTGGTGTGAACATCAGTACACGCCTTTTGCTCTATGAATTACAGAATGTGGTGGACTACGCTATGGAAGGTAGTATCTCGACGATTAGAACCGGACGGTTTGGCGATTCCCTTATCTTGGCAGATTGGAACAAGCAGAGCACCATACAGCAACAGATGGATACAAAAATCAAGCTCGAACGTCAGAATTATACATTGATAATCGACCGTCAGCGTACACAACTGTTACTGGTCACTTTCTTATTTATCTTTGCGGTGGGTGGTTTGTGTGTTTTCTTTTATATTCGCAATCGACACCTGCGTTTGGCGGAAGCCGAAGACCGTGTCGAAACACTTACCCGGCTATTGGAAGACGCGAATAAAGCGAGTGAGTCAGAGCATGACAGCGCCTTCTTTAAAAAGATACTGTTGAAGCAACTGGGTATTATCCGTTTGGTGGCGACTGCTCCCACTTCGCAGAATCAGGACTTGCTGCGCCGCATATCGGGAATCACCAACAAGGAGGTTCCTGTAGATACTCTTTTGGTGTGGGAAGACCTTTATCAGGTTATCGATACTATTTATAGCGGATTTTATTCCCGGATGGAGACGCTTTACGGATACTTGCTTTCCGAGAAAGAAAAGCAGGTATGTTGTTTGTTGTGTGCCGACTTCTCGACAAAAGAAATCGGGGTGGTGACACAACAGAGCGTGGCCAGCGTGTATGTTCGCAAAACAGCCATCAGAAAGAAGTTGGGAATGGATGAGAAAGGAGATATTGTGGAATATATAAATAATACGCAGGCAGCATAATACGGATTTAGTCTCCATTAAGATTCGATTCGCCCTGTTTAAGACTTTTATAAATAAAACTATTTGATAATCAGTGAAATAGTTCTATCTGATTAAGACTTTTTATTTCCTGGTTTAGTCTGTTTAAGCCCCTTCTTGCTGTTACCTTTGTGCCAAACAAAACGAATTACAGAATGAAAACTTTATTACGAAAAAGACTTGTTTCCCTATTCGTCCTTTTATGTTGTACATGGGGAACAATCACGGCACAAACTTACCGAATATCAGGATGTGTGAAAGATGAGACGGGAACTCCTGTCGAAGTGGCCAATGTTATATTGCTTCACTCCACTGACAGTACGTATCTGGATGGAATGATTACCGATACGAATGGTTGCTTCCGGTTGCAAGAACCCAAAGGGAACTATTTACTGTGTATTACCCTGTTGGGCTATCAGGATTTGTCGTTGCCTCTTACCCTATCCAAAGATACTGATTTAGGCAGTTTAGTATTGAAAAACTCGTCCATAGCGATGAGTGAGGTGACTGTGACAGCCGCCAAGCCCGTTATCAGGCGTGAGATAGACCGTGTTGTCTTTGATGCGGGAAACTCTATTGCCAGCGTAGGCGGTAATGCATTGGATCTCCTTCACGATGTACCCGGCTTGCGCGTGTCTCAAAGCGGGGTCGACATCATAGGAAAAGGAGGAATCAAGATTTATATCAACGACCGTGAGACCAAACTCTCCGGTGAGGAACTCATTAATTTTCTGCGCTCCTACAGTGCTTCTCAAATTAGCAAGGTAGAAGTGATTACCACTCCTCCTGCCCGCTATGATGCCGAAGGCAATGCCGGCATCCTTAACATCCGCCTCAAGGAACGTGTCAAAGACCATATCGGAGGCAACGCTTTCGGTTCTTATCTGTATGGTGAGAAATATAACTATGGGTATGGCGGCCTGAGCCTACAGTTCAATCGCCAACGCGTAACCGCTTACCTGAACGGTAGCGGAAGTTACGGTAAAACCGGCTATGTGGAGCGTAACGGGCGTTTCTATACCGACCAAACATGGCGCAGCCGTTCCGAAAGCGATTATTCTCTTTCTTCCTTTTATGTAGACGGAGGAATAGATATCGATATGGGCAGACAATGGAATATAGGTACCCAACTTACCTATATCAACAATGCTCCCAATAATGTAACCGACAACCGTACCGAAGTGCACGACATTCAGGAACTTCGTACCGATTCATTCATGCTCGGCCGTGATGATAAGGACTATTCACAGAATCGTGTGAATGTAAACTTCCACGTCGATAAGTCATGGGGAGATAAAGGACACAAGATGATATGGGATGTCGATTATCTGAAAGACAAATCCAATACATTCTTCGATTTTGATTCTGAAAGCCACCTGCCGACAGGAGAAATAATCCCCGGCTCGGAGTTTAATTATGATAAGAATCAGCACCGTACGGTAGATGTAATCTCTTCTGCACTTGATTTCATCCTTCCCGGTGACAGTTACAGCTTCACGACAGGTGCGAAAGCATCTTTCACCGACACGCGCAACCGTCTGATGTATGATAACTCCAATGTGTCTTTCACTCAAAATGACTTTTTCCGGTATAAAGAACAAATCTATGCCCTTTATGCCGACTATAGCCATAACTTTGGCTCCCATTTCTCAATGAAAGCCGGTCTTCGTCTGGAGCATACCCGGACAACAGGCATTTCCGAGTCCCAGCAGACAACGGACAAGCATGACTATACCCGCTTGTTCCCTACTTTCTATCTGATGTATAAGCCGAATGAAGATAATGTGTTGAATATGAATATATCCAGCCGCATTTCGCGTCCGGCACAGAATATGGTGAACCCTTTCCTTACTTACGAAAACAAATATAGCGAACATCGCGGAAAAGAAGACCTGAAACCCAGTTATCGCTATAATGCAGAGCTTTCTTATACCCTGAAGAACAACTTGAATTTCTCTATATTCTATTCGTATGCCACTGATGTATTCTCGCAGCGGCTGATGCTGAACGAGGAAACACATGTCCTTTCCACTTTGTGGGACAACTATATGAAAAACCGTTCTTTCGGTATTACCAACTCTTATACGTTCCGTTTGGGGTGGTTGCAGACGTTTGTCCAGCACACGTTAAAGTATAACAGGACCACTTCCAGTGCGCCCGAAACCCATCCTAAAAATTCCGGTTGGGATTATAACATCAATATCCGCAACACATTCTATCTGAATACAGCCAAAACGTTGGTTGCCAGTCTTTCCGGTTACTATTCCGGACCGAGTCATGGCCAGGTGATTCATCGGGAAGGTTCCTATGGAGCCAGTGGAGGTATCCGTTACAGTATGTTGGGCAACAAACTGAATCTGAGCCTGAATGTAAGCGATTTTTTGGTGAAGAATATGCGCGGAACCAGTTACTCCAACGGACTCTATACGAAGTTCAACAATACCTTTACCTATACGAGCTTCCGTATCGGGGTAAGCTATAACTTCGGTGCCGATATCAAACGTAAAGAACGTAACTTGAGTAACACGGATATCCAAAACCGCCTATAGTAGGGGAGACGGATTTCGCTCTCTTTATGCCTTTGTTTTTGTCACAAAGGCGGAGAACAGCTTGTCTTTCTGCTTATGGCAGGCAAGTTCGGTAATCATGTTGTAAATAAGAACGGTTAAGTGGAAATGAGATTCTTTCCTCTTAACCGTTCTTTCGATGAAATGGGGGATTTTAGACAGACCAAAGAAATAAAACCCCGGAAAATGAGATTTTTCCTCTTGGGGCGGTTAAAGACAGAGGTGAACGCCCTGTAATCATAGCGAATAGTCCCATTTTATAAAATACCTTATGCCTTCATCGTTTTATCTTCTCAATTACAAAGGAATAAAAAAACAGACAACTTATCTTTGTCGGATGCTGTTAAGTCAGAAAAATAATTTAAAGATTAGATTACGATGATTACAATTAACCTAAAGAACAGGTGTTCAAGTAAAAAATCCCTGGCACTATTTATGCAGACGAACATTACTCATTTGAGAGAGTCGGAACAAGCTCGTACAGGTGAAACCTATGCGGCTGCATTTAATAGTTTTATGAGATTTACGAATGGCGAAGATGTATCGCTAAGTGAAATGGACTCAGACATGATGGTGGCTTATGAAGCCTATTTAAAGAGCAATGGAGTGAGCATGAATACTGTCTCTTTCTATATGCGCATCCTTCGGGCAGTGTACAATCGTGCGGTGGAGCAAGGAATTACCTTGCAGCGCTATCCTTTCAAGCATGTCTATACAGGAGTGTGCAAAACCATCAAGCGTGCCCTTCCGCTCAGTGTGATAAAGCAGATAAGGTTGCTGGAATTGCCTCCAAACTCGACTTTGGATTATGTACGCGATATGTTTTTGTTTAGTTTCTACACTCGCGGAATGTCTTTTGTCGATATGGCCTACTTGCGTAAGGAAGACCTGTCGGAAGGTATTTTATCCTATAAAAGGAAGAAGACGGGGCAATTGCTCCATATCAGGTGGGAGAGATGTATGGAAAATATTGTGAAGAAATATCCCTGGAACCGCACTGTTTATCTGCTTCCCATTCTCAAAAACAGTGGTGTGGACGAAAGAAAGCAGTATAAAAATGCCATCACTCTTATGAATCGCAGGTTGAAGGACATAGGCAGGATGGTAGGGCTTACCCATCCGTTGACGATGCACTGTGCGCGCCATTCATGGGCTAGCGTGGCGAAACATAAGCATATTCCTTTGTCTGTCATCAGCGAGAGCATGGGACATGATTCCGAAGGAACGACCATGATTTATTTGTCGTCGCTGGATACGGCTGTCATCGATGAAGCCAACAAGCAAGTATTGAAAGAACTTTTCTAAAAAAAGTCTGTATCTTAACAGGATACCGTATTAGGAACAAAAAACTTCAAATCCGTCAGCCGATACGGAATCCATTGTTGGGGTAGGGTATGGCTGACAGGTTTGAAGGAAAAACAGCGCATATTATGCATGTAAAGCTATTATCTACTCGTCGATAACACTTTTCACTTCTGTATCTACATACTTACCTGGGAAATAGGCTTCCAATGTAGCTACCAACAGGCTCTTGCCAAAGCATCGGGGGCGGCTCAGACAGTACTCTTACAGCCTGTTCTTCAGCAGTTCGCTAAACAAAGTCCGATAATCAAAGTCATTCTTCAAACGTATATCAAAACTTTCCCGATTCCGGTTATAAATCTCTAATGCCGCACCTCCCGTACTTGCCATCGGCAATAGTAACGCATCGGCATGATGTTCTTTAAACAGTTCATATTCAATTTCCACTCCTTCCATGCCTCCAATAAAAATACCCGCTACATAGTTATGTGCAGGAGCAAGCATCTGCTCACGCATTTCTGTCAGACTGGCTTTGCGGTCTTTCACACCTTGGCTGAACCTTACCTGAGTCAAGATTATATGTTCCACACATTCATTGTCTGGGGGGAACATGCCCTCAAAGAAAGCAGACTGATACAGGGTCACATGCTTTTCTATCTCACAAGAACTAATTCCTACTCTTTCCAGCACCTCACGAATCAGGGGAGTTATGGAAGGATGACCTCCCCATACCAACCGGGCATGAGGAAGAATAGTGGCGGCCAATGCGCGGACTGCGTCACGGATGCCTATCATATCGGCAGTTTCATAGTATTTCGCATCCCGCTCCGGAGAAGGAATACTGGCCGACAGAAAAATATGCTTCAATTTGTTTTCCATTTTTCCAATATATGATGATATGAATATGAATCCAACTCACGGATACAAACAGTCTTTACCGGTAAGTACCCATCCAGCCATTGCAGATGTTCCATCCATTTCTTCTTCATGTACAGCTGATCGTATACCAGGCACACTTTCACCTCCTGCCTTCCTGCCTCATCCTGCAAATACTCCTGTATCCACAGTCGGGCGTCATCCATCACCTTGGCGTCAGGGATACCTATCGCGGGCACAAATAAAATCCTTTTATCTTGTTCTTCTGCATATACCACATGTGAAGGATGTAGCGTATAAGATAAATTCTCTTTTTTCAGCCAACTTATAAAAGGTCCCATCAAATTGGAAATACGGGCCTGCAAACTCCTCGCCAAAAAACGTTCTACGGCAAGGGCTATCTTTTCCTCAATCTCCTGATAACGGACAGGACACAACAAATCCATCTTTTTCATTATAATGGGCAATCCCAAGCTACCCGGTATACTCTTTCCTGCCTGTCCGTCCCCTTGGTCTGTGCACAGTAACTCTATCACTCCTATTTGCAGAACACTGGCTTCATTCAACTCTTCCTTCACCCAGTCCCGACTCATATAATTATCAGTATGCAATGCTACCATCATGTCCGCATCCATCAACTGGTGTTTCAGTTCTTGTTGGAAATCTATTCCTTTACTAATGCTGTGCGTGTCCAAAAAAACATTGAACCCATGAGCCGATAATGTATCATACAGGTGCATAGCCTGAGTAAGAGCGTCTTCCCGACAGTAACTGATAAAGACTTTCCGGTGATGGCGTAACAAATGGAACTCCTGCAAGATAAAGTTCAGAACAGAAGCCAATCGTTCTTCGGAAGTTCCGGACCCCAGGCGCATGGCATTGACAGGATGCAATTCTTTCGGCACATTCTGCCGGAACCTATCCGAACTGTTTATTACCGGCAAGACAGTGATGCCCTTACTCAGCAGAGACTGTAAAACGGGAGAGTCGGTTTCAAACCTCTCCTCCCATGCCGCGCCACCGAAATAAAGTCCCACCACCGGCAAGCTGTAATCTATCGCCTGGGCATCCTCCGACACAAGCAGCCTCACCAGCATACGGTCTATAGACAATTCCGCCAGTTTGTCCTCTAATTGTTGCTGCAAGTCCTGAGAGACCGATTGGAGAAAAGTGGAATCTCCCAGCAACACTACCTGATAGCGGTATGCATCTATCCTACTCATAACTCCTCCCTAGCTACGATTTCTCCTTTTTCATTCACTCTCCCTACCACTTTGGCAGGACAGCCCACGACCAATGCATAGTCTGGAACATCTTTGGTCACCACGGCGCCTGCACCTACCATCGCCCATCTGCCTATGGTCACTCCACAGACAATTACCGCGCCACCGCCCAGTGACGCACCTTCCTTTATTACGGTAGGTGTCATCGTCCAGTCATCACCCGATTTCAACTGACCGTCCGGAGTGATGGAACGAGGATTCTTATCATTGGTAAATACCACGGACGGACCTACAAACACCCCATCCTCCAGGGTTACCCCATGCGGAATCATCACATTGTTCTGTATCTTCACCCGATTGCCTATCACCACATCATCATCGATATGAACAAAATGGTGTATTTTGCATTCCTGTCCTATGCGGCAACGGTCACCCATTATCACAAAGTCGTCAGTCTTCACATCTTTGCCCACTTCGGCCAGAGGGCTTATCTGCACCAACAGTGTATTACGTTTCTGCTTCAGCAACATCTCATCCTTATAACGTACTTCCAGACGCTGTATTAGGGCCAGTGCCTCCGGAGTAGGGAAACGTCCTGCCAACTCCCGTCTATAATCTCCCAACTGCAAGAAAAACTGTTCGCCCACCTCCAGTTTGGAGTCATCTGCCGCTTCAAGCAGTTCCGGGAAGCGGGAGTGAGCCGAAGGATGCAGTACCCGGAAAGACAGCAATTCCAATTCTATCCGGCTGGAAGTCAGAATCACACCTATCTCGAAAATTCCTCCCTCGTGCATCAGTTCATCACCAGACAGTCCCAATTCTTCCTTGATACCTCGGTATAATGTTCCATACAGATTCACAGTCTTCCCATCCTCCTCCAAGTCTTTTATAGCCACAGTCTCGTCATAGCTGAAATGATAAAGGTTGGCAGCCTCGCATCCCGAACTGCGTTTTATCCACAAGGCACTTTCTTTCTGTTCTTCTTTCTGTAACAGAAAGCCTCCCATTCCCAAAGAACAGAGGAAAGGAGCATAATGAGGAATGTCCTCAACGGTATGTATATCAAAAGGATTCTCCTTGTCACCCAGAGAAGCAATCAAATTCCCATATATTTTGCTCATTACCTTGAAGGTGAAATAGTCCGAACGATACATTTTCATCGTCAATGAATGGGTTTCTATTCCGTCCGGCGATCTTTGGGCAGTAATTTCAGAAACACCGACCATCGGTCCGTTGAACATGGTAGCATGGCTTCTCAAACGTTCCAGAACATAATCCGCCACTTCACAGGCCGTCTCTTCAATGAAAGTGTCAGCGTCTTTATCATTATAATACTTCTCGAAAAAGCAGCGGAGTCTTTCCAGCATCCGTGTATCTTCCGATGCTTCGGAATAAAATCCCAGACTTCTCAGTTCCTCCCTTCTGCTCTCGGGAATTGGCAGAATAAATTTTACATTGGTCAGTTGCGCGCTTATGTGTTCCGGTGACCATATCTCACTACATGTCTCAAGCTTCACATATCGGCCTGAAGGGGTCAGGTCACCGAAACAACGTTGTACAGCGGAAAGGATGCTGAACATCTCGTCCTTTTCTCCCGTTTCCGGATTATCTGCTATGGCTACACGCTGGATGCTCCACATTTCTGGATTTTTAGGTCTGGACTTAATCCCATGCGGATAAAGCAAGATTTTCTTTTTTTTCTTCAGGGCATAAGGTAGTTCCTTGTCCTGCACGAAAGTCTTTCGTACCGACGAGTTGGAGTGAATATAAAGCACCACTGCACTTTCGTCTATCCCACTCTCAACATGGGGTCTATATCTCTCTCCGCTATATTTGAAGAGGATATCCTCATCGCGCCACACCCGGTAACCGTTGTTTTTCAAGGTATATACCACTTGTTGCACAAAAGGTCTGTCGGTACTGGAATAAGAAATGAATATATCATACTTATATTCATTTTTGTTAATGAATTCATCCATAGCATATTTTGTTTTAAGGGTTTATATCCAAAGCTCTTATAATAGTCAGTATCAGTCCATAATCGGGCAGAAGTTCCGGTTCGTTCAAATAGTCCGCGAAAGCATTTGCCGGAATCTCCTTCTCTTCGTAAGGTATCCCCAGGCTATTAAAAATACCCGTTTCTTTTGCCGGTGAGTCATATTTAAGACAATGACCGTATATTTCAGGACGGTCACTGATTCTCTTCCACATTCGTCTTGCGGCAAACCCGGTGCTGGCCACAGGCACTATATTCAAGCCACTCCTACGGAAAGCATTCAGTTCCCGTTCCCAAGTCGGAGTGTCAACCAGCTCCTCGCTTCCCTCTTCGTTGCCAAACAAATAGATACAGGCCCCTATCCCCGAATAAGAAAGAGAGATGAAGTCCGCATCATCCTCTGCGGGAGGAGGCAATACCTTTTGCGTCCATGTCCTATAAGATTTCGCACCGCCTTGTTCCCATTTATTAGCTCCCATCATCACCAGTTTTCCGATATTGTTCCCCAGCTGGCTTACCGGCTGATAATCTTTCTTTCTTAACTGGTACCCCAGATGATAAAGAAAAAGCTCCGCACGTCGGGTGTCCCAGTCACCATATCCGTCGGCACTACCGGCTATGAGTACATATTTTCGGTTATACCGGTTTTCTATCTCTTTCAGAACAGGCACAAGCATTGAATAATCCTCTATGAATACGGTCTTAATCCCATAAGTCTGCAGAAAGGCGGTTTGATGCTTCTGCCTCTGCTTCAAGTATGCGTCATCTTCTTTTTTTGTGATGTAAAAATGAACGGGCATATCCTCTCCATACCTGTTCTTTATCTGGCCGAGCAGGAAATTGATATTCGGGTCCGAGAAACTGAATCCGAGAAAAAGAAAGGTTTTAGAGGCATAGTGGCATTGGAATTGGTCACTGAATATTTGGTATTTGTCGTTGTATCCCTCATAGTCGCGTCTGGTTATAATCACATCATGTATCTTTGATGCCTCACCATGCATTTTATACAGGGTAGCGTCACTTCCACTTAACGGATGGATAAAATTGCTTATGCAGGTTTTCACATCTGTTCTTTTTCCTTCCGCTTTCAGTGCTTTCTCCATCAATTCGTCATAATTGGTAGTCCAATAAACAGAAACAGGAAGCCGGGACAGGATGGTGTGCCGTTCGGAATAAGTCGCTTCATCAGGAGTCATTTTATCAAACAACAATTTATTCAACGCCCCTCTGTTGCGTTCGTCGTTCACATAATATTGAGCCAGTAACGCATAGTCGCTCTCTCTGGCAACATCCAGTCTCAAATGCGCGGCTACAGGTCTCATCAGTTCGGTCCAGTCCACATAGCCGCATGTTTTGGACATACCTGCCCCTAGAAAAACAGCCGCAGTGTTCTGGTGCAATGCAGTGACATAGGCATCAATGAATTCCTCTGTTTTTGAATCAAATGTATCCATATTCCAACAAGCTCTCAAAATGCCCTGCCTTTATTTATTGCAGCCGTTCCAAACGATATATCGCATCCATTTCCTCCGCTTCGAGCACACGGTCATAGATACGTATGTTATCCAGTTTCATATCTTCTGAGAAACTGCTATAATGTCCGTCACAGTCACCGCCTATTTGTACTTTGATAGAAGAAGGTACATCGTACACGCCTTCACAGTTGGCTACAAACTTACCATCTACGTACAGTTTCTTTTCACAACTGAACCCGTCACCATTAGGAATATGGGTGAAGCCAATCATGTGCCACTTCCCATCCTGCAAAGTACTGAAGGGGTAGGAAAAGGCATACGATTTACTAAAGTCTGCCCGGTTATTGGAATAGAGTTCAAACTTGCCACTCTTTGTACGTGCTGCCAAGCAGGGGAAATCCAACGCCTTGTCTATGTTTACCGCAGACAACAGGATACCCGCTCCAAAATCTTTCACCCATAAGGTGGCAGAATAAGTAGTGTTCTTGAATAATTGGTAGGGAATATTGATGTACTGTTTTTCTTCTTTCTTCAACCAGACGGACTTTCCTCTGCCCGAAGGGGTATCCGAGAGCATCTCCGGATGATTGATAAGGGCTGCATCATAGTGGTGGGAGGTACCGTCATCACCTGTACTATTGTTGAAAGTGTAATAGGCCACCAGACCTACTTGTATGGAGGTCAACTCGTCTACTGAGGGGATTTCCACATCAGGAGTTTTGGGCTTGTTGTCGTCTGAGGAAGAGCATCCCACGCAGATACCTATAGATAATAATAGGGACAGAAATAAATAATTCTTCATAGTCATTTTCTTTTTAAAGTAAAAAAGCGGGGAAAGAACCGCCCGTTGCCGGATGCGCTTTCTTTCCCCGCTTGAAAGAGTTTATAATTTCTACCTTGGGTAGAAGCTGCTTCTCACGAAGGGGAAGCAAGCTTTTACTTTATAGGTTGATTATTTTGTAGTTACAGTAACATCAAATGTACGTACCATGGTCTTGCCCCAGATATCTGTTACAGAAATCTGCATCGGAACAGTAACTTTACCACCTGTTACATCGGCAGGAGCACTATCTACAGCTGTGATTGTAGTACCGGAAACCACACCATCAGCAGCTACATTCTGGAAGTATTTAGTAGCTTCCAAAGCATCAGCAAATGCGATTACGACACCATTAGCAGCGATACGAGAATCAACAGCTACGATTCCTGTAGTTTCTTTGTCGCCATTATGTTCAGAGAATGCAATCTTAGCTTTATAGTTGTTGAACAAAGCAATAAGTTTCTTATCTGCATCAGGAATATTCTTTTCTTCAGTTACACCTGAAGCATTTTCTTTGTTAAACTTGATTTCATTCTTTCCTGTTACAGTATAATACTTAGCGAATGTAGTCTGCAATGTTCCCCAACCCTTCAAAGCAACATCACCTGTTACTCCTGTTATAGTTACATCTTTATCAGTAGCTGTCATATGAATTGCAGGTTTAGAAGACAGAGCAGTATATTCAATGTATTGTTCCATTGTCATACCCAAATCCAACAAATCATCTGCACTGATAGCAACCGGTTTACCAGAAGCGTTAACTACATAGTCACCATTTGTTTCAGGTTGATCGTAATCTGTTACTTTATAAGTTACTTCACTACCATTAGAACCAAACAATTCATAAGTCTTACCCTTGTCAGTACCGGCAGCAACCAAAGCCTTAGTGATAGCCTTCTTGATATCAATAATATTAGTTTTATTCTGTCCACCGAATACAGCTGACAACTTAGTGGCATCCATGATGATTGCCTCAGCAGGAGTTTCACTGAAGATTTCACTCTTAACTTTTACCTTATAGTCAAATTTATCTATGTTCTTGTCATTGCCAAACCATGTGTAGACAGCACGGATGTTACGTTCAGTATACAACTGGTTCCATTTTGCCGCAGTCCAATCTTGGGTAGCTGGAGTTTTAGTCTTCCATACATTAACAGACAATTCAGCATTCGGATCAGCTTCCTTATCGCCATCTAACCAGTTATAATTGCCATAAGCAGCCTTATCTTCAGTATCACCACCATTATCGATATAGTTCTTATTATCCATATCAATAAAGCCTTTCAAAGCAGTACCGTTATTCAAGATCAGACCATCAGCCAGTTTATAAGTCACTTTACCATTCTGAACATCAACCTTACCTGTAATTTGGAATACATTGTTTTCTACAAATGCAGGAACCAATTTGATATAAGCAGCAGTTACATCGGGGTTAGAAACAGCCAATGTAGTAGTTGCAGAGAAGACAACAGTAGAACCATCAACAGAAGTCATTTCTACTGTATATTCTTTCGGCATCCACATTTCACCAACATAAGTTTCTTTGTTATGTTCATAGTTTTGATTGACTTTTACATTGGCAGTAGCAGCCTTAATGTCAAGACCGAATGTAGTAGCAGCAGACTCTGTATTAGTATTCTTTATATACCATTTTCCATTAGAATAAGTCACTTCATTCTTCTTAGCATCATAGAACTTAACATCTCCGTTGTAAGCTACATATTTCTTGTCAGCATCATCAGCATCCACACGGCTAATGAAGAACTTAATCTGTCCCTTCATCAACTGATCTAACTGAATAGCAGACATATTCAGTTCGCTCATATTCCATCTTACTTCTACGGCATCTTTACTCAATGTGATTGCTTTGGCACTCAAAGAGCTTTCAACCTCTACAGACTGAGCGATTTTCACATCAGCTGTAGCTGATTTTACAGAACCATTCAAACCAAGAACTGTTACTTTCAAAGCTACAGTAATAGCATTTTCATTAGCCGGCATATTACCGATAATCAGCTTGCTACCGTCAATAGACAGTTGATATTTTTCTATCTGCAATGCATTGGTTGCCTCAAGAACTACATAACCTGCATAGTCATGGTTCTTTGTAAAGATAGGAGCGTTGTCTCCTTGTTTTGCAAAAACATCAATGCTGGCTGCGTATTCTACATTAGAGTTTGAATTCCATACATTTACGTCCTGTGAAATAACATCGCACTCCACATTATATGCAAATGCAGTTTTTACAGTAGTACCTTTAGCATTTGTTACAGACAATGAAGAGTTTTCTGCTTCTGCATATTTTTTCTTTTTAGCATCATAAGCAGGATCAACTTTTACAGACCAGAAACAATTGTTTTCTGCTGCTCTTGTTACCATAGAAGAACCATAATATCTATTTTCGCCTTGGTCTATTTGTCCGTTACCATTTTCATCAAACCAATACCATCCATTATCTATTTCTGTATTAACAGGTAATCCCTTTGTCGGATTAGAGATTTTGATATCAGCAGTCTTTCCATCAACACCTTGCAAAGCGAATGAGAATGCATCTGTCAGTTCTACATTTGCAGGAGTAACCAAGATAGGCAAATTACCACCTTGTTTCATCGGGGTATCTTTTGCTATATTTGCCAGTTCAGGATATTTCTTCAACAATGTTTTAGCATCGTCCTTGTTGGCGTTCCACTTATTCCAAATAGAAGTTTCGTATTTCACACGAACTTTTGAATAAGGTGCTTCAGCTACGAATGAATCAGAAGTAGCGGGCAAAGTAACATCCTGGAATGCACCTGTTTCGTCAGCGATATGCAGAACGTAAACACCGTCTTTCTTCACAACATAAGCACCAGTACCCTGAGCAGAGATTTCAGTAGTTTTTTCTACGAATTCGCCTTTGGCGGCATCCCATTCGTAAACCACCCAGAAACCGTCAGCACTGATTTTAGGAGAAGGAGCAGTTGCGCCTGCCTTGCCATCCTCTCCGTCTTTGGCAACAGCCTGAGAAGCGGTCTTTTCGCCGTCCTTATACCAGAAGCCGTCTTCGCCGATAGTCCATTCAGTACCGTTCTTTCCGTCTGCACCCTTGATGCCTGTAATAGAGGTGGTGGTACCGTCGCTCATGGTTACAGAGAAACCGTTTTCAATAGAAGAGATATTGGTTACCCATTTTCCTTCTCCCACCAGTTTCTGCAAAGCTGCAATCGCATCCTTGTTAGAATTAATTTGTTCCTGTAAGTCCTTGATGTCATCATCATAGTCTTTACAAGACACAAATGTTCCTGTTGACGAAACCATTAAGGCTCCGAACAGGATTGCACTTAAAAACTTTTTGTTCATAATAGAAAAACTTTAAATTTATAAATTTAAAAAACTAAAATTGGTTATACATATTCTATAGTTTCCGAGAGCTGTGCCCTCTGTTCATGTTTCATATATTTTTTTGGAGAGGCGCCCGTCATCTTCTTAAAAGCTGCGTAGAACGTGCTTNTTGTTCATAATAGAAAAACTTTAAATTTATAAATTTAAAAAACTAAAATTGGTTATACATATTCTATAGTTTCCGAGAGCTGTGCCCTCTGTTCATGTTTCATATATTTTTTTGGAGAGGCGCCCGTCATCTTCTTAAAAGCTGCGTAGAACGTGCTTCGTGACAGGAATCCGCAACGCCGGGGCAGCTCCTCTAGCGTATATGTGTCCGACCGGAGCAGTTCCTTGGCATATTCCACGCGGTACTTGTTCAGCAAATCCTTCAGGTGGCAGCCGAAATAGCGGTTCACCACGTTGGACAGGTAGGTCTGGTTCGTTTCAATCATTCCACTCAGTTTCTTTAACGAAATCTCCGGGTCAAGAAACACCTGGCGCACTTCCAAATAGTACAATACATATTTATATAGCTCACAATCGACTTTCCTTGCCGTCTCCATTTCGCGGCCTGCAAACTTCTGCTCCCAGTAAAGATGGGCCGCCCTGAAGAGCAGATTCTTCTGCCTTTCGGAAGTAAAGGTGCGCTTGTCGCGATGTAGGAACAGGTAGTCCATTGTACTCTCTTTTTATCGTCTCT
>NZ_JADNRM010000014.1 GCF_021730445.1 Phocaeicola faecalis | reverse complement strand
CGGCGCGAGCGCACAAAGCGTTGGATATCCCTGTCCCAGCAGTCTATGCCCGCTTCGATGGCCTCCAGACTGAGCGAGTTCATCCACCGTTCGTCCACCTTGGCGTAGCGCAAGTGGTCATCAGGAATACCGTGTTCCACGCCCGCCACCTCGGTCTCCTCGGTCAGCACGTTAAACCGGAAGTGGTAGCGGGAGGTGAGAAAAGCGGTCACTTCCTGCATCAAGGAGCGTGATTTCGCCTTCTTAACAGTTTCTTCCGGAGATATTGGCGCGGACTCCTTTTCAGTGTCTTTCAAAGATATCGGTCCGACTTCCTTTTCAATATCTTTCGAGGACTTCAGTCCGGGCTCCTTTCGGATGTCTTTCGAAGATATCACTCCGATTTTATTTTCAATATATTTCGAGGACTTCACTCTGAGTTCCTTTCGGATATCTTCCAAAGATGTTGGTTCGACTTCCTTTTTAATGTCTTTCGAGCCTACAGTATTCATGACCTTTCGAACGCTTCCCGGTCGCACGGAATCTTCCTCCGTTTCTTCCGTTAAGTCTGTCGGACATCCGGAAAAACCGTTTCTGCTTTCCAACAAATTTCCCTTGCCGTTTTCAGCAAGAAGAACCTGTGATTTGTCCACTTCCTTCACTCCGTCTTCATCAGAAACGATATAGTGGTAACTGCCCGCCAGCGCATTTCTGTCGGTGCGCGGAGTCCAGTCCAGCACCAAAGCTACCCGGCCTTCGCGGATATCCACTGCCAGGTGCACACCGGGCATGGTCCGACAAAGCGGCATCAGTCCGTTGAGGGCGGATACGAGGTCACGGCGTGGTGTTCCGTCGGAGGGAACAGGAGCTGACAGGAATTTGCTTCCGAAGAAGACTGTTTTGAGAGTGGCGAATACATTCATGAGCACTTCTTTTTAGATTTGACGAACTACAAATATACAACATAAAAAAGCCTTTGTCAAGAGGGAAGACAAACTAATCCAATCCCGGCACTTCAATATGACGGAGCCTGACACAATGACATATATACGTGCAGGCTCATGCGTACGTACGTGTAGGCCGATGCGTACGTACGTGTGGGCTTATGCCACCGTATGTGTAGACAGATGCGTACGTACACACTACACACTTTACAAACAGGGGGGTGCAAAATGTGGATAATGCTGTCGTTTCGTGCGTAGGGGCGAGGTTTGCTCGCCCGAAAACAGTTTGCTTTGTGTCTTCGGGCAGGCAAACCCTGCCCCTACAACTGACGATGGGATAGCCCGGTTTAGTTTTGACACACTCCCATGCTGCAAAAAAGACTTTGAGGTTTTCCAAAAAGACCTTGATGTTTTTTAAAAAGGTCGTTGTGTTTTCAGAAAAGCTCGGCATCTTTTTAAAAAAGCTCGGTATGTTTTTCATGTAGGGGCAGATTGCATCATCCCCTCATTAAGCCGATTATCCTTCTTTTCCGTTCATCCTTACATTTTAATTAAAACACTCACATAATCAGTCGGTTAAGAATGACAGCACATCCCCTCCTCCTCCCTTCAGCCGCGCTTTCCAAGTCCCTTCACAATCCCTTGTGTACTTTCTACACCTCTTTTCAGCCTGCCGTTTTCTGTAGGGGCAGACCCATGTGTCTGCCTGAGAACAGTTCACTTTAAGTTATTGGGGTCATTGGGCGGACACATGGGTCCGCCCCTACCGTAAAGTGTTATCGAAAAAGTTCTAAAGCCGGAAGAAGCTTTACAAATAAAAGGAGGCTGAAAGGGTGGTGACGAGATGTCCATTCACTACCGAAACCCCTATCAACAGGGTGTTTCAGCGGTCAATGAAAGGAGGAAGGAAGAATTTGAAATTTAAACAACGAGCTAAAATTGGAAGTAAATAAACGGTTGTATATCACTGCTCTTTATCTGAATAACCAAATAAATTAATGCTACCAGCAATAACGCCTTTCCCAATAAAGGCAGCCTAACCACTCCGCGACAACAAGTGTCTTGCCAATTATCAGGAGCAAAATGCAATAAATAACCTACTCCCATCAACACAAAGACTTTCCAATATCCTTCGATAAGCTGCACAAATACTTCGGGATGAAAAGCGGTAAATACTTGTTTTATCATCGTTACCGACGCCTCAAAAGTACTGTTACGGAAGAATATCCAACAGAAACAAACAAAATGAAACGTAAGAATCACGGCAAAAAACTTTCGGATACCATGACTCACAGCAGTCTTGGGTTTGCCCAAAAGATTACGCCAAAACTTGTGTACAGCCAATGCCACGCCATGAAAGCCACCCCAAATAACAAAATTCCAAGATGCCCCATGCCACAGTCCTCCCAATAACATGGTGAGAAACAGATTGATGTAGGTACGGATTTTCCCTTTGCGATTTCCTCCCAATGAAATATACAAATAATCACGCAGCCAAGTGGACAGAGAAATATGCCAGCGATGCCAAAAATCAGTGATACTGTCCGCCTTGTAAGGGGAATTGAAATTCATCGGGAAATGAAAACCGAGCAGCAAGGCGATGCCGATTGCCATATCGCTATAACCTGAAAAATCACAATAAATTTGCAACGCGTAACCATAAATTCCAAACAGATTCTCTACTCCCGAATACAAAGCGGGATTGTCGAAAATGCGCTCAACAAAATTCACACTAATATAATCAGAGATGACTGCCTTCTTAAACAAACCACTGACAACGAAGAATACCCCCATACCAAACATCTCTCGTGAAACCATCAACGGCTCACGAATCTGAGGAATAAAATCACGCGCACGAACAATAGGACCTGCCACCAACTGAGGAAAGAAAGAGACATAAAACACATAATCCAACAAACGATTCAGCGGCTGCAACTGCCGACGATATACATCAATGGTATAACTCAATGACTGGAAAGTAAAAAACGAAATACCTACCGGCAGAAAGATATCCAACGGCTGAAACTTACCGTTCCACAACGGAGCCAGTATCTCATAAAAGAAATTGGTATATTTAAAATAACAAAGCAGTCCCAAATTGACAGACAAGCTCAACAACAGAAGCCCTTTCCTGCCCCATTTACTTTCCGTCACAGCCATGCGTCCTGCCAAAAAAAAGTCTGTAACCGTCACTACTCCCAATAAAAAGAAATAAAAGCCACTGCTCTTATAATAAAAATAATAGGAAAACAGAGATACAAACAAAATGCGCGCCGTGTCCTTCTTCTGCAATAACAAATATATTAGGCTGAAGCCCAAAAACAGAAACAAAAACAATCCGCTACTAAATATCATCGGTTGTTTGGCATTATAAGTCAACAGCTCTGCCAATTTATTCCAATCCAGTTGCCACATACTCGTTATACGCTTTAATTAATGCTTGATGTAATAAGTTACCTTGCAGCCGATATCCTTCGGGAGTAAAATGAATGCCATCCGCCCTCAACAGGTGATTACGCGTCCAATTTTTGCAAGCGTCGGTCTTCCCTCCCACCACGGTATACATATCCCACACAGCCATCCCATGCTTGCATGCATATTCCCGGATGATACGCGCCACAGTCACTGTCCTCGGATTGATAACCCGTGAACGACGACGTCCTACATACGCTCCCGGAGGAGTAGTTAAAAGAAAAACCGTTTCGGGACAAGCCTTTTTCAACATTGAAAGCAGACGATCTATCTGCATTTCGTGTGCCGGAGCCAAGTAGCGACGGCTGTGTGCCTCATTTGTTCCAAAAGAAAGAATAACTAAATCGGGCTGAAGAGCAGCTATTTTTTTTATCTTATCTTCTGTGGTAAAGGTGACACAGGTAGCCCCGTTCACCCCCATTATATGATAAACAAGTCCGGGCTCGCCCGTTTCGTGTGCCAGCCCATCCGTGCGGTAGGTTATACTATCGGGAT
The DNA here is from genome assembly GCF_021730445.1 of Phocaeicola faecalis. Classification (GTDB taxonomy): domain Bacteria; phylum Bacteroidota; class Bacteroidia; order Bacteroidales; family Bacteroidaceae; genus Phocaeicola; species Phocaeicola faecalis. Next base: position 107,688 of record NZ_JADNRM010000014.1, on the reverse strand, counting down.
AAACAGCCTCAGCACCGAAATCACTTTCCAACCGACGACGAGTAACCAAAGGATAAACGTGTCCCCTCACATGAGAATCACCAATATGAACGACACGTACTGGTCCGTTCATCTCATTCAGTTTCCGAAAAAATGGAAGCAGTGAACGCGTACTGTCCTCTATCACATTGTCTGCCGTATGCTTAAAATTGTCAGGCAAAGAATCGTGACATACAATAAGCCGGCCGGACGAATGCATTTCTTTAGTCTGCCCCGGCAAATGCAATGGTTCCAATACACGGGCTATCGGCGGAAGTGGATCTTGAGCATAAAGACCGGAAAGAGACGGACAAAGCATAAATACCACTGTCACTACCACGACCAGGCATCTGTTTGTTTTATTCCGCTTCATAAGCCTTCCGCTTTTCGTATTGTTCCTTACCATACATCAATGTCTCAAACAAAATGCCCGACAGATGTTTTCCTCCTTTGAAATTGATATGCGTGTAATCGAGATTTGCCATCTTCCGGTCTATCATATCAAGAATACTTCCTTCCCCGCCCATAGCCTCATACATATTCCAGAAAGCAATCCGGCTATCGGCTGCAATAGACTGTTGATAACGAATCAAGTTCTTCACCCCCGGCATAGTACGTAATTCTCCATTTCGTTTTTCATCCTTAAATTCGCGATCACCCACACTCACCAATAAAATAGCAGCTTCGGGGAAAGCCTCTTTGAGATGAGTTATCACCGTAAGCATACCTTTTTTATAATTCTCATAATTCACACCGCGTTCGGTTGCCACATTCAGTCCATACTGAAGAACGACCAAATCATAAGGACGCACACGCTGAAACGCTTTCAATGTTTTCAAAGGGATACTCCGCAAGTGTAAACCGCTACTGCCGCGCACACTGAAATTGTCTACAACCACCCCTCGCTTGCCATCCATTGCCACTCCAAAGAAAGTAACAGAATCAGACTGTTCCACACTCCATTTTACTTGTCCTATCCGTCCCTCTACAGAAAGCATCTGTAATCTATCGTCTCCCGGCTCTTCGTGTAAAACGCCTGTTCCCCCATTTATTTGAGAGCGAATGCCGGCAAATCCTTTGTTTAAGTAATAGAGAGTGGACACTTCACACGTATCCAAACGAGAAGCATATTTAGACTGGCCTTTCAGTTGCACGTATGCTCCTTCGCGAGCAAAAAAGTAATGTCCGGAAATATCTTGCTGACTCCTGTCGAAGCCTATGGAATCATTGCTCGAGTGGCTACTCCAACCGCCAAAAGAGTGACGGACTGTGGGACGATAGCCACTGATAGAACTGGTTATAGGTACATAGCCTACTCCGCAGCCTCCAAATTCATTCTGAAGTCTCTCACGCAAATCGGCCGTAAAAATATCCGCTTCGATAAAAGAATCACCAAAATAAGCAATGCGGACAGGACGTTTCATTGTTTTTATGGAAGAAAGCGCTTCATAAAAATGCTTCATTCCCCTCATGGTAGAATCGGAATAATCTTCTATACAAGTCATCCCTGTTTTGCAGGTATCCACAAAAATCGGTTTCACAGGAGGAGGAAGAACGATAGTGTCAGAATCGGCCACTTCTTCTATATCAGGACGAATATCGGCCAGCAAGTCGACTTTACGAAGCTGCTCACCGTTCAATTTCATCGGCGGAAGAAAATACAGCCCCAATAAGGCTCCTACTACCAGAAGTGTGAGAAAGAAAGTGGCTGATATATAATTTTTCATACTATGCTATTTGTGAATCAGGCGCAAAAGTAGTGATTTTTTAGACGAGAATCTGTATGAAGAAGGATAAAAAAGAAAATGTTAGCCGGGAGTGTGTCTGTTACTTTAGATTTTTGACACACTCCCGGCAATGCATATTTTAAACTGTCTTTTCTATGTTCCACACAAAGGCACGGAGTCCCAATTGTTCGGTCTCCTTATCCATTTTGTGCAGAGCATCAAGTAAAGGATCTACTTTCGCATCATCTACAACAGTAATGATAGCCGAACACATACTCGGCCATGCATGACTGCCATAATGAGGCTCGCCCTTGACGCTACCGCGTCCCTGTACCTGCTGCCAATAACTGAACCCACGACAGTTCTGACGGTCGAGCAATGCCAGGATACGCTCATAAAAGGCTTGGTCGAATGTGATGAATACTGATTTCATATCTTTGAATTTATGATTTATATATTTTTTCCTTTAGTCATCTCTTCTTTGTGTGACTGATAGTAATCGTTCAGCTCACGGCTTGACTTCATTTTCTTACGGGCACGCTTAATGCCTGTACCGGCAAATGAGCAGTAAAGCACAGGAACCAAAATCAATGTCAACACCGTTGATACAGTCAGACCACCGATTACGGAAACACCCAACGGACGCCACATTTCAGAACCTTCTCCACCTCCGATAGCCATCGGCACCATACCCAAGATAGTAGTCAGCGTAGTCATCAACACAGGGCGCAGACGACTGCGACCGGCTGTCACCACCGAATGGATAACCGCCATACCACGCTCACGGCACAGTGTAATGTAGTCAATCAATACGATACCGTTCTTTACCACGATACCAATCAACATGATACCACCCAACAAGCTCATAACATTCAGCGTTGTTCCCGTTCCGAAGAGCGCCATCAACACACCACTGAATGCGAATGGGATAGAGAACATGATAATGAACGGATAAGTAAGTGATTCAAACTGAGCCGCCATCACAATAAATACCAAGATGATAATCAGTACTGCCAATGTACCCAAATCACCGAACGAATCCTGTTGGTCTTCATACGAACCTGCTACCTGGATACTGATTCCGCTAGGCAAATCCATCTTGTCGATAATAGCATTGCCTTCTGCCACCACGCTACCCAAAGGAGCACCCGATATTACCGCAGACACCGTAACAATACGCTCACGGTCTTTACGCTCGATGGTAGGCGGAGCCGAACGTTCAACCACTTTTCCCACATCTTTTACACGAACAGCTTTTCCGGCATTATTATAGATAAGGATATTCTCCAAATCTTCAATGCTGGTACGAAATTCAGGAGCATAACGCACCTTGATATCATATTCGTCACCATCTTCACGATAGTAAGACGATAAAGCACCATTCACACGGTTACGCAAATACATGGCGGCAGTAGAAAGATTCAGCCCTTGCAAAGCCAGTTTCTCACGGTCAAAATCCACCTGATATTCCGGTTGATAATCCTGACGACTGATGTTGACCTCCGATACACCTTTTACATTCAGCAAGGCAGCCTTCAAATCAGCAGCCGCTTTATCGGTATCCGTAAAATCATAACCATAAATTTCAAAATCTGCTGTAGACTGTCCGCCCATACCGCCACTATTACCACCCAGGATTACCTGTGCCTTATCAAGTTCGGGATATGCTTTCAAGTCCTCACGCATACCGTCACAGACTTCTGCCAGTGTCATCTCGCGGTCGGCAGGATTATACAGGTTGATATTAAACGAAATAATATGGCTGCCGTTGTCCTGAATAGAAGCCCAAGTATTATCGGCATCCGCCTGTCCCACTGTGTAGTTGCAGACACGCATCACTCCATCGTATTTTTTCAGCCACTTCTCAGTCAGCTCTTGAGCCAATGTCTGTGCACGTTCCACACGTGCGCCGATAGGCAACTGAAGCTGTACGGAAATACGGCTATTGTCCTGTGACGGGAAAAACTCCGTACCGATACCCTTTGCACAAATCAAACTGAGCACAAAGAATCCGAAACATCCTGCAATCACCGTCTTACGATGGCGTACCGCCCAATTCAAACGATGCTGATACCAACCGTCCAGTGCGTCCAACGAACGTTCAATCGGTTTATAAAAAGCAATAAACCACTTGCTTTGTTTTTTCTGCAAACGAAGCATTTGGGCACACATCATTGGAGTGAACGACAAAGCTGAAATGGTAGAAATAGTCATAATCACACACATCATCCATCCCAACTGACGGAACAATACCCCCGACATACCGCTTACCATAGTCAGCGGGAAGAACACGGCAATCATGGTCAGCGTAGATGCGATAACAGAAATAGCCACCTCATTCGTACCATGAATAGCTGCCTGTTTGGGCTCGGAACCACGTTCGATGTGAGTAGTCACATTCTCCAAAACCACAATGGCGTCATCCACTACGTTACCAATAGCAATAGACAAACAGGACAACGAAATGATATTCAACGAGCCCCCCTCCGTAATAGCCAAATAGATAAAAGAGGCAATCAACGACATCGGAATAGTGATACAGATAATCACTGTAGCACGCCAACGTCCCAAGAAGATAAATACAACCAACACCACAAAAAGAATGGCGTACATAATGGTTTCCGACAAACTGTCTATGGTATTCAATATATTATCTGATGTATTGACAATCACACCCAGTTTCACATCACTGGGAAGTGACTTCTGCAGCTTAGGCAACTGTTCCATTACCTTCTTGGAAATATTTACCGAATTGGCTCCTGACTGCTTCTGAACAACAATCATGGCACCTTGCACGCCGTTGTTGTAAGTTTTCTGTGCCCGTTCTTCCACTGAGTCCACAATCTTTGCTACATCACGCAGATAGACAGATGCACCATTGTGTGTACCCACCACAATATTCGCCATCTCGCGCGGGTCTTTAAATTCTCCCTCCACGCGCAATGAATAAGTATTGCTACCCACATCGAACGTACCGCCCGGCGTATTCTTATTCTCGGCACCGATAATAGAACTGATTGTTTCGATAGTCAAATCGTAAGCATCCAGTTTGTTCGGATCACAATAAACATTTACCTCACGCTTGGGCGCACCGGCAATAGACACGGTACCCACACCGGGAACACGCGCCAAAGGGTTCACTACATTATCATCCAATATCTTGTAGAGTGCAGGCTGGCTTTCTTCCGCCTGAACGGAAAGCAGCAGGATAGGAATCATATCCGTACTGAACTTAAAGATTATCGGTGTATTCACTTCATCAGGAAGTTGCGAGCTCACCATATCCAGTTTATCGCGAACATCATTCGTCAGCACATCAATATCGTAACCGTATTCAAATTCCAGGGTTATCACTGAAATATTCTCGGAAGACTTAGACGTGATATGTTTCAGGTTACTCACCGAGTTCAATGTATTTTCCAACGGGCGAGTCACATTATTTTCTATATCGGAAGCACTGGCACCCTGATAAGATGTCATTACCATAATGGTATTGGTATCAATATCCGGATACAAGTCTACCGGAAGTTTAGACAGTGAGAAAAGACCAAAGATTGCCACCGCAAGGAAGCAAAGTGAGGTCATAATCGGTTTCTTAACTGCTCCTTCGTATAAACTCATATAATTATACTCTTTAATTATTTACTTACTTCAACTTCTACTCCATCGGCCAGACGGGTCTGGCCTGCAACAACTACCTGAGAGTTATCATCTACTCCCGAAAGCAGTTCATATTCGGTATCCATGCGACGTCCGAGCTCTACCTTATTATAAGATACCTTACCGTCTTTGTATACATATACATAACGGTCACCCGAACCGGCACGCTTCACAATAGCTTGGTCGGGAACCACGACATGACTCATCGTACCGAAGCTGAGCGTCACACGTCCGAACATACCCGGGCGTACTCGCTGGTTGGTATTGGTCAGTTTCACCTCGACCGGGAAAGTATGAGTCGCCGCATCAATAGTAGGATATACCAGACTTACTTTTCCTTCGAATACTTCATCGCCATAAACATCGAACTTCACGTTCACATCCATTCCTTTCTTCACTTTTGGGAAATAAGGTTCGGATACATTAATAAGAAGTTTAACCGGAGTTATCTGTTCAACCACCAATACAGGGGTAGCAGCAGACGAATACAAATCACCATTATCAAAATTACGCGCAGTCACCACACCATTCAGAGGGCTCAACAACTGCGTATTTTCAAGCAAGTTATTGTAAGAAGTACGACGTACATCCAATGTAGTCTTGGCGGCATCCCATTCCGACTTGGAAGCGCCACCCACTTTATACAATTCATCCACACGTTTAAACTCCGTTTCCTCATTTTCCAGTTGTAACTTCAACTGCTTCAGACTGGCAGCATCCATCTGCACCAGTTTCTGACCTTTGGAAACATAATCGCCCACTTCGACAAATATTTTATCAATGCGCCCCGGAGAGGTCGGTGCTATATTGTTTTTTGCTTCAGCTTCCACGGTGGCGGTATATTCTTCTATTTGCTCCACCTCACGCGAAGTCACAGATGCCAATTTCACCACCGGTTTATCTACCTGTGCGACCCCTTCCTGTGCTCCTTCTTTCTTCTCTGCCCCGCCTGAACAAGCGCTCAGCAAAGCGACCACCAACAAAGCTGCTATTTGAAAACTTTTTTTCATACTGTTATCTTTATGTTATGTTGTTATTATTCTGTTACCACTTCTTCGCCCATCACCAAATCAAGGTCAGCCTTTGCCACCAAGTAGTCATAAATGGACTGGTTATAGGTGAGTTTCGCTTCTGTCAGAGCTACCTCCGAACTATTTAACTCCAAGATAGTCCCCTTACCTACTTCATATCTTTTTTCAGCAATAGTCCGTCCCTTTTCTGCTTGGAATACGGCCTCTTTGTTGCTGACTACCTGCTCGGTACTTGCCGCCATATTGTCCAGATAACTGGTAGCCTGCATGGTGAGCTGGCGTTCCGTATTGATACGATTCTCCTCGAGCTGTTTCATCTGAATACGGGTTTGTTTCAACTTAGTGAAGTTACTTCCCTTAAACAAAGGGATAGTCAGATTCAGCCCAAGAGTTGAATAAGGTCGCCAGTCATACTCCTTGAATTTAAAGTTATCATTCATAGAAGTGTACATATACTGAAAGCTGGCAGACAGTGTAGGCATGAAATTGGTATATTGCAACTTCAGATTTTGTTTCAGTTGCAACGCATTCAGTTCCAACTGCTTCAATGTACTGTTGTTTATCAGATTATTAGGCCGCGGCATTGCCTGACGAGTAAACATGGACATTTCGTAATCTTTCAGGTTACCGTCCACTGCTACATTTACTTCCGCTTCCATTCCCATCAAAACTTTCAGTTGCAGAGTAGCCAGATTCACCCCGTTACGAGCAGACACGACCGTCGGTTTCAGGCTGCGCATCTGCACTTCCGCACTGATTTTATCGTACTCACTGACAGAGCCCTGCTCATACTTGGCTTTCACCACATGATAGTTGTCTTCGCTCTGCTTATAACTTTTCAGCAGCACCTCGTAACTATCTTGCGCCAAAAGCAACTGATAAAAGGCCTTTGTCACCTGGTTCACCATATCGAGACGCGAAGACCGCGCTTTTTCCACTGCCAAATCCACATCCGTCTTTGTCAGACTGATACTCTTATAAAGTGCAGGTGCAAAGACAGGCAGACTCACAGACAAACCGCCGCTATACGTGTTGTCCGTTCCCACTTCAATCACCTTTCCCTCCATAGCGAAAGATTGCTTTTTGATGGCTCGTGAATAACTTCCCACTAAATTGGCTTCGGGAAACAAGCCTGAGTAGGCTTCCCGGCGGGCTTCCTTCTTGAGTTTGATTTCTTGACCGGCTACTTTAATGGTCGGATTCTCGCTCAACGCTATCCTGACCGCTTCCTGTAAAGTAACCCTTAATGTATCTTGTGCTCGTGCACTCTGTGTTGCTGCCACTGCCAGCAACAACAAGGCTAACTTAGGCTTTAAAAAAAACTTCATTTACTGTTTACTCTTTATTATTAAGTGACTAATTTAGTTCTATCCATTCTTGTTATGCTCCTCCCGTTTCTGGTTATACAGAAAATCATCTACAATCTTCAACCCCTTTTCTGTAGAAATGCCCCGCATATGCATGAAAACAACAGTTTCATATATTTCAGCCAGCGAATAGGATTTACATATTTCAGAGCGAAGCAATATATCCATCTGTTCGCCTACCATTGCACGAACAATAGCATAATTCACGTCCTTGCGGAATATTCCTTGATTGACTCCCTTTTGATAAAACTCCATTGCGGCATCCAAGTTCTCTTTGCGGCTCTCGGCAATATAAGCCACCACCTTAGGATACTTCTCCATATCCTCAAAGAACTTCCGGTTTGTATTCTGAAAGTCCTGTACACTCTTCTGATAGAAACGGAGAATAACTTCCAAGACATTCTCTGCCTTGGAAGCTATCTCTTCCATTGATTTCTTCATCTCCTCCCGATGCAGCCTCATCACATCGAGCAACAAATCTTCTTTGTCATGAAACAACTCGTACAGCGTTCTTTTCGATATCGACAGGTCAGCGGCAATATCATCCATTCTGACTGTCTTTACCCCTTTTCGGGTAAATGCCTTTGCAGCTGCTTGAACAACATGCTCCCTTACTATCGTTTTATCTGTTTTTTTCTTCTTAACGCTATTCATCATAAAGAGAGAAGACAAAGATACACTTATTTTATAATACCCAACTTCGAATTCCGAACAAATTCCACCAGATGCACTATTTCAGGGCTGGAAGGTACTTGTTCCTCGATACGGCGCAATGCATCCTCGATAGATGTATTTGCCTTATAGAGAATACGGAAAGCATGGGCTATATGCTTAAGAACCGTTTCAGAAAATCCTTCGTGTTGCAACACCAGCGTATTGATGCTGTAAAACGAGGTCGGTTCATGAGCTGCCACACAATAAGGAGGAATATCCTTAGTGAAACGGCATCCGCCCTGCACCGCTGCATAAGTCCCCAAACGAGTGTGTCCCTGCATCAACACATTGGAAGTCAGGATAGCATAATCTTCAATGACACAACATCCCGACACCTGCGAACCGTTACCGATGATGCAATTGTTACCGATAGTCACATCATGCGAGATACGCGCTCCCTGCATGATGAAGTTATTGTTTCCAACCACTGTTTCATCACCGGCAAAAGTGGCACGGATAATTACAGCATTCTCACGAATCGTATTATTGTCACCTATACGGGCAATGGTTTCATCACCTTTATAGTTGAAATCTTGCGGAGTTGCTGCAATAACAGCTCCGTTATAAATCGTGTTTCCGTTACCGATGCGTGCGCCACTCATTATGCTGGCGTTGGGCATGATGACATTATTATCACCTATCTCCACATTCTTGTCGATGTAGACAAACGGGTGAATCGTTACGTTTTTCCCGATTTTTGCTGACGGGTCTACATAAGCCAACGAACTAATCATATTCGTATCATTTTTAAGGTTAATTATTCGCGTCCACCACCTAATGCGCTATACAGATTGATAACAGCCTGCATACGCTGGAAAGTATCGGAAACTTCGTTCAACTGAGCACTTAGCAATGACTGCTGGGCAGTGATGATTTCCAGATAAGTGGCTTTTCCCGCCTGAAACAAATCTTTGTTCATCTCTACCGCTTTCTGCATTTCCGAAACTTGTGCCTGATGTTCGGACAGTTTCTTGTCTGCCGTGTCATAAAGGAACAAAGCATCACTCACTTCCTTACCTGCTTCCAGGATAGTCTGCTGATAGTTCATCTTGGCAATCTGTTCTTCCGCTTTCGATACTTTCAGGTTGGCAACCAGTTTACCGCGCTGGAAAATAGGCTGAGTCAATGAACCGATGGCATTCCAAAGCATCACTGCAGGATTAGAGATAACGGTGCCATTGGAACCATTCGTCCATCCCAATGTTCCGGTGATATTAACACCCGGATAGAAAGCCGAGCGAGCCTGATTTGTGGTATAGTAAGCACTTGCCAATGCCAGTTCAGCCGCCTTCACATCCGGACGGTTTTCAAGCAACTGCAAAGGCACACCCACTGCCAGTTCTGTGGGCATTACTTGTTCTTCCAATGTTCCGCGTTCTATATTTTGGGGAGCCTTGGCCAGCAATACAGAAATTGAGTTTTCCGTCTCGCGCACCTGGCGTTTCAGGTCGGCCAGCGAAGCCTCTGTCTGGTGATAGGCTCCTTTGCTCTGTGCTACAGCTGCTTCGGTAGTCATACCGGCTTCCTTCATAGCCTCCATCGTACGAACAGTTTCTTTCATCAAAGCCACGTTCTGTTCGGTAACACTCACCTGACGGTCGAGCATCAACAGTGAATAGTAAGCATTGGCAATGCCGCCAATCAACTGTGAGCGTACGGCCTGCTGGTAAGCTTTACTCTGCAAATAAGAAGCTTTCTGCCCACGGTGTGCATTCAGCAGTTTGCCGAACAAATCCACTTCCCAGCTTGCAGAAGCAGGCAAAGTATAGTTCTTAACAGGAGTAGCCTTATCCACACTGGTCAACGAACCTTGCGGAGCAAGTGCCAGCGAAGGCAAATAAGACAAACGGGCTGATGTCAACAGCGCCTTCGCCTCCTTCACACGCAGCACGGCTGTCTGCATATCCACATTGTTTGCCAGTCCTTCTTCAATCAAAGCCTGCAATTTCGGGTCACGGAACACTTCCTTCCATGACAAGTTGCCCATATTGGTTGTATCATTTTCAGCCAATGTATCGTTAGCCGCAACCGGGTCACGATAGATGCCGGCGGCATCTATCGACTCGGGACGGTCGTATGATTTATAGATGTGGCAACTGCTCAGTAAGAGCGTTGCACAACATAGTCCTATTATCTTTTTCATTGTTCTTCTATTCATTTACGGGTGTATTGTTCTATTTCGGGTTCAACCTCTGTATTGTCCACATTCTCCCATTCTATCGGTTTGAATTTCTCTTGCAACCACTGGAATACCACGAACAACACCGGTACGATGAATATCTGGAAAATCATACCAATCAACATACCACCAATGGCCGAAGCTCCCAATGTACGGTTACCATGCGCACCTACTCCCATAGCCAGCATCAACGGAATCAAACCGACAATCATGGCCAATGAGGTCATCAGAATCGGTCGCAAACGAGCAGCCGCACCCAGCACTGCCGCCCATGAAATACTCATTCCCTGCTTACGGCGGTCCAAAGCGAACTCTACAATCAGGATGGCATTCTTTGCCAACAGACCCATCAACATAATCAATGCAATCTGCATATAGATGTCATTTGACATGGTTCCCAAAATCATCTTCAGTGCCGGGATATTTCCCAATGCCGCAAATCCGTTTACGAACAAGAAGCTACCCAACAGACCGAACGGAACTGAAAGCAATACGGACAACGGCAGGATATAACTTTCATACTGTGCACTCAGCAACAAATAAACGAATACGAAACACAAGATAAAGATGAGACCTGTAGAGCTGCCACTGGTAGATGCCTCTTCGCGGGCCATACCTCCCAGCTCATAACCGTAACCGGTAGGCAGATTCTCTTTTGCCACTTCCGCGATAGCCTGCAAAGCCTGTCCTGAAGTATAACCACTGGCAGGAGCCACCATCACCTTGATAGCCGTATAAAGGTTGAAACGGCTGATAACGTCCGGACCATACACCTTTTTGATAGATACAAACTGAGAGATAGGAGCCATTTCATTACCATTGCGTATCTTGATGCTGTTCAGCGATTCCAAATTCTTAGTCGCTTCGGGTTCTGCCTGAATCATTACACGATACATCTTACCGAAACGGTTGAAGTTAGAAGCATACAAACCTCCGAAATATCCCTGCATGGTAGTCAGAATGTCACTAGGACTGATACCTGCCTTCTTACAAGCGGCAGCATCAATGTCCAACATATATTGAGGGAAATTCGGGTTGAAGGTGGTCTGAGCCGAATTAATTTCGGGACGTGCCTTCAATGCATCCATATAGTTCAAAACCACATCATAGAAGTGGTTCAGGTCACCACCTGTCTTATCCTGCATGTTCAACTCGATATCGCTGGATGCCGAATAACCCGGAATCATAGGAGGAGCGAAGAACAATACCTGCGCATCTTTGATAATCTTCTGCGCACGCATAAATAAAGTACCTACCACAACATCCGAATTCTGCATCATGGAACGTTCTTCCCAGTCTTTTAACTTGATAATCAAAGAACCGTAAGAAGGACCCTGTCCGCCGATAAAGCCAAAACCGGAAATCACGGTACGCGAACCTACCGCAGGTTCGGCAGCTACCAGACTGTCTACACGGTTTAAGATTTCCATGGCGCGCTCCTGCGAAGTGCCGGGAGGCAATGTCACCGCACCCATAATCGTACCGGTATCTTCATTAGGCACCATACCGGTCGGAGTAGTCTTCATAAAGAATACCAACAAGATGATAGAAGCAGCAACCAATCCGAACGACAACCATTTCTTATGGATAAAGAACACGACGTGTTTCTTATATTTCTTCAACAGAGAATCGTATGCAGCATTGAAAGCAGTATGGAAACGTTCCACACGGGTCATTTTCTTCGTTCCGTGTCCTTCATCGTGCGGTTTCAGGAAGATGGCGCACAATGCCGGTGACAGAGTCAACGCATTCAAAGCCGAGAAACCGATAGCAATAGCCATGGTGATACCAAACTGGCGATAGAACGTACCGGCCGTACCTCCCATGAAACTTACCGGAATAAACACAGACATCATAACCAATGTAATAGAAACGATGGCACCACCCAGTTCGCTCATGGCATCGATAGAAGCCTCACGAGAAGATTTATAACCTTGGTCCAACTTGGCATGGACGCCCTCGACGACGACTATGGCATCGTCCACCACAATCGCAATGGCAAGCACCATCGCCGAAAGTGTCAGCAAGTTCACACTGAAACCAATCAGTTTCAACACAAAGAAAGTAGCAACCAGCGCCACCGGAATGGCAATGGCCGGAATCAACGTAGAACGCATATCCTGCAAGAAGATATATACCACGATAAACACCAGGATAAACGCTTCAATCAATGTCTTGATAACCTCATGGATAGAAGCGAACAAGAAGTCATTGGCATTTTGAGCAATATTGATGCTCAAACCGGTAGGCAGCGACTCTTGCGCCTTTGCAAGTACTTCCTCCAAATTGGAAATCGTTTCGGTAGCATTGGTACCTGCCATCTGATAAACGATACAAGATACCGCTTTATGGCCGTTTACCATATTGTTGAAAGTGTAAGCCAAACGTCCTAACTCAATATCTGCCACATCACCCAAACGAAGCACGTTACCATCGGGCAATGCCTTGATGACAATATCCTCAAATTCAGTGGTCTGCTGCAGACGTCCTTTATAACGGATGGTATATTGGAAAGTCTGGTTACCGCGTTCACCGAACTGTCCCGGAGCCGCTTCAATATTCTGTTCGGCCAAAGCTGCCGACACATCGGTAGGAATCAGTTTATACTGCGCCATCACATCCGGCTTCAGCCAGATACGCATAGAATAGTCCTGTCCCAACACATTAGCGTCACCTACACCCTTTACACGCTTGATTTCAGGAATCAAGTTGATATTAGCATAGTTCTCAATAAATTCAATATTATACGAGTCGGTCTCATCATACAGGGAGAACACCATCAACATGGAGTTTTGGCGTTTCTGAGTAGTCACACCGACTTTTGTTACTTCGGCAGGCAACAAGCCCTGTGCCATAGAGACACGATTCTGCACATTGACGGCTGCCATATCCGGGTCAGTGCCCTGATTGAAGTAGACATTAATATCAGCCGAACCGTTGTTTGACGCTGTAGACTGGATATACATCATGTTTTCCACACCATTAATCTGGTCTTCCAACGGCGCAATGACAGAATTCAATACAGCAGTTGAGTTCGCACCTGTATAATTCGCTCTAACCGATACGGTAGGCGGTGCAATGTCCGGGTACTGTGTCACCGGCAATGTAGCAAGTCCGATTACACCCAAGATGACAATCAACACGGAGATAACCGTTGACAGCACCGGACGATTAATAAATCTATCTAATTTCATTCTTCTATATACCTTATTATATAAACGACATAAATTCGCTCACTCAATACTCATTAATTATTTAAAGGCTGTGGCAATGTTGCCCTCCTTCTGGTCTTTCAAGTGCTGTTGATATTTAGCCTCTTTCTGTTCGGGAGAAATCGGAGTGATGACCTGTCCGTCCTTCAAGTTCTGAACACCTTCAATCACAATCTTGTCACCGGGTTTCAAACCACCTGTCACGATATAATTCTTGCCATCGTTCAAGTTTGAAATCTGAATTTCGGTATGTTTCAGCGCATTGTCCGACTGAAGCACATACACAAACTTCTTATCCTGAATTTCCTGAGTGGCCGACTGCGGAATCAAAATAATGTTTTCCATTGTATAAGGGAATATCACATTGGCCATACCACCACTGCGCAATACCGACTGCTTGTTGGGGAAAATAGCACGCATACTTACGGAGCCGGTAGACTGGTCGATAACACCACTGACCGCATCAATTCGACCCTCTTCCGCATATACCGAACCATCAGCCAATTCCAACTTCACGGCCGGCATCTTTTCCAACTGCTCCTTCAGCGTACCGCCCGCCTTGGTCATGGCCAGCAATTGTTTCTCAGTCATTGAGAAATACACATACATGTCACCGATTTCGCTCACAGTGGTGAGAGGCTGAGCCACCGACGGGCTCACCAAGCTTCCCACGCGATAAGGGAAAGTTCCGACCACCCCATTGGAAGGACTTGTCACAGTACAGAAATCCAAATTCTGCGTGGCACTTGTCAATTGTGCCTGTGCTTGTGCCAAACTAGCCTTGGCAGAGAGCAACTGATCTACTGCACTTTGATATTCAAAATCACTAATAATATTCTTATCATGCAGGTTCTTCTTCTGCTGTTCGTTCAGCGTCAAAGTATTGACATTCGATTTTGCCATCTCCACAGCTGCACTTGCCTGACGTTTGGCAGCCGCATACTGCGTAGGATCGATTTGAAACAACGCCTGTCCCTTGCGAACTGTTGCACCTTCATCCACACACAGTTTCACGATAAAGCCAGACACCTGAGGACGTACCTCGATATCCTGAATACCCTTGATAGTAGCCGGATATGAAGTGGATTGCTGGCTGGCCGTGGACTGTACCGTCACAACGGTGAATTCGTCATCACCCAATTTCATACCACTCTGACCGCCTCCGCAACTGCTTAAAACGGCCATCGCCGCCATAACAATCGCTGCGCGGCTCAATGAAATGCATTTCATTTTGTTTACTGTCATCTTCATAACTAATATTATTGAACTTTATTATTTAGCAAAAGAAGTCGGGGTTATTAGAAAACTTTCTAACCCAATTAAGTTTTTAACGGCGCAAAAATAGTCATTTTTTCGCCATTTATATCCTTATTCAGTGAGCTTTAACTATAAATAACGCGTAACTAAAAAGTGTTTGGAAAGGTGTTAAATAAACAATAGACACAATCCTGCATGTCGGTATATAACGGGTGGCAGCATGGTCTTTTTTTTATTTATTTTTAAATTATAATTAAGCAGTAAAAACAGAGAGATTACTCAGGATTTCGTACCTTTACTCCCACAATTAAACGAATCCGTGTCAAATATTACACTTAAAAAATCAACAATTCGACATCATTTCATGGCGCAAAAGCGTCATTTTATAATTTTATTTGTATTTTTGCCACCAATTTAAAACAATAACACTAATAAATAGGAAAACATTATGGTTAAGATTACCAAAGAGGCTGCCTTACTCTATCACTCACAAGGCAAGCCCGGAAAAATTGAAGTAGTACCTACCAAACCGTACAGCACACAGACAGACCTGTCACTCGCCTATTCGCCCGGAGTGGCAGAACCGTGTCTGGAAATAGAAAAAGACCCGCAGACAGCTTATGATTATACAGCAAAAGGTAACCTGGTAGCCGTTATTTCCAATGGCACCGCCGTCCTCGGACTAGGCGACATCGGCGCCCTTAGCGGCAAGCCGGTCATGGAAGGCAAAGGGCTGTTGTTCAAAATTTATGCAGGCATCGACGTATTCGACATCGAAGTCAATGAAAAAGACCCTGAAAAGTTCATCCAAGCCGTTAAAGCCATTGCCCCCACTTTCGGAGGCATCAATCTGGAAGATATCAAGGCTCCCGAATGTTTTGAAATAGAAAATCGCCTGAAAGCAGAACTGGACATCCCGGTGATGCACGATGACCAGCACGGAACAGCAATCATCTCTTCTGCCGGACTGCTGAACGCCCTCGAAGTAGCAGAAAAGAAGATAGAAGACGTAAGAATCGTAGTAAACGGTGCAGGTGCATCAGCTACTTCCTGTACCAAACTATATGTAGCCCTCGGCGCACGCAAAGAAAATATTCTTATGCTCGACAGTAAAGGCGTCATCACCAGTGACCGCCCCAACCTGACCGAAAACAAAAAATTCTTTGCCACCGACCGCCGGGATGTGCACACACTGGAAGAAGCCATTAAGGGTGCAGACGTATTCCTCGGCCTGTCCAAAGGAAACGTACTGACACAAGACATGGTGCGCAGCATGGCCGACCATCCGATTGTATTCGCCCTCGCCAACCCCACTCCCGAAATTTCTTACGAGGATGCAATGGCATCCCGCCCGGATGTATTGATGTCTACCGGACGTTCGGACTACCCCAACCAAATAAACAATGTAATCGGTTTCCCCTATATATTCCGCGGAGCACTCGACACGCAGGCCAAAGCCATCAACGAAGAAATGAAGCTGGCTGCTGTCCGTGCCATTGCTAATTTGGCAAAGCAACCCGTACCCGATGTAGTAAATGAGGCCTACCACGTAAACAACTTCACTTTCGGTCCCGATTATTTCATTCCGAAGCCGGTAGACCCCCGTTTGATAACTGAAGTTTCGATGGCAGTCGCCAAAGCTGCTATGGACTCAGGTGTTGCCCGCAAACACATTACAGATTGGGAAGCTTACAAAACCCGCCTGCGCGAGTTGATGGGCCAGGAAAGCAAACTCACCCGCCAACTGTACGAAACGGCACGCCGTGACCCCCAGCGAGTTGTTTTTGCCGAAGGCATCCATCCCACTATGCTGAAAGCTGCTGTCGAAGCCAAAGCGGAAGGTATCTGCCATCCAATATTGCTAGGTAACGACGAACGCATCGAGAAATTGGCAAAAGAGCTTGATTTAAGTTTGGAAGGCATCGAGATTATCAACCTCCGCCACGATCGCGAAGCCGAACGCCGCGAACGCTATGCGCGTATCCTCTCGGAAAAACGTGCCCGCCAAGGAGCTAATCTCCAAGAGTCAAACGACAAGATGTTCGAGCGCAACTACTTCGGCATGATGATGGTGGAAATAGGAGAAGCCGATGCATTTATCACCGGTTTGTATACCAAATATTCCAATACCATCAAAGTAGCAAAAGAAGTGATAGGCATCCAACCGGAATATAAACACTTCGGAACCATGCATATCCTGAATTCTAAAAAAGGTACTTACTTTGTGGCTGATACCCTGATTAACCGCCATCCGGACACGGATACGCTGATTGATATTGCCAAACTGTCAAAGAAGACTGTGGAATTTTTCAATCACACGCCGGCAATGGCAATGCTTTCTTACTCCAACTTCGGTTCGGACACGGAAGGCAGTCCCGCCAAAGTGCATGAAGCAGTAGACTATATGCAGAAGAAGTATCCCGAACTCGCCATCGACGGCGAAATGCAAGTAAAATTTGCCTTGAACACAACACTGCGTGACGAAAAATATCCATTTACCCGTCTGAAAGGCAAAGAAGTGAATACATTGGTATTCCCCACCCTAAGCTCGGCCAATGCCACGTACCAATTGATTCAGTCCATGAGTAGTGAAACAGAAGTGCTCGGTCCGATTCAAATGGGACTGAACAAGCCTATCCATTTCACCGACTGCGAAGCGTCGGTACGCGACATTGTGAACATCACCGCTGTAGCAGTGATTGACGCCATCGTAGAAAAGAAGAAAAAGGCTAATAAATAACAACCTGTTTCAGGCCATAAAGAACAAAAGGACAAATTTTCTTAGTGCTGCAATCTGCATACACTTAATTTGTTCTTTTGTTCTTCAACCCGATAAAATCTGTCATTAAAACACCTGTATATCACCATGAGCCGAAAACCACTATCCCTTCCCCAAATTGTAATTCTTGCCCTTTTATGGGTAGCAATATGCTATATCATCCTCACCGGAAGCGAACAAATTGACGGGCCGCTAATCTTATCCATTATCATTTCGGGCGCTTTAGTCTTTATTCCTTTACTAAAGTATTTAAAGAACAGGGTAAAATAATCTTTTATTCATATTTTCGCTTACATTTTGTACAATCTGATATTTTTTATAGCATTTCCTTTATAATTTGTTGCATAATTCAATTCTTATCTATATTTTTGCATCGTCAATAAAGCAATGGAAATTAATTAATAACTATAAAAGAAATAGATTATGAATGCAGCTAAGGTATTAGACGAATTAAAAAGAAGATTCCCTAATGAGCCTGAATATCATCAGGCGGTAGAAGAAGTGCTTGGTACAATCGAAGAAGAATACAACAAACACCCTGAATTTGATAAGGTAAACTTGATTGAGCGTCTTTGCATTCCCGACCGCGTATACCAATTCCGTGTCACTTGGATGGACGATAAAGGCAATATCCGAACCAACATGGGCTATCGGGTACAGCATAATAACGCCATCGGCCCATATAAAGGCGGTATCCGTTTCCACTCTTCTGTGAACCTGGGAATTCTAAAATTCCTTGCCTTTGAGCAGACATTCAAAAACTCATTGACCACTCTGCCTATGGGTGGTGGAAAAGGCGGTTCTGACTTCTCTCCGCGCGGTAAATCCAATGCGGAAGTAATGCGTTTCTGCCAAGCTTTCATGTTGGAACTATGGCGTCATATCGGTCCCGAAACCGATGTGCCGGCCGGTGATATCGGTGTAGGCGGACGCGAAGTAGGCTTTATGTTCGGTATGTATAAGAAGTTGTCTCACGAATTCACCGGAACATTTACCGGAAAAGGACGCGAATTCGGCGGCTCGCTGATTCGTCCGGAAGCAACAGGTTACGGTAACATCTATTTCCTGATGGAAATGCTGAAAACCAAAGGAACCGATTTGAAAGGCAAAACCTGCCTGGTATCGGGATCAGGTAACGTAGCTCAATATACCGTAGAAAAAGTAATTGAGTTGGGTGGTAAGGTAGTTACTATGTCAGACTCTGACGGTTACATCTACGACCCGGACGGTATCGACCGCGAAAAACTGGACTTCATCATGGAACTGAAGAACTTATATCGTGGACGCATCCGCGAATATGCAGAAAAGTACGGTTGTAAATATGTAGCAGGCGCTCGTCCATGGGGAGAGAAAGCAGATATCGCGCTGCCTTCTGCCACTCAGAACGAACTGAACGGCGACGAAGCGCGCCAATTGGTTGCCAACGGCGTAATGGCTGTCAGCGAAGGTGCAAATATGCCTTCTACCCCCGAAGCTATCCGTGTGTTCCAAGAAGCCAAAATTCTATATGCTCCGGGTAAAGCAGCCAACGCAGGCGGCGTGTCGGTATCCGGCCTCGAAATGACTCAAAACTCCATCAAGCTGGGCTGGAGCTCAGAAGAAGTTGATGAAAAGCTGAAGAGCATTATGAAAAATATCCATGCAGCTTGTGTACAATATGGTACGGAAGAAGACGGATATGTAAACTATGTGAAAGGTGCAAACGTTGCCGGTTTCATGAAGGTGGCAAAAGCAATGATGGCTCAGGGCATCGTTTAATAAAGTCCATTCCTTTATATTATATCATAACATGCAGAGAGGGTGCGGGGAATTTATTTCTTGCACCCTTTTTGCTTCTATACCATAAAAAAAGAAAAACGGCCCATTCATTTTATTGTAATAATCAGAAAAATTTCAGGAAAAGCCTTAACTTTGTAAATTATATATGTGTTTAATATCAAAGAACTTATAAAATTATCCATTCATGAGATTGAAAGACTTACTAACCTGTACCATAGGCATATTCCTTTGTACATCGTGCATCAAAGACGAAGCACCTAATGCGGAAGCTGATATCGAAAAATGTATATTACCCGCCGACATTCTTTCAGGTACGGAGATTGACTACAACCTACCATTCGATGAAAGCCTAAATGCCTATCCTATTTATATAGAAGTAAACAACGGGACCGATTTGACCGCACTGGCACCGACTTTTGAACTGACTCCGGGAGCAACTATTAATCCGGCCAGTGGAACGACACACAACTTTACAAAGCCAGTGCGCTACACCACTACTTCGGAAGACGGAAAATGGCATCGCACTTATGCCATCAACCTGCATTATCCGTCAACAACAAACATCCCGACTTCTTTCCACTTTGAGACAGTGAAAAGAGTAAGTAACTATTATGTTTTCTACGAAGAAGCAGCCGGACATGCCACCCTAACCTGGGCTAGCGGAAACCAAGGATTCGCACTGACAGGAGGAGGTAACTCTCCCGAGGACTACCCAACTACCATCAGCTCGGAAGGACGCTCCGGCAATTGTCTGAAGCTAGTAACTCATACCACCGGAGACTTAGGCAATAAAGTAGGAAAACCTATTGCGGCAGGTAACTTATTTATAGGAAAATTTGAACTACTCAATGCATTGGGAGATGCTTTGGCAGCAACCAAATTCGGAACAACGTTCTATTATCAGCCTACCAAACTGACCGGCTATTATAAGTATAAGGCAGGGCCTAAATTCTATGAAAACGGAGAATATACTGACCGAAAGGATGTGTTCAATATATATGCATTATTTTATGAAAAGGATGCTAAAGTACAAACCTTAGACGGACATATCGTAGCGAACAATTACGAACACCCGAACATGGTAGCTTTGGCAATAATAAACCAGACAGATGCCGTGGAAACAGAACAATGGAAACGTTTTGAATTGCCTTTCGACTACGAACGATTTGGCAAAACCGTCGACTTGGAGAAACTGGCCAAAGGACAATACAACATCAGCATTATCCTGTCTGCCAGCAAAAATGGAGATGAATTCAAAGGTGCTCCCGGCAGCACATTACTTATTGACGATTTGGAAATAGAGTACAAATAACTTAAAAGATTTTCGATATGAAAAAATATATATTGCTTCTGGCTATCACATTGGTGAGCTTCCACACATGGGCTCAAGAAAACAGAACAAAGACCTTGATAAACGCCGCATTACACGGTTGGGAATATGAATTGAAAGCCGGTTTCAACATTGGAGGAACATTGCCTTTGCCTTTTCCCGAAGAGATACGCGACATCAAAAACTACAATCCTACCCTTTCGATTACCATCGAAGGAAACATGACTAAATGGTTTGGGGAACAAAAGCGTTGGGGTATCGTCACCGGACTCCGCCTGGAAAATAAAGGTATGCGTACAAAAGCTGGAGTAAAGAACTATGGCATGGAGATTATCGGTGAGGATGGTAATCGTTTAAAAGGCAACTGGACAGGAGGTGTGCGCACCAAAGTGCAAAACTCATACCTCACTATTCCAATCTTAGCTGCTTATAAATTGAACCATCGTGTGAACCTGAAAGCCGGTGCTTACTTTTCTTATCTGATGGACGGTGATTTCAGCGGCCACGTATACGAAGGTTATCTGCGTAAAGATGATCCGACAGGAGAAAAAGTAAACTTTAATAACGGAGCAATTGCTTCTTACGATTTTTCTTCTGATTTACGCAATTTTCAATGGGGAGCACAATTAGGAGTAGACTGGAAAGCGTTCAAACATTTGAAAGTATATGCAGACCTGAATTGGGGAATGAATGATATCTTTAAAAAAGATTTCAAAACAATCACTTTCGATATGTATGCAGTCTATCTGAACGTGGGATTCGGATATGCATTCTAAGGTTCATTTCTAAAAACCAGGCTTTTTCGAAAAGAATAAATTATTCTCAGAAAAGACCTTGGATTTCGTAAAAAGCTTGCTTCTTTTTCCAAAAGATTCATAATAGCACAAAAAAGAAGGCATCCCGAAAATTGGATGCCTTCTTTATTATTATATTCTTCAGAAAGAACAATTATTATTTTCTTCCTTCAAAATCAACAACAACTTGCATTGCAGTAACTGCAATATCCAAATCAAGCTCTTTACCGTCAGCGTCACCTGTAATGACTACAGCCAATTCTCCCATTTCAAGAGCACTCATATCAAGCGTAGTTTGACCATTTAACTTCAATTCGTCTGTCGAAGGAACCACATCGCATGTCGCCTCAATTGTCATAGGAACAGGTAATAGACCGGAAATAGTAAAGTTGGATAAAGAAACCTTCACTTTACTATCGCTCACTTTAGTTACAACAATAGATGCAACAACATCTTTGGCCACTTCCGTGCCTGCAAGCGTTATATCCAAATCACCAGGATAAGTGCCCACAATGTTATCTACAGTTAATGCTTTCTTGTTGTCATCATCATCGTCATCACTACAAGCTGTAAACAGACATACCGTACATATCACAGCAAACAAATAATAAAAAACACTCTTTTTCATTGTTACATCTATTAAATATTATACACTTGTTTATTTTTTCTCGAATAGTATTTCTATATTCAATTCTGAAACATCACCCAAAATAGAATTCAAAGCCCCCATAACAGCATTAATCATTTCTTGTTGTTCTGCAAATCCCGGAATCATTGGACCAAACATCTGTAACATTCCATTTATCATCTGTATAGTTTGGGCATTCAATACTTCATCCGTTATAGCAATACTGGCAGTATCTTCGCTTGCCTTATAACACAAAGGAGCCCCTTCTGTCAATAAAGTGCCCGGATCCCAGG
Organism: Phocaeicola faecalis; assembly: GCF_021730445.1. Classification (GTDB taxonomy): domain Bacteria; phylum Bacteroidota; class Bacteroidia; order Bacteroidales; family Bacteroidaceae; genus Phocaeicola; species Phocaeicola faecalis. The sequence continues at coordinate 84,920 of NZ_JADNRM010000014.1, read as the reverse complement.
TTCTTGGAGCGGATTGAGGTATCATTCCCATCAAGTCCATAATACTCACTGTCAAATAAAACTTTGAACCTGAAGCAAATGGATCAGGATAATATTGAAGCAAGCTAAAGTTCTTCTCTTCAACATTAACCATATCATTTTCATCTATAACGCCATCGCCATTCATATCTTTCGGCATATCAACATAAGTTGCAATAAGACGACCACCTTCAGTAAACGTTACGCTCTTCAGGAAAGAAGCATACTTACCCAAAAGTCCTTGTAAAACCTGTAACAATGCTTCATCCGACATTGTTTCGGGAAACATCGGTTTTAATTCTTCAGGTAACATTGCTATGAGTTCTTTCGGGAAAGTGACACTTCCGTTATGAGTTCTGAATTGTCCTCCAATCTGCACCAATCCATTATTCATTTTCGGAACCCATGTACCAACCAACGTAGAATTGGTTTTATAAGTAACCTTAGCTGTCAATGCGCCGGCAGTGAAAGTACCATCAAATATCAAATCATAACCATAAGCATTAGTTTTTCCACCTTTAAACGTGTAGACCCCATCTTTAGAAGTCACATCAACTCCCTTCAATTCACCGGTACGTGAACCAGACAACAGATTGCTAAATGTAATATCTGCTTTATTTTCACTCGTCATTTTAATCCCGATAGAAGCCCCACTAGGCCATTCCTTATCTTCATCTGCATGATAAATGAGCTTATTTTCACCGTTTCCATAATATGAACCGGAAACAGTTCCCCAACCGGAAGTAATTACCGCCAAAGTTAGCTTACCGTCAGTCAAAGCACCGGAAACCGAAATTAAATAACCGGCTTCTTTTTCTTTGTTTCCTTCTATCTTTCCATTCTCTAAAGTAACATCCATTTCAAAACCGGCAGCCACGTTTACTATCTTGTCAAAAACCAAAGTTGCCTTATCCTCTGCTGTTACCGTCAACGTTACTGCAAATTTAGAAGAATGAGCTTCACCGTTCAGGGTCATAGACAAGCTATCGTTAGCATATACGCCACTGACAGCAGCCCAGCCGGAAGTGATAACATCTACTGTCATTTCGCCGGCTGTATTAATAGTACCGCTGACAGTTACCTTCAAAGCTCCATCCGAAATGCTAGTAAGTCTAGCTGCTTCCAAGTCAGCAGTACCGGAAAAAGTATAAGAAGTTTCATCTTTCTTTTGCAAAGAAACATCTACTTTTACCATATCATGACCATAAATAGCATTATTCAATGTTAACTCACCGTTCTCACCATTTATAAATTTAAAACCTACAGTAGCACCTGCCGGTGTTTTATCATTCAACTTCAAAGTTACATTGTCGTTGGTTATTTCCGGAATTTGCTGCCATGTAGTATCTTCATCATCGTCACTACATGCTGTGAATAAAGTTACTGAACATATCACAGCAAACAAATAATAAAAAAGATTCTTTTTCATTGTCTAGTTAATTAAATTTATACTCGAAAAATCGTGCAAATATAGTAAAAAGTTAAACGTCCTACTACCCTTATCGATATTTAGAACACATTTTGTGCAATTTGGAACACTATTCGGGCAACATCACCACTCCCTGTTTCTTCTTTCCGTCCATCTTCACTATCAGAGGATTATCAAAACGGACGTGCCTGATAAACTGAGTTTCCTCTACCGCCGGTTGTGCGTTGAGTATGTCCTGATTATATATGCCATCATTCATGTACGAATTAATAGTGAAATAACCCACTCCAAAAGAAGTCAGATTCTGAAAGAAATGTGTTCCCTGACTCGGATCTACACGATAATTGGTCAAACCGGCTTCCACTATAATGCGGGCAGCCGAAATATGAGGCCACTTCACAGGAATACCCAACCAAGAATCACTGCTTCCCCAGCGTCCCGGTCCGACCAGTATATAATGTTTGCCTTCATCCAGGAATTTACGGTTCATTTTTTCTATTTCATACGCAATGGTAGGATTGTTTGAAGCTGTATAGCCTTCCGTTTTCACATAGATTATATCATAAATATCCTCCATAATGCCATGCCCCAATGAATTATTACTCCTTAATAAAACATTCTCATCCTTAATAAGGTTCAAATCCTCATCCAGAACAGCCTTGATATCTACCATCGGACGAATTTGCAGCAGATAAAACACACCTGTTTTCTTCTGCGCATTCAGCGTTACGGCAAACTCTATCTCGACAGGACGACGCATCTCACTCTGCCCATATTCCTGAGCCAGTTGCAATATGCGGGGCAATGGGAAAACATCGTGCTGCAATACATTGGCAAAAGTAATCAGTTTTCTGCCTCCCGGATAAATACCGTCACGAATCACCATATCATAAGGATCGTAAGTGGACGCTATAAAGTTCAAAGCTCCGTCATTATCGGCTTCTTTCACCGGAAGTTTCAACAAGTTGAAACCGTCATCCAAAGAAAAATTGTGACCTGTATTCTTCAAATCAAGTGCATAGAACTGTGTTTGGGTTTCGCGAAGGGCTATCTCCATTTCACTGGTTTGCAAAACTTGATTCGGATGATACGGACAGATACGCAAAGTCAATCCTCCATCTACAATATATTTACCCAAGCCTAATGCCAGACTCACCGTACCTTCTTCCGCCCTCTCGTCGCCAATAGGATAATAGTTGAGCGAACGGGCCACACCGGAAATAGACGGATAGAAACGGTCGCCATATTGTGTTCCCACCACTTCTTGCAAGATGACAGCCATCTTTTCCTGATCGATGACATTGCTGGTGGCCTGCATATAAGCCTTACTGTCTCTATAATAAACCGAGGCATAGACACCTTTTATGGCATCACTCAACATACGCAACATCTCATACTTGTCCTCCAAGTATGGAATCATATAGGTGGAATAAATACCTGCAAAAGGTTGATAATGGGAGTCTTCCAACAAACTGGAAGAACGGATGGCTATCGGAGACTTCACCACATCAAAGAATGCGAAAAAGTCCTCTACTAAACGGTCGGGCAGCTTGGCGCGAAGAAAAGCTTTCAATATCGTGTCGTCATCCGCATCACTCAGAGCCACCTGATACAGTCCGTTGGTATCCATGAACTCGTCAAAGATATCAGTACAGAGCACCACCGTTTTAGGGATAACGACAGTGGCATTTTCAAACTCTTCGAATTCTATATGACGCTTTACCATATTGTCTATAAAGGCAAGTCCGCGCCCTTTTCCTCCCAAAGAGCCTTCGCCGATGCGGGCAAAGTTGGAATAGCGGTCAAAACGGTCACGCTGGAATACCGCCACTACACCTTGATTCTTCATCTTACGATATTTTACAATCGCTTCGAAGATAATCCGACGATGCGCATCTATGTCCTGCAAAGACTTCCAAGTAATCTGCTTCAGGAACTCGGCAGGCGGAAACATGGCACGGGAGTAGAGCCAACGAGAGACATGATTGCGACTGATGTGATAGAGCAAAGACTCCTTCGGAATGGCAAAGATTATATTCTGCAACTCTTTCAGATTGCGCACACGCGCCACCTCTTCAAATGTATCAGGATTGCGGAATATAAAATCTCCAAAACCAAAATGCTCGGAAATGATTTCACGCAAGTCTATATTCATTTTTTTAGAGTTCTTATCCACAAAACTCGCGTCGTATCTGCCGGCGTATACCTTATTATTGACTTCTGCTGATTGGAGAATCAAAGGAATAAAAGGATCACGAGAACGAATTTCGGCAAGCAGCTTTATACCTGCCATCGGGTCTACCACTCCACCACGGGGATAACGCGCATCGGTAATGATGCCCAATACATTTTTCTCATATTTATTATATAGCTCCATCGCCTCTTCGTATGTACGTGTTAAAACGATTTTGGGACGTCCCCGCATACGAAGTGTACGTTGGTGAGCATTTAATGCTTCAGTAGCAAATTCTTGACTCTGCTTCAGAACAAACTTATATAAATTAGGCAACACGGAAGAATAAAAACGGATGGAGTCTTCTACCAGCATAATCATCTGCACACCAACCTCTTTTACGTCATGTTCCAAATTCATCTTGTCTTCTATCAGTTTAATGATAGAGACCAACAAGTCAGTATTCCCCAACCAACAAAATACATATTCAAAGATGCTCAAATCTTCGTGCTCCATACGTGCGGTAATGCCATGAGAAAACGGAGTTAACACAACCAATGGAATATGGGAATACTTGTTTTTAATGCTGCGTGCAATTTCAAATGTATCACTGTTGTCGGAACCAGGCATACAGATTACAAGGTCGAATGTGGTATTCGCCAACTGCTTCCAAGTTTCCTCTTCGGTAGACACCTGTGTAAAACGAGGTGGATAACGAAGACTGAGATTCATGTATTCATTAAATATCTTTTCATCAATTCGCCCGTCATCTTCCAACATAAAAGCGTCGTACGGATTGGCAACCAAAAGGACATTGAATATTCGTTTGGTCATAAGGTTTACAAACGAAGTATCCTTGAAATACAGCTGATTTAATTTTAACTTGCTGAGCATAATTCTTAGATTTACACAGATAATGTAATAGCAAAATACGTTAATAATATTGTCTTATGCAACTTATTCGCAAGAAAAAAGAACTTTTGGGAATTAAGGGAAAGACCCTCCTATTAACTTTTTATTATAGCAACCCTAATTTTTTCGCAAAAATATTTTGCCAAGTCGGATAAAAACATACCTTTGCATCAGAAATGAATTTCATTTTGTCAAAACCTTAAATGCAAACTATTATGGATATCAATCAAATCATGGCTTCTCTTGAGGCCAAACACCCTGGTGAATCAGAGTACTTGCAAGCAGTTAAAGAGGTGCTGCTCTCCATTCAAGACATATACAATCAACACCCGGAGTTTGAAAAGGCATCACTTATCGAAAGATTAGTGGAACCGGATCGTATCTTTACATTTAAGGTGCCTTGGGTGGACGACAAAGGCAAAGTGCAGGTAAACTTAGGTTACCGCGTGCAGTTCAACAACGCCATTGGTCCGTACAAAGGCGGTATTCGTTTCCATGCATCAGTAAATCTCTCTATCCTGAAATTTTTAGGATTCGAACAAACATTTAAGAATGCACTGACCACACTGCCTATGGGCGGAGGTAAGGGCGGCTCTGACTTCTCACCTCGTGGTAAGAGCGATGCTGAAGTTATGCGTTTCTGTCAGGCATTTATGCTTGAATTATGGCGTCATGTAGGTCCCGATATGGACGTACCGGCCGGAGATATCGGTGTAGGTGGTCGTGAAGTCGGCTATATGTTCGGTATGTACAAAAAACTCACCCGCGAATTTACGGGTACATTTACCGGTAAAGGATTGGAGTTCGGCGGTTCATTAATCCGTCCCGAAGCAACCGGATTCGGTGGCCTGTACTTTGTAAACCAAATGCTTAAAAATAAAGGTATCGACATTAAAGGTAAAACTGTAGCCGTTTCCGGTTTCGGCAACGTGGCATGGGGTGCTGTGACTAAAGCAACAGAATTAGGAGCAAAAGTGGTAACCATCTCCGGCCCGGACGGATATATTTATGACCCGGACGGCATCAGCGGTGATAAAATAGACTATATGCTGGAATTACGTGCATCAGGAAATGATATCGTAGCTCCGTATGCAGAAAAATATCCGAACGCCAAATTCGTTGCAGGACGTCGTCCATGGGAAGTAAAAGTAGATATTGCACTGCCCTGTGCAACTCAAAATGAATTAAATGGCGAAGATGCTTGCAATTTAATAAAAAATTCCGTTCTTTGCATTGGAGAAATATCAAACATGGGTTGTACCCCCGAAGCTATTGATGCATTTATCGAACACAAGATGCTTTATGCACCGGGTAAGGCAGTCAATGCAGGTGGCGTAGCAACATCAGGTTTGGAAATGAGTCAAAATGCAATGCACATGAGTTGGAGCGCAAAAGAAGTGGATGATAAATTGCATCAGATTATGTATGGCATCCATGAACAATGCGTGAAGTACGGAACAGAACCCGACGGATACATCAACTATGTGAAAGGAGCAAACATTGCCGGCTTTATGAAAGTGGCTCACGCAATGATGGCTCAAGGAATTGTATAAAGCATTCTATTAGCATAAAAAATATCTCGTTTAGTTGTATTTGTATTTTGTATTGTAGCTTGCGCTGCCCGCCTGTGAAGGTATGGCAGCGTTTTTTATTGAAAATTCCAAAGTTTATTTATAAATTTGTACCAATTTGAAAAAGCTCATAAATTGATTATTCTATGAAAGTAATACAACTAAAAGGTTTGGACGCCGATTTATACCCATTAATAGGTCCGCTAGTAATGAATCCGAAAGTACTGAAGGCCAATAACAACTATCCATTCAAGACTACGGAAAATTATCAATGGTATATTGCAGTAGACGACCAAGAAGAAGTAGTGGGCTTTCTGCCTGTGGAAGACAAAAAAAACACTTCAGTCATTAATAACTACTATCTCAAAGAAGACGACGGAGAATTACTGAAACTTCTTTTTAGCCAAATCGATGTAGAAAAAGATATAACTGCGATTGTATTATCCAAACACCTGGACATATTCAAGAAATTAGGGTTCAAACTGGAACACCAATGGACCAATTATATTAAAATGATATACACCAACACAAATAAAAATGAAGAAAAAGGGAACTAACACAGAGAATGTTTACGAGCTGATACAGAAACGACTAAAATTTATTTTTGCTGAGTTTGATAATATTTACGTCTCCTTTTCAGGAGGCAAGGATAGCGGAGTCTTGCTTAACCTATGCATTGATTACATCAGAGAACATAATCTGAATAGAAAAATTGGTGTCTTCCATATGGATTATGAGGCACAATACCAAATGACAACAGATTATGTAGAAGAAACATTCAGACAGAATCTGGATATTCTGGAGATTTACCATGTATGTGTGCCATTCAAGGTAGTTACCTGTGCATCCATGTATCAACAGTTCTGGCGCCCTTGGGATGAAGAGATGCACGCCAACTGGGTGCGTCCGATGCCAAAGAATTGCTATAAGAAGGAAGACTTCCCTTTTTATAACGACGAAATGTGGGATTATAATTTTCAAGTGGAATTCGGAAGATGGTATCACAAAAAGAAGGATGCTGTACGCACCGCCTGTCTAGTAGGTATCCGGACACAAGAAAGCCTCGACCGCTGGAGAACGATTTACAGCAACAATCGCCTGTTTACATATCATAATTTAAAATGGTCACGCAGAATAGGCTACGACCTCTTTAACCTTTACCCCATCTATGATTGGCGCACCGAGGATATATGGGTGGCCTATGCACGCTTCAAATGGCCCTTTAATCAACTTTATGAACTATATTATAAAGCAGGAGTCCCCTTGGACAAGCAACGTGTTGCCAGTCCTTTTTTAAGTACAGCTCAGGAAACTCTGAAACTTTACAAAGCCATCGACCCTAACACATGGGGAAGAATGTTGGGCCGGGTAAATGGCGTGAACTTTACAGGCATCTACGGAGGAACCCGTGCCATGGGGTGGCAAACCATAAAACTGCCCAAAGGCTATACATGGAAAGAGTATATGTATTTTCTTTTGGAGACACTCCCCGAAGATATGAAAAACGCTTATCTTGAAAAACTAAAAGTCAGCAGAGAATTCTGGAAGTATCGGGGAGGATGCCTCAGCCTGGAAACCATACGCAAATTAAATGAATTAGGCGTAAATATACATGTGCAGAAAACGACCAACTATAAGACAGACAAGCTGCCTGTACAAATGGACTATCTGGACGATATAGACATCCCTGAATTCAAAGAAATTCCAACTTACAAACGTATGTGTATATGTATTCTGAAGAATGACCACGTTTGCAAATACATGGGATTTGCCTTGACCAAAAAGGAAAAACAGAGAAGAGATAAAGTGATGCAAAAATACAAAAATATAATGAGATGAAAAAAGAATACGAAAGTCCTGTATATCATGTACGCCGTGTACCGGTAGAAAAGGTACGTGCCAACAGTTATAATCCCAACCATGTAGCGCCCCCCGAAATGAAGCTGCTCGAACTTAGTATTTGGGAAGACGGATACACCATGCCTTGCGTTTGTTATTATATTCCGGATGAAGATGTTTACGAACTCGTAGACGGTTATCACCGCTACTGCGTTCTCAGAACTTCCAAACGAGTATTTGAACGCGAAAAAGGGTTATTGCCGGTGGTGGTTATTGAGAAAGACTTATCCAACCGAATGGCAAGTACCATCCGCCACAACCGTGCCCGCGGCACCCACAGTGTCGAACTTATGGTCGACATTGTAGCAGAGCTCACTAAAGCCGGAATGAGCGATGAATGGATTAAGAAATATATCGGAATGGATGCCGACGAACTATTACGCCTGAAACAGATATCAGGATTAATGGAACTGTTTGCCGACAAGGAGTTTTCTATCCCGGAGGAAGCATGACAACAATCAGACTAAATAAACGAACAAATTGAAATATACTCATTTACTATTAGGGTTATCGGTATCAGTCGTATGCGCCTGTTCCGATAACCTTACCGATTTTATCCAAAGCGATAGAAGCATCATTACAGGCAACTGCTGCCGGTTTACTAACAGCCTGACAGACAATCCTCCCACTTCATTGCCTTCAGGCAGCCGGACACTGCTGAATGCCACGGGAAGTCTACAATTAGAGAACCGCATTTTCACCTATTCGGGAAATACATGGGAAAGCGACTTGCCCATTGTATGGACTGATTTATCAGGAACAACCGATATTGTTGCTCTATACCCGACTTATACAGACAACCTGTATGATGACCTATACTCGAAAGGGCAGTTGGAGGATATCCTTTACATAAAAGACAAATTTGAGGCTGGCCAAGAAATCAAATTTCAGTTTAAACATCTCTTTTCCCGGCTCACTTTTCACATCAGCGAAGAATTACAAGGAGAAATAAAAGAAATCAGACTGACGGCACCTGTCATTGTTGACAAGATTATTCCTGCCACAGCAGACCTGAAACTCAATGCAGAGCAAAGCCATACGACCATCACTGCCGGAGATTCTTCCGAAAGCTATTCCTTTATCATTCCTCCAAGCGAAAATACCGGTTTGAGAGTCGAGCTTATCACCAATCATAAAAGTTTCATCAAAGAACTAAAACCACAAGCCTTCTTAAGCAATTACGAATACGCATGTAATATCAAAGTTCTTGATGAACAATCGAATATCGGAATCTCTTCTGCTGAAGATTTGATTGCATTCAGTTTGTTAATCAACAATAAGGAATACAATGGTAAATCGCTGAGCGACTTCGGCATCACAAAAGATGGCATTACCACTTATAGACTTCTGAACGATATTGAATTGACGGACGAAGATTGTAAACGGATGAAGCCTATAGGAATAAATGGTAATGCTTTTAATGACACATTTGATGGACAAGGATTTACTATCTATAATCTAACACCACAAGTCGATTATAAAAAAAGTGCTCTCTTTGGATATACCTCAGAAGACGCAATCATTAAGAATCTTTGCATAAATGGAGCAAAAAACAACAATACTACAACTAAATCAGATGTCGGAATATTAGCAGGTTATAATAAAGGGTATATCATAAATTGTTCAGTTCTAAACTCAGCAGGAACATCTAGTAACCGTGCAGGTGGTATAGCTGCTTTTTCAACTGGGACGATAGTAAACTGTTCTGTTGTGTCTTGTCATCTAGAGTCGCAATGTATTGGAGGGGCAGCGGGAGAAGCAAGTGGAAAAATAATAAATAGTTTCTTCGTTAAGAATACACTTGTCAGACCAAAATCCGGAGGCCCTAGAGGAGGAATTTATGGCAAAGGAATACTAGCTTCCAGCAGCGGTTCACTAACCGTCTCTAATTGCTATGTAGATTGCTATACTTCTAATAAAACCTCATTTGGTATAATTACCGGACAAGATGCCTCAAGCTATATTGAAAACTGCTTTTACAGGTATTACGAAGGATTATCCACCGGAGTCACCAACGGTACAAATCTAACAAAATATGATGTAAACTTCATCGACACCAATGGCAAATCCGTTTTATCCTCTCTCAATGAATGGGTAGACACAAACTCTCTCCTCCACCCCGAATACGAACTCAAGCATTGGACAAGTGGAAACGAGGAGATTCCCGCTATCTTCATTGATATCAAATAAAGGGAAGGAGGTACTTACCTCAAACAAGAGTAAGATTAAGCCATTTTTTACGGACAACCAAGGCTTCTTGAGCGACAGATTATTACAGTCTCCGGTAATGGACTGTACAGTCCACTATAGCAGACTGTACGGTCCACTGCAACGGACTATACAGTCTGCTGCCGAAGACTGTAGTAATTCGACCGACAGACAGGCATAATCGAAAGGACGAAAACGCTTAGTCCGACTAATGAAACGACTTAGGGCACTCAAAACGTATGCAGAGGTTGAAAAACCGGAGGAGACAACATCCGGGGACAGGTGTTTGGTTGATATGTTAAATCCCCAGGAATAATAACTGACCCAGAGATAGAATACTATCAAAAAGGGACTGTCCATTTTATCAGACAGTCCCTTTTACTAATATTTATTGTTTGGATTAAAGAGCACCTACTTCATGCAAAGCAGCGTTAGTCTTGCGAACAGCAGCAGCACTTGCAGCGAATTTAGCTTTTTCGTCTTCGTTCAAAGGCAATTCAACGATCTTTTCAATACCATTCTTACCCAAGATTACAGGAACACCACAGCAAATATCCGATTCACCGTATTCGCCTTCCAAGTAAACTGAACAAGGAACCATCTTACCCTGATTGTGGATGATAGATTCAACAACGAATGCACCAGCTGCACCCGGAGCATACCATGCAGAAGTACCCAGCAATTTAGTCAGAGTAGCACCACCTACCATAGTAGCGGCAGCAACTTCCTGCAACTTTTCTTCAGACAAGAAGTTAGAAACAGGCATGCCTTTGTAAGTAGCGAAACGAGTCAAAGGAATCATAGTAGTATCACCGTGACCGCCGATTACCATGCCTTCTACTTCGTTTGCATTGCAACCCAAAGCCTGAGACAAGAAGTATTTGAAACGTGAGCTATCCAAAGCACCACCCATACCGATGATTCTGTTCTTCGGCAAGCCCAAAGCTTTCAATGACAAATAAGTCATAGTATCCATCGGGTTAGAGATAACTACGATGATAGCGTTAGGAGAATATTTCAGAATGTTCTGAGCTACAGATTTAACGATACCTGCATTAACACCAATCAGTTCTTCACGAGTCATACCCGGTTTACGAGGAATACCTGAAGTGATAACAACAACGTCAGAGTTAGCTGTTTTTTCATAATCGTTAGTGCAACCAACAATGTTTGTGTCGAAGCCCAACAACTGAGCTGTCTGCATCATATCCATTGCTTTACCTTCCGATACACCTTCTTTAACGTCCAGCATTACTACTTCGTCTGCTACTTCGTTAAAAGCAAGAACATTTGCACATGTAGCACCTACGTTACCTGCGCCTACTACGGTTACTTTTGACATAATCTCTATATTTTGTTTAAAGTTGATAATAAAATCGTCTTCTTAAAAGCACTGCAAAGTTACAATGATATTCCGAATTAGAGAAAAATTTCCGTAATTATTTTCGGGCAGTATGCGCAAAATATTGTACTTTTGTCAAAAAATCAATGTAACACTATGGATAAGAGCAAAAAACTGATTATTGTCATTATTCTGCTGATTGTTATCATCGGCGGAGTTTCTTTCTATGCTTTCCGTCAGGCAAAGGAAAATAAAGAAATGAGTGAACTCTTTGCTGTTGAGAAACTGGAGATGGAGAATGAGTACACCACTTTTGCAACTCAATATGATGAACTTCAGGTACAAATCAGCAATGACTCCCTGCGCGAAAGGTTGGAAAGTGAGAAATTGAAGACTCAACGACTGTTAGAAGAGTTGCGCCAGGTAAAAACAAGCAATGCTGCTGAAATCATGCGACTGAAAAAGGAACTGAAAACTGTCCGTGCCGTACTGCGCACCTATGTTATCCAAATCGATTCACTGAACAAGCTCAATCAGGCTTTGGCAGAAGAGAACCATGAAGTAAAACAGAAATATACGCAGGCAACCCGCCAAATCAGCAACCTGTCTCAAGAAAAGAAGAATCTGAATGAAAAGGTGACCTTGGCATCACAACTGGATGCAACCGCCATCACTGTCCTTCCCAAAAACAAGCGGGGAAGAGAAGCCAAAAAGGTGAAAGATGTGAAGAAGATAGCTGTTTCCTTCACAATCGTCAAGAACATCACTGCAAAGACAGGCGAGCGTACATTATATATACGCATTGCCAAACCGGATAACGATGTATTGACCAAGAATGCATCCAATACATTCCCTTATGAAAACCGTGAACTGACTTATTCCATCAAGAAGTATATCGAATATACAGGAGAAGAACAAAACGTGACCGTTTATTGGGATGTGGAAGAATACCTTCCGGCAGGTACTTACCATGTATATATCTTTGCCGAAGGCACTATGATAGGCCAGCAGGCATTTACCATGAAATAAATTCCTTTACCCGTCATATCATAAAAAAAGAGAAGCCGATTATCCGGTTTCTCTTTTTTTATATCTTTTTATTCGGCTGATATTGCCTATTCACATTTTAGTCGTATCTTTGCATCGTTGCATAAGCAACTTTAAACACATAAGCAACAACACCAAAATGAAGAGAATTTTCGGTTTTATCCTATTTATAGGGGTATCAGTCGGGGGTTCAGCCCAAAACATGCTGACGCTGGATAGTTGTCGTGCTATGGCACTAAAAAACAATAAAGAGTTACGCATATCCGCTGAGAAAATAAATGTGGCGCATTATGAGAAGAAAGCTGCCTTTACTAACTATTTGCCCAAGATTGCTGCTATGGGAACGTATATGCGTACCCAAAAAGAAATCTCCTTATTAAGTAACGATCAAAAAGGAGCACTCAGCAATATCGGGACTGTTGCTCAAGGCTCTCTCCAAGAAACATTTCAACAACTGGCCGCTTCCAGTCCCGAACTGGGTGCCCTGCTACAACCGTTGGCTCCACTCATTCCAGGCATAGGAAGCAAACTGAATGGCATAGGACAAGGGCTGGTTGATGCTTTACACACCGACACTCGCAATATGTATGCAGGTGCCGTCACCCTCACCCAACCTATCTTTATGGGAGGGAAAATAGTGGCCTACAACAAGATAACCCAATATGCCGAACAACTGGCCAAATCACAACATGCCACCGGCATGCAAGATATCATTCTTAGTACCGACCAAGCCTATTGGCAGGTCATTTCGCTGATAAACAAAAAAAAGCTGGCTGAAAGTTATCTCAAGCTCGTACAACAACTGGATGGTGACGTAGACAAAATGATTGCCGAAGGAGTGGCTACCAAAGCTGACGGTCTCAGCGTAAAGGTGAAAGTAAACGAAGCTGAAATGAAACTGACACAAGTGGAAGACGGACTGAGTCTTTCTAAAATGGTATTGTGCCAGCTCTGCGGTATCCCTTTGGATGAGGAGATTCAATTGGCGGACGAGAATGTAGAAAATCTCTTGGTTGCCGATGAAATACAGGTTGCCGACAATGTTGCCACTGCCCTCGCCAACCGCGAAGAATTGCGGAGTCTCAATCTGGCTACTAAAATATATGCACAGAAAGTCAATGTCACCCGCGCTGACTTCTTGCCGACTGTGGCCCTGACAGCCAATTATATGGTGACAAACCCTTCGTTAGTCAACGGCTTCGAAAACAAATTCCGTGGTATGTGGGCGGTAGGTGCATTGGTAAAAATACCCATTTGGAACTGGGGCGAAGGAATGTATAAAGTAAAAGCAGCCAAAGCCGAAGCTAATATTGCCCGCTATCAGTTGTCAGACGTAAAAGAAAAGGTAGAACTGCAAGTCAATCAAGCCACTTTCAAAGTAAACGAAGCCGGAAAGAAACTGGCAATGGCTACCAAGAATATGGAAAAAGCGGAAGAAAACCTTCGTTACGCCAAATTAGGTTTCAGCGAAGGTGTCATCCCCACCAGCAATGTGCTGGAAGCACAAACAGCATGGCTGTCGGCTCAATCGGACAAGATAGACGCACAGATAGACGTGAAATTGACTCAAGTATATTTACGCAAATCAATGGGAACATTAAAATAAGAACAAGATATGGCAGAAAGAACACAACGCAGCAACATTTTGCTGGCATTCATTTCACTGACGGCAGTCATTGTAGTCGTGTCTCTGATAGGTTTCTTCACATTGGGCAAAGGCCCCGAAATCATTCAGGGACAAGCAGAAGCAGACGAATACCGTGTATCCGGTAAAGTTCCGGCACGTATTCTTGAATTCCGTGTAAAAGAAGGAGACAAGGTTAAAGCCGGCGATACACTGGTTATCCTCGAAGCTCCCGATGTAATGGCTAAGCTATCACAGGCACAAGCCGCCGAACAAGCAGCCCGGGCCATCAGCGAGAAAGCACAGCGCGGAACTCGCCGGGAACAGTTGCAGGCTGCCTTCGAAATGTGGCAGAAAGCCAAAGCCGGAGTAGAGATTGCCGAAGTATCGTACAAGCGTGTAAACAACCTTTTCCAGCAAGGTGTAATGTCCGCACAAAAACGCGATGAAGCCAAAGCACAGTTTGACGCGATGACAGCCACCGAAAAAGCTGCCCGTTCACAATACGAAATGGCTAAAAACGGTGCTCAACAAGAAGACAAAGCAGCTGCCGCCGCACAAGTGGAACGTGCCAAAGGAGCAGTAGCCGAAGTGTCTTCTTATATAGACGAAACAATTCTCACAGCCGCCGCAGACGGTGAGGTGACTGAAATCTTTCCCAAGGTAGGCGAACTGGTCGGAACCGGTGCTCCGATTATGAATATTGCCCGACTGGATGATATGTGGGTAACTTTCAATGTGCGCGAAGATTTCTTGAAAGACTTCACTGTAGGAGAAGAAATCAACGCTTTTATCCCTGCATTCGATAAAGAAGTGAAGTTCAGAGTAACCTATATGAAAGACCTCGGCACATACGCTGCATGGAAAGCAACAAAAACAACCGGACAATTTGATTTAAAGACATTCGAAGTCAAAGCTGTTCCTGTGGAGAAGGTAGAAGGTTTACGTCCCGGGATGAGCGCCATTATAGAGAAATAAATGAAAACAACGCATATTATCTTTCAGATAGCCAAACGCGAAGTGTTCCGCATTGCCACAAGGCCGCTATACCTGTTTTGCATGGTCATAGCTCCTTTGTTCTGCTACATCTTCTTCACAACGCTGATGTGGAACGGACTTCCCACAGATATGCCGGCAGGTGTCGTCGATTTGGACAACACGGCAACCACCCGCAGCATTATCCGCAATCTGGATGCTTTTCAGCAAACCAAGATTGTGGCGCATTATGCCGACTTTGCCGATGCACGCAAAGCCATGCAGGAAGGAAAGATTTATGCTTTTTATTTTATTCCCGAAGGTACGACGGAAAAAGCGCTAGCCAGTCGTCAGCCCAAAGTCTCGTTTTACACCAACTACTCATACTTGGTAGCCGGGTCACTGCTTTATAAAGACCAGCGCACCATGTCCGAACTGGCAGGCGGTGCCATCGGCCGCGCCACTTTACGTGCCAAAGGTGCTACCGACGACCAAGCGGTGGCTTTCCTGCAACCTATTGTCATTGATTCTCACATTCTGAACAACCCTTGGTTGAACTATTCCGTTTACCTGAGCAATACCATTATACCGGGTATCCTGATGTTACTGATATTCATGACTACCATCTATACCATCGGAAGCGAAGTAAAAGGCAATACCCAGAAAGAATGGATGCAAATGGCCGATAATTCCGTCACTTTGGCTCTATCCGGCAAACTGTTGCCACAGACCATCGTATTCTTTATCATGGCCACCTTTTATAATGTATACCTGTATGGTTTCCTGCATTATCCATGCAACAGCGGCATCCTCCCTATGCTTCTGGCAGGATTGTTACTGGTATTGTCCTCACAAGCCTTTGGCATTTTCCTATTCGGACTGTTCACTACCATGCGACTGGCCTTGAGCACAGCTTCGCTATGGGGAGTCATTTCTTTCTCCATCTCAGGAATGAGCTTTCCGGTTATGGCTATGAATCCTGTATTGCAAGGATTAGCCTACCTGTTTCCTTTACGGCATTATTTCCTCATCTACGTCAATTTGGCACTCAACGGCTATCCTCTGATTTATGCATGGCATTCGGTAGTGGCACTCATGCTGTTCATGCTATTGCCCTTCTTCATCCTGAAAAGATTGCGCACCGTGTTACTGCACTATGTATATATCCCCTAAAACAAATCTGTCATGAAAGAAAAGAAATTCAAAGAGATCGTTTCGGAAGGCATTTCAGACCTGTTCTATATTTGGTGGCAAGAGCTGAAAGCGGTGGTAAAGGACCAAGGTGTATTGATTTTCTTTATCTTGGTTCCACTGGGATACCCATTACTTTATACCTTTATATATACGAACGAAACCATTCGCGAAGTACCTGCAGTGGTAGTAGACAACAACCGTTCCACGCTCAGCCGGGAATATCTACGGTTGGTTGATGCCGGTCCCGACCTCCACATCATTTCTTATTGTGCAGATATGGAAGAGGCCAAGACATTGATGAAGGACGGAAAAGCCTATGGAATCATCTATATTCCCGAAAACTTCAGCCGTGACATTTCCAAAGGGATTCAAACCCGTGTCACACTTTACTGTGACATGAGTGGAATGTTGTATTACAAAGCCATGTTGACTGCCAACACCAATGCATCTCTGGCAATGAACAAACAAATAAAGATAGAACGCTCCGGCAATACCACCAACCGTCAGGATGAAGTCAGTGCCTCGCCCATCGAGTATGAAGACGTCTCTATCTTCAACCCGCAAAACGGATTCGCCAGTTTTCTGATTCCTGCCGTATTGATACTTATCATTCAGCAAACACTGCTACTGGGTATCGGTTTATCTGCCGGAACAGCCCGTGAGACCAACCGTTTCCGCGACTTAGTTCCTTTAAGCCGCCATTATCACGGCACACTCCGCATCGTTCTGGGCAAGTCACTCACCTATTTCATGATTTACATTATCATGTCAGTCTATATGCTTTGTCTGGTACCCCAAATATTCAGTTTGGTACAGATAGCACAGCCAAGCACACTCTTCGCTTTCGTGCTTCCCTATATATCGGCATGCATTTTCTTTGCAATGACCTGTTCCATCTTTATTCACCACCGCGAAGCCTGCATGATGATATACGTGTTCACATCCGTGCCCTTATTATTCATTTCAGGCATCTCATGGCCCGGCTCTGCCATCCCCGAGTTTTGGAGAATCATTTCATGGATATTTCCCTCTACCTTCGGCATCAACGGCTTTGTGCGAATCAATAATATGGGGGCCACACTGCCCGATGTTGCAACAGAGTATCATGCCCTGTGGCTGCAAACCGGCATTTATTTCCTCACCACTTGTATTGTTTATCGCCGACAGATAACCCTCAGCCGCATGCACGTATATGCAAGGCTGAAAGAGATAAAAAACAGACATAAACCAAAAGAGCTATAAATTTGTTTTATTAACTAAAAACTAAAAAGAAAACATTATGAAGAAAATTTTCATGCTGGTCTGCGCCTGCCTATTGATTGCCGCATGCAACAGTAACCAAAAGAGTACAGACAACACTGCCACAGCCGCAGACACCGAACTCACCGACATGCATAATACAGAAAATTCATTGGACTACAATGGAACTTATACCGGCACTTTCCCTGCTGCCGACTGCCCGGGTATAAACATCACCCTTACACTGAACAAGGACAAGACATTTACTCTTGTTTCAGAATACATCGACAGAAAAGATGCCACTTTCACCGATAAGGGAAACTATACCATTGAAGATAATCTGATAACCCTGCAGAATGGAGACGAAAAGAATTATTATAAAGTGGACGAAAATACACTGACTGCTCTCGACCAAGACAAGCAAGAAATAACCGGTGAATTGGCTGACCATTATATATTGCATAAAAAACAATAATTGCAAAAAACATGCATCATTCCTTTAGACAGAAGAATATTCTTCTGTCTAAAGAATTTACGCCCGCATCAGTAACCAAGTATTTCTCATATCAGAACTACCTTAGATTTTTGATATACCCTCAGACAGAATTTTCCGCCCCCTCTCCCATCTTTTATCACTTTCCTCCATTTTATTCATGGCTTTTTACTACCTTTGCGCCCATCAATCAACAGATTAATCATGAAAGAATTTATACAGATACTCCGTCGGTTCGTACCTCCCTATAAGAAGTACCTAGCTTTAAGTACTCTATTCAATATATTATCAGCTGTTTTAAACATCTTCTCCTTCTCACTCATCGTGCCCATACTGAGCATCCTGTTTCAGATGGAGAAAGCCACTTATACTTTCATGCCGTGGAATGCCGACGCTTCCATCAAGGATATTGTAATCAACAATTTCCAATATTACATCACAGAACTAATCAACCAGTACGGCCCCAGCACCACCCTTTTGCTACTGGGGTTATTCATGGCTTGTATGACTTTCTTAAAGACAGGATGTTATTTCCTCTCTTCCGCCACCATGATTCCCATCCGTACCGGTATTGTCCGCGATATCAGGGTTCAACTTTATAAAAAATTACTCAGTCTTCCTCTCGGCTTTTTCTCGGAAGAAAGAAAAGGCGACATCATAGCCCGCATGAGCGGTGACGTAAATGAAATAGAGAACTCCATCATGTCCTCATTGGATATGTTACTCAAAAACCCCATTCTTATTATCTCTTATTTCACGACGCTTATCATCATCAGTTGGCAACTTACCTTGTTTACCATCGCCATTGTCCCCATCATGGGCTGGATAATGGGAACAGTAGGAAAGAAACTGAAACGCGGCTCGCTTATCGCCCAAGGACAATGGAGTGATTTAATGTCACAACTGGAAGAGACACTTGGCGGTCTGCGCATCATCAAGGCTTTCAATGCCGAAAAGAAGATGAATGCCCGCTTTACCGAGTCCAACAATCTATACCGCAATACCATCAATCACGTTAATATCCGCCAGCAAATGGCACACCCGATGAGTGAGTTTTTGGGAACAATACTCATTGTCATCGTATTGTGGTTTGGAGGCACACTGATATTACACAACAACAACACCATCACCGCTCCTTCCTTTATCTTTTACCTGACCATCCTCTACAGTGTTATCAATCCATTGAAAGATTTCTCGAAGGCCGGATATAACATACCCAAAGGGCTTGCCAGCATGGAACGTGTAGACAAAATCCTAATGGCAGAAAACAAGATGAAAATAAGCCCGACTCCGATTCCCGTCGGTCCACTGAAAGATAAGATAGAATTTCGTGACGTATGCTTTAAATATGAGAACCAATGGGTGCTTCAAAATATCAACCTCACCATAGAAAAGGGAAAGACGGTGGCACTCGTCGGACAGTCGGGGTCCGGAAAATCGACCATGGTAGACCTTATTCCCCGTTACTATGACGTGCAACAGGGTGAAGTCCTGATAGACGGCATAAATGTAAAAGATACAACCCTGCACGACCTGCGCAGCATTATGGGCAATGTCAACCAGGAAGCTATCCTGTTTAATGATACCTTTTATAATAATATCTCCTTCGGTGTAGAAAACGCCACCATGGAACAAGTGGTTGAAGCTGCCAAGATAGCCAATGCACACGATTTCATCATAGCAAGCGAAAACGGTTACGACACCATGATTGGCGATCGAGGCGGTAAACTTTCAGGTGGCCAACGCCAACGTATCAGCATTGCACGAGCTATCCTGAAGAATCCTCCTATCCTGATTTTAGATGAAGCAACTTCGGCACTCGACACCGAAAGCGAACGAATGGTGCAGGATGCTTTGGAGAAATTAATGAAAAACAGAACAACCATTGCCATCGCACACCGGTTGTCCACTATCCGCAATGCAGACGAGATTTGCGTTCTGCACGAAGGACGCATCGTGGAACGCGGCAAGCACGAAGACTTGTTGGCCATGGACGGATATTACAAGAAACTGTGTGATATGCAACAAATGAGCTAACCCTCAGCACAACAAACCATAAGTATAGCTGTCCGGACATCCCGCCGGACTGTCTCACCGGCACGGAAATAGCCAATCACTAATTTAATGCACCCTCTTTGCATTAATTAACCCTCCTTGCATTGTTTAATTACGACAATTTCGTAAGTTTGCGAAAACATCGTAATTAACTCATATACTTATGGAAAAACTAACAATACAAGAAGAAGAAGTCATGCTCTACATCTGGAGCATAGGAGATTGCTTTGTGAAAGAGATTGTTTCAAAATTCCCGGAGCCAAAGCCGCCCTACACCACCGTCGCTTCCATTGTCAATAATCTGAAGCGTAAAGGATATGTAGCCGCACGGCGCTTTGGAAACACCTATCAATATACTCCATTGATAAAGCAAAGCGAATACAAGCGTACATTCATGGGAGGAGTAGTGCAAAACTACTTTGCCAACTCTTACAAGGAAATGGTGTCCTTCTTCGCCAAAGAACAAAAGATTTCGACAGACGACCTGAAAGACATTATCGACCTGATAGAAAAAGGAAAAGAAGAATAACCTCATCAACAGTTAATACTATGGCTCCCGAACTTATCTACATGCTGAAAGTGAATGCAGGCATTGCCTTATTCTATGCTTTCTACAAACTGTTTTGCGGCAGCGACACATTCTTTAAATGGCGCCGGATTGCTCTGCTTAGCTTTCTCACGCTTTCTTTCCTTTACCCCTTGCTCAACATACAGACATGGGTAAAAGAGCAGCCTGCCATATACGAACTGGCAGACTATTATACACTTTTAATCACCAACGACACAAACACAAATAATGAAATAGCAACCGCCACGGTTACTGCCTCCACTCCCACACTGATGTCCCTGTTTACATGGGTGTATTTCACCGGAGTAGTGCTGCTCTCCGTCCGGTTCATCATCCAATTGCTCAGTATCTTCCGGCTCTCTTTGATAAGCAAAGAAGAAACAGTGAATGGTATTCGGATAAAAAGCCTTCCTTCGCCGAACAATCCTTTCTCATTCTGGCACTGGATTTTTATCTATCTGCCGGAACTAAAAGAAAATGAGAAACAAGACATCCTGACACACGAACTGACACATGCCCGTCAGCTTCATTCCATTGATGTCATTGTCAGTGAAATAGTAAATATCATCTGTTGGATGAATCCTTTCATGTGGTTGTTGAAAGGTGAAATCAGACTGAACTTGGAATATCTTGCCGACCACACCGTTATGGAGTCGGGAACCAACAGGCAGCAGTACCAGTATCATCTGCTGGGACTTGCCAACCAACACAAACAAACCGGTTTATATAATAACTTCAACTTATTACATTTAAAGAAACGCATTATTATGATGAACAAAAGAAGAACCCGCACAGCAGGACGTATCAAATATGCCCTGTTTGCACCGCTGACCGCTGCTCTACTCTTGGTCAGCAACATTGAAACGGTGGCACGGACTACCGAACGCATCACCAGTGAGGTGGTCGAGACGGTGACAGCCATTCAAGCGCCTGAAACCAAGGCCATTGATACACCGGCAGTTTACCAAGACGATGACCCGATATTTAGCATCGTTGAGGTAATGCCCGAATACGTTGACGGCGGCATGATGGGATGCTTAAAGTTCCTGAGCAATAACATCAAGTATCCCGAGCAAGCCAAGAAAGACAAAATAACAGGTAAAGTATCGGTGAAATTCGTTATAGAAAAGGACGGAAGCATTACAAATGCCAAAGTTGTACGAAGTGACAACTCAATATTCAATGAAGAAGCATTGCGAGTGGTCAATTCTATGCCCAAATGGAAACCGGGAAAACAAAGAGGGAAAGAAGTAAGAGTATACTACACTGTTCCGCTCATCTTTTCATTAGACGGCACCGGCTATCAGAAAGCAATGAATACCGCTAAAGGCAACACCAAAAGCAATGGCACGCAAGCCAAATCCAACTCCGATTTCGATGATAACCAACTATTTCAGGTTGTAGAAGAAATGCCTGAGTTCCCCGGCGGTATGGCAGCTTGCTTGAAATTCCTCATGACTAATATGAAATATCCTGAAGAAGCAAAAGCTAAAAAGGTGGAGGGAAAGGTATCAGTTAAGTTTGTGATAGAAAAAGACGGCTCTATCAGTACGCCCGAAATTATCAGAGGCGGCAACCCATTGCTCAATGACGAAGCATTACGGGTGGTCAATTCTATGCCCAAATGGAAACCCGGCAAGCAAAGGGGTAAAGTTGTACGCGTAGGATATACCGTTCCGGTTATATTCAAAATACAATAAGAATACCTCTCTATGGGGTTGTGTCAAAATGTGGACAATACTGTCGTTTAGTTCGTAGGGGCGAGGTTCGCTCGCCCGAAAACAGTTTGCTTTGTGTCTTCGGGCAGGCAATCCCTGCCTCTACAGTTGACGATTGGATAGACCATTTTAGTTTTGACACACCTCCTTCAACCTATTAATAACATCCGGATGAAAAAATACACTATCTATTCTTTATACATTGGATTATTGTTCGGCTTATTCGCCTGTTCCAATCCCTCAAACAACCAACAAACAGATGGCGGATTACTTGATGAATGCCCCATTGTGGCCTCCCGCCAAGTTGACAACCACGATACCCTGACCATTTTCCACCTTTCCAAGGTAAAAGAAAAAGAACAAATCATACCGCTCAGCGCACTGACAAACAGCCTCCGGCTAATTAAACTGGAAAACACAGAAGCGGCATTGGTCAGGCAAGGAGGAATCTCCGTTTCAGAGCACTATATCGGCATCCATGGTTTCGGTCAAGTACCCTATAAACTATTCGACCAAAAAGGGAAATATATCCATCAGATAGGCAGCTTCGGACAAGGACCCAACGAATATAAAGTGCTGTATGACGACCAAATAGACGAAAAGAACAACCGTATTTATCTGCTTCCTTGGACAACAAACAAGATACTGGTTTTTGACATGCAGGGAAATGCACTTCCTCCCATTCCGCTTCCCAACCGGATACCCAAAGGAGTATTCAACATCGATACGCAGAAAGGACAACTCACCATGGGAATGATTCCTTTTAAATGGTTGGAAAACAATATGACAGTATGGCAACAAGATTTTAAAGGAAATATACTTCAACAAGTCAACGGTGAGCAGTTCTACGTAGGCGATGATTATAGCAATGAAGTATATAATACGAAAAACACTACGTCTTTTGATTTTATGCAATTCTCATGGGTGCCGCGCCAGGACTCCCTCTATCATTATTCTGCCCAAGAAAACAAACTATATCCTGTCTTCACCACAGACTTTGAAAACAGCGAAATCATCCGCCATAGTTTTACTGAATTGAAGGATTACTACATAGTATGTTTGATGACAGAACTGACGACAGAGGCCTTTGGCTCAAAAGCCGGTGGATTCCGCTACATTCTGATTGACAAGTCAACCCTAAAAGGCAGTTATGTGAAGTTTGTCAATGATTATTTGGCAAATATCGAAATAGAATACCCCGACTTGGCTTTCATGGAAGGACGTTTCGTGCAGAACTTCGACCCGGGCGACCTGAAAGGAAAGATGGAAACAGCATTGTCTACGGCTACCGGCATGACTGAAGATGAACAGAGCAAATGGGCTCAATTAATCAATAGTTTTTCGGAAGACGACAACAACTATATATTAATAGGTGATATAAAAGACAGCCATACACTGACTCCCGCTCAAACAACTCCCGGAGTGCAAGTGATTGCACCGTCCGGCTATCAAGAGATGGAAAAGACCGCCTCATCCCTGACTCATATCGATACATCCGATTCCAAAGATACAGTAGTTGTTACCACTCCATTCTTCTATGAATGGAAAAACTATTTCCGAGAGAACAACAAATACAAAGACTGGGATGCAAAGAACGAAAAAGCAGTAATGATTAGAGCCGCTGTAGATGAACAAGGCCATCTATCCCAAATTCGGCTTTTCCGCAAATCCGGCGAAGAAAAACTGGATGAGGAAGCCCTTCGGCTTGTTAAAGGTATCAAGCAAATAGACCCGGCAAAAAATAAAGCGAACGAACCGATTAAAACCAATAATTTCATTATCACAGTGTATTTCCCACCCAAATAACAAGAAGAGCCATGAAATACCTTTGCTTTCAACATCAGTATTTTCTACTATAGAAAATCACTTCCATAGTGTTGGCAGAGAGCCCGAAAGTCATCACCATAAGATTTCTACTGAACCTGAAAGAGCCGTATCATTACTCGAAACAGAGTTTGATACGGCTCTTTTAAGTGTGGTAGTTACAATCTGTAACTTTTCGGAAGGGTCATTTTTGTTTTGACACATCCTCTTCGATAAAAGGAAAGTTTTGATACATCCCCTTACAGTATGACAGGCCGGTTTCATTTTTACACAGCCTTCTCCAGTATCAGCTTATTTTTTCAGCTCTACAATATGTGTCGGTGCCTGTTCTGCATTGCGCTTCGCAGTCTGCTTCACCACATTCTCCGCCAATTCCAAGAAAGCACGTCCTGTAATGGTCGTTTCGTCCAAAGCGGCGGGAGTGCCCTTGTCACCATTCTCGCAGATACTTTGCACGATAGGAATCTGTCCCAGCAAAGGAACATTCATCTCTTCCGCCAACTGTTTCGCACCTTCTTTACCAAACAGATAGTATTTGTTTTCGGGCAGTTCGGCAGGAGTAAACCATGACATGTTCTCTATCAATCCGAGAATCGGCACATTCACCTTATCATTAGTATACATATTGATACCCTTGCGCGCATCGGCCAATGCCACTTGTTGCGGTGTGCTGACAATTACGGCTCCCGTAATGGCAAGTGTCTGTACCAAAGTAAGATGGATATCACTGGTACCCGGAGGAGTATCGAGAATAAAATAGTCCAGTTCGCCCCAATTGGCATCTCCTATTAATTGCTTCAAGGCATTGCTCGCCATACCGCCACGCCACAAGGTTGCCTGGTCGGGGTCTACAAAGAAACCGATGGAAAGGAGTTTGATGCCATACTTCTCAATCGGGACAATCAAATCGCGACCGTCAATCTGCTCGGCGTATGGACGAGCATCTTCCACCTGAAACATTTTCGGCATGGAAGGACCGAATATATCAGCATCCAGCAAACCCACTTTATAGCCCAACTTAGCCAATGCGACTGCAAGGTTGGCAGCTACGGTAGATTTACCCACCCCTCCTTTGCCTGAAGAAACAGCTATGACATTTTTCACCAAAGGAAGCATCTTGCCCGGCTCAGGACGTGCCGCCTGACGGCTCTCCGTAGAGATAGTAACCTGAACATCAGGAGATACATAAGTGTGAATAGCTGTTTCGGCAGCCTTCAACATAGATTTCATAAACGGATCGGTGGGTTTCTCAAAAATCAGAGAGAAACTGACAGACATTCCATCAATACGGAGATTGTCGGCAACCATCTCCGCTTCAACCAAGTTCTTTCCCGTTCCGGGATAACGCACCGTTGCCAGAGCGTCTAGAATCAATTTTGGATATAAGGTCATAATGTAGATTATTTATTATTTACTTGTTTGCAAACCGCTTCGCTTGCTACGGTTGTAACTGCGATATTCGTCCAATTCGATTTCCACATCGGGTTCGCGCAACTCCCCTTCTTGCGGTAAGCGGAACTTCATATATTTGATGTTCAAACCACGGTCGAGCCATTGTTGTTCATAATAAGTGCGAATACCCAAAATATCGTCGACAAGCCCTGAATGATACAAGTCTTCAGTCAGGAACTCGACAGGAAAATGATTCTCCTCTACCATATAACGAGTATAAGTGAACATAAAATTGCTGTCAGTCTTCAGATGGATTAATCCGTCCGGTTTCAAGAACTTGCGATAACGGTTCATAAAATAGGTAGAGGTGAGTCTCTTGGTGGCCTTCTTCATCTGAGGGTCAGAAAAGGTGAGCCAGATTTCACTTACCTCGCCGGGAGCAAAGAAGCGTTCGATAATCTCAATATTGGTGCGCAGAAATGCCACGTTCTTCATGCCTGCCTTCAGCGCATCTGTAGCACCAGTCCACATACGGGCTCCTTTTATATCTACCCCGATAAAGTTCTTATCGGCATACATACGCCCCAGTCCTACCGTATACTCCCCACGTCCGCACCCCAATTCAAGCACGATTGGATTATCAT
This sequence comes from Phocaeicola faecalis, assembly GCF_021730445.1. Taxonomy (GTDB): domain Bacteria; phylum Bacteroidota; class Bacteroidia; order Bacteroidales; family Bacteroidaceae; genus Phocaeicola; species Phocaeicola faecalis. The sequence goes on along the minus strand of NZ_JADNRM010000014.1, from coordinate 58,595 downwards.
TTTTAAAAAAGTCACGGTTCCAGTTCCCTTTCATCTCAAAAGGAACATTATCGGTCACCGAATAAGGGTATTCAAACACGTGCGGATAGTCACGCATATCTGCAAATTTCTCTAGTTTTCCTTTTCCCATGCAAATTCTTATGATTATTTGTTTTGTCGGGCAAAGGTAGGGAATATCTAAGAAAGAGAAAAAAAATAAGGCTTGCAATTCGCTTGCAAACCTTATTATTCTTTTCACTGAGAGGAAGTTTATGTCCCTCACAAATATTAATCAAGAATGGTGACCCAATTATGAGTATCAGGTTCGTCACCATACTGAATGGCACGCAACTTTGTGTACAGTTTTGTGCAAATCGGTCCCGGCTTACCATCTTTCGAGATGACATACGATTTATTGTTTTCCAAATCATCAATTCGCTGAATGGGGCTGATAACAGCTGCTGTTCCACAAGCACCCGCTTCTTCGAATGTTTCCAGTTCTTCTTCAGGAACAGGGCGACATTCTACTTTTATACCCATATCTTCTGCCAATTGCATCAAGCTCTTGTTAGTGATGGAAGGCAGGATAGAAGATGATTTCGGGGTGATATACGTATTGTTTTTGATTCCGAAGAAATTGGCGGCACCGCATTCGTCGATGTATTTCTTTTCTTTTGCATCCAGATAGAACTCGCAAGAGTAGCCCAAATCATGTGCTTTCTTGTTGGCAAGCAAACTGGCTGCATAGTTTCCGCCTACCTTGTAACGGCCGGTTCCGTAAGGAGCCGCACGGTCGAACTCACGGATAATAACGTATGGATTAGTAGAGAAACCTCCCTTAAAGTAAGGACCGACAGGAGTTACAAATACGACAAACATATATTCGTTGGCAGGATGTACACCTACCTGTGCACCGGTTCCGATAAGCAAGGGGCGGATATAAAGAGAAGCGCCGCTTTCGTAAGGAGGGATAAAACGCTCGTTGGCTTTCACCACCTTTTTCACTGCTGCAAGGAATGTCTCTGTCGGCAGTTCAGGCATTAGGATACCGTTACAAGTACTCTGCAAACGCTGTGCGTTGGCTTCCGGACGGAAGATACGAACTTTACCGTCTTTACCGCGATATGCTTTCAGGCCCTCAAATGCTTCCTGTCCATAGTGCAGACAAGTAGCCGCCATGTGAATATTCAGTGTTTCTTCCGAACAAAGTTCCAATTCTCCCCATGCACCGTCGCGATAGTAACAACGTACATTGTAATCTGTCTTCATATAGCCGAAGGACAGATTCGCCCAATCAATCTCTTTCATTGTGTATGCTTTTAATATTATTATTTACGATTGCGAGCAAAATTAAGGTTTATATTTGCAAATTCCAACCAAATAGGAAGAATTGTTTATCATTTATCTTCCTCTTCCAATATTTTCTTGATTTCCCCATCAGCCTTATAAAGCTTCTCACGGCAGAACCTAATGAGTTCCTGCGCTTCTTTAAGGCTTTCGCCCAAACTGTCGATGTCGAGTTCATTACTATCGATGCGGGCAACTATTTCTTCGAGGCGCTTCATGGCCTGTTCGTATGTCTGTTTCTTTGCTGCCATATTCTTGAATATTATTTATCGGTTATTACTATACTTCTCACTTCTCCTTTTGCGAAGCGGGTGATGAGTTTGTCACCCTCTTTCAGGCAAGAGGCATCTGTAACAGCTTTCCCCTCTTTCAGGGTAATGCTGTAACCGCGTTTCAGCAGATGTTCGGGCGAAGCCGCTTTTATCTGTTGCTCCAAGAGCCGGAGACGATGATTCTCTTCCGCCAGCCTCTTCTGAGAAAGAGTTTCCACGTGCTTCTCAACTAACTCCAGCCGATGCCTTTCCTCCTGTATGCGCATACGGGTCTGCATCGGGATACGTTCCACCAGGCGGGTAAGCCTCGTCTTTTCCTTCTCCATCCGGGCAGTGACGGCATAAAGAATGGACGACGCATAATCTTCCAGCGTCTCAGCCGTGTCGTGCAGATGGTTAATGAGAAATTCGGCAGCAGCCGTCGGTGTTTTCACACGCGTGTGTGAAACACTGTCGAGAACGGTATCGTCACGTTCATGCCCGATGCCTGTAATGATAGGCAACGGAAATTGTGCACAGTTTGCCGCCAGCTCGTAGGTATCGAAGCCCGAAAGGTCGGAAGTGGCACCGCCTCCCCGAATAATGACCACTACATCCCAGTCGTCACGCTGCGCATTGATGGTGTCGAGGGCTGCAATGATGGTTTCCTCCACCCTGTCGCCCTGCATGACGGCAGGAAAAAGACGAGGATAGAAAATAAAGCCGTATGGATTATGCTCCAATTGATTACAGAAGTCTCCGTAACCGGCTGCCGTGGCAGATGAAATGACTGCAATCCGCTGAGTGAGCAAAGGAAGTTCCAACTCTTTATTCAGAGTGAGGACACCTTCTTCGTCCAACTGCCTCAATATTTCACGCCGACGGCGTGCCATATCCCCCAACGTATAGGTAGGGTCAATATTGACTACAGTCAATGAGTATCCGTAAAGTTCGTGAAACTCCACCGACACCTCCACCAACACTTTAATGCCCGCCACAAATGCCTGTCCGGTCTCTTCCTCAAAGTAAGGTTTCAGCAGCCGGTACACATTACTCCAAATAGTTCCCCGGGCCTTGGCTATCAAATTATTTCCTCTCGGCTCTTTTTGCACAAACTCAAGGTAACAATGGCCGGAGTAGTTGCTACGCACATCACTCAGTTCCGCCTGCAGCCAATAAGTATCGGGCATACAAGAGGTGATGCTGCGTTTTACCAGCGCATTCAATTCATATAAGGACAGAGGAGGTGCATCCATATTTCGTTTATTCATTTATAATACCTGATTCTTCATTTCACTCAGAGTCACCCTTGCCGATGCAATCAGCTTGTTACGGCCTTTTCTTTTTCAATTCCGATTGATAAACCTTCCACACATCGGGTATTCCGTAACCGAAAATATTATCGGGATACTCTTTACGGTCGCCGGCATCCTGCATGGCCTTCACCACTTGTTTGGCAGTCAGCCACGGACAGGCCTGCCAAAAACAAGCCACCAGTCCGCAAAATGTGGGCGATGCAAACGAAGTGCCATTGGCATGAGCCACCGTGCCGTCATTGCCGGATACCGCAGAACTTACTCCCACTGCCATCACATCAGGCTTCACACGACCGTCTGCCGTATTGCCGATAGAAGAGAAGTCTGCATTCACCAGATTTTTATCTATGGCACCCACGGTGATAACATGCTCCGCATCTCCCGGAGGAGTCAGCTTCTTCCAAGTGCCACGGCCGGAATTGCCTGCACTGCATACCACCACCAGTCCTTTGTCGGCCGCCATCGAAGCAGAATTTGACATCAAAGAATAATGTCCGTCCAAGTCACGGTAACGATAATTACACGCTTTATCATCAAACTCATAATATCCCAACGAAGTATTCACCACATCTACCCCCACGCTATCGGCAAATTCCAAAGCTGCCGCCCAGTAATCCTCCTCTACCGGCTGCTCCGTATCATCATCTTCACTGCGAAGCAACCAATAAGAAGCCTCGGGCGCAGTTCCCACCAGCACATCCGGCTGATTGGCCGCCAAACATGATAACACTTTCATGCCGTGATAGTTCTCAGCATAGATATCCGACTGCGGATTTACAAAATCACGAATCCCCAAGAGATGCATTTTCTTGAAAAACTTTATCTCGTCAGCATTATAAAAGCCTGCATCGATGACCGCAATCTGCATTCCTTCCCCTTTGAAACCTGCGGCATGAAGCCTGTCTCCTCGGTGAACGGCAATCTGCCGATAAGCCTGACCATAATAGTTATCCGTTTTCGAAAACTTGTTTGTCACCTCCTTCTTGCGTTCCGCATTGCGGGCCGGAATACTATCCGGAGCAGTCCATACTTTCTTTGTTTTCACAACAAAGGGCAATTCCGCTATTTGTTCTATCAAGGCAGTGTCGGCCACTTCTACCACCACCGTATTGTTCCATTTACTTTTTGTCACTACAGAGGCACCCTTACCCACGATGGCATCAACATAAGTACGGCACACCGGCAAATCTGTCTCATCCACCTTCAAGCCCTGCCGCTCCCGGCGTTCCAAGGCACGTTCTGAAAGATATGCTTGCGGACTGCCGACAGAGTAAGCCGTTTCCGCTTTATCACGAAGACTGATACGATATTTATAAGTCTTTTCCGCCGATACTTGCAATACACATACTCCAAGCAGGCAGCCCATCACTATTCTACTCTTAAAATTCATCTTAGCTACTGTTACTTATTATTTTTTTCATCGCAAAGATACATAATCTTTTTCCTCAAGCTCAATTTTTGCGTACCTTTGCAACGAATTTCAGAATTAAACAGGTAAAAAGAAAGAGTATGGCAAAAGCAGGAACAGCAACAGAACTAGGCACAGAACGAATTGGAAAATTATTGATGCAATACGCAATCCCCGCAATCATCGCAATGACCGCCTCATCGCTTTACAACATGGTAGACAGTATCTTTATCGGACATGGGGTAGGACCGTTAGCCATTTCAGGATTAGCCATTACTTTCCCTCTTATGAATCTGGCAGCCGCCTTCGGTTCGCTGGTAGGCGTAGGTGCTTCCACACTTGTTTCTGTCAGATTGGGACAAAAGGATTATGATACCGCCCAGCATATTTTAGGTAATGTCATCACCCTGAATCTCATTATCGGTATTGGCTTCACCATCCTCACACTTCTTTTTCTCGACCCTATCCTCTACTTTTTCGGGGCCAGCGCAGACACTATCTCCTACGCCCGCGATTATATGTACATCATTCTTCTGGGTAATGTAGTGACACACATGTATCTCGGGCTGAACGCCTTGCTCCGGGCATCCGGACATCCGCAAAAAGCAATGATAGCCACTATCACCACCGTTATTATCAATACACTGCTCGACCCTATCTTCATTTATATATTCAAATGGGGCATTGAAGGTGCGGCAATTGCCACAATCTTGGCACAAATCATTTCATTGACATGGCAGTTCAAGACCTTCACCAACAAAAACGAGCTGCTCCACCTGCGTCGCGGCATTTACAAACTACGCAGCGGTATCGTAAAAAACACCATTGCCATCGGCATGTCCCCTTTCCTGATGAATTTGGCAGCCTGTTTCATTGTCATCTTCATCAACAAAGGATTGAAAGAGTATGACGGTGACCTGGCCATCGGTGCTTTCGGCATTGTAAACCGCATCGTGTTCCTGTTTGTCATGATTGTCATGGGATTAAACCAAGGCATGCAGCCCATTGCCGGATACAATTTCGGCGCCCAGCAATACCATCGTGTCAACCAAGTACTGAAACTGACCATCTACGGAGCAACCATCGTCACCACCACCGGATTCCTTGTAGGCGAACTGATGCCCGAATTGGCTGTATCCGCCTTTACCACCCATGAAGGATTAATCAATCTTTCGGCCACCGGGCTGCGTATCGTGGTCATGTTTTTCCCCATTATCGGCTTTCAGATGGTTACTTCCAACTTTTTCCAAAGTATCGGAATGGCATCCAAGGCCATTTTCCTATCCCTTACCCGCCAACTGCTTTTCTTATTGCCTTGCATCATTATTCTGCCCATATTCTGGGGATCAAAAGGAATCTGGATGAGTATGCCGATTTCCGATTTGGCGGCCAGTATCGTAGCAGCCGTCATGCTTTATCGACAATTCCAGATTTTTAAGTCCCATGCACATAAGCAAGTTTCAAATTAAATAATTATATTTGCCGATATATACTTACTAATTTGTTACGACTATGAACGAGCATTATGTTATAAACCTAGGCCGTCAGCTAGGCAGTGGTGGTAAAGAAATAGGCGAGAAGCTGGCAAAAACGTTCGGTATCGCCTTCTATGATAAAGAATTGATTAAACTTGCGTCCGACGAAAGCGGATTATGCAAGGAGTTTTTCGAGAAGGCCGACGAACGGGCTTCGCAAAGCATCATCGGTGGTCTGTTCGGGACACGTTTTCCTTTTATCAGTGATGGCGCCATCCCCTACGGAAGCTGTCTGAGCAATGATTCACTGTTCAAGATTCAGAGCGATGTGATACGCGAGCTGGCCGAAAGACAATCTTGTCTGTTTGTGGGAAGATGTGCCGACTATATCCTGCGCGACCATCCTCGTTGCGTCAATATATTTGTATCTGCCTCAAAGGAAGCGAGAATAGAGCGACTGATGAGAATTCACCACATACCGTCGGAAGCTGCCGAAGAGCTGATGGAGAAAGCAGATAAAAAACGCTCTTCCTATTATAATTATTATAGCTATAAGACATGGGGAGCTGCAGAGACTTATCATCTATGCATTGACTCGTCGGTATTGGGAATAGACGGAACTGTGCAGTTTATTAAAGAGTTCGTCAAGCTGAAACTGGGAATCTAAAAATACGACTTATGATTATAAGAAGTATCTCTATACTCTCTTTCCAACAAGAGGCTCAAAACTAAAATGAGCACTTTAAAAAGCTACAGATTGTAACAACCCAATATAGAGAGCTGTATCAAACTCTACTTTTGAGCAATAATACGGCTCTTTTTATTGCTGAAAAGGAAAGTCCGGTTTCAAATTAAAAGAGACAGTCTCGATATTTGCATTTCGATACTGTTTCTTTTATGTTTCAAGCATCTTCATACTTTCCTATCATCTACATACGGCTCTTCTGTAAACTGCCGGCCCCCGTCCCTCTATACTTACTCTTTGTATTATTAAAGGCATAACGCACCGTCAGGACTATTCGCCGTCTTGTTTCGGTATCCAACTGCATAGTTCGGATACCACTATACAGCGTGACATTATCCCTCCGCGTATTAAAAATATCTATTCCCTGCAAGTAGCAGGTAAAACGTTTTTTCATAAATTGTTTATACAGACTTAGATTCACGCCCCAACTAATTTTATTTATTGTCACATTCTCATTGTGACCGCGTGTACTAAATGAAGCATCTGCGCCCAACAAGATTCCAGCAGGCAGTTCAATACTGTTCTTCCACGAAATCTCAGCACACGAATGATTAAAGTTATGCTTTCCTTCGGGCGTATCCGCCATATACCATTGTTTCAATATACTTGCACCCCATCGAGGAGACCATTTACCTATTTTAGGCTGTAAAAACAATTGGGCATAGATTTTATCATAATCATCGGCATTCATCCAAGATAAAAGAGCAATAGTGGCATCCTTCTCAGAATAAGCACTACTAAGATTTATCATACCATCTTTTATATGCTGATAGCCTAATGAAAAATAAGCCCATTTATACGAACTTCCCAATATCAGACTATGAGAAATAGTCGGTTTCAAAAAGGGATTTCCACTCTCATAGGTATAACGATTTCCATAAGTAATATTACCACGCAACTGCCCATAACTGGGACGACTGATATCTGCAGCATAGCTCAACTGCATCTGTACCTTATTTATAGGAAAAGAGAATGCCAATGACGGAAATACATTATTATATACCTTACTTTGTTCGTCCACTTTCTTGTTATATTCATAATAGTCTGCCTGTACATTCTCATAGCGTATTCCTGCTTGCACATCAACCCTGCCAAAAGAACGGTTATACTCTAGAAACGCAGCCCAAATACCTTCTATAATATTGCTGTCATCGTTATCCAAAATACCTTCAACATTGGCATACCTATTAATACGGCTGGTATGTGAATATTCACTTCCGAAAACCAAGTTACCTTCCCAAAATGGATAAGAAACAATCACTTTGGCTGCATAAAGAGAGTTTTTTATCTGACTGTAAGTAGTGACAGTACGCTGCTCTTTGATACCGTCAGTTTCATTTATCTCTATACTGACTGCAGGATTTTTACTTTCATCCCATACACCGTCGGCATTGAAATCAATATTCCACTCACCCACTTTCCCATTATAGTAGAAATTAGTCCTATGATTGGTAGAGCGAGTATCCTGAATACTATTGTTGGCAGATTCTTCATATAATTCATTATCTTGATACACAGTAGTGGGCATACCGAATTTCCAATGATCTTTAGGCTTCCGGTCGTAATCATAACGCACTCCCAATACATGATCTTTGTTAAATTGATAATTCAACGAAAGCATAGCTGAGATTTGTTGAGAGTTAGTACGGTTGGTTATATCCGAAAACTGGTTCCATTGTTTATCCAAATAAGTACGTTGAACTACGGTCTTGTTCTGCTCACTATGCCCATTAGCTCCATATAGCATTCCACTCAAATCGAATCCGTTCTTGCGATAGTTGAAATTAAATTGGTCAAGTACCGACCACCCATATTTATAAGTAGTGTTGAACCGATTATAAATTCCTAAACCATCCCCCACCGCTTTCTTAGTAGTAATACGTATTACTGCCTTAACCGATGCCTTATAACGTGCACCGGGATTGTTGATTACTTCTACAGACTGAATATTGTCCGAAGCAAGTTTATCAAGTTCCGAACTATCCTGAACCTTGCGCCCATTAATATAAACCTCAGGCGTTCCACGTCCAAATACTTTCACATTTCCATTGCCTGCAGAAACTCCGGGAATCTTATCAAGCAAATTTTCCGCAGTACCGGCTTTCTCTAAAATGGTTCCCGCTACTCCCGTCAGCATAGAACTGCCTTTTAATCGGGTTTGTGGCAAATCACCTTTTACCACTACCTCGCCTAGCATTTGTGCATCCGAAGTCAGCTGAATGATTCCCAAGTTTTCATCATTGCAAGATTTGTATAAAGTAACATATCCCACAGACGAAATTCTCAATAATCCTTTATTACCGTCCGATACAATCTTAAATACTCCGTTTGGGTCACTAATAGTTCCTTGTATAAAAGTTGAATCCGGCATAGAGAGCAACACAATATTAGCATATTGCATAGGATTCTGTTGTTCATCTACTACCTTGCCGGTGATAGTCTGTCCATTAACCAGCAAAGTTAAGGATAAAAAGAAGAAGATACATAACCATTTTCCCATAGCACTCAATTATTTTGTTTCACTACGCTTTTTAAGATAGAAGTTATAATACTCTTTAACAAAAGTATCAACTCCCGTATCTAATTTTGCCTTCACACAAGAATACTTATGAGGTGAAATAAGATGTTCCAAACGATGATTAAAACAGAGTCCTCCACATATCGCTAAATTTTTGCACTTCAAGCACATCTCATTATCAAATGTTGTTTTCTCATCCACTTTATCCATTATATCTTTCTTTACCCATACAATATCACCTTTATCATTAAGATAGCCTAACCTATTTTGTAGGCTATATTCATTGGCCGTGCATCTATAAACATTCCCATCATAATTGATATTAGCATAATTTAAAGAATCAGCATAACAAAGTTTTCCTCTAAATAAAGCAAAAGAACTATTATGAGTTAATGGAAATCCTAATTTTTCCGTATACTTTATATTATCCAATAAGGCTTCAGGAGACTTGCTAGTACCTATAGTTTGCCATACTCTTTGAAAATTTATATTAATTTGCGAACGTACAGAAACTGGTATTGAAGCAAAAACATCTTTTAAACCAGTTTCGATAACTTCATTCGTATAATTAATTCGCAATATAACTTTATTTTCTGAATCAAAAGAACAATACTCTATAACATTATTCAGAATTTTATCAAAAGAAGGTGCTCCATTATTATTTCTTGTTTTATTATGTAATTCACGATTTCCATCCAAAGTTATTTGTAATAATTTTAGCTCTATGTCTTTACATTTCGCTATAATACGAGTATCAAGATGATAACCATTTGTCGTCATAGAGCCATAATATTTTTTATTATATTCGTTGGCTTTTTCTTTTGTATACATTGCTAATGGGTAAAGCACTTCATCAAAATATAAAAGTGGCTCTCCACCAAACCAATTGAGTTGAAAGGCATTTATATCATTACGATTCATTACTTTATCTATAAACTTCTCTACATTTTTCATTGTGGCAGGTGTCATGTACCCCTCATTATGCTTTTCATAACAATACCAACATCTAAAATTACATTCCTGAGTTGGATTTATTGTTAAGTCATAACAATCACTTCGAATTGCTTTTTTATACAACTGTTTAAGATAGTCTATTTCTTGAAATTCATCATCAATTAAAAACTTCATTGTATATAACAGTTGAATTAGTTCAGAGTCATTACTTACATCATTAGGACGCAACAACAATTCCTTCAACACATGATAAGCATCTATAGAGATAGTAAAAACATTTCCACTTATACCATTTAGACAAATAATTTGATTACCGTCTTTTACAAAATAATTATATCGACTTTCTTTCATAATATTACAATAATATATAAAAAAAGGGTATCCAAATATATCATTAAATACCCTTTCATTAACCACTTAAAGACTACTAATTAGCATTATTAAGGTTCTTCAATAGTGGAATCCGATTCTGTTTCTTTAATAGTACAGGCACAGCCTCGAACACAATTTCCAGTATTATCGCCACAACGACCAAGAGAGATATTATGTCCTCCCTCAGTAGCATTCAGTTCATCACTGTTTAAAACTTCATCATTTAGAGATGAAGCAAGAGCTTTTTTCAACTCTTCATTAATTTCTTTAGTCATAATTTTAGATTTAAAAATTAATAATATTGATAACGTCAGCAAATATATCCCCATTCAGTCCAGCCATATAAGACTAGACAAAAGAATATTCCATTTTAACAGTCGTTCACAAATAAGAATTTTATCACTTTTATTCAATTTAATTTCTATTCCAATATTTATTTCTTACTTTTGTAAAACACTATCATATAAAATGAATACAATGAAAAAGACATATCCCATTTTACTACTTCTTATTATCATTAGCTGTTTATCAGCTTGTCACCAAAAAGGGGATGCAACCACTTCGTTATCGGCAAACTTAATACAAGCTGAAACAGTTATGTATGAGTTTCCTGATAGTGCATTACATATATTGCAAGATATGCAAGCACTACCTGCATCAAGCAAATTACAGAATGCCACATGGACATTGCTGATGACACAAGCTAAATACAAAAATGATATAAAACAATCGGACTCCTTGATTAATATAGCATACGATTATTTCATAAAGAAGGACAATGCACAGAGAAGAGCAATGGTATTATATTATAAAGGTGCACTATATGAAGAAGAGCACAATACCGAAGAAGCGTTGAAATACTTCCTAAAAGCAGCTGAAGAGATAAAAAAAACAAAAGATAACCATCTAGCACACCCAATACACTCAGAAATAGGATTAATATATATATATCGCAAGTTGTATGATTATGCCATGGAATACTTCAACAAAGCTTTGCACTATGCTATTTCTTCGAACAATTTCCATTACATAGCTTATTCCTATATATATATTGCAAGAGCATATACTTTAAAAGGACAAGACACTAAAGCAATAGAGTATTATAAGAAAGCAATAAAAATAGGAAAAGAGAATCATCTTACAGTTCAATTGGCTGGCGCTATGAATGAAATTCGCTTTTTATTTATCCGCATAGGCGATATCGAAAAAGCTCTTGATTATACACTAGAATCAATCAAAATAAATAAAACAGAACAAAATATACTTAGCCTAGGTGATACTTACCGACTTTTGCATCAGTATGATTCAGCACATTATTATTTAGATGAAGCCTCAAAATCTTCTAATATTTATACGGCTCGTAGTGCATATCAAGCATTATATTATTTAAGTAATGAGGAAAAGAACTATAAAAAAGCTGTAGAATATAGTGAAAAATTATGGCTTTACCAAGATTCTATAACAAAAATAGAACGCAACAAAGCATTGATAGAAATACAAGAAAAATACAACCAGCAAAAAATAATCAATGAGAAAAACAAATTAAAAATAGAAAAGGAAGAAACGATGCGCAATGCGTTGATTGTTTTCATAGTATTGCTGTGCATTATAGCAGCCACTATTTACTATTATCAACAGAAAATAATCCGCCAAAAGAAAGAACTATTAGAAAAAGAAAAGGAAATAAGGTTTGCCACCGTCAAAATACACATGAATGAAGAGGCAATAAACCGCAATGAAACACGCATGAAAGAGTTAGTACTGCAAATGGAAGATAACAAAGAGATTTTGACATCGTGGAAAGAACAACAAACCACTTTACAAGAACTACAACAGCAAAACGAGAGCTTAAAGCTAGAGAATCTGGAGCTAAAAGCAGGCATTGATAATTACACCTTATCTCTTCATGAAAAATCAAAAGAATTAGATATGGTTAGTCATTTATCTGAAGAAAACCAATTTTTACGACGTCGTGAAGATTTCTTGTGCAATCAGCTTATAAAGAAGACTGAATTATTCTATAAAATAAGAAGTCTGAATTATATAGATGATGCATTGTGGGAAAAAATAAAGGATAATATAAACTTAATATTTAATGACTACATTAAAAGACTCTACCAACAAATACCCACATTGACAGAAAGTGATATCCAGATATGCTGCTTGATAAAGCTACGCTTTAGTAATAACGACATAGCAAATGCATTAAATATCTCACCTACTTCTGTATCCAAAAGAAAACTACGGTTAAAAGAACGTATTCTGCAAAAGATTGGCTCATTAGGTGAACATCAAACGTTGGATTTATGGCTAATGGAATTCTAAAGTAAGCTACTGTCCATGCTCCATCTCAAAAGAAAACATAAAAAACTAATAAACAACGTTTTACAATCTATCCATGTCTATATCGTGTCCATGTTTCGTCCATACTTATTTCAAAAATGTTATTTAACTTTGCACTCAATAAAATAACAATAAATAAATTATGAAAAGCAAAAGTTCAATAAAAAAGAAATGGAGATTATGTATGGCTATCATCATAGTTATATTAACAAACGTTCTTTCAATACAAGCCCAATGTACTACAGATATTGAAATAAAATTAATTGAGCTAACAGGAGAATGGCTTCCCAAAGGAAAAAGCATAATACTCTCCTGTCCCATTACCGTATCAGTTGATGATTCATTCCTTTATATTCAGAACGAATTTCCTGACCGTGATATTGTAATCTCTATAATCAATGAGTTTACAGGAGAAACTGAATACGAAAAGACAATTGAGAAATCGCAAACTGCTTACGTTGCAGTTTCTGTACTAAATCTTACTGCTGGAGAATATAAAATAGAAATTACAGGTTCCCCCATAGGATTTTTAGAAGGCAAGTTCATCAAACATTAAGTATCATCTACTTAAAAATAAGAAGAATGAAATATGTTGATATCAGGAAGATAATCCGCATGGATTTTCTAATCCAACATAGAAGCACCGGTTCACCGGCTGAATTTGCACAGAAGCTAGAAGTTTCTCGTTCCACTTTCTTTGAATATTTAGCTTATATGCGTGAAGAACTAATGCTGGATATCCAATACAACAAATATAAGGAAACTTATTATTACGATGGTAAAGATTTATGCAGTGTACTTGGTATATCTCATCAAATCTCAATAGCACAATAAAAATGAAACAACCATGAGTAAATTCCCATTCTATAAACAACTGGATAGCATGGATTGTGGACCCACCTGTCTGCGCATGATAGCAAAACACTATGGAAAAACATTTTCTGTACAGCAACTACGCGAGCAATCCTATATTCAACGTACAGGAGTAAACTTATTAGGCGTCAGCGAAGCTGCAACCAGTATAGGACTGCGTGCCACCGGCATCCGTACATCAATAGAAAAGTTGAAACAACAGTCCAAGCTCCCCTGTATTCTTCATTGGAACCAAGATCACTTTGTGGTGCTCTATAAAATAGAGAAGAAACGCAATAATACGTGGTTCTACATTGCCGACCCTGCATATGGACTACTAAAATACGAGGAACAAGAATTAAAAAGATGCTGGGTCAGCACAACACAAGGAGGTATAGAAAAAGGAATTGTCATGTTATTGGATGTCACTCCTCAGTTTTATGAAGCAGAGTCCATCAAATATGAGAAACTATCGTTATGGTATCTGCTTCACTATGTACATCCCTACAAAAAAGCAATGATGCAACTAGTCATTGGACTGTTAGCCGGTAGTATACTACAATTGGTATTTCCATTCCTAACCCAAACAATTGTAGACCAAGGCATAGGGCACCGAAACCTGAATTTTATTCAGCTGATTCTCGTTGCACAACTCATGTTGGTATTCAGCCGCACTCTTATTGAGGTAATTCGACGCTGCATATTGCTTCACATCAGTACACGCGTCAATGTATCGCTCATCTCGGACTTCCTCTCTAAGTTGATGCGGCTGCCCATGAAATTTTTCGACAGCAAACTGGCAGGTGACTTGATACGCCGTATTGAAGACCATAACCGTATAGAGAGCTTCCTCACACAATCGGTACTCAACATATTATTTGCAAGCATTACTGTGATAATTTTCAGTGTTGTACTAGCTATTTATAGTTGGAAAATATTCCTAATATTCTTTCTATTCAGTATGGCATACATAGGTTGGGTAAAACTGTTTATGCACAAACGTGCTGATTTGAACCGAAAAAATTTCGAGCAAATGTCTATCAACCAAAATAATTTGATGCAGCTCATCTATGGAATGCAGGATATCAAACTGTTAGGATGTGAACAACAGAAACGTTGGGAATGGGAAAATATACAAGCATCGCTCTTTCATATTAATATGAGTTCGCTCAATTTAGGACAGACGCAGCAGGTAGGGGCTGTACTTATCAACGAAGTAAAAAACGTGTTGATCACAGTTCTTTCAGCCACTGCAGTGCTACACGGAAGCATTACTTTAGGGGTGATGCTTTCTATCCAATATATCATTGGACAAATGCAGGGGCCTATCAGCCAATTTGTCTCTTTTATGCAAAGTACACAAGATGCACAATTAAGTTTGGAACGTCTAGGTGAAATCCATGGAAAGACAGATGAGGAAACAGAAGGTGTGGAACAGGATACCCATATATCTGGTAAAGAGTCTATCCGACTACAAGATGTAATTTTTACGTATGGTTCCCAAAAGTCTAAGCAAGTTATAAAAGGGCTTTCGTTGGATATACCTGTTGGTAAAACAACTGCCATTGTGGGCCTCAGTGGTAGTGGAAAAACAACTCTCATAAAACTGATGTTAGGATTTTACCCTCCCACAAGTGGCACGGTTAATATCGGAAAACAATCATTGCAAAAGATTAGTTTCAAAGAATGGCGCAAACACTGTGGAGTGGTTATGCAAGAAGGGTATATATTCGGAGATACCATAGCCAATAATATTGCCCCAGATGGCAACACTATCAACAAAGAGCGCATGATATATGCCGTAGAAATGGCAAAAATACGTGAATTTATAGAGTCTTTACCTTTGAAATATAACACCAAAATAGGTAATATAGGGCAAGGACTGAGCCAAGGGCAAAAACAACGTATTCTGATAGCGCGTGCCATTTACCGCAATCCTGATTATTTATTCTTTGACGAAGCAACGAACGCGCTCGATACGGATAACGAGAAAATGATACAGAGAAATCTGGAGAAATTCTTTAAAGATAAAACTGTGGTCATTGTTGCCCATCGACTGAGCACCGTAAAGAATGCAGATCAAATTGTTGTATTGAAAGAAGGAGATATCACCGAAAAAGGTACACATGATGAATTAATAGCCCGACAAGGAGATTACTACCGATTGGTAAAAAACCAACTGGAACTAAGTGCTTAGAAAATTTAAGTATAAACAGTTATGGAAGAAATCTATAAGCCCGACAGCAAAGATACCGAAAAGGTGGAAATATATAGCCGAGAGAATAATGATATGCTAGGAGAGATGCCTCAGTGGTTGATTCACACAGGAAGTTACATTGTATACGGTCTTATTCTATTTCTCATTGCCGGAAGTGCCTTGTTTAAATATCCAGACACGATAAAAAAGATAATTACGATTGATGATATAGGTAACGTAGAATGGATTACAGCTAATCAATCAGGCATGATAGACCGGTTCTTTGTAGAAAATCAATCGCAAGTGAAGCGAAATGATACGTTGGGCATATTGAAAAATACAGCTTTGCTAAAGGATGTGAAAAGATTCTGCAAGGTATTAACCAATATCGAATGGTACTATCGAACCAATGATATCAAATACCTTCAAAATTATCCATTCGACTTAATTATGGGAGAAATGTCTCCCGCTTATGAAGCATTTACCCAAGCAGTACGTACTTGTTTGCTATATCAAGAATTTGATCTATATCCACAGAAGAAAAAGTATTTGAATAAAGAGTTAAATATATTGGAAAATATGGAACAGGTAGATCCTTTATCTGTATTGAAAGCAAAACGTGAATTATTTGAGATAGAAATAAATCACAAAATGGAAATTGGGAAAAATCGGCAGATGTTGGAATTAGCCTATGAGAACATGGTAAACAGCCTAAAGACATGGGATGAAAAATATTTAATAAAAAGTAAAAATGGCGGAACAGTAATATGGGGAAAAAGTTGGGGCATGAGCAATCGGGTAAATGAAGGAGACACGTTATGTACGGTTATATCAAAACAACAAGGAAATCCATTAGGACATATCAAGTTGTCGCAAGATGAAGTCGCAGAAATTGACATAGGAGACAACGTCAACATAGAACTGAATAAATACCCCATTCATTCCTATGGTGTACTTCATGGAAGAGTAGCATCAATATCTTATGTTCCTTATAATAAAAGCTATGCAGTGGAAGTTGACTTTCCGAAAGGCTTGAGAACAACTAGTCAAAAAGAAATAAAATATGAAATAGACATGTCGGGTAAAGCAGAAATCATAACTTCAAGCAGGAGCATACTTAACCGCATATTCGCACCTATATATGAACTATTCAAACGTGCATAAAAATTGAATCTACAAAAAAGAATGATTATGAAAAAAGAAAAAACGAATGAACCCAAAGCGGAATATACTCAATATTCTGACGAAGAACAAGCATTGGATCTAAATGAGCTAATGGATGTACAAGGAGGAGTAGATGACAAAGATGTACCCAATTGTGGACTGGGATGTTATATAGGTGGATTTACAAATACAACAGAAACAGAAAATGACAAAGCCCAAATTGAATGAAGTATATGTGCTAAACCCACACTATCATTTAAGACATGATACACATAGAGTTGTATTATTTTCCAGCAATAGAGTAAACAGTGATTGCTCTAGGAATTGGCATACTCTTATTCATCCTTTGCAAGCTATTATGTTAAGCTTCTTCACCCACAACAGACCTTGGGAAAGAACACTTACCTTACTATGTGATTTTTTCGGTCGGAGTACGGAAGAAATAACAAAATGGGTGTCGGGATACATTAATAATCCGACACCTATTTACACTTCTTCGCAACAAGGAGAAATTTATTTTCCTAAGAGAGTATTGATTGAGGCTGAAAAAGCTGGTAAAGATTTGCACTTTGATCAGTTAAATATCCAATCTTTTGCCTGGGAAAAACTAGACCTCACTACCAGAAAGCTTTACTCAGGGCCTCTTTTAGTTACATTTATGTTAACAAACAAATGTGTCACTCATTGTAAATACTGCTATGCCGATACATCAACATTTATTAAATCACCTCTTACCACCTCGCGCATCATAGAACTGATAAAAGAAGCCTCAAATATGCAAGTACAACAAGTTAATTTGATTGGTGGTGAAATATTCCTGCATAAAGACTGGAAAATTATTCTAAAAGAACTAGTGAAACGGAATATCGCCCCAGAATACATATCAACCAAAATGCCTGCGACAGATAAACTATTACAAGATCTAAAAGAGACAAATTATCAAGGAATAATACAATTTTCATTAGATGCTTACAATTCTGAAATATTAAAAGCTTCAGTAGGGGTAAACAAGCAGTACATAGAAGAGGTGTTTATCGGTCTAAAGCTATTAGACAACAGCGGTTTTAACTATCAACTTTCATCTGTGCTTACCCGATATAATTGCAATATTATGACCTTGACTGAGCTATTACACAAACTCTCTACGTTAAAACATATCAAGAATTGGCGTATTATACCTGCAAGCAATTCAACAAATAAAGCATATAAAGATTTCTCAAAGTTGAAAGCATCTAAAACACAGATTATTGAAACCTTCAAAGGATTGTATCCACTTATTGCTAACGCCCCATTCCCTATTATCTTAGGCTATACTCCATTAGAAAAAGAATATCTAAACACTTGGGGTGGAAGCCGTTATTTTAAAGGAAGCGAATGCTCTGCACTAACTACTCACATGTTTATATTGCCTGATGGAAAAGTAACAATCTGTGAACAGTTATATTGGAATCCACACTTCATTATCGGTGATGTAACCACACAAAGCTTGATAGAAGCATGGAACTCGCCTCAAGCTATACACCTCTGTTCTCTATCACGTCAGGACATAAGAGAACAAAGCCATTGCAAAACATGCAGTTTTTTTGAAGATTGCTACAACTATCAGAACCGTTGTTGGAGCGATATCATCAAAGCTTATGGAAACGACTGTTGGGATTTTCCAGACCCACGCTGTCGCTATGCGCCACAAATGAAGAATCCATTAAGTTATGACTGATTACGCTCATTCTTCTCCTTCAGATACTCATAAAATGCATATTGGGCGCGCACCGGTTCTTCATTCGGATTCTTTTTCAGCACATTCTTTAAGTTCTCGTCCACCCATCCTGCCTTTTGGTTATCCCTCAACTGGATATGAAGCATATCAATCATCTCCTGTTTCAACCCTCCGTCCATGACAGGAGTCACCGCCTCTATCCGTCGATACAGATTACGCCTCATCCAGTCTGGCGAGCCCATGAAAAGAAGCGGTTTTCCACCGTTCAGGAAGTACCAGATACGGGCATGTTCCAAGAAACTGTCTACAATGCGGGTGATGCGGATGTTCTTGCTGTATGCTTGATTGGGTATCAAACAACAGATGCCGCGGACTATCAAATCAATCTTTACACCCGCTTCACTCGCCTTATAAAGTTCACCAATCATAGCCGGGTCTTGCAGCGCGTTCATTTTCAGAATGATATGTGCCTCCTTCCCGGCTTTTGCCATATTTATTTCATAACCAATCCGTCTGCGCAACTCCGGCAGCAGGTTGAACCGTGCCACCAGCAGACGTTTGAATTTCGGTTCAGTCACCTCCTTACGCAACACACGGAAAAGTGTATGCAAGTCATTGACAATTACTTCATTCGAAGTAAACAAGCCCGAATCGGCATATACCGTTGCCGTTTTCTCATTGAAATTACCCGTACTGATATAAGCATAGCTGCGCACTTGCTTTCCTTCCTTGTTGCGACGGAGCACCAATGCCACCTTTGCATGCACTTTCAATCCCGGGATACTATATATAATGTGTATCCCCGCTTTCTCCATCAGCTCGGCCGTAGCCAAATTGTTTTCTTCATCAAAACGTGCCTTCAGCTCCACAAAGACAGTCACTTGCTTGCCGTTCTGTGCAGCAGCTATCAGCGTATTGATGACCTCCGAGTTTTCTGCCACCCGGTATTGGGTAATCATAATCTCCTTGCAGGAAGGGTCATGCACCGCTTCGTAAAGGAAATGGATAAAATGGTCGAACGAATGATAGGGGAAATGCAACAGCAAATCACGCTTATTGACATATCGGAAGATGGATTCTTTTTCATCCAGATAATTCAGTTTCATAGGTACCGGCTTGACCGGCGCCTCACTGTCACGATTAGGATTGGGCAAATGCGACAAGTCTTCAAGATTAAGATGCTTGTCACCCGGAACCAACTCATCACGGTTGATGCCAAACGCATCCACAAGGAATTCCAGATAGTCGGCAGGCATCTTGCGGTCATACACAAAACGACATACCGCCCCTATCTTGCGCTTCTTCACCTTCTTTTTCAGTTGCTCCACCATCTTTTCAGCACTTTCGGCATCGTCGACAAAAATATCGGCATCACGCGAAATCTTGCAACAATAACTGCAGTCCAACTCATAGCCGGGAAACATACGGTCGATATTTGCCTTGATGATATCCTCCATATACATCAGATAGAAATAATCACCCACTCGGGGAAGCTCGATGAAACGGGGCACTTTACTATAAGGCAATTTAATGATATAGTATTCCTTCTCGCCGGTGTCACGACGGATGACACGCACCGAAAGATAAAGGCGGTTATCACGTAAAAAAGTCTTAATACGGTTCTTGCACACAGGCACAGGTTGCAGATAAGGAAAAATCTCCTCCTTAAAGAAATTCCTGATAAACTCCGTATGCACGGGTTCCACTTCCTGCTTACTCTGATAAAACACCACATGCTGCTGCTCACGCAAAGCGGGAATCAACTTACGTTCATAAATACGAATACGGTCCTCCATCTGCTCATTCACCACCTCGGTAATCTGATGAATAAGATGTTTTGCCTCTTCCTGAGTAACATCATCACTATGGCCGCCCGATGCAATTGCCTTATGCTCTGCCACACGTATTTTATAGAACTCTTCGAGATTGGAAGAATATATCGAAACAAAATTTATTCGCTCATACAACGGAAGGGAATCATCATCGGCTTCCAGCAATACCCGATGATTAAATGATAACCAACTGATATCACGTTTAAAATAATGATATTTGCTCTCCATATTATGCTAAGATTTGTGTCAAATATAGTACCTTTGTTGATAATAAACAAACAAACGATGACTAGAATTGGATTATTATCGGATACTCATTCATATTGGGACGATAAATATTTAAAATACTTTGAGGAATGTGACGAGATTTGGCATGCAGGCGACATCGGCTCAGTGGAAGTTGCCGAACGCTTAGCGGCCTTCCGACCCTTTCGTGCCGTATACGGCAATATCGACGGACAAGAAATCCGTAAACTTTATCCGCAGATAAATCGTTTTACTGTCGACGGTGCAGAAGTACTGATGAAGCACATCGGCGGTTATCCGGGCAATTACGACCCATCCATCCGCGGCAGCCTGTTTGTAAGGCCGCCAAAGTTATTCATCAGCGGACACTCCCACATTCTGAAGGTGAAATATGACAAGACCCTCGGCCTGCTGCACATCAATCCGGGAGCAGCCGGCAAATCGGGTTTCCACACCGTTCGCACATTAGTGCGTTTTGTAATAGACCAAGGAGAATTTAAAGATTTAGAAGTAATAGAATTGGCAGAATAAGTTGGATAGTAAGAAAATCTTTCCGAACTTTGCACCACTAAAACAGTAAAAACTAAGAAATATGAAGACTTATCTCGTTACAGGAGCTGCCGGATTCATCGGCGCCAACTATTTAAAGTACATTTTGGCCAAGCATGACGATATCAAGGTCGTTGTCCTTGACGCCCTGACCTACGCCGGAAATCTGGGAACCATCGCGTCTGACATTGATAATGAACGTTGCTTCTTTGTAAAAGGAGATATCTGCGACCAAGCACTTGCCGACCAGCTCTTTGCTGAATATAAGTTTGATTATGTGGTGAACTTTGCCGCCGAGAGCCACGTGGACCGCAGCATTGAGAACCCGCAACTGTTTTTACAGACCAACATCCTCGGCACACAAAACCTGCTGGATGCCGCCCGCCGTGCATGGGTGACCGGTAAAGACGAATACGGTTATCCCACTTGGCGCAAAGACGTACGCTATCATCAGGTGTCTACCGACGAAGTATATGGCAGCCTGGGAGCCGAAGGTTTCTTTACAGAAGAGACACCTCTTTGCCCTCACAGCCCTTACAGTGCCTCAAAGACAAGTGCCGACATGATTGTGATGGCATATCGTGATACATACAAAATGCCTGTCACCATCACCCGTTGTTCCAACAACTACGGCCCTTACCATTTTCCCGAGAAACTGATTCCGCTTATCATCAAGAATATTCTGGAAGGCAAGAAGCTTCCCGTTTACGGTGACGGCAGCAACGTGCGTGACTGGCTGTATGTGGAAGACCATTGCAAAGCCATCGATTTGGTGGTACGCCAAGGACGCAACGGAGAAGTTTACAATGTAGGCGGACACAATGAAAAGCAAAATATAGAAATAGTCAAGCTTACCATCGCCACTATCCATCAAATGATGACCGAAAATCCGGAATATCGCAAGGTATTAAAAAAGAAGGAACGGAAAGAGAACGGCGAAATCAGCATTGACTGGATAAACGAATCACTGATTACGTTCGTCAAAGACCGTTTGGGACATGACCAGCGTTATGCCATCGACCCCGAAAAGATTACAAAGGAACTGGGCTGGTATCCTGAAACAAAATTTGAAGTGGGCATCGTGAAAACCATCCAATGGTATCTGGAGAACCAAGCTTGGGTGGAAGATGTAACCAGCGGTGACTATCAGAAGTATTACGAAAGGATGTATAAAAACAGATAATACACCAATAGACCGGAAGCGGTGACAGCAGATACACGATACATTGAATATCTGCAGTCACCGCTTTCTGATTATTTTAACTTCAGCTTGACCAACACCGGATTACTATCTTCCGTCAGGTCGGCAAAAGGAGACTTCGCTCCTTCTTCAAAGAACTTGAAAGCATCAACCAACAGATACAAATAGCCATTCCTGGGGTAGAGCATCTTATATCCCATAGCCTGCCACATATCAAGCGACGGACAATACCCGTCGACATCATTCTTAAAGACTTTAGAGACCGCTCCGGCCTTACCGTTTGCCTGACAAAATCCCACTCCGAACTGTTGTCTGTCAAATAAGTATCCAAACAACATTCCCGACTGAAATGCACAGACACTCGCCAGCTGTTCCTTTCCGGCATCCTCCCGCGTGAGGTCCCCCACCTGCATCCGCACATACCATTCATAATCTGCCGCCTTATTGTTTTTCCGTATGATATAATAAGGGCGGACGTCTGTCCAATCCGTTGTACAATAAACGGTATCTACATGAATCGGCTTCACCCAGAAAAGCGATTTACTTATTTCCCCATAATCGATAGGCCCTCCCAACGTAAGGATAGTACCATGCCCCGGCGAGGTAGCCTTTATATCAAAATGATAATTGGGAAGCTGATAAACTATTTTCCCATTTTTATCTCTCACCTTGAAAAAGTAAGCGCTGTCCAAGTTTACGACATCTCCTTTCTGAGGATTCATATCGCTTTCATAACGAAAGAGTTCACCATTATTCCAACAGGCAAGCAGATTAAAATTAGTTATCCCTGTTTTACGATTCATGCTTCCTACAAACTCACCGTCTAACGTATATTTACTATATTGCTCTCCATATTTCTGCACCCAAACAGTATGCTCACACATATTATAAATACCGGGTTCATATTTGGCATTCACTTCACCGGGCCCCTCTCCTATCTTGAATAAAGACTGGACGAACCGCCCGTCAGCAGTATATTTATATATTTTATCGAAGTCCAAGTACACATTCCCTTTAGCATCTTCTGCCAGATGCACTTTCCGCAAATCAGGTATCAACAGAGTATCTGATATTCGAATATACTCGATACTGTCGACAAAGGCAGATAACAACTGCGGAGTATCCGAATATCTCACCTCTGACAAATCAATCATACGAGGCGAAATGATTTCATCCTCCACTTCCTGGCGAGTCGTTTTACCGCCGCATGAACACAATAGTACAGCTATTGCCATCCAACAAAAAGATTGCTTCCTCATTTTATTCTATTTAAGGTTTTTCCTTCATTCCTTGATATCTCGAAAAGCGATTGACTGCATGGAGACAGACAAAGATAGCAAAAAAACTATTCATGCTTCATAAACACAATCTTTCTTTTTATAATTGGAAAAATTATATCTCTTCAGCTTTCAAAGTAATTATTCATTTTTATCTCTCACCCTCTCACCCATCCCCCTAAAAGTTCGATATATAAAGGTTTTCAGGGGTGAGAGATAGGGGTGAGAGATGAGCCGAAAGGTGAGAGCACATCTCTCGCTTTTGCCAAAAAGCGCATCACTTTGTGCATTTTCCCCTATACAAATCGATAAAAGCCTCCTTTGCTTCTTTCTCCCGCATGCACACGTGCGGTGTGTTTCATACGGTGTGAAACTACTTTATTTGAGGGCGGAAAATACTCTGTTCAATCGAGTGAGTGTGTCAAAACTAAGCCAGCCTATCCCATCGTCAGCTGTAGGGGCAGGGTTTGCCTGCCCGAAGACACAAAGCAAACTGTTTTCGGGCGAGCGAACCTCGCCCCTACGAACGAAACGACAGCATTATCCACGTTTTGACACATCCTCAGAAACCAGACAAGAGCGTTGTCCTTTTTACACCTCTTCACCTTCCCAACAATAGAAAAGTCTTCACCTTTTCTTTGTTCACAAAAACACCTTTTGTACCGGCTACCTCCAAAGTATCCATCAGCAAAGCCAATCCCCGATAACCATTCTCGTCCACGCTCACCACCTTATCACGATAAATCTCCGAGGCCTGACGCATCTCACTGTCCTCGGGCAAATTCTTGAATTTCCCCAAATAGTAATTCCCTCTGAAGAAATTATGAGTGGACTCGGTAGTTGTAAACCGGCTGACTTCGGGAGTATAGAAGATATTCCCATCAAAGAAAGTGCTGTCGGGATAGCCGCCCCACGAATCCAATGTAACCATAGTACGGTCTATATTTTCCATCGGCTTGCGGTTCACATGAATGATGTTATGAGTAATACGACTGTTCTTTACAGGCCCGGCAAGATGGATAGCCGGTGAAAACATACCGGCCCGGGTGGGTTTGGGGCGCACCCCATCCCCTATACTTACATTATAACGGACAATTGTTCCCAAATTGCCAACATTGAAAGATTTGGATGCTGTGCCGTCATTGCATATCAGCACCAAACCGCCATAGTTATCATGGCTGTAATTATACTGAATAACCGTTCCCGTACAGTTCCAGTCCGAATCAAAGCCCTGCGCATCCCATGGGGCTTTATGGTCGCTGACTTCATTGAACTGCACCAACGTATTGTCGCAACTCCAAGGCCAGATGCCGGCAGCCGCTTCAGTATCGGGAAGCATATCGGGACAGTTACGCATCACATTATATTCTATCAGAGTACTATCACAACCGATAGGCACGATTCCGTCACCCGGCACTTCTTCTATTAAGTTTCCACGTATCACGGTGTGCATATTAGGATGCCAATTCTGACGGTCACTATAAGCCGACCAAATCATGGCATTACGGGTGCAACGCAAGATATGGCAACCTTCTATGATTAAATGGTCGAAGGTTGAAACCTTCTTTTTACCTCCGTTCACGATATAGATGCCACAACCACCGCCTTTTCCTTTCACCAATGAGCCGTTGACATCACGCACGGTTACGTCACGAACCTCAATATGCCGAGAAACTCCATAATCCATACTCTCTATTTTCAAACCCGAACGGTAAGGAAGAGGTTGAGACCCGGTATTCACTATTTCCAGATTTTGCAGGGTCACGTAATCCGAATTATATATACGGACTGCATACAGGGAAGTGTCGCGCCCTACGATGCAGGGTTTACGCTCTCCGTCACCATAAGCATCTATCCAAATACGGTTTTCGGGCAAGCCTTGAGCAGATATTTCCAATTCGCCAATAAAAACGTCACCACGCTTCAATAATACCTTATTATTGGGCAACAAGGTAACTTCACGCAATTTATCCAGACTTTTCCATGCTTTGTTCGGCGACAGGCCGCTATTATTGTCATTACCTCCGGTGGCATCCAAATAATAGCACACAGGCTCCCCGCTACATGCTGCCAGCAGGAAAGAAATTACAAAGAAGAATATTGTTTTTCCCATTTCTTCCGTATTTTAAAGGTTAATCATTCTATTCTAGAGGCCGGTCAGATTGGCATTCACCACAGATTTACAGGAATGAAATTTTAATTCATTACTGCTCGGTATGGATAATCTGTGGTGAAACGTTCCTGTGCTATCTGCACAAAGTCGTGTCGACCCTGTTTCTTGCTATTCTCGAAAAGCGATTGACCGCATGGAAACAGACAAAGTTAACCAAAATAATCATAATTCATAGATAAAAAGCTATCTTTCTATGATAATTTGAAAGTAATCGGAATCTTATAATTCACCCTGACAGGGTTACCATTCAATTTTCCCGGCGTCCATCGGGGCATTGACTTAATAATCCGAAGAGCTTCTTCATCCAAAACAGAATCAAGCCCTATCAACACATGTGCATTGATGATACTGCCATCCCTATCCACCACAAATCCTACAACGACTTTTCCTTGTGTACCATTTTTCTGCGCAGCCATAGGATATTTCATATTTTGTGTGATATAACGCACCATTGCTATGTATCCACCGGGATATTCGGGCATCACCTCTACATTGTCGTATATTTTATCGGGGGTTTCCACCTCTTTATACAGTTCTGTCTCAAGTTCGGCTTGCGAAGGAGCTTTCCCCGCTGTTGCATCGTCTTCTTCCTCCACATACGATATACTACTCTGTTCTTCGGAAGTTTCCGTTTCGGCATTATCAGACAAAATATAGTCCGAAAGGAAAAACCAGAATACAAGGTACAACACTTATATTTTGGAGATAAGAGCCAGCCAAACTATGTTCTATTCCGTAAGACTCAGCAGGCGCCATAAAAAAAGGTACTATTGTAAAGAAGAAAGCAAAAAGCGCCATTGCACCAGTAGAATAGTTGTGCAAATAAACGACTGCCGTTTTTTTACGAATAAAACCTTTCATTAGCCGTTATAAGCATTCTCATCCTTTAGATTAACCCTTTTTGTCAGTCGAAGTACTATAGTCTCCGGCAATGGACTGTACAGTCTGCTACGGTGGATTATACAGTCCACTGCCGGAGACTGTACAATCTGCTACGGTGGACTGTACAGTCCGCTGCCGAAGACTGTAGTAATCTTCCGTTTAAAAGCCCTTAGCCGACAGCAAGAAAGGGCTTAATCTTCCCTTTGGCCGCGGTTAAGCAGCAGGAGGCGATACAATGTGACTTTTATATTATTTCTTTTCAAGCTCTTGCAAGCTTTCCATCTTCTTTGTTTCCAGGAATTCATAGATACCGCAAAGATGCTCTCTCACTTTCTTATTGCCGAATTCATACACCTTGCTCACCAGCCCATCAAGGAAGTCACGGTCATGGGATACCACGATAAGCGTACCGTCAAAATCAAGCAAAGCCTGTTTCAAGATATCTTTTGTCTTCATGTCAAGGTGATTGGTAGGCTCATCGAGAATCAGCAGATTGACCGGTTCAAGAAGTAACTTTATCATCGCCAGACGAGTGCGTTCACCTCCCGAAAGTACCTTGACTTTCTTCATCGAGGCCTCAGGACCACCAAACATGAAAGCTCCCAGCAAGTCACGAATCTTATTACGGATATCGCCTTTTGCCACATCATCGATGGTTTGGAAGACGGTCAGGTTTTCATCCAGCAGCGAAGCCTGATTTTGTGCAAAATAGCCAATCTGAACATTATGCCCCAGCGTGAGCGTTCCCTCGTGGTCTATTTCCTTCATGATACATTTCACCAACGTAGATTTACCCTCGCCGTTCTTTCCCACAAAAGCTACTTTATCGCCACGCTCGATGGTGAGGGAAGCATTGCTGAACACCACATGGTCGCCATACGTCTTGCCCACCCTGTCCATGATAACCGGATAATTTCCACTTCGGGGCGATGGAGGAAACTTAAGGCGAAGTGCCGAAGTGTCTTCCTCATCCACTTCCACCAGCTCCAGCTTTTCGAGCATCTTGACACGGCTCTGCACTTGCAATGTCTTGCTATAAGTTCCTTTGAAGCGTTCGATAAAGTCCTTTGTCTCCTGAATCATTTTCTGCTGCTCTTCGTATTGTTTCATCTGCTGCTCGCGGCGCTCTTTACGAAGGACAAGATATTGCGAATAGTTCACTTTATAGTCATAGATACGTCCCATGGTCACTTCGATGGTGCGTGTAGTGATGTTATCCACAAACTTACGGTCGTGGCTGATGACAATGACAGCCTTTGCACTTGTTATCAGAAAATCTTCCAACCATTGTATAGACTCGATATCAAGATGATTGGTCGGCTCGTCAAGAAGAAGGACATCAGGATTCTGCAGAAGCAGTTTTGCCAGCTCGATGCGCATACGCCATCCGCCACTGAAATCACTGGTCTGACGGTTGAAGTCTTCGCGTGTGAATCCCAACCCGAGCAACGCTTTTTCCACATCTTCCTCAAAATGGGTAAGGTCGATGGCATAAAACTTCTCGCTCATGGTAGAAACTTTCTCGATAAGTTCCATATAAGAATCACTCTCGTAATCGGTGCGCACAGCCAATTCGTTATTAATGGCTTCAATCTCCGCTTCCATGGCATGAAGATGGGCAAAGGCCTGAGAAGCCTCCTCGAATACTGTGCGGCCGTCTTCCGTCATCAAGTGCTGTGGAAGGTAAGCGACGACACAATCCTTGGGGGCAGTCACTTTTCCGCGGGAAGGCTGGCGGACTCCCGCCAATATCTTCAACAAGGTAGACTTGCCGGCACCATTCTTTCCCATCAGGGCGATGCGGTCTTTCTCGTTTATCTGGAAAGAAATGTCACTAAATAAGGTGGTTCCGCCAAACTCGACGGTCAATCCATCTACTGAAATCATATTTATCCTTTTTCTTTGTTATTATAATAAAGCAAATCAGGCACGGATGACACGGAGTCCACAGTCTGTCCGTAAAAAGAAGAACCGTGTTTTTCCGCGTAATCCGTGCCCGACTAAATTCTCACTCACTAAAAGTTATGAAGCCAATATCAATATCAATAACTGGGCTGTCAGAATGCGAAGGAACATAGACACCGGATAAACGGTAGAATATCCTACTGCCGGAGCATTGTTTCCTGCTGTCTGATTGGAGTAAGCCAATGCAGGGGGGTCGGTGTTACTACCTGCAATAAGACCCATCAGCATAAAATAGTTCATCTTATAATGGAAACGAGCTACGGCACCCATTATCAATAAAGGTATGACAGTTATCAAAAATCCGCAACCTACATACAATAATCCGTCACCGTCTACCACCGTGCTCACAAAATTGGCTCCCGCCTTGATGCCTACACTGGCAAGGAACAGGGCGATACCGATTTCACGCAACATCAGATTGGCACTCATCGTGGTGTAAGTGACCAACTTCATCTTATATCCGAAGCGTCCAATCAAAATAGATACAATCAACGGACCGCCGGCAAGACCCAATTTCACCGGAGTAGGAATGCCGGGGAATGCAATGGGCAGACTGCCGAACAGGATTCCAAGGAAGATACCTACGAATATAGTCACGATATTAGGGTGGTCAAGACGTTTCAACGAGTTACCCATCAGACCGGCAACGCGCTCTACGGCATCCTGTGCACCTACCACCATGACACGGTCGCCCACCTGAAGCGTCAGGTTTCGTGAAGCAAAGATATCCATACCCGAACGATTCACACGGGTCACATTCACTCCATACATACTGCTGAAATGAAGCTCACCAAGCTGCTTGCCATTCATTTTGGGCTGTGTAATCAAAATACGGCGCGATACCATCGGAGTATCCTGCTTTTCCCAGTCTACTTCAATCTTCGGACCAATGAACGCAATGATAGCTTCGGCATCATCTTCGGCACAAACCACAAACAGCTGGTCGCCGATGTGGAAAACAGTATCACGGTTCGGAATGCTCACATGTCCGTTTTGAAGAATACGCGAACATACAAAGTCACGTCCCATAAAGTCTTTCACCTGAAGCAAGGTCTTTCCCGACAATGCCTCATTATGCACTTCAAGATGCATCATTCTGGGGGTCAGATGAGGATTGGCCGCCTCTTCCTGGGCAATAGCCTCCTCTTCTTTCTTCAGATTGACACGGCAAATGTAGCGAATGGCAATGATGGAGCCGATAATACCCAGCACACCAAGCGGATAAGCACAAGCATATCCCATCGCTATCTGCGGACCGTTATAACTCAGTTGCGACAAAGCTTCGTTGGCGGCACCAAGTCCGGGAGTATTCGTCACCGCACCGCAAAGAATACCCACCATCATAGGCAATTCGATACGTCCGTTCAGTCCGTAATACAAGCCGAGAGCAACAGCTACATTTAAAAAAACAATGCCAATCGCTATCAAGTTCATGGCGATACCACCCTTCTTGAAAGAAGAGAAAAAAGACGGTCCTACCTGAAGACCAATGCAAAAGACGAACAGAATAAGTCCGAAGTCTTGCAAGAATGTCAAAATCTGCGTGTTTCCCGTAAAACCGAAGTGTCCACAGACAATGCCGGTAAACAAGACGAAGGTTACACCCAGTGACACTCCGAAAATCTTAATCTTTCCGAGTAACACACCCACTGCTATCACAAAAGAATACAGCAGCACTATGTGTGCAATCGAGTTTTCATCAGTAAATAGATTTTGTAACCAATCCATAATATTCATGTGTTTTAAAAATTGCCGCAAAATTAGCAAATTCATTCCACTCAGCCCAATAATCCGGGCATAATTATTTCACTTGCATGGTTTATTTTGCAATATCTACATAGCAAACCTCATAGTTACCTACTTCTTTCCTTAACAAAATGACAGAAATAAACAGTTGCTTGCTGCGAAAATAAGTAAAAAAGAGAATCTATTTAAAAGGAATTAGTATATTTGCCCGAACACTTGAACAGGATTATTACTAACTTAAATATTAATACCAAATAAACTATGGCAGATAGTAAAGAGAAACTCTTTTCAGATTTTCCCGGCGTCTCTACGGAGGCGTGGATGGAAAAGATTACAGCAGACCTGAAAGGCGCTGACTTTGAAAAGAAACTGGTTTGGAGAACCAATGAAGGCTTTAAAGTGAAACCTTTCTACCGTCAGGAAGACTTGGAAGGTTTAAAAACAACAGAAGGACTGCCCGGACAGTTCCCTTATGTGAGAGGTACGAAGAAGGACGACAACACTTGGTTAGTGCGTCAAGATATCCATGTGGAATGCCCGAAAGAAGCAAATGCCAAAGCACTTGACATCCTGAATAAAGGTGTCGACTCTCTTGGTTTCAAGATTAATGCAAAAGACTTGAATGCCGAATACATTGAAACATTGCTGAACGATATTTGCGCCGAGTGCGTAGAACTGAACTTCTCTACTTGTCAGGGACATACCGTGGAACTGGCAAAATTGTTGGTGGAATATTTCCAGAAGAAAGGTTATGACCTGACCCAGCTGCAAGGTTCTGTCAACTATGACCCGATGGGCAAGATGATGGCAAAAGGCAAAGACCTGAGCAATTTCGCCGCCACTGCCAAAGAATTGGTCGACGTTCTGGCTCCATTGCCCAAGTATCGTTGCATCTGCGTTAATGCAGTAGAGTTAAACAATGCAGGATCTTATATTTCACAAGAGTTGGGATATGCATTGGCGTGGGGTAATGAATATCTGAACAAACTGGTAGAGGCAGGAGTTCCGGCTACATCGGCTGCAAAAAGAATCAAGTTCAATTTCGGTATCAGCTCCAATTACTTCCTCGAAATCGCCAAATTCCGCGCAGGACGTATGTTATGGGCCAACATCGTGAACGAATATAAACCCGAATGCGAATGTGCCTGCAAGATGATTGCCCATGCAGAGACATCTACATTCAACCTCACTCTGTTTGACGCTCATGTAAACTTGCTCCGCACACAGACAGAAACAATGAGTGCAGCCTTGGCAGGTGTGGATTCTATTACTGTCACTCCGTTTGACAAAACTTACAAGACTCCTGATGACTTCTCGGAACGCATTGCGCGCAACCAACAGTTACTGTTGAAAGAAGAATGTCATTTTAATAAGGTGGTCGACCCGGCTGCCGGCTCATATTTCATTGAAAACCTGACTGTTTCCATTGCCAAGCAAGCATGGGACTTGTTCCTCAATGTAGAAGAAGAAGGCGGTATGCTGGAAGCTGTCAAAGCAGGCAAGGTGCAGGAAGCTATCAATGCTAGCAACAAGGCCCGCCATGATGCAGTTTCCAAACGCAAGGAAGTATTGCTCGGCACCAACCAATTCCCTAACTTCAACGAAAAGGCAGGCGAAAAGAATCCGGTCGAAGCACAATGCTGTTGCTCCGGAAACAGTTGCGAAAGACCTGTCGCAACACTGAACTTCAACCGTGCCGCCAGCGAATTTGAAGCACTTCGCCTGCAAACCGAACGTTCAGGCAAACGTCCGAAAGCATTTATGCTCACCATCGGCAACCTGGCTATGCGTCAGGCACGTGCACAGTTCTCTTGTAACTTCCTGGCTTGTGCAGGCTATGAAGTGATTGACAACTTGGGCTTCCCCACTGTAGAAGAAGGTGTAGAAGCTGCGATGAAGGCGGGTGCCGATATCGTCGTGATTTGCTCGAGCGATGACGAATATGCAGAATATGCTGTTCCGGCATTCAAAGCACTCAACGGACGCGCCATGTTTATCGTAGCAGGTGCTCCGGCTTGCATGGAAGACCTGAAAGCCGAAGGCATCGAGAACTTTATCCATGTACGTGTAAACGTATTGGAAACTTTGAAAGAATACAACGCTAAGTTAGGAATTAAGTAAGGAAGACAATGAAACCGAATTTTAAAAACATAGATATTTATGCCGGATTCCAGCCGCAGAACGGCATGGAATGGCAAAAAGCCAACGGCATTACCGCCGACTGGAAGACACCGGAACACATCAGTGTGAAGCCTGTTTATACGAAAGAAGACCTGGAAGGCATGGAACACTTGAACTATACCGCAGGTATTCCTCCCTATCTCCGTGGCCCATACTCCATGATGTACACGTTCCGCCCTTGGACAATCCGCCAGTATGCCGGATTCTCTACCGCAGAAGAAAGTAACGCATTCTATCGCCGCAATCTGGCCTCAGGTCAGAAAGGTCTGTCGGTTGCATTCGACCTCCCGACCCACCGTGGCTATGACCCCGACCACCAGCGTGTAGTAGGCGATGTAGGTAAAGCAGGTGTATCCATCTGTTCTCTGGAAAACATGAAAGTATTGTTCGACGGTATCCCCTTGAACAAAATGTCTGTCTCCATGACAATGAATGGCGCCGTACTTCCTATCATGGCATTCTATATCAATGCCGGTTTGGAGCAGGGAGCAAAACTCGAAGAAATGGCAGGAACTATCCAGAACGATATTTTGAAAGAGTTCATGGTGCGTAACACCTATATTTACCCGCCTGCCTTCTCTATGAAGATTATCTCCGACATCTTTGAATATACCTCTCAAAAGATGCCTAAGTTCAATTCAATCTCCATCTCCGGCTATCACATGCAGGAAGCCGGTGCAACGGCAGATATCGAGTTGGCTTATACCTTGGCCGACGGTTTGGAATATCTCCGTGCGGGTGTTGCAGCAGGTATCGACATCGATGCTTTTGCTCCGCGTCTGTCATTCTTCTGGGCTATCGGTATGAATCACTTTATGGAAATTGCCAAGATGCGTGCCGCACGTATGTTGTGGGCAAAGCTTGTAAAACAGTTCAACCCGAAGAACCCGAAATCACTGGCATTGCGTACTCACTCGCAGACTTCGGGCTGGTCACTGACCGAACAAGATCCGTTCAACAATGTAGGCCGTACCTGTATCGAAGCAATGGCAGCCGCATTGGGACACACTCAGTCACTGCACACCAACGCATTGGACGAAGCCATCGCTCTTCCGACAGACTTCTCTGCACGTATTGCACGTAATACTCAGATTTATATTCAGGAAGAGACTTACGTATGCAAGAACGTCGACCCATGGGGAGGTTCTTATTATGTAGAATCTCTGACAAATGAACTGGCTCATAAGGCTTGGGAACATATTCAGGAAATCGAAAGCCTGGGCGGTATGGCGAAAGCGATTGAAACCGGCGTGCCTAAGATGCGTATCGAAGAAGCTGCCGCACGTACTCAAGCCCGTATCGACTCCGGTGCACAGACCATCGTCGGCACCAACAAGTATCGCCTGGAAAAAGAAGATCCTATCGATATCCTCGAAGTAGATAATACGGCTGTTCGATTGGAACAGATTGAGAACTTGAAACGTCTGAAAGAGGGCCGCAACGAAGAAGAAGTGAAGAAAGCATTGGATGCTATTACCCATTGCGTCGAAACCAAAGAAGGCAATTTGCTGGAACTGGCAGTAGAAGCAGCCCGCGTCCGCGCTACCTTAGGCGAAATTTCGGATGCTTGCGAAAAGATTGTAGGACGTTATAAAGCAGTAATTAGAACTATATCAGGCGTGTATTCATCAGAAAGTAAAAAAGATGCAGATTTCGCAAAAGCTTGCGAACTGACCGAAGAATTTGCAAAGAAAGAAGGTCGCCGTCCGCGTATCATGGTTGCCAAGATGGGTCAGGATGGACACGACCGCGGTGCTAAAGTAGTGGCTACTGGTTATGCAGACTGTGGTTTCGACGTAGATATGGGACCGTTGTTCCAGACTCCTGCCGAAGCTGCCCGTGAAGCGGTGGAAAACGACGTTCATGCAGTGGGCGTTTCATCACTGGCTGCCGGACACAAGACTTTGATTCCGCAACTGATGGAAGAGTTGAAGAAATTGGGTCGTGAAGATATTCTGGTCATTGCCGGAGGTGTAATTCCTGCCCAAGACTACGACTTCCTCTATAAAGCAGGTGTGGCAGCTATCTTCGGCCCGGGTACTTCCGTAGCCAAAGCAGCCGTACAGATTATGGAAATATTGCTGGAAGAGTAAAAGTCTTCTTTATACATTAATTTATAAAAGGCGAACTTTGAACAGGTTCGCCTTTTATATGCTCTCTACACCACATTCTTTTCCCGATAACCATCTTTCAAGATAAAATAATCCCCATTATTAAGCATTTATCGCCATATTTTCTTCATTATCAATGTTTTTTGATTATATTTGCCCAATTAACATCTTTAAATGATATGAAGGACTTTACAAAATGCGTGCTGATTACAGCAACGCTGTTCGTGTTATATAGTTGCATGGACAAAAACAGCCTAAACGGTACACCCGAACCGACTCCTGAACCGGAAAAACCTTCCGTGGAGGACTACTTTGACTTCAACACAATGCAAACCATTAAAGTGAACATTGATTATGGTTTCAATGACTATCTCGTACTTTTTGAACTCTTTGATGAAAATCCCACAGAAGAACTGGAGGATGGTTCCATTATTAAAAGAGAGGACATAAAAGGACTTTTTAAAGCCTCAACGGATAATTCAGGCCGATTCACTGGCAGTGTTACTATCCCGGCCAGAGCCGACAAAGTATGGTTATATTCCGATTATCTGGGAACGGTGTCCCCCATCGAACTGACAATCAAAGAGAAAAGTATCAGTTTCAATCAAAATGACTATATCGCATCACGCAGAGGCGGGGCGAGGGCTGTGACTCCCAACAACCAATTTAAATACCCTGATGAATATAAGATATTAGGGGATTGGGATAAAAGTGGGAAACCGGATTATTTGCTTCCCAAAGCAAATACGCCTGACTATATACTCTATAATATAAAAGAAACATACTCTACAGTGAAAAGTAAATACATATCTGTAGTGCACCCGGAATTCCTTGATAACAATGTAAAGTCGGATATTATCTTGGCAAAGGCCACCAAAATAAAATTGGTATTTGTGAATAGTGGAGCTAGCCTTAAGAATGTAATGGGATATTATACTTACCCCAAAGATGAAGTTCCCGAAGGAAACAAAATAACAAAGATTATTGCATTCCCCAACATAACGGCAACCCAAAATGCCTCTGTATTTCCTTGTGACCAAGTAGCATTAAAATATTGGGACGGAACACAATTCCAAGATGAATTTCCGGCAGGAGTGGCTATTGGATTCTTCCTTCAGCCCAGTGGATTTAGCAACGGTTCAATTAGTAATCCCGATAAAAGCGGCTGGAAGTCTAATAAATATTCAAGTACTAATTTAAACGAGCCAAAACAAAAGCGAACAATCTCCTTGCTGGATAAGGCCTCTGCACAAATAGTTACTATCGGTTTTGAAGACAAGGATGATAACAATTTCTCCGATGCTACATTCTATCTTGACATTGAACAAAAGGATGCAGTGGAAAAAAATACAATTCCCGATTTACCGGATGGAAACGCTCCAACTCCCGATGATAATGCACAAACCACTGTCGGTACACTTACCTATGAAGATAAATGGCCGGAAGAAGGTGACTATGACATGAATGATGTTATGGTAGACTATGAATCGACTATCTACAAGACACTAGGAAACAATAAAATCACCAAGATTATCGATAAATTCACTCCTCGCCACAACGGAGGCATCTATAATAACGGCTTTGGCTACCAATTGACCAATATTACCTATACAGATGTCAAAAGTGTCAATATCGAGGGTCCCGAACGTTCTACATTCATCGGCAACGACAATATGGAAAGCGGACAGACCTATCCTACCGTCATCCTCTTTGACAATATCAAAAATGTGATAGGAAAAACATATACCGTGACCATAGAAATAGCAAATGCAGACTATAATAAACTAATTCCGCCCTATAATCCGTTCATCATCTGCAGCACAGACCAAGGAAGAGGCAAAGAAGTGCACCTTGTCAATTATCCGCCGACCGATAAAGCCGACAACAGTCTATGGGGAACAGGAGAAGACGCCTCTCAACCTGAAAACAATTTGTTTTATGTATCCAATGACAATATGCCTTTTGCCATCCATTTACCGGATGTGAAAGACTTCCCTATTCCGACAGAAAAAGTACGTATCACTACGGCATATCCCGGATTTGCAGAATGGGTAAAATCTTCCGGTGCACAAAACAAAGGCTGGTATCTTCATAAAAACGAATAAGGAGAAACCTACAAAAGAATAACAGAATAGTATATCAAGTACCGGTAACGGCTGAAAGCAGTTTCTAATTTCTCATAAATTAAAGAGAAAAGAGGGTTGCTTTCAGCCGTTTTTGTTACCTTTGCAGTCTTATTAGACAGAACGAAAAATTATGATAGTTTGCATTGCCGAAAAACCTTCCGTTGCACGCGATATCGCTGATGTATTGGGAGCCAAAAATAAAAAAGACGGATACATAGAAGGAAATGGATACCAGGTGACCTGGACATTCGGACATCTCTGTACCCTGAAGGAGCCGCATGAATACACTCCTTCATGGAAAGCATGGAGCCTGTCCAGCCTTCCGATGATTCCTCCACGTTTCGGAATCAAGCTTATCAATGATCCGGGCATCGAAAAGCAGTTCCGTGTCATCGAAAGTTTAATGCAGAAAGCCGATGAAATTATAAACTGTGGTGATGCCGGGCAGGAAGGAGAACTGATTCAGCGATGGGTGATGCAAAAAGCCGGTGCCCGCTGCCCGGTAAAACGTCTGTGGATTTCATCACTGACCGAAGAGGCCATACGTGAAGGTTTCCAAAACCTGAAAGACCAATCCGATTTCAAGCCGTTGTACGAAGCCGGTTTAAGCCGTGCCATCGGCGACTGGGTATTGGGAATGAATGCCACTCGTCTCTATACTTTAAAATATGGGCAAAACAGACAGGTATTATCTATCGGCCGTGTGCAAACACCCACCCTTGCTCTGATTGTCAAAAGGCAACAGGAAATTGAAAACTTCACTCCCCAACAGTATTGGGTACTTGCCACTGTATACCGTGATACGACCTTTACTGCCATCATCCGAAAAAGCGATGAAGAATTGGCACAGGAGGAAAGTGACCAAAAAGAATCTGCCAAGAAAACCAAGAAAGCTGTCGAAAACAGGGGAATACCTCCTATCACTGACCTTCCCACAGGCGAAGCATTGATGGAACGTATCAAAAACGTTCCTTTTACCGTGACGGAGGTGACTAAAAAAGCGGGGACGGAAGCCCCTCCCCGTCTCTTTGACCTGACTTCTTTACAGGTGGAATGTAATAAAAAGTTTGGATATTCGGCTGATGAGACATTAAAACTTATCCAGTCACTCTACGAAAAGAAAGTAACTACCTACCCCCGTGTGGATACTACTTTCCTGAGTGATGATATTTATCCTAAATGTCCCGGTATTCTGGCGGGGCTGAAACCTTATGAAACACTGACAGCTCCACTGGCCGGTACCAAGCTGAACAAGTCAAAGAAGGTGTTCGACAATTCAAAAGTCACCGACCACCATGCCATCATCCCCACCGGGCAGCCTCCCGTCAACCTGACGGATATGGAGAAACGTGTGTTCGACCTTGTGGCACGCCGCTTCATTGCCGTGTTCTATCCCGATTGTAAGTTTTCTACCACCACTGTGATTGGCGAAACAGACGGAATAGAGTTCAAAGTAACCGGAAAACAAATATTGGAACCGGGCTGGCGTATCATCTTTGCCAAGCCACAGACCAATCTGCCCGACGGTATGACCGATTCTGATGCCGAACCGCGTGAAGGAGACGAAGAACGCACCCTGCCTACCTTTGTAAAAGGTGAAAGCGGCCCTCATCTGCCCACATTGAATGAGAAATGGACACAACCGCCCAAACCCTACACTGAAGCAACTTTGCTGCGTGCCATGGAAACTGCCGGTAAACTGGTGGATAATGACGAATTGCGCGATGCCTTAAAAGAGAATGGTATCGGACGTCCGTCTACCCGAGCTGCCATTATCGAAACCTTGTTCAAACGTCATTATATCCGAAAAGAACGCAAAAACCTGATTGCCACCCCCACCGGAATGGAACTTATCGGACTGATTCGTGAAGAACTGCTGAAATCGGCAGAGCTGACAGGTATCTGGGAAAAGAAGTTGCGCGAGATAGAACGGAAGAGTTATGATGCTTCCACTTTTCTGGACGAGTTGAAGCAAATGGTAGCAGAAGTGGTGCACAGCGTATTGAGCGACAATACCAACCGCCGTGTCACTACCATGGAAGAAGCTGTCAAAGAAGAAGCCGCCAAAAAGCCTGCCACCAAAAAGAAAGTAAGTGCTCCCCGCAAACCGAAAACAGCCGCCAAGGAAGTGAAGCCTGAAAATCCGCCTGCCGATGAATGGGTCGGTAAACCTTGTCCGCTATGTGGAAAAGGAACGATTATCAAAGGAAAAGCCGCTTATGGGTGTTCCGAATGGAAGAACGGCTGCACCTTTCGCAAACCGTTCTGATAAATATCGGAAATTGTCAGTCGCCCCACACCATACTAAGCACATCCGGCAAATAACCGCTACGGATACGCCATTCCTGCGGATACAGATTGTTGGCACGGTTGCCTATATTCTTGGCAAAACCTAATGGAATCTCTTTGTAGGTGAGCAATACATAACCGCGGGGAACGGAAGGGGCCAAAGCCACAGCCTCTTTACGCAAATAAGCGACAGCCTGTTCATAACTCAGTTCAGCCTGTGGAAACTGTCCTTTCCTCATGGCTGTAGTCATTGCCAAAGAATGGTCGGGCACAACATCTTTTCCTTTCAACTCACCCAATGTGACTCCGGCATGGATAATCTTTAAAGCCTGTTGCAACAGCGCATACGTTTCACTATGTTTTTTGGGAAAAGCAACAATACCGGTACCTTTCACCTCGAACTGATAGTCTTCAGGGTGCTGCAACCAGTCTTTTACTTCTTTAGGAACGGTCATCACCTGCTGTTTCTCTCTTCCCCCCTTCTTTTTATCTTTTCTGCCACTGGCATGCCCTTTCAGGTAATCTCCGGTCATTTCCTCTTCTCCCCCTTCGGTATCCTTACGAAGTACAGCCAAAAAGAAACCTTCTCCTTTTGTCTTATGAGGTAAAAAGCGATACACCGGAAAATCCGCTTCGGTCAAGTTGCCGGTAATATTCCATTCCGGGCGGACAGGTACCTCCAGCACCTCAGCTCCCAGTTCGCGGACTATCCAAGCTACATTATCTTCATCTTCCTCCCTATTATAGGTACAGGTACTGTAAATAAGCAGTCCCCCCGGCTTCAATGCCGTCCACACATCTGCCAAGATACGGCGTTGACGCTGCCAGCAAATCTGTACATTATCTGTGCTCCACTCCTCTACCGCCACAGCATCTTTGCGAAACATCCCCTCACCCGAACAAGGCACATCCGTCAGAACAACATCAAACACCCCCGGCAAGGCAGCAAAGTCCGAAGGATTGTTATTAGTGACCACCACTTCTGCATTTCCCCATTTAATCAGATTCTCGGCTAAAATCTGCACTCTGTTGCGCATCACTTCGTTTGCTACCAGCAAACTGCCCTCAGGCAATACCGCCCGTGCAGCAGTGGACTTACCCCCCGGCGCCGCACAGAGGTCGAGCATCACTACCGGAGACGAGACATAGGTCTTCAACACCTGTTCCACAAACATGGAAGAAGCTTCCTGCACGTAATAGCATCCGGCATGAAACAAAGGGTCGAACGTAAAAGTCGGGCGTTCCGCCAAATACATTCCGTTAGCAGACCAGGGAACTCGCTCTCCTTTAACCTCTCTATCACATTTAGCACTATTGGCACGGATGCTCACAGGCGCTTCGCCCTGCAAGGCATCCTCCAATTGTCTATAATCGTTATCACCCAGCAATTCACGGGTTCTCAGGGAAAATTCAGATGGTAAATTCATTGTTATCAGCATACATTATGCTGCAAATATACTCTTTTTCCCCATATTGCTAAGTCTATTTCGTACGTTTTACCGTATAAACTACTTTTCCCGCCTTATCGACCATGTGCATATCCAACTCTTTTTTATCGACCGTGAAGATAGAGAAGCCTGGTTCGGGACTACAGAACTGTGTGCCTTCCACAGCCTTCACCTTCCGACTCAAAGAAGCAGACGTATTCACCACGTAGTCAATATCACTGCCCGGCACACGAATATGCTGGAAGTTATGAATATGTCCGCAGGCATAAATATCCACTTTATGTTTGCGCAATATAGGGTCCAGACGATTCTGCATATCACTGCGTTCACTGTCGTCTTTCGGAGTCTCCGCATAGATGGGATGATGACCGATTACCACTATCCAATCTTCTTTGGCAACAGTCAGCACAGAGTCAATCCATGCAAGCTGCTTATCCATATCCTGTTTACAAGCATCCGGATAAACAGTGCTTTCGTTGCGGTATTTGTCAATCAACGGAGCTGTATCTATCATCACAAAGCGAACGCTTGTTCCCTTCTTTTCAAATACTTTTGTATAATAACGGTCAGGCATTGTCCAACGACGGCTCACATTCGTATAATCCAATACAGCCTGTGTGTTCCCAC
Organism: Phocaeicola faecalis; assembly: GCF_021730445.1. Classification (GTDB taxonomy): domain Bacteria; phylum Bacteroidota; class Bacteroidia; order Bacteroidales; family Bacteroidaceae; genus Phocaeicola; species Phocaeicola faecalis. The sequence continues at coordinate 17,304 of NZ_JADNRM010000014.1, read as the reverse complement.
GGTATTCGTGATTACCCAAGACCGGAAACCAGTCTATCATCAGCTCGGGATGACTATAAATCAGTTCATAGTTAGTCATCCAAAGCGGATCATTCACACTGCGGACTCCCTCAAAGTGATGGACATCACCGGCAGCAAACACACATTCGGGGCCGATTACATCAGCCATTTCGCCCATCAACTCAGCAATAGGTTTCTGGTCATAATAACCGTTTCTTCCCAAATCGTTTGCCATATAGAAATTCAATTGTCTTTCCAGTCCCTTCCACTCCTGCGGAGTCTGGGCACACACATTCACACAGATAGCCGTACCGATAACGGCAATCCATACCCATGTCAATACTTCCTTTATTCTTCCTATCATCTTCAACATATTCATATTATCCATTTATATTTAAAAACTTACCTTAAAACCTGCGTTTACTTTCACTCCATAATATTCAGCCTGCATCGTACGGTCTTTCGTTCCCTGATAGTAACGAAGCGGCTGGTTCAATAAATTGTTTGCTTCGGCATAAAACGTCATTTTCACCTTTCTGCCGAAAGTATAACTGGCATTCACATCCATATAATTCACAGCATCATAGAATCTGTCATAAAATGTACTCGGTCCCATTTCATCGATAAAACTGGATGCATAATTATAACTCAAACGTACATTCAGCCCTCCTTTTTCAAAATAGAGAGAAGCATTGGCCGTATGTTCAGGAGATCCCAGCAGACTCAATCCACTTTCATTTTCGCGACCTTCAAAGTTAAAGTCTTCCACACGTGAGTGCGTATATGTATATGTTCCATAGAAACCTATACATTTCAATACCGGAACAATGAAACCGAAATCACGCTGATAAGAAAATTCCATTCCCCACAGATTAGCGTTTCCGGCATTTTTAGGCTGGGTGAAACGAGTATATTCAGTACCTTGGTACTCATAGTTGGTCAATACCTGATCGACAATAAAATCGTCTATCTTCTTATAAAAGAATCCTGCGCTCACCAGACCGATACTCTTGAAGTAATAATCTGCACTTAAGTCGAGGTTGTAAGAGAGAGTCGGCTTCAAGTTTGAGTTACCAATCTTTATCTCGTTGTCGCCACGGCTAATATTCACACTCGGAACCAAAGCCGAATATTTGGGACGACTCAACGTTTGTGTGTACGAACCGCGAATCTTGAAATCATCATTTACATCCCATTTTACCAAAAGAGAAGGAAGGAAATTCACGTAACTGTTGCTCACCCGGCCAGTCTTGGTGGTCATGTCCGTTTCATCGTCATAGTTGCGTCCGGTGTATCGAAGAGAAGTATGTTCCAGACGCACTCCTGCCATCAGACTGATGTCAGGGCTGAACCGATGGTCGAAACGCACATAGCCCGAGCTGACAGTTTCGCGTGCTTCGAAGTTTTCCGCCAATTCTGCCTGCACCTGCTCTTTCTCAAACTGCGAAGGGTCATTCAGATTCAATCCGCCAACATACTCTTTACTTGCAAACAAACCTACTTGGTATTTGTTGTCCGGCATAAACTTATCGGTACTTTGGTCAACAATATTCCTCAGGCTGCTTTCCATAAAGCCATCCTCATCTATCGGCGTATATTCATAAAAGTCTATTTCTTTCTCCTTAGTTTTACGCACTACTTTCGCTCCGAACTTCAGTTTGGCGCCATTATTCAGACTTGCCTTGAAGTTGGCGGAGAATTTCAAGTCTTCTTCTTTTATATCTTCCTGTTGTTCGGTCAGTTCCTTCAATCCGAATTTATCACTCAATGTCAGGGTAGACCCCGATTGAGGAGTGGCAAACGGTTGGCGCTCATCACTCAGATTCATATCGAACTGCTGCTTCTTTAACTGAAAATCGAGGTAACGTTCATTCGGACGCTCTTCCGTGGCTTTGGCATAGCTGGCATTCCAGTCCATGCCGATAGCCCCCCACAAATGTTCACCGCCCAAAGAAAAGTCCATAGTGCGCTGACGCTCCAAACGAGCATTGCGATTATCGGGCGTACCGGCTTTCGTCTGAACACGGACGGTTCCCTTTCCTTCTTCATCCAAATCCTTTATAGTAGTGCGATAACGGTTTTCCCAGTCGTTGCGGTTATTGAAAATACCTTTGAAAGTCAGTTTATGATTTTCGTTGATATCGAAATCAAATGCAGCGGAATAACTTTGGCGCTCACGTGTAACAAAGTATTGACGCATCTGGTAATCATTGACATATACCTTTCCAGCTTCGTTTTGCTCCCACATAAACTCGGTATCGTAAGAACCCGAAGGAGCATTTTGATAAGAAGCCGAAAGCAACATTCCCAGTCTGTCATTAAAGAAACGGTCACCGTAAGTAAATCCTAAGTTCAGTTGGGCTTTCTCACTAATCCAGTTATAACCGCTTCCTGCCGTTGCATTGATAGTACGTTTATAAGGAGAATTTTTAGTCACCAAGTTGATAGAACCACCGATAGCATCACCATCCATATCGGGTGTAACTACTTTACTGACCTCGATGGTCTGAATCATATCCGCGGGAATCAGGTCGAGCTGCACGTTACGCGTATCCCCTTCGGCCGAAGGAACACGATTGCCGTTGATGGTTACGGAACTCAAATCGGCACTCGTACCGCGCACTTGTCCGAAACGGGCTTCACCCTGGTCGTATTGCACATTGATACCACTGATACGCTTCAATGCATCACCGATATTAGAATCCGGAAACTTGCCTACTTGGTCGGCTGACACCACATTGGTGACTCCTATATTATTTTTTTGTGCATTGATAGCCTTCTTTTGTCCTTGAAAAGCACCTTTTACCTGCACAGCCTGTAGTTCCAGCCCCTCATTCATCACAATGTCCTTTTCCAATGTCTTGCCTTCGGGAACCGTGATATTCATTTCGATAGGACTATAGCCCACATACGTTACCTTCACTGTATAAGTGCCGGGCTTCAGATTGGGTAAGGTATAAAAGCCGTTCACGTCACTAATCACCCCTGTTTTCAGATTCTCAATAAAGATAGAAGCTCCTGGGAGCGTTTGTTTGCCGTTGTCTATCACACGTCCGCGGATGGCACCCTGTTTCACAACCGTTTCATTGGCTCCGGCAAAAGCATCTCCACAGATACCTGCTGCGAGCAGCATACAAGATACTAGTCTAATAACCTTTTTCATATATTTTTTATGCGTTATAAATCTGCCGCAAAAGTAGATGAGTCAGATTTCGTGGGGATTACACTGCATTAAAGGTTTTGTAACAATCAGGTTTCATTTCCGTTACAAGACGTAAAACGGCAGGCTTATGCCGCCCAGACAAAGGAAATACCATCTTTTTCTCTGTTTTATGAAAAATATTTCGTCTATTTGCAACCAAAAGGAAGTCATCTTCCGTCTAACTCATAGAAAATAATAATAAATAGATAAAACGTATGAAACAGATCTTTTTAATCTTTGCCTTCCTGATTGGATACAGCCTGACGGCTTCTGCAGAAAAGATAAAACTGGTTCCTTCGGCTAATGACAGTACACGAATGGATACTGTAGTGGTAAGCGAACTAAGCGATGTGGATACTTACGACCCAACTGACGCCCATTCAAATACCGATTTTAGTTTCTTTGAAGAAAATATGTCGAACGATATGGGTGGAATTATTGTACTGATTTCCGTCATTATGATATTCGGGTTGCCACTGTTTATCGTCGCTATCACACTATGGTTCCGATATAAGAACAAACAAGCCAAATACAAACTGGCAGCCGAAGCGCTCGCTGCAGGGCACAGCATTCCGCAAGAACTCTTCAATGAGAGAAACCGCAACAACGAAATTATGACCAAAGGAATCACCCATATCTTTTTAGGTATCGGACTGGGAGTTTTCCTATGGGTCATGACTGGTGTCAAAGGACTGGCCGCTATCGGTTTCCTTATCTTCTGTATGGGAATAGGACAAGTACTGATTGCTTATACTACCGCTCCCCGCAAGCATAAAAAAGACGATTCCTCTCCCATCCGGATGAACGGGGATGACCACGAAGACACTCCACACAACGAACAATAAAGAATGGGGCAACTCAACGACATATCGTTGGTAGCACAAGTGGTGGTCTTCAAAAACACCCGGGCGTTTGATACTTTGGTCAAAAAGTATCAATCGCCCGTGCGCCGCTTCTTCCTCCACCAGACATTGGGTGACGAAGAGCTGAGCGATGACTTGGCGCAGGAAACTTTCTTGAAGGCATACACCCATCTGAGCTCGTTCAAGAACCTGTCTAATTTCTCCACTTGGCTTTATCGTATTGCTTATAATGTATTTTATGACTATATTCGCAGCAAGAAAGAAACTTCGGGACTGGAAGACTGGGAAATAGATGCCTCCTACCAAGTGGCACAAGCCAAAGTAGGCGAACAAATGGATATATATCGGGGATTGAGCCGACTGAAAGAGGCAGAGCGAACGTGCATCACTCTGTTCTTTATGGAGGATCTCCCGATAGAAAAGATAGCGATAGTAACCGGTATGCCTGCCGGAACTGTCAAATCCCACCTCTCACGTGGAAAAGAAAAACTTTCTAACTTCTTAAAACAAAATGGTTATGATGGAAAATGATGATAAATTGATTAGCCAATTCATGCAAGCCAACAAGCATGAAATAGAAGACAACGGATTCTCACGCCGGGTGATACGGCAGTTGCCCGAACATGCCAAGTGGATGTCCGATGCACTCACTGCAGTCTGCACCGTACTTTGCTGCATACTGTTCTATGTGTTTGACGGTTTCAATTTCTTGTTCGGTGTCATTGTAGAAGTCATCACGTCGCAATCTTACAATCTGATGAGCAACACAAACTTCATTTCATTGGCGATTGCTACGATAGTAGTCATCATTATAGGCGTCCAACGAGTAGTCAGTTTCCGATAAATTGTGTACTTTTGCAATCTGTAAAATGAAAATCCGAACATGAAACAATATTTAGACCTGTTAGACCGTATCCTTACCGAAGGGGTCCATAAAGAAGACCGGACCGGTACGGGAACCATCAGTGTGTTTGGCCATCAAATGCGCTTTAACCTCGAAGAAGGATTCCCCTGTATAACCACCAAGAAGTTACATCTCAAATCCATCATACACGAACTGCTTTGGTTCCTGCAAGGAGATACCAACGTGAAATACCTGCAAGACAACGGAGTACGTATTTGGAACGAATGGGCGGACGAAAACGGTGACTTGGGACATATCTATGGTTACCAATGGCGTTCGTGGCCTGATTATAAAGGCGGATTCATCGACCAAATCAGCGAAGCGGTAGAAACAATCAAACATAATCCCGATTCACGGCGTATCATTGTCAGCGCATGGAATGTAGCCGACCTGAACAATATGAATCTTCCTCCCTGTCATGCTTTCTTTCAGTTCTATGTTGCCAACGGACGTTTAAGTCTCCAACTGTACCAACGCAGTGCCGACACGTTCCTCGGAGTGCCCTTCAATATTGCCTCATACGCCCTGCTATTGCAGATGATGGCACAAGTCACCGGACTCAAAGCGGGTGATTTTGTCCACACACTGGGAGATACACATATCTATATGAACCACTTGGAGCAAGTAAAATTACAGCTCACCCGCGAGCCGCGTCCACTCCCCCAAATGAGGATTAATCCCGACGTAAAGGATATATTCAGTTTCAAGTATGAAGACTTCGAGCTGGTGAATTACGACCCATGGCCCCACATTGCCGGGAAAGTATCTGTTTAACACTGTAATACCCAAGAGGATGAATAACCTGTCTATCATAGTAGCCATCGCAAAAAACAATGCCATCGGCATGGACAACCAATTATTATACTGGTTGCCCAACGACTTGAAGCGTTTTAAAGCGCTCACCACCGGACACACTGTTATCATGGGACGAAAAACCTTTGATTCACTGCCCAAAGGCGCATTGCCCAACCGCCGGAATATCGTTTTATCACGTCAAGCCGGACTGGTTTGTGCGGGTGCCGAATGTTTCACTTCATTAGAAGAAGCTCTGGCTCATTGCAATGCCGAAGAGGAAATCTTTATCATGGGAGGTGCCAGTGTATATCAGGAAGCATTACCGCTGACCCATCGTCTATACATCACATTAATACACGACGACAGTAAGCAGGCGGATGTCTTTTTCCCCGAAATAGACGGCAAAGTGTGGAAAGAAACAGGTAGAGAAGACCATCAGACCGATGAGAAACATCTCTACCCTTATAGTTTTATCAACTACGAACGAAGATAAGACAGCATTAATCCTCGTCTGCCAAATCCAAAATAGGCATTTGTCTTTTAATAGCTTCGTTGAAAGAAATAATCGTCTCTGAACGAGCCAAACCGAGCGGTTGCAGTTTATCATGGATAATGCTAAGCAAATGATGATTGTTCTTGGCATATATCTTGATAAACATGTCATACTGTCCGGTAGTGAAATGGCATTCCACTACTTCCGGAATCTTTTTCAACGCTTCCGTGACAGAATCGAACTGTTCAGGATCCTTTAAATAAAGACCAATGTAGGCACATGTTTCATACCCGATTTTCTCCGGGTCAATAACATACTCCGAACCTTTCAGAATACCCAAGTTGGTCAGTTTCTGAATGCGCTGGTGAATAGCCGCCCCCGACACATTGCACGCACGGGCAACTTCCAGAAACGGAATACGAGCATTATCAGCTATCAACTTCAATATTTGCTCATCCAAACTGTCTAATTGATGATGTCCCATTCTTTTTAGTTTAATTTGCTGCAAAGATATGACTTTTCCCGACAATATTTGTGCAATCCATAACTTTTATTGCACGAATATTTATAAATTAATAGAAAGTCGTATCTTTGTTCAAAATTAGAAAAGACATGAAAAAGACACTTATTTTTCTTTTATGCAGCATTATGAGCATCGCTGCTTTCGCACAGAATTTTGATGATTTCTTTGAAGACAAGACTCTTCGGGTGGATTACATCTTTACGGGAGATGCCAAGCATCTGGATATTTATCTGGACGAACTCTCCAGTCTTCCCGACTGGGCAGGCCGTCGACACCATTTGTCCGAAATTCCCTTGGGAGGAAACGGTGAAATAACCATGAAAGACAAGGCGACGGGGGAAGTTATTTACCGCACCTCCTTTTCCAGCCTTTTTCAAGAATGGGTGACTGAAGAAGAAGCCTCCCGCGTGAGAAAGGGGTTTGAAAACTCTTTCTTGCTTCCTTATCCCAAGAAAGAGGCAATCGTTACCATTGCCCTTAAAAACGTATATCATAAGGTAAGCACTTCTCTGACGCACGAAGTCAACCCCAATGATATCCTCATCCATCAGAGAGGATTGGCGCGTATCACTCCCCATCGTTACTTATTACAAAGCGGCAGTCCGGAAGACTGCATCGACGTAGCTATTATGGCGGAAGGCTACACTGAACAGGAAATGGATCTTTTCTATAAGGATGCACAGACAGCTTGCGATGCCTTATTCAGCCACGAACCTTTCAAGAAGTTGAAAAATAAATTCAATGTGGTAGCGGTAGCCAGTCCGTCACAGGACAGCGGCGTGAGTGTGCCGGGCAAAGGCGAATGGAAATCTACGGCCGTCAGCTCTCATTTCAACACGTTCTACTCTGACCGCTATCTGACTACAAGCCGGGTAAAAAGCATCCATAACTGGTTGGCAGGCATTCCATACGAACACATTATCATATTAGCCAATACAGACACTTATGGAGGAGGAGGCATTTATAACTCTTATACACTGACCACTGCCCACCATCCGATGTTCAAACCGGTAGTGGTGCATGAATTCGGCCATAGTTTCGGAGGGTTGGCAGACGAATATGCATATACAGAAGCACCCAGTCCGCAATATCCTTACGAGGTAGAGCCATGGGAACAAAACATCACTAGCCTCGTCAACTTTGAAAGCAAATGGAAAGATATGGTTCCTGCCAATACTCCCATCCCCACCCCGGTGACAACCAAAGAACCGGATATATACAACAAAGTAGGGGTTTATGAGGGAGCTGGTTATACAAAGAAAGGCATTTATCGTCCGGTCACCGAATGTAGAATGAAAATTAACGAAGCACCCGCTTTCTGCCCCGTTTGCCAGCGTGCACTTGAACGACTGATAAACTTTTATACAGAGAAATAAGTTATATATTAAATGGCTAAACCAAGACAGAAATGATTGAAATTAAACAGGTTAAGACAGAAAATCAAGAACTATACGGTTTTGTAGAAGAGTTGATGCACACGGCGTTTCCTGCACAAGAACGCCGTGACACTCCCCAACAACGTGAATATTCGGACAGTAACCCTCTTTTCTGCAACAATGTGATAATAGAAGACGGAAAAACCGTCGGCATGATTAGTTATTGGAATATGGGAGACTTTTACTACATCGAACATTTTGCCATCGATCCCTCCCTGCGCAACGGCGGTTACGGCAAACGCGTATTAGAGAGTATCCAGGCCAAGCTGAACGGTCCCATCGTTCTGGAAGTAGAAGAGCCGACAGAAGAGATGAGCATGCGGCGTATCAACTTCTACAAGCGGTTGAATTTCACACTCCACGAAAAGCCATATATGCAACCTCCCTACCGCATCGGCGACTCAGGTCTGCCCATGTTGCTGATGACTTATGGAGATATAGACATGGAGAAAGACTTTGAAAAAGTAAAGAATACGCTATATAAAGAAGTATATGGTCAGTCAGTCTGACCGTATACTTCTTTTTAAGACAGAGACAAAAAAAGGAAGTTGCTCAAAAACAACTTCCTTTTTTCATATCATGTATCAACTATTTTACTGACGTTGAGTAGCAGAATAGTTAATATTCAAAGCATAAGCCTGACGAAGAGCCTGTTTTACATCCTGTACAATACCCATCTTAGTTTCGCTATCCACCTTCATAGATACTGTCATAAACGGCTGATCTTCTTCTTTCATGTTTTCACGTTCCTGATAAATATAATCCTGAACTTCTGAAACTTCAGCAAATTTATCATTCAGCTGAATACGGCTTTCAGCACCCATTTTCTTTTGGAATTCGGGCAATGGTCTACCGATATAGATAAAGGAAACCAAAGACTTCTTTTCCAATTTTTCAAGTTCTGTAGCCTGCGGAACTCTAAATTGAACCTTCAATGTAACCTCACGCATTGTTGTTACAATCATAAAGAAGAACAACATAGTAAAGATAAGGTCAGGCAAAGAAGAGGTATTCAATTCAGGCATTCCACGTTTACCTGTTTTATTAAATTTTCCCATTATTTACCTCCATACTTTTTAGGTTCAGCTTCAGAAATTTTCTGCTGATAATATTCACGAATCGCTTTCTGTTCGTCTTCGTTACACTCATTATAAACCTTGCCAAACTTAGCCTTACCCAGTTCGTCACGAAGTTCATTATATGCAGCCACCAATTCATTCTGAACATTGATATATGCCTGATAGCTGGTACCAACGTCATTCTGAACAGAAATTACATGCTGTTCCGTAACCATACAATCACCCAACAAAGGAATATTCTTTCTATGTTTTTCCGGGAGATTTTCATCATCGTACGGATTGGCGATAAATTCTTTTGCCTTTTCTCTTAATTGCTTTATATCAATATACTCCTTACCACACATCAGTTGGTCGTCTTTGTTCAGACGTACTTGGAGCACATTACGTTCTTTCTTTAAGATATTATCATCTTTTTGATTCTGTTCGGGGGGAGGCGGCAGACGTCTCGCCAAACCACGGTCAGTATCCATAGATGTTGTAATCAAGAAGAAAATAAGCAACATAAAGGCAATATCGGCTGTTGAACTGGAGTTAATCCCAGGTACGCCTCTTTTCTTTCTTGCCATTTTACTTATTTCGTTTTTTAATTGTTAATATCAATGTTTATTATTTCTTGAAGATACCGCTCAAGTTAACGATAGTACCGATAGCAGCTACTCCAAACAAGAAATAAATAGAGTAAATCAACATATCAGTAATCTTCAACCAGAAAGTATCAGTATAAGGACCGTCACCGGTCATGATAGTAGCATCAGAACCCATACCGTAAGAAACTACCAATACAACCACCAATAATACGATACCTAACAAAGATTTAACAGCATTCATTGGATTATCTTTCAATGCAGCTCCGAATTGTGCAATGGCTCCTACAAGAGTTACAGCTACACAAATACCAAACATAGCATACATCAAGTAAATCAATGTTTCTGTATGAGCCGGCTCATTATATTCGCCGACCGGGTTATTATATCCTACAAAGTAGAACATGCCGAGCACCACTAAAATCAGTGCAAAACAGACATATAATGCATAGTAGGACATTCTATATGATAACTTAGCCATTGTTCTAATTATTTTTTGTATTTCAAGTTATATTTCATAATCATATCAAGCAATGTGATAGAAGAATCTTCCATCTGGCTTGTGATAGCTTCAATCTTAGAAAGGATGTAGTTATAGAATACCTGAAGAATCAATGCTACAACCAAACCGAAGATAGTAGTAATCAAGGCCACTTTCATACCACCTGCAACAACTGTCGGAGAAATATCACCTGCCTGCTGGATTTTATCGAACGCCATAACCATACCGATTACAGTACCCAAGAATCCCAAAGACGGAGCCATTGCGATGAACAATGTAATCCAAGAACATCCTTTTTCAAGGTAACCTGCCTGAACACCACCGTAAGAAACAACTGAGCGTTCAACAACGTCAACACCTTCATCGATTCTCATCAAGCCCTGATAGCAGATAGAGGCAACCGGACCACGAGTGTTACGACATACTGTCTTAGCAGCTTCTACATCACCTTTTTCCAAAGCAGCTTCGATGTTAGCCATCAACTTCTTTGTGTTCACTTCAGCCAAGCTTAAATAAATGATACGTTCAATACAGAAAGCCAAACCTAAAACTAATGCGATAGCTACCAAAGACATAAAGTCTGCAGAACCTTCGATAAATTTAGTTTTGAGTTCTTTGTGGAGACCACCACCTTCTTCAACTACTGTTGTCTGTTCTGTTTGAGCCGGAGCTTCATCCTGAGCCATAATAGGCTGAACTGATCCCAAAGTAAGGACTCCCATCACTGCAAGAATTGCAAATAACTTTTTCATTGTGTGTCTAATTTTTAAGATTAATTAATTAATTGTTATTTTATTGTTTTAATTGTTTTCCACTTTTTTGCCTTTTCCATAGCAATGCGGAGAGAGCGGGATTCGAACCCGCGATACACTTTTGGCGTATACACGCTTTCCAGGCGTGCCTCTTCAACCACTCGAGCATCTCTCCTTTTTAGGGGACACATTTACATCCTCATTTTGAAATCGGGTGCAAATTACAAAGAAATTTGGGAATTGCAAGCGATTTCAGTCACAAATGTATCCTTTTTTTTCGTCTTACACAGAATTCGACGCCTCAATATTGGTATATCACCTCAAATTTAATAAACTTTAAAAACTTATTCAGCCATTTTGAACACTTTTAAAGCGTTATCGGTCGTTATGGCATCTACTTCTGCCAAACTCATGCCATAAATTTCCGCCAGCTTTAATGCGACTTCCTTTATATAGGAAGACTCGTTTCTTTTCCCTCTGTGGGGCACAGGAGCCAAATAGGGAGAATCGGTTTCGAGCACAATTTTACTTAAAGGAACATTCTTCAGTGTTTCGGGTAACGTACTCTTCTTAAAGGTGACCACTCCGTTTATTCCAATTCTAAAATCAGGATAGTCCAACAACTGATTTGCTTCTTCTGCACTGCCCGTAAAACTGTGAAAGATACCGCTCAGATTCGTGTCCTTATAAGGAGAGAGTACTTCAAACAATTCGGGGAAGGCGTCACGGCAATGAATAATCAAAGGCAAATCATATTCCAGTGCCCACTGTATCTGTTCGTCCAGTGCCGCCTGCTGCTCTTTGAGGTATGTTTTATCCCAATACAAATCCATCCCCACCTCGCCAATGGCAATATAAGGATGTCCTTCGACCAGCAACTCTTTCATCGGCATCAGGCGGGCTTTATAATCACCATCCACCGATGTCGGATGAAAGCCCAGCATCGGATAGCAAAAGCCTTTATATGCCGCACACACTTCCAACAGTTCACGAATGGTTGTATCATCAATGTTGGGCATAAAGACCTTCATGACACCGGCAGCCTTGGCACGTTCTATCACTTGTGGCAAGTCTGCGACAAACTCTTCTGCAAAAAGATGGGAATGGGTATCAATCATCACACTTTTCTATCCATTAAATGACAAACAAATGATTTCAATTCTTCTTTCCGCTCTGCCGGCAGACTCACGCCATCCAGCAAGGCGAGTCCTTTTGAATAATACTCATTGATTTTACCTTCGCAGACTTTATCAATGCCAATCTCGTTATAAAGTCCGGTCACAGCCTTAATCTTCTCCTCCGGGCAATACTCCGTACACGAAATCCACCGGTTCAGTTCTTCCTTCTGACGCGGATTACCCAAGTTCAATGCGTTTATCAGCATAAAGGTTTTCTTATTGCATAAGATATCACCACCAATATTCTTCCCGAACACTTTGGGGTCACCATATACATCCAGATAATCGTCCTGCAACTGGAAGGCCAGTCCCATCTGAATGCCGAAATCATAAAGTTTGCGGGCATCCTCTTCGGAAGCATCTCCTAAAACGGCTCCGATTTTCAATGCCGCCGACAACAATACAGAGGTTTTCAGACGAATCATTTCTATATATTCCGGAACCGTCACATCGGTACGGGTCTCAAACTCCATATCCCATTGCTGTCCTTCACATATTTCGAGAGCCGTTTGTGTAAAGACATCCATTACCCGCTTCAAATAGCTTTCCTGACAATCAGCCATCAACCGATAGGCCAGTACCAGCATAGCGTCTCCCGACAAGATAGCCGTATTGTCATCCCATACTTTATGGACAGTAGGTTTATTGCGGCGCATATCAGCCTTATCCATCAGGTCGTCATGCAATAAAGTATAATTATGGTAAGTCTCGATGCCTGCCGCCTGCGGCAAAATACAGTCCACATCTTCCTTATACAGATTATAAGCAAGCAACATCAAGACAGGACGAATCCGCTTTCCACCCAACGACAATACATATTCTATAGGAGCATACAACCCTTTCGGTTCACGCATATAAGTCATTTCAGAAAGATAGCCATTGATCTTATCCAACAATTCGGTCGCTAAAAAAGCCATAAGAAAAAGAATTAAATATATTACTAAAAAAAGAGGCTACCCAATGAGCAGCCTCTTCATGATTTTTATCCAAAGATTACTGTAATTTAAAGATTACGGGCACGGTGTAACTTACACGTACCGGTTTACCACGTTGTTTACCGGGTTTCCATTTCGGCATTGTCTTCACTACACGCAGAGCCTCTTTATCCAAGTAAGGGTCTACACCGCGAACGACAACCGGATCAGCAACAGAACCGTCTTTTTCGATAACGAACTTCACTGATACTTTACCCTGCACACCGTTTTCCTGAGAGATGGTCGGATATTTTGCATTCTTCATCAAGAACTTCAAACATTCTCCCATACCGCCGGGGAATTCGGGCATTTCTTCTACAATCTGGAAAATCTGTTGTTCTTCCGGTTCTTCCTCTTCTACTACAACCGGTGTATATTTAACTTCCACAGCTTTTTCCGTTTCATCTGATGCCTGAATAACTGTTTCTTCCACTTTAGCATCATTATCTACGATTTCAATAATTTCTTCCGCTTTAGGAATTTCGGGAGGAGGAGCCTGCTGTTGTTCTTCCTGTTCTGTGATAGGAACCATTTCTTCTTCAAATACAACTGCGGCTATACCATTATCTGTACTCACCTGCTTATCACGATCAGTCCATTCGAAAGCGACAAACATAAGAGCCAAGATAAACACATAACCGATTAGCAGCCAGGTACTTTTCTTACCTTCAAGATCTGCCTTGGGCGATTTTTTAACTTCCATAAATTGTTGTTTAAAATTAAGTGTTTCTCATTCAGGGCAAATGTAGCACTTTTCTTTTAAACAAAAAGTATTTTCACCGTAAAAATTTGCTAATTCATTATATTTTAGTTCTTTTTCATAGAAGGGCACCTAACTTTTCCCTATCTTTGAACCGCATAAAGCAATATACTCATCTATACATAATTATATATGAAAAAAATAACAATAGCCATCGACGGTTACTCGTCTTGTGGAAAAAGCACAATGGCCAAAGATTTGGCACGTGAAATAGGATACATATATATAGATAGCGGTGCCATGTATCGTGCCGTTACTTTATACTGCCTCGACAACGGTTTGTTTACAGACAACGGCATCCGGGAGGAGGTGCTTCGCAATCGCTTGCCCGACATTAAAATCTCTTTCCGGCTGAACCCGAAGACCCAACGCCCTGTCACCTTGCTGAATGGCGAAGAGGTGGAAGAACGCATCCGCACCATGGAAGTCTCTTCGCACGTGAGCCCGGTGGCAGCCCTCGGATTTGTTCGGGAAGCACTGGTGAAGCAGCAACAGGAAATGGGCAGAGAGAAAGGAATCGTGATGGACGGACGCGATATCGGAACCGTGGTTTTTCCTGATGCCGAACTGAAGATTTTCGTAACCGCCTCTGCCGCCATCCGCGCCCAGCGCCGATACGACGAGCTGAAAGCAAAAGGCCAGTCAGCCTCTTACGACGAAATATTGAAAAACGTGGAAGAGCGTGATTATATTGACCAAAACCGCGAAGTGGGACCCTTGCGGAAAGCTGAAGATGCTATTTTGTTGGACAACAGCCACATGACCATTGCCGAACAAAAACAATGGCTGGCAGAACAATTCCAAAAAGCAACCAATGGTTAATGTAGAGATAGACGAAGGTTCGGGCTTCTGCTTCGGTGTAACCACCGCCATCAAAAAGGCAGAAGAGGAATTGGCAAAGGGCACCACGCTCTATTGCCTGGGAGACATTGTGCACAACGGACAAGAATGCGAACGTCTGAAAAAGATGGGCCTCATCACCATCAACCACGAAGAATTTGCCCAGCTGCATAACGCCAAGGTGCTGCTCCGCGCTCACGGAGAACCGCCTGAAACATACGCACTGGCAAAAGCCAACAATATCGAAATCATCGATGCAACCTGCCCTGTAGTATTGCGGCTGCAAAAACGTATCAAACAGGAGTTTGACAACACCCCCGACAGCCATGACACACAAATTGTGATTTACGGGAAAAACGGCCATGCCGAAGTACTCGGACTGGTGGGACAGACACATGGGAAAGCGATTGTCATAGAAAAGCCGGAGGAAGTGGTACATCTGGACTTCAACAAAGATATCCGACTGTATTCACAGACCACGAAATCTTTGGAAGAGTTTTGGCAGATTGTGGAATATATCAAGGAACACATATCGCCCGAAGCTTCGTTCGAATACTTCGACACCATTTGCCGGCAAGTGGCCAACCGCATGCCGAATATCCGCAAATTTGCAGCAGCACACGACCTCATCTTCTTCGTTTGCGGCCGTAAAAGCTCCAATGGAAAAATCTTGTTTCAGGAATGTAAAAAGGTTAATCCCAACTCCTACCTCATCGACCAGCCGGAAGAAATAGACCGCAACCTACTGAAGAATGTACATTCCATCGGCATTTGCGGAGCCACTTCCACGCCCAAATGGTTGATGGAAGAGTGTAAAAAGGTTATCCTAAACGAAAAATAGACCAATAAAAAATAATATTTTATCGTTGTCCAACTGATAAATTGCTAACTTTGCATCATAAAAACATTAAAATGGGTATTTATGGGAACGATTAAAAGTATCGGTATCTTAACATCCGGAGGGGATGCTCCGGGAATGAACGCTGCCATTCGCGCAGTGACACGCTCTGCTATCTATAACGGACTGAAAGTATATGGTATTTATAGAGGATATAAGGGCTTGGTAACAGATGAGATTCAGGAATTCAAGAGCCAAAATGTCAGCAACATCATACAAATGGGAGGTACTATCCTGAAAACCGCCCGCTGCAAGGAATTCACAACCCCCGAAGGACGTGCACAAGCATACGAGAACATGAAGAAGCACGAGATTGACGCTTTGGTCATCATTGGCGGTGACGGTTCATTGACCGGTGCACGCATATTCGCACAGGAGTTTGACGTGCCATGTATCGGTCTGCCGGGAACAATCGACAATGACTTGTACGGCACCGACACCACCATCGGCTATGACACTGCACTGAATACCATTCTCGACGCAGTGGATAAAATCCGCGATACCGCCACCTCTCACGAACGTCTCTTCTTTGTCGAAGTAATGGGACGTGACGCAGGCTTCCTGGCATTGAACGGCGCTATTGCCGCAGGAGCAGAAGCAGCCATCATCCCCGAATTCAGTACGGAAGTAGACCAGTTGGAAGAATTTATCGAGCACGGATTCCGCAAGTCAAAAAGCAGTAGTATCGTGTTGGTGGCCGAGAGCGAACTTACCGGAGGAGCCATGCATTACGCAGAACGTGTGAAAAACGAATATCCCCAATACGATGTGCGTGTCACCATCTTGGGACACTTGCAGCGTGGAGGACGTCCTACCGCACACGACCGCATCATTGCCAGCCGCATGGGAGTAGCCAGTATCCAGGCACTGCTCGAAGGCCAGCGTAACGTGATGATTGGTATTGATGATGACAAGATTGTCTATGTACCTTTTGCCAAAGCCATCAAGAACGACAAACCTATCGACAGAGAACTGGTGAACGTGCTTCACGAACTCTCCATTTAAAGAAAATATAAGTCCCGACAGGATTTAAAATATTCCAACACAATCCGGCTCAGAGATAATGAACTCCGAGGCGGATTGTTTGGTCTTTACATAATCAGCTTATTATCAATCAAATAAGTATCATTTTTAGGTCCACTAGGCCCAGGGACCACCTTTATGCTTTTCTGGTCCCGTGGAAACATACCAAAGTACTGATTATCAGAGCTGTAAAGCGTACAAAGCCTACATACCGTATTTTTTGCCTCACCGGAGGATGAAAACAGGCTTAAACAGGGGAAAACGAAGGGTGAAAACATGGAATATCCAAAAACTGAAAAAGTAAATTAATTAATCATCTATGGAGAAAAGAGTCCAATAACACAAGTAGGAGCGGCCCCATGTATCCGCCCGAATACATCCACAAATACACTATTCGGAATACATTCAGGCAGACACATGGGTCTGCCCCTACAAGCAAAATGCAAGAAACGTGACAATATGATTGAAATGTATACTTATTTCTCATAAAGACTATGG
>NZ_JADNRM010000013.1 GCF_021730445.1 Phocaeicola faecalis | reverse complement strand
ACCCCCTCGCGTGTGAGGAAGGAGCGGGAGCGGAGCGTCTGAAGCGAATAGTTCTTGCCGTAATATTTGGCTATCATACGCAGGCAGGTGGGGCCACAGTCCATCGCATCCAACTGGAGGTAGTGGGGGAAGGTCTTCATGCGTTTTTAGGGTTTTACATGACAAAGATTGGGCTTTCCTATTACCAACTCATAATTGGAGGGAGAAGGGCATAGATAACGAAATAGACAATCTTTGCATGGCGATACTTTATCACGTGTTAAAAACCATGCCTTTCCATTTTTCATTTCTTTAAAAACGAGTTCACTGATTTTTTCTTCACTATCTCCGATAGATTCCATGTTGGCATTAGAATATACTTTTCCGTCACAATCAATTTGTAAATGCCCAAAAAAATGAGTATTAATTTGCTGATTGGCAAAAATATTCTTTTTATTTCTATGTAGACCTGAAATATCTTCTTCCTCTTGATATACATACTCTTTGAAGAAAGATTGATTTGTATGAGTGTAAAAAGGTAAAATAGAACCCTTCAAGTGGAATTTTTCTATCATAGAACTAGCATAGTTGAAATCATTAATGGATGATACTGGAAAGCAGTAAGATATTTGTTCTTTTTCTATACTCCAAAGTAGGCTTTTTTCTATTTCCTCTTCTTTTGTGTTACAATTCGCAAGTAAACATATATGTAGTAGCTTATTTAGATGGAAATATTCCATGAATTTCGATAGGCTATTAATATGCTGTATGTTTACGTAGAATGTTATCTTGAAAGGAAAGCTATTGATTAATAATAATAATTCCTTTAAATGGGGATAAAGAGTGATATCGCCACCGATAAATTGAACATGTGTGACACCTGAATAAGTTAGTTGAGTTAAAATATCATCAATTCGTTCTATTGATAATATACCGTTTGCCTTTTTACTACACCAGTTAAATTGCTTTTCATAAGAAGTACAATATTTACATTGGTTCTTACATTCACTGTTAAGACGAATGGTCATCGTATGTAAATTGTTAGCAATATGTTTTCCGAAGAATTGGAAATCATTGGAATCTCCTGTAATAAGTTTTAAATTTTCATTGACATTGACAACTGGAACGATAACTAAAGGCTTTTGTGAGAATGCCGATTGTGGCAATAAGTCACATATAAATTCATTTCTTAGTTGATTGATAAATGAAGAAATTTCTTTCTGTATCAATTGCTGTTCTGTAATTTCTGTGCAGTAGAAATTATCTTTATCTATTAATTGATCAATAATCTCTTTTACTATTGGGGTGATATGGAAAAATGAACTTTTACCTGACAAAGTATTGTAAAACAGTGCATTATTTTCATTTGCCCAAAAGAATATATATGATTCTATGAATAGCCAATATTTTTTCATTATGCAAAAACCATTTTATTAATTTCAATATACGAATCGGGGTTCACCTCTAAATATGATATCATATCTGTTAGGTAATTTTGGAACTCCTCTTTACTCATCATAGAATTGCAGAAAGGAATTCCATCTTTTAACTCAAATTGCATAAAACAAGCTCCACAAGAATCGGCATTGTAACAATGCATACATTGTTTGGCTATAGCACTGTAGAAGCTATTGTATTTCTCAGCAACTTGTTCGTAGTTAATATTCATATTTTCCGTTACTTTTCCAAGAATATGTTTAAAACCTATTCGCTCACAGGGATAAATTCCACCACTTGGAGTGATAAAGACTTTCCTTGAAAAAGGCAAACAGGTTCCTGTCGGGAGTCTTGGTTGATTTTCATTTTTAGAGATTATTAAGTCAATGTAATGAGAGTAGGAATTTCCCATGTGATAATAGAAAAAAAAGCCGATATCTTTTAACTCACGAGAATTTCGTTTCCGATTTTGTTCAGTTTCGATAGGTAATATATAAGGGCGGTATAGCTCTTTAAACAGTTGTTTTTTTTCTTTTTTAATTCCGGCTGATGCAATCTGCTCGATGCCTGTATTTTTACCAAATTCATCAAAAATGAATTTTTGTACAGAAATAACATCTGAATTATTGTTTAGTACGGAGTTGAATTGTACTTGTTTCTCAAAGTATATAGGATATTTTTCTTTTAAGGATTTAATATTATGAAATACTTTATTAAATGATGGATTTCCCTGTTTATCTATACGATAGCTATTATGAACTTGGTTACCATCTAAACTTATTAATAAATTGACCTTGTATTTTTCTAAATAACTCATGTATTTGTCTAGTAGCATGGCATTGGTTGTCATGTTATACTTGAATATTGCACCGTTTTTAAGATGAAGTGATTGAGTATATTCGATTATCTGTTGGATGAGTGAGAAATTAGTTAAAGGTTCACCGCCATAAAAACCTATCATTATATCACTATTCTGAGAAATATTCATTTCAGAATTCCACCTTTCATATAAAAAGTCAAGGACCTTTTTTGCGCGTGAAAAATCCATCACATTGCAGCTAACGTCTCTGTCTGTATTTTCATACATATCTCCATAGCAGCAGTATGTACAGTTTAAATTGCACAAATTTGTGACTTGAAATACGACAACACTCACATTGGCAAGTTGAACTTTTACTGTTTCAGCAGAAATCTTACCACTCAAGTATTGTTCCATATCAATATCTGTAAATAATCCATTTGATTTAAAGAATTGATATTTTGAATAGTAATATTCAATATCATTGAAAGAAAACTCTGGATATCTATTCTTAATTTGTTGAAATAATTCCGTAGTGTCATTATTGTGCTGAGATAATTCAAATATAGTTTGAATTACCGGATGACAATTAATCATACACGAGTGTCTATTATCATAGAGATATCCGTTTCCTTTTTTTGTCTGAAGATAAATAGTGGAATCCATTGCTGTTATTTTTTTAAATATGCCATGATTAATACAGGGTTGTCGTCTTCTTTCAATCCGTCGGCAAACGCTACTAGTTTCTCGCTTACCCATTCGCCCTTTTCTTTCTGTTGGGCGATATACTCTTTCAGTTCATAAGGCCATATCCAGCTGACGATGGCACCATTGTGTACTCCCAGTCTTAACTCAAAAGGTTTTCCACCGTCAATGTCATCAGTCAGATGTTCTGATATGGCAAAAGTATTTCCGTTGGTCTTATCAAGGAAGGCTAATAAATAAGGGGAATGTTTTTTTCGTACGCCTTCATAGGCAATAATGTTCATCCATTGCATCACTACATAGCGTTCGGATTCGTATGCATTGAGTATCCTTTTTTTATTGTCTACCAGTTTGGCATACTCACTGTTTTCAGCAAGAAGTANATATAGTCATTCAGGAAAGCACGTTTATCCGGCCCTAAATCTTTCATATCAAATTTCCATCTCACTTTTAGTCCATTATCAGTTACTGTGTACATGCAATCGGTGAAGAAATTATAGAATAAGGTATGTCCGTCGTAGTCTGAAAACTCATATTGGATACCTTGAGCATAAACATTGGCCGGCTGATGCAAACAACTGTCTAACGGAATACGCCCTCTATACACAATGTCGAGATTCGTATTCATCCAATATACAGAATCGGGATAATTGACAAGCATATATAGGCTGTCGGCTGTAACCATACCTGCCAGACCCGTCAAGGAACCGCCACTAATCATGCCTCCGCTTGTATATTGTATCGTCTTTTCTACTCCTGTAAACTTGCCATTCCTGTCATATTGTATGATTTTGTTTCCCTGTGTATAGAATAAGCCACGCTTTTCGTCATAGGTAACCATATAGCCCCATGGACTGGTATCTTCTCCCGGTCCGCCTCCCAGTTTTCCTATTTGTTTGACATATTTTCCTTTAGCATCGAATAAGCGTCCGGGATAGGCACACCAATACGGCTTTACATACTGTAGTAATCCGTTGGTCAAATATACTTTTGTTTCCAAAGGTACATATACGATACTGTCCACCACTTCGGATAATTTCATGGAGGGCAGGGCCTTTTCAATGGCATCGCCGATTCTGATGGTGGAATCCAAGACAAATGCTGCCTCTTCACTTTCATCACTTTGTTTTTTCGACTGGCTTGTGCAACCTGACAATGCAAGTATACACAATATCAATATAATGTTTCTCATAATATTTAAGGTTATATTGTTATCATTCTGGATGAAATAAGAAGTAACGAAATTAACATGCTTTTGAACTGTGTTTTCAATACTATATTATTTCATCCAGAAAGGCTTTAGATAGTTTTCATATAAATTAAAGAAGCTGTATAAGAGTCTTTATTAATCTTACATAAAGTTCAGATTATTTTATCATAGAAAACTTTAGGATGACATTCCCAAATTTGTTTCATCGTTTAGAAGAATAATACAAAATTAATCTTCTTCATCCTTTTAATTCAGCAGCGTCTTTACTAAGTCCACTGGAGTAGTTGGAGGGATCGTCATATACACCACATGCGCATGAACATTTTTCAGCTTCATAATTTGCGTGAAAATTTCTGTTTCCAAACATACAGAAAGTACCACCTTTTAGTGCTTCTTCTTCCTTTTGCTTAAGGACTTGATGTTCAAGATTCCCTAGCTTTAAAACTTTAATCTTTTTCATGTCTTTATTATTTAAAATTAAACATATTTATATGGGCTTTAAATAACCCATAATTCCTGATTTATTTGATTCAAGGCAGACAACGAATATTTTTTTAAATATAATTCTCTGCTATGTTTCTTCATTTTGCTTATTTCCATATCAGACATTGTGATGAATGCCTTTAGCTTCTCGTAAATTTCTTCAATAAATTGTTGAGAACCGAATTGAGCGTATATTTTAGTTCCATTTTCTTTTTCATGTATCATTTCTGATAATCCTGAAGTATTTGTAGCAATTAATGGAATTCCATACATCATCATTTCTATCATAACGTAACTACATTGTTCATATATGGAGGGTAGAACACCAATATCTGTTATTTGATATAAATCATATAATCTATTCTGAGTTATTTTACCCGTGAATACTACTTTTGCTGCTATGTCACTAGCTTCACAAATACAGTCATCGTATTCTCCGCCTCCCACTATCACTAGTCTTATATTTTTAATATCGTTTAAAAGCTTACGAAAAGCTTTTAATAAAAAGATGATGCCTTTATTACTCTCTAGACGTCCAACAAACAATATTATTTTTTCATTGTCGTGAAAAAACATATTTTGCTTTTTCTTATTTCGTATTTCATTATTTGGAAAAACTGCATTATCGGGTAATTTGTTGTATGATAGATGTATCATCTCTTTGTTTAAATGATATAGATTTAGAAGAATATATTTGCAATATTCCGACAAACAGATTATTCGGTCTGCAAAGTGAAAAAAGGAACCATTAATTGTGAAGAGTCGTAAAATACCTTTTTCTTTAAGGGTGCATTCTGATATATTCTTATTAAGAATCTTTTCCATCTTTGATAAATCATTTCCTATGTCTAGTCCCCAATCAAAGTAATGTATAACAATTATGAACTTACACGATGGCATCATTTCTTTGATATTATTAAGAAACATAGAATGACGGAAGAAATTTATTTGAATAATGTTCTGTTCGGCTTCAGACATACAAGTAGTAAAAGCGGAAGCCAATTCTTTACAATATTCCTCATAATGTATTTCATTCTCTTCATCTTCTTTAGGAATCCAAAGAAAACGAATACCTTCCGACCAAGTCTCTATAATATCATTATCTGAACCATTCATTTTGACTACTGTTAATTTTCCTTGTGGAGAAGATTTCCATGAAGCAATAATCTGAGTTATGTATGTTTTTACACCATAACACGAAGCTTGAGCAATATTATCAATTATATACAGATGTTTCATAGTATCTCATCTAAAAATTTGAGATGTAGTAGAAATATAATAATATCTACCTTTTCCTGTTTTTATCATCGATAAATGCATATTTAGTTTTATTCTATATGAATAGAGCCAATAAGGTAATTGCTTGCTTCTATCATTTGTATAGTGTAATCTCCTTTTCCAAAGTCCGTAATGTCAATGGAATAGGTAGTGCATTCGGGGATGGTAGTAACATTATAATAAATAACATTGCCCAAAGAGTCTTTTATTATCACTTCCAAATCATTTAATTCCTTTTCGGAATAGATATAGATGTTCTGTCCGTCTATGGATAGTTGAGGGACAAATGAAATAGAACGATCATTTTCAATATTCCATCCATCTTCAATAGAGATTACTTTATTCTCCGCCATTAACTTATATGGAAAGAGAAGAAGAAAAGCTGCTAATACTAATACTGCGTTTTTCATATTTTGCATTTCGTTTTAAAGTTTAGGCAAATATGAAAAAAAGATTTTAATGTATCATCAAAAACTAGTACACTTTTAGTACACAGATGACTTCTTGTACTTTCTAAAGTACACAATTAGTACACTACAGGTTATAATCTACTGTAAATCAGAGATAAAAGTATCCAGTTTTTCGGTAGAGTTTTGTTCTCCCAGTAGTCTCTTTGCAAGGCGGATGCGAGCGTTACTTATGGCAGCTTTGGTGCGATTGGTGAAAATGGCAATATGGGTTGGTGGAATTGAAATCTTCATTAGATAGCATATTTGCAGTTCGACGACTGATAATTTGGGATATAACTCATATAGACATTTGCTGAAGTTGGGATAGGCAGTATCAACCTCTTTTTGTAGCTCTGACCACTTCTCTTCAGTTATTTTGCTGTCTGCCTTGGTACATGCCTGATGAAAAAAATGATAGATGGAAGTCTGACGCAGGGAGTCTTGTAAAACTCTTTGTGTTTTTAGGCTGGCGATAATTTCTTGGTTTTTAGCTTCCAGTTGCTCTTTTTGAGCAAGGAGCAAGTCTTGCTGGGCTTTTGCTTGCTCTAATTCTTCCTTTTGCGCATTCAATAGTGTATTCTTTTCTGCTATTTCTCTTTCTTGCTTGACTGATTTTTGCTCTAATTCTTTTACTCGTGGTTCTGTTTCTCTTTGTTTTTGCTCTAATTCTTTTATTTTGCGGATGTTTTCTTCATGGGCTTTCATGCTCATTGCTTCTTGTTCTTCTTGTAGTTTTCTATACTTGTACGTTTGTAAGCGAGTAGCTTGTACTTTCTTTCGGTAATAGAAATAGATGCCGACAGCTACCCCCGTGACGGCTAGGGATATACAGCCAAGTATCCAAGAGAGAGCATTCTTCTTTTCATTTTTCAGTAGGAGTGTATAGTTCTCTTTTTGAATATGTTGATAATTATACAATGAGTTTATTTGGGCAATCGCTTCTGTTCGGGTAATCTCCTTAATGGAGTCTGCCAACAGTTGAGCCCGCTGGATATAGGTTATGGCTTGAGGATAATTGTGTTTTTGAATCTCAATGGATGATAAATGTCGGTAGGCACTATGCTGTTTGTAAATATCACCATATTCAATGGCTTGATGCAGGTAATAACAGGCGGAGTCCCATCGGTTTTCACCCCGATAGACATCGCCTAACACCAATAGGGCGTTTGCCATGCCTGGTTGATGCTTGAGGGCGGTAATAAGCATTTGTTTGGCGGAATCGGCTTTTGTCAAGTTATAATAATAAAAGCTGCCTAATTCTCCTAAAATAACGTATGCTTTATGAGGACTGTGAACGGACAATGCAGTGCGGTATGCTTTTTGATAATAATGAAGCGCGCTGTCTTTTTGATGCTTGGCATCATACATGCGCGCAATATCTCTTAATGCATAGGAGATTTTGCCTTTTTTTCCTTGTGCCAGATAACAGTTTACCGATTCTCTGTTGGCCTGCAATGATTCATCGTAAAGCCCTTGATAAGCAAACAAGGTTCCCATTTGATTATAGGTTCGTGCCATTAAATCGGCGGATTGCTTCTTGCCGGCAGACGACAGTTCCTTGCTCCGGCTAATCACTTCATGAAAGGCGTCCAAAGCACTCGGGGCATCATTCATGTCGCGATATACACTGCCTTGATAATAGTATGCCTCTATCTGTTTGTTCTTATCGCCATACTTATTATAGAATTTCACAATAAGATTGATAAGCGAATCGGAGGTATGGCGGGTATATAATTTGTCTTTTGCCTTGATGGTGAGCAAATGATAGTACATTTGCGTTTCTTCGGGTTCACGCCGGATGCTGTCTTTCAGTAAAGAAAGGTAATGCAGGGCGCTGTCGGGAGCTGTTTCCATGCAGCTTTGGGCTTGCTCCATGAAAAGCGGATAAGGCCGGTGGCGCGAACACCCCAATGACAGACTTACCCCAATAAATAATATGAAAACTAAATGTGCTTTCATCAGGGGCAAAGATACGAAAGTTTTATTAAAAGCAATTTTTTTCTTCAAAAAACTTTATCTTTGTCCAAATGAAAATTCAATAGACTGAAATACATAAAATTATGGCAAAAGAATTAGAATTAAAGTATGGCTGCAATCCCAATCAAAAGCCGTCACGCATCTTTATGCAAGAAGGAGAATTGCCCATCGAAGTATTGAACGGACGCCCCGGATATATTAATTTTCTGGATGCATTCAATAGCTGGCAGTTAGTAAAGGAACTCAAAGAAGCCACCGGACTACCTTCGGCTGCATCTTTCAAACACGTCAGCCCCGCCGGAGCTGCTGTCGGAATAGAAATGAGTGAAACACTGAAGAAAATTTATTTTGTAGACGACCTTCCTCTCACCCCATTGGCAACAGCATACGCGCGTGCACGAGGCGCCGACCGTATGTCTTCTTACGGAGATTTCATTGCTTTAAGTGATACATGCGACGAAGCAACCGCACGGCTCATCAACCGTGAAGTATCGGATGGTGTCATTGCTCCCGACTATACGCCTAAAGCGCTCGAAATCTTGAAAAACAAACGTAAAGGTACTTATAACGTCATCAAGATTGACCCGTCTTACCGTCCTGCTCCCATTGAGCACAAGGATGTGTTTGGTATTACTTTTGAACAAGGACGTAACGAAATCAAACTGGACGAAAGCTTGCTGACTAATATTCCGACAAAGAGCCAACACTTCACGGAAGAGGCTAAACGCGACCTGATTATCGCCCTTATCACCTTAAAATATACACAAAGTAATTCTGTGTGTTATGTGAAAGACGGTCAAGCTATCGGTATCGGTGCCGGACAGCAAAGCCGTATCCATTGCACCCGACTGGCAGGCAACAAGGCTGACATCTGGTATCTGCGCCAACACCCGAAAGTAATGAATCTGCCATGGGTAGAGAAAATCCGCCGTGCCGACCGTGATAATACTATTGATGTGTATATCAGCGAAGACCACGATGACGTATTGGCTGACGGAGTTTGGCAACAATTCTTTACCGAAAAACCTGAAGTACTGACGCGTGAAGAAAAACGCGCATGGCTGGATACAATGAAAGGAGTTTCACTGGGTTCGGACGCTTTCTTCCCATTTGGCGACAACATAGAACGCGCGCATAAAAGCGGAGTGGAGTACATTGCACAGGCCGGAGGTTCCGTACGCGATGATCATGTTATCGATACTTGTGACAAATATGGAATTACCATGGCATTTACAGGTGTCCGCTTGTTCCACCATTAATAATTTATCGAAAAGCCGGTCGGAAGAGTTTCCCTTGAACATCCGGAAAGGCTAATGAAAGGGGCGTATCATTACTCAAAACGGAGTTTGATACGGCCCTTTTAAATGTTATAGTTACAATCTGTAACATCTAATAATTAACAAGACGCTAACTATTTTACTTCCCCTTATGGCGATTGGCACGTTTCTTACGAATATCTGCTTTCATCTTGGCCGAGCCCGAACCATGAAGTCCGGTGATATAACTTTTCTTCTTCGCCTTCGTTTTCACTTTTTCTTCATTCTTTCCATTGGGCGACTTTCCGCCTTTGAAAACGATTCCATCGGTAATTGCTTTTTCTATGTCCATCGTCTTATTGTTTATTTATCAATTTAGGTTTTACCGTTATTCTGTTGCCGAGCTTTGTACAGATGAGTTCATCTTTACGCAAGGTACGTTCTTTTAAATCAAGAACAAGATTGGGATTAAAGTGTTGGCCGTCTATCCGAAACTCCAGATGAAGATGTTCCGTGGTGGCTCTCCCTGTTCTGCCGGTAAGAGCAAGAGGTGTTCCGACTTTTACTACGTCTCCCGATTTCACCAGATTCTTTGCGTTATGACTATAAATACTTTCCAATCCGTTGGCATGGCGCACTACAATCACATTTCCATAAGCCGCATAGGGTTTTGCCATTCTTACAACCCCATCGAATATGCACCGAATCGTGTCATTCGCTTTTGTCTTGATATCAGTTCCACTGTGACCGCGACGTCCTCCGTAAGAAGAAATGACCTTCCCACCCGGAAGCGGAAAGCAGAATTCACTTCCTTGCAGGCTGTCCAAATGGAGACTAATGCTTTTCCGCCCAGAGAACAAACCCGGTGTCTTTACGCGTATATGGTTAATTTCCATAGCAGTAAAGTTCTTTGCAGGCTCCCCTCCCCAAGCCGCAATGGTTAGGATGAATAATAGTAGGATGAATGCGCCTCTTTTCATGGTTTATTTTAGTATTTAAAATTCAATCTGTTCGATATCTTCTGCCGATGCAAATTCTTTTAGCAACTCAACCATATAGTCGGCAGCATCCCGAAGTCCTTCCTTCCCGCTATAACCATTAATAATGGTAAGCAAATGAGTTGTACCCAATTCTAGTTTTGTACGTTCGTTATCACTGGTGGGTGTCCCGATTCCACCGGCAGCATCACGATAAACAGGCATCCCCTCTATGTTCAGTTCTCCACGTCCAATGCCCTCATAGGGTTCTCCGGCCTTACCGATGCCCAGAATAAGGGTATCGCCGACTATCTTATCCGCATCAAAACCTCCAATAGAATAGCCAAAACGAATAGATACCAAATTAATAAGGTCTACCAATGTATCTATCTGATATAGTGCGAGTCCGCGAAGTATCCTGCGACATAGCGCTTCTCCTGAAGGACGATAGCGGCTGGGATCTTTGCCACACTTCTTGTAAGCCTCGCGGGTGGCATGGATAGTCGTCATATCCTTGATGGAATCCGTCGTGTACATTTCACGATAACGGACAGTAAACTCATTTATCTTCTGCCACAGTTCTTCATTGTATGCCGTATTCACCACTTTAGCAGAGATGGCAACTCCGGCAAAAGCCGGACAAGCTGTTCTTATTTCAGATGATACTTCTATTTTCATAATCCATTTTCTTTTAGATTTCAATCTTCTGCCATATCAGCGATGCAACATGATGCCCGATAAAATTCGCCCGGAGTGAATCCCTAGGCGACGGGCTGAAAAGAAATCGCGGTAATTTTGATAGGTACAAATACCCGCTACCTCTATAGCCTCCTCTTTTACACCGTGGTCAAGCAACTGCAAACGGTTGGCTTCCCACAAATCAAGATGCCATTTTTCTTCTTTACGGGCGATGCGCTGCATATCAAAACCGGCAGCACAAAAGGCCTCATACACCTCATCGCCTACTTCAAAAGCGGCAAGTGAGATGCCCGGACCGATACAAGCCTTTATGTCCTGCCCTTCCGAAGCATACCGCTCCTTCATTGTCGCAAGAGTTTTTGCCACAATCTTGCCCACCGTGCCTCGCCAACCGGCATGGACAGCAGCAATAACCTTTTTTGTCGAGTCATAAAGCAACACAGGGATGCAATCGGCTGTCGAAATGCAAAGGCAATAGCCGGGAAGTTGCGTTACGACAGCATCAATATCTTCCAACGCCTCCTTTCCGTACATTCCGATACAAGTATCATCAATTACACAGATATTGGTGCTATGCGTTTGATGAGGAATGATTAATTTTAAAGGCTTCTGTGGCAAAAGTTCACACAATATGTCACGATTCCTCTGCACATGTCCTGCCTCATCCCCACAGTATCCGGTGCAATTAAAAGAGGCATAATTACCCTCACTACACCCTCCATGGCGTGTAGTAGAAAAACAAGAAATGTTGGGATATGCCTTCATCAGCTCATATCCCAACATTTTATTATCTGATGTCAGCCGTTTCATTTCTCTTCTTCGTCCCAGTCTTCTTCCTCATATTCATAGTCAAAGTCATCATCGTCATCGTCTTCATATTCGAACTCAAAGTCTTCGTCTTCACCCATAGCCTTTAACTCTTCTTGCAGTTTGGCCACATCTTTGGCACGATGGACAATCGTTTCGGTACGAACACCTTCCAAGCGGTTACTGTCCTTATTCAGTTCTGTCCACAGCATATCCTTCAGTTGTTGGATACCCATGCCTGTGACAGAAGATATAAAGATATGAGGAACGTTATCGGGAAGGGTCGGTTCAAGCATATTAATCAACTCCTCATCCAGCATATCGGATTTGGTGATAGCCAATACACGTTGCTTGTCCAGCATCTCGGGATTGAAGGTAGCCAACTCATTCAGCAATATATCATATTCTTTGCGGATATCGTCTGTATCTCCGGGCACCATGAAAAGCAATAACGAGTTACGCTCAATGTGTCGCAAGAAGCGAAGTCCCAACCCTTTACCTTCACTGGCTCCCTCAATAATACCGGGAATATCTGCCATAACGAAAGATTTTCCTTCGCGATAAGACACAATACCCAAATTGGGTTCAAGCGTAGTAAAGGGGTAATTGGCAATCTTGGGACGTGCAGCCGACACAGTGGAAAGCAATGTCGATTTACCTGCATTCGGAAAACCTACCAAACCGACATCCGCCAATAATTTTAATTCAAGAATGACCGTAAGTTCCTGCATCGGTTCTCCCGGCTGTGCAAAACGCGGCGCTTGACGGGTAGCTGTGCGGAAATGCCAGTTGCCCAGACCTCCTCGCCCGCCTTTCAGCAAAACAACTTCTTGTCCGTCTTCAGTAATATCGCAAATATACTCACCGGTCTCGGCATTGTAAACCACTGTACCACAAGGCACTTCAATGGTTTTGTCTTCACCATCCTTACCAAAGCTCTTATTTTTAGAACCGTTTCCACCGTGAGTGGCAAACACATGACGGTCATATTTCAAGTGAAGCAATGTCCAGTAATTGCGGTTACCCCGCAAAATAACATGACCTCCTCTACCACCATCGCCACCATCGGGGCCACCATTGGGCACGTATTTTTCACGACGCATGTGCGTAGAGCCTCGTCCGCCTTTTCCCGAACGGCAATATATCTTCACATAATCAACAAAATTCGATTCAGCCATTTTCTTCTACAGTTTGAGATAATGAGTGCAAAAATAGTGATTTCAGTCGATTTCCTCAAGTTTTTTAACAGAAACAAGTATTTATTCTTTTTCCATTTCTTGGCACACCTTATTTATATGCTCTACAAACGTATCGGAAAAGACATACGTATCTGCCTTAACTGCCGCTTCATTGTAACGACGGATAAAAGCAGGAAAATCACAGAAACAGTCGATGGCAGCCTGCAAACCCAATTGATCACGGATAAGAAAGACCATGAAATCTCCGGTAGTATGTCCACCAAAATGGGCACACTGACGAGCTTCTTTATATTGTTTTTCGGTAATTTTTCCGGCAAGGTAATCGCAAGTCAAATTGTCAAGCTGTTTTAATACTTCAGGGGAAGCATTATAATCATCATTATAAATCTTTACAATCATAGGCCCATAAAGTCCCATTTTTTCAACTGGCATTTTCTGCTTGTTAATGATGTCGGCAGTACCTTCCTGCTGGTTGACAATAATTGCCCAAAGAGCTGCATCTTTGGGATCTTTTTTGAACCGGTCCTCCAGCAAAGCCCCCATATAATGATGATGAAGTTCGTGTGCCATAACGTTTATCAAACCTTCTTCCCCATCTTCATAACAAGTATTTAAATCAAAATAAATGCCATTGCTCCATGTTCGGTCTTCAAAATCCCAAGAAAGAAAATAAAATTTTGTAAAGGTAGGATGCAGGTCATTGATGCGTGCGGGTAAGTATTGAAGAGCTTTTGCATGAGCTTTATGTAACAGCATACTGAAATCTGTATCATGAATGAAGGTATTCAGAACATCAAGCCGATTCTTCAAAGAATTAAAATTCACTATAAAGTTATTCAGAAAAGGGCCGTTTCCATTAAGAGGTTGACTAACGACACTGTCGAGTCGGGCTTGTTGTGACTTATCAAACACCACTTGAAACGCTGTCCTTATATTTTGTTGCCATTCTAATGAATCACGACAAGCCGAAAAGAAACAATGGTAACCTTCCGTAGCAAATAATTGCCTCCATGCTTCATCGTCAGGCAATATGCCGTTTTGCGCTTTTTCTGCCATTTCCATAAAGTGCACAGCAGACTCTATGGAATAGTTTTTGCAAGCAATCTGGATATTTTTATCTTGTTGGGCGAATAGAGTGTTCGAGAGGAATATCAAGAAGAAAAATTCCACTAACAATGATTTTGTTTTCATACGTATTTAAATTAAAGGTTCATAAAATAAAGAAGCTCAACAAAAGATATTTTCAATCTATTGTTGAGTCTCTTTTTATTCTATACGATAAGATATAACTTACTTCACTACATCAACAGCTTTACAAATATCCTGCGTAATTGTCTCCAAATCACCCAAGCCATTAATATGCTGGTATTTACCTTCCTTTTTATACCAGTCAATCAGCGGAGCTGTCTGAGAATGGTAAACAGTAAGGCGTTTCTTGATTGTCTCTTCATTATCGTCTGCACGGCCTGACTCCTGTCCACGTTTAATCAAGCGAGTCATCAGTTCGTCTTCGGGAACATCAAGATCCAACATAATAGAAACTTCCTGTCCGCGTTCCGACAACATCTGCTTCAACGCTTCTGCCTGAGCAATCGTTCTGGGAAAACCGTCGAAAATAACACCTTTGCTATCCTTGAAACCATCCAATGTGCTAGCCAGAATGTCGATAATCAGCTCATCAGGAAGTAACTGACCCTGGTCAATATAACCTTTAGCAGTTTTACCCAGCTCTGTACCATTCTTGATTTCTGCACGAAGCACATCTCCTGTTGAAATGTGATTAATACCGAATTTCTCTACAATACGTTCACTCTGAGTACCTTTACCTGAACCCGGAGCACCGAAAATTACAATGTTCAACATCTTGTTTTACCTTTTATTTTTATATTTAGTTGTATAATTCTTACTCTATTACAGTATAGATATCACGATAATTGCGTCCCAACCCATCATAATCAAGGCCATAACCGACAATAAAATCATTAGGAATACGCATAGCTATATAATGTATATCCAAATCTACCGTCAGCTTATCGGGCTTCAACAACAATGTGGCGATACGGATTTCCTTCGGGTTCTTTGCTTGAAGTGTCTCTAACAAATGCTTCATTGTCACTCCCGTATCTACAATATCTTCTACAATCACCACTGTACGGCCTTCGATATCATCATTCAAGCCAACCAATTCCTTCACTTTTCCGGTAGACGAAGTACCGGCATACGAAGCCAGTTTCACAAAAGATATCTCACTGGAAATGGTAAGGTTACGCATTAAATCGGCTGCAAACATAAACGAACCGTTGAGCACACTTAGAAACAGGGGATTCGTACCTTCTAAATCCCGGTTAATCTCACTCGCTACCCGTTCTACTTCTCTCAATATCCGTTCTTCTGGAATGAAAGTCGTGAAGCGCTTGTCTTTTATCTGAATGGTATCCATAACCGTATTTTTATTAAATTGGTGCAAAAATAGTGTTTTAATTCGATTTTATGAAATCTAACAGCCGTTTTGTGAGGAGGATTACGAGTCAGCGTATGAAGGGATTATGTTCTGTCAGCAAAGGTATGCCTCAATAAAAAAGAGGATGCCGGAAACCAATGTTCACGACATCCTCTTTTATTATTCAGAGGAATTCAAATGAAAGTCTTAGATTTTTTCAAAGACTTTCAGATATGAAACCTGACAAGTGTTATTCGATGTATTGGTTTCTGTTATTTCCAAACGAATATAACGGGCAACCACCGGTGAAGGCAATACAACTTCTTCATAAGCCGGAATCAACGGACTGGTAAAGCCGGTTACTACAGTTCCGTCGGGTGCAGTCCATGGCAATGAGAATGTAAATCCACCGACTTTTTCGAAGTTCTCATTATCGGTGCTGACATAAATATTCATATTCTTAACAGTACCGTAATTGTTACCATTTGAATAATATCTTCTACCAATATGGAACATAGCACATTCTTGTTCTTCTTTCATATCAATTTCCAAGATATAAGGAAGAGGAACTGAATAGCTGTACGGACTGTGCCAGAATGTTGCACGGTTTTCATTAAACAAGCTGGCATATCCACCACCGTCACCGGCTTCAACACCATTACCGGTAGCTGTCCAACGAGTCCAGTCATACTGCAAAAATTCTTGTCCGTCATATTTCTGCAATACAGTGAAAGTAGTCTGGCGATAGCCGGATCTTACACTGACAGTAGCAGTACGATAATTGCTGTCTGTATTGGCAGAAGTTGCAGTCACAGTAATCTCCTTACCGTTTACTGACACCTGACACCAATCTGCATCTACATTGTCAACGACAATGGCAGAAGAGATATCTGTATCTGCGGTTACAGTAGCACTGGAATTGGCAGCAGCGTCCAGCACGGCACGCTCTACAACGATATAACCGACATACGGTTGCTCATATTCGGAACATCCGCAAACAATGGCCGATAAAAAGAGCAAAAGTAAATATGATATTTTTTTCATTTGTATATCCATTTTAAATTAGTAAATCTGTTTTGTTAGGGGTTCTGTTCCAACTTGTAAGGATAAGCATCATACTGAAGCTGTGGAATGAACTCACATACCGATGGCGAGTTATACGGAATTTCATAGAATTTATCACCCTGAGCTATGGTATGTCCTCCCGGATATCTTCTATCCATAGTGTAGCGCCAACGGAATACGTCGAAACGGCGATGACCTTCCCATGCAAGTTCCAGCATGCGTTCTTCTTCAATAATCTTATGAACATCTTTCGGACTTCCATTTTCAGCAGTAGCTATGTTTGTCATTGTCCATTCAGGTATACCTGCTCTATCACGAAGAATATTGATATCATCCAACGTAGCTTGTACGGAACCACCCTTTTCATAATTAGCTTCGGCACGTATCAGATACATTTCGGCCAAACGAGAGATGATGGGCGACCACAAATGTTTGCTCTGTTCCTGATAAGAACATTTGTTGATAGCATAAACAAGGAAAAGAGAAGACTTACCACGCTTAGTGGAAGCATCAAACACTTTAGGTTCGATACGGCCTATATGCTTGTTACCGTCCTGACCTACGACATAGTAACGAGTACCTGTATTGTAGGCTTCTTCTTGGATGGTAGCACTTTGGAATTTAGAAGCGTCTTTGGTAATAAGGAATGTACCGTCAGCCTGCTTTTCTACATCCAACTGTTTGTATTCATAGTTGGCTGTGTTAGCTTGCTTAACAGCATAAGCAAATGTCCAGTCTTCGTATACATTGTTGGGATATCCAACTGGAGTATAGTCGCCTACGCCATCTTCTACATATCTCTTCACAATAAATTTGCTACGCAAGTCCTGAGGCATATTGTTATCATTCAAATGCAGCTCCAACAGTTCCAAATATCTTGAAGAAGGAGACATTTCTTCCCAACCGGAACCGTCGATGCGGATGTACATACTACCCATACGGCTGTATCCATCGTCATCTTTGTCAAGTGTACGACGTACTGCAAAAATGGTTTCCTTGTTGTCTTCAGGAATGAGTTGTGAATAAGTAGCAAAGCGGTTTCCTCTTTCCAACTCAAAACGTCCTGATGTAATTACATTGTTAGCCATTTCCCATGCACCGTCCCAATTCTCCATATAGAGATAGACTCTAGCCAACAGAGCTTCAGCAGCTTCTTTAGTAGCATAGATGTTTGATTTGGGAGTCTCTCCTTGCTGCAGTGTCAGATAAGTGATAGCATCCTTCAAGTCGAGAACCACCTGATCATAAACTTCGGCAACAGTAGAACGACTTTGAGGCAAATCATTCGGGTCACTTGTCAATTTCAAAGGCAAGCCGGGATTCTGTGTCGGATTATTAGAATAAGGCTGTGCAAACTCATTAACCAGCAAGAAGTAGCTCAATGCACGCAAATAATAGTTTTCACCCATCATGATGGTTTGCTCACGAGTGCTTTCATTACCCAATCCTTGAACAATTTCAATAATCTTATTACAGTTACCGATTACACGATAACCGAGCTCCCAAGTATATTCTGTGGTAGAGCTGGCAATGTTTCGGCTATAATCATACAATTTAAAAGTTGCACCGGTTGAAGTTCCGTTCCAAGTAACATCATCAGCACCGAAAGCCCAAAAATAGTATCCGTTGTCAATCAATCCACCGTCATTTTTCAACAAGCGATAACTTCCCTGAGACAGTTCAAGGAGGTTCTTATTGTCGAATTGTTCCTCCATCACACCATCATACATGGTAATGTCCAGGTTGCATCCGGTCATTCCGAACGCCATTCCCATGGCACCTAGTATATATTTTATTTTCATAATGTTTTCATTTAGATATTAGAAATTAGAATTGAACACTCAATCCTAAAGTAAAGCGTCTTACTGTAGGATAGCCGAAGCTTCCGGCACTACCATTATAATCTGAAGAGTACAGGATTTCCGGGTCTTGTCCTGAGAAGCTGGTAATGGTAAACAAGTTCTCACCACCGACACTCAAATTAGCAGACTTCACGCCCAATGGTTCCAACCAACGTTTCGGGAAGCTATAAGCTAAAGAAAGAGATTTCAATTTAAAATAGTCACCGTTTTCCAAATAGCGTGTAGATTCTCTATCGGCACCGTTATTACCACCATCAATCAACTGAGGATGTGTAGCGATATCACCCGGTTTTTCCCAACGGCTCCATCCGTCTTTCAATTTCATAGGCGGCTGAGAGTTACGTCCGCAGTCACGGTCAAGTGCACCGGCACGCTGTCCATTGTAAATCTTAGCTCCGGTAGCAAATGTAAAGTTAGCGTTCAAAGTGAAACCTTTCCATGTCAAGTTCGTGCTGATAGCACCATTAAATTTAGGAGTAGGCACTTCATCCAACAATACACGAGTTGCCTGGTTGTAATCACCGGTAACTGTCTTATTGCCTTCTTCATCTACCTTAAACCACAATGGAGTTCCCGTTTGTGAATCCACACCTGCCCATTCGCGCAAATACCAGTTTCTGTAAGGATAGCCCACAGCAGTTGCCTGTGATGTAAGTTCATCACCGTCAGGAAGGTAAGTAATCTCATTCTTATTATAGCCTAAGTTGAAGCTAACATCCCAATAAAGGTCTTTCGTTCTGATGATTTCAGGAGTAACAGTCACTTCAAAACCTTGATTCGTCATTTTACCATTATTGGCAGTCTGACGGTTATAACCTGTTACAGCAGGCAAGTGTTTCAAATAAATAAGATTCTTTACATCTTTGTGATAGTAGTCAAATACAATGCTTAAACGATCAAACAAACGTACATCCAAACCGAAGTCTAAAGTAGCTGTTTCTTCCCAAGAGAGGTCGGGATTTCCCAAGTAATTGGAATACAAACCCACTTTGCTACCATATTGTGTAGTACTAGCCAGCATGGTAGCCCATTCATAAGCACCATCAGGTAAGTTACCGGAAATACCATAAGAAATACGGGGTTTCAATTCATTCACCCATTTAAGATTACTCATGAATTCTTCCTTATGCATACTCCAACCACCACCGACAGACCAGAAAGGAGCCCAACGTTTGTTAGAACCAAACTGTGATGAACCGTCTACACGGAACATTACCTGAAAGAGGTATTTATTATCGTAAGAATAGTTACCGTTAAAATAATAAGCGGCATTTTTCTTCTCAACTTTAGTACCGCCCACTTTAGGATTAGCCACACCACCGTTCAGAATTTCATTACCTTGGAACATCTGTGAAGCCTGACCGGTCATGCTATAATAACGATATTCATCGTAGTCATAACCCAAATACGCGTTGATTTCGTGTACATCATTGAAAGTCTTTAAGAAACGAAGCAACTGGCTGGTATAAATGGTACGGACATTAGAATTACTGTTGTAGATAGTACCCTGGAGTGATTCTTGTCCCACTGCCATCGGGTCATAGTAATTCTCACCATAACTATTGCTCAATCCCACTTTGTTATTAGAAACAAAAGTCAACCAATCAAAAATCTTATAGTCGAAACCGACACCGATATCCATAGCGTTAGAACGTGACTTACCCCAGTTCAAACGATTGTTGTACAGCCAGTTGGAGCTTCCGTCAGAATACCAGTAATCACGTGGGTCTGCAGTTGCAGCATCTTCTTTACTCGGTCGGCCTTCTGTTCCGATTTTTACATTGCCCTGAGAGTCATAGGGAGTATCCCATGGAGTATAGCTAGTGTGAGACAAACCATACTGCTGATCGAATGTCTCCTTATAGCTGGTAGACAATTTGGCTCTCAATGTCAAACGGTCATTAACAATATAATCAGTGTTCACTCTCAACGTGAAACGGTCATAATCATATCCTTTGATAGCACCTTCTTCTGTATAATAGTCAGCAGAAATATAAGATTTTATTCGGTCATTACCATACTTATATCCGATGTTGTAGTTCTGTGTCAGAGCATTCTGTGTAGCAAAATCCCACCAGTCAAAATTCTGTTCCTTCAAATAAGGCTGAAGCCACTGTTGGTCTTGTAATGTTCCGGCATTGGTATAAGCGGTAACCAGATAATCATAATATTCGGCACCGTTCATCATTTCAAGGTTACCCTTTTGCAATTGAGAAATACCGAACTTCACAGAAGCATCAAAAGAAGAGCCACCGGTAGTGGCACGTTTAGTAACAACCTGTACTACACCGTTAGCACCACGAGAACCGTAAAGTGCCGTAGCCGAACCGTCTTTCAAAATAGAGATACTTTCAATATCATTCGGGTTCAAATCAGCCATGGCATCACCTACTACACCATCAATAACCCAAAGAGGCTCTGTATTACCACGAAGTGAACCGGTACCACGTACCCGGATACTTACACCGGCACCCGGTCGACCGGAAGTAGGTGTAACTACTACACCGGCAACTTTACCCTGCAACATATTGGCCACACTTGGAGTAGTAACCGTCTTCAATTTGTCTGATTTTACAGAAGCGATAGAACCGGTGATAGAACTTTTGCGTTGTACACCGTAACCTACTACCACTACCTCATCCAAAGTCTCGGTATCTTCTTTCAAAATCACTTTCATCGGCTTGCCGTCCCACACAATCTGCTGTTCTGCATAACCCACAAACGAGATAACGATTACATCGCCTTTCTTCACGTTAGAAATGATAAAATCTCCGTCTATACCAGTAATACCTCCATTGGTTGTTCCTTTTACAACGACTGAAGCTCCGATAACGGATTCACCATTTTGGTCCAATACAACACCTGTACAGGTATTGTCCTGCTGCACGATAGATACTCCTGTAGCTGCTGCGTGAGGCGCTGCCTGCATAAATCCGGTAGAAAAACCAGATAAAAGTAGTATCGCACTTACTAATTTAAGTTGCTCTCTTCTCATAGATTTTAATTTAAGGATGTGTTTACTGTTAATTGAATAGAATGCGTTTGTCCACGCCTGCCCTGTAGTAAGTTTTTGCCTTTACACATGTTTTAAAATTAATAAATTGATTATTTTTTAAGTACAATTATATTTTGGATGCAAATATACGAATACAAATACTAAATCCAGCACATTATTGATATTTTTTGTAAAAAGGTAATAACGAACATCTAAGGAAGAAGGCAATCATCACGTAGGTTCATTTTTATAACAAGCCGAAAGCAAAGGATATATGGATATTAAAAGAAAATATTTATCTTTGCCGAAATTAGAATGCTTGGTTCCAAGCAAAAGGACTAAAATAGTTATTATTAAAGCATTGATAACTAATGCTGTTTACAAACTTAGTATTTTTATTCTAAGTATCGAAGTTTTCTCACAACCTCTTTCTGTAAATAGTGTTATCTTTGCACATCCAAACAAAAGAGATTGAATATGAAAATTATTTCGAGTACCCATCTAAAAGAGCTGGACAAATACACTATAGCCAATGAACCCATAGCCTCCATTGACTTGATGGAACGAGCTGCCCATGAACTGACACGTGCCATTATGCGCCGTTGGAATAATTCTTTCCATATCGTCGTTTTTGCCGGCCCCGGAAACAATGGAGGAGATGCATTAGCCGTAGCACGACTGCTGTCACAACAGAACTATCGGGTAGAGGTTTTCCTGTTCAATACCAAAGGAGAATTATCCGAAGAGTGCCAAATCAACCTTGCCCGCCTGAAAGAATGTGGCTCTGTCTACTTTACAGAAGTAAGTACAAAATTTGATCCTCCTGTACTGACAGAAAAGCATCTGGTAGTAGACGGACTATTCGGTTCCGGCCTCAACAAGCCATTAAACGGAGGATTTGCCGCGGTAGTGAAGTATATAAATGCTTCCAAATCGCCGGTAGTAGCCATCGATATTCCCTCAGGATTAATGGGAGAAGACAACACCTATAATATAAGGCAAAGTATCATGCGTGCAGATGTGACGCTTAGTATCCAATTGCCCAAACTTTCGTTTTTCTTCCCTGAAAACGAAGATATTGTAGGCGAATGGGAATTATTGAATATCGGATTGAAGACTGAATTTATAGAAACGGTAGAAAGTTCTTTCTTCACCACGGAAGAAGCAGAGATACGTAACCTTATCAAACCGAGAAAGCGGTTCGCACACAAGGGAACATTCGGTCATGGACTATTAATTGCAGGTTCTTATGGCATGGCCGGAGCTTCTATCTTATCGGCCCGTGCATGTCTGCGATCAGGTATCGGACTGCTGACAGTGCATGTTCCTATCCATAACCATGATTTAATGCAATCTACTGTACCCGAAGCTATTGTACATACCGATATACATGAACGTTATTTTGCTGAACCGACCGATATTGACCGCTATCAAGCGATAGCCATCGGTCCCGGACTGGGGCAAGAAGAAGATACCGCCCTCGCTATGATGGAACAGATACAGAACTGCCCGCTACCGTTAGTACTGGATGCTGATGCCCTGAATATTCTAAGCACCCACCGCAGTTGGTTAAGCCGACTGCCGAAACGCTGTATCCTCACTCCCCATTTAGGTGAGTTGGAACGCCTTATCGGAAAGTGTATGGATACCTACGAACGCTTAGTCAAGACTA
Source organism: Phocaeicola faecalis (assembly GCF_021730445.1). Classification (GTDB taxonomy): domain Bacteria; phylum Bacteroidota; class Bacteroidia; order Bacteroidales; family Bacteroidaceae; genus Phocaeicola; species Phocaeicola faecalis. Next base: position 91,837 of record NZ_JADNRM010000013.1, on the reverse strand, counting down.
AAGAACTTGCCGCTTATCTGCAAAGCTACATCGTAGTAAAAGGTTCCTGGAGTGCCGTGGTAACCCCGGAAGGGAATTGCTATTTCAATCCGACCGGTAATCCCGGTATGGCAACAGCCGGAAGCGGTGATGTATTGACCGGTATCCTACTTTCACTATTGTCACAAGGATATTCGCAAGAAGACGCTTCCCGACTGGGTGTCTATGTACATGGCTTAGCAGGAGACATTGCCGCTCAGCAAAAAGGAGAAATAGGTATGACTTCAAGTGATATCGTAGAAGCACTTCCTGCTGCTTGGAAGAAATTAAGCGAAACAAAAGCCGGATTTACAAAAGAATAGCTATATTTGCCCTTACCTATATAAGAAAAGGAAATTATGAAAAGAGGATTAATAATTGCAGCAGGTATACTGATTTCATTGAGTAGTGCTGCACAGGATTTCAGTAAATATACTCCGGGAACCATGGGAGAAGGTGTCGTTTATTACTTGCCCAAAACCGAAATAGAACTGGAAGTACTGGCTACCAAAGTAACCTATACACCGGGAGAATTATGCCAGTATGCCAACAGGTATCTGCGCATGACGAACATCTCGGCCCAACCAGAAACCTACTGGGAAATAAAAAGTATCAAAGCGAAAGCTATCGGTGTCCCCGACCCGGATAATGCATATATAGTGAAACTGAAAGATAAAAGTGCCGCTTCGCAAGTGGAACTGACCAACGACGGTATTATCAAAGCTATCAATACGACTTCACCGATAGAAAAAGCGCCGGCAACTCCGATTGCAAATACAGCCAAAAGACGTATAGATCCGCGCAGCTTTATGACTGAAGAGATTCTCAGCACCGCTTCTACTGCAAAGATGGCCGAACTGGTAGCTAAAGAAATCTACAATATCCGAGAAAGCAAAAACAGCCTTACCCGCGGACAAGCAGATTATATGCCCAAAGACGGTGCGGCACTGAAACTGATGCTGGATAATCTGGACGAACAAGAACAAGCCATGACGCAAATGTTTGCGGGCATAACCGACCGTGAAGATAAAACCTTTACTATCCGCATAACTCCCACAGAAAGCATGAAAGATAAAATTGCTTTCCGATTTTCAAAGAAATTGGGTGTAGTAAGTGATGAAAACCTGGCAGGAGAACCTATCTATTTATCTGTCACCAACCAAGAAACGTTACCTCCGGCAGACGAAAAGGCAAAGGACAAAAAGAAAGTGGACGGTGTTATCTATAATATCCCGGGCAAGGCATCAGTCACTGTTACCAGCCCCACCAAACGATACTTTGAAGGTGAGCTCCTCATTACACAGTTTGGAACCACCGAAGTATTAGTGGATAATTTATTTAATAAGAAAATAAACACACGAGTACTTTTCGATCCCAATAACGGAAAAATTGTAAAAATAGACAAAGACTGACAGCTTCGATTTGCTCCAATCATACATACTGCCTTTATCCATTCACCGCATACTGCCCCATGGATAAAGGCAGTATTTTGTTCTATAGAAAAAGCCCCATATACACTTGTTAATAGTTGATATAAATAAGTTTAACGAGTTTTTTTTGAACAGTATAAAAGCCATTTAGGACAGTAAACTACCAGAATAATTGCTGATTTTTGCAATAACAAAACAACTGAAAAGATATTAGTTTTACTAACTTAATAAAATGAAAGTATGAATACAACTACTCAGACAGCAAGCCTTGGAAATGTGAAGAAGGTATTTATGATGGCCACAGCAGCCGAAGCCGTTTTTATTCTATTGTTGACTGCATTCTTTGCATAAGACCGACAGGCTGAAAAAAGAAGCTGCTGCAATCGATTGACAACACAATCCTTTGCAGCAGTTTTCTTTTGGGAGTTTTTAAATAATGAGGGAGAAACCCTATTTCTTTATGTTGGCTTCTTCCAATCCATATCCTTTTTTCTTATTTTCCGCTTTCAACCAAACCGCAAAGAGTAAAGCCGCTACACCAAAACAAGCAAAAATGCACATTGGCAACGTATAATCATAAGTCTGCATACCATCTACAACCGGGCCTTTGCAATATTCATTCAGCACATAGCCAATCAAAGCAGGAACACCCATCAATCCCCAATTCTGCACCCAGAAAATAAGAGCATAAGCAGTACCCAATTGTTTTTCGGGAATAATTTTAGGAACAGAAGGCCACATAGCCGACGGAACCAATGAGAAACCAATCCCCAATACAATCATCACAATAGTAGCAAACCACCAAACATTGAGTACCGGCAATGCAAACATGGTATGTACGAAAATTAAAAGAACAGAACCGATAATCATCAGGGTAGCCCCTTTGCCGATACGATCGTATATATTACCGAAGAATGGAGTCAAGAACAAAGTTCCCAAAGGCAAAAGACTTGGAATTGTTCCGGCAAGTTCTGGATCTACATGGTATTTCTGTACCATCAAATCAGTGGCATATTTCAAGAAGGGGAACACGGCAGAATAGAATAACACACAAAGCATGGCAATCAGCCAAAAGCCCTTATTAGTGATAATCAGCCAAATATCTTTCATACGGAAAGGCTCTTCCGGTTCTGCGCCCTCTTCTTCTAACGAAGCATCCAGTTTCTTATCATAAAAGGTGTAAATAAAGAAAGCTATCGTACCAATACAAAGCATGATGAGACAAAGTAGCAACGGAGCCGGAATATTGGGATGGAAAGTACCATCAGCATCAGTAATTCCAAAAAAAGTAGCAATAGGAACCGTAACGGCTAATGCCAACATGGTACCCAAACGAGCTGTAGCCATTTCCATTCCCATAGCCAAAGCCATTTCTTTACCTTTAAACCATTTTACTATGATTTTTGAGACAGTGATACCGGCAATTTCCACACCTACCCCGAAGATGGCATATCCTAAAGCGGCTAAACCAACCTGTGTCTTCATACCAAAAAATGTATCACCGACAGGGAAAGTAGTTGAAATGGCGTAATATTTTAATCCGCAACCCAGCACCATCAGAACACAGGCTCCCATTCCGGTGAAACGAACTCCCATCTTATCAAGGATAATACCTCCGATAATCAGCATGAAAGCGAAAACATTAAACCAGCCATACGCACTTGTAAAGATGCCGTAATCAAGGCTGTCCCATAATAGTTCTTTTTCAAGCATCGTTTTGAGAGGCGACATTACATCCGTCAGGAAATAACCGCATAACATGGTGAAAGCCACCAGCACCAACACACCCCACCGAAGTGCTTTAGAGTCGTTGAGCTTTTTTTGAATCTGTTCTTTCATTTCTTTTATAAGATTTTTGATTAATAGTTTTTCATATTCGAATGGACAAAGATACAGATTTTTAAGAAGAGAAGAACATTTCCATAAAAAAGTTCTATCTTTGCAAGATGAATAGTCCCGGATTATCATCGGGAAAAAGACTTTTATAAACTTAACTTATGTAATTATGAAAAGAAATAAAACATTGGTTGTTTGTGCCATGCTGGGTGGAAGCATCATGTTTTCATCATGCATCGGTTCTTTTGGATTATGGAATAATCTGAAGGATTGGAACCAAGGAGTCAGCAACAAGTTTGTAAACGAACTTATTTTCGTTGCTTTCCACATTGTGCCCGTTTACGAAATCGCTTACCTGGCGGACGTTTTGGTACTCAACTCCATCGAGTTCTGGAGTGGTTCCAACCCTACGGCTTCTATTGGTGAAGTGAAAGAAGTAAAAGGCGAAAACGGTGAATATTTGGTGAAGACAAACACAGATGGTTACACCATCACTAAAAAGGGAGAAGAAAAATCTGTTGATTTGGTTTACAACAAGGACAACAATACCTGGAATGCTGTAGCCGACGGACAAAGCTTCGAACTGGTAAAAATGAACGAAGACGGAACTGCAACTGTCAGTATGCAAAACGGTACCTCAATGACTGTCACTCCCGATGCTCAGGGTGTAGCAACTGTAAGAGTAGCAGCCGGAAGTTCTGTATTCTTTGCTGCCCGCTAATACAACTTTTTTTATAGTAAGAAGGGGTTGTGTCAAAACGTGGATAATGCTGTCGTTTCGTTCGTAGGGGCGAGGTTCGCTCGCCCGAAAACAGTTTACTTTGTGTCTTCGGGCAGGCAAACCCTGCCCCTACAGCTGACGATGGGATAGGCCGGTTTAGTTTTGACACACTTCTTTTTCTTTTTAGTTACCCCAAATACCATGAAAAAGCAAATTATCTTAAGTGCTGTGCTCCTGTTATTACTAGGTTCCTGTGCACAACCAAGTCAAACCAACGATTCAAAAGCCATTGACATCGCCGGCAGTATTGAACAGCTCACCGAATTAAAGGTGTCTCAATTAGGAAAAAACATCCGTTACGTACCGCTGGAAACGACTGATTCTTCTTTAATAGGAAACTCATACTCCATCAAACTCCTAAAAGATAAAATCTTGGTGACAACCGGCTCTCGCTGTCTCGCATTCGACAAACAGACAGGAAAATATTTGTGCAGTATAGGACACAGAGGAAATGACCCGGAAGGATACAGCAATGCAATGTACTACGTCCATCCCCAAACCGGAACTCTTTACTTTCATCGCCAACCAAATAAATTGCTCAAATACAGTCAAGAAGGCACATTCCTGGGAGAAGTCACACTGCCCAAGAACCTGGCACAAGGATTTTGCGCCACTTTTACCGATTCGCTTATTATCGGCCATTATGGGGAAGCCATTGGAATTCCCTCTTCCAACAATAAGTTGGTATGGTTTAACGAAAAAGGGGAAGCAAAAGACTCTATAAACAACAGCAACCCTTATGTTGAGCAAACTATCACTCCCAATGATATTGCATCCATCTCAGTTCTTCATGGAAAAACAGGGAAAAAAGCCTTCGGAATGTTAGGCTACAATGGGGTGATTATTTTAGAATCTAAAAATGGAAAGAAATACTATATGCCGGTAAATTACCCCACCGTATGGAATAGCGGAAATGATATCCATTTCAGAGAAGCATTGAAAGACACCATCTTTACGATAAAAGGGAATGAAATGCAACCCTATCTCACATTTAATATAGGCAAATGGACTTTGCCGACTGATAAGATTGGAGACAAAGAAGGTACGGAAGAATATATTACCGTTTCATATGTCATGGAGACTCCGCAAAATATCTTATTCCAATGCATACAAGGAATATATAGTCGGAACATACCTTTCACCGGAATCTATGATAAGACAACCGGAAAGACTTATATGAATAAAAACGAAGCCGGATTAACTGATGACTTGAGCCGGTTTATGCCTTTCTTTCCAGAAACACACTCGGAACAAGGAGAATACGCCTCTTTACAGGAAGTTGGAGATATCCAGAAATGGCTGGATGAACATCCTGAAACTGCCCAAGAAGGGAAACTGAGTTTTTTGAAGGATATAAATGAAGATTCCAATCCGGTTTGCATCATTGTAGAACCATAAATAAAATATAATAAGGCTGCCTATAAGTATCACTACTTCGGCAGCCTTTCTTTCTTCATCTCTATGAAGATTACAGTATGCTAAATTTTAATCACGTCCTCCACCTAATGCCTGATAGAGGTTTATCATACCTTGCATCTCTGTAAAGCGATTCGCCACTTGGCTCAATTGCGCACTGAGCAATGTTTGCTGAGCCGTCAATACTTCCAGATAAGTAGTATTCCCATGTTTCATCAACAGAGAAGTGCTCTCAAGAGCTTTATTCAGCGATATAATTTGTCTATCATAATAAGCCGACTTCTCCTGCGCTGTCTGATACTTCACCAATGCCTCATTGACTTCACTTCCCGCATTCAACAAAGCCTGTTGAAAACTTAACTTTGCTTCTTCCTGTTGGGCTCGGGCTATCTTCAGCTGTGCAATATTCGCACCTTTATTAAATAATGGTTGCGTCAATGAGCCAATAGCTGTTGCTATAAATTTGCCCGGATTAACAATCATACTTCCAGCAGAGTTTGTCCATCCGGCACTTCCACTCAACACAATAGAAGGATAGAATGCAGACCGTGCCTGATTAGTAGCATAGAAAGCCGCCTCCAGCGAACGTTCCGCACTACGTACATCGGGGCGGTTGGCAAGCATCTGTACAGGAATACCTACTGATAGGTTCTTCGGTAAACCCTTGGGACTATTCCATGTATCCGCCCCAACGAGTAAACCGCGCTGAATAGCATGAGGAGCTTCTGCCAATAACAGCGAAAGACTGTTTTCTACCTGATTAATCTGTTCTTTCAAGTCGAGAACAGAAGTGCATATAGTATAGTATGTAGCTTCCATTTGTGAAACGGCCGCCTCATTCGCCAGTCCCGCCTCCATCAAGGCACGGGTAGCATCTACGGTTTCTTTCCATGACTGTTCTGTCCGGATAGAGATTTCCAGTTGGTTGTCCAGCATCAGCAAAGTATAGTAAGTATTGGCTATACCGGCTATCAGCTGGGTCTGGACAGCCTGCTTGTAGTCACGACTCTGTTCGAGCAACGCCTTTGCCTGACGTTTCGCATTACGGATACGCCCGAAGATATCTATTTCCCAACTTGCCGTAACCGGTAAAGTATAGGTTTGCACAGCCTTTCCTTTATCAAAACTGCTAGCTGTTCCCTGTGGTGACAAAGCGAAAGAAGGCAGATAGGCCAATTTAGCTGAAAGCATGGTAGCTTCCGCCTCCTTCACACACCATTGTGCCGACTGCAAATCCGTATTGTTCTGCAATCCCTGCTCTATCAGCCCCTGAAGCTGCGGATCGGTAAAGACCTCCCTCCAGCTCAGATTGCCGATATTATCCAACGTATCAACAACCACAACCTCTTCCCCATACAAATTATCGGGCACCTCGGTTGCAGGTTTATAGTTGGTATATATGCCGCAGCTACTCAGTGTGAGGGCTGCGACAGTTGATATAATGATTTGTTTTTTCATTCTTATACTATTTAATTATGCACACATCCGGGCGGTGTCAAAGCTAAAACAACCTATCATATTGTCATTCTGAGCATCACCCTACGATGTTAATGCTTTCCTTTTTCTTCAATGTGGTGCTGTCTTTCTTCTCTTGCTTCTATACATTCTTCCTGAATCTGCCAATCGGACGCCGGCTGAAACTGAATAGGACGTACCTTTTCCTGCAAATATTGGAATACGATAAACAAAGAAGGTACAATAAACAGTAACGCCAGCGTACCAATCACCATACCGCCCACAGTACCTGTACCCAGTGAACTGTTACCATTAGCACCTACCCCACTGGCAACCATCAACGGGAACAAACCGAAAATCATGGTCAAAGCAGTCATCAAAATAGGACGCAAACGAGCCTTGGCGGCAGAAAGTGCGGCAGAAGTCAGACTCATACCTGCCTTGCGGCGCTCAGTAGCATACTCGGTCAGCAAGATGGCAGTCTTGGCAAGCAAACCAATCAACATAATCAAACCGGTCTGCAAATAAATATTGTTTTCCAGCCCCATCATCTTCGCAAACAGGAAGCTACCCATCAAACCGAACGGCACGGAAAGCAATACGGCAAACGGAATAAGGAAACTTTCATAAAGCGCACTCAAGATGAGATAGATCATCAGGAAGCAAATACCAAAGATGATAATAGTCGTGCCTCCCTGGTCGGTCTCTTCACGAGTAATACCACCGAAATCATATCCGAAACCTTTCGGAAGTGCTTGTACGGCAGTCTCCTGAACAGCATGGATAGCATCACCGGTACTATACCCTTCAGCAGGCATCGCGTTCACAGCAATGGAGTTGAACATATTGAAACGGCTCAATGATTCTGCGCCATAACTGCGGGTCAATGTCACAAACTGGCCGAGGGGAGCCATCTCGCCATTCGACATACGCACAAAGATATTGTTCAACGAGCTTTCGTCCACACGATATTTAGGATCAGCCTGAATCATTACCTTATATACTTTAGAGAAACGGTTGAAGTTGGAAACATACTGTCCGCCATAGTAGCCCGACAACGTACTTAACACCGCATCCGGAGTGATGCCGGCGCGTTTACATTTAGACGCGTCCACCTCCACCGTCCATTGCGGATAACGGATATCAAAGGTAGAATAGGCCATCGCAATTTCGGGACGCTGGTTCAAAACGCCCAGATATTGCTGGGTAGTATTGAAGAAAGTCCCCACATCACCACCTTGTTTATCCTGCATGTGGAGTTCCAACGCATTACCCATACCATAGCCCGGAATCATACCCGGAGAGATGGCAAACACACTGGCATCCTTGATGTCTGCGGTACGGCCATATACCTGCCCGATTACCGCCTGTACATCATTCTCTTTTCCTTCACGCTCATCCCAAGGTTTCAGCTTCAGGATCAGCATACCGAAAGAGTTACCCTGACCTGCCAGCAAACCATAACCGGCCACACGCTGCACATGCAATACCTGCGGAATATCCATCATACGCTTTTCGATACGCATCATTACGTCATTGGTCGTTTTCAATGAACTACCTGCCGCCGTACTGACATTGACAAACACAACCCCCTGGTCTTCATCGGGCACCAAACTGGTTTTGGTGGTATTCATCAAGAACGCCAACAATACTACCGAAGCCGTGAGAAGTGTCCATACCATCCATTTGCGTTTGATAAAGAACAACACCCCTTTCTTATATCTTTCAATCATCACATCAAAAGCCGCATTGAACGCTTTACGGAAACGTGCCGCAAAGTTGTTGTTCACCGTACCGTCTGCATTGATATACGGTTTCAGGAACAAAGCGCACAGTGCCGGACTCAGCGTCAACGCATTGACGGCAGATATACCTACAGCAACCGCCATTGTCAAACCAAACTGTGTATAGAAAGTACCGGAAGTTCCGCTCATGAACGAAACCGGAATAAACACCGCCATAAATACCAATGAAGAAGAGATAACCGCATTACTGATACCCTTCATGGCATCGATACTGGCCATATAAGAAGAGCGGTAGCCCACATCAAAACGTGCCTGCACCGCCTCGACGACGACTATGGCATCATCTACCACCGTACCGATTACCAATACCAAAGCAAACAGGGTAATCAGGTTGATACTGAATCCGGCTATCGACATAAAGGCGAAGGTACCAATCAAAGATACAATGATACCTACCAACGGAATAACGGTAGAACGGATATCCTGCAAGAATACATACACAATCAAGATGACCAAGAAGATAGCCTCAAACAAAGTCTTCACCACCTCATGAATAGATGCATAAAGGAAATCGTTGGAACTCATCACTTTGGTCAGCTCCACCCCTTTCGGCAAATCCTTGGCAGCTTCTTCCAGCAAAGCATCAATGTTATTGTTCACTTCCGTAGCATTAGAGCCGGCCGTCTGGAAAATCATACAAGAGATACCGGGGTGTCCGTCCATCGCACCATGATAGGCATAACTTTCTTCACCCATCTCAATATCGGCAATCTCTTTCAGTTTCAGCACCTCACCATCATCTGAAGACCGAATCACAATTTCACCGAATTCTTCCGGAGTAATCAAACGGCCTTTATACTTCATGGTATATTGGTAAGTCTCATCAGAGTTCTCACCGAATGAACCGGTAGCCGATTCTATATTCTGCTCTGCCAACACCTGAGTAACATCCGATGGAATCAGTTTATACTGAGCCATCACGTCAGGCTTCATCCAGATACGCATACTATAGTCTCCACCCATAATCATCATATCACCTACTCCCTGAATACGGAGAATAGAAGGTTTCAGGTTGATACTGATATAGTTGGAAAGGAATTTCTCATCATACGAATCATCCGGACTATAGAGTGAGAACATCTGCAAGATACTGGTCTGACGCTTTGAAGTGGTCACGCCCACCTGGGTTACTTCGGCAGGGAGCTGCCCGGTAGCCTTGGATACGCGGTTCTGCACATTGACCGCCGCCATATCGGGGTCTGTCCCCTGTTTGAAATACACAGTAATGTCTACCGTACCGGCATTGGTAGCGGTGGAAGTCATATAAGTCATGTTTTCCACACCATTAATCGCTTCTTCCAACGGAGCGATCACACTCTTTTGAAGCGTTTCCGCACTAGCGCCGAAATAAGAGGTGTTTACCTGGATGGTAGGCGGAGCAATATCCGGATATTGCTCGACGGGCAAAGTGAACAGCCCGATGATGCCCACTACGACTATCGAAATAGAGATAACTGCCGATAGGATGGGGCGTTCTATAAAGGTTCTTAAATTCATTTTCTTTCTTAGTTTTGTTTTACTTTAATCGGAGTACCTTCACGCAGCAAACCTACGCCTTCGGCAACAATGATATCTCCTTCTTTCAAACCATCGTTCACGATATATTCCTGACCGCCGTTGACACGGGTCACGCTGACGGGAGCCGATTGCGCCTTGCCATCTACTACCTTATATACGTATGTAATATCTTGAATTTCGAAAGCGGTTGCTTGAGGGATAACCAGACTTCCTTTCATAGTAACCGGAAGAACCACATTTCCCGATGTTCCGCTATACAGCAAACCATTCTTGTTCGGGAATACGGCACGAAGGCTGGCAGTACCGGTATTCCGGTCAACCACTCCACTGATTGTTTCAATACGTCCTTTCTCACCATACATGGACTTGTCATTCAATTGCAATTCCACTTCCGGCATATTCTTCAATGCCTCAGCCTTAGAACCATATTGGCGGGTCAAAGCCAACAATTGGTTTTCAGTCATCGAGAAGTACACATACATATCCGAATTATCGGAAACCGTGGTCAACGGTTGCGGCAGGCTGGCACTAACCAATGCGCCTACGCGGTAAGGCAAAGTACCGATCACCCCATCCGAGGGACTTTTCACTTCCGTATAAGACAGATTATTGCGGGCGCTTACTTCCTGAGCTTTAGCCTGAGCCAACTGGGCCTTGGCGGTGAGCCAGGAGTTTTCGGCCGTCTTCAGGTCAAATTCAGAAACTACTTTTTTGGCAAACAGTTCTTTCTTGCTGTCGTATGTCAACTGTGCAGTAGCCAGTCCGGCTTTTGCCGATTCCACATTGGCCACAGCCGTCTCCAAAGCTGCCTTATAGGGCACTTGGTCAATAATAAACAATACTTGTCCTTTGCGCACAGCCTGTCCTTCCTCTACACAAAGTTTAGTGAGGAAACCGGAAACCTGCGGATAAATATCAATATCCTGACGTCCGCGGATAGTCGCCGAATAAGTAGTAGATAAAACCTTATCCGAAGGCGATACCTTCAATACGGCATATTCCGCCTCCATCTGTGCAGCAGGCACCTGCTTACACGATGCCGCCAAAGCAGCACAACCAACTAATACCATTAGTCGCATCCATTTTCTGTTCATTGTTATCATATTCCAATCTTTTAAATTCGGATGCAAAGGTAGATGGAATTTCACAAGTCGGCGCATTCAATTATTAGCCGCCATTGTTCAATTTCGGAATATAAACCTCATTATTACAAATAAAACAGTTATTTTTGTGTCAAAATAAGAATAGATATGAAAAATCTGAATTTACCTAAAAGCGAACCATTTATAACCGGAATAGATGAAAAGATGGATATGTGCTCCAATCAGATTTTGAAGTTGGGAGATGCATCTATTTTCCATTGCCGTAGTGGAAGAGCACATATAGAAATTGATTTGCAAGCTTACGAGATGACAGAAAACACCCAACTCCTGCTTCTGCCCGGCAGCATTTTCAATTGTACTTATGCCAGTGAAGACTTCACTGTATCCTATATTATTTTCTCCGATACACTATTCAGAGAAATCACCTCACGCCTGGACCCTTCCTTCTTCCACTTTTTAAAGGAACATCCATGCATTGTTATTCCTGAAGAACGAGTCAAGCCATTTATCGGACTAAGTTTGGCGATGAAAGACCTCTATAACGACCGGGATAACAGTTTCCGCATTCAGATATTCAAGAACTTCGTCCAAAACTTCCTATTGGATTTCTATGACAAGACACAGCATTTGTTCTTGCAGAGAAAAGTGGAAAATATCAGCCGAAAAGAAGAAATATTCAAACGCTTCATCCAGCTGATTCATAAGCACTGCACCTCCCAACGAGAGGTTTCCTTTTATGCAACCGAACTGTTCATTACTCCTCGCTACCTTTCCACAATAGTACAGGTAGTGACCGGTCAAACAGCCAAAAGCATCATAGACCAACACGTGATACTCGAAATAAAAGCATTGCTGCAATCCACCAATCTCAGCATACAGGAAATTTCTAATCGGCTTCATTTTCCCGACCAGTCCTTCTTTGGCCGGTACTTCAAAAAGCATACAGGGATGTCGCCACTGCAATACAGAAGTAACTTCGAGTAAGGAGAAAGTACTACTTGATTAAAACGTTTCATGTATAGAATAAGGCAGAAATAATGATTTGAGCTGTTTGCATAGTCGAGAAAAATAACCATCTTTGTGATATCTAAATAAAAGGCCGTTGAGTATGACTATATCTGTATATAAAACCTTTTCATTGTCAATGATTTACACGGGATTCAAACGTGTAGGCAGTTGGTGGAACTATAAGAATGTAATCAGTCCCTTTTATCGGCTCTATTATATAGAAAAAGGATGTGGAAAAGTGTATATCAACAATGTTAGCTATGAGCTAACCCCAGAAACTTTATTCCTAATTCCCAAGTTTACTTTCCATAGCTATGAATGCAGTGACTCCATGGACCACTATTACATTTGCTTCTTCGATGATTTGGCGGGAAATGCCGGAATACCAAACCCTTCGAAGATGAATCTGAAGGTTGCCGCCCATACTACCGACCGAGACTTGGTGAAACGTTATTTAAAACTGAACCCTTGTAAAGCCTTGTCGGTGGTAGACCCTCAGCACTATGGTAATGACAAGGCTATCTACGAAGCGTGCGAGGGAAATCCGTCTTTCCGTATGGGTTCGATTATAGAAAGCGACGGCATTCTCTTGCAGTTGCTTTCCCGGTTTGTGAGCGATGAAAGCCTGAAGCAACCGTCGGCGAACGATTCTTATGGGAAATTCGAATTAGTAATCGGCTACGTGAGCAAGAATCTGGACAAGCGCATTTCCGTGAATGATTTAGCGGAATTAATGTGTCTTACTCCCGACCATTTTTCAAAAGTTTTCAAGAAAATTATAGGGATGTCTCCTTGCGAATACATTCAGGTAAAGCGCATAGAGCGTGCCCAAGCTTTGCTGCTGACAACCGATTTGACCATCATGCAGATTGCTGAGAAGGTGGGAATTCTCAGCCCGGCGCAATTCACCCGCCTCTTTGCAAAAATAGCCCAGTACTCGCCCAAGGAATATCGGGCGAAGCAACTGAGCATATAAATCCGTCTACATGGGCCGTCTTAAATCCCCAGCCGTGTACGCAGTTCTTTCAGAATGCGAATGTCTTCTGCCCGTATGCGGCCTTCCCTGTCGGGCGGGCAGTTCAGTATCAGGATATTATCGTTTTTAGTGCATTGCTTGTAAAGCCTTTCAAGTTCGTCAATGGACTTAAACTTCTTATCGTTGGTGTTGTAAAACCAACGTTCGCTGATGCATACAGTCGACTCCCAAGGCATATAGTAATCTTTGCCGTCATGGGTGAATATCTTAGGGTCGTTATCGGTTGGCAAATAAGGATCGCCCAAACGAAAGTCGCTAGGGAAGTAGCGGATGGGATAGCCCACCTTTTGGTTTTCGGGCAAGACCGGATGCGCATCCACGTTTTCAGGCGAACCGATACTCCAGTTAATACCGATTTGGCATTCGGGCTCTTTAGATTTGATGGTTTGGTAGATGTCCATAACCGGCCAGCGGTAGTTCTGCTTTTCCCAACCGCCGTCAAACCAAAATTCCACAATGTTTGTGTGTTTCTGAGCAATGGTTATCAGTTCTTTCAACTGCTTAATCATGTATTCATTGTAGGCAGCATCCTGAGTTTGGTCTTTCACGTCACCGTTGACTTTTCTGTCCCATAGCGAGTAGTAAAGTCCGAGGCCTATGTCATATTTCTTGCAAGCTTTAGCCACTGCTTCCACCACATTAGTCTTGTTGCCCGAGCTAGCCACGTCATATTCCGTGTATTTGCTGTCCCAAAGGCAGAACCCGTCATGGTGTTTGGCTATCAGTATGACATATTTCATGCCAGCATCTTTGGCTGTCTTTATCCATTGCTCCGCATCAACCCTGGTCGGACAATATGAAGAGGCGGGCTTGGAACCGTCAGTCCATTCCTCGTCGTGAAAGGTATTAATTCCAAAATGAATGAACATTCCGTACTTTCGAGCTATCTGTTTCTGTTGCTCTTTGCAGGGGACGGTGGAGGGAGAGGGCAATATCAGTTTTTGCCCGTAAGCGCCTTGAAGAGTCAGGGCGGCAAGGAAAAGGATAAATAATAGTTTTTTCATGTGTATAATAGAATTGTTGATTTTCTGCAAAAGTAGAAAAGATTCGTGGACGAGAATTGACAAAAACCGTTCCTCTTTTGATAAGAAAAGAGAAATAAAAAGGCCGCCTTCAATGAAGAAAGCAGCCTTTTCTTATTTATATAGGATGAAATTATTATTCAGCCAATTTATTGTCTGAACCCAGCACGTTGATAATTTTGTGCTTGTACAGTTTTTCCATGTTGTCACGAGCCGGACCTAAGTACTTACGCGGGTCGAATTCAGCCGGTTTTTCAGCAAATGTCTGACGGATAGCGGCAGTCATAGCCAAACGAGAGTCTGAGTCGATGTTGATTTTACAAACAGCAGACTTAGCAGCCTTGCGCAACCATTCTTCAGGAATACCGATAGCTGCCTTCAAAGCACCACCAAATTTGTTGATTGTTTCAACTTCTTCCTGAGGAACTGATGAAGATCCGTGAAGAACGATAGGGAATCCCGGAAGTTTTTCCATTACAGCATCCAATACTCCAAATGCCAAGGGAGGAGGAACCATGTGACCTGTTGCAGGATCAATAGTACACTGTTCGGGAGTAAATTTATAAGCACCGTGAGAAGTACCGATAGAAATAGCCAATGAATCGCAACCTGTACGAGTAGCGAAGTCGATTACTTCTTCAGGGTCAGTATAAGTGTGGTGGTCAGAAGAAACTTCATCTTCAACGCCGGCCAATACACCCAGTTCACCTTCTACAGTTACATCAAACTGGTGAGCATAGTCTACTACTTTCTTAGTTAAAGCAATGTTTTCTTCGTAAGGCAGGTGAGAACCATCGATCATTACAGAAGAGAAACCTGAGTCGATACAGCTCTTGCAAGTTTCGAAAGTATCTCCGTGGTCCAGGTGAAGAACGATTTCAGGATGTGCACAACCTAATTCTTTTGCATATTCTACAGCACCCTGAGCCATGTAACGCAACAGAGTAGCGTTAGCATACTGACGAGCCCCTTTTGAAACCTGCAAAATAACCGGAGATTTTGTTTCTACTGCAGCTTTGATGATAGCCTGCATCTGTTCCATATTGTTGAAGTTGAATGCAGGAATTGCATATCCACCTTTGATAGCCTTAGCAAACATATCTCTAGTGTTTACCAGACCTAAATCTTTGTAATTAACCATTGTTCTAATATTTATAATTGTTAGTGAATTAAATTCCACTGCAAAATTAAGCATAAATGTTCTAACTATGGCATTTTCGCTCTAAAATTATCTTATTAATTATGGTTTTATTAACTTATATCTATGCTAAACATCTCAAACAGATTATATTGTAATGTCGACCTTGCAATATGGGCAAACAATAAAATACAGATGAAAAACAAAAAAAATACGGCCGAAGTTTTTCTCTTTCAAAGAAATGACCTATCTTTGCAGTCCAAAATTGAACCATTACACATTGTTGTTACCAAAACAGTAAAATAATAACAATAAAAACATATATCAAAATGAAAAAAGGTCTTCATCCAGAAAACTATCGTCCCGTTGTATTTAAAGATATGTCAAACGGTGATATGTTCTTGTCTCGGTCAACTGTGGCAACTAAGGAAACCATCGAATTCGAAGGTGAAACTTATCCGCTGCTGAAAATTGAAATCTCCAGCACATCACACCCCTTCTACACCGGTAAGTCTAAATTGGTGGATACAGCAGGTCGTGTTGATAAGTTCATGAGCCGTTATGGTAACCGCATGAAAAAGTAATTTATAACTTCATTCAAGTTACAAAATAAACGCTGTGACTCCTCCGAGTTACAGCCTTTATTTGTGTCCACACATGTAATCCTTTCATCTTCCCCCGACAAACTTTCCACCTGCCCATTCATACACCACCGGCTCTTTCTTTATATAAGCAGCCAGTTTTTCTCTTTCTGATTTTGCCAGATAATCGGGAGTGGTATAGGTAAAACTCAAGGTGGTATTCTCCGGTGAGAGCGTAACTTTCAAAAGTTCCATGTCGGCTTTTTCACGCAACAAAGGAAAATCTCCATTCAAAGAATCAACTGGAAGATAAAACGCTTCAACGGGCGGCAACTGCACATAATCCTGTTTGGGAAGTTCTTGCCACTGAGTAGAGAAGAAGCGTATCTCACTATCGCAAGCGGATGCACACACAGTATTCACCATACACACGATTTTCACCGAATCATTCAACGGAAGCAATTTCATCTCCAGCGTGCTTCTTGAAGTCGTTTGCAGTTGCAGATAGTCATCTGTCAGTTTCTTCAGCTCCGCCGTCTTTCCGAAACGGTTTTTCACTTCCGCTTTCATGTTACTGGCAAGAAAGTCAATGCAATCTTCCCGGTTCACCTTCGTGAGCAATGGTGCAATAGAATCTGGCATCGAGACAAATAATGTCTTCATATCTTGCGCCTGCACGCCAACCACACTTGCTATACCAATCAATATACTTATCAGCTTTTTCATATTATCATCTTTCATTAAGTGTTCAAAGATACATATTTTCTCTCCCATTTGTCAACCGTATAAGATTTTTTTCTACTTTTGTGCAATTGATAACCAACTAAGCATGAAAGATACTATGTATTTACACCCGGAAATGGAGACGCTGACACGTCCCGAGATTGAGAAACTACAGTTGGAACGTTTGCAAAAGACCGTCCGCCACTGCATGAATTCTCCTTTTTACAAGAAACGCTTTGAAGAGAACCATCTGAAACCCGAAGATATCCGCTCACTAGATGACTTACGCAAGATTCCCTTTACAACCAAACAAGACCTGCGCGATACTTATCCTTTCGGAATGGCTGCCGTTCCTTTGGAAAAAGCAGTCCGCCTGCACTCGTCCAGTGGCACAACCGGTAACCCGACCGTGATTCTTCACACACAGAAAGACCTTGACGAATGGGCCAACGCCGTTGCACGCTGCCTCTACATGGTAGGCTTACGCCCCGGTGATATCTTCCAAAACTCCTCCGGCTATGGAATGTTTACCGGCGGACTTGGATTTCAATACGGAGCGGAACGTATGGGGATGCTTACCGTTCCTGCTGCTGCCGGCAATACCAAAAGACAATTAAAGTTCATTACTGACTTCGGAACCACCGCATTGCATGCCATTCCCAGCTATGCAGCCCGCCTGTACGAGGTGATGGAAGAAATGGGCATCGATCCGCGTCGGGATACCAAACTCAAGACATTAATTATCGGGGCAGAACCTCACTCTGAAGAACAACGCCGCCGCATCGAAAAGATGTTGGGAGTCAAAGCATATAACTCCTTCGGAATGTCCGAAATGTGCGGCCCCGGCGTAGCCTTTGAGTGTCAGGAACAAAACGGCCTGCACATTTGGGAAGACTATTATATCGTTGAAATCATTAACCCCGATACGCTGGAACCCGTGCCCGATGGTGAAGTAGGAGAACTGGTGTTGACCACCATCAACCGCGAAGCCATGCCGATGTTGAGATACCGTACTCGCGACCTCACTCGCATTCTTCCGGGAGAATGTCCGTGCGGACGCCATCATAAACGTCTGGACAGAATGAAAGGCCGCAGTGATGACATGATTATCCTGAAAGGGGTTAATATCTTCCCGATACAAATCGAAACAGTATTGTTGCAATTTAAGGAGCTGGGCAGCGACTATCTGATTACACTCGAAACAATGGAATCAAACGATGAAATGACTATCGAAGTGGAACTCAGCCAGTTGTTTACCGACGACTATGGCCGTTTGCAAGCCCTTACCCGCGAGATTACACGCCAGTTGAAAGATGAAATTCTGGTTACTCCGCGAGTAAAACTTGTCCCGAAAGGCTCTTTGCCCAAATCGGAAGGCAAGGCAGTGAGAGTAAAAGACTTACGTAAAACTTTTTAAAAAGATAAAATTATGACCGTCCAACAATTATCTGTCTTCATTGAAAACAAAGCGGGGACATTACAGAAAGTATTGAACTTATTGAAAGAAGCAGGCATACAACTGATTGCTTCCACCATTGCCGATACTGTGGAATATGGCATTTACCGTATCATCTGCTCGGAACCCAAACGCGCATACGAAACGCTGAAAGAGGCTGGAATATCCGTGGCGCTCTCTGATGTGTTCGCCATCACACTGGATAATCAGCCGGGACGGGCAGCAGACGCTATCACCATTTTCAGTGAAGCCAAAATAGGAATCACTTATCTGTATTCCTTCTTGTTAGGAAACAAAGGCATATTGATTTTCCGCACAGATAATCCCGACAGAGCAAGAGAAGTGATTATTCTGAATAATCTCTCTTTCGTAGCTGAGAAAGACTTGTCGACGCTGATTTAAATTATTTATCGTAAGGGCGGACCCATGTGTCCGCCCGATACATTTGCTGTACCATTCAGGCAGACACATGGGTCTGCCCCTACAATTTACCCTCTTCGTTTCAAGAAGTCCGTAGGACTTTCTCCAAAATACTCCTTATAACATTTTGTAAAATAAGAAGGAGAAGTAAAACCGACCTCATACGTTATCTCGGAGATGGTTTTCTCTGAAGAAGCCAACAAGGAAGCGGCTTTCTTTAATCGGGCAATACGCAACAACTCATTGGGAGAATAATTGGTAAGCGCCTTTATTTTACGATACAGCTGCACCCGGCCCAATCCCATCTTGCTGCCCAACTCCTCTACACTCAACTCAGAATCCGCCAAGTTTTCTTCTATCAACGCCCTAAAGCGATTGGCAAACCCTTTATCTACTTCACTTACCGATTCTTTAGACAAGGTAGTCTTATCTCCGAAGAATTGTTTCAACCGCTTATGGTTATCCATCAGATTACGAAGCCGTACCAGCAACAGTTTGGAGTTAAAAGGTTTGGAAATATAAGAGTCCGCCCCACACTCAAATCCCTGTATCCGCTGTTCATCCAGCGAACAAGCGGTGAGCAGCATCACCGGAATATGGGAAGTCTGCAATTCTGTTTTCAACTTTCTGCAACATTCCAGTCCGTCCATTACCGGCATCATTACATCACAGATTATGGCGTCGGGCACATATTTCATGGCTTTCTTCAGGCCGGCATGCCCATCAGGAGCCTCTATCACCGTATATTCTTCTTTCAACAATGACTTCACATAGTCACGCACATCCGCGTTGTCATCTATTATCAAGATACATTCCTTATTCTCGTCCGGAATCTGCTCTTCTGTTTCCATATCCTCCAGCTCCTCCACCACCGTCTGCTGTGTGATGCGCGGTTCCTGCACGAGGCCTGCCGACGGCTCTTCCACTACCGTCATAGGGATATCCACTGTAAATACAGTTCCTTTTCCTTCCACACTGTCCACCGTTATCTCTCCACCGTGCAGTTCGACAAAAGCCTTTGCCAAGGCAAGTCCGATGCCCGAACCTGCATGGTTTACGTCAATCTGATAAAAACGGTCGAAGATATGCCGGATATGTTGGACAGAGATTCCCGAACCGGTATCAGCAACCACCAGACGGGCATATCTTCCACCTCTCTCCTTCACCAAAGTAGAGAGTGTAACCGTAATAGTTCCATTCTCCGGTGTGAACTTAAACGCATTGGACAATAAGTTGAAATAGCCACGTTCCATTTTCTCGGCATCCAGTGCCATCAGATAATCTGCCTGGTCATCATTCACCTCCAATACAAAATGAATATGCTTTTTCAAAGCCAACGTTTGGAAAGAATGGCTCCATTCCTGCAACTGCACCCGTAGATTCATATTGGCTCTTACCAATTCCAATTTATCGTTTTCATACTTACGGAAATCAAGAATCTGATTAACAAGTCTCAGCAAGATATGTACATTCTTATGCACCACCTTTAATAAGGATAGCTGTTTCGGCGTCAACGACTTATCCTCTAAAAGCTGTTCCACCGGGTCGGCAACCAACGTAAGCGGAGTGCGGAAATCATGGGACACATTCGTAAAGAATACCAGTTTGGCATGCGTTGCCTCTTCCAATTGCTTTGAAAGACTGATAAGTTGGTCACGCTGCTCCTCCAGTTTCTTCTTCTGAAAAGAAAGTTCCGCATTCATCCGGTTCTTCATCCAATAGGCACGCACAATAATGGCCAGCAATGCCGCAAACAGAATCAGAATAACCAGACAAGCATACAGAAACATAGTCTGCGCCGAATAACGCGACCAGAATTCATCAATCTGCCCATTCAGTTTCTCTATCTTTCCGTCTTGTTCCAAAATATGGTCGGTCTGTAACTGCATCACGCGGGCATTCGTCTTGTCCACTAATGCCGTAGAAAGTATATTCTCTTTCTCAAAAGCCCTTTTCTCCAAAATGTCCATGGCAACCTGCATCACCTTATCCCCTCCGGTGGGATAAATAAAAGAGGCATCCAAAACACCGTTCATCACCTGCTCCAGTCCATAATCTTTTCCGGGCAGTGCATCCACTCCCACAAAAAGTATTCCTTTTTCCCTTCCCTGCTGCCTGGCCGCCAGATAAGCTCCGATTGCCATACGGTCATTCTGTGCAAAGAGCAAATCAATCTCTTTGCAGGCACGCAATACAGAGTCTGTCTTTTCGTTTGCCTGACTCTGCAACCAACCTCCATCCACACTTCCGATTCTCTTTATGCCCGGAGCCTCAGCCAATGCATCCATCAAACCCTTATGTCTCTCCATGGCAGGCGTAGACCCCTCCAACCCTGTCACCTCAAAGATATTCCCCTTCCCGTTCAAGCGACTGACAATGTAATGTCCCACGTCATTGCCAATCTTATAATTATCCGCCCCTACAAACGCCGTATAATTATCCGACAATGTCTTGCGGTCTACCACCACTACCGGGATTCCTCTTTTTATCGCCTTTTCCACCGAAGGAGTGATGGCCGCCGCTTCATTGGGAGCCACGATTAACAAATCGACCTTCTTGTCAATAAAATAATTGATATCATTTATTTGATATTGATTATTGTCTTTTGCCGTACGGAACTCCACCTCCACTCCATCATAAAAAAGTGCTTCACGCTGCATCTCATTATTCATCTTATGCCGCCATTCATCATCGCTGCATTGAGACACACCGATGTGATAACGCGTTGCCCTCCTGCTGCACGACGACACCAACAGGCTACCGATGCATACCAGTATACACATAACATAGTTTTTCATGCTTTCCACCGTTATTGTTTGAACAAAGATAAAAGGTAACAGTCAATAATACAAGTTTATAAAACAAAAAGAGGCTACCTTCACAGGCAACCTCTCCGGGCATTATAGTCTAAGATTGCCCGGCAGCTGGGGCATCGCCCCATTCTGTGTACATACATAAGCGGAAACATCCACTGCCAGCTTATGCGCTTCGGGCACACTCTTGCCCTTCAAGACAGCAGCCACAAAAGTAGCGGTGAAAGAGTCTCCTGCCCCCACCGTATCCGCCACTTCCACTCTCGGAGTCTCCACAAATGAAACCTCGCCGGGAGTAAACACATAGCTTCCGTTTACCCCACAAGTAAGAATCAGCATCTTCAAGTTGTACTTGGCAAGCAGAATCCAGCATTTATCCTGCAGGTCGATACCCGGATAACCAAACATACGGCTCACAGTCACCAATTCTTCATCATTAATCTTCAGGATATTGCACTTCTTCATCGAGCTGCAAAGTATCTCCTTCGTATAGAATCCCTGACGCAAATTCACATCAAATATCTTGCACTGTCCTTCCCCGTCGGGCATCACATCCAGAAACTTATGAATTGTTTCTCTGGAAACCACGCTGCGCTGTGCCAGCGAACCAAAACATACCGAACGCGTTTTTTTCGCCAGTTCTTCCAAAGCCGGGGTAAAAGGGATATTGTCCCATGCCACATTCTCTTTTATATCATACATCGGCACACCATTCGGGTCCAGCTCCACTTGTACCGTGCCGGTAGGATAAGGCACTCTTGCAATCTGATAACTTAAGTGCTTGCTGTCAAAATTGGCTAGAATCTCATCGCCCAACTTATCCTCTCCCACCGCACTCACCACACGGCTGTCAAAGCCAAATTGCGATACATGATAAGCAAAGTTTGCCGGAGCACCTCCTATTTTCTTTCCTTCGGGCAGCACATCCCAGAGTGCCTCACCCATTCCTACGATAATATCATTCATGGTCATTTCTTTATTTTTAAGGTATATATTAACAAGTAAATCACACCAACAGTCATCACTGCTACAGCTCCTGTCTGTCCCACCGCATCAGCGGCAATTCCCATTGCCAACGGAAACACGGTGCCACCGAACAGGCCCATTATCATCAGGCCGGACACCTCGTTCTTCTTTTCGGGTGCGGCAAACAATGCCTGCGAGAAGATGATGGAAAACACATTGGAGTTTCCAAAACCAATCATGGCGATACAAATATAAATAATAGTTTCGGTATGGAACATAAACAAGCCTGCCATAGCCAATAACATTAACACTACGCTGAAAGCAAAAAAGAACCTGGCAGAAGCTTTCTGCAGGATAAAAGCTCCCAAGAAACAACCGATTGTACGGAATATGAAGTAAAGGCTGGTAGCAAAACCTGCCTCTGCCAGTGTCATCCCCAGACGTTCCATCAATATTTTCGGGGCAGTGGTATTGGTACCGACATCAATACCCACATGACACATGATGCCGACGAAAGAGAGCAGGATGAACGGTTTTCCCAACAGAGCCAGACAAGCCTTGAAACCGGAAGCTTTGTCGGGCTGCTCTTCTTCAATGGGAGTGGAACCCAATAAAACGATGGCAAGCACCGCAATCACCATATAAATGGGAAACAATACCCTCCAGCCCAATCCGAAAGTGGGAATAGCCTGTGTAGCGCCCCACATGGCAATATAAGGAGCCAGAAAAGAAGCGATGGCTTTGACAAACTGTCCAAAAGTAAGTGTACTGGCCAATTTATCTCCCGCTATAATATTACTCAACAAAGGATTCAGAGAGGTCTGCATCAGTGCATTGCCGATGCCCAGCAAAGAGAAAGACAATAGCATAGTGACATAACTGTCTCCGAAAACAGGAATCAGCAAAGAGGCAAAAGTCACAGCAAGACTCAGAAGTACCGTTTTCTTACGCCCTATCTTATTCATCAGTATTCCTGTAGGAACCGAGAAGATAAGGAACCAAAAGAAAACCAGTGACGGAAAGATATTGGCCTGCGCATCCGTCAGGCTCAAGTCGGCCTTGACGTAATTGGAAGCGATGCCCACCAAGTCTACAAACCCCATGGCAAAGAAACAAAGCATCACCGGGATTAATTTGGCATATAGGTTTTTATTGTTGTTCATGGTTTTATTATCTATTGTTTTTTTGTACATTGTTCTTATTCATTCACCGTAGGGGCAGACCCATGTGTCTGCCCGAAAACAGTTCACTTTACGCATTCGGACGGACACATTCGGGAATACCTAACCTAAATCACAAACCTAATTTATATATCATGAAATCCGTCACTTTCATTTCCCCTCCTTCATTATAAAAACGAAGCGTGTTATAAGGTTCATCCGGAAAGACTAAATTAGTCATGGCAATGCGTCCGCCATCTACAAAAATCTCAATAGAACACTTATCCACAAAAACATCCAGATGATAAGTTCCGCCTTTGCACAAAGAGAGCGGCGCCCAAGTACCCAATGCAAAATCATTCTTATAATTCACAGAGAGTTTCATGCGGTGATTGTCCGTCTCCTTTTCGTGCACATTGAATTTGCTCGGCTCGCCCAAGTCGGTAATGCCGCTTTCCGTGCGGTCCATCACCAATCTGTGTTCTTTCATATCCAGATAAATGTTCACTTTCTCACCCTTACTGTTCAACAGCTCGAAACCTGCCCTCTGCGACGCACCCGGAGTAATATCCATCGAAAGTTCGTATGCTCCGTCTGTATCGGGAACCAGCTCCTCCAACCGGCTCTCGCCATTTACAGTCAGACGACCCACTTCGCGCACCTCTTTACGCAACGCCTCCGTTTCCTTCACCGCATTGGCAGCCATATATATCTGTCCGTCCTTTGTATAAAGGCTCAATTCGCGGGGCAGCGAGTTGGCACTGCGGTATTGTTTGGTAGGAAGGATATTGGCATACTGCCAATTGCTCATCCAGGGCACGGCAATCGTACGTTCTCCCGTATTCGAAAAACAAACGGTAGCATAATGGTCCTTACCAAAGTCCAACCATTTGGTCACTTCGGGCTTTGTGTCACACTTAAACTCTTTGCCGTCAAAGTCACCGATAAAATACTGTGTAGCGCTACCGCCAAACATGCACCCCGGATTGATATTGACAATCAATACCCACTTCATACGGTTCTTGTCACCGTCCACAGGCAATTGCACAAACTCGGGACACTCAAACTGGCTGGGCTGTACTCCGTAACCTTCGCCGAAGCCACTCATAAACTCCCAGTCCTTCAAGTTCTGCGAAGAATAGAAACGCATCTCCTTGTCGGCAGATACCACCATCACCCATTTTTGATTGGGTTCATACCAAAAGACCTTCGGATCACGGAAGTCCTTCAATCCGTCAAAAGGAGTCAGAATAGGATTCTTCTCGTATTTAGTATACGTACGTCCATTGTCTGTGCTGTATGCCATACACTGAATCTGGCCGTTCTTGTCACTGGCCGAAGTATAGAAAGCAACCATTGTATTTTCACCGTAGCCTGCGCTGTTCTTTGTATCCACCACTGCACTTCCCGAGAAGATATGCCCCAAGGTATCCCTTGCGATGGCAGGGTCAAGATGCTCCCAATGCACCAAGTCCTTGCTCACGGAATGTCCCCAATGCATATTTCCCCATACCGAGCCGTATGGATTATATTGGAAGTAAAGGTGATATTCACCGTCTTTATAAACCAGTCCGTTGGCATCATTCATCCAACCATAGAGCGGAGTGTGATGATAAACGGGACGGAACTTATCTCTGTTTGTTGTATCAAAAGTATCCGAGACCTTAATGCTGTCCCAGCATAGGGCATCGGCTGCCACATTGCGGATAGTCACCGTTGCGCCGCTTGCATCTTGCGATAAGGCAAAAGGCACATAATATTCTACATTGTCTGTGGCCAGACGGACATCCATTTCCGTATCTGCCGCACTTCCCATATCGAGTTTTACCTGTCCTTCATCGCTGCTTTCCTGAACGGGGAGCAACAGATATTTAGACGGATTTGCAATATGTACGATGGTCAAGGTATCCCCTTGATGTTCGAACGTCAGATTGTCTTTCGGTGACTGGCAAGACACTGCGCCTGCTGTAAAGGCCAAACCTAATGTAAGGTTAACGAAATTTGTTTTCATGGAGTATAGGGTATTAAAAGTTTATTATTAAAATCAGAATGTTATTTTCGCCGCAAATTCTACGGTGAACGGACGGATGTAGCTTCCTGCCATCCATGCACCGTTATAAGCGGCAGCATTTTCCTTATCCACCAGTTCCGCACCCGAAATGCTTCCCTTTGCACCGGTCTGATTCAAGAAGTTTATCACCGTTCCGCTTAAAGAAAGATGTCTGTTCACATTCCAGTTGATACCGCCGAATGTTTCCCAGCGTCCGTTAAAGTAATAAGCATTCTTAATATTGGCATACGTCTTGCTGAAGTAACGGAAGCTGGCCCATACCTTCAAGTCTTTGGTGATGTTGTAACTCGGGTCCAGTTCAATCAGCACCTTCGGAATTTCGGTTACAATATTACCGGTGGCGTTGATGCCCGAAGTCGTTCCGTCACTGAAAGTAACCCCCGTCTCATATTTCTTGTATTTCGGGCTCTGGTAAGTAAACAAGAAGTGGAAATCAAATCCTTTGAAAGGCTTCACAACCGCATCTGTTGTCCAACCGATGGTTTCAATATCATAGCTCAGTGCTGCGGCTTTGATATCCTTATCATTGTTGGGGTTAATCAGATTCAGTGTCGAGTTGTTATTTGTCTTGGCAATATAAGTGAACAAGGAAGTCAGGCTGAGCCAGTCATTATTGAAATAGATACCGGCACGTCCCAACGGAATGGTTATCTTATCTACATTCGGCATCTCGGCAGGTGCAAAGTTCGACATATTCGGACGCTGGGTATTGTAAGTGAAATCGGCAGTGAAACCAAACTGTTGCGTCATCTTATAAGTAGCGGCTGCCGTGAATGCCATATTGAGCCAATCATAACTATAACCGCGAGGGGCAATCTTGGTGCCGTCGGCTGCAATCGCCCCGATGTGATAATTGGCAAAACGGCCTACCGCTTTTCCGTCTGCATTGTACACAGCCAGATTCTTTCCTGCCAAACGCTGGTATTCAAAACGAGCGCCATAATACACATTCCATTTATCAGTAATATCCCAATCGTGAGTAGCATAAAGAGCCAGCTTATTTTCATGGCCTTTATAGTATTCCGAAGCATTCTGATTCAGATTATAATATGGAGTATCACCATAATGATGAATGTCTTTGGTATCGGCACTGTAAAGAATCTGAGGATATTCTTCTACCGTATGGTCGTACATCGTGGTGTTTGAAGCATAGTCCACATCATAATACCATTCGTTCAAGCCCACGCGCCAAGTCATGTTGTCATACTTCCGTGACAGTTCGGTGGTAAAGAAGAACTCATCGATGCTACCCCGGTTGAAACACGACATACGGCTCTGCACATACCCTTCGTAGGGGGTCAGCGTTCCGTCCAATGCCTTCCGGCTGTAGCCGTCCGCCACTGTTTTCTTCTCCATCGACATGGGAGTCTGGTAGAGATAAGAGCCCAGTGCATGGTCATACTTCATATTCACAGTCCACTCCAAGCCATTATCCCATTTGTAACGGTTCAGCAATGTGAATTGATTGCCTTTGCTGGCAGTAGCATCATAAAGGCTTGTCTTTTTCATCTCACCTGTGCGCATATCCATATAAACAATGTCCGAGACATTAGGAAGATAGGAAGAAGTGCCGAGTCCGAATCCGGGAATTTCCTTCACACTGCCGTCACCCACATAAATAAAGGGCGCACCGGTAGTGGCATTCGACAGCCAGTGACTATTGCTGTAATGATAGATGGCCGACAACTGTCCGCGACCTTCATGGTAGAACTTTGTCAAAGCAAACTTATAGATTTGTGTGCGGTCCTGATACTGTGCAAAGCGAAGTTTGAACGAACCCGGGTCAAAATTCTGATAGACACTTCCACTGTAGAACCAGTCCTTGCCGATGCTTCCGTTCAAGTTGAAATCAAACTGCTGTTTGCCAAAGTGATTGGTATTATAATTCAGCACGCCATTGAAATCCTTAGCCTTGTTCAGTCCCAATTCGGTAAAAGAGTTCACAGCATAACCGATGTTTCCGGTAGTAATGGCAGTTTCGGATATTTTAAGCAGTCCGGTATGCCCCAAGCTACTGTCTCCACGCCAGTGCGTGTTTACATTATGGGGATTTGAATTATAGACCACGGGCAAACCGTTTTCGAGTACATTCACATCGCCGCCGGGAAGACCGATGGAGATTTCACGTGGGCCATTGGCACTGGCCGCATTCAGCATGACATTTCGATTGCCTTCTTCCTTCGAGTTAGAGACGACTTTGGCTGAGTCTTGTTGTGCGTGGCTGTTCAAGCAAGCGGCTGCCCATATAATAAGGAGCGCGCCCATTCTGTTCATTCGCTGATTCTTGTTCATAGCATTAAATGTTTTTAGAAGTTTTTCTGAGGCAAAGGTAAGGGTTGTCTCACAACACTTTTGAAACATTTGTTGCATGGGATAGCACTCTTGTTTCCTTGTAACAAAAGTGCTCAATTATGTAACATTCTTAGTGAACAGAAGTCATTCCGAAAGTCCTTTCACGCTTCACGCGTCCAAAAACCGCCATTTCATCGAAGAAAATTGTGAAAGAAACTGTCGGGACTGAAGTTTCACCCCGATACAATCAGCATTTTATTTCTTCGCATTTCACCATATCCCAGCCCTTAAACTGAAGCAAGATGCAATGCAAGTCAGTTCCACTGCCGGCGAGCAACACTTTTTTGTCCCGACTATACTGTTCCAACTGCCGTCTTCCTTCGCAGGCTTGCTCCTCCAGCTCAGCCTCAGTAGCTGTACGCGACGCATACTTCAGCTCCATAATATAGCTGTGTTTCGTTTCGGGATAACGCTGCTTGTCGGGCAACAAGAAGAAATCACAATAACCATAATTCATTTCCAGTTCGGGATGCACCAAGTAATACGAGGCCAACGCCAAATATGCTTTAAAAAAGCCTTGCAGATTACGTTCCCCCTCTATGGCATCGCGGACAGCCGAATTATCACGGTAAGCCTTGGCAATGAACTCAAACAAAGGCTTCCAATCTCCGTCAAAAGCCATATCATCAATTAAATCTTTCAAACGAGGCAGATAAATTTCTCCATGCTGCTGGTAATACTCACGAAGGAAGCCGAAGTATTGTTCACGCACGCAGTTATTGGGAATACACATCACGATGCGGTCACCTCTGGTTCCACACATTGTAAGCAAACCATAATAATAAAGCAAACTCCGGAAATTATCGGTTTGGGTAATCTTCTCAGCGGGGAATGAGGTATGCAGGTTCACCAGAATTTCTCCTTTCGCCCCTATCTCCTCTATAGTGCTCATGCGGTCCTCCCCTTCCTGATTTTCATGGTCGAGCCGGGCAAGCATCTTGAGTTTACTATAATCCGTGCGAATATTCTTATCAACCATTTCTTCAGGAGAAGCTCCCAACATCACCCGATGACGCAGATAATACAATGTCATATCACAATTGAATATCTTCGGGTCGGTTCTTAAACTTTCCTCAGCAAAACAATAATTATCGTACCAAGGTTTCATCTCCCGAATCATTTCGTCGATATCCCCTTCCAACCTGCCTGCCTGCTGATAATACCGAAACATCTCGCGCACTTCCGTTTCACTGAATCCCATCATCATGTTGAACTGCGGAGCAGTACTGATATTCCAATCAATATTATATCCGCTGGAAAGGTCGTCCAACGTCACCGGACTCACTCCCATCATAAAAATACGTTCAAACATACCTTTAAATTGCTTGAAGTATTCCCGGTAAAAACCGCTGGCATGAGTCAAGTCACGGAAAAGGTTCTTGCCTTGTTCACTCAGTATGACATTGGTAAAGTTATCATATTCATCAATAATCAAATAAAGCAAATGTCCCAAACGCCGAGCCGTGGCCTCCAGCCAATGCAACTTGGTGGAAGCTTCGGTGGAAGCGACTATCCGGTCAAAATCCGTTTCATTCTGATAATACTCCGCATACGTACTGAAGAAATCATTCAACTGCACACTGCAATAATCATTGAAATTATCTTCCAATGTTCCCCTGCCCAGATTGGCTTTAGAGAAGTCAAAGTAAAGCACTTGATAAACGCCTTGCAGTTTGGTGGGATGCTTGCCTATCCACAGATTGCCGAACCGTTGTTCAAAACGGTCTTTTTGCGACATATCATAATAAGCACGCATCATGGTAAGGAATACACTTTTCCCAAAACGACGCGGACGAACCCAAAGGAGATAGTTTGCCATATCTTCTATCAGAGGTAGAAAATGCGTTTTATCTACATAATAATAATCCTGGCCTACCAATCGGCTGAAATCCGACACTCCATAAGGTATTCCTTTTGCCATAATCCATCTGTTTTTGTTCAAGACAAAGTTAGTTCTTCTTTTTCTCTTTAACAACCCCTAAACTCTTTTTCTCGGCAGATTAATAGGTTTTTACGGTATGATTAAGTACTTTTGTACTGAATACTAAGACAGACTCCGCCAACAGACTGTACAGTCCGTTACAGTAGACCGTACAGTCCATTACAGCAGACTATACAATCCATTGCAGCAGATTATAAAAGCCCTTAGGAAGAAAACCCTTAGCCTTCAGGAATAAACAACTTAATTCTCCTATTAAAAAGCATTAGCATGGCAGCAAAGTATGATTTCAAGACGTCTCCCGACATACAGGGGGACAAGGAGCAGCCCACCCTGTATCCACAAATTGTAGTATCGGGCACAAAAGACCTGACAGATTTAGCTAAGGACGTAGCCCGACGCTCCACCATCAAGGAAGGAACGGTTCTAGGCCTGTTCTGTGATTTGGAAAGTATTATCGCCAATTATCTGGCGGACGGTTATAACGTGAGACTGGGGGAGCTGGGCACTTTCTCCGCCACCCTGACCTGTCGCAAGGTGACAGACAAGCACGAGATACGCGCCGCATCGGTACACTTTGACAACGTGAAGTTCAAACCTACCCGGCAGTTCCGCAAAGAGATACGTGCCAAAGGCGAATTAGAACGCGCGGAATATGGTTTCCGGATTTCTTCCTCCCAATATTCGGAAGAAGAACGCTTTGCATTACTGACGGCCTATCTGAAGGAACATTCCGTCATTAACTGCAAGGAGTATTGTAAACTTACGGGACTGCTGAAGACAAAGGCGGGCATCGAACTGCGCCGATGGTACAACGACAAGAGGATAACAAGAGAGGGACGGACTCCGCACGTGATGTACAGGGCAATGCCGGAGGCTTAACCAATACACCGCCATACCTCTTTCCGCACGTTTGATTTTTATGAAAACAAGGAGGATGTGTCGAAACTTCCCTTTTATCGAAGAGAGTGTGTCAAAACGTAATTTGATGAAAGGACAACTTTTAATCTGAAACTTGACTTCCTAAATCAATGATGAAAAGAGCCATATCATTACTTGAAAACAGAGTTTGATATGGTTCCTTTATAATTGTTAGTTACAATCTGTAACTTTGTAGAGTGGTGATGTTAGTTTTGACACCTCTTTTAGTTTATGAGCGTTTCGATACACCCTCCTCGCAAGAAGGTTATCCCCCCTCTTATTTGGTCGGCGTTTTATACCAATCTTGATGTGAATTTCTATGAGCTCCCCACGCGCCAAAGTCTTCATATTTCTCATTAATCATCTGGCGCTCTGCCGGATATGCCCAATCTGTAGGAATACATAAAGCAAAAGGCACACCCCCCTTTATAAATTCAGGGTCATCCTGTGAAATATAAACCCTTAAATCCGGATTATTCTTTTCATAAATATAAAAGACTACGTCAGCGAGACTTTCTATGTTTTTTATAGTTTGCTTAGGCATCTCTTCCCATGTAGAAGGACCGGGATTGACTATTGTACCTGCCGATACCCCTAAAGCTTCATGCACACTGCCCCACAACACATTATCCTGACCGTTTACCTTACAACCGACAGACAGTTCTTTGGTTGCTCCGGCAGCCGCCAATGCAACTGTGATGTCCCCATCTTTCACAACCGTTACTTTCAGCACCACATCATTAAAATCATAGTCGCCGACAGTAGTGGTAATATCTTCAAATGCATAAGTCACAATGGCCAGGTCCGGTTCTACATCCGGTGCTCCATTCTCATACTCCGGATTACAACCCTGCGCATTGTCCACTGTTGCATTCACCAATAATGCATAACCGGAGGCAGACCATGGTTCAAAAAAGCCATTTCCACATGTCACATTGGTAACTCCGCTCATTGTAAGTTCCCCCTTACCATCATCGTAAGAGGCTCCTTCAACACACAGCAGCAAAGGCTTGTCCTTATCCTGTGCGCTTGCATCACTGTGCAGCAGAACACTCTTCTCAAATTCCAGACTTTGAGTTTTAAAGATACTTTTACCGGCCATATTTAAAGTTGCATTTTTTAATTTAGCAGTTCCTTCACTAAAAATAAACCCACTATTATTAAAGATAACATCCTTGCCATTATTGCCTTCCAGTTCAAAGCTTTCACCAAGATATAAATTACAATTATTCTGAAGTTGATACCCTGAAGAGACTTCAAACTCATAACAAGTATAATAGCCGTCATTTACCCATGTAGCACTTGATTTGTGCTCATTGGCGCCATCAGTACTATTACTATCTATCGATGTTTCATCGACCGAAAACCGTCCATCCTCTCCATTATAGAACTCGCCTGCTTTAAATTCAAAATCAGCTTCTACCTTCATTGGTCCATAGTTAATAAGCCTGGCTTCTTTATTCTGCATGCAAAACTTATCTGCTTGAATAGAGACAGTTCCTTTATTATAGATAGAGCCTTTTAAAGTAAAGGCTTCATCGTCATCATCACCGTCATCATCTTTGTCATCATTTTTTTTGGTTCCTTTGATATTCAATCTACCGCCGGCACATACTATGATTGTTCCTTTGTCAAGTTTATCAATGTTGAGACTCAAAGTAATATCAGGGTTAACATACAATTTAACACCGTCCTCAAAATTTATCTTATCTGTAGTCACATCCTCTGAGATGAAATAAGAACCAGCTTTCAAATGTTTGCCAATATCGCCTTTTGTCACTCCCTTAGCACCACTCGGACAAATAAAGTCCTTATCATTATCAGGCAAATTATCAATTGTAATATTAGTAGCACGTGCAGAAGCCGCACGCTGGGCTGTAGAACGTCCGAAAGCAGCTACAAACTTATCATTTTTAAGGGTTGCAACGGTCACCACAAAATCCTTATCCCCCATTTGGCGCATCACGTAAGCATATTGCATTGCTGATGGGGCATCAAATTTCAAACTCACTGTAGTACCGTCTTTCACCTCTGCCTCAGCAAGTATCCGCGCATCGTTGTCTGCCTTAAAAGGATTATCAGTCAATACTTTTACAGTATAACTAGCTCCGGTGTTCGTATCCATAGTGACATCCAAGGTGCGTACTGCCATCATGTTCCAATCTTGGTTTGGGTCAATGTCCTTCACCGGAAAGTTTTCTTTTGCTTCTTCCTTTATCCGTTCTGAATCGAACAAACTTTTATGGTCTGTGCACGAAGCAAATGCAGCAAGTACCATCCCTAGAATCAATAATTTCTTCATATCATAATAAGTGTTAGAGTGAACAAAAGTAAATATTATATTATTATAAAACAAAAATGAAGAAGGTATTTCACTGATTCTTAAGTTTTTGATTGATTTACCAATACTTTTGAATGAAATCATCCCATCTCGACACAGACCATCAACTTAAAAGGGCTAAAAGTTGTCAACATGACCGCTTTTAGCCCTTTTCTTCGAAATGGTAGTTTTTTATTAAATCAGCCAAATATATTCATTATCTATGCAGACTTATGTTTAGTTTTAAAATCACTTATCAGCATAAGGGTATTCGCCATTAGCAGCATCCCAGGCTGATTTGAACTCCTGCATATGTTCTTCATACCATCTGGTACAAACAGTATAATCTTGCACCCAGTTTTCAAAGTAACGATAAAGACCGGTTATCTTATTGCGTTCTTTCGGGAACTCCCAGTCACCGGGAATACAGAGGCCATAAGGAGGATAAGTAGATTCCGGACTTACCATAGAAGCAATATGTATTTCTATCTTATTTTCATCATATATATAAAAATCTCCATTCTGTTTTAATGTACCGGCGATAGTGATTTCCTTTTCTACAGGAGCGACATTGAGACCACTGCCGGTATTTATTAAAGTTCCGGGTTCACATCCCATAGCTGTATGAACCTCTCCAAACAAATCGTTATTTTTATATCCTACCCACAAATTCTTAGTTGCACCGGCCGCAAACAAGGTCACTGTTGCCTTACCGGACTCATCGGGAACCGTTACTTTCAACACCACATCATTAAAGTCAAAGTCACCGGCTTCACGGGTCATATCTTCAAAAACGTATGTATAGACTTGTCTTGCAACAGGAGTTGGAGGAACAACTTCCTGATGATGACCATCACTGCATTCTGTAGTAGGCAGCTCTATTTTGATTGAGTTCGAACCCGCAATAGGTTTATTAATAGGAAGAGGTAAATCTGCTTTAGAATTACTAAAATAATTATCACATACAATTGTCAAATTACCTTTATACTCATTATTAGAACCGCTACTTTCTTTATATTTTGCCTGCTCCATTATTAAATAAGCATCCTTCCCTGTAGTTGGTCCCTCTATTGTAAAATTAGAATAATATTCAGCCTTTCCGCTAACTTTAAAGATAGCGCCGGAGGTCATTAAGATACGACCTTGTCCCCACTCTGCCTCTTTACATTCCACATAACCGGAGTTTTCAAACGTCACAGAAGAGTTTAATTCAAACTCGCCATCACCTTGATGGTCAATTCCGACCAATAATTTACAATTATTCTGAATTTTAGCAGAACTACCTGTTATATCCATTTCCGTTGTCTTGTATTCGCCCTCATTAAGCCAAACACCTCCGCTGATTTCCGTATCATCAACTGCAACAAATGCATCTTCCTGATTATGGAACTCACCTTTTGAGGTAACTTTTAAATCAAGATCATTATCCATAGTACTGATTTTACCGCCTGCTGCATTAATAAATTGTCCACCACTGATAGAAATATCTTCTTTTTTCACATCGATACTACCTTCATTATAAACACTTCCTGAGCTCATAATGATACCACTGGTTGGAGCGTAATTATCTATTTTTCCATTTATAACTTTTAGTTCACCTTGATTATATAGATTTCCACCGGAAAGGTCTATACCACGATGCGTTTTACAAATTAAAGAGCCACCGGCTAATATACTAATAGATTCAGTCGATTTTAAAGCAAGAAAGTCATTATAGTAATATATCTGCTTAGAATTGCCTTTAGAGACTTCAACTGTTAAACTTCCGCCTGCTTTTATATAAAGATGAGAATTAGGTTCCATGGTTATCCTTTCGCAAGTCATCGGCGAATCTATAAAACAATTCCCGGTTACAGTTAACGTCATAATTTCCCAAGCATCTTTTGCTGGTGAAATCTGTTTTGCATTGTCAGGACAATTAAAGGCATCGTTGCTCAATGAATAATTTATAGAAAGAGCTTTGGGTTGAGCATCGGAAAAACCTCGAAGACTTCTTGTTCCACTACCTATATTGACAGTAAATTTACCATTCTCAAGCACTGTAGGAATAACCACTCTTGAATAATCTGCAGATTCTTTTACCACAAACAAATAATCTTGTGCTAAAGGCATGTCAAAAGAAAAAGATTTGCTTTCACCATCCTTGATTGTCTGTTCAGATAATAATCGTGCACTATTATCAATATTTAAAGGATTATCGGTACAAACCTGTATTTTATAGGTTTCCCCCGTACCATCTTTTATAGAGACAGTCATATTGCCTACACCTGCCATTTCCCAATTATGATTAGGGTCAATGTTCTCCACCGGAAAATTCTCTTTTGCTTCTTCGTCGATGTGATGAGGGTCAAAGAAGTCTTCTTTCTTTGTACAAGAAAACAATACAGAGATACATAATAATAAAAAGATGCTTTTTTTCATAATAGCCTGTTTCAAGTTAATCATATTTCGTACAAAGATATGAAATATAAAAATGATTAAGCAAAGAAAAAGCCTTTAAATTAGTACATAAGCATCTAGTTTTCAAGCATTTATTTCCACTTGAATAATTCACCTATACTTTTGATTAATCTACCGACATCTACGCTTTGGCCGTTTTACTTTTATAGATGAGATACGCTCCCAATAATATCAAAGGTACGCTCAGCCACTGCCCGATATTCAAAGTCATATTTGTTTCTTCCACCACTTGCGGGTTCTTCATAAACTCCAACGCAAAACGTGAGCCAAAGAAAATGAGCAGACTCACCCCGGTAATCAGTCCCACACGATTCTGCAAATGGTATTTATGATACATCACCCATGCAGTGACGCCCGCCACCAAGCAATAGAGCATTTCATAAATCTGGGTTGGATGACAGGGCAAGCCTTCATATAACTGGTGCCATTCACGCGAACGCACAAACTCAAAGCCCCATGGTAAAGTAGTGGGATATCCATAAATTTCGGAATTCATCAAATTGCCAAAACGGATGCAGAAGCACACCACCGCAACTGCCGGAATCATTCGGTCGAACAACCACCAGACACTTTTCTTCGTCACCTTCTTAGAGTACCAAACGAGAGCGAGAATAATGGCAAAGACTCCTCCGTGGCTTGCCAGCCCGCCTTTCCAAATTTTTAATATCTCAACCGGATGCACCGAATAGTAATCCCATTCATAGAATAAACAATGTCCCAACCGGGCACCTATCACCGTGCTGACAATGCAATAAACAAAAAGTTTGTCTACCCAGTCATCGGGATACTTTTCTTTCTTGAAAAGCCGACCTACAATCTCATAAGCCAAGACAAATCCCAGCCCCCACATCAAGCCATACCAACGCACTTCCCAGCTGCCAACCTTAAACCATACGGGATCTACATCCCACAGAATACTAGCTATCATTGTTTTATTTCTTTGTTTATTATATAAGCGCAAAGGAAATAAAAAAATCCCTTCCCCGAAATAAATCGGAGAAGAGATTTTGAATTATATGCATTAATATCACATTCAAGACATGGAAGCACTATTTTTGAAGGGCCAACACCCTACAAATAACAGCCATATCTAATCATCTGCTTTTATTCTGTAACCACCTTTCCGGCATTTGGCGTTTTATACCAATCGGGGTTAGCAGACTGATTAGCCACCCAATCGGTAAAGCCTGTGTAAGCATCCGCTATACTGGTCCGTTCTGTGGGCCATGCCCAAGTACCCATTACACAAATGGCCTGTGGAACTGCCCCTTTTTGGGGGAATGAGACATTTGTCTTCCCATTTACTACAATGCTGAATTTATTAGCATCGTTGGTCAGAGAAAAGTTCGGATCGACATTTTCAATATGCGCCAATGAGACATAGTCCTTAGTCAGACCGGTCGTGTTGACCATTGTCCCTGTGGACACTCCGAAAGCCTGATGGACTTCATTACAAATCGTTTTCCCATCATATTGCACTGAAGCAGGCAACATACCCCCCGCCGCACAAAGATATACTTCAAGTGCCGAAGAAGTGATAACTTTTGTTCCATCAGAAAATATTTGTCCTTTCTTCAAATGCTTGACTCCCAGCACCACATCATTGAAGTCAAAATCATCCGTATCTCCCAAATCTTCGAAAACAACCGTCCAGTCAAACTCTTCCTGGAATCTTTTGAATGACTTGAAAGGACCGTTTAACATAAATGCAAAGTCGTTCCAATCCACCATTCCACCTCGCGGCCAATCTTCAAAAGACAAAATATTCACGCCATCTTCCAGTCCGGAACCAAAAGTAGAGAAATTAGCCAGAACTGACACTTCCTTAAATCCGCCTTTCCCAGAAGCCACCGTATTCAATTCACCAGACGAATATAATTGATAAAGACCATTTATTTCATATCGACTGGGTTTCTCATTCTTATTACCCGGTATTAGCAAGTCATTGTTGCCGGCCCCCCGCAACAAGAAAAAGTGGACATACAAATCTTTTGGGAAAGTAAATGTCGGTGTCTCATCGCCATTCATACCATAATAGGTGAGATTAAGGGTCGCTCCTTTACCAAACTGTTTTATCCCCGGCATTAAAATATACTTGGGGGCAGCCTTCATAGCTGCTTCTGTATTTTCTGATGTATAAAAATACCCGACTGCCGTATTTGCCGAAGTTTGCAGTGACAATACGACCAACGAGATTTCGCCAGAATTGGTAGTCTTTGCCGAAAAATCATTTGCATATTTAGACAACACAGATTCCTTACCCTCAGCTTTATTCAACTCTTCAAGAATAGCCTGAGTATAGGGATACCCGCTCAAGTCCGTTTGTAAATAATCAACTTGGGCGCTCCCTATGTTTCCAAGGATTTTCCATTCATTAGCTGCATAATACGCATCAGCAAACCCTGTATAATCCGCGGCATTCAGCAAGTTAACTTTCTGCCTTGGTTGCGGACTTAAAGACTCAACCAAGCCTCTAGGATTCGCAACAGTCCGGAATACAACATCAATCCGACCATCATCTCCCACCGGAACAGCCAGTTCCCGATTGTTTCTGCCTCCACTCTTCACAGCGTAAACGGTTTTTATACCTTGAGGAACATCCATAGAAAAAGAAGAAATCCCTACCTTCAACTCATAGTGAGCCAGATTATAATTCTTGACTCCATCAATATAGAAGAAATCGACCGATGCGTCTTCGTCCAGATGGACACTGACATCAGCCAGTGTAGCAACATTCCAAGTGTGATTCAAATCTATATCGCCAAACTTCTTCGTCCAATTCTCCTCATACTGCTTGTTAGAATTATCAGGATTATAGATATCCTTGTGGTCAGAACATGACGAAAACACCGATGCACACATAAAAAAATAAAAAACACGCCCTTTCATTGTCATTATTATTAAGTTAT
The DNA here is from genome assembly GCF_021730445.1 of Phocaeicola faecalis. GTDB lineage: Bacteria > Bacteroidota > Bacteroidia > Bacteroidales > Bacteroidaceae > Phocaeicola > Phocaeicola faecalis. Next base: position 53,180 of record NZ_JADNRM010000013.1, on the reverse strand, counting down.
TTGTACTTTGTTTACAAAAATACGCTATTTATATACAACTGAAAGGGGGTGTTTCATTCAAAGATGATAGGTATTTTATTCATCCTTGAACATTATACTGAATATTATACCAAATGTGCAATCAGTTCCTCACGGTCGCCATACATCAAATCGATAACCGGAACTTCAATCATTGTATAGCATCCCGGTTGCTGTCTCATCGTGGCACGTGCTACACATACCAGTACCTGAGCTGTCAGGGCCGGGTTATTAATCTTCATATCAAACTCAAACAACTGATTGTGAGTTTTGCCCGATACACCTTTACGAACCAGATTAACGCCATGACCTACATCATTCAAGTCATCTACACAAGGTACTTGGATGACATGTGTCTCATCATTGACAAAATAGGGGTCGTTCTTGACAGCCGCTTCAACAGTCTTGAAATCCGCTCCTTCTTCCAGTTCCACATAAACCATGCGGCGGTGAATGCCTGTACCTACAGGAATAGTCATAGACAGCGCATCTTTCACACCTGCAATGGCACGAACGGCTACAGAGTGTCCCATGCTGCGGCCCGGACCAAAATTGGTATAAGTAATGCCTTTCGGAGCAATGGCTTCCAACAGAGTGCGTACCACCGAGTCACTTCCCGGATCCCATCCTGCCGAAATGATGGCAACGGCATTGCCTGCTTTGGCCGATTCGTCCAGCGAACGGCGAAGTGCGGTAATCTGTGTATGGATATCAAAACTATCTACCGTATTGATGCCCATAGCGAGAATCTCTTTCGCATATTTTTCTACGCTGCGAGTCGGAGTAGCCAGAATAGCAACATTTACATCTTTCAATTCTTTTATATCTTTAACTACAGCGTATGCTTCCAGTTCTGCCGGTTTGTTTTCGGCTCCATTACGACGAACAATACCTGCGATTTCGAAATCAGGAGCTGCTTCCAAAGCTTCCACTACATATTTACCAATGTTTCCGTATCCAACGACGGCTGCTCTAATTTTATTCATCTTTTATTGGTTTTAGTTTACTATTATCTTTTATTTAGGTGCAAAAATAAACATTTTGCCTCACTCTTTTGTTCTTCCAAACCTAATAATTTAAAAATATTCTTGCCTAACTTATAATTTAAAAGATAGATATCCTATTTTTGCAAAGAACTGTAAACTACAAACAAAAAAATCATGATAGAATATATTAAAGGAGACATTGCAGAGGTTACTCCGGCAATGGCTGTGATAGATTGTAACGGGGTGGGCTATGGAATCAATATCTCGCTGAACACTTACTCGGCCATTCAAAACCAGACACGTACCAAACTATATATTTATGAAGCTATCCGTGAAGACGCATACGTGCTTTACGGATTCTCTACCAAACAGGAAAGGGAATTGTTTTTATTGCTAATCTCGGTATCGGGAATTGGAGGAAATACGGCAAGAATGATTTTGTCGGCTCTTTCTCCTTCCGAGTTATGCGGGGTAATCAGTTCAGGAAACGACAAGCTGTTGAAGACAGTCAAGGGTATCGGACTGAAAACGGCCCAACGCATCATTGTCGATTTAAAAGACAAGATAGCCTCCTCCGGCATGGAAACAGTCAACAGTGAAATGTTTGCGAGTGCTGCCAATTCCGAAATTCATGACGAGGCCGTGGCTGCGCTGACTATGCTGGGATTTGCACAGGCTGCTTCACAAAAGGTAGTGGCAGCTATATTGAAGGAAGAACCAAGCGCCCCAGTCGAGAAAGTGATTAAGCTGGCTCTGAAAAGATTATAAAAGGGATAGTGCGACAAAGCATTTTGCTGCATCGGAAACCTCATGTGTTTATCGCTGCAGCAAAATACTTGAACTGCCTATTTATTTTCTTCCGGTTTGTCTTCCTGCATTTTGCGGGTGACAAACTCTATTTTCAGCATGGCTTCTTTTTTATCTTTCCGTATCTGTTCCATACCCGACAAGATACGCGCCAAACCGGTCAACTCGGCAATCGCTTTACGGTCATTAGGTTGCATGGCTGTTTTATAAGTCTTGTCACCAATAAACTGAAGTTGGATATTCTTGTCTTTATTGGCAACAATGAACCCGATAACACCGCCGTCATCCCCCATTTTATAATCAGCTTTTTCAATGGCACGCCCCAAATCCGTGGTCTCATAACTATCCTTAGAAACAGGAGTCTCGGCAAAAGTATCGCCCACACTAACTTTCACAGCAGCATGATGTAACTTTCCACCGGCACAATAAATAGAGGTAATAGACATCTCACCCTGTTCATTCACTTGTCCGCGAAGGAAAGAACGGCCGATATTCTTTTCTACCGTCTGTGTAGGATAGAAATAATTGCCTACTTCCTGATAGGCCGTATCTTTCTCCAATACAAAGTTACCTTTGACAGAATCCAACTGAGCCTGCTTCACCTGCATCATACTGTCCAGATAAACCAGACTCTTCTGCTGTTCCTTCAAGTCGACTTGCTGCATCAACTTGATTCCCTGCTTTCTAGCTTCAAAAGCTTTCGGATATAAAATGCGGATACTATCTATCTGCAACTTGGCTTCATTAAAGTTCTCTTGCTTCAATGCCGTTTCCGCATTTTGCAAATGCACTTGAGCCTTCTTTTCGCCGCCATCATCACAAGCCGCCAGTAATAAGGCAAATAATGCCACTAATCCTATCTTTTTCATGTATTTAAACGTTTTATATGAGGACAAAAATACAATTTAATTGCTTTACTTTCTCCTATCATGGACAAAAAATCGTATTTTTGCAGCTCTTTAAGATGAATATGGAATTGAAAGAACATTTTAATAGCAAAATATTTGCTCTAATTTCCGAAACAGCTGATGAATTGGGATTGGAATGCTACGTGGTAGGCGGCTATGTACGAGATATATTTTTAAATCGCCCTTCTAAAGATATAGATGTAGTAGTGGTGGGCAGTGGTATAGAGATTGCCCAGGCTTTCGGCAAGAAACTGGGACGTGGCGCACATGTCTCTGTTTTCAAGAATTTCGGAACGGCACAGGTGAAGTTCAGAGATACGGAAGTGGAGTTTGTCGGTGCCAGAAAAGAATCGTACAGTCATGACAGCCGTAAGCCGATAGTAGAAGACGGCACGTTGGAAGATGACCAAAACCGACGCGACTTCACCATCAACGCAATGGCGGTATGCCTCAACAAAGAGCGTTTCGGCGAACTGGTAGACCCATTCGGCGGAATGGATGATTTGAAAGAACGTACCATCCGTACACCACTCGACCCGGACATCACTTTCAGCGATGACCCGCTTCGCATGATGAGGTGTATCCGTTTTGCCACCCAACTCAATTTTTATATTGACGACGAAACCTTTGAGGCGCTGTCGCGTAACAAGGAACGTATCAATATCATCTCGAAAGAACGTATCGCCGACGAACTGAACAAGATTTTGCTTGCCCCCATCCCGTCTAAAGGCTTCATTGAGCTGGACCGTTGCGGACTATTGCCACTCATATTTCCCGAATTTTCGGCATTGCAAGGCGTAGAAGTAAGAAATGGCCGTGCACACAAAGACAATTTCTATCATACGCTGGAGGTGGTGGATAATATAGCCAAACATACCGACAACTTATGGCTGCGCTGGGCTACCCTGCTGCATGACATCGGCAAGCCCAAGACCAAGCGATGGGAACCCCGCATCGGATGGACTTTCCATAATCATAATTTCATCGGCGAAAAGATGATTCCCGATATTTTCCGCAAAATGAAATTGCCGATGAACGAAAAGATGAAGTATGTACAGAAACTGGTCAGCCTGCACATGCGTCCTATCGTGATTGCCGATGATGTGGTGACCGACTCGGCCGTACGCCGTCTGTTGTTCGAAGCCGGAGACGACATTGACGATCTTATGATGCTCTGCGAAGCAGATATCACCTCAAAAAATGAAGCGCGGAAACAGAAGTTTCTGGATAACTTCAAGCTAGTGCGTCAGAAACTAAAAGACTTGGAAGAGAAAGACCGCATACGTAATTTCCAACCGCCGGTAGACGGAGAAGAAATCATGCGCATATTTGACATGAAGCCTTGCCGTGAAATCGGCAGTCTGAAAAGTGCCATCAAAGATGCTATTTTGGATGGCGTGATTCCAAACGAACACGATGCCGCTTTTGAATTCATGCTGGAAAAAGCAAAACAGATGAAGCTGACACCTAAAAACTTATAAATAAATTGGCAATACACTACACTAAAGGGGAAGAATGGGCGAATGCCGTGTCACATGGCATTGGTATATTGATAGGTATCATGGGCGGAGGGTATTTGCTGCATACTGCCTTGCAAAGTGGAGACGTATGGGCAGTGAGAGGAATGTGGCTCTATCTGTTCGGCATGCTTGCCTCGTATATCACTTCCACCTGGTATCATTCCAGCCGGCCGGGTACCCGACACAGAGAAGTATTGCGCAAATTCGACCACGCCGCCATCTATCTGCACATTGCAGGCAGTTATTCTCCTATCATGCTGGTCAGTTTGCGCGAAGCAGGTTATTGGGGATGGGGAATATTCTGTTTTGTGTGGCTGTGTGCACTCGTCGGAACCACGCTCTGCTTTTGCAGACTGAAGGAACACAGTTATCTGGAAACAATCTGTTATGTAGCGATGGGATGCAGCATCTTTGTTGCCTTCAAGCCTTTATGTGACCATGTACCTTCCTTATTTATATATTGGCTCATTGCCGAAGGTATCTCATACATCACCGGTGCTGTATTTTATTCTTTCCACAAACTGCCCTATATGCATTCTGTTTTCCATCTCTTTGTATTAGGTGGAACCATCTGCCACATGATAGCATTGTGGTACATTCTATAACGTCCCTATCATCAAGAAGTTATCCATTTCGGGAAACTTATTTTCGTTTTTTAAGAGAGAAGTTTTCCAAAATGTTATATCTTTGCAGTCGTCCAATGAAGGTGAAGTTAACCGCTCCGAAAAGGGAATGCTGTGAAAATCGGCGACAGTACCCGCTGCTGTAATTCTCGTAGAACCGAAACAAGATGCCACTGCAAAGCATTGCGGGAAGGCGTTTCAGGGGAGAGATAAGTCAGAAAACCTGCCTCATGGGACAACTAGTTCTTTTATTCAAAACAATTAAATTTTCAAACAATGAATTACGCTGAGATTTGTATCATCAAAAGAGACGGGAAGCGGGAAGACTTCTCTATCAGTAAAATTAAAAATGCAATCGGCAAAGCATTCCATGCAACCGGAATAGACAATGAAGAGAAACTTATTGCTGATATCACTATGCGGGTAATCAGCAATTTCACCTCTCCTACCATCAGTGTCGAAGAGATTCAAGACCTAGTGGAAAAGGAACTGATGAAGGTACGCCCTGAAGTGGCCAAGAAATATATTATTTACCGCGAATGGAGAAATACGGAGCGTGACCGTAAAACCCAAATGAAACATATCATGGACGGTATTGTGGCTATTGACAAAAACGATGTCAACCTCAGCAATGCCAACATGTCCAGCCATACTCCGGCAGGGCAGATGATGACCTTTGCATCGGAAGTAACCAAAGACTATACATATAAATATCTATTGCCGAAGAAATTTGCCGAGGCGCACCAATTAGGTGATATACATATTCATGACCTGGATTATTATCCGACCAAGACCACCACTTGCATCCAATATGACCTGGAAGACTTGTTCGAACGCGGATTCCGCACCAAGAACGGCAGCATCCGCACCCCCCAGTCTATCCAGAGCTACGCAACATTGGCAACCATCATATTCCAGACTAACCAAAACGAACAGCACGGAGGTCAGGCTATACCGGCTTTCGATTTCTTTATGGCAAAAGGGGTACGCAAGACTCATCTCAAACATCTGCAGACCCTGACGGATTTCTACCGCGAAGTGGAAGGCAAAGAGCCCAATGAGGATGCACTGAAAAAAATAGAAGAGAAAGCATTGGCCATGACCCGCAAAGACACTCATCAGGCAATGGAGGGATTCATCCATAACCTGAATACGATGCACTCCCGTGGCGGAAATCAAGTGGTGTTCAGTTCTATCAATTATGGGACAGACACTTCGGCAGAAGGGCGTATGGTAATAGAAGAACTATTGAAAGCTACAATTGAAGGCCTCGGCAGCCGGGGAGAAGTGCCGGTATTCCCCATCCAGATTTTTAAGATAAAGGATGGCGTTTCTTATTCGGAAGAAGATTACAAAAAGGCAATGGCCAACTTCGACGATGCCATAGCCGGCAACATCCAATTCGAGGCACCTAACTTCGACTTATTTCTAAAGGCTTGCCGCACCACGGCAAAAGCACTCTTCCCGAACTTCATGTTTTTGGATGCCCCTTATAATCAGAATGAGAAATGGGACGCCAATGACCCGAAACGCTATCGCTATGAGCTCGCAACCATGGGATGCCGCACACGCGTATATGAAAATGTAGCCGGAGAGAAAACATCTTTGGGACGCGGAAACCTGTCGTTTACAACGATGAACATGCCCCGATTGGCTATCGAAGCGCGTATCAAAGCAGAAAGCATGGAAGAATCCGGAAAGAAAGAAGCCATCGAACGTACGGCTAAAGAACTGTTTATACAAAGCGTTCACCAAATGGCCGAGCTTATCGCCGAACAACTTTACAGTCGTTACCAATACCAGCGCACCGCCCTGGCACGTCAATTCCCATTTATGATGGGCAACGATGTGTGGAAAGGAGGAGGAAAACTCGCTCCCAACGACCAAGTGGGCGATGTATTGCGACAAGGTACATTAGGCATTGGATTTATCGGCGGACACAATGCAATGATGGCTCTTTACGGTGAAAGTCACGGGCACAGCCAACAAGCATGGGATACACTATACGAAGCTGTATCGGAAATTAACAAAGTGGCTGACGCCTATAAAGCAAAGTACCAACTGAACTTTTCTGTTCTTGCAACTCCGGCCGAAGGGCTTTCCGGACGCTTCACCCGCATGGACAGACGCAAATACGGTAATATCCCCGGCGTAACAGACAATGATTATTACGTAAACTCTTTCCACGTAGACGTAAAAGAGCCCATTACCATTGTTGATAAAATCAAGCGGGAAGCTCCGTTCCATGCCATCACACGCGGCGGCCATATCACCTATGTAGAGTTGGACGGTGAAGCACAGAAAAATATCAAAGCCATTACCAAGATAGTAAAAGTAATGCATGACGAAGGCATCGGCTATGGCTCTATCAACCATCCGGTAGATACTTGTCATGCCTGCGGCTACAAAGGAGTGATTTATGACAAATGTCCGGTTTGCCAAAGCGAAAACATTCTGCGTATGCGCCGCATTACCGGATACCTGACGGGCGACCTCAGCACTTGGAACTCAGCCAAACGCGCAGAGGAACGTGACCGCGTGAAACACGGATAACCTGATATGAATTTGCTATTTACTTACCCCGAAACCATAGTCGACGGTGAAGGCATCCGCTACTCCATTTATTTGGCCGGATGCCGGCACCGCTGTCCGGGATGCCAAAACCCAGAATCATGGGCTCCAGAAGCCGGCACCCCATTGACCCAGGAAAAGATAGAAGCAATCATCTGCGAGATTAATGCCAACCCATTGTTGGACGGCGTTACATTTTCGGGAGGCGACCCCCTCTATTCTCCAAAAGAATTCCGTGCTTTGTCCCAACAAATAAAAGAAGCTACCGGATTAAACATTTGGTGCTACACAGGCTACACGATTGAACAAATAGAAGCCTCACCTTTGTTAAAATCAGCAATAGACTTTATCGATGTATTGGTAGACGGGCGTTTCGAGCAGGATTTATACTCTCCTTACTTAGAATTCAGGGGCAGCAGCAACCAACGTATCATCTGTGTACGATAACACAAAAGAAACCTAAATGGCCCATTTTCTTGATTTATATCATGAAAATGGGCCGTTTTATGTTTTTCGGCATGCGTATGCTTGCTATTTTCAAGAAAAGCCGTACCTTTGCAATGTGGTTGTGAAACTACCAGTTAAGTTAATAATGAATTCTTTTAAGGTATTAAGTAATAAGGTAAAGATTAGAAAAGGTATTAGATTTAGGTAAATAAAAAGAGATTGTTTTAAACAAGGATACTAAAAAAGGTATTAGAGATTAATTTAAGGTTTGAAAGAATTGCAAGTTTTCAGGAATTTAGTTTTATAGGTATTAAAAGAGTTGTTTTTTAAGTAAAAGAGCAGAGGGATAACAACAACGACAACGACGAGAAAGATGAAAAGAACCCCATATTTTATGAGGGGGGTTCTTCAAGACGTGGGCGGGTTCGAAATAAAGAACTATCGCTCTTTTTTTATTTTATCCCCTCTTCCATTTCCTCCTCCTTTCGGGTCAATCCGCCCCCTGTGGGCATGTCAAATCCAAGCAGATAGTTTGCATAATCTAAAAATAAAGAATGGAAGATTCCTGACTCCTCTGAACGCTTTGATTTTGACGTTGAATGATTCTGCAAATGCATTAGTCCCGACTCAAGTCAAAAAGTGTGTGGGCTCCATATTGTGAGAAAATTCCAATATTACAATGTAAAAATACAGATTCTTTCAAGGCATTATAAATGAAGTATATCAGGCGACCACTTGACCTGGTACCGGCATTGTAACTCATAATTCACGCTTATCACCCACAGGGCTTTCAGGTTGATTCACAATCCCTTAACAATCATATTAAAACAAAGGGAAGAGTAAGCCGTGTCATAGGCTCAGCCAAGGCCTTTTAAACGGAAGATTATTACAGACTGCGGCAATGGACTGTACAGTCCACTGTAGCAGACTGTACGGTCCACTGCAACGGACTGTACGGTCCGCTGACGGAGTCTGTAGTAATCCGACGGACAGACAGGCATAACCGAAAGGACGAAAAGGCTTAGCCGGGCTAATGAAACGACCTAGGGAGTTCGAAACGTATGCGGAGATTGAAAACCGGAGGAGACAACATCCGGGGACAGGCGCTTGCTTGACATGCTAAATCCCCCAAGAAAACAAGGTGCCCCTTACATGGCCCTTCTATCGGGACAAAAATAATCCCCCGGCCGTCAGGTTAAACCCAACCACCGGGGGATGTATGAGGAAAGTCTTCGCCCTGTTTAAAACACGAAGCGCATGATGTCATTGAAGTTAGCCCAGATAAGCAATGCAAATAACAAGAACATACCCACCATCTGTGCATATTCCATAAACTTATCACTCGGCTTGCGACGTGCCACTATCTCATAAAGCAAGAACAAAACGTGCCCGCCGTCCAAAGCCGGAATAGGAAGGATGTTCATAAAAGCCAGAATGATAGACAAGAAAGCTGTCATCTCCCAAAAACGATGCCAATCCCATACCGTGGGAAAGATACTTCCAATCGTTCCGAAACCACCTACACTCTTCGCACCTTCCTTGGTGAAGACATATTTCATGTCGTTCACATAACCTTTCAACGTATTCACTCCCAATTTGACTCCTGCCGGGAAGGACTCAAAGAAATTAAACTGACGGGTAGTGACCTTATAATCAAGCGGCGTGGAAATTGCTCTTACCATAAACAAAGAATCCGTACGGACTGCAGCTGTATCACGCACCCCTCCGTGCGAATAAACCAAGGAAAACTCGGCATATTCCGCTCCGCTGGTTTCGGCATCCGAACGGAAGCCTTCCAATTTTTCAGTAAATTCATTCCAGCTGCCGACAGGCATATTATCAACAGCTAAAATGGTGTCTCCTTTCTGCACTCCAGCCATCGCCAACGGACCACCGGCAATCACAGAATCCACCACATTCGGTCGCAATATATCAAGAAACATCGGTTCTTCTTTAGCAATATCCAAAAGGCTGATTTCGGGCATATAGATTTCTTTTTCCTGCCCGTCACGAAGCACAGTCACCGTACGCGCTTCGGCCACACTACGCAACATATCCATACCGAAGCGTTCTAATGGCTGTTCGTCGGCACGCAGCAAGATATCGCCATCGCGGAAGCCGATTTCCTGAGCGCGTTCGTTAAACTTCATACCATAAGTCATATCCTGTAATGAAATATAAGAGTCTCCCCAATGGAACAGAATCATAGAATAAATGAAGATAGCCAAGAGGAAGTTCATCAGCACCCCGCCAATCATAATAAGCAAACGCTGCCATGCCGGTTTGGAACGGAATTCCCACGGTTGTGCCGGTTGCTTCATCTGTTCGGTATCCATAGACTCGTCTATCATACCTGAAATTTTCACATAACCGCCCAAAGGTACCCATCCGATACCATATTCGGTATCACTGTTCTTGGGTTTAAACTTAAACAAAGAGAACCACGGGTCAAAGAATATGTAGAACTTCTCTACTCTTACTTTAAAAAGGCGCGAAAAAAGGAAATGTCCCCCCTCGTGGATAATGACCAGTAACGACAAACTCATTACCAGTTGGAGAGCACGAATTAAAAATGTTTCCATCTAGTTTTATTTATTGTTTTATTATTTACTATTTATAATCAGTTCTTCGGCTATGCAGCGTGCCTCTGCATCGGTTGCCACATAGTCCTCATAAGAAGGTTCCTTGATATAAGCCACTCTTCCCATTGTCTTCTCGATAACATCACTCATGCCCAAGAAAGAAATATTATCTTTCAGGAATGCAGCCACCACCACTTCATTTGCCGCATTAACGATACAGGGCATATTTCCTGCCTGATGCAGAGCCTCATACGCCAAGGCCAAATTGCGGAAGCGTTTGGTATCGGGCTGTTCAAATGTCAAGTCGGTAACTTTGGCAAAGTCCAGACGTTCAAAAGACGACTTCACACGCTCCGGATATGAAAAAGCATACTGAATGGGCAGGCGCATATCAGGCATACCCAGTTGGGCTTTCACTGCGCCATCTTCAAACTGTACCATAGAGTGGATAACCGACTGTGGATGAACCACTACTTCTATTTGTTCCGGACGGACTCCAAAGAGCCATTTCGCTTCAATCACTTCGAAACCTTTGTTCATCATCGAAGCAGAGTCAATGGTTATTTTCGCCCCCATTTCCCAGTTGGGGTGCTTCAGGGCCTGCACTTTAGTCACTTGTTGTAACTGCTCCATCGTATAAGTGCGGAACGGTCCTCCGGAAGCGGTCAATATCACCTTCTCCACCGGAGTATTCATTTCCAGACATTGGAAAATGGCCGAATGCTCTGAATCGACAGGAAGAATCGGTGTCCTGTATTGATTGGCCAATGCATTAATCAGTTCACCGGCCACAACCAAAGTTTCCTTATTGGCCAAAGCGATGGTCTTCCCCGACTTTATGGCGTTCATGGTAGGCCGCAAACCCGCATACCCCACCATCGAAACCAGAACGATGTCAATAGGTTGCGACTCTACTATCTGGCAAAGCGCATCTGCACCGGCATATACCTTGATAGGCAAATCGCTTAATGCCTCTTTCAGTTGGGTATATTTTTCCTCATTGGCTATCACTACTGCTTCCGGCAGAAACTTACGGGCCTGTTCGACGAGCAAGTCTACCCGGTTATTGGCTGTCAAAGCATAAGCTTCGTATAAATCGGGATGTTCCTCTATCACTTGCAAAGCCTGCGTACCGATAGAGCCCGTTGAGCCTAATATAGCTATTTGTTTTTTCATAATCTGTTAAAATACAATGTATTTCGAAGGGTCGACGGCACGCCCTTTGTTCCACAATTCGAAATGAAGATGCGGGCCGGTTGTTTTTTCACCTGTATTGCCTACCAAAGCAATGGCTTCGCCCCCTTTCACCGTATCCCCCTCTTTCTTCAGTAACGAACCGCAATGTTTATACACGGATACAAAATCCTGTCCGTGCTGTATTTGTATCACATAACCCGTCTCTGCCGTATAGGTCGAGAGAATCACCGTTCCGTCTAATGTGGCAAGCACACTTTCATCGGGATTGGCCGCTATGTCTACTCCATAATGTTTGTTATCGGGGTCAAAGTTGGAAGACATCATACCGCGTGTAGGACGATAGAATATCAAGCCCGAAGCTGTGGGGTTATTATTGACAGCCGTCAGGTTATAACGTTCCGATTCTTCATATTGCTTACGGAATTCCTCTTCCTGGCGGGTACGTTCCATCAATGAGTCCGAACGGATAGCTGTCAGCGAATCAATGGATTGCACCGTGTCCACCTGTACCTTTCCGCTAAAGATATCCTGAATATTCATGATATACAACTGCTGCCGTTCCAGCATCTTCTGTAAAGAATCGGCGCGCAAGGCATTGCTTACTATCTGGGCTCGCACCTCACTGTTCATATATCCGGGCAGGTAGTTACGCAGCGGGGTAAAGGCAATAATAATGGCGGCAACCAGAAAGATAACCGTCACGGCAGAAAGCAACCATGACAAACCATTCAGCTTGGAAACGTGGATACCCACCACTTCCTCCAGCGTATTTTCATTGGTAATAGTCAGTTTATACTTAAACTTAATATTATGCCAAAATGCTTTTCTTCTCTTTTTCTTCATTATTACGCGCGCGTACCTTAATATATATTATAGAAGTCCGTCGGGTACATCCACCGTCAGGAGTCTTTTCTTCTTATCCAGTTTGCGAATAAATTCTTCGTGGGCAGGAAGCAGAATTTCCTCTCCATCCTTTTCTATCGCAAAAAGCACATTCATTGTACTGTCATCCACCGCCACAATCTCACCCAAATCGCCATGACGGACATCCTTCACCTTAAATCCGATAAAGAAGTTCCAAGTGGGGATATCGTCCGTTTCATCGTCCTCCTCCACATATTTCTTGGGAAAATAAACTTCCACATTCGTAAACATACGGGCCTTTTCGGATGTATCCACTCCCTCCAGTTTCACCAAAGCGGTAGTGTCGGAGCGGAAACGGTATTCTTCGATAAAGAACGGAACGAAAATGCCATCAAGCAGGCATACCAGATATTCACAATCCACACGGTCGAATATATCGTCCGTAAAGGTAAAAGAAAGTTCTCCCTTTACTCCGTGAGGTTTATTAAAAAGCCCTATCTTAAAAACTTCGTTTTTCTTAATCATAACTTTAAATTCTTGTGATTCGCGCTCCCAAGGCATTCAATCGCTGTTCTATATTCTGATATCCCCGGTCTATCTGTTCTATATTGTGAATGCGACTGATACCGTCGGCACTCATTGCCGCAATCAACAAAGCGATACCCGCACGTATATCAGGCGAAGTCATGTTTCCGCCGCGCAACTGAAAACCACGGTCATGGCCGATAACCACTGCACGGTGAGGGTCACACAATATAATCTGAGCCCCCATATCTATCAGTTTATCTACAAAGAACAATCGGCTTTCGAACATCTTCTGGTGAATCAGCACACTGCCTTTTGCCTGCGTAGCCACTACCAGCATCACACTCAGCAAGTCGGGTGTCAGTCCGGGCCAAGTAGCATCGGCAATCGTCATGATGGAACCGTCGATAAACGACTCTATCTGATAGTGCTCCTGTTCGGGAATAAACAAATCATCCCCACGCTGCTCTACCCTAATACCCAAACGGCGGAAACTCTCGGGAATGATACCCAGGTTTTCATGAGATACATTCTTTATGGTAAGTTCACTGCTGGTCATGGCTGCCATACCAATAAAACTGCCTACTTCAATCATATCAGGCAACACCGTATGACTGCATCCATGCAATGATTCCACTCCCTCGATGGTGAGCAAATTAGAAGCGATGCCCGTTATCTTTGCCCCCATGCAGTTCAGCATACGGCAAAGTTGTTGCACATAAGGTTCACAAGCGGCATTATAGATGGTAGTCTTGCCTTTTGCCAGAACCGCTGCCATCACAATATTGGCAGTACCGGTCACCGAAGCCTCATCCAGCAGCATAGACGCCCCTTTCAGTTCTTTAGCTCCGATAGTAAAAATGCTGCGTTCGTCGTCATAATCAAAGCAGGCCCCCAACTTCTGAATGCCGATAAAGTGAGTATCCAGACGGCGGCGGCCTATCTTATCCCCTCCGGGTTTTGATATCAGTGCTTTGCCGAAACGCGCCACCAACGGGCCAACCAGCATGACCGATCCACGCAAGCTGGAGCACTTTTTCAGAAAGTCATCGCTCTCCAGATAGTTCAAATCCACCGAGTCGGCCTTGAAAGTATAAGAATCAATCCCTGTTTTCGATACCTTGACCCCCATTTCACGCAATAACTGAATCAAGTTATTCACGTCCAGAATGTCGGGAATGTTATTCACTGTAACTTCTTCAGAAGTCAATAATGTGGCACAAAGAATTTGCAGAACCTCATTCTTAGCACCTTGCGGATGAATTTCGCCGTGTAGCTTATGTCCACCTTCTATTACAAACGAAGCCATGATATCGAAGTTTTAAGAATTAATATTTTCTTCTCTGATTATTATTCTGTTGCATTCTGCGCTGTCCGTTGTTTTGCTGTGGCCTGCGCTGAACATACGTGCGTTGTCCGCACAGCTGCAAGTCATCGGGAGACAGGTTGATAGCTCCCTGGGAATATTCACGGAGGTCGTCCAGTATCTTCTGGTCTTCCACACTATCTTTATTCCAGTTGACAAAGCACTTTTTCATTTGATTGGCAATCAATGAAATCAGATGCTTTCTATCTTCCCCTTCGGGATACTCCACCGCTTTTTTCACCATATTCTCCAATATGTGTCCATAATGGCGGTAACGGATGCGTTTCTGCGGATAAGCCAACACCTCCGGTTTCACTTCAAGGCTTTCTTTCTTCACTATTTCGTAAGGATAATCAATATCCAGTTTGAAATCGGACATGATAGCCAAATGGTCCCACAGCTTATGTTTAAAATCGGGCACATCGCGCAGATGCGGAAACATACCGCCCATGATATTAATAATTGTATTGGCGCAACGCTGGCGTTCAGCTTTATTTTCGATGGTAAGAGCATGGTCTACCATGTTCTGCACACTTCTTCCATATTCGGGAAGGGGTAATCTTCGTTGTTGGGTATTATACTCCATGTATATAAATATATGATTTTGATTTATAAATTATAAAAGCTTCTTGGGTTTAGAAGCAACAAACTCTTTCAAATAGAAAGGTTCAAAGTATGCCACATCCTCGAAGTCCTGTTTCGCAATCGCTTTCTCAGCCAATGGGAACATCCATTTTGCCAATGGGTAGATTTCATCGATAAAGTGTGCATTGGGGTGTGTAATCTTCTCACGGCACTTGGCGGCTCCGCTGCCGAAGAAATAAACAGGATGTTCATCCAGGAACTCCAGATAGGAATTCTCATCTACTATGTCGGCCGCTATTTCACGCTTCACTTCCAGTGCACGGTCATAAACGGCGGCATACACTTCCATGCGGCGTGCGTCTATCATCGGACAAAGCAATGCGTCTTCGGGCAAGTCATGATACAACAAGACCGGTACACACAACACCTCCAACGTATGAAGCCCTATGAGTGGCAGATTACGTCCGTAACAAACACCCTTCGCCATAGAGACGCCGATGCGCAGACCGGTGTATGAACCGGGACCGCAACTGACGGCTACTGCATCCAACGGCAGACCGCGGCTGTCCACAAACGATAACGCCTCATCTACAAACACGCCCAACTGAACAGCATGTGAAGGTCCCTTCAAGTCCTCTTTGGAGAACACCGCCAGCCCATCTTCGCTAACGGCAACAGAGCAGGCCTCTGTTGATGTTTCAATATGCAAAATACACGACATAATGCTATACTTATATAATATAATGTGCAAATATACACTTTTATTTATACTTCATTTCCATAAAAACACTACTTTTGCAAAAAAACACATTAGTTATGATACAATCAATGACCGGATACGGCAAAGCAACCGTCGCATTCGGAGATAAAAAAATTAACGTAGAGATTAAATCACTGAATAGCAAGGCTATGGATTTATCAACACGCATTGCACCACTGTACCGCGAAAAGGAAATAGAAATTCGCAACATGATTTCCAAATCACTGGAACGGGGAAAGGTGGATTTCAGTTTATGGATAGAGAAAGAGGTGTCCGATACAGCTGCACAAATCAATATCGGACTGGCACAGAGCTATGACAAACAGATGAGAACCTTAGCCGAAGCACTCGGATACACATACCCGCCGACAGATTACATGTCTACCTTGCTCCGTATGCCGGACATCATGAGCAAAGACGATGCACAGGAACTGTCTGAAGAAGAATGGGAAGCGGTGCGCAAGGTGGTGGAAGAAGCTATCGCTCATCTGGTAGATTTCCGCAAGCAGGAAGGTGCGGCACTCGAAAAGAAATTCAATGAGAAAATCGACAACATCGAACGTTTGTTGAAGTCTATCGAGCCGTATGAAACGGAGCGTGTGACAAAAATCCGTGAGCGCATTACGGAGGCACTCGAAAAGACCATCAACGTGGACTATGACAAGAACCGCCTGGAACAAGAGTTGATTTACTATATTGAGAAACTTGATATCAACGAAGAGAAACAGCGTCTGTCCAACCACCTGAATTATTTCCGCGAGACAATGGCAGGCGGCCACGGACAAGGCAAAAAGCTCGGTTTCATCGCCCAAGAAATGGGACGTGAAATAAATACCACGGGCAGCAAGTCCAACCATGCAGAGATGCAGAACATCGTAGTGCAGATGAAGGACGAGTTGGAACAAATCAAAGAACAAGTATTAAACGTTATGTAAATGAAAAAAGGTAAGCTTATCATATTTTCAGCCCCTTCCGGTTCCGGCAAATCGACGATTATCAATTATTTGCTGACACAGGACCTGAATCTGGCATTTTCTATCTCTGCCACCAGCCGTCCGCCCCGCGGCACAGAGCAGCACGGAGTGGAGTACTTTTTCCTCACCCCCGAAGAGTTCAAGCAGCGCATTGCCAACAATGAGTTTCTGGAATACGAAGAAGTGTACGAGAACCGTTTTTACGGCACACTGAAAGCGCAGGTGGAGAAGCAGTTGGAAGCCGGACAAAATGTGGTTTTCGATGTAGATGTAGTAGGCGGTTGCAACATTAAAAAGTTTTACGGTGAACAGGCTTTATCACTTTTCATCCAACCTCCCGGCATAGAAGAACTTCGCAACAGACTGGTAGACCGGGGGACAGACGCACCGGAAGTGATTGAAAGCCGCATTGCCAAAGCAGAGTTTGAATTGAGCTTTGCCGACAAGTTTGATGTGGTAATCGTAAACGACGAGTTGGAGAAAGCCAAAGCGGAGACCTTGAAAGTAATTCAAGACTTTATTGCAAAATAAACAGATGATAATCAAAGACCCCAAAAGATTAGCCCTACGGATGATAATACTCTGTGTCATTATCGGGCTGACCGCCTTGGCGGTGGCTGTAATGGCCATCTCCATGCAGAAATATATCATTGCCGGCATTATGGTTATCGTTGCCATCATACAGATTTGGAACTTTAAAGTATGGCAAAAGAGAACAAAATAAGAACAGGAATATTCGGCGGTTCATTCAATCCTATTCACATCGGGCATTTAGCTTTGGCCAATTACCTTTGTGAATATGGTGAACTGGACGAAATATGGTTTCTGGTTTCTCCACACAATCCTTTAAAGGAGCAAACGGATTTATGGGATGACAGTCTGCGGCTGGAGTTAGTGCAACTTGCCATCGCAGATTATCCCAAATTCCGCGCTTCTGATTTTGAGTTCCATCTTCCCCGCCCTTCTTATATGATACATACGCTCGATGCTTTGCAGTCCGCCCATCCCGAGCGTGAGTTTACGCTTATTATCGGGGCTGACAATTGGGCTATCTTTCCGCGTTGGTATCACTCCGACGAAATAGTACAACGCCATCGGATTATGATTTATCCGCGCCCCGGATACACGATTGATTCCTCCCTGCTTCCTCCCTCGGTACAGCTGGTCGATACTCCTTTATTGGAAATAAGTTCTACTTTTATCCGCCGGGCTTTGACGGAAGGGAAAGATGTAAGGTATTTCCTGCATCCGGCGGTCAATGAACGGATTACGAACCATCAAAAACCTCAAGAGAACTTTCTAAAACAGTAGTGACAGTTTCTTCAAACTGTAGTAACAACTTTCGCAAACAATGGGCATTGTTTGGGGTTACCCTCCCCACCTATTCTTCGGATGACCTAAATGCTCGAAAACCAATCCTTGAATTCTTGCACTCTGGCTTTGCTTACCAACACCCTCTCTTCCGAAACGTTGCAACGCAGATTGAGAGACAGACGATTGTTAAACCATAAATCAATATCCTTTATTGCCTCACGCGAAACAAGAAACTGACGGTTCACCCGAAAGAATAAAGAAGGATTGACACACTCCGCCACTTCATCCAGCGTTTGGGGAAAATTGTACTCCTTGCCGTCCGCCAACACCACTTTCACCTTACAGTCCTGAATATAGAATAGCAGAATCATATCAATGGATATGGGCAGCAATTTATCACCCTTTATCGGAACAAGGAAATGGGTTTTATAACTTTCCTGTCTTTTCAACGAACGGATTAACTGCAACAAGGAACTCTCTCCGGTTGCACTTCCATGTTCGGGGGTATGCAGATGTTCCAACTTATGGAGAGCTTGCTCCACATCGTTTTTACCGATAGGTTTCAACAAGTAATCCACACTGTTTACTTTAAAAGCACGTAGCGCATATTCGTCATACGCTGTGGTAAAGATGATGGGACAAGTAATCTCGATACGGTCGAATATCTCGAAAGCCGAACCATCGGCCAAATGGATGTCCATAAACAGTAAGTCGGGCATGGGGTGAGTATGAAACCAGTCCAATGACGATGCAATACTGTCGAGCGAAGTCTCCACCTCTATCCCGGGATTCACCTCCTGCAGCAGTGCTTTCAGGTTTCGGACTGCCGCTTTTTCGTCTTCGATAATGATAGCTCTCATAAAGCATTCGGAATTAAGGGAATACGCACTGTGAAATATTCATTCTCCGTGATTTGTATTTCGCATTTATAAAGCAGATGATAGCGTTTTGCCAGATTAGCCAGCCCGACACCTGTTCCGGCAGTGGCGGTCAGTTTGGGCTGCACCGGATTGGTAACGACTAATTCCTCTCCTTCGGTATATACATGAATGGCCAAAGGACGACGGTCGCTTATCTCGTTATGCTTCACGGCATTTTCTATCAGCATTTGCACCGCCATGGGAGGGAGCCGGTGATTATCATATTGTCTGTCGATACGGATATCGAAAGAAAGATTGTCTTCAAAACGCATTTTCAACAAGAAGATATAAGCGGAAACAAACTCCATTTCATCTCTCAGACTTACACTCTTCGATTCATTGCCCTGCAGTGTATAACGCAGGACACGGGAAAGTTCCTGGATATATTCCTGTGCTTTGTTCTGATCCTCACGCACCAGCGAACGAAGCGTGTTGAGTGAGTTGAAGAGCATGTGCGGATTCAACTGGTTCTTCAGAACTTCGTATTGATTGAGGATATTCTCTGCCTGCAACTGTTGGTTCTCGACCACTACTTCTTGTTGGCGGCGAATGAGATAAGCAATATAGCAACTGCCCGACACTGTACAGGTCATCATGAAATCGCGCAACGGATGAAGATAGTGATGCACCATGGCATCGATGGCAGGAATATCGAACGTGTGATGCAGAAAGACAAAGCATTTGCCCAACAGACTGCTCAGTATCCAAGTAAGTACAAGCGAAAAAAGCATTTTCTGCCATGTAATCTTTATCGCCGGCTGGTTAAAGTGGAAAAGCAATGTATTTACTTCAAACAGAATAATGAGGGAGATGAAAGTGAAACACACTTCACTCGCCACATCAATGGGTTCCATTTCCGGGAACAGCGTTGCCCCTTCAAGAATATCAAGAAGGGAAACCAACTCCGGGAAGTGGATAAGGACTGCCACGGAGACGGACACCACAATTATAAATAATGTATAGCGATTCTTCATTCTTTCTGCCTTTATACTGCAAAGATACAAGTTAATTCATTCATTTCATAATCCTTGCCGTCACATACATACCCGGCCGGAACTGACTGTTCACCGTATCTACCCGCGCATAGACTTCCACCGAACGCGTATCCTCGTCCACTTTCTGACCGATAGAAATCAAAGTGGCTTTAAAGACTGTCTTTCCCATGCCGTTGACACGGAACTGGACGGGACTTCCGATTTTCATATCCGCCAAATCTTTCTCATAAGTAGTCAGCCTCAACAGCGTATGGCTCTTATCGACTATCTCGCACAGAGCATCGCCGGCATTCATATACTTGCCCACATTCATTTCCACATCTGCCACATAGCCGGCAATGGGAGCCTTGACTTGTAGATAAGGACGGATACCGCCATCCAACAACGTTGAGGGGCTCACACCCAATAATTCCAACTGGGCCGCAGCAGCTTCCATCCGGCTCTTCATAGACAAATAATCGGCCTTACTCTGTTGAAACTTCTTTTGAGAAGCCGCTTGTTCGGCCGAAAGAGCTTTCTGACGGCGGTATTCGGCTTCCAGATACTCAGTCTGGGCATGACTGTCCAAATAAGTCTGCTGTAAGGCTATGAATTCCGGGTTCTCCAAAGTGGCGAGAACTGTCCCCTTACCCACCGACTCACCCGGCAATAAAGAAGTGCTTTTCACTACTCCGCCCATTGTAAGCGAAACCGTGGCCATGCGTTGCGGAGGAATAACCATCGTGCCGTTGAAGGAGACTTGATTGGGCTTGGAAGTGGCAGAAGTGACCGCATCCACCTGCACAGTGTCGGGCACCACTTCATCGGCAGTTACCACCGTGGTAAGCGTTTCTTCCACTTGCCGGGATTCATTGTTTGAACTACATGCCGCCAGCAAAACCAGCATGATGGGAAATGTTATCTTTTTCATTGTTATCTCTTATTTAAATAGTTCGTATTCCAAAGCTGCTATATTATATTGATAGACCGTTTCAATATATCCGCGACGAATGTCCCGCGCCACATTGACGGCCTGAATAAATTCCGTGATATCCGTTTCGCTGTGGCGGAGCTGCAAGCTTGCCACTTTCATCAGTTCATCCGCCTCCTTTAAAGCAGAAGAAGTATAATAACGGAGACTCTCGGACTGGCGGCGCAGGTTAGCTATCGCCTCAGATACCTTATTATATAGGTTACGCGTATTTGCCTCCGCCTCCGTCCGGGCAATGAAAGCAGCCGCCTTTGCCTGCTTCACCTTGCTGTGATGAGGTAAAAAATAAATGGGAAACGACACACCGACCATCCATGAGTTCAACCCCTTCAAAGGCAAGATATCCTGACGCACATATCCCAAAGAAAGTTCGGGGAAGAAACGGCTGCGCTCTATATTGAGTTGTGCTTTCGCTTCACCTGCCTGACTCTGAAAATATCTCAAATGCGCCTCCGAGTAAGTCGGAGCCTCAATATCTGCCGGGAATTGTACCAAAGCGGTATCTGCCGGCACAATGGACGAATCGGCATAACATGCCCAATTCAAACGTGCCAAAGCCAACTTTTCTTCTTCCTGAGACTGAAAAAGCCGGTTCTTTAAATCGGCAGCCATCGTGGTGGCCATATTCTTTTCCAGCAACGTAATTTCGCCCTGTTGATAACGCAACTCGCCGATGCGCTGCAACTGTTCAGCCCATTTATTCTGGTCATTGTACAAGGAACGAAGATTATAGGCATAAAGATAATAGGCCCACGCACGCTTCACTTCAGCCACTACTTCCTTCTCTACAATCCGGCGATAAAAAGTGCCTGTCGCTATTTGTCGGTTGACTAATACATTCTTATAAAAGGGTGTCAGCAATGAACCCAGATTCTGACTTACCTCCCACTGCTTGTCTTTTTTAATCTCTCCATTCAGTTGTCCCCAAGAATAACTGAACTCGGTAGGAGCCAGTTCCAGCACTTCGCCCCTCCCTGCCTTGGCCTGACGGACAGCCGCGGCAGCCGTCTTCAACCGGGGATGATTCTGCTTAGCCAATTCGATGGCTTGCTCCAAAGTGACCACTTGCTGCGCTCTCATCGGAATGGGAAGCAGAGCCAGTAACAGCAGGAAAAAGAAAAACTTCTTGCCGGCACAAGCGCGTTTCCAGGCGGCGGCACTTCCTACAATCTTATAAAAGACCGGAATGACAAGCAACGTCAATACCGTAGAGACAATCAGCCCGCCAATGACAACCGTCGCCAACGGCCGCTGTACTTCCGCACCGGCCGAAGTAGCAACCGCCATCGGTACAAAACCCAACGAAGCCACCAAGCCCGTCAGAAAAACAGGTCTCAGCAAATGAGGCGTGCCCCGAGCAATGACTCTGTTGGTAGATAAAGGATACATGGTCTGTTTGTGTATATCATTAAAATGGTTAATCATCAATATACCATTCAGCACGGCAACACCGAACAAGGCAATAAAGCCCACTCCTGCCGAAATGCTGAAAGGCAGTCCGCGTAGCCACAAGGCCAATATGCCGCCAATCAACGAAAGAGGAACCGTAGAAAAGACCACCAGCGTATAAGTTACACTCTTGAAAGCAAAGAACAAAAGCAGCAGGATAAGCATTAATGCCACCGGAACCACTATTAACAGGGTGTTAATAGCATTCTGCAAGTTCTCAAACTGTCCGCCATAATCAAAATAATATCCCGGCTTCAACTTGATATTCCGGTCCAACGTCTTTTGTATCTCCTGCACCACCTGCTGGATATCAGCACCGCGCACATTGACCCCGATGACAATACGTCGTTTGGTCGCATCCCTGTTTATCTGTAACGGCCCGTTTACCAAATCGATGGTAGCCACTTCACTGACCGGTATCTGGATGCCCTCACCCGAACGCACAAACAGTTTATCCAAGTTCAAATCAGCCACCTTCTCCTGATCCAGCCGGACAACCAAGTCAAAACGCCTCTCATTTTCAAATACCACCCCACTCGCTTCTCCGGCATACGCCGTACGGATAATGGTATTCAGTTCTTCTATATTGATGCCGTAACGGGCTATCTTTCCGCGATTATACTTCACAACCAACTGCGGAAGTCCCATTGTTTGCTCCACAATGACATCAGACGCTCCGGGCACTTGTTCCACATACTTCGCCGCTTCCTTGGCCTTCTCATAAAGTTCATGTGTATCCTCGCCATACAGTTTCACTGCAATATCAGCCTTCGCCCCCGTCATCAATTCATTGAAACGAAGTTGGATGGGTTGTGAGAAATTAAATTCGGCCCGTTCTGACAAAGGTTCCAACGCCTCCTTCATCTTTTCCACCATCTCGGCACGGCTCGAAGCACTTGTCCATTCCTTGAACGGCTTCATGATAATCATCACATCGGCATCTTCAACCGCCATCGGGTCGGTAGGCACTTCGGCCGTACCAATCTTTGCCACCACATGTTTTATTTCGGGAAACTTTTCCTTCAAAACTTTCTCTGCCTCATCGGATACGGTAATACTTTCGCTCAACGAGCTGCCTGCTGGCAAGGTCATCTGCATCGCAAAATCCCCTTCATCCAAAGTAGGAATGAATTCCGCCCCCAACCGGGTAAACAGGAACAATGAAAAAGCCAATGCCGCAAAAGCAGCCGCCACCGTCCCCCATTTAAACTTCAGACAAACATGCAAAGCCCGGGAATAGAGCTTATTCAGCCTCTCAAAGAAACGGTCGGCAAAAGTCGATTTCGTTACAATATGATGTTTCAGAAACAAAGAAGCCATCATAGGCACATAAGTAAGCGACAGCAACAATGCACCGATAATACAGAATACCAATGTCTTAGCCATCGGAGTGAAATATTTGCCCTCGATACCGGTCAGCGTCAATAAAGGGAAGAATACGATAAGGATGATAAACACGGCAAAAGTAGCCGAACGCACTACACCCGAGGCCCCCCTCTCCACCTCTGTATCCATTTCTTCGGCGGACAAGGTACGCCCACGGAACTTCCGTCCGTATAGATGGGCCAAGATACCTTCGAGTATCACAATGGAGCCGTCGACAACAATACCAAAGTCTATCGCTCCCAGACTCATCAGATTGGCAGAGACATTGAACAGCCGCATCATAATAAAGGCAAACAGCATGGCCAACGGAATGACAGAAGCGACAATAA
Organism: Phocaeicola faecalis; assembly: GCF_021730445.1. Classification (GTDB taxonomy): domain Bacteria; phylum Bacteroidota; class Bacteroidia; order Bacteroidales; family Bacteroidaceae; genus Phocaeicola; species Phocaeicola faecalis. The sequence goes on along the minus strand of NZ_JADNRM010000013.1, from coordinate 29,084 downwards.
GCCCCGCACGCACATTGCCCAAGAATATAATCAGTACGATAAATACGATAATAGCCCCCTCTATCAGATTATGTATGACAGTCGAGATATTTCGATTGACCAAAGCCGAACGGTTCAAATAAGGTTCAATACTGACACCTTCCGGCAATATCTTCTGTATTTTCTCCACCCTTTTCTCCAACTCTCCGGTCACTACATTGGCATTGGCCCCTTTAAGCATCATGGCAATGCCGCCCACACACTCTCCTTCACCGTCCATCGTCATGGCACCGAAGCGCTTGGGCGCGCCAAACCGCACTGCTCCGATATCACTTATATGAATGGGAATCCCGTTACGGTTGGCTACGACTACCTGTTCAATATCCTTAATACGGTTTATCATACCCTCGGAACGAATATAATAAGCACGGTTCACCTTTTCTATATAGCTGCCTCCGGTGTTCTGATTATTCTTGTTCAGAGCTTCAAAAACCTCTCCGATTGTGATATTCAAAGAGAAAAGGACATCCGGGTCTACCGCTACCTCATATTGTTTCAGATAGCCGCCGAAACTATTGATTTCCACAATGCCCGGAATGCCGGACAATTGCCGCTTCACAATCCAATCCTGAATGGTGCGAAGCTCCATCGCATCATACTTGTCTTCATATCCCGGAGCCACTTTCAGCACATACTGATAAATTTCGCCAAGCCCCGTAGTAATGGGCATCAGCTCGGGTGCACCCAGTTCGGATGGAATCTCTCCCGACACAGTCTGTATCTGTTCATTGACCAACTGCCGGGCATCCAGTGTAGGCACATTTTCTTTAAAGACGACCGTAACCACAGAAAGTCCGAAACGCGATACAGAACGGATTTCCGTCACATTCATAATGTTACTCATGGCAATTTCCACGGGCATCGTGATGAGTTGCTCCACTTCCTGAGGTGCCAAAGTGGGCGACACCGTCACTATCTGCACCTGATTATTGGTAATATCGGGCACTGCATCTATGGGAAGCGTCAACATGGAATAAATTCCACCAATCAGAAGAAACAAAGTGGTCAGCCCCACAAAGAGTTTCTTTTTTACTGAGAATCGAAGGATAGCGTTGAACATGTTTTATACTTTTTATTGGGAGACAAATGTAATCGATTCTCCCATTTCCTCCAGATGAGCCGCCTTGAACCGGACAATTCAGTGGTTAAACAGTCCGTTTAGCCGCTTAAACGGAAAAACCCCGCAAGGATATTACACTGTAATACCTTACGGGGAAACACACAATTCTCGGTATAATAACTAATTTCAAATACGATAAGTCATTCTAAAAGACACTATGCAAGGAACTTGCCGGCTTCCTCAAGTCCGTAAACATACTTCTCTGTCGGTTGAAAGTGCTGGGACTTTTTATCCCACATGGAATATTGGATATGCGCTTCGGCATCCGTATACGTCACGGTGATGCAATAATAATTCATCCATTTCGAGCCATCCCATTTCAAGGCCTTCTTTTCGATAATCTGATTCTTGTCATTATAAGCATACTCAAAGCGGAAATCAGGAGTCAGATAGTTGCCTTCCTGCTGATACACCACCTTCGCACTTATTCGACCATTGTCCATCTCCACATTAGTAATCTTCTCAGATTCCGCCGCATTCATTGTCAATACACTTGCCATGGCAAATACAATAACCATCATTACTTTAAAAAATCCTGTAGTTTTCATACTGTTTTATTTTTAATGTTTGTACTTCGTGTTTTACTTGTGTTCGTTTTTCGCGTTCTATTTTGTGTTTGCTTTCGCGTTCTATCTTGTGTTCTTTATCTATTAGACGCAAACACCCCTCAAAACGTTGCATCGGAATCTGTCTTTTTTCATATTATTTTTTCTCTACCCGATGAAGTACCACCACAACCACCTCACTGGGGGTAAACAGACGAACATTCACTCTCGAAGTACCCAGTCCGTTCGTTATAATAATAGGAACACCGGCGCTATTTTCTTTCCGGCCGGTCAGAAAACGGTTACCATAAATGGAATGCTTTACCGGAGAGAACTTCTTAAACAGACTCACTTGACCGCCATGGGTATGTCCGGCCAAAACCAAGTTGGCGTTAGATACGTCCGTATCTTCAGCATAATCGGGAGTATGCGTCAGCAAGAGGATAAAATCATCGGCAGAAAAGTGTTGTGAAGGTGAATCACCATTCTTTTTCAGGTCAAAAGGATTGCGCACACCACTGATGATAATGTGTTGCCCGTCCTTCAGTAACTTATAGCTTTTATGCTCCATTAAGTGCACATTGTTCTTTTTCATGGCCTCCGCCACCTCCGCATAGCAATAACTGTAATCATGGTTTCCCATCACACCATAGGTGCCATACGGTGTAAGCACTTTTCCCAATGCGGTGAATAACGTGTCCAGATTTCCCCCTTTCGGACTACCGTAGTCTCCGCCCAATAATAATACATCGGCATTTAAAGATTGTAATGCACGTATCGCATTGTCAAGACGCTTGCGTGTGAAGCGGCTTTCATAATGGAAATCCGATGCAAAACCAATACGGAATCCGTCGAATGCCGACGGAACGTCATAACTATAAAAATCATACTGCTTGACGCGCCCCACTCCACGATACTTTGACAGAGAAGCAGTGGCGCAGGAAGTAAACAGAGCTGCGGCAAGCAACAAATAGAGAACGGCTTTCTTCATGTCTTTTTCTTTTTAATGAGAAGTAAAGATAGAAAATTAATTGTTTATCTTTGCACATCTTTAATATGAAATGGATGGAAACTGTTAAAACAAATTCTATAAAAGCATGGCTATTGGCTGCACGCCCCAAGACATTGGCAGGTGCCGCTGTTCCCGTCATGCTGGGATGTGCCTTGGCAGCATCAGACGGATGGTTTCAAATCATACCTGCCACGCTCTGTTTTCTCTTTGCTTTTCTGATGCAGATAGATGCCAACTTTATCAATGACTTTTTTGACTATTTAAAAGGAAGTGACCGCGAAGACCGGTTGGGTCCCGAACGGGCATGTGCACAGGGATGGATTACATTGGAAGCCATGAAACGGGGTATCGCGCTGACCACCATGTTGGCATGTGCGGTTGGAGTCCTTCTGCTTTTCTACAGTGGAGCAGAGATGATTCCGGTCGGACTGCTGTGTATTCTGTTCGCCTTTTTATATACTGCCGGTCCCTATCCTTTGGCTTATCATGGCTGGGGAGATGTGTTGGTCATAGTATTCTTCGGTTTTGTGCCTGTGGGATGCACTTATTATGTAATGTGCCATGACTGGACATGGAATGTCACTATCGCCTCTGTGGTATGTGGCATGATTATCGATACCTTGTTAATGGTAAACAATTATCGCGACCGGGAACAGGATGCGTTAAGCGGCAAGAAAACGCTGGTCGTAAGATGGGGCGCGGCAACAGGGCGTATGCTCTATCTGTTTTTAGGATTGGCAGCCGCATGGTTATGCCTCTTGTTTGTCGTCAGCGGACATATATGGGCAGCAATACTGCCACAAATCTATATTCTTCCCCATTTCCTGACTTGGCAACGGATGGTGAGAATCAACAAAGGCAAAGAACTGAACAGCATATTGGGAGAGACCTCACGCAATATGCTATTATTCGGGATATTACTGACTTTAGGATTGAGTTTATAAGACAAAGAAAAACACGTTAGTATGCATCGCCTCACACGTACGTCAGTATAGGCTCATACATATATCCGCATAAGGCTACACGTACGTATGTATAACGGCACACGTACGTACGTGTGAAAATCACTTTTCTATCAGTACGGTGGCATAAGCCGAAATACCCTCTTCGCGCCCCGTAAAGCCCAGCTTCTCCGTCGTAGTTGCTTTGATGGAAACATCGTCCGTATCTATTTTCATCAGATGTGCCAAGACTTCCTGCATCTCGGGTATACGCGCTTTCAGTTTCGGGCGTTCAGCACAGACGGTCGCGTCTATGTTGCCTACCTTATAGCCTTTGGCCGCAATCAAATCAACTGTTTTGGCCAACAGAATCTTGCTGTCTATATTCTTAAACTCACCTGCCGTGTCGGGAAAATGATAGCCGATGTCACGCATATTGGCCGCTCCGAGCAATGCATCGCAAATGGCATGAATCAGCACGTCGGCATCCGAATGTCCCAACAGGCCCAATTCATGTTCAAACTTTATTCCTCCCAGCCACAACTCACGGCCTGCCACCAACTGATGTACGTCAAATCCAAATCCTACTCTTATTTTCATCTTACATAGAAATCTAATAGTTTTTCTTCTTCCAGGTAGCCTTGCAAATGCTGGCCGACGCTGACCGGTCCTACTCCCACCGGTGTGCCGGTAAACAGTAAATCTCCTATTTTTAACGTAAAGAAACGGCTGACATAAGCAATGATTTCGTCTACCTTAAAAAGCATATCTGCCGTATTGCCCTGCTGAACCGTGTTACCGTCAATATCCAAATGGAACTTCAAATTCTGAATATCCTTGAACTTATCCACCGATACAAAGTCTCCGATAACAGCCGAATTATCAAACCCCTTGCATAACTCCCACGGTTTGCCCTCTTCGCGAAACCGGCGCTGAAGATCGCGTGCCGTAAAGTCAATCCCCACCGTCACCGCATCATAATAACGATGTGCAAACCGTTCGGCTATGTTTTTTCCCAGACGGTTGATACGAACCACCAGTTCTGTTTCATAATCTACCTGTTGAGAGAAATCCGGGATAAAGAAAGGCTTGCTATCTTTAAGCAACGCAGAATCGGGCTTCATAAAAATGACCGGTTCCTTCGGTAAGTTTTCATCGGCATGCAACTCGTGGCAATGAGCCACATAATTCATACCTACGGCTAATATCTTCATATAATTTTAGTCCTGATTTACATTTAAACGGTTAAACATCACAGCCAGATGAGCATACAGTGAAGTATTCTGCACTACAATATCTTCGGGAACACGAATACGGAACGGAGTAAAGTTCCAAACAGCTTTAATTCCACCCGCCACCATCTTATCCGTTATCTCCTGTGCTATATTGATAGGCACAGTCAATACTCCTATATTGACATTACATTCCTCCATCATCTGTTCAAAGGCATCGGAATGATAGATGGGGATACCATTAATTTCAGTTCCCACAATGTCAGGGTTCACATCAAAAGCACCTACTATCTCCAACCCGAAATGGTGAAGACCCGAATCGCGCAGCAACGCTCCTCCCAGGCTACCTACCCCAAACAGGAATGCTTTATGCATGTGCGTAAAGCCCAGAAAACGTTCCAGCACTTCGATGAGCGCATCTATTTCATAGCCCACACGAGTACGACCGGATATATTGACATACGAAAGGTCTTTCGCTATCTGAGACGCATCTATATTAATCTGCTTGGATATCTGGGTAGAAGACACATACGTTTCTCCTCTCTCTTTCATCAGCTTTACATTAGAAAGATACCAAGGGAGTCTGCGCAAAGTAGGCTCAGGCACTTTATCTGAGAATTTATGCATACGTATATCCATCTGTTTCTATTGGCATTATCATTAGGTAATGTGCAAAAGTACACTTTTATTTGTTACCACTGCCTTTTGAGAATAAAAAATGTAGTATCTTTGAGTACTCATTTAAGCAAAATTCACATGAAAAATAACGATTGGAAAGAGCGTCTGAATGTGGTGTACTCGACGAATCCCGATTTCAACTATGAGCAGGAGGAAGAAGAAGAGACAGCCACTCCGGATAAAAAGCAGCAAAAATTGCGCGTCAGTATAGAGAAGAAAGGCCGGGGCGGTAAAACTGTCACCCTTGTCAATGGATTTATCGGTTCCGAAGATGACCGGAAGGAATTGGGCAAGTTGCTCAAAACCAAATGCGGTGTGGGCGGTTCTGTGAAGGATGGAGAAATCATCATTCAAGGAGAGTTCAAACAGCGGGTTATCGAGTTGTTGAAGGCGGAAGGATATACACAGACGAAATAAAAAAAAGGAAAGAGGGTGCGCACCCTCTTTCCTACCATATAACCCTCATCACAGAGACCTGAGCCAAGGGCTTTCTCATAAATATTACTCAGCACGCAAAGTGAAACGTTTGAAATCAACAATCTGCAATTCAGGATCGATTTCTTTCAACACTTCTCTTACAGTCTTCTTGCCATCCATGATATCTTCCTGATTCAACAAGCAAACTTCCTTCAAGAACTTGCCCAAACGACCTTTAGCAATGTTCTGAATCATAGCTTCGGGCAGGTTAGCAGCCTTCTCTGCAGAAACAGTAGCAATGATTTCCTTAGCCTTGGCAATGTCTTCGTCAGTAATCCATCCCTTAGCCTTGTTGCTTTCCATGTGATCTTCACTGTCTACATGTGCAGGGTTGATGCCGGCTTTCTTCAAAGCAGCTTCCACAGCCTTGTCCACTTGTTCTTTCTTAGTCTTATCGATAGCTACCTGAATTTCAGCTTCCTTCACTGATTCAGGAACACCGGCTTCGTCAATTGCGATAGGGTTCATAGCTGCAATCTGCATAGCTACTCCGTGAGCTGCAGCCTCAGCTTCCTTGTTCATAGCCACAATAGTACAAAGTTGGTTGTTTCCCTGGTGGTTATAGATAGAAGTATAAGCTCCTTCAACTACATTGTAGCCGTCCAACTCCATTTTCTCACCGGTGATACCGCTACGGTCAGTTACTGCATCCTGTACAGTACCGTTGCCCAACGGCAATGCCTTTACTTCGTCCAAAGTCTTACATTTGTTAGCCACAGCAGCGTCCAGAATAGCCTGAGTCAAAGCAACGAAATCAGCATTCTTGGCAACAAAGTCTGTTTCACACTTCAATGCAATGATTGCAGCGAATTCACCTGTTGATTTAGCCAATACACAACCTTCTGATGCTTCACGGTCAGAACGTTTTGCAGCAACAGCCTGTCCTTTTTTACGGATAATTTCCATTGCTTTATCGATATCGCCATTAGCTTCAGTCAAAGCGTTTTTGCAGTCCATCATACCAGCTCCACTGATTTTACGAAGCTTGGTAATTTCAGCCATAGTTACAGCCATAATATTCCTTTATTTTAATTTGTTAATAATGTCTTTAAAAGCAGTTGAGAGTTGAGAACAGAGAGTTGAGAATTGCATATCGTAACTCTCAACTTTCAACTCTCAACTCTCAACTATAGTATATTAAGCTTCTTCTTCGTCTTTCATGAAAGCGGCAGCCTTAGCAGCGTTGATAGCTTCTTCTTCGGCTTTGTCCATGCGAGCTTTAGTAGCTTTCTTCTTACCGGCAGCATTCTTAGGCGCATTTTCACCGGCAGCTTCCATATCTACTTTTTCAGCTTTTCTTTCTTCCAATCCTTCTGCCATAGCAGCGCAACAAGCATCCAAGATAACTTCGATAGACTTAGTAGCGTCATCATTAGCAGGGATTACGAAATCTACATTTGAAGGATCTGAGTTTGTATCAACGATAGCAAATACAGGAATACCCAAACGGTTAGCTTCGCGGATTGCAATGTTTTCTTTCAATACATCGATAACAAACAATGCAGACGGCAGACGAGTAAGGTCAGAAATAGAACCTAAGTTCTTTTCCAATTTAGCACGCTGACGAGAAATCTGCAGAACTTCTCTCTTTGAAAGATTTGAATAGGTACCATCGTTAGTCAACTTATCGATAGTAGCCATTTTCTTCACAGCCTTACGGATAGTCGGGAAGTTGGTCAACATACCACCCGGCCAGCGCTCGATTACATAAGGCATATTTACAGAAGCAGCTTTCTCAGCTACTACCTGCTTAGCTTGTTTCTTAGTAGCAACGAACAGGACTTTCTTTCCTGATTTTGCAATTTGTTTCAGTGCGTCGGCAGCTTCGTCTACTTTAGCAACTGTTTTGTGGAGGTCAATGATATGGATACCATTGCGTTCCATGAAGATATAAGGAGCCATTGCAGGGTTCCACTTTCTCTTAAGGTGTCCGAAGTGGCAACCGGCTTCCAATAATGTATCGAAATTAGTTCTAGACATTTTTGTTATTCTTTAAAATCGTTTACTTTCTTTTTTGTTTATCTCAACCAACCATCGGGTAGTCTGCTACAAAGTAGAGTCCCGGCAGTTTAGATACTAAACGCTTCTTAACCAGTTCTAAGTAAAACCGGATATTAACGTTTACTGAACTGGAATCTGCGACGTGCTTTCGGACGACCCGGTTTCTTACGTTCAACAGAACGGGGATCACGTGTCATGAAGCCTTCTGCACGGAGTGCCTTCTTATCTTCAGGATTAATTTTCACCAAAGCACGAGCGATAGCCAAACGCAAAGCCTGTGACTGACCGGTGAAACCACCACCACAAAGATTTACTTTAATATCATATTTTTCAGCAGCTTCGACCTTAGTCAGAGGCTGTTTTACAACGTACTGAAGAATAGTTGATGGAAAGTACTCTGCAAGGTCTCTCTTGTTAATAGTAATCTTTCCAGTACCTTCGCTTACGAATACGCGTGCGATTGCGCGTTTACGTCTGCCTAATGCATTTACTACTTCCATTCTTTATTATTTAAGTGAGTTTATATCAATTGTTTTCGGGCTCTGAGCTTCGTGCTTGTGTTCGCTACCAGCGTAAACATACAAGTTGCCCAGCAACTGTGCTCCCAGACGGTTTTTGGGAAGCATTCCTTTTACTACTCTCTTCAACAGTTTTTCTTCACCGTTAGGTTTCTTCATCAGCTCGGCAGGAGTCATTTCTCTCTGTCCACCGGGATAACCTGTATATCTCAAGTAAACTTTGTCGTTCCACTTGTTTCCGGTAAATTTTACTTTGTCTGCGTTAATGATAATTACGTTATCACCGCAGTCAACATGAGGGGTAAAGCTAGCTTTGTACTTTCCTCTCAACAGTTTCGCAACTTTCGAACCGAGACGGCCTACGACCTGATCGGTAGCGTCGATAACAACCCATTCTTTTTGAGCTGTTTCTTTGTTTGCAGAAATGGTCTTGTAACTTAAAGTGTCCACTCTTAAAATCTTTTTAAATGTTAACTACTAAAAAACAATTTCTTCCCAGCGTCTCTAACCGTTCCCGGACAAAGAACCATTAACACGCTAAGAATTAATTCTTTATAAACTTTTGATAATAATCGGCTTGCAAAGGTACGGCTTTTCTTTGAACTGACAAACAAATTAAGTAATTTTTTGGTTGATTTTCAGGGGGGAGAGCTCACATACGGCAGTAAAAAAGGGAAGATTAATTCATCTCCCCAACTTATCTTTTCTTAAAAATACTCTTTTAATGCCTCCATCCCGAATCGGATTCACAAACCGGGCAACCATATCCGGCAGACTGACGAAGCTTCAAAAGTTCCGTTGCAGATACCCGCACTACTTTTCCATCAGGACGACCATAGCACAATGTTCCTTCACGACGGGCTGTTTCTTCTATCAATCGCTGCTCGGCCAGTTCTAAACCATAACGCAATTTCTCGCTCAGTTCCTTATATTCTTCTTCAGTTGACATAACTTCTGATTTTATTAAAGAGTTCATGATTATAAATGTGTGGCTCTTCCCGCAAACGAAAAGCATCAGCCACAATGACACGCGGTGTAGAGCTATTGTCTGCCAGCATCCAATAGTCCACACATGACATATAAATATGGAAAAAGTTATCCAATCCCGCACGGTAACGACGGCGAATGATAGGTGCCGGCACATCATGCCCTCCATTGGCAACACGTTGCTTTACTCGTTCAATGGCCAACTCAGGCGAATTCAACCAGAAATAAATCAGGCTGACGCTATAGCCCTGGCTCTGCGCCTGATGAATGAGATTAATATAAGAACGGGTAGAGAGCGTTGTTTCAACAGAAAAACTGACTCCGGCAGAAAGCAATTCGCCAATGCGTTTAAGCATTAGCCGACCGGCTTCAATAGCTACACTTGAGGGATTAAAAGGAGAAAGGCCTTTTGCGATTTCGTCAGCATTGACGAACTCGCGACAGTCCAATATTTCGGGAAGCACTGTATAGGATGCCGTCGTTTTTCCGGCCCCATTGCAACCTGCTATTATATAAAGCTTAGACATTAATCTCCTTTTCTATTTTATGTTATTGGTGACAAAGTTAACGATTATTTCTAATCTTTGTTCTTCCAAAGCCATAAAAGTGACGAAGAATAGCACATTTTTTGAAGATTTGTGCAAATTACAAGAAAAGGCGGGTGAGAACCCGCCTTATATTCTATATTTTCTGTTTATTATCTTACCAAATCCTTTGGATAAGCAGCCGGCATCTTCACCCGTTTCCAAGTTTCATAATACCATGAATTAATATCATTGCCATCCTTATCAGTTTTCACGAAGAACTTCAGCACCATTACATCACCACCTTTCATCTCGAACTCCAATATATTGTCCGTACCTACCAATTGAGGTAAATGCAGATTCTTCTCAACATGCTCTGTATATGCATTCTCTGCGGTCTGTTTATAGGTTCCCGCACCAATGATAATAGCTCCATGGTTAGGAATTACCGTCATATTTGTAAACTTTCCGTCGTCAGACAAGATTTTGAATGAATTACTCGGTTTCAATTCTCCAGGAGTATTCGGAACACCGGACACATAAAAACACATCTGCCAAATGCCTTTTAAATCAGCAGGGGCAATAGCGGATTTATTTTGTCCCATTACATGAGAGGTACCGATTAGCATAAATGCCACCAGCAGTAAAAATAAAGAATGTCGTTTCATAGTCGTATAATATTTAGTTAACAAATTGCGTAATGTGGATACACAAAATTAGAAATAATTTTCATATATCCACGTTTTTAAATGACTTTTTTACAGGTAAATACAAAAAAAATCCTGCTCTATGTTATAGGGCAGGATTTTATTACTAAAAGCTTATATCACGTAACAAACCTGTTTTTACTTTAGACAAATAATTTAAAACCAGATTTTCAAAATTAGCATTAGGGACAAAAGATGAAATAACTCGACATTCATTATTAATCACTAAATAGAGTGGGCTGTCAAATTCATTATGAACAGTAATAAACATGCTGTCTTCTTGAAGGAAATATACTTTTTTATTAATAATCCTCTCCTTTAAATCAGGATTATACGCCTGTGAAACAATCCCGATATCTGTTCTATATTCAAAATCAGCAAATACTTTTTTCACTGCTTCAATAGCATAATCAACACATCCCATACAAATATTATCTGTTTCAGGTATATATATTAAAAGGCATGGAAAGGAAACAATCTCTGATAATGCAAGAGAATCCTGTCCCCTCACCAATAAAGCAGAAGAAGACACCGATTGATTCATGTCATTAATCATTGACTTAACTAATGATTCAAGATATCTTCTATCACCAACTATATTTGCGTTATTCATACGACACACTTCATACTGTTTATCTAATTGACTCTTTGTGAATAAAAACGTACCAATAATAGCACATACCACAACAACCAATGGAATAAAATACCGTTTCATCATCTTTTTAATTTATAACACACGATAACAGGGTTATCATCTTCTCGTATTGATTGGACTTTGTTAATATCATCAGAAGACATCAATTTAAAATCTAAAACATAGTCAAGCGCCCGAGGTTCACAAATATAATATAACACATCATTTAAATATAGATTAGGAATCATCAATTGATGAAAAGATTTTGCCTCATTGTAATATATCCCATAAAATCCGTTATTCTTATTATGGATAGCAAAATACATCTTTTTGTCATAGATAAAAAAACACATTTGCACAGTAGAGGAAGCCAATTTATCTGCAACAAATGCCACCCCATCATTAGCCATTACATAGTTTTGATAAAATGAAAGAGACAATCCATCAGGTAATTCTCCTAAATTAAAATTATATTGCCCAAAGTCAAAAGCATAATAGGGCTGCAAGTTCATTTTCTCAATATCGACTTTAAACAATATTCGCTCCGGAGTTCGCAATGAATAATAAATTTCGCCATTCAACTTTTTCAATCCTGAATTTCGTGTTATACTTGGCAACCCCTTCTTATGAGGCAAGGAAATCATTTTTAAAACCCTCCCCTCTTTTGACGAATAAAATTTCAAAGAATTCACATCTTCAATAATACAAATATCCTTCGAAACTCTTAGAAAATTAGAGGCCGGAAGAACATCTTCCGGCAACTCAGAAGATGACACATAGTTCAAATTCGAATCATACTCCCAAAGTCGATGTTTCAGACCATCAAAAATCTCCCAATTACCATTTTCCAATATATTAAAATCAATACAAGCAAAATACTCATTAGGGCCACTACCACGCAGTTTTGCAGTAGAGCACAAAAAATTGCCTTCACAGTCAAAGGATAATATATTCGTTTGGTTATCATTAATATAGAAAATACTATCTACAAATGACAAGCCAACCACATTCTTTATAAGCGAACTATCATTCGTAGCCAGCGGTATAACAGAAATACTATCCACGAACTCCGACAAATTCATCTTTACAGCTTTCCCTAAATCAAAATGAATAGTATATTCCGCCATTTCGCCCCCTCTATCACAGCATTCTGTCACTACAAACAAAAGGGGAATAAATAATAATACTTTCAATACTCTCAACATGGAACGCCATCACTACAAAAATCATTTTGATTACCTGTTGCCCGGTTACAATCCCACGCTTTATACCATCCAAATGGTGTCCATGTAGTTTGGCACTCGCCATCCCAGCAACGTCCCCTATTTTCAGGGCTGCCACAAGTAATTATAACATCTGGTAAATCTTCGCCATAAGCCATAGTCTCTATCCCTAACATATCCAAAGCCACATTTCGTTCCCCTTCACCCTTTGAGAGTAACAATGTGAAGGCAATAAAAGAGAACACACCTGCAAGTATCCATTGAGCATTTTTCATATCGTAATATTTAAAAGATTAAGCACCTGAAAATTTATTGAATACAAAGAAAGAGATAAATAATGAAAAAAAAAATCCTGCTCTATGTTATAGGGCAGGATTCTTCATCATTATTTATATCTTTTAGAATTCAGCATTGCGCGGAGTACGCGGGAACGGAATCACGTCACGGATATTGGTCATACCTGTCACGAACAACAACAGACGTTCAAAACCAAGTCCAAAACCGGAGTGAGGACATGAACCGAACTTACGAGTATCCAGATACCACCACATATCTTTCATCGGAATGTTTAATTCCTCAATGCGGCTCATCAGTTTATTATAGTCCGCTTCACGTTCAGAACCGCCAATAATTTCACCAATCTTCGGGAACAACACATCCATAGCGCGGACTGTCTTTCCGTCTTCATTCTGCTTCATATAGAATGCTTTGATTTCTTTCGGATAGTCAGTCAGGATAACCGGACGTTTAAAGTGTTCTTCTACCAAGAAGCGTTCGTGCTCTGATGCCAAGTCCACTCCCCAATAAACCGGGAATTCAAACTTATGGCCTTTCGCTATCGCTTCTTCCAATATTTTGACACCTTCTGTATAAGGCAAACGGACGAAAGTTTCGTTCAATACCCCTTGCAAACGTTCTATCAAGCCCTTGTCGAACATATCATTCAAGAACTTCACATCGTCATAGCAGTTATCCAGTGCCCACTGAACACAGTATTTAATGAAATCTTCAGCCAAATCCATATTGTCAATGATGTCATTGAAAGCCACTTCCGGTTCAATCATCCAAAACTCTGCCAAGTGACGCGGAGTATTCGAATTCTCGGCACGGAAAGTCGGGCCGAAAGTATAGATAGCGCCCAATGCTGTGGCAGCCAACTCACCTTCCAATTGACCGGAAACAGTCAAACTTGCCTGTTTGCCAAAGAAGTCATCATCATAAATAATAGAACCGTTTTCATCCTTCTTCAGGTCATAAAGGTTCTTGGTAGTAACCTGAAACATCTGACCGGCTCCTTCACAGTCTGATGCTGTAATAATAGGAGTATGGAAGTAGAAAAAGCCACGTTCATGGAAAAACTTATGGATAGCAATCGCCATATTGTGACGAATGCGGAACACTGCGCCGAAAGTATTGGTACGCGGACGCAAGTGAGCAATCTCACGAAGGAATTCCATCGTATGACCTTTTTTCTGCAACGGATAGGTGTTATCGCAAGCACCCAGCACCTCTATTTCACGTGCCTGAATCTCGGCTGCCTGACCCGAACCGATAGATTCGGTCAGTTCACCGTTCACGCTGATACATGCACCTGTAGTGATAAGCTTCAACATTTCTTCGTCGAAGTTTGACAAATCAACTACTATCTGCACATTATTTATTGTAGAACCGTCATTCAGGGCGATAAAATTTACCTGTTTGCTACCACGGCGGGTACGAACCCAACCTTTTACATTGACCGTTGCACCAAAATCACGACGCTTCAACAGGTCAACTACCTTTGTTCTACTAATTTTTTCCATTGTTTTGTCTCTTAATTATTATTTTACTTGATTATTCGAATGAGCCCATGCGAAGCATATTCACTTCCTGTTCTGTCAGGTAACGCCAGTCACCGCGACGAAGCCCTTTCTTGGTCAGACCTGCAAAATACACACGGTCCAATTTCACAACCTTATAACCCAGTGATTCAAAAATACGGCGCACGATACGGTTCTTTCCGGAGTGGATTTCGATACCTACCTGTGACTTATCTGTATCCGAAGCATAGCTGATAGCATCTGCATGGATTTCACCGTCATCCAAAGTAACGCCGGCCGCTATCTGGTCAAGATCTGCCTTAGCTACATTTTTATCACAATATACATGATAAATCTTCTTCTTCAGATATTTCGGATGAGTCAGTTTAGAAGCCAAATCACCGTCATTGGTCAACAACAGAACGCCGGTCGTGTTACGGTCCAGACGGCCTACAGGATAGATACGTTCCTTGCAGGCATCCTTCACGAAGTCCATTACCGTCTTACGTTCCTGAGGATCATCGGAAGTAGTCACACAATCTTTCGGCTTATTCAGCAACACATAAGCTTTGCGTTCAATACTAACCGGTTCGTCGTGAAACTTCACCTCGTCCGTACGCTTGATTTTAGTACCCAGTTCTGTCACTACCACACCGTTTACGCTTACCACTCCGGCTGTGATGAATTCATCAGCCTCACGACGAGAGCAAACACCGGCATTTGCCAGGAACTTATTCAAGCGAATCGGTTCGTTCGGATCAGTCAGAATATCCTTATATTCTATCTGTTTCTTCAAGCTATATTTAGCATTCGGATTATAGTCACCGGTGCGCGGACGGTAAGGACGGTTGTATCCGCCACCCTGATTGTAACCTCCGGTACGCGGACGATACGGACGGTCGCCGCCTTCACGGTTATATCCACCGCCCTGATTATAACCTCCTATGCGGGGACGCGGAGTATAGGGACGCTGTTCACCGCCTTCGCCGCTATTGAAACGCGGACGCGGAGTGTACGGACGCTGTTCGCCGCCTTCACGGTTATAATTGGTACGCGGGCGCGGAGAGTAGGGACGCTGCTCACCACCTTCGCGGTTATAGTTGGTACGCGGACGATACGGACGTTCGCCTCCCTCTTCACCGCTGTTAAAGCGGGGACGCGGAGTGTACGGACGTTGTTCGCCGCCTTCACGGTTATAATTAGTACGCGGACGATACGGGCGTTCACCGCCTTCTTCACTGTTAGGATTAAAACGAGGACGTTGCGGGCGTTCGCCGTTATTGTTATAACGATTGTAAGAAGGACGCTCACCATTATTATATGAAGAGCGATAAGGACGTTCTCCTCCCTCGCGGTTATAGCTGGTGCGGGGACGATACTGACGCTGTTCGCCGTCGTTGTTGTATCTGTTGTAATTATTGTCTCTGTTATAAGACTTATAACCACCATCACGGCTGACATTCTGGTTTTCTTCGTTTACAGAACCTTCTTGTCTGTTTTCATTTTCTGTACTCATGATTTCTCCTTAATTTAATTAATGTATAACGCCCTCTCGGGCTCTGTTTCTTTTTTTAGTTTGAATAAATAACGTTTCAAATGCCTGTATAGTTGTGCGGCGTAATCTCACGCAGCTCTTTTTTTATTTCTTCACTGACATTCAATGTTTCGATAAATTCTTTGATAGACGATTCGGTAATAGCCTGATTAGTACGTGTCAACGCTTTCAGAGCCTCATACGGGTGCGGATAAGCTTCCCGACGAAGAATGGTTTGAATAGCTTCTGCCACTACACTCCAACAGTTATCCAAATCCTCATAAATCTTATGTTCATTCAGCAGCAGTTTACGCAACCCCTTCAATGAACTTTGAATGGCAATGATGATATGTCCGAAGGGTACACCTACATTGCGCAGCACAGTAGAGTCTGTCAAGTCACGCTGCAAGCGCGAAACCGGCAGTTTAGAAGAAAGGTGCTCCAATATAGCATTGGCCATACCCAAGTTTCCTTCCGCATTTTCAAAGTCGATAGGGTTCACTTTATGCGGCATTGCGCTCGAACCGACTTCACCCGCCTTGATTTTCTGCTTGAAATATTCCATAGAGATATACTGCCAGAAGTCGCGGTTCATGTCAATCATAATGGTATTGATGCGTTTCATTGCATCAAAGACAGTTCCCAGATTGTCATAATTTGAAATCTGAGTGGTGTATTCCTCACGTTCCAGACCAAGCTTTTCAGACACAAACTTATTGCCGAATGCTTTCCAGTCATATTGCGGATATGCCACATGATGTGCATTATAGTTACCTGTGGCTCCACCGAATTTGGCAGTGAGAGGACACGCCTTTAACACAGCCAGCTGACGGTTAAGACGATAAACGAACACCATGATTTCCTTTCCCAAACGGGTGGGAGACGCAGGCTGTCCGTGAGTTTTGGCCAACATCGGAATATTTGCCCATTCTTCTGCATAAGCGGTCAGCTGCGCAATCAGTTCTTCAATCTGCGGATAATATACTTGTTCCAATGCTTCTTTGACAGACAAAGGCACTGACGTATTATTAATGTCCTGAGAGGTAAGGCCGAAGTGGATAAACTCCTTGTACTCTTCCATTCCGCCCAACTTGTCGAATTGTTCCTTAATGAAATATTCTACAGCTTTAACATCGTGGTTTGTAACACTTTCTATTTCCTTAATGCGCCCGGCATCGGCTTCCGAAAAGTTTTGGTAGATAGCACGAAGCGATGCAAAACGTGCATGGTCAAAGCTTGTCAGCTGCGGTAACGGTAGCTCACATAAAGTGATGAAATATTCTATTTCTACCTGCACACGGTACTTAATGAGTGCAAATTCAGAAAAATAAGAGGCCAAAGCTCCCGCTTTTCCTCTGTATCGACCGTCAATAGGTGATATTGCCGTGAGTAAATCGAGCTCCATAATATATTTTAGATAATTATCAGGCTGCAAAATTAATTCTTTTTATTGAGTTTAACCGCCTCAATCACTATAAAGTTTGCGAAAATCACATTTATTATTTCACAAATCCTTTCTTTGCCCACTTCATACTATTCCAACGCCGCACAAAAATGATGCCGCGAATGTTCTCGTCCAATAAGAAAGCACACCACATACCGACCAGTCCCCACCCCCAATAGAGTCCGAACAGATAGCCGCAGCCCACTGCTATGCCCCATTGTACGACTACCCCTACATAAAAAGGATAGTTCACATCTCCGGTTGCACGAAGGGCATTGGTGGCATAAATGTTGATGGCACGCCCCACTTCGAGCACCACATCGACAAAAAGGATGACAGTACCCAAACGGACAATCTCTGCATTGTTTGTCAACCAACTGAAGAGCGTGTGCCCCATCAAAGCCCAAATACAGGAAAGTACCAGCGACACTAAAATAGAAATACGCATCACATACTTGCCCAACAGATAGGCAGCCCTTATTTTCTTCTCTCCCACCAAATGTCCGATGCAGATAGCCCCGCCTTGTGCCATGGCTATTGCGAAGAGGTAGACAAACATCACAATATTAACCACATAAGTACGTGTGGTCAGAGCTTCATTGCCCAGCATATTGATAAAATAAGTCAGCACCACCTGCGAAAAGCTATAAGACATATTCTCTCCTGCCGACGGAAGACCGATTTTCAACAGATTCTTCAGTTCCACAAAGGGGAAAGGGCGAAAATAGTCAACCGGAAACTTGGGTATATATTTACGAAACAGAATGATAAAGAGGATAACCATCGACACGCCCCGGGCGAAAGCTGTCGAAACGGCAGCCCCTTCCACTCCCAATGCCGGCATTCCAAACTTACCGAAGATTAAGGAGTAATTGCCTACGATATTCAGAATATTCACTACAACAATGACCATCATAGGGTAGACAGCCTTGTTAGCACTACGCAAAGAAGCAGAAACCGTCAGTGAAAGTGCCTGAAAGAAGGCGAACGCCCCCACTATCTCCATATACCCCACTCCATAGGCCATCAACTCGGGGCGCAGCCCCATCAGCGTCAATAATGACGGCGCTCCATAATGCAGAACAGCGCTTACCACTAATCCGAGCACAAGATTGAGCAGGATAGCCACGCCTACCACCTGAACCACATTCTTCTGTTTCTTTGCCCCCAAATATTGCGAACAAAGCACAGAGGTACCCAAGTTTATCACCTCAAAGATAAGAAAGGCAAACATAATCAGCTGGTTCACCACTCCGACGGCGGCAACCGCATTGTCCGAATACTGGCTCAGCATGATAGTGTCAACTGCCCCCAGCATCATAATCAATAAAGTTTCTATAAAGATAGGTACGACCAGCTTAGACAAATTCCGGCGCACACTTCTCGGTTCTTTTATTTCATTCACTTGTTACCCTGTTTTTTTCGAGGTGCAAAGTTACTGAGTTTTCGGATGGTAACTGTTTGACTTATATCAAGAAATAGAGAGATTCAGACAAACATTCACCAACAAAGGGAAGAGTAAGCCGTTTCGTAGGGTCAGCCAAGGCTTTTTAAACGGAAGATTATTACAGTCTCCGGCAGCGGACTGTACGGTCCGTTACAGTGGACTGTACGGTCTACCGCAATGGACTATACAGTCCATTGCCGGAGTCTGTAGTAATCCGACTGACAGACAGGCATAATCGAAAGGACGAAAACGCTTAGTCCGACTAATGAAACGACTTAGGGAGTTCTAGACGTATGCAGAGGTTGGAAACCGGAGGAGACAACATCCGGAAACAGGTGTTGGGCCGCTAGCTTTGTAAGCTGAGCCATAGAAATGCACTTTTCATTTCAAGAACAAGTGCTTTCATTTTAATCTGCCAATGAATGAGGGATAACTTTAAATGACTTCTATATAAATTAAAATAATTATGCAGTATACAATAAAAACTTTTCTATCGTTTAGACATATTTAACCCCTTATCAAAATAGTCAATGCCTGTTCTACGGACGGTAAAACAGGCAAGACCCAAAAAGCAAGACCGATGCTGTGTTTGCATTGCTATAAATATAATCCGTATTTATGCTGTCGTGTGCTGAAAAATGTGTTTGTGTTACTATTGCTGTTTCAAATACGCTTTATACATCTTGTCTATCTCATTCAGGGGAATCTCCAATGTCTTCAGTTGTCTGAAAAACTCCGGCAAGTCCTCATGCAAGAAAATATCTTTGCGAAGAGTGATGATACGCTCTTTTGCTCCTGTCGATACAAAATAGCCAATGCCTCGTTTATTGTATATGATTTCCAACCCTTGCAAATAATCATAAGTGCGGACTACCGTATTGGCATTCACTTCCACTGTGCCGGCATATTCCCTGACCGAAGGAATCCGCTCTTCTTCGGGATATTGCCCTTGCAGAATCTCGTCGCATATTCGGTCGGCTATCTGCAAATAAATAGATTTACTTTCCTTAAATTTCATAGCAAACGGAATTTAGGGTTAATAACCTGTGAACGGGTAAAGAGCTTATAGCCCAGCCGCCAGTTAAGTGCGGTCAGCAAGAAGAAAAATAGAGCACCGGCTCCGGACATAAAGTTCTCTGTCAACCAACTTGAATTATGCTGCATCATATCATACAGCCAATTCCAATGAAGGGAGCCTGCATTAACCACAACATAGGCAAGCACCAGGCTGACAGCAATTATGATTCCTGTAGTTTTAACAAACGCAGACTTATACCAGATATTTCCTCCTAAAATATATAATGAATGAAACCACAACAGGATAGAGAACACACACAGCCAATTATAAAACATAGTTTGTTCGATAATTCGAGAACTTTCACCATCCCATACTTGTACCGGGTAAGTCACAAAAGGATTGAATACATTACATGACATTTCCCACACCTGAGGCAGTACAAAAGTATTCACAGCATCAGGTAAATCAAAAAGGGGTACAAACAGAAAGTGAGTCAGTTCCGCCAAAACAGAAGCTCCGATTAAAAGGATAACCGTTCCCACCGTCACATAACATGCGCATGCTACAAACTTTTCAATAGAAGTAGCAGGAACCATCAAATAGGCTATACGAAGCTCCTTAGTACGCATATTTTCCATAATACGAGAAGCGAAATAAAGGAAAGCAACAACCGTTATCACTATGAATGTCTGAAAATGCCCTTGTGTAAAATCAGAAGAAGTTCTTTCGGTGATACGAGCTATTTCATATCCATCATACTTTGCCATAATACCTAAATAGGTAAGTAAAAAAGCGGAATACAAACCCAAAAAGCCAAACAGGTTCTTTTTCCAGTTTCCCATAATCTCGCGTTTCATCACCATGGCGATACGCGACAAACAAAAGAAGTTATTAGTATACATAATGTGCCTGTGTCTTTATTTGTTCAACATTGTATATGATTTCCAACCCTTGCAAATAATCATAAGTACGGACTACCGTATTGGCATTCATCTCCACTAAGCTTGCAAATTCTCTGACCGAAGGAATCCGCTCTTCTCCGGGATATTGCCCTTGCAGAATCTCGTCGCATGCTCCGGTTATCTGCCGATAGATGAATTGACTCTCTTCATATTTCATATCAACCGGAATTTGGGTTTAATCACTTGCGAATGGGTAAAGAACTTATAGCCCAGCCACCAGTTGAACATTGTGAAGGCACTGAAGAAAGCACCGCCAAATGCAAGCAGTTTGTTCAGAGTCATCCATTGGAAATTCTCTTCCAACCAGTCGTGAAGCCCCATCATGCCTTCTTTTCCTATCCACTCCACAATCTGTACCGTAATAATAGAGCCAAGAATAGAAATCACAATCAGTGTCCCCAAAGTCTTGAGAAAAGCTCTCTTGTACCAAAAACTTCCTCCCAAAACATAGAGTGAGTGTGACCAAATCAGAAAGCTCCATCCACAAGCCTCACCCAGCCAAGGCATATACTCCATATTAAAAGCATTAGAACCTCTGAATGACTGTTCACCGTCTACAGCAATCATAGAAAACACCTTGAACAGCGCAGAATGATGAAATATATCAGGCAAATTAAACAAAGGGAGCAAAATATAACGGGTAATCTCCGCCAAAAGCAGTCCGACAGTAACCACTACCACAAATCCCAGCGTAGCCATCAGGAAGCGTGCCACATATTTCTCTACCATCGTTGCAGGAAGCATCAAAAAAGAGATGCGCATTTCCTTATTCTTCATATTATCCAAAATGCCGGAAGCATAAATCAAACTCCCCAACATGAAGATAAAGATGAAAGAACCCATGACATTCGTACAATAACGCGTAAAGAACAGAACCGGATTAGCAAATGTATTTTCTGCATTTACGCTCATTCCCCACATATTGCCTACCATTACTATTGCAAAAGCGGCATAAAGTCCGATTAAACTATACAGGTTCTTTTTCCAGTTTTCCATAATCTCGCATTTCATCACCATGGCGATACGCGAAAAGCTAAAGAAATGATTAGTATCCATAATGTGTCTGTGTCTTTACTTGTTAAATATTGATTGCATTTTTTCTCTTTCTGCCAACATTGCGTTGAACAGCACTTCCAGATTCAGCTTGGTTTCTTCGTTATAAACATTGGGAAGAATCACGCTGTTGCCCTGAACCGAAGGCTGTACATACAGTGCGGCTTCTGTCGGCTCATTCATTCCTTGTTCTGCAAAATACAGTTTCCCACAAATATCCTTAACTGATTCATTCAGTAATACATGGGTACCGTCGATTATCACCACATGATCCAACAGACTGTCAATATCCCTCACTTGATGGGTAGAAATAACCACTGACTTGTCGTCTGTCATGCCCGATGCAATCACCTTGCGGAACTGACTTTTGGAAGGAATGTCCAGTCCGTTACTGGGTTCATCCATGACCAGCAAAGAAGTATTGGCAGCCAATGCAAAACACATGAAAGCCTTTTTCTTCTGCCCCATAGACAGTTCTCCCAAATGAATGTCCTCATTCATATCAAAATCATGGAGGCAGGCTTTTAACTGTTCATTGCTGAAAGCCGGATAAAAGGGAGCATTCAGTTTTACGTATTGTTTCAAGCTGACGGATGGTAATGCAAATTCCTCGGGAACCAAAAACATATCCTGCAATGTCAAAGGATAACGCAACGAAACGTCCACTCCTTTGTAGAGCACTTTACCTCCTTGCGGACGGAGTAACCCTGTCATTAAATAGAGCAAAGTAGATTTACCGGTACCATTCTTACCCAAAAGACCATAAACCGAACCTTTATCTAGTGTCAGCGAAAAGTCATTAAAGACTTTTTGTTTCCTCTTTCCATAACTGAAAGATAAGTTCTTTACTTCAATCATCATTGTGTTTATGTATTTAATTAGTTATTTAGTGTATTAGTTTATTAGTACACTGCAAATGTATAGATATTATTGGAATAAGCAAGAAGGGAAGGGGCTATTTAACCTCTATTAACCACCTAAGTTACATACAAACGAATCAAGCGGGCAATCACTCAGTACTGTCCGCTCGAAGTCAGGATAAATAAATGAAAAAAAGAAAGACTACTTAATTCCTTCCAAAGCTTTCGTAGCCGTCTCATTTCCAGGATCTATCTCCAATATTTTATTCCAATAAATCTTGGACTGGGGATAATCGGAGTTCACAAAATAATAATATCCCAAGTAACTGTTACATTCCACCAATAGAGATTTAGATGCATCCGGTTTCTGCTCTAAAATAGAGAGTGCCGCTTCATAATAGGGTTTTGCCAATCCCTGAGTAGTTTCAGGATCACGCAAAGAATTGACGCGGGCCCGCCAAAAGTTACCTAAATAATTATCGGGAACCTTTTCTGCTACCTGAGCAAAGACAGTATCGGCTTCTGCCAGATACTCCTGCTGCTTATCTTTATAGGTAGAATCGGTCGCAGCATAATAGTTCAGACGACCGTATAAAAACAGGTCGCTCACTTCAGATTTATCTTTCAACGCATCCAGATACTCTTTATAGGCAATAATAGCATTCGGATAGTTTCCTTGTTTTTCGTATATCTCTGATATTTCTTTATGAATGTCGGGATGTTGGTTATCCATAGACAAGGCCTTATGAAACTGGGCAATTGCTTCATCATATTGCTTCGTCCCGGCAAGCAGACGTGCGAAATAAATATAGTCCAAATACACGAAATCAGGATTATCAGGGTTGGCAAAGAAAGTTGCTGCATCTTCCAGTCCGGCCTGATAAGCTTTCAGTTCCATGTCGTTATACATGGCCAGACGCTTCAATACGTGACTGTCGGGAGATGACGCCAAGCCTTTCTTTACAATATCTAAAGATTTATCATAATCTTTGTTCAGATAGAGTAACATGGCATAGCGTGTATAGTCTTGTTCGGCGGGAACACCTGTCTTCATATAAACCTCATAGGCTGCTTTTGCTTTGCCATATTGTCCCATGGTGTAATATACATCCCCCAATTCTTTATTGATACGGTTGTCATCGGGTGTCTTAGCCTGTAAACGCATCAACATATCTATAGAGAGCTGTGGGTCGACTCCCTTATAAACTTCGGCGTACTTTAAATAGGCATCGCTACAGTTTTCATCCAAATAAATAGCTTGATTATAATCGCTGCTGGCTTTATTGGCATCATTCAGTGCCAAAGCGACATCACCGCTCAGCAGGTAGGCGAGGGCACATTTCCCATTGACATCCTTCGCACGTTGGGCGTATTCGGCGGCTATATCATTCTTGCCTTGCTTTAAATAAGCACGTCCAATCTCAACCAAAAGGTCTGTATTCTTCTTGTTTTTTCCTTTCAGCAAATTATCAAAAGCATCGGCCGCTGCGGTCGGATTATCTTTTATCAATGCGGCGGCCTGTTGCACTTGTTGCGTCCATTCGCTGCCGGCAGGCTTCTGCCCCCATAATGTGGCAACGAAGCATAAGCTCATTACGGTTAATAAATATTTCTTCATGACTTTCTTTTTTTCTATTCATTTAATACCTATTCATCTTGCACGTTAACAATTCTCACAGCAGCCGTAGCCGGTACCAAACCCGACTTCAGGATAATGCGCTGTCCACGGAAGTCTGTCAAGAAAGACGACAAGCCGGAAGGAAGGCCGCTTTTGGGATCATTGAGCAAAATGTACACATTGCGGGTTAATGGATATTGATTCAAAGCCAGATAAGCCTGATAAGGTTTGAAACTATTTTCCACTGTAGCCGAATCCGCACGGCTTACCGCCATCACCCGGATGGCTTTATGAAAAGAGAGACGAGTGCTGTCTGCATCATTGCCAACCCAATTCACACCAATAACGCCAAGTGCATCGGGATGACGGGCTACATAAGAAATGACTTCGGGATTCGTCTTTTGTGCTTTCAGGTTGTCGGAAAGCGCTTGTCCGCCACAGATTGAGTCAATCGCATAGTGTACCGTACTCGAATTCGGATTATCAAACACAAGTTGCAATTTCCCTAAACGTGACTTCGGATAGAGTTGTTTCCAGTCGCTAACCTTCCCTGTCAGAATCTTCTTGAATTGGTTGACTGTAATCAGCGAATCTTTATTTTGTTCATTGACGATGAGTGCCAGGCCATCAGTAGCCATCTTGACAGAAACCGGAAAGAATTTCTTATCATTGAAATAATTCACTTCTTTATCGGTCAATTGCCGCGTGGTGATGGCCAGGCGTACGCTGTCTTTCAGCAACAAGTTCATTGCTTCTACTTCACTGCAATATATAGGTCGTATTGTAGCTTCAGGATTTAATGCCTGAAAAACTTGCAGTTCTTCTTCTATAATAGGACGAAAAGTTTCATCCACCGCTATTTGAATGTTACCTGAAGTCAGCGTATCATCCTCTCCCGGTTTGGGCTTGCTGCCGCAACTGCCAAGCAGCAGCAACAAACCCGCCAGTAATGTAATAAACAGTTTCACCATCTTCTTCGGATTATTGTAACTTGAACGTGATAGGAACATTATAGTACACAGGAACGTTGCGTCCATTCTGCCGTCCCGGAATCCATTTAGGCAAAGACTGTATGACACGTACCGCCTCCTTGTCACAATAGGGATCAAGTGAACGCACCACTTTTACGTCCTTTACTTCTCCTGTGGCCGAAACGACAAATCGAACAAAAACTTTTCCCTGAATACCGTTTTCGGCTGCAATAGTGGGATAATGCAGATTCTTACTTATATAAGAAAGCAATTCCTTATCGCCTCCGGGAAACTGCGGCATCTGCTCCACCATCGTATAAGGCTTTTCTTCCGGTTCCGGAGCTTTCGTTATCACCTCCTTCAACTCGGCAATATCCTTGCCATTCAGTTCATCATTCCCCTTTACATCGGCAATGGAGATAGCGACTTTAGTTTGTGTCAACTCGTTCTGGCTCTTTATTTCATCATCTTCATGCACCTCTTCATCCTTTTTAATGACAGGGGCGGTAAATTTGATAGAACTTTTCAGAGCAGGGGGTGGAGCAACCGGTTCCACCTTTTTGAACTCTTCCTGCTTCACTTCCGGCTCTTCCAACTGTGAGAGAGTAGTTACTTCGGTCATTACCTCTTGTTGTTTCGGTGTGGCCAACTTAACCAACGTCGGTATACTGAAACCAATCGCAGCAATTACTACCACCAATACCATCGCTAGCGTATGACGCTTGGGCGAATTGGCACGCATCTTATAAGCACCGTACGCCTTGTTCTTATCTTGGAATACCAATTCACACCATTCGGGTGAGGTTAAATCTATTTTTGACATGTTATTTCCTCCGTTTAGGTGTTTATACTATTCCGCGATGTGATTGGTCAAATCGCCTTTCGTATCAAAATTCTTCATTAAGAACTGATCGGCATCCGCCATATCCGTTATCACATACTTACCTATATTGCATATCTGCATTTCATCAAGGGCATCTATCAGATTTTTATAAGAAGAATCGTCTGTAGCTTTGATAATCACGGTGGGGGTATCCTTTCCGCTTTTTATCTCAGCCAGTTGCTTCTTATAGTCATCTTCCGATATTTTAAGTTCGGCTTTTTGCTTCTTCAGCTCGTTTACTTCACGAACTGCCGCCGAGTTCTTCTTCAATAAGACAGACCGCAGACCGTCAGCGTTATAAGTTGTCTCCTTCAGCGAGGTGTAATCTTTGTAGTTCGGTTCACCTTCGTAATAATACAGCTTATCGTTTCCAGCCAACAAAAGTGTGATGGCCTGAGAAGCTTTCACCTTGCTTTGTTGTTCTTCGGTAATGTTCTTATCGTTGCTCGGCATACTTATTTCCATCGTCTGAGGTTTGCTCAGCGTGGTACACAGCATAAAGAAAGTAATCAGCAACATATTCATATCCACCATCGGTGTGAAATCCACGCGAACGGTCATTTTTTTCTGCTTCGTGCCTTTCCCTTTTTTGCTGCTTTCTTGTACTTCAGCACTCATAATTCGTCATTTTATTTTTCAGAAGTAGTTTTCAGAGAGGTAATCAGATTATACCGGTTCTCTCTGAGATCCTGAAGTGAGTTCATTACTTTTTTAATAACAGCGTAAGGGGTATTGGCATCCGCTTTAATAGCAATACGTAAATCAGAATTCACCGCCCGGGCATTACGCACCCAGGACTTAAACTGATTGTCGGTGCTGTCACAAGGAATACCTTCATTCTTCAATATCCGGTCTTGCTTTTCCGTCGGCAAATCCAGAAACTTCGGCATACTTTTCATCGGTACACCAAAAGTAGAAGCAACGATAAATTTCTGCTCCTGTTCGGGAGTGAACTTTACCCCATACTCTTCACCCATTTTCTCCAATACAGCTTTCATGTCCGGCTGCTTGTCGAGGCTCATAAATATCTTTCCAGCCGGATCAACCAAAATCTGGAGAATATTCGTTTCCGGTATTTTAATCTCGGATACGGACGCGGGAGTGAACACCTCTACCGGCTCTTTCTTTACAAATGTTGAAGTCAACATAAAGAAGGTCAATAGCAATACAGTGACATCACTCATAGCCGTCATGTCTATGAACGTACTTTTCTTTTTAATCTTTGCTCTACCCATAGTAGTTTGATTTTAAGGGTTAGCACGATTATTTATGAGAAGCCGCAAAGGTCTGTACAATAGAGAAACCTACTTCATCGAGGCTGTAAGTCAGTTTATCAATCTTGTTAGTATAGTAGTTATAAGAAATAACTGCCAAGGCACCGGTCAAGATACCAAAAGCCGTATTAATCAATGCTTCCGAGATACCTTGAGACAAAGCCATTGAGTCTGTACCGCCACCGGCAGACAAAGCTGCGAATGAACGAATCATACCAATTACCGTACCCAGCGACCCCATTAATGTTCCCAATGTAGTAATTGTACCGATAATAGGCAGATTCTGCTCCATCATAGGCAGTTCCAGAGCAGTAGCTTCGTCCAGTTCTTTTTGGATGGCAAGTACTTTTTGATCTTTAGAGAGCGTCGTATCATTTTCTACTTCAGCATACTTTTTTAAAGTAGAAGTAACAACATTGGCCACAGACCCACCTTGTTTATCGCAGAGCTCTTGTGCTTTGTTCATATCACCGGCAGCTAAAGCGGATTTAATATGGGCTACAAATTTTACCAACGACCCTTTACCAAAAGCGGAACGGATAGCAAAATAACGTTCAATACTCAATGCGATAACAGTGAGTAGCAAAGTCTGGATAATAGGTACCACAATACCACCTTTGTATATTGTACCCAGAAAGTGCCCGGGCAACGGATGGTTATTCGGATCATTATTCATAAAGTTGGCAGGATTGCCAAGTATGAAGTGGTATATACAAACTGCTATGATGAAGCAGCATATAATTACCCAACCTGCATTTTTAATGCCTACAATCTTATTAGTAGTTTTTGTTTGAATAGCTTCCATAATTTCATTTATTTAATTAATCGTTTTTATGAAAACCGAAGTTTCCATCTTATAATAAAGTCAGAAATAGAGATAAAACACCATTCCCCGACACTCTCACCAGGGCATCGGAGTATGGAAAACAACTAAATTTATAACGATTAATTAAATCAGAATGCGTCTCAGCGTGAACACAAAATAATGGCATGCCGGAGACACACAATGAATGGGATTTGAAGGGAATATCTTAGCCTTGCCTAACGCCAAGCTATCTTCCCTGAGTGAGAAATAATCTATGAGAATTTTTAAGAAGTCCTGTTGATGTTCCTCAGCACGACGAATACGCGCATCATCAGGAATGAGTTTTATCACAACCTGTTGGTTGCCACTTACTAAATCGTTTGAATAAGAAACGGTATCATTATTGAGGTGATGATTGGCAACCGATTGTTCACACTGCCCAATAGTAGATGAAGATTTATCGATGGAAGAAGAAAAGGCTTCTGCATCGATACTCTGGTATTTAAAGAGAAATAGAAGAGTCAATAATACTATTTTAAGTATTAACTTCATTTTGTTGAGCTTTAAAAGATTTCCGGTTCGTATTGTATCAACAAGCAAAAAGTTTTTTTGTTCACGAAAAGAACATATTTCTTTTAATTTAATCACAAATACATCTACTGTAGCAATCCCCACTCACTCATAGACATACAAAAGAAGCCTCCGAATCATTTGACTGACTCGGAGGCTTTCATTAAAACGGCAGCTACCTACTCTCCCACTGTTACGCAGTACCATC
>NZ_JADNRM010000012.1 GCF_021730445.1 Phocaeicola faecalis | reverse complement strand
GATGGTACTGCGTAACAGTGGGAGAGTAGGTAGCTGCCGTTTTAATGAAAGCCTCCGAGTCAGTCAAATGATTCGGAGGCTTTTTTTGTATTTATACTGCTCATACAGCTTGGAATGGGGGGAGAAATATCGTTTAAGTACTATAAATGTATATACTCAGGACAATATCGCTACATAAAGAATACCTGAAGCTTTAATTTTGTAGAAATAAAAACCTATAAATATTATTATGAATAAACGAATAGCATTTTTGTTGTCTTTGTGCTGGATAGTATGTTGCTCTTATGCACAAAATTCTTTTTCAAAACAAGAAGTAAGACAATCAATGAGGCGTGTTGCCGATTGGCAAATAGCCCACATGAAAGAAGTTACCTATGATCCGTTGAATTGGGTAAACGCTACGTTCTATCTGGGCTTGTCTAAATGGGCATCCGTGGCGGAGCAGGAAAATCAGGATGATTTTTATTTTAAATGGTTGCGACGTTTGGGAGCACGTAATTATTGGCAAGTGGATAAACGAATGTATCATGCAGATGATATCTGTGTGGCACAAACTTATTTGGATCTTTATCGTAAATATGGAAAGGAAGAGATGCTGATTCCTACAAAGGCTCGTGCCGAATGGGTGATGGCGCATCCTTCTAAAGGGTCTTTCTTGTTGGATTATGGTGATGCTTCCACTTTGGAAAAATGGACGTGGTGTGATGCTTTATTTATGGCTCCGCCGGTTTATGCTCGTTTGTATAACATTACCGGTGATAAGAAATTTCTCCGTTTTATGGATAAGGAGTATAAAGAGACTTATGAGTTCCTTTATGATAAGGATGCCCATTTGTTTTATAGAGACCATCGCTACTTTACTCAAAAAGAAGCCAATGGCGAGAAGGTGTTTTGGGGTAGAGGAAACGGATGGGTGCTGGGAGGACTGGTCGAAATTCTTCGTGAACTTCCTGTAGGTAATAAATACAGAACTTTTTATGAGAACTTGTTTGTGGAACTGGCTACCCGTGTAGTAGCTTTGCAACAGTCTGACGGATTTTGGAGAGCCAGTATGCTGGATCCTCATTCTTATTCTTCTCCGGAAACCAGCTGCTCCGGATTTTTTGTTTATGCTTTGGCATACGGTATTAATGAAGGATTGTTGGCGGAGGAAGAATTTCTTCCGGCGGTGGAAAAAGGCTGGAAAGCCTTGGTAGGTGCAATAGAGGAAGATGGTAAGTTGGGCTATGTGCAGCCTATAGGTGCCGATCCCAAGAAAGTAACCCGTGAAATGACAGAGGTGTATGGTCCGGGTGCATTTTTGCTGGCAGGTACAGAGGTTTACCGGATGGCAAAAGATGAGCTGCATGGTAATAACATTCCGGTAGAACGTATCCGTGAGATAGCTGCCATGCTACCAGAAAAACCGGAAGGTATCGGAGTTACCTATAAAGACCGTGCCTATTGGGATAAAATGAAGAATACTCCTGAAGCCCGAAAATTAATTGAAGAGGCTCATCGTAGTCTGAAGGATGGAATGCCGCCTTTTGTAGATTCGCTTTATTTGCATCTTAATAAGACTGAGATTCGTCTGCCGGGAGAGAATATGATGAATGCTCGTTATCAATATTTGTGGCGATTAGTATTGGCGGAATGTTTGGAGAATAAGCGGCGTTTCATTCCGGCGATTTGTGAAGGAGTGGAAGAACTCTGCCGTCAGAAGCCTTGGTCAATTCCAGCGCATGACCGTAACTTGCATAACTATCATGGAACGGATTATTATGTAGACTTGGTTGTTGCTACTGCCGGAAATACATTGGCACAATGTATTTATTTATTGGATGACCGTTTGCCGGCTGAGACGAAAGCTTTGGCGATGTGCGCTTTCCGTGAGAAGGTGTTCCGTCCAATCTATCGTTGTTTGGAAGAAACAAAACCTTTTTATTGGTTTACTGTCACGAATAACTGGAACTCGGTGTGTTTGGCCGGTGTGACGGGTGCAGCACTCACTTTGCTGCAGGACAAAGAGGAACGTGCTTTTTTTGTAGCTGCTGCCGAGAAATATTATGTATATGGAATGAAAGGATACAGTGATGACGGATATTGCAGTGAAGGGGTAGGATATTATAATTATGGTTTCTGCTCGTTTATCTTGTTGCGTGAAGAAATTTGCCGTGCTACGAAAGGGAAGATTGATTTTTTTCGTACTCCTAAGTTTGCCCGTATTGCGCAATATGGAAAGAAAATACAGATAATGAATCAGGTTTGCCCTGCTTATGCCGACTGCCGTGCCGGTGTTTCACCTTCTTGGTTTATTACGAACTATTGTGATAATGTGTTGGGCACTGCTCCTTATGAGGAAAAATATGAAATACCCGACATGGATAATCTTTCATTGCACACCATCGGTATGTTCCCACGCCAGGCTTGGAAGGTGGAAATGACTCCGGAAATACAAGAGGTATTGAAAGCTGAAGCAGACGAACTCCATTCTTGTTATGATGAAGCGGGCATTATCATTAGCCGCCCTGCTACCGGCTCGGCTTGCCGTTTGGGGGTATCTGTAAAGGGAGGACACAACGCAGAAAACCATAATCATAATGATGTAGGCTCTTATGCAGTAGTGATGGGCGGCCAGACGATGGCAGGCGATATGGGTGGCCCTTTCTCTTATCCCGGTGATTATTTTAGTGGAAATGCTTATAAATATCCTATTAAAAATTCATTCGGTCATCCTGTTCCCTTTATTAACGGACAGTGTCAGGTATCGGGCAAGAAGGCTCAGGGAGTGGTATTGAAGAAAGAATTGACTGACGGTATGGATATTTTTCAGATTGATTATACGTCAGCGTATGCTACTTCGGTGCCTGAACTGGAAAAGCTGATACGTACCTTTACATATAATCGTGCCGGAGAAGGAACTTTCGTTATTGAAGATTATTTTGATGCGGCATCCGGCATCTCTTTTGAAACGGCTATTACGACTCGTGCCGAATGGAAGGTGATAGGAAGCAATCGCTTGGAATTGGTGTTGGACGGAGAAAAAATGACGGTGGATATTGAAGCTCCGGGTGTGGTAGAATTTAATTCGGAGACTGTTGAAGTGAACTCTCCTGCTTATACGCGTATTGGTATCCGCCTGAAGAAACCATTGCAAAGTGGTAATATTCGGTTGACAATGTATCCTTCGCGTCCATAGTTGTGTATAAAATAGTCCGTTCGGTTAATTTATGTACAAAGAACTCAAAAAAAGGGTATGTTCCAATGAGGGGCATACCCTATTTTTGTGCTGTTAAAAAGTTTACTACTAACGAATTTTGAACTATTATTATGAAAAAAACATCAAAACAGATTTCTTTGCTTTTACGAAAGAAAGGATTCTTAATGTGCACTACATCAATGCTGTTGGCAAATGTAAGTGTATTTGCAAGCCCGGATGCAGCGAAGGCATCTTTGGAGCCGGCTAAACCGGATGTGGCGTCAGTAGCCATTGTTGCACAACAGGGTAAGACTATTACCGGTGTGGTGATGGACTCACAAGAGTCTATTATCGGTGCGAATGTGATGGTAAAAGGCACAACAAACGGTACGATAACCGACTTTGAAGGGAAGTTTACCCTGAGTAATGTACCCGAAGGAGCTATTCTGCAAATCTCTTATATCGGCTATCAGAGTATGGAGATTAAAGTCGGAAATCAAACTAGTTTTACTATCAAGTTGAAAGAAGACAGCCAGGCTTTGGATGAAGTAGTGGTGGTGGGATATGGCTCGCAAAAGAAAGTAAATCTGACAGGTTCTGTTGGAACTGTCGATGCGAAAGTCTTGCAATCACGCCCTATCACTTCGTCTACCAGCGCATTGCAGGGAACTATACCTAACTTGCAGATTACGCCGAGTAGTGGTGAGCCGGGTACCGGAGCGACACTGAATGTGCGTGGTACTACTTCTATTAACGGTGGTAGCCCACTGGTGTTGGTTGACGGTGTGGAGATGAATCTCGATATGATTAATCCGAATGACATTGCCAACGTTACGGTATTGAAAGATGCGGCTGCATCTGCCATCTATGGTGTACGTGCTGCTTATGGTGTTATTCTGGTAACAACGAAGAATGCAGGCTCGGATATGAAGACTACTGTGTCTTATTCCGGTAATGTGGCATTTTCCAAACCGACAGTATTGCCGGAAATGGTAGGTACAAGTTGGGAGCATGCCGAATTTGTAAATCGGGCAATGACAAATGCCAATCTGGATGTGATGTATAATCCGGATACGGTGGAAAAAATGAAGAATTATGCAAATGACCCTGCTAACAATCCTGAATATGAAGTGCTGAACGGTACCATGTATTATTATGGTCATTCTGACTGGACTGATTTGATGCTGAAGAAGTATACTCCTTCTCACCGTCATAATATAAATATTTCGGGTGGTAATGAAAAGACTAAATTCTATACTTCTGTAGGTTATGTAAACCAATCGGGTATGTACAAAGTGGGTGAAGATAGTTTCCAACGTTTGAATACCCGTTTGTCTGTCGACAATCAGACTACTCCATGGATGAAACTGGGTGCTAAAGTTTTGTATAACTATACTACTACCGATAAACCTCATAAGTATAAAGATGATGTTTGGCAGCAGATGGTATTTTCAACTCCGACACGTATGTCTCGTCCGTGGGGAGGCGATGCACGTTATCCGGAACTTGACCAATATGCCGGTAAATACTTTGATGACCAAAATCCTATATCTTTGTTGGAACAGGGCGGTCGTGACAAGAAGAAAGTACATGATATCTGGTTGACCGGTAGTGCCGACTTTACCTTTACCAAAGACTGGCATGCACGTGTGGACTTTACTTACAATCTGAATTACAGCCGCAGTGCAGAGCATCGTAAGAAAGTGGATATGATTACCAATGCTTTTGTTGAGACAGAAGGTAATACCAATAACAACAGCTATTCGTGGGTGAACGGTAATAAAGACTATTATTCTTTCAATGCCTACACAGATTATGAACACACTTTTGCAGAAAAACATTATGTGAAGGCCATGCTGGGTTTCAATCAGGAACTGACCAAGTATAATACGACTACTGCTACACGTCAGAACCTGATATCTCAGGATTTACCTTCAATGAGTTTGGGAACCGGTATGCAGACTGTTAGCGAAAGTGGTTATGAATGGGCTTTGCGTGGCGGTTTCTTCCGTTTGAATTATATCTATAATAACCGTTATTTATTTGAAGTGAACGGCCGTTACGATGGAACTTCCCGTTTCCCTTCTGATAATCGTTTTGTATTCCTGCCTTCATTCTCGGGAGCATGGCGTGTGTCGGAAGAATCTTTCATGGAGTCGACTCGCTCTTGGTTGGACAACTTGAAGATACGTGCTTCTTACGGTATTTTGGGTAATCAGTTATTGACAGCCAGCAGTTGGTCGGGCAATACTAAATATTATCCGTATATTCCCTTTATGGCTTCAGGTACAGCAGGAAACTGGCTATTTGTAGACGGTGAGAAATCTTTATATATCAATCCGGCAGGATTGGTGTCCAGCGATTTGACTTGGGAGAAAGCTTCTACCTTTAATGTCGGTCTTGATTTTACCATGTTGAACCAACGCTTGGACTTCTCTTTCGACTGGTATCAGAGAACGACATCGGATATGCTTGTTAAGGTGGAATATCCTGAAGTGCTGGGAACAACGGCGCCTCCTGCCAATAAAGCAGAGTTGCGCACCCGCGGTTGGGAAGTTTCTGTGAAATGGAATGACCGTATTGGTAATGATTTCTCTTATGATTTAGGTTTTATCCTTTCGGATTCACAGGCTGAAATTACTAAATATGAAAATCCGACTGAAACATTGAGTGACTATTATGTGGGTCAGAAGATTGGCGAAATATGGGGATATGAGACAGAAGGTTTCTATCAGTCGGATGCTGATGTTCAAAACCATGCAGACCAGTCTAAGTTAGGTGCTAACTGGGCTCCCGGTGATATCATGTATAAAGATTTGGATGGAAATAATAAGATAAACAACGGTTCGAATACATTAGACGACCATGGTGACTTGAAAGTAATCGGTAACACTACTCCGCGTTACCAATATGGTGTCACTGCTAATATGTCTTATAAGAATGTATATTTGAATGTCTTCTTCCAGGGTATCGGCAAACGTGATTTCTGGCCGAGTTCACAACCTTTCTGGCCGGTGGCAACACAGTATTATAATACTCAGAAATGGTTTGTTACGGACTCATGGTCTGAAGACAATCGCGACGCATACTTTGCGCGTCCTATTGCACGTGAAACAAAGAACCAACAAAAGCAAACCAAATATTTGCAGGATGCTTCTTATTGTCGTCTGAAGAATCTGACAGTAGGATATGACTTCCCGAAATCATGGTTGAGCTTCTTGCACGTTGCAAAAGCAGGTGTTTATTTCAGTGCTGAAAACTTGTTTGAATTCACCAATGTGAAGGGAGCTTACGACCCTGAAGCAGCGGGTAAGAATGGTACTATGGTATATCCGTTCCAGCGTACTTATTCATTCGGATTAAACGTAACATTCTAAATTTAGTAGACAAGATGAAAAAAATAATATTAAATATAGCAGCTTTAGCGGCTGTATCATTGATGTGTGTTTCTTGTAATGATTCCTTTTTGGATAGAAATCCGACACACGACTTGAATGACAATAGCTATTGGAAGACCGAAAGTGACCTTGAAGTCTATAATAACGGTATTTACAATGAAGCCGGAAATGACAGTTATTACCGTTTTATGGTAGGACATACCCTGGGTGCATGGAATAGTAGTTATGCGGATTATTTCTGGAAGGATGTACAGACTGATAACTATGTTTCGAAGAGTAACTCAAACCATACTTCGTATACAAAGATTGCTGCCGGGAAAGAGACGGTTCCCAATAACCCGACTGCCGGAGGGTGGTATTGGACTTTGCTGCGCCGCATCAACACTTTCTTTGCTAATTATGAGAAAGTGGGAATAGCAGAAAATATCAGAAACAGGTATGCGGGTGAGGCTTATTTCTTCCGTGCATGGTTCTATTTGGATAAAGTACAGATGTATGGCGATGTCCCTTATATCACTACTCCTTTGAATACGGATTCTGAAGAACTGTATGGGCCGCGTACTCCCCGCAAGGAAGTGATGGACCATGTTCTGGAAGATATCAATAAGGCTTGCGACTATTTGCCGGAAGACTGGGGTAATAAAGGGGTGCGTGTGACAAAAGGTGCAGCATTGGCATTGAAATCACGTATTTGCCTTTACGAAGGTACTTATAGAAAATATCATGGATTGGGTGATTATGAAAACTTCTTGCAGGAAGCCGTGAAAGCATCTGAAGCGTTGATGGCAATGAAGAAATATGAAATTTATAACACCGGAAATCCTGATAAAGACTATGCCACTTTATTTACCAGTGATGATTTGACTGATAATAAGGAAGTGATTTTGTTTAGAAAATATGTAGCCGGTTTGTTGGGCCATCGCTTATGCGGTTATTTGGTTGCTTCGGGCAATGGTGCTACAAAAGATTTTGTTGACGATTTCCTTTGTATAGAGCCGGACGGAACTGCCAAACCTGTTGCTTTGAGCGAGACTTTTAATGATGATGAGTATGAGAATGTCTTGGACAACCGTGATCCGCGTTTGACTCAGATTGTGCTTGATCCACGTCATTCAAAGGAAATTCTGTACAATAAAGACAAGTTTATCTTCCCTCGTGTAGCAGGAATGACAGGTTGGGAATCGGCTACAGGTTATCATGTTATCAAACATTATATTGCTGAACAAGACATGAAAGGCTATGGTAATGAGACACATGATGCTCCATTATTGCGCTATGCTGAAGTCTTGTTGAACTTGGCAGAAGCAAAAGCTGAATTGGGAACCGTTACTCAGTCTGATTTAGCCCGGACTGTCAATGTGATTCGTGACCGTGCCGGAATGCCTCACTTGACACTGAATCCTGTAATGGACCCGAAATATGCGGGTGAAGGCTTGTCTGCCCTAATTATTGAGCTTCGTCGTGAACGCCGTGTGGAACTGTGTTTTGAAGATACTCGCTATCAGGATTTGATGCGTTGGAAATGGGGAAAGCGTTTGGCAAACCGTGTACTGGGCATGCGTTTTGAACCATCGGATTTTGACAATCCCCGTTTCAATCCGTCTGAAGGAAAGGCTGATCCTGGCCGTGTGAAGCTTTTTGAATTGAACGGAAAACATTATATTGATGTGTTTGCCGGCACTGACTGGGAAAACCGTTCGTTTGATGAAAATAAGCATTATTATCATCCTATACCTATTAATGTAATCGGTAAGAACAAAGAGATAACACAGAATCCGGGTTGGGATTAAATATATATTTTGATTGTTGAGGTAAAAGGTTAGGTTTTGTTAGGTTGTGAGGGAGTGTGTCCAAACTAAACCGGCCTATCCAATCGTCAGCTGTAGGGGCAGGGTTTGCCTGCCCGAAGACACAAAACAAACTGTTTTCGGGCGAGCGGACCTCGCCCCCTACGAATGAAACGACAGCATTATCCACGTTTTGACACAACCCCTTACTTATCTTCTTTGGCGGGAGAATCATTGTTTTTGCGTACATTCAGAGGAGCAATACCATAGAATGTTTTGAAACATTTGCTGAAGTATCTGGCCGAAGAGAATCCGAGCTGGTAGGAAATCTCCGTTACATTGAGATGAGGTGCATTGTGCAGTAAATGCATTGCTTCCTCCAATTTCAACTTGAGAGTAAACTCATTGGGAGTCAGTCCGGTGATTTCTTTTAATTTCGTATATAGTTTGCTGCGTCCCATTCCAAGCTCAGAGGCGAGAAGGTTCATGTCGAACTCCGGATTCTCAAAGTTCTCTTTGATTACCTGCGTTGCCTTTTCCAACAGTTGGCGGTCATTTACATTAATGGTGTCCGGGGCCTCCTGTTTGTTGGCGATAGGCTGTTTGAGACGTTCCAGCATTTGTTGCCGGTTCTTGATGAGGTTGCTGCAACGGGCTATGAGAATTTTCACATTAAAGGGCTTGGTGATATAATCGTCTGCCCCAAACATATATCCTTCTATTGTATATTGTTCGGACGCTTGTGCCGTGAGCAGTATGACAGGAATATAAGATAGTTCGATACTGTTTTTTATCTTATAACATAATTCCTTGCCCGACATTTCAGGCATCATCACATCACTGATAATGAGGCTGGGATGTACCTGATATGCCATTTGCAATCCTTCCTTGCCGTTCAGGGCGATGTGCACTTCATACATGGATTCGAATATGCTCTTCAGTAAATCCAGCATTTCTTCATTATCTTCCACTATGAGGAGCACAGGTTTTCCGCTGTCGGTATCCGGTGTGGTGGGAGGAGCTTCTTCGATGGGCATCTCTGCCAGGTCGAGCAACTTGCCGGTGTCTCTGTTGTCATCCGTAGTCAGGCGGGTATGTGCAATGTCTTCAGGTGAAAAATGAGAGTTCCCTTTTAGCAGACAGATTGTGAACTCACTTCCTTGGCCCGGTTCGCTTTTCACATGAATACTTCCATGATGAAGGTCGATGATTCCTTTGGAGAGTGCCAGCCCGATTCCTGTGCCGAGCGTGAATTTGTTGGCGCCATTCTCCAGTTGGTAGAAACGTTCGAATATTTTGCTGACAGCTTCTTGTGGAATGCCGGAGCCATTGTCCTTTACACTGATATGAGCCTGTGTGTTTGTATTGCTGATGGTCACATTGATTTTACCTCCTTTTGGGGTATATTTAAAGGCGTTTGAAATCAGATTGAATATGACTTTCTGCAGTTGTACCGGGTCAAACCATAGTTTGAGTTCTTGTTCCGGGCATTCAAACCGGTAATTGATTTGCTGGGTAGCCGCATATTCATAAAAGGATATGTATATTTCTTTTACAAAAGGAATGATGTCTTTGTGTTCAATCCTCAGTTTCAGATATCCTTGCTCCTGTTTGCGGAAGTCCAGAAGTTCTGAAATGAGATCTCTCATGTGCCATGCGTTTTTATAGATGTGCAATATGCGGTTATAGATGGTCGGAGCAAGTTTATTTTGCTGCAATAACACCTCAATCTGTCCGATAATCAGTGTGAGGGGAGTGCGGAACTCATGTGAGATGTTGGTAAAGAATCTCAGTTTGACCTGATTCAGTTCTTCTGTGCGTTCTTTTTCTTTGCGCTCAAATTGCAGTGAGGCCTGAAGTTGGGTTTGTTTAGTCTTGATATGGATAATGAGGTACATGATACCAATCAGACACAACACATATATCATAAACGCCCAGTAAGTGGCATAGAAAGGAGGAGCAATGTAGATGTTGAGGCTGATGCTGTGTGAACCCTGATGTTCGCGAACTATTAGCCGATACATGCCCGGACTGAGGTTGGTGTAGGAAATAGACTGTGACTGGGTAGGAATCCAATGGTCGGAGAAACCTTCTAATTTGTATTCATAAATTACGTCTTCGTTCAACGTATAATTGGAGGAGCAGAACTCGAAGATTAGATTATTCTGGTCGTGCGAAAGCCTGATTTCTTTTACCTGCGAGAGAGTTTGCGGGAGGATTCCGGTTTCGTCATCGGGCAGTACACGTGTGTTATGCACCCACAACTGATCAAAATAAATATGATAATCATGGTTGGTGTGGTAGAGCTGTTCTTCAAAAAAAGAAAGCATGCCGTTTACTCCGCCGATAAAGACTTCTCCATTTTGTGCGAAATAAATGCTTGAGCCCTGGCAATATCCCATTTGAAATAAATTGTATGTATGCTTGCTTTTACCGGTTTCGGAATCAAAGAGAGAGAAGCCTTTGCTGTGCAGAATCAACAGATGGTGGTAAATGGGAGATTCACAGATATAGTAGCAATAATCGCTGGGCAATGCGTTATTGCCTAGTCCATATTGACAGAAGGAGTCACTATCGGGGATATATTTGAATAATCCTGAGCCGATAGTGCCGAAATAAATTTCGCCTTTGCTGTTTTCCATGATATTCACTATTCTGAATTTACCGATGGAGGAAGAATCTTGCGCGTTGGTGTAATAACGGTGAAGACTGTTGTCCGTTATGTGGATGCGCAGAAGTCCTCCTTTTGAATCGGCCAGCCATAGTCTTTCTTTACTGTCGATAAGAAAGGTCTCAAACTGATAAGGGCGGGAGAGTTGCTCATTGATATCTTCATTGCGGGTGAGGGGAGAGAACGTCTCTTGTTCGGGATTGAAAAGATAGACACCTGCCTGCGTCAGCATAATAAGCTTGTCTTTATAAGGCTGTATTTCATTGACGATATTGCCGGCTTGTGAAGTCGGGTTGTTTTGAAGGGGAGTCAGCGTGCGGAACTGTTTCCGAGCAATGTCGAAAATAGCGAGACCGCCGGTATGCGTACCTATGTATAGTTTGTTTTTCTCTTTGGCATAATAGATACATTTCATATTGTTATGCGCCGTTCCGGGAAGTCCGTTGGCATGATAAGAGAACTTCTCAAAGGTTTGAGTCGTTCGGTTG
This sequence comes from Phocaeicola faecalis, assembly GCF_021730445.1. Taxonomy (GTDB): domain Bacteria; phylum Bacteroidota; class Bacteroidia; order Bacteroidales; family Bacteroidaceae; genus Phocaeicola; species Phocaeicola faecalis. The sequence continues at coordinate 105,722 of NZ_JADNRM010000012.1, read as the reverse complement.
AAGAGATTCAGTCCTCCTCCTTCTGTACATATCCAAAGGTTTTCCTCCCCATCTTCTACCATCTTACCGACAAAAGGAAAACTTAAGAAATGGTTTCCTGTTGTCCCCGAGCCATAAAACCGGCACGTGTTGGTATCGGGGTTAAAGTAATTTACTCCGCCGAAATAAGTTCCTATCCAAATCGTTCCTTGACGGTCTTTATATAAACAGTTGATAGAGTTATGGCTGAGTCCATAGTCTATATTATCTTGATGAAGGTGGGCGGTCCATGTGTCGGAATCAGGGTCGTAATGGTTCAGACCATTGAAAGTCCCTACCCAAATATGTCCATTGTTGTCTTCCTGAACCGTCCTTATCTGATTGTTGGACAATCGGTTGCTGTCTGTGTAATGTGTTCTCTCCTCCTGCGGATTGATGCGGTAAAGGCCGTCCTGCACAGTGCCGATCCACATATTTCGCCGGCTGTCTCTATAGATAGAAGAAATATGGGAAATGCCGGTGATGGTTTTAATTGTCTTATAGTCTTTGCGGGATATCAGTGAGACGCCTTGGCTGTGCCCCATCCAGATGTAATCCTGGTCTATAATCAATGAATTTCCGACATTGAATTTATACTCCAGAGTGGCTGCGTGATGCACCTTTCCGTCACTCTTCAGATAGTATTGCAATTCATTCTGGTGCCCAATCCATAACGTATCCTTATGGCAATACATGGTATGGACTGCATTGGGAAGGATGCAGGTAAACTTTTCTTTTTCTATATCGAACTTTATCAGGTCATAGATGGAACGGATATAGATGCTTCCGTTTTTGTCTCCGCAAATGGCACTGATTTCATTATGGGTAAGTCCATTGCTGTTTTGCGACGGACGATAGATGTCTATCTTGTCACCATTATATCTGTTCAGTCCTTCACTGGAGCCAAACCACAATGTTCCTACCTCATCCTGATAGATGGAAAGCACAGTGATTTGCGACAAACCCTCTTTTACATTAATATGCTTAAAGTGAATATGATTCCCATAGCAAAAGAAAGCACAACAGAAGATGAGGATACAGAATACATTTATTCTCATATTAGATTTGTTTTAGGTCTTTTTAGCGGGACAAATTTAATTATTAATTAATCAAAATAAAAACGATGAGAAACAAAAAGCTGCAAATGCATCTAAAAGTTTATGGAAAGAAATGCGCTCAATCATTGTATAGACGGTTGCTGTCCTTGAATTGATAAGTATACCTGCCGAAAACAAACCGGTCAAAACACTTTCTTGAAACAAACTTGTTCAATTCCTTGTGTCCAAAGCTTTGTAAATAATCAATGTGTGCAGGCATAGAATCGGCATTGCCGGAAGGCGATAGTATGTCAGGTACAAACCGATGCAAGATTCCAACAGCATTTATACAGCGATGATGCAAGGGGGCCTATCAAAGTGCTATTGAAACCATATAATCCATTTTAATGTCGTCATGCTCATAGTCTGAGAATTATAAAAAAATGTGTACTATAATTACTGTGCTTATTAAAAGTATATTTTTTTGTTAAAATCATTTTCGCTTACCTGTATTTTTAATATATTTCTTTTATTTTTGTGTATTAATTTAACGTAACATAAAGTAGTATATTATTGGAATTTCTGATATTCTCCAAGAATCAGGATGTTCCTTTTTTAATGAAAAGCACATGAACTTCAATGAAAAGTAGAAAAAGTTACTATTTAAGGAATGCATTGCTTACATTTTTTATATTTGCGTTTTTTACCCAAGTATGCGATGCACAGACGTATAGGTACATAGGAATGGAAGATGGTTTGGGTAGCCAGAAAGTTTATCGCATTTTGCAGGATTCTTTAGGATACATGTGGTTTCTCACTCAAGAAGGCCCTAACCGGTATGACGGAAAGGAAATAAAACACTATGAACTGACAGACCAAGGAAAGAAATTTAACATACAAAGTTGTTTGAATTGGCTTTATATGGCAGAGGGCGGGATATTGTGGGGGATAAGTCAGAAAGGGCGTATTTTCCGTTATGATCCGGATTATAACCGTTTTGAGTTGGTCTATACACCTCCGCTGTCTAAAAAAGGAAATGTCTTGCCTAACATCACTTATGGATATATGGATCGCACCGGATATGTGTGGCTGTGCGGTAAAGAGCAGATAATCCTGTTTGACACTCACACTGGAAATGTTTTGCAGCCGTCTTGCAACATAGCCAGTAACATTACCGCTGTTGAACAGACGGGACCTGATGACTTTTTTATAGGTACTGAATCCGGCTTGTACCGGGCAAAATTGGAGAAACATCCTTTATCACTTTCGTGTATGCCCGCGTATAATCTTCGGGTAACAATAAGCGAACTGTTCTTTTCTGCCGACCTGAACAAACTTTTCATAGGAACCTCCAAGCAGGGAGTTTGGATTTTCAGCCCCGACAGTCCATCAGGCATACATTCGGATGAAACTTTCGGTGATGTAAACATTACGCGGATTGTACCTTTTAACAAGAACGAGGTGCTGATAGCCACTGATGGGAAGGGTATTTACCGTATGGATGTAGACTCATGCCGTGCAGTTCCCTATATAGTAGCCGATTACACCGCTCATTACGGCATGAATGACAATAACATCAACGATATATATGTGGATGCGAAAGCACGTATCTGGATTGCAAATTATTTTAATGGGATAACTGTTTGTGACAACCGTTACGGGGGATACCTCTGGACTCGACATTCAATCGGCAACCGTCAGTCACTGGTGAACAATCAGGTGCATGATGTAATTGAGGACAGTGAGGGCGACCTTTGGTTTGGTACCAGCAACGGTATAAGCTTATATAAAACAAAAACTGGGGAATGGCATTCCTTTTTCAGTACCTTCGACAAGGAATCCGGGGATAAAAACCATATTTTCCTTACCTTATGCGAGGGTTCTCCCGGTATTATTCTGGCAGGCGGTTTTACCTCCGGAATTTATCAGATAAATAAGCGTACCCTTAAAGTCGACTACATCTCCTCTTCGGCTTTTTTCCATCTGGACTTACGTCCGGACCAATATATCAGGGATATCCGGAAAGACTCGGATGGGAACATCTGGTCCGGAGGTTTCTATAACCTGAAATGTTTTGATATTAAAAGAGGGAGGTCACGTTTGTATCCGGGCCTAAGTTCCATTAACTGCATCCAAGAAAAGGACCGCTCATCAATATGGGTCGGTACTTCCAGAGGCTTATATCTGTTGGATAAGGAGTCTGGAAATAGCCGTAACATAGACCTGCCTGTAGAATCCGCACATGTTTGCGCATTATATCAGGCAGAAAACGGTGTATTGTATATAGGAACCGAAGGTGCCGGGCTGCTACTCTACGATCCCGGTGCAAATGCATTCGCCCAATATCATAAAGAAAATTGCGCGCTTATTTCCAATAATATCCATACCATCCTGCCTAAGCCCAATGGGGATATGCTGCTTTGTACAGAAAATGGGATTGTCCATTTTTCTCCTCAGAACATGTCTTTTAGTAATTGGACCCGTGAACAGGGGCTTATGAGCGTCTGCTTCAACCCCGGTGCCGGCATCTTGCGCAGTGACGGACGTTTCATACTGGGCAGCAATGATGGTGTTATCGGCTTCCCGGCCGATATAAAGATTCCTCGTCCCTCTTTTTCGCCGATTCTGCTTAGTGACTTAATAATATCTTATCAGACAGTATACCCGGGGGAGGACGGCTCACCGTTGCAGGCAAGCTTAAATGATACTCGTGAGCTGAAACTCAAGTATGGACAAAATACATTTTCCCTGCAAGCCTCCTCCATTAATTACGACTATCCTTCCAATGTACTTTATTCATGGAAACTGGAAGGGTTTCATAAGGAATGGAGTACGCCGTCTTCCAATGGGCTGATTCGTTTTACCAATCTTCCAGCAGGAAAATATACACTTCATATACGTTCGGTTTCTAATGAGGAAAAATATAAAAGTTATGGACAACGCAGCCTTTCGATTATCATCTCCCCTCCTGTATGGGCCAGTCCTTGGGCCATGGTCGGTTATGTGGTACTGTTCATTCTGGCATGCACCATTCTGTTTCGTATAATGGCTTTGAGGAAACAAAAAAAGATATCCGATGAAAAGACACGTTTCTTTATCAATACAGCCCATGATATACGTACGCCCTTGACTTTGATAAAGGCACCGTTGGAAGAATTGAATAACAGGGACTTGGTCAATAAAGAAGGAAAGAAACATGTAGGGATGGCCCTGAGGAATGTGGACGTGCTTTTGCGTCTTGTGACCAATCTTATCAATTTTGAACGGATTGACACTTATTCGTCACATCTGTATATCGCCGAATATGAATTGGGGGCATATATATCCGGTATCTGTGACACTTTCCGTTCATACGCAAAAGTCAAGCACATCCAATTGGTATGCGAAAGTAGCTGTAATTACTTAAATGTGTGGTTTGACAGAGACAAAATGGACTCTATTCTGAAGAATATCCTTTCAAATGCTCTGAAGTATACTCCGGAAAATGGAAGCATACACGTTAGAGCGTCAGAATGTGGAGAGAACTGGTGTATCGAAGTAAGGGATACGGGAATCGGGATTCCCCATAATGAACAAAAAAGCCTTTTCCGTACCTATTTCAGGGGCAGTAATGCCATCAACCTAAAAGTAAGTGGCAGTGGCATAGGGTTGATGTTGGTGCATAGGCTTGTACGTTTGCATGGCGGAAATATATCAATAGAAAGCGGTGTAGGACAAGGCACGTGTATAAAGCTCCTTTTCCGTAAAGGGAACGCTCATTTCAAGAAGGCCAGTATTACAGCCCACCCTCAGGAACAAACCATAAGTATGCCTGAAATTAATACGGCATTCTCGTTGAGCACAGCCAACACTTCTGACTGTAATTTGTCTAGGCGCATCCTTATAGTAGAGGACAACGATGACTTGCGTATCTATCTGGTTAATACTTTGGGACAAGATTATAAGGTTCAGTCTTGTAAGAACGGAAACGAGGCGCTTGATATTTTATCTGAATTCAATCCTGATTTGGTACTTTCGGATATTATGATGCCAGAGTTGGCGGGAGATGAACTGTGTGCCGCTATCAAGGGGAATATCGAGACTTCACATATTCCAGTACTGTTGCTGACCGCTTTAGGTGATGAAAAGAATATTCTGGAAGGCTTGAAGGTCGGTGCCGATGACTATATAACAAAACCATTCAGTGTAGGTATACTTAAAGCAAGCATTAATCGTTTGATTGCCAACCGCCTCCTGCTTCGTAAAAAATACGGCAGTGCTGATTTTGATAATGAACAATGGCCCAAAGGCTGCAAGGATACGCTGGACTGGAAATTCATTTCTTCCGTCAGGAAAAACATAGAGAAAAACATGACCAATCCAAATTTTACGGTAGATACTTTGTGTGCACTTCATAACATGAGCCGTAGCAGTTTCTATAACAAACTGAAAAGTTTGACAGATGGTTCACCCACAGATTATATTCGTTTGATACGTATGCAACGCGCGGAGCAATTATTGCGGGAAGGAGAATATTCTATTACCGAAATAGCAGAAATGACCGGATTTTGTGACGCTAAATACTTCAGGGAAGTGTTCCGGAAACATTTTGGAGTTAGTCCGAGTGAATACAAAGTAAAAAGAGAGCAATCAGACAGGCGGCCTTGAAAAAGTAAAAACGATATTTTGATTGATGCTAGGCTGCATCTCTTTTAAAGAATATTCATTAAAGGTGTTTTGGGTATATGAAAAAAAATCGATATTACTCTATTCGTTTACCGGTATTTCTCGGTTTGTAAATTATGAGATTGTTTTAAAATGCATACTGTTTAGTCTGATTGGGCCTTCCATATACAGTTGACAGTATTTAACATTGGCGTAGCCGTAGGTTATATCAGGATAATATATTACCTTTGTCCTTAAATTTGTTAATTCTAATACTATGTACAAAATTTTCCGTGGCTTCCAATTGGTCGAAGCCTATCAAGATTTGAAGAAAGCCAAACGGTTGGCTGAAAAAAGAAATGTAAGCAGAGGCATAAAGTTGGCTGTTGCCATAACTGTTGCCCTTATACTATGGTGTTTGCCCATTAACACATTTGGAATAGAAGGGCTGACAGTCATAGAACAGAGGTTAATCTCTATTTTTGTTTTTGCCACTTTGATGTGGGTGTTCGAGGCTGTTCCAGCGTGGACTACTTCCGTATTGATTGTTGTCCTGCTGTTGTTGACGGTATCCGACAGTAGTCTGTGTTTTTTTATTCAGGGTATCCCTATGGAAGAGTTGGGTCGTACGGTGAAGTATAAGTCTATCATGCACTGTTTTGCCGATCCTATCATCATGCTGTTTATCGGTGGGTTCATTCTGGCTATTGCTGCTACTAAAAGCGGATTGGATGTATTGTTGGCACGAGTCATGTTAAAGCCCTTCGGTACTCAGTCCCGTTATGTCCTGTTGGGCTTTATTATGGTAACGGCCGTCTTTTCCATGTTTCTCAGTAATACAGCCACTGCTGCCATGATGCTTACATTCCTGACTCCGGTTTTGAAGTCTCTGCCGGCAGACGGAAAAGGGAAAATCGGTTTGGCCATGGCAATTCCCGTAGCTGCCAATATCGGTGGTATGGGAACTCCTATCGGAACTCCTCCTAACGCTATAGCCTTGAAATACCTGAATGACCCTGAAGGATTGAACTTGAACATCGGTTTTGGTGAATGGATGGGATTTATGATGCCTTATACTGTCGTTGTATTGTTCATATCTTGGCTTATCCTGTTACGTCTGTTTCCTTTCAAACAGAAGACAATTGAATTGCAAATAAGCGGAGAGGCAAAAAAAGACTGGCGTTCTATTTTGGTATATATAACTTTTGCTGTTACTGTGTTGCTGTGGATGTCTGACAAGTTCACCGGAGTAAATTCCAATGTGGTGGCCATGATTCCTGTCGCTGTCTTTTGCGTCACGGGAATTATTACCAAACGTGACCTGGAAGAAATCAGTTGGAGTGTGCTTTGGATGGTAGCCGGAGGATTTGCGCTGGGCGTTGCGTTGCAGGAGACAGGGCTTGCGCAGCACATGATTGAATCCATTCCATTCAATAACTGGCCTCCTGTACTGATGATTGTCGGTTCGGGATTAATTTGCTATGCCATGGCCAATTTCATTTCGCATACAGCTACCGCTGCTTTGCTGGTTCCTATTCTTGCCATAGCCGGTATTAGTATGCGTGAGAACCTTTCTGCTTTGGGCGGTGTGGAAACTTTGCTGATAGGAGTGGCTGTCGGTTCTTCCCTTGCTATGGTTCTTCCCATTTCCACTCCTCCGAATGCCTTGGCACATGCAACAGGCATGATTCAGCAAAAGGATATGGAGAAGGTCGGATTGATAATGGGAGCTATCGGACTGGTTTTGGGATATGCGATGTTGATAGTCCTTGGTTCTAACGGACTTTTGTGATTCAGGTTATGAATATCGGAAAAGCGGTTGTCGTTTGAAAGGCAACCGCTTTTTATGTTTATTTAGAGTGTTCTTGATATAAGTTACTCCCTCTTCCGGACTGCATTTGATACCATTACGTCCCAGCATCAAATGACGAGATGGTATGTATTGACATGACAGGAAAATTCGAGCAGGGAAACCCCGCACTGCCGACGATACTTCGCTTCCGTCTCCGGTCTGCACCCTCTTATCCGGTTACATTCCATTTCTTTCAAGGCTGAGCGATTGTATCTTCTGTTATAGTCTATTCAGCGACAACACAGCGCACAAAGCAAGCATCCGAGCCATTAGGTCTAATCAAGTTGCTCGTAGAGATAAAATTGAAATCGAATGAGAAATAGTTGATATCCCATCCCAAGCTGGGACCATCCGTTGGTGTAAGTTGGTTTCTAGGAATTTCCTTATTTAACCAATAGATGGCTCCCGGTCGTTTGTATAAATCGTAAAACAACGGACGTTCAGTAGGATCCTCATATAATTTTGTTCGACCGGAAGCATATCTTAATACTCCATTGAGGCTTTCAGTATCTCCCCACGTGGGAATATAGCTTTGTTTTCTATGTCCGTAGCCGGAAGCACCAATGGGGAAAAAGAGGCTTTTACCCGTTTCACTGTTGTATGCAAAACAACCTCTCATTCCACGTCCCATTGTATTATGTTCATAATCATAGCCGTAAACTTCTACGATATCATCAGCCGTTTTTGTGGCATCATCTCCATACAATACACCGTATCCCTGTTCTACATGGCTGCCTTCCTTCCTCAATTCCCAAAAGTCGTCGGCTGTAGCTACCCTGGCTTTTTGCATCTGGGGGTTGCCAAACATTTGGGCATTTTCATTAGAAGAAATAGTTGTCCACTCCATTTTATTCTTAGTCGCTGCATTGGTAAAACCATTTTCAGGATATACTTTGAAACTTCCCGGTGTAACATTTATCCACGGCTCGAATGGATTTTTATTACTCAATGCGTCTATCGGCTGGAGCCAATTTCCGAATTTGAACAGTGATCCTTCGTCCAATGGAGTAGAAGCCAGTTCCGTTGAAGTCCTCATGTTTTTGGCATACCACTTCACGCCGCCTGTAACCAAATCGTCAGGTTTGTCTCCTTGCCGCACGAAAATCAGATGCTGGCAGGTATAATTGTGATATTCCACGCGGATAATAGCGTAACGGTTCTCTGTCGAATTACCGGAGAAATCCACGCTGAAGTCAATCACGCTACCGGTTTTACCATATATGACTTTCCCATATTCCGGATCATTCCTTAACTCTGTTGTATTGGGAGATGTTACCGACAGGCTGATTTCGTCCCCGTTATATCTCTTGACGACATAGGCTTTCCAAGGTCCTTCAGATTGGAATGTTGTGAACATTTGTTGATCCTCTCCCGGCAATCGTTTCAATACTACATGAAAAGATTTGTTGTTGTTCGCAGAACGATAAATTCCCTTAGGATTCACCACACGGCGTACCTGGTATATTGGAACTTCGTTTATAAAAGGCTTATCCACACCTGTCAATTTGGTTGTAATCCTCACTATCGCTTTCCGTTGGTACGCCACGTATGGATTATTCCCCGTGTATCCGGTCGTTGATATCATCTGTTTGGCACGTGTGTACATAGGAATATATACATTGTATGTATTTGCTTCCGTGGGATGCTTTTCTACACGGTATTTATCGTCTGCTACAGAACCGACAGTCGTAAACTCTTCGAATGTCTGGTTGCCAGGCAAAGTAAAGTTCTCATATACACGTTCGCCGCGTTTTGGATCTTTTTTGTAATATGTTTCATTATTAGTGATTTTATCTGCATAAAGCACTGTCTCCGTGGTTTTATGTAATGACAGGAAACCGTTCCACGGTGCTGCAACACCATTCGGAGCACCCGTATAATAAATATCGCTACTGGCATTATGGGGAGCCCAGTTGTTTTCTTTGATTTCTGCCTTTATAGATTCAATCTTATGCCCACCCGTATTCACCTTGATAGGGTACATCATGGAATGATTGTACAGATAGGTTATGTAGTACGGTTCGGGAGTCATCACCCCGGGTTCCGGTTCCTCGTACTCGATATGCCAATCTGCATCGTTGGCGAAGTTCCTGAATTTCAATGTCAGTTTGTAATGGCAATTACGCTTGGCGTTATAGTCATTTATTTCGTTCTGTCCCAGCATGAAACGATAGATGATACGCCCGTTGCCCAGTCGCTTGGAGTTGTTGGATATATAGTGAGCTTTCACCTCAATGTAGGTGCCGTAGGGTACGTTATCTTTGAGTCTGTAGAGAGGATATTTCTCCGGATCGCCTGGCAATCCGGGAAAATCCAGTTTCCCGTCCGGTTTTCCATCAGGACCGGGTGCATCCTGCCGCTTGTCAGGCATACCATCTCCTGCACCCTGCATATTCTCGTAGAAATACAGTGCTTCATCCGTTTCTCCGTGAGAGCCGAATTTCGGGGTACCTGCCGTGATACGATGTCCCACACAATCGTCACCGATTTCAAAATTTGCTTCTCCATGATTGTGATCGGCATAGGTAATGATTTCCCCGTCGAGCAGCATGTCCGTTTCTTTCTCTTTTTCAGGAGCTGCCAACGTGTATCCTTTCGCGCCTACGTTATTGTCCTTTCCCAAATAACATTGCGCCGGAATATCTTTAATCTGCACTGATTCGAGATAGATAAACACTCCTTCTGCCAGATCACTGCCGTCATAGGCTATCGTTACTTTCGATGCCGCACGGCGCAGCCACGCATGTAGCTTCACGCTTTTTTCATTCACTACAAGCGACTCGTCGTCCGCTGATAGGGCAGGGGCAGTTTTTTTTGTAAAAAAGCCTATCATCTGGCCGTTGTTAGCCACGTTTAGGGAATCCCATACGAGAGGAATATTTTTAAGTCCGTCCACTGTTTTTATGGCTTCAGAATAAGCGGTATTTGTAAGCAGGTCGGGGATGTTTGCCACGGCATACATATAATATTTGCCGAAGTTGATTTCTTCCGGCAACTTGAAAGTGGCGCGTTTGGTTTTTGCTTCCGCTGTATGGTGTTCGCCATTTGGATTTGCTTCCGCATCATTATCCGTGCGGTTTTCGTCAGACACTGTATGTCCTTCAATCTGCCATTGTTTTTTAAGAATCCGGTTTTGGTCATACAACAGAACATGTAAACTTCTTATATCCTTTAAGGCGCCTCCCGCAGCTCGTGTTTGGGCTAGTGCCGACGACATGGGCTTGAAGTCCAGCGTGGCGGATACGTTTGCCTTGCCTTCGCCTATGGTTTCTTGCGTCAAAAAGTCATCCTGGCAACCTGCAACGGTTACAATCATCAGGAAGAGAATGGTATGTAGTACAAAATGCTTCATAATGCTTCTGTTTATGGTTTTACAATCCGAATACTGGGTCAAGTTTTACTTCGCTATATGGAATCACATCCACCACGATTTCCATGGTGTTAAGTAATGTGATGTTCACTATTACATGGGTGTTGCGGAACAGGGCTTTCAGGTTGGGCAACGTTTCGACGAAAGGTTCATTCCTTCCCTCCATCTTGACGGTCAGCGTATATTCCTGCTCGCCTTTCGTTGCATCCGCTTTGGGGGTCTTGCTTTCGGGTAGGTAGAAGATGGGGGCACTCTCTGCGACACCTGGTTTGTTGTTGTCCGGATAATCTATATCAACTGTAGGTTTCCCTACGATAACTTTCTCGGGGTGGGTATAAGTCTTTGTCTTATCCGCCTGCGTCGGCAGATCGTAGTCCTTCAGCCAGCCTGCGGTGTCCGTTTTCCCATAATCGTCATCCTCGGACGAGGCATCGGAAACCTTCTTCAACCATTCTATCCAGCTTTTTCCATTGAAAAGTGCCCTGTTTTGCTCGCTGTCTTCGACATGCGCCATCAGGAAGTTCTTGTCGGCATGGCTTGCCAGGGTGAAATACTCCACCGTCACTTTCTCGCCACGCCAGTTCTTGAAGTTCACCGTGAACTTCGTGGCAACACGCACCACGTAGAACGTCTTCTCGACCTTTCCTTCGGTAAAGTCTATTTCGTACATGGAGGACATCGGGATGTGTTTATTGTCCGAGTAATCCGGGGTGAAATAGAGGTCGTTTACCGCCCTGGCAAAGTTGGTTGCGTTCTCTGTATAGTTGTTGAAGAAGTCGGTTAGCGTTTGGTTTTCTCCTGGCAGGCCTTCCACAGTGGACACGCTCTCTTCATTGGCGAAGAGGAAAATCTTTTTCTTCTCCTTGGGTTTTACCTTGAGGATGATGTATTTCTGTGCTTGCGCACCCTCCAGCGAATAGTGCTGGTTATGTTCCACCGTGCCATTCTCATGCAGGACGACAACGCGTACGCTGTGCATCTTCTCGTTGTCAGGCAGTTTTGTCACTTCTCCCGACCGTGCCTGTTCCAGTGTGGCGATGTTCAGGAACAAGGCAGCTTCCGTATCGTTGGTCGGTAAGGATTCTTCCTGACTGCTGCACGCCACCATAAAAGGCAGTGTGAATGCCGCCAGGCAGACCACAATGCTATGTATAATGCTCGGTTTCATCAGTTCAATCCTTCTCTCTAATTATTCCACTTCAACATTACTCAGCACCACACGCCATGACAGAATCTGAATGACGCTGCTTACCCATGTGTGATTCTCGTCGAGGAAAAGAGTCATCACGCACTCATCCAGACGGTCGAGGAACTCCCGCTTATCCATCGGATAATTATATTCCTTTTCGTAGTACTCTTTTCCCATCAAAGCGTAGTCTATCACTGGAATGCGAGCTACGGTCTTGCCTTCCCTGGTGGTGATGGTGAGTATCATATTCTCGTGATGTGTCTCAATCAGGCGACCTACGGTGAAGTCGGCAACGAGTCCTTTCACATTGCTGATAACACCAGTATCGTCTTTGCCAATACCTGCCTCGACACTCTGTATATCCCAGGGACGGTAGTTGATATTCTCGTCGGCCATCAGCTCGTTGTCGTGTGCCATAAGACCGTTTTCATCATCAATACGGAAGATAAAGTCAGCCTCGTTCACATCCTCTCCCGACAAGTGCTGTAGGATGACACGGATGTGGTTGGTGTTCTTGGTCAGGAGCATGGTGTATTCGTAACTGCCTCCGTCGTCGTTGCTAGGCAGTGACACGTCCAGCGTTCCGTGGAAGAGACGATACAAGTGTTCCTTGCTGAATGCGCCCGATTCATCATGCTGACGATTAAGCGCACACTGCAACTGCTCCATATGGGTTTCTCCTACATGGGCTTCGGGAACGGAGAATGATTCCTCATGCTCACCGTCGTTTTGAAGTCCGCACCAGGCAAGCAGTTTGTAGTCACCGGCGGGCAGGTCGAGCAGCATCGAGTAGTCCTCCGCCGTAGCCGGATCTATCTGTTCTTCTTGCTGCCAGACCAGTACGTCCGATTTGTCGAAGGCATACAGGTGAACCGATGACACCTCGTTGGCAAAAGCATCCGCCCATTTTAGGTTCCTGTTGTAGCGGAATTTGAGCCGGTAGTACACCGAACAGTCGCCTTCTTCCTCGTAGAGCCAACTGTCGCAGGACGAAAGAGCCAACAGGCAGGCTGACACCACACAAACCTTGGCTGCCACATTCCTTATCAATGTCCGTATATTCATATCGCTTACTCTTTAATGTATATCTTACTTTTTCTATATATGGTGTGCGGAACTTCCGCATCCGGACTTTCTCGTCAAGTGGGATACTTGTCTTTTGTATTCAGGTTTCCAAGGCCACACCTCCCTTTGTGTACCGGTGGGCGGGTACTGTATTTGTTATTCTGTTTTATTAAAATGTGTGGAAGACGGGAGCCGCCTCCCACACGTGATTAAGTATCAGGAACGTCCTCAGGCGTTTGGGTTTATATTACCATTCCAAAGCATACTCATTAGAGACAATGCGCCAAGACAAAATATTGATTTCAGCCGCAATGTAATGATTATTTTCATCCGGCTTCTCGGGATAAATTACCTCGTCAGGATTGTAAACAGGGGTACCAAGACCGGCAATCTTTGTTATTTTCGTATCATAGATGTGGTTGCGAACTACACCCTTGGTAGCGTTTTCACCGATCCCATAATGAATAATTTCATAGTAATAGTAGGTCATACCGTCCTTCCAGACCAAAGCCCAGTCAACGATATCCTTATCTTTAAGATTATTATTAATTTCGGAGGCAGTAATAGTTGTTGTTACCGTTTTATCCAAAGAGTTGTACCACGTCTTTTGGGCAGCTTCATCTGTCAACTGGGCATACACATAACAGTTGTTCTTGCTGTTCTCTATTTTATCTTGGGTAGCAATTACAATCTTCAGGTCGTTGGCACTAAGCCCTGTACGTGTCGACTCATTCTCCAAATAGTAATTATAGCCATTAGCTGTCAATTGAGAAAGGATATTTGCCTTTAAAGCGGGGAGGTTGTCAGCCGGAGTCTCAGAATATGTATCGGCAAAATGAGCACCCAAGTGTCTTACAATAGTGAAATTTGAACCGTCTGCCTTACAAAGTTGGCCCTTAAGGATAACCTTGGTGCGGTTGATAGGGGATTCTGTATCATAGTCCAAGGCATTCTCATTGGTGTACTTTGCAGTAGTAAAAAGAGTTGTGATGTCGTTATAACTAACAGAATACTTGTTCGCGGCGTCCTTAGAATTGATAGCCCAAAAACTGCGATGCGCAAATGCACCGGAACCGTTCCACCAATCACTTGCCCATGTTGGATTAATAGCCTTGACAAGTCTGCCCTCTGTGGTTTCTGCGGTCAGGCTCCAGCCGCCAAGTTTCAGGTAAACCTGCTCTCCTCCGACTTTGAGGTCATTACCATCCTTATCTGCCAGTTGCAGTTTGTCAGAGGATGCACTTGCTACATCAGTACCCAAAGAGACCTTCACTTTAGCCACGCTACGTTCAACATAGATGGTGATGGGATTCTTCTCGGCATTCCCAGGTGTCTTCTGTAGATTGGTAGACTCGATAGGAACAGCACAGACCTCTGCTTTATCCTTTCCATACACGGAATTGAACATTACGAATTTGCCTTTTGAAGTCAGGACAGGGTCAGCATAATCAGTGACAACACCCTTTAGTTCGGTAAGGTTCATCGATTTATCTTTCAAACCAGTGGGATTCAGCACAGCCGCAATGCTCTGCGGTAGTTTGTCACCGTCCTTTGTACTGATGACAATCGTGGCATTAAGCACACTCTCGGTGTCATCGGTATCTACTACGTCCTTTTTCTGGTCTTTTTCACCGGGAGTCCAGTCGTAATAGTTTACATAACTTCCATTTAAAAATTTAACTGGAGCAATGGCACCGTTTGCAGTGAAGAAATAAAAACGGACTTTTTCAACGTTGTTTTCATCTACACTTCCATCCTCATAGCCGGCAGCGGCACGAGTACCTTTCACATCAGAAGACATCAGGTTTACGGCCATGTAGCTGGTATTAGCCTCACCACTACCGTTGTCCTCACCGTCAGGAGCAATCTCCTCCTGTGAGCATCCTGCCAAGAACAGGGATGCCAGCACAGACATGAATAAAAAATACTTTTTCATTGTGAGTTAATTAAAATATTTATAAATAAATTTCTTTTCTCTTGGATTATATGATTGATTATTTCAGTCTTTCGTTCAGCTCTTCCAGCGTGCGCGCCGCCTTTTCCAGCCCCATCTCTTTTGCCTTGCCGAGGTACCGTCGCGCCGTGTCATAATCTTTCTCGCGCACGGCCAACGCACCCCGCGCATAGACCGCTTCGGGTGAATCACCCGCCTTGGCGAGATACTTGCGTGCCGTACCGAAATCATCCCGGCGAATGGCAGCATTAGCAGCGTTCAAATTGGCGGTCTCATCGTTGGGGAACATGCGCACGGCTGTTTGGAAGACATCCGTGAACTCGTCTGTGCCAGGCTCATATTTCCCGGCAACGAGGTAAAATTCGTTTAGGCTCAATTTCTGCGGCTGTTCAGCCATGATGCGCCTTATTTCCTCCACTTCGCTGAACATGCGGATGTTGTAGTCTATGCGGTAGTCCGTATGACGTAAAGCGGGGTAGAAGTTCTGCAACATGAAGCGGTACTCCTGTGGATAAGTGCGCTTGATTTTTGCTTCTTTGGCATCCGGTTCCATGTCGCTGTCAATCAGTGCCAGAATCTCCGTGCGGTGGTTAATCTTCGACTGTTCCACGTGACGGCGCAATCCGGCCCAGTCTTCGGGCTCGTAATCAGTTTGGATAATATTGTCTGCAAAATTGTACAATAGCCCTATGTGCTTTTTGAGTGCGGTTGTACGTCCAATGGCAAGTTGCGTGTTGTGTTTGTAAGGGCTCTCTGGCGAGGCATATCCCTTCAACCATACGGAAGTGATGGTGACATCCTTGTCATTGCGCACGGAGTCAATGGTCGCCTGTATTTTACCCAATTCAGCCGTATTGCGGCGGTAATCGGGATAGATTACCGTCTGATTTACCGGGAAGTCTATGAAAGCCGTCCCCGACAATGAGCGACTTTTCATGATTTCTACTTTTGGCTGCACGAATACCAGTTCGGGAAAAAACGCTTCGTGATATCTTCCCAGCTCGCCTACGTATTGCGCCACTATGGTTTGACAACATCCCCAGTCGCTACGATGGAACTTGAGTGTGGCTCCATCCATCCAATCTTTGTAGAGAACAAGGTTGTCGTACTCCAATTGTTCCGGCTTTTTCGATGCCCGGAATGACTTCTCCGATTCGCCTGAGATGGTGCTTATGCCGTTTCGTACATAGTAATAATATCGTCTTCGTCCGTAAATGCCTATCGACGGCAAGTCCACAGAATCCGCTCCGTTGACTAATCGCGGGGTAAGCACTACGGCACGGTTGACGTCCACGTCAAGTGCAGTCAAATCGACTCCCATTTCAACGGTAAGATATTTTCCTTCACGGCTCATTTCGAAATGGTTCACCGTTACGCCGGGTATCATTTTGTCGTTATCATTTTGCGCTACCGCTCCGGACATATTTCCCATGCCCAGTATGGTTGCCAGTATGAATATTATCCTTTTCATGTTCGTTGCTATTTTAGAATAGATAAACCAGGTTAATGGCCGCTTTCGTGGGACCCACATAATGGTGCGGCTTGTTGCTCTCTATCTTTTTGCCACAACCGGCACAGTTGAAACGGTCATAGCGGGTGTAAGAATATCCGAAACCGATTTCCGCCTCCAGATTCCAATGGCGGCTCAGAATCCACGCATAGCCGTATGCCACTCCCGCACCCACGAACCATCCCTGATAACGTGTATCCTTCAATTTGCGTGCGTCTGTCCCAAACAGGTTTATCTTTCCGTTGAATCCTCCCATATTGTATTGTCCTCCGTGCACATGTGCTCCTACGAAATGTCCGGCGAAACGGTCGCAAAACCAATATCTGGCTTCTGGTTGTATTGCCCAGTGCTTCCAACGTTTGTCATTTGCCAGTGTCCAGCCATTGAATTCTCCGCTGACATCCAGTGTCCATTGCGGTGCAAGCCCAACTTCTATCCCTAAGTTAATGTTCAGGAAAGCATCTGAAAGCAGGTTGGTTTTCCCTACAATTTTTTGCGCATCAAGCTCTTGTAGGAATCCTGTTGTAAGAATTGTTAACAATAAGAATATACGTTTCATTTTATTTAATATATTACCTGAATCAATTTTTGCAAACGTTTGATATATAAAATATTAAATATTCTCTTTGTAAGAGTGAACGATACAGAATTAATTGCTTGGAAATAAGAACTTTATTCTACTGTATTTATTTTGTTTGCTCAACAATTATTTCATCATGCATAACAAATTTGTTTGTTCATAGAATTATTTTATTGATTTTATTGGCTTATTTGCAATATATTTCGTACTTTTGCATCATTAAACATCTCTTACAAAGAGAGATTTTATTTGCTCAACAATTATTCTCTTACAGAGACTTCAATATCAGGCTGTTAGCTTTATCTATCGCCATATTATCTAATGAGTCGAGATAAATTCGGGTAGTAGCCTCTGAATCATGTCCCATTCCTTCACTGATAACCGATAGAGGAATATTTTTGCTTTTGGCAATACTCGCCCATGAGTGGCGTGAGCAATATAGGGTCAGGGGAATAGAAAGTCCTAGTTCCTGACCGATAATTTTTAGGTTTCGGTTTATGTTATGTCCGGCATAAATATACTGTGCCCGTTCCTCTATTTTTGAACCTTGTTTGATAATGGGAAGTAGATAGATGGAGTTTCCTGTATCGTATTTATCCACAATCTTCTGCATCGGCTTCTCCCACTTGATGAATAGTTGCTGTCCCGTCTTTCGGCGACGATAGGAAAGAATACCGTTGGCAAGGTCTTTTTTTCGCAAGTATGCCATATCTACAAGTGACATTCCACGAGTGTAGAAAGAAAAAAGAAACATATCCCTTGCAAAGTCTGCCGATGGATTGAGTGACAAATCCATTTCCTTAATCTGCTTGATAACCCTTAATGAGACGGCTCTCTTTACAGTCTTGTCTACGCCTGTATAGACATGTTTGAACGGAAACCGTTGCAATATTATCTCTTTTTCCACCGCACGATTGTAGACTGCTCTCAGATTGCGCATATAGAATGATGAACTGTTGGGACTTACTCCGTTTGTTTTCAGATAGGCTTCGTATGCCAGCATCATATCGGAATCCACTTTATCCAATAAGATGTCCTTATCCTCGCGGAAACGGCGAAAGCTGTTGAGTGTGGTGTTATATGCTTCAGAAGTTCTTATCTTACCCAACTTTTTTAAATTGGCAATGACTTTCTCCATGAATCCGAAGAAAGAGTTTTGGGGATTGAAGGAAACGAATGTCGATACCACATCATCCGAAGTATACGACTTTCTCTGCTGTTCCAGCGATGCTATGATTCGTTGGAATTTTCGTGTGTCATTTCCTATATTCTCTCTTATCTCAAATAAATAATCTTTTCTCGTTTCATTAAAACGAGACACTACAACCTCTGACAAGTTACTGTCCCATTCACTCTCATAGATTTGGTAGTGCGTCTTTATTTGACGGACTACACGATTATGAATCACTTGATAGAATATTGTTCCTTGTCTGCCCTCTACAGTAGAAGGGCGGAATTTAATTTTCAAACTTGCCATACGCTTACTTTTTATATTTATCTGTTGGGGTTGGTTTTCTCTTGATAGCCTTTGCCTTGTTATCCGGTTTCTTTTCAGTCTGGTTATAGATTCCGCTTTTGATATTCTTATGGAGGATAGCTCTTAACAAGGATTTTATCTTTTTCCTGTTTTCAATTATAGTTTCCGTGTTACGGCTTAATAATATTCGAGCACCATTAAAATGTCGTTTGGATGTTTTGGGGGCTTCTTGTTGTATGGCAAAAACAACCTTGTCAGTACTGTTGTTTACTTCGGAATTGTTTTTTGCCGATTGAGGTATGAATAAACCGTTTACTTTATGCTCGGTTCTCTCCAAATGTCCGTAGATGTTTTCTATGAATTCTTTCTGTCTCATAATTTTATTAATTTAAATTTTCTATATTTGAATAGTTTCATATAATCAGAGGTTCTACAACACCCTTTAAATTATTCTTTTTTTAATCTTGCCAATTATAACTACCTCCTTTCCATTTGGTTTATATTCGTTCATTATCACTGCAGGTTTTCGGATATTTCCGTACTCGTCAAATCCTCTCATTGTTCTTTGCTAAAGTGTTTTCTTGTTGTCATAGTTTTGATTTTTTTATAGGTTTATACAGTGGCCTTAGTATATAGGCCAATTATCGATAACAAAGAAAGTGTGTATGCAGCACATTATCAAGCAAATGGCATTGATATGATAATTATGATTGATTCTGCTTTTGGTTATTGAAACAACGGTGAAGGGTATTATGATTTGCATTGATTGATTTGTGCGATATCACACGTACGTCTGCATGGAGCCACACATACGTACGTGTAGGGCTATGCGAACGTATGTGTAGGGCTATGCGAACGTACGTGTAGCGCAATGCATACTAACGTGTGAAGTGTCCACCCAAAAGACAAGGGTGTTTTTCTGAAAAAGCAAGAGCTTTCTTAAAAAGATAAAGGTCTTTTTAAAAAAGAATAGGAGCTTTTTTTAAAAGACAACGAGCTTTTTTAAAAACGTCTTGGTCTTTTTTATCGCTGCCGAAACTTCTCAGTCGTTATATTCCATGGAAGCACAAACCCTTTATGTGCACTTTTTGCAAGGAAAACGTCTGAAAACGCCCTGTTTTATGTCAAGTTGGAACAGTCTATAAAAAAGGATATATAACTGACAGAAAGCGTGTTATGCAGAAATATGCTTCAAAACGTGGTGAGAGCATGAGAGTATAAGTGATGGAACGTATTTTTACTCTAACGGTATAAGTCGTTTATAATTAACCTGTTATGCATAGAATGAGAGCATGAGAGCATAAACACCTCTAACTTTCTAATAGGAAAGACTGATACATTAAGAACACTTCCGGAAATTGTTCGGAGAACTAAATGATTCTTTATTCTTAGATGATGTAAACTATCTGCTTGAATTTAACAGCCCCACAGGGTTTCGGATTGACCGAATGTTCGACTACTTCCATAAATGAGAGGAGTTATAAAAAGAAAAAGTCTCTGAAATTCAGAGACTTTTTAGTGGACCTGGAGGGAGTCGAACCCTCGTCCAAACGAGGAAGCCATACGCTTTCTACATGCTTATCTTCGCCTAAATTTTCGTGTATAGACAAGACCGAAGCCACCAATCTATACCTTATCCTCTAAAATTTCGTGAGAGACGCGAGGAAAGTCTCAAACTATTCCCGAATTTGCTGTGCCACTTTATCAAACGCTTCGGAACAAGAGCTTTTGAGTGACATCTCGTTTCTACCACTATGGCAGAAATAAAGTTAATCTACTATACTTCGATTAAGCAGCGAGAGCGTAATTTTCGTTGCCAGATAAAATTTTGATAACTGAGATTATAGTGCCAATCACCGACGCACTGCATGCTTACATACCACTCCAACTCGCTGTCAAATCCAGTCAAGCCCGAACTGGTATCTATGATAGATGCCGCAAAGATAATAATTCTTTCCCGATTATAGGTCATTTCTTTGCAATTATTATAAATATCCGTGTTAATCAATTTTTCTGTGAATCTGGTTCAAATATACGTTTATAAGCGTTATTGTACAAAAATGAGCGGCCTTATGGACAATTTTGCTCTATCGTTTGAACTGTTTTCTTTATCTTTACCTCGACAAATAATGACTGTTTAATCTAATAATCTAAATATCATGAAGAACTTGTTTCTTGTTCTTGCTTTGTTGGGAAGTTCTACGATGCTTCCGGCGCAGACAACGACTAAAATACCGAAAGTCTATCAGCCTGTCAAGAAATCTATGTACCATAAAGGATGGATTGATTTTAATAAGAATGGTGTGATGGATGTTTACGAAAACCCAAATGCCAAAATTGAAGACCGTATTGAAGATCTTCTCGGACAAATGAATATGGAAGAGAAGACTTGCCAGATGGTGACGCTCTATGGTTATAAAAGGGTGTTGAAGGATGCGCTTCCCACTTCCGAATGGAAGAATATGTTATGGAAAGATGGGATGGGAGCCATTGACGAACACCTGAATGGTTTTCAGCAATGGGGGCTTCCTCCTTCGGATAATGAGAATGTGTGGCCGGCTTCCCGGCATGCATGGGCATTGAATGAAGTGCAGCGTTTTTTTGTTGAAGATACTCGTCTTGGCATTCCGGTTGACTTTACCAATGAAGGTATTCGGGGGGTGGAGAGTTATCGTGCCACGAACTTCCCGACACAACTTGGATTGGGACATACCTGGAACCGTAATTTAATTTATAAAGTGGGCAGGATAACCGGACGTGAGGGGCGTATGTTGGGCTATACTAATGTATATGCTCCTATTCTGGATGTAGGGCGCGACCAGCGTTGGGGACGTTATGAGGAGGTGTATGGAGAGAGTCCTTATCTTGTTGCCGAACTGGGTATCGAGATGGTGAAGGGTATGCAATATAATTATCAGGTAGCTGCCACCGGTAAACATTTCATTGCTTATAGTAATAATAAAGGTGCGCGTGAGGGTATGGCGCGTGTTGACCCGCAAATGTCTCCCCGTGAGGTGGAGATGATTCATGTTTATCCGTTTAAAAGAGTGATAAAGGAGGCCGGTCTGTTAGGGGTGATGAGCTCTTATAATGATTATGACGGTTTCCCTGTGCAAAGCAGCTATTATTGGCTTACTACTCGTTTACGCGGTGAATGGGGATTTATGGGGTATGTTGTTTCGGACAGCGATGCCGTGGAATATTTGTATACCAAACATGGAACGGCAAAGGATATGAAAGAGGCTGTCCGTCAGAGTGTGGAGGCCGGATTGAATGTTCGTTGCACTTTTCGTTCGCCAGACTCGTATGTGTTGCCGTTGCGTGAACTTGTTGAAGAAGGAGGGTTGAGTGAAGAAGTGATTGACAACCGTGTACGGGATATTCTTCGTGTCAAGTTCTTGGTCGGATTGTTTGACGAACCGTATCAAACCGATTTGGAGGGTGCTGATAAAGAGGTGGAGAAGAAAGAAAACCTGGAAGTGGCTCTTCAGTCGTCTAGAGAGTCGCTGGTGTTGTTGAAAAATGAGCAGAATACGTTGCCGTTGAACCTTTCGGAAATAAAGAAAATAGCTGTATGTGGCCCTAATGCGGATGAAAGCAGTTATGCCTTGAGTCATTATGGCCCTTTGGCTGTAGATGTGGTTACTGTGTTGCAAGGTATTAAAAATAAGGTGAAAGATAAGGCGGAGGTTCTATATGCTAAAGGTTGTGAATTGGTGGATGATAATTGGCCTGAATCCGAATTGATTGATTATCCTTTGACAGAGCAGGAAAAGAATGAAATAGATAAAGCGGTGGCTAATGTCAATCAGGCGGATGTGGCTGTCGTGGTGCTTGGAGGCGGGCAACGTACTTGTGGTGAGAATAAGTCGAGGAGTAGTCTTGAGTTGCCGGGACGCCAGCTTGATTTATTGAAGGCTGTATATGCTACCGGAAAACCGGTCGTGTTGGTGTTAGTCAATGGGCGTCCGCTGTCTATCAATTGGGCGGATAAATTTGTTCCTGCCATTCTGGAGGCATGGTATCCGGGTTCAAAGGGAGGTATTGCTGTTGCTGATGTTTTGTTTGGAGACTATAATCCGGGTGGAAAGCTGACTGTTACCTTTCCGAAGAGTGTAGGACAGATTCCGTTAAATTTCCCGGCTAAACCTTCTTCGCAAATTGATGGCGGGAAGAATCCGGGAATGTCTGGAAATATGTCTCGTGTAAACGGTCCTTTGTATCCATTTGGTTACGGACTGAGTTATACGACTTTTGAATATTCCGATTTGCAAGTGAGCCCGAAAGTAATTACACCAAATCAGAAAGTGACTGTCACATGTAAAGTTACTAACACCGGCAAACGTGAAGGAGATGAAGTTGTACAGCTCTATTTAAGGGATGTTGTCAGTTCTCTGACCACTTACGAAAAGAATCTGGTCGGTTTCGAGCGTCTTCATCTGAAGCCGGGCGAGACCAAGGAAGTCCGTTTTATACTCGACCGTAAAGATATGGAGTTGCTGAATGTGAAAAATGATTGGGTGGTGGAACCGGGTGAATTTAAAGTTATGGCCGGAGCTTCTTCAGAGGATATTCGTTTGAGTGATAAGTTCATGGTGATGGAATATGGTATGAATGGTGTGTTGTCTGAAACAGGAAACGGTAAGGAAAATACCATTTCTGCCAGTACTGAAATGCAAAATGTGGGCATGACGCTCGATAATAATCTGAAGACTTGCTGGCAAGGGAACAAGGGAGACTATATTACTTTTGCTTTAGAGAACGGTGCAAAAATAGATGGTCTGTCTATCGTTTGGAAGAAAGAGAATGGCGGTGAGGCTGATTTTGAGATTCAATTGTCGGGCGGTGGAGGACAATTCCTGACTGTATATTCGGGTAGTGTGTCTAAGTTCGATGAATGGGTTTCTTATGCTTTCAAAGGTACTACAGCAAGCGACTTGCGCATTCTCTTGAATTCGGATGGATTGGGGGTAGCCGAAGTGAAAATCAACCAATTAAAAAAAGAATAATAAAGAATTTGGGCCGTTATAGTATGTATTTTGCTAAGAAGTGAGTATATTTGGGAGCGCGTTATGTGCTCCCTAATCTATATAAATATATTATGAATAAAAAAATATTGGCATTGTGTATGAGTGGTTTGTTGTTGGGTGCTTGCACTTCAAAGCAACAGAAGAGTGTAGTTACAGTAGATGAAGATAGTGATAAGATGTTCTTGTTTGTAGGCAGTTATGCTACACCGGAGGAAGAAGGCATCAAAGTTTATCAGTTTAGTGAAGATACCGGGAAGGCAACTTATATCAGTGGCTTGGAAGGAATTTCGAATCCTTCTTATCTCACCCCGTCCGCGGATGGTGAAAGACTGTATGCCGTAGGCGAGGATAATGGAAAGAGTTCTACAGCAAATGCCATCATGTTCAATAAGGAGGATGGTAAACTGACATTGCTTAATTCTCAGCCCACCAATGGCGGAGCACCTTGTTATATTACGCTGAGCCCTTCCGGAAACTTTGTGCTGACGGCTAATTACATGGGAGGAAGTATCACTGTTTTTCCATTAAATAAGGAAGGCAGGTTGGAACCGGACAGTCGTCTGATTTCTTTTGTCGGTGATGGCCCAGATAAAGAAAGACAGTCTCAGCCTCATTTGCACTGTGTGGAATTTACTCCCGATCACAAATATCTGTTGGCGGATGATTTGGGTACAGATCAAATTCATGTGTTCCCGGTGAGTGAATCTGTTTCCGATGGTGTTTCTCATTCTTTGTTGAATGAAGGGGAGTCAACCCAGGTAAAGGTGGAACCTGGTTCAGGTCCCCGCCACATTTGTTTCCATCCCAATCAAAAATTTGCTTATCTTATTAATGAGATATCAGGTAAAGTAACGGCCTTCTCTTATCATAAGGGCAAATTGGATGCTATTCAGTACATAGCAGCCGATACGGTTGGAGCAAAAGGTAGCGGTGATATTCATATCACTCCCGATGGTAAGTTTCTGTATGCTTCCAACCGCTTGAAAGCAGATGGCATTGCTATTTTTTCTGTGGACGGTGATAAAGGAACATTGACAAAAATTGGTTATGAATTGACTGGTATTCATCCGCGTAACTTTATCATTACGCCTAATGGCCGTTATTTATTGGTAGCTTGCAGGGATAGTAACCTGATTCAGATATTTGAGATTGATAAGGAAACAGGCTTGTTGACCGATACCGGAGAAAAGATAGAAACTTCCAGACCGGTGTGTCTGAAGTTCTCTTATTGAACTGTTATCTGAGAAGACTTATTTCTAATGATGCCGGCTTATGATTAACACAGATTTATTTAAGGAAGTGTCTCCGCTTTCGTCCAAAGATTGTTTTATATTGATAGAAAGGCAGAAATCGAATTTTAATTTTCCTGTCCATGTTCATCCCGAATACGAGCTTAATTATATTGAGAATGCAAAGGGGGCGCAACGTATTGTAGGCGATTCTATTGAAGATATTGAAGAAGAGGAGTTGGTGCTTATTGCCAATCCTCGGTTGGAGCATGCCTGGATGGATCACCATAATCGGTCACAACATATACATGAAATAACAATTCAGTTTCACCCGGATTTGTTGGAAGAGAGTTTTCTGAACAAGAATCAGATGGTCAGTGTGAGGCAATTGTTTCGGCGTGCCGAGAAAGGCGTTGCCTTTAGTCGTGAGGCCGTAATAAAGGTACGCCCTATGCTGAAACTACTGACCTGCGAAAATGACAGTTTTTATTCACTTATCAAGTTGTTGATAATCTTTCATGAGCTTTCTTTAGATAGGGGGATGCGTGAACTTGCCAGTCGCTTGTTTATGACAGATATCCGGCAGGAAGGAGACAATAACCATAAACTGAATAAGATAATAGATTATATAAACAGGCATTATGCCGAGACTATTCGTTTGCCGGATGTGGCAGAGATGGTTAATATGAGTGAAGCGTCTTTTTGTCGTTTTATTAAGCAACATACTTCTCGAAGTTTTATTGATTTCCTTACTGATATACGATTGGGGGCCGCCTCGCGAGCATTGGTCGACTCAGCGGATTCCATAGCCGAGATTGGTTATAAGTGTGGTTTCAATAACCTTTCTAATTTTAATCGTATCTTTAAAAAGAAGAAGGGTACTACGCCCAGCGAATTTCGAAGCAATTACCGTAAGAGTAAAACCATTGTTTAGTTTTTCCTTGGGATAGCTATGGACTGTTCTTCTGCTTTCTGTCTTTGTCACCGGATTGATAAGATTTCATCATTTAATGCTTGGATTCTATTAGGTTTGTACTTTATTAATTGAGAAATTTGCAGCGGCACTAAATAAGTGCATAGAATAATTATTAATACATGATAAATATAGGTATATGAATGCAGATTTTGAACAGAAAATAGCTTTGTTACAGCAACAGCATGAAGTATTGTTGCAGCGGTTGAACCTTCCGGTGGAAGAAACGAATGGCATTGTCCGTCGTTATACATATCCGATAGTTACGCGGGAACATATACCGTTGGAGTGGCGCTATGATTTTAATCCTGATACCAATCCATATTGTATGGAGCGTATCAGTTTTAACGCAACCATGAATAGTGGGGCCATTAAATGGAATGGTAAATATGTGTTGGTTGTCCGTGTGGAAGGTGCAGACCGGAAATCTTTTTTTGCTGTAGCAGAGAGTCCGAATGGCATTGATAATTTTCGCTTCTGGAAGCGTCCTATCACATTGCCTGATATTAATCCTGCAGAAACAAACGTATATGATATGCGTCTTACTGCCCACGAAGACGGTTGGATATATGGAATATTTTGCAGTGAACGCCATGATGACAGTGCGCCGGCCGGTGATCTCTCGTCGGCGGTAGCAAAAGCGGGTATTGTCCGTACCAGGAATTTGGTGGACTGGGAACGTCTGCCGGATTTGAAGTCTGGCAGTCAGCAACGGAACGTAGTGCTTCATCCTGAGTTTGTTAATGGGAAATATGCACTCTACACTCGTCCGCAAGACGATTTTATTAATGCGGGCAACGGAGGAGGCATCGGCTGGGCACTTATAGATGATATGACTCAGGCGGAGGTGAAAGAAGAAATCATTATAAATCATCGTCATTATCATACAATAAAAGAGGTGAAGAATGGTGAGGGACCACATCCTGTCAAAACACCTGCCGGATGGTTGCATTTGGCACATGGGGTGCGTGCCTGTGCTGCCGGATTACGCTATGTGCTTTACCTTTATATGACGGCATTGGACGAACCTTGGAAGTTAATAGCAGAACCGGCAGGCTATTTCTTGGCTCCATTGGGCAGCGAAAGAGTGGGAGATGTATCCAATGTGTTATTCTCTAATGGTTGGATTGCGGATGAGGATGGTACCGTATATATCTATTATGCATCCAGTGATACTCGTATGCATGTGGCTACTTCTACTATCGATAAACTGGTAGATTACTGTATGCACACACCGGCAGACGGATTGCGTTCGGCAACATCCGTAGCTGCGATTAATGATTTGATTGATAAAAACGAAACATATTTGAATAAATGAAAAAGCTTTTAGGATTAATACTCTTGATGCTGCTTCCTTGCTCTGCTCTTTCTATGTGGGGACAGACCGGACAACAAATGAAACTAATTTCTTATAATATTTGGAATGGTTTTGAAGGAGACTCGTTGAGGCGTGCACGTTTTATCGAATGGACTCAAAAACAGGCTGCTGACATATTTGTGTTGACAGAACTGGTTGGGTTTAAGGAAAAGGATTTGAAAACATTGGGGCAGGTATGCGGGTATCCGTATGCTGCCATGGTGAAAGAAGAGGGATATCCTGTCGGAGTACTTTCCAAGCAACCGATAGAAGTGATTAAGAAACAAGTAGAAGGCTTTTGGCATGGGATGATGCATGTTAAAACTGCCGGTGTTGATGTCATCGCTACTCATCTCAGTCCTTTTGAGTGGAAATACCGCTTGAATGAGGCGCAACAAATCGTGGATTATATCCATAGAAATCATTTGAAGGATTATTATGTAGCGGGTGATTTGAATGCTCATTCTCCGTTGGATGCCGATGAGATAGCCGGCCATGATACATTGCTGGTAAATATGCAACGCTGGGATATGTCACAAAAGAAATATCGTAATTTGAGGGAAGGGCGATATGACTTCTCTGTCATTTCGACTTTCCTTGCAGCGGGCATGGAAGATGCGATAGGACGGATGGTGCATCCGGCAAGTGCACGTATGAGTTTTCCGGCTGCTTTTCTTTATGATTGGCAGTGGGACGACAAGCGTTTGCCGCAACGCCGTGAACGGTTGGATTATATATTACTTTCTCCCTCATTGATGGAGAAATGTAAAAGTGCTGCCGTGCATAATGGAATAGAGAATGAGGGGATTTCAGATCATTATCCGGTCAGTGTGATTCTAGAGAAATGAAAAAAACGGCGGAAAGGAGAATGAAGATATGAATATGAGATATCTAAGATATTGTTTATTGTTTGTGTTTGGTTTGGCAAGTGTATGCAGTTGTACTGATAGTGAGAAAGTAGTTTATTATCGGGGCATTGCCGTGGATGATGCGGATGGCAGCGAGGGACTGTATAATCCCGAACGCGGGTTTCGCTTGGAAACAGCTGTCGATCTTGCTACTCAAAAAGAGAGCCCTACCTTGCAACTGGATACTTTGTCGTTGAAGTATGCTTCAGATAGTGTATCACTTTCGCAAAGTTATTTTTATTTGACCTATCTGACCGATAAAAAGCTATCGGATACAGAGTTTCAAACGATGCAGGCATATTTTGATAGGTTGCAACAATTGGGGAAGAAAGCTGTCTTGCGTTTTGCTTATGAAAAAGATTTTGTGCGTCAGGAACCGGTGGGGCCTACATTGGAAGAAGCATTGGCGCATCTTGAACAGTTGAAACCATTTCTGCATAAGAATAAAGATTTGATTCTGGTCGTTCAGGCGGGTGTTATCGGTGCATGGGGAGAATGGCACAGTTCTATTCATGGTCTGGAGCATTCCGATACGGCAAAGGTTGCCATATTGGAAAAGTTGTTGGAAGTGGTACCTGCAGAGAAGAACATACAGGTGAGACTTCCCGAATTTAAGAATCTTCTGAAGGGTAAACCGGAATTGTATAAACGTATTTCTTTTCATGATGACTTTATCGTTATCAAGCCTGATCGTTGGGATGGAGATATGCATGAAGGCACGTCCAATTTTGAACAGATTGTAAGAGAATCGCCTTATTTGGTTGTAGACGGTGAATTGCCATGGGGCTTTTGGAGTGCCGGATGTGACCCTGACAGCCCATCTGCCGGATGGATTATTGATGGTATGGGAGCTGCGCGCCGATTCTTCCTTCAGCATTATACTTCTTTGAGTGTTATCCATAATTATAAGGAACAGCATTCCAACCGGATGTTTGATGAGGCAAATGCTCCTGAATATTCGATGGTTGTGTGGAAGAAAAGTATGATAAATGCGGACTCTTTGAGAAAATATCACATGCCGGTATCAGACCATTATTTTCAAAAAAAGGATGGAACATTGGTTTTACGTAGTATTTTTGACTATATTCGTGACCACTTGGGATATCGTATCGAATTGCAGAAACTGGAAATGCCGCAAACCATAAGGAATGGAGAAGCATTGACTTTAAATTTGGAATTTATTAATCGTGGATTTGCCGGTTTCAGCAGTGAACGTCCTGCTTGTTTTGTATTGATTGACGAAAAGGAAGAGATAACGGAATTGCCGGCATCATTCAGCTCTTCCGACTGCCAGCCATATCAGCCTGGAGATACAGCTTATACTCCTTTGGCTCACTCAATCTTATTTGCAGGAAAGGTATCTGTTTCTCCAGGAATTTATCGCTTGGGGTTATGGTTACCTGATGTGTCGGAGCGATTGAAGTATAATCCTCGTTATGCTATTCGATGTGCCAATGGTGATGTAGACTGGTGGATTTCAAAGGATGGGAGATATGGGGTGAATGTATTGGCAACGATACAGATAAAGCCGTAAATATACTATTATGAAGCATTTTTATAAGTTATTATTCTTATTCGTTTTTTTCTTTTCCGGCCGGACGCTTTGGGCTAATCCGGTTATTATCGGCAATAGCCGTTTTACATTCATTACCGACCAATTGGTGCGTATGGAATATGCGCAGAATGGCCATTTCTTAGATGATCCCACTTTGTTTGCCATTGACCGTTCGACGGAGTGTAAAGACGTGAAAGTAGAGGAGAAATCAAAAGGCCATTATGTATTGTCTACTCCGGTGATGCGGATTGAATACTATGCAGACGGATTTCCGTTTGGACAAACCAATTTGCATGTTTATTTTAAGAATGGTGAAGAAGCTAAAGAGAAACATTGGTATATAGCCAGCAGACAAAGTGGAAATCTGCTGGGAGCCCTTACGACCTTGGATGAAGTGGATGGTCCGGTAGATCGTCAGGAAGGTTTGTTAAGTCGTGACGGTTGGTATCTGATAAATGATACAGGCAAAGAGGTGTTGCGTGACGGTTGGGTGAGTGCACGCGATGAAGAACATGTACAGGATTTATATTTGTTCGTTTATGGAAACGATTATAAATCGGCTTTACGTTCTCTTCGTGCTGTCAGCGGGCCGGCACCTATGCCGCGTAAATATGTGCACGGTTCGTGGTATTGCCGTTGGTGGAATTATACGGATGACGATTATCGTCAGTTGGTGCGTGAATATAAAGAACATGATTTCCCATTGGATATAATGGTTTTTGATATGGGATGGCATACTCAGAATGCTACCATCGGCACAGGGCATGCAGGAACCAGAGGATGGACAGGGTATAGTTGGAATCGGGAACTGATAAAAGATCCTGCCAAACTGATACAGGATTTGAAAGACGACCATGTATATGTGGTGCTGAACGAGCATCCGCACGATGGATTACGTCCGCACGATGATGCCTATCCTATGTTTATCCGTGATTTGGGAACTGATACTCTGACAAACGGAGTTCCTCTGTTTGATGCCGGGAATCCGGAATATATGAAAGCATTTATGAAGCATGCTCACCAAGAGAGCGATACAATGGGTGTTGCTTTTTGGTGGTTGGACTGGCAGCAGGATTATCTTTATCCATACGTCAGAGGTACATCGATGAGACATTTGCCATGGTTGAATAAAATCTATTATGATTATTCTGCCCGTAATAATCTTCGTGGCGCCGGTTTTAGCCGTTGGGCAGGTTGGGGAGACCATCGGCATCCTATCCAATTCTCAGGTGATGCTGTGGCCAATTGGGATTTGCTTCGTTTTGAAATTGATTTGACTACAACAAGCGGCAATGCCGGTTGCTTTTTCTGGGCTCATGACCTGGGCGGATTTTATGGAGGAGACAATGCGGAGCTTTATACCCGTTGGACACAATTCGGTTTATTGAATTCATCTCTCCGTATCCATTCGGTATATGATGAGAAGCTTGATCGTCGCCCTTGGTTGTGGGGGGCTAAGGAAGAGGAAGCCATGAAACGCATCTATCATCTTCGTTCGCAGTTGATGCCGTATATTTATTCTTCTGTCCATCAGTGTTATGAAGATATGATTCCACTCAATAGAGGATTATATCTGGAATACCCGTCGGATGAGAAAGCATATCAATGTCCGGGTGAATTCCTATTCGGCGATTTATTGCTGGGAGCACCGGTAACAATGCCGGGAGAAGGAGAACAGAAGCTGGTCTCGCAAGAGGTGTGGCTGCCGGGGGAGGAAAACTGGTATCATTTCTTCACGGGAAAAGCATATCAAGGGGGCCGAACGGTGACGGTAGAAAGTCCGTTGGACGAATTCCCTTTATTTGTGAAGGGGGGCTACCCATTGCCTATGCAGCCTTATACAGAACGTATGTGTTCGACTCCTCTTACCGAGTTGATTGTCCGTTGTTATCCGGGCAACGACGGCTGTAATCACTCTTATACCTTGTATGAAGATGATGGAATTACGACAGCCTATCAGCAAGGGGAATCAGCCTCTACATTAATGAACTATCGTAAAGAAGGAGAACAGACTTTTGTTACTATTCATCCGGCAAAGGGCTCATACGAAGGTCAGCCTCAAAAAAGAGCTTATCGTATTGAATTGCCGGGAATTCCAGCAGGAACAAAAGTAAAAGTGAACGGCAAATCGGTAAAGGCCACTTTTGATAAAACGATAGGTGGTATAGTGGTTTCTGTCAAGCCGGGTGACATACGGAAGAAGGTGGAAGTGCAGATTGGCTGACCATTGAATTGCTTAAACAAGAAAAATCTTAAAGTAAATAATATATGAAATTACATGTTGTTGACATCCTGATTATTTGCGCTTATCTGATTATCATAGTCCTTATCGGGCTATTCCTGAAGAAGAAAGCGGCAAAGAATATGGATTCGTATTTCTTGGGAGGCAAGTCCCTTCCGTTTTATATGCTCGGACTTTCCAATGCTTCGGGTATGTTTGATATTACCGGAACCATGCTGATGGTCTATTGGGCCTTTGCTTATGGCTTCAAGAGTTTATGGATTCCTTGGTTATGGCCGGTGTTCAACCAGATATTCCTGATGGTGTATCTTTCTGTATGGTTGCGCCGAAGTAATGTGCTGACAGGTGCCGAATGGATTAAAACCCGTTTCGGACATGGAAAAGGAGCTACTTTGTCGCATACCATTGTGATTGTTTTCGCTTTGCTGAGCGTGTTGGGTTTCCTGAGTTACGGTTTTATCGGTATCGGTAAGTTTATGGAGATATTCTTCCCATGGGAGGTGGTCTCACAATATGTACCTTTTGATATTCCGTTGCAGTATGTTCCTCATTTCTATGGTATTTTCTTTACGGCAATTGCTACTTTTTATGTGATGTTGGGTGGCATGCTCAGTATTGTTTGGACAGATGTTGTTCAGTTTATGATTATGACAGTGGCAGGTGTCATCATTGCTATTATCGGCATGAATATGGTGGCTCCCGAAATGATTCAAGAATTTGTTCCCAGAGGATGGGATTCACCGTTTTTCGGTTGGGCGCTTGATATTGACTGGAGCGAACGGATGAATTTGCTGACAGAACGAATGGCTAATGAACCTTATAGCCTGATGGGTATCTTTGTGATGATGGCATTGCTGAAAGGAATCTTTATGAGTATGGCAGGCCCTGCACCTAACTATGATATGCAGAAGATACTTTCATGTAAGTCACCGAAAGAGGCAGCTATGATGAGTGGTTCCGTACCGGTTATTTTGCTGATACCACGTTATTTGATGATTATGGGATTTGCTTTGTTGGCAATTTATTTCTTTAAAGTAGACGGTGGCTTGGCGCAGATGACAGCGACGAATACGGATTTTGAAACCATTTTGCCTCATTTGATAACGAAGTATGTACCGGTAGGGCTGGCCGGATTGTTATTGGCGGGTCTGCTGTCAGCGTTCATGTCTACTTTCGCATCTACAGTCAATGCGGCTCCGGCTTATGTGGTGAATGATATTTATCTGAAGTATATCAATCCCAAAGCTCCTGTCAAGACACAGATTCGTGCCAGTTACTTAATCTCTGTTCTGGTTGTTATTATCAGTACGGTTATGGGTTTCTTCCTGAAAGATATTAATGAGATATTCCAGTGGATTGTAGGAGCTCTGTTTGGCGGTTATATTGCTGCCAATGTATTGAAATGGCATTGGTGGCGTTTTAATGGGGAAGGTTATTTCTGGGGCATGACGGCAGGTGTGGTTGCCGCTATTATCATGAAATTCACTGTTCCTGACGGATTGGTTCTATATTTCTTCCCTGTCTTGTTCGGCATTTCGCTGATAGGATGTATTGCCGGTACTTATTCCGCTCCTCCGACAGATGAGGATACATTGATTAATTTCTATATTCGTGTACGCCCGTGGGGATGGTGGAAACCGGTTAGCGATAAGGCGATAGCACGTTATCCGCAAGTGACGCGTAATAAGAACTTTAAGCGTGACGCATTTAATGTGACTGTTGGTATTGTGTGGCAATGCTGTCTGACTATTGTTCCGATGTATCTGGTGGTGCGCGGAAATCTGGGCTTTATCGTATCCGTCCTGATATTAATTGCGACAACCGTTATACTGAAATATACGTGGTATAAGCCGTTGTGTCGTGAGGAAGAAGAATATAATAGGTTGATGAAAGAGATAGGATTCGACAAAGAAGGTAATTGATATCATTTATATAGAAATGGGGTTGTGTCAAAATGTGGATAATACTGTCGTTTTGTTCGTAGGGGCGAGGTTCGCTCGCCCGAAAACAGTTTACTTTGTGTCTTCGGGCAGGCAAACCCTGCCCCTACAGCTGACGATTGGATAGGCATTTTAGTTTTGACACACCTCCATTTTTTTAATATTCTATCTTGTCTGTTTTAGAACTCCATGCTTCGAATGCTTTAATAGCTTCTTCGCGTAACATCACTTCAGAGGGAAGCTTTCTGTCTTCCGGTTTCAGTTCCAGTTCATCATAGATAAATGAATCATCGAAACCTATATTCTTTGCATCCGTCTTATTATTAGCGTAATACATCTTATCCAATCGTGCCCAATAGATAGCACCCAAACACATGGGACAGGGTTCGCAGGAAGTATAGATTTCATATCCGCTTAAGTCGAACGTTCTCAATTTAGCAGTGGCGGCGCGTATGGCACTTACTTCAGCATGGGCGGTGGGGTCACACGAAGCGGTTACCCGGTTGACCCCCGTCGCTATTATTTCTCCGCCTTTAGCGATAACGGCTCCGAAAGGTCCTCCTCCGTTTGCTACATTCTCAATGGAAAGCTCGATGGCTTTCCGCATAAGTTCTTTTTTAGTCATAGTTGCTTATATCAGCAAGATTGGATTATACATAAGTCTCCAGGAACTTCACATGACCGTTTACCGCTACATTTACTTCTTTGGTGGTAGCCGGGAACAGTATGGACTCTCCTGCTTGAACTTCCAATGAATTACCCTCATTGTCGGTTACCGTGCATGAGCCTTCCATGCAGATATAGATTACAAAAGAATCCAGTTCACTGTAATCCATAGTCATGTTTTCTGTCAAATCGTATACAGAAGTGGTAAAGTAGGGGCAGGTTACCAGTTCCACCGGTTTGTTTTGTTCCGGTGTATAGTCGGTGCGGTAGTCTTCTTCCACAGTGTAATCGATGGCGTCCTTCGACAGCTCGGTATGCAATTCACGTGTATTGCCGTTCTTGTCCTTGCGGTTAAAGTCATAGATACGATAGGTTACATTGGATGTCTGCTGGATTTCTGCAATAAAGCATCCGGCACCAATGCTATGGATTCGTCCGGCAGGCAGGAAGAATACATCTCCCGGCTGAACAGCATAGTCTGCCAAGGCATCGCAGATTGTATTGTCTGCAATCATTGCCGCGTATTCGTCAGGAGTGATTTTCTTTTTCAATCCGGAACGAAGATGAGCTTTGCCGCCTGCATTGTCGATAACATACCACATTTCTGTCTTTCCCATTGAGTTGTGGCGTTTCTTGGCAAGTTCGTCATCGGGGTGAACCTGTATGGAAAGATCATCGCAAGCATCGATGAATTTAATTAGCAAAGGGAAGTTATCTCCGAAACGTTGATAGTTGCTTTCACCTACTAGCGCTCCTTTGTATTCTTTTACCATGTCACTCAGGTTTTTACCTGCGTCTGTACCATTGGCAACAACTGACTCGTCGCCCGGAACATTCGAGATTTCCCAGCTTTCACCTACTTGTGCCTGTTCGGTTGCAAGATGTTTGAACGGGATAATCTTTTCGCCACCCCAGATGGTGGATTTCAGAATGGGGTTAAATTTTAATGGATACATAGGTATATATATTAAATGTTTTTAGGTTCGGATACAAAAATACGGAGATTCTACGACTTTACCCATAGAATCTCCGTAAAAATCACTCGCTATTTGTGTGTATTCAGAAAAGAGTATTAGTAGTCTGTATTGTTAGGGTCAAAATTTGTCCAACCGTCCAGCCAATTGTCATCCGCTCCGAATGCTCCGATATAGTCTACTTTATCAAAGCCATTGCCTAATAAGGCATTGTCAAATGAAGCGGCAGTCAATACGGGACTGCCTGCATTTGGCATATAATTCACACCGATGCCGCGCCTGTCTTTAAAGTTCAGTTCGTTCATGTCGGCAAGTACCTTATTCCCTTTTTGTGCTTTGAAAAAACTGGAAGAGTAAGATTCCTGATTGGCATCGATCACGGTTTTATTTGCTGCATCATATAATACGTCATCATACACTTTGTTGGCATCCGAACCGGTGACTGTCATACCGGCAAACCAAATATTCTGCAAATTGATAATGCCCTCTTGCGCTTGTTTCACAGTATTTCCTTTCTCGCCGTCGATAATCAAACCGACAGGATATCCCACTGCTACAGAGTTGAAGCAATTCAAACGGCTGGAACGGCGGATTTGCATCGCTGATTGGAATTTTCCGAGCGCCGAACCATTATTAGGATTGAAGTTGCCGGCATTGATGTAGCTTTCATCATTGACAAAGTTGGCATCTCGTCCCAGCGGGCCAATGAAAGTGACGTTACTGAATACAGCCGTTGTATAGGGAGAAACCAAAGAACCATCGGCACAGTTGTCCGATTCAAACCCATTCGACTGTGAGGTGTCGGCAATTCTCGGATCGCGGATAGACAAGCAGTATTGTACTTTGCCGGAGAATCCGTTGTCGGTGTCAAACTCGTCATCCCAACCATTGTAGGCAACTAAATACTTACAGTTTACAGAACCGCCGAACCATTCATAAGAATCGTCGTTGGAATAAGAAACCTGCAAGTGGTCAATGGTAGTACCGCTGCCGACCGAGCCGAACGTAATGCCGTTGATTTCTTTATCTTTCATAAAGGGATAACCGGCAAACTCTACACGGACATAACGAATAATCCCGGAATTGTCAGCATCATCTTCCCCTCCGTGTTTGGTGCGGGGGCCGCCTTCAATCTGCTGATTCAGTACCCCATAATTATTTTTGGCTTTACCACAGATAATCAAACCGCCCCAATCACCGGGTTTGCGTTGTCCTTTCGGCATTTCAGAAGTAAATACGATAGGAGCGTCCTGCTTTCCTTCGGCTATCAGCTTTCCGCCCGGCTCCACAATCAAGGCAGCCTGCGTGTCTTTATCGCCTTTGATAACGGTTCCCGGTTCGATGGTCAATGTAGAACCTGCGCCTACATACACCCATCCTTTCAGCAGGTATGTACCTTTGGCAAGGGTCTGGGTCCCTTTGAACACAAATTCCTGGTCACCATTTCCTATCACTGTACCTTTTTCGTTTTCAGACTTATCATCATTGAACAACAAATGGTCACACGTCTTGATAGAGCCTTCAGTTCCCCATACGTAAGGCGTGTCCGTTGCCCCACCTTCGCCTCCGCCTTTGTCGGGTTCAGGATCATCACTGCTGCAAGCAGCCAGGCTTCCCAGCATCATGGCCGAGAAAGCATAAGTCATAAACTTGTTCGTCTTCATTTTCATTTATTGATTAGTTACTAATGAAATAGTTCTTGTTTTAAAAATTATAGCTTATGTTTAAGTTGAAACTGCGTCCCGGCTTAAACCGGCGGGTTATCTGCTGTACTTCGCCATGCCCTGTGTCTTCAAATTGTTTGAACGACACCTTTTCGGCCAGCACATCGCGGATAGCGGCTTTCACTTCCAGCTTGCCGAATTTCTTAGAGGCGCTCAAGTCAATGGCATTGCGCGGCATTTCGTATGAGTCGGGCACGCGTACTTCGTTTCCCGCACTGCCCAAACTGCGTCCTACACCGATGATGCGCTTGCCGATACGGTTGTAGAGCAAGGCAACATTCCATCCCGTCTTAGGATGTTGATAGAAGAGCCCCGCATTAATCAGATAGGGAGATTGTCCCTGCATCGGCCGGTCTTCTTCTTTAGACCCGGCTTCAAAATTCACTTTACTCTTTATCAGTGCCCCATTCAGACTGATGCTGAAGTTTCTCATACCGATAAAATCCAGATTCTTGCGTATATCCACCTCCACACCATAATTATCGGCTCCTTTGGCATTGATATAAGAATAAATCAAGTCCGTTCCTCCGGCCACGGTATATGTCCATTCTATGGGATTCTTGAATTTCTTATAGAATAATGATACTGAAACCAGTTCACCGTTACTGGGATAGTACTCATACCCCAAATCAATATTATCAATATAAGCTGCTTTCAGGTCGTAATTACCTTGCACGTTACTGGCCAAGTCAAAGTCATAATAAACCGAAGAAGAGACTTCGCGGAACTCGGGACGGTTCACTGTGCGTCCATACGACAGCCTGAACTGGTGCTGCTCGTTGAGGCGATAGGCAGCATTGAGCGATGGAAAGAAATCATTATAGGTGTAATAGACACTGGTCGGGCTCTTTTCGTTCTTTTGTGTATGGCTGACCAATTCCATCCGGCTGTGCTCAAAGCGGACGCCTGCATACACGTTCCACTTGCCGAGAGGAAGATTCGCGCCCACATAGCCTGCCCCCAGCATATTGTTTCCTTCATAGTTATTACGCCAGTCCACCTGTTCCAGCAGATACAATTTATCTTCACCATAATTCTTTTCCTGCATCAGTTCATCAGGCACATTCATCACACGGTAGCTACTAGGTAAACCGTTTTTCCAACTGTAAATGAAGAGGCGTGTATTGTATTCACGCGTACGGTATTCCGTATATCCTCCCAGTTTGAGCGTGGGAGTAAAATCTCCGAATGCGAAATCATGCTGATAGTTGAGGTTGGCTGACAGGATGTGTTCATCCAGACGCGAGAACTCACGGTTGATTTCATTCAGGTTCTCTACTTCCAACTGATTGGTATCCGTATTCAGCACCGTGTTGTACCGGCGGCGGTCGGGCATATTCCGGTTGGCATAAGAATATCCGGCACTCCAATCCAGCTTATCCATATCGCCCCATGTATGTTTTCCGGTAAACTGTCCGTTGTAGGTGGTGCGGCTTTGGTAATAATACTCTGCACTCTCTTCATAATCGCTCTGCGCATCCGTTCCCTTGCGATACGTATAGCGGTCTTTTCCCAATTGGTTGAAGATGTTCTTGAATTCATAACGGCTGTTTCCGCTTGCCGGTACATAAGTGAGGTTCAACATGACTCCCACACGTGCATTGTGATTATACTGGTCGTCCACCCCCTTGCGCAAATAGTTGGAACGGTCGTGAGTGATGTCGTAGGCACCATACAAATTATTATCCATATTCAGATATGTTTTGTAGGTATTGCTGTAGTTCACAGCGCCCAGCATGGCCAACGTGCGACCGCTTTCGCTCACCCAGCGATGGGCGACATTCATGCTCAGGCTGAGGTCGGCTACAGGCTTGCGGTTCTTTATGGTCCAATCGTTGTTCAGTCCGTTGTTCAGCAAGTCATAACCGTTATTCATCGGATTCAGTACCGCGTTGATGCCGCCATTCAAACTGCGCAATCCGTTGTCGAATCCCAGAAAGTCCGTACCGCTTCCTTTATTATATTGAAAGTCTTTAAAATGAGTTCGGTCATTGATACTTCCCCCTACCGAGATGTTCAGCAGGTTACTGTTCGGAACATCCTTGGTATTCACCAGAATAAATCCGCCACTGAAATCGGCTGGATATTCGGGAGCCGGAGATTTCACGACCAACATATTGTCCAGTTGTGAGGAAGGAATGATATCGAAGGAAAAGGCGCGTGCGTCGGCTTCCGAACTGGGCACGGCACTATTGTTTATCCACACATTATTGTACCGTTGCGAAAGGCCGCGTACCATTACGAATTTCTCTTCAATAATGCTGATACCCGGCACCCGACGAATTACTTCGGAGGCATCCTTGTCTTGTGTCTTGGTAATTTGTTGTGCGGAGACCCCGGTCTGCATCACCAGGCTGGTGCGTTGCCGGGTAATCAGGGCATTTTCTGTATTCCTCTTGGCTTCTGCCACTACCACTACTTCTTTCAGTTGTTGGTTATCCGGTTCCAATGTTATATTTATTTCTGACATGCCATTGACAGCTACCTCCAAAGTCAATGTTTTATAAGAAACATACGATATAACCAGTTTGTAAGTCCCGTTTCTCAATCCGGCCAGCTCGAAATTGCCGTCCAAATCAGTAATTGCCCCTGTGGTAGTACCACTGATTTGTATGACAGCACCGATGAGCGGTTCATTTGTTATTTTGTCGGTCACGCTTCCTCGCAGTGCTGCCGCCTGAATGGATATGGCCAAAAACAGGAAAATGATTATGAGTCCAAACTCTCTCTTCTTTGTATTCATCATTCTTTAGCTTGTTTTTTTATTCAGCGCAAAGGTCGGTTATAGGTGTTACATAGATGATACAGCCATGTGATACTTTCTTTTCGAATGTATTTTAATGCTGTTTCATTGTCAATTGGAAGAAAGGGATTAACTTTGCACGAAAATTATAATTCAAGATTCTACTATGAGAAGTTTTGCATCCGACAATAATTCCAGTGTACATCCTCAAATAATGGAAGCACTGATGACGGCAAACACAGACCATGCCTTCGGCTATGGTGACGACCCTTGGACAGAAGAAGCAACCCGAAAAGTAAAAGAACAGTTTGCACGTCCCTGTGAGCCCCTGTTTGTCTTTAACGGAACAGGCAGCAATACGATGGCATTGCAATTAATGACACGCCCTTATCACATTATATTTTGTGCCGACACCGCACATATAGCAGTAGACGAATGTGGAGCACCAAGCAAGGCTACCGGATGTTTCATGCGCACAATCCCTACTCCTGACGGAAAGCTGACACCGGAACTCCTGAAACCTTATATGATAAACTTTGGTGTGGAGCATCACTCTCAACCGGGAGCGGTCTATATCAGCCAATGCACAGAACTCGGCACTGTTTATACTCCAGCCGAAGTACGCGCTTTGACAACGTTTGCACACGAACACGGTTTGTTGCTGCACATGGACGGTGCGCGCATCTCCAATGCTGCGGCAGCATTGGGAGTCAGCTTGGATGAAGTTTCGGGAGCATGCGGAGTAGATACCTTGACTTTGGGTGGAACAAAGAACGGCTTGATGGGAGCTGAATGTGTAGTGGTTTTCAATCCGGATTTGATGAAAGAAGCTCGCTACGCCCGCAAGCAGGCTTGCCAACTGGCAAGTAAGATGCGCTATATATCTTGCCAATTTACTGCTTTCCTGACTGATAACCTGTGGTTGCGATGTGCCCGGCACGCCAATGAAATGGCTGCAAAACTTGCTGAGGCTTTGCAAGCCATGCCGGATGTGACGTTTACCCAACCGGTAGAAAGCAATCAGTTATTCTTCATTATGCCTCGCGAAAAAGAGGATAAACTGCAGGAGTTTTATCATTTCTATTTTTGGAATGATGCTAAGAACGAAATGCGCCTTGTCACTTCTTGGGACACGACAGACGAAGATATTGATTTACTTATTGAACGTATTAAGTTACTGTAGGGACAGAATGTCTGCCCCTGCAGTATAGGATGATATGTGCGGCTTGTTACCGTTTATTTTCAATATCATGTTTCCGTTTTAGGGCTTCCATGAAATAATAATCGGCATAATTCAGCGGAACATCAATCTCTTGATTGTGAGGGATACTTCCTACCGA
This sequence comes from Phocaeicola faecalis, assembly GCF_021730445.1. Lineage (GTDB taxonomy): Bacteria > Bacteroidota > Bacteroidia > Bacteroidales > Bacteroidaceae > Phocaeicola > Phocaeicola faecalis. The sequence continues at coordinate 64,345 of NZ_JADNRM010000012.1, read as the reverse complement.
GTGCATTAACAGGAAATTGCCGTTTTTGCCCGGCTCAGCCCGATAAGCGGGAGATGCCAGCGACTTCATAATGCCGTCGGCATATTCTTTATATTCTTCCGCATTTTTTACATCCATAGTGCTGATTTCATAAAGTGCAGAAGCGATACAGGCAGCACTGGAGGCATCGCGCGGCTCATTGGGAATATTGGGGGCATCCATGTCCCAATATGGAATGAAGTCTTCAGGCATACGTGGATGGTTTTTCATCATATTAAAGGTCTTCAGGGCCTGCTCCATATATTTGCGGTCGCCTGTTTCGCGATAGCAAACCGTATAACCATAGATGGCCCAAGCTTGTCCGCGGCTCCAGGTAGATTCGTCGGCATATCCTTGCGCCGTTTGCCGATGGCGTACGCTATTGTCATTTAGGCTGTAGTCTATCACATGATAACAACTTCCGTCGGCGCGGAAATGCTCTTGCATGGTGCGGTCGGCATGGCTGACTGCAATATGGTAGAAAGTTGAATCGCCTGATAGCTTTGTCGCTTCAAACAATAATTCCAGATTCATCATATTATCAATAATTACCGGACACTCCCAGCCTCGTTCAGCCTGCCATCCTCTTGTTGCGTCCCATGACTGGATAACGCCCGGTACAGGGCGGAAGCGGGTAGACAATGAACGAGCGGTTTGAATCATCACTTCTTTATATCCGGGGATGTGAGCCAGTCGGAGGCCGTTGCCGAAACTGCAATTAACCATAAAGCCTACGTCATGGTGCCAGGTTAGATTTTTGGTGTCTTCTATGGCATTGGTGTATTTGGTAGCCAAAGGTAGCAAGGTGGAGTCTCCGCTTAGTTCATACAGATACCAGATGGAACCGGGAAAGAATCCACTTCGCCAGTCAGTGTAATCACAATAAAATACGGTGCTGTCTGGTTTTAAAGTTACAGGATTAAGGCACTTTCCGCTGGCTTCAATCACACCGATTTCTTTGCCCAGTTGCTCACGTGCAAAAGTGATGTTGTCTTCTATGAATCCGTTTGTGGTGGATTCTTGTTTTGGGGCACCTGTGCAGGCTGCCAGCAGTGCCGAACAAGTAAAGGCTATTAAATATTTCTTCATGACAGAATTAGTTTTTAAGTTTTGTTATATTATAAACGTAAGTTCCCGAATACTGCATTTTCTGCGCTTGCAAAGAAACACGATAGATTTCCGGGCCCCATACGTTGGACAGTCTGGTGTCTTTCAACTGTATTGTTTCGATTGTTGCGTCAAACATATTTTTATCATAGTCCAAACATACCTTTTCGTCATTCACTTTAATGATGACGGTTCCGGGTTGTGAGATATCTACTTTTCCCCAAGTAAGGAAATTGATTTGATTGGGAGCTGTTGTTTCTTTCAGTGTGAACTTGTCTTCTATCTTCAGTTTATTTTTCTCCAGATAATAAGCGCGTATCCATTTCTCCACACCGGCTTCGGCAGGATATGCTGTAGCAATATTGGCAGAGAAGGTTTGTTGTCCGGAATTCGCTTTTACATCTGTGGCTTTATACTCACTTCCAAACTTTTGGGGAACACCATTTATCACAGGCAAGTTGTGATAGTTGCTTTGCATAGTCCAGATGGAATAACGCTCGCTGCTGAATGTCTGGCGTGTATATGTTCCTACTCCGGCATCAATCAAGATGGGAGTCGTGTTCAGATAAAGCGAGAATGTACCTGCATCATTATGATTATGGCTTTCATTGTTATATCCTCCTTTAGCGGCAACAAAAAAACCGTTCTTGTTGCTCAAATAGCAGAACTCTGTTTCTGGATACCAAGTATAGGCAGGAACCTTATAAGTTGCCTTTTCTTCTTTCAACTGAGGCATGAAACGTAGCGTTTCCAGCCCGCGGAACATATCAAGCCAGTTGGTGGCAGGTTTTACCGGTTTCTCCTGATTCTTTTCGGCAGCATACCCTTTCATCATGTTGCTGTTTACTGCCACACCATAGCGGTAAATCAAAGCTACGTCACCGCCGCCACGCGCAGAGGCATCGGCAAAGTTTACTACCCAACCATTGCCTATATAGGAGCGCACGATATATTCACCCATATAACGAATTTGCGGCTGATTGAAAATGGAGATTTTACCTCCGGTGCCTAGTGATAATATTTGCAGATAGTCATATAACTTTCCGGCGGCATGGCCCCAGTATGAGGGTCCTTCCTCGCAGGCACCGTCAGCTTTTACATAATTCAGGAATTTGTCAGTTGATATCATGGTGCGCAATACTGCTTTAGCCAGTTTATCACGGTCATTCTCCAATAATAAGAAACAATTCAGGGCATTGAAGTTACACCATGGATTCCAGTTATTGACGAGCGTTCCCGGTTTATAGTCGAAAGCCATCCACCAGAAATCACTTCGTTGCATATAGGGATCGAGTTCACGCTTTTGCAATTCGTGGCGCAGACGGAGAGAAATAGCCGGGTCTGTCTTATCGAATTCTTTATGTAGAAAATGGTAAGTCCAGGATAACATCTGTGACATATTGCCCGATACAAGATCCATAATGTCTTCGCGAAAGTCAGGGAAAGCACGGTGCGTGTGCTGTGCTGAGGCTAGATGTGCCGAAAGTGACCATGAAGTCATTTCGCAGGCTTGCAGCACACCGTTAATAATCTCATCGATAAAACGTCCTTTCCCTTCTGCCATTTCTGCTAGTACCAGCGCACCTATGGCTGTGTTGTTGGCACCTAGCGGGTCTTCCATGATACGGCGGTTTCCCGAACGTTCGTATTCCATATAATCGGTGGCTCTCACCACCTTCCAATCAAAATTCAAGTATTTTTCCCCTTGTCTGATGATGCCTTCTTTGTATTCTCCCAAAAATTGATTCCAGCCGTTGCGGTCGGTATAATCAGGATAAGGCACCCACTTTTGTTCCATCACCAATGCCTCTTTTATTTTGGCGAGGTCTGCTGCATGCTGTAGCAAATCGCGTTTCTCATACGCGTTCAGTTGCACTGCGGCCAGTAATATAAAATATAAAATTGTAATTTTTTTCATATCTCCCGAAATAAGAAGTCACTTCGGGGAACAGGCCGAAGAGGGCCGTCGCCCGAAGTGACTATTTATAATAATCAGTGTATTATTTACCTATTGTGAAACTTATGCAGCTATTACCAGCTTGGGTTCTGTTCCAACTTGCCGTTCTTTTCTATTTCACTCGCCGGAATAGGCCATAAGTAATCACGTGTACTGACAGCGCGGGTGTAACGTACCTTGCCGGTAATATCTTTTTCCTTGCGTCCGTTCAGAGATTCCAACAATCCCCAGCGGCGCATATCGCTGAAACTGTGTCCTTCGGCAGCCAATTCTACGGCACGTTCGTGCTTGATGCGTTGGAATACTTCTTCTTTCGTAGTAGCCTTCAACCATTCGGGGCCGCTGTTAATGCCCGGCATATTTACACTTGGGCGTGCACGCACTTCGTTAATAAGTTTCACGGCACCTGTTTGATCATTCATCTCATTGTAGCATTCCGCCAACATCAGCAGTACATCTGCATAACGGATTAGCGGGAAGTTGATGGGAGTATCTGCACGGTTGTTAATACCTCCGTCCATGTTGTACTCGGCCACAAATTTGCGCCACAAATAGGTCTCATAGTTACCGTTGACACGGATATATCCATGACCGTCATTCACACCACCTGCTGCAACTACATATTCACTGTCCATCGGCTTGTTGGCATACCATCCTTTATACATTGTATAAGGAAGAATGATGGAGTAATCCATACGTGGGTCACGCTCTGCATACATGGCAATCAGTTGGTCTTTAGTCTCAGGATAACTTTCGACTTTAGTCTTGGCCGAATTCATCTTGGCACGGAATGTTTTGGCTTTTACTGCATCATTGGCGTTATAGCCCGGTATTACTTCATCCCAGTCAAACGGGCGTCCGTCCTTCCATTCATAAGAATCAACGAAATCAGTTGCTGCCATTACATTGTTCCAACAGCTGCCGAAAGAGGCGCGGCTTCCCATATAGAATGTCATAGGCATCCCCAAATCTGTACCTACGCCACCCATGTTTTGAATAGCAAAAATCATTTCTGAGCTTTCATCGCCTCCCGGCTTGAATAAGTTGGCGTAGTTGCCATACAGGGCATATTGCTTGCTGTTGATTACATTCTCAAAACATTTGGCGGCATCGCTGTATTGTTTGTTGAAAAGCAAAACTTTGCCTTTCATAGCCATGGCAGCCCCCGAAGTAGCACGGCCTTTATTGGTATCATCCCATTTCAAAGGCAATGAAGTAATGGCAGCGTCCATGTCGGCAATGACGAATTCGCGTACTTTATCAGCAGATTCTCTTGGTTGATTCATATTGTTGAAGTTATCTGCCACAATGAATGATTCGTCATAGACCGGAACTCCTCCAAAAAAATCCATTAGAGTAAAGTAGAACAATCCGCGCATAAAGCGTGCTTCACCTTTGTATTGTGCTTTCAGTTCTTCACTCATTTCACAATTATCCACATTTTGGAGAACGATATTGGCACGTGCTATGCCCTCATACAGATATTTCCATTTGTTGGCTACCTTGCCTTCTTTCACATCATAGATTCCTCTTTGGAATACTTGGAATGAAGGTGGGTCGTATCCCATTGATATGCCTCCCATTCCGTCCATTGCGAACTGAAGTCCGAAGACATCGTCATATTGCATGGTGCTGTAGACAGCCATCATTGCCTGATCTGCGTGTGCTTGGGTTTTGAAGAAAGTACCGGAACTCATCTGGTCGGCCGGATACCTGTCCAAGTCATAACAACTGCTTAAAAAGATGAGTGCGGCAGTTGCAAGTGCTGAGAATAATTTATATTTTTTCATAAAGCTAATCTGTTTTAAAAGGTTACATTAAGACCAATGACGGCCTGTTTCATTGACGGATACTTCATGCCGTCTACCTCGGGGTCGAAGCCCTTATAGCTGGTGAAGGTGAAGAAGTTTTCCAAACTGCCGTATAAACGGACCCTTTCAATCTGGCATGCATTGGTCCATGCCTTCGGAAGTGTGTAACCCAACTGGATATTACGTATTTTCAAGAAATTCTTGTTCTGTAGGTAGAAATCACTTTGCTGTTGGTTTAACTTCGAGCTGTTGTATTCCACTAGGCGAGGATAGCTGGCATCGGTTCTTCCTTCATACCAACGTCCGTCGGCAACTTCCTTATTAATCTGATAGCCTTTGCGTACAGTTGGGGTATTGTAAGCCAATTCCTGCCAGTAGACTTTTGCTCCGAGTGAGCCTTGCATCAATATAGACAAGTCAAATCCTTTCCATGCAGCATTCAGGTTCAGACCGAACAGATATTTGGGGTTAGGTCCGTCGCTTACAATTTCTTTATCATAGTTATTGATGATGCCATCGGGTATGCCGTCTGGACCGCTTACGTCTCTATACAGTAAATCGCCTTTCTGCGGAGTACCGAATGCTGCGAATGGATTTACTTGCTTTCCGGTGGCAGGGTCTATCGGTGCATTGTCAATCATTTGCTGAACAATTTTCATGTCTTCGTCTGTTTGAAGCAGGCGGTCTACACGCAATAAGTATTGCGAATTGATGGCATGACCTTCCCAAATCAGGTTGGCACCACTGATAGACTTACCGCCTTCACCTTTTCCCTTGAACTTGTTAACCTTATTGGTTACATAAGTAAAGTTGGCATTTACACCGTAAGTAAAGTCTTTTATTTGATCTTGCCATCCGGCGGTAAATTCAAAACCTTGATTGGTAACGGTTGCACTGTTCACCTTAGGAATAGATGCGATACCGTGTACGTCGGGTGCGGGAAGGTTAATCAAGATGCCGGTCGTACGTTTGTTAAAGTAATCGATAGTACCTGTCAAACGGTTGCCGAAGAAACCGAAATCGAGACCTATGTCAGCAACTTTTGTTGTTTCCCAAGTCAATTCCGGATTGGCGATAACAGCCTGTGCGAGACCGGTTGCTAAGGCATTGTTTAAAACATAATTTAGTATGTTCTTGGAAGAGGTATTGTCTTTATTAGAATAAAGTGACAAAGCATCATAGTTGCCTACAGAGTTGTTTCCCAATGCTCCGTAAGAAACACGGAATTTTAAGCTGCTTAAACCTTTGTTGACTAATCCTTCCATAAAAGACTCTTGGTCTATGCGCCAGGCGGCAGAACCTGAAGGGAAGTATCCCCAACGTTTGCCAGGTAGAAAGCGTGAAGAAGCATCGGCACGAAGGTTAAACTCAACCAAGTACTTGTCTGCCCAGTTAAGGTTGATACGTCCGAAATAAGAATGCATGGCCCATTCGGTCTTGCTGCCCGAAGCACTTGCTTCTCCGGTTGCCCCGTTGATAACATCCAGACCTAAATCAATCAGGTCATACTTGGTCGCACTGAAGCTTTTTGAACGATAAAGCTCCTGGCTTGCACCTGCCATGAAATTCAAGGCCAGTTTGTCATTAAAGAATTTATTATCATAGCGCAAAACTACATCATTAAAGTAACGTTCCACTTTGCCGTCGTAGTTCATGATATTGGTTTTCCCTTTGTTTGAATAAGTCACAGTCTCTGTCTGGAAGTTCCATTGGTCGAGAAATACCGGTTTGCGTTCGCGATTTTCATCCAATAACTCGTATGAATACGATGCAGTCACTGAAAGACCTTCCATCGGGGTCAATGTTCCGACAAACCGTGCACGGATGTTGTTTTTGCGGATATTTCCACTGATTCTCTTGGCGCGCGCAATAGGATTGTTCACAGCACATTGAGCATCATCTTCCGGATTATTCATTGCACCAAGGCGTCCGTCCGGGGCTTCGAACACCATACCCGGAGTGGTGGCAGATGCATAAGTAAAGATATCATCTACAACAGTACCCGAAGAAGTGTATTTACCGGCAGGTCCCATGTCGGAGACATATCCATTTAGCTGCATGCCCAATTTCAACCATGATTTTACATCAGCGTCTAGGTTTAAACGTCCGCTATATTTGGTATATCCTGAATTGGGCATAACCCCCGGGCTATCGCTGTATCCAAATGAGCTGTAAAAACGGATTTTCTCGCTACCGCCACTCATTGATACCACATGGTTTGTTGCTGTTGAGGGCTTGAATGTTTCTTCAATCCAGTTTGTATTCGGATACTTCAGAGGATTGCGTCCGGCATCGTTACGCCATGCATCGATACTTTCTTGGCTGAATACAGCGTGGTCTTCGCCCAAACCGCTGTTCTTATAGCCTTCATTGATTAACTCCATGTAGTCGGCATAGTTCGAAACCGGTTCTAGAGTCTGGCGAATAGAAGCAAATGATACATATCCATTATATTCCAACTTGATAGAGCCGGTCTTACCTTGTTTGGTTGTGATAAGGATTACACCGTTTGCAGCACGTGACCCATAGATAGAAGCTGATGCGGCATCTTTTAATACGGTCATAGTTTCGATATCTTGTGGGTTTACAGTATTGATACCGGCTTCTACGCCATCAATGATAATAAGGGGTGAAGAAGAGTTCAAGGTACCTTGGCCACGTACTTTGATATCAGCGTTGTCATTACCCGGCTGGTTGCTGCTGGAGCTTACAGTCACACCGGCTGCCATACCTGCCAAGGCTTGCGATACATTGGTAATAGGGCGGCTTTCGGCCATTTCACTGACATTGATAGTAGATACGGAACCTGTCAGATTGACTTTTTTTTGCGTACCATACCCCACTACGACCACTTCATCCAATGTCTGAGTATCCTCTTTCATCATGATTTTGAAGTTTCGTTGACTACCTACCGGGATTTGCTGTTCTACATATCCGATATAAGTAATGACTAGTGTGGATTTAGGAGAAACATTAAGTGTGAATTTACCGTCCATATCGGTAATCGTACCATTGGTTGTTCCTTTTTCTACCACACTGGCTCCGATAACCGGACCGATTTGGTCTTCTATAATACCGGTAACCGTAACTGTAGATTGTTGCGGAGAAGCGACAATCAAGTCAGACTTGGGCAATGAAGGCCCGATGTCAGTCGGGCTGGCTGAAGCCATACCCATAGATGCAAGAAACAGAGTTGTTCCGGTGAGCATCTTTCTCGACAGATGGAAGCGATTAGATTTCTTTTCCATAAGAGTTAATAATATTAGTTTAAGATTAACAGTCTGTTTTTAACGTGTAAAACAGACTATCGTGTTTATTTGTCGAGGGCAAAAGTAGGAGATATGCAAATGTAACGAGAGAGCAATTTGTGCGTTTTAAGTGCCCAAATTGTCTCTCATTATTGTCTTAACATTTGCAGAAAGGGGTTGTGGAAGGGGTGAGCAAGTGCCTAAATTGTCTTGGACTTTTCTGCTTGCTTCCTGTATTCGGTTGGTACAAGGTTAAATTGTGCCTTAAAGCAACGAGTAAAATAGCGGGGTGAACTGAAACCTAATTTATAGGTTATTTCGGCTATCTGCATTTCGGGGTTGTTGCGCAACCATGTGGCAGCACGTTTCATCTTGTAGTTTAATACAAAATCATTCGGTGTCATTCCGACGAGTGCTTTAAACTTGGCATAAAAAGAACTGCGGCTCAGGGCCAACTCCCGTGCCAATACATCAATGTCGAATTCGGAATTATCCAAATTCTTCTCTATAATACCATTTACAGTATCTAAGAACTTCTGGTCGATGGGGTTCGTTGCAAGCAAATGGCTGTCACACTCTTCCTCTTTATGAAATTTCTTTTGCAACATGCGGCGGTTTCTTACCAGATTGTTGCAGCGTGCCAACAATACGCTTGCATTGAAAGGTTTGCCGATATAATCGTCTGCCCCCAGTTTTAGTCCGGTGATACTTTGTTCGGCAGAGCCCAAAGCTGTGAGCAGCACGACCGGTATATGGCAGATATTGAAATCATTTTTTATTCGGGTACACATTTCAGTACCGCTCATTTCGGGCATCATAATGTCGCTGACAACTATATCCGGTGTTTCCTCACGCACTTTATCCAGTCCCTCTTGGCCGTTGGTAGCAAGTATCACCCGATAAGTTGGCTCAAACAAAGCTTTTAAAATCTGTAGCAGTTCCTCGTTATCCTCTACCAGTAAGACGCTGTGGCGGCATTGTTCCTCGTCCTGTTCTGTTTCCGAAACGTCGTTGTCCGGGGTGGCTTCTTTCATATCTTCGGGAATTTCCTGTAAAGGTTCATAAGAGTAAATCAGTCCGTTTTCGGCTAATGTTTCCACACATTCTTCATCTGTGAAATGTGCGCGTCCTTTTTGTAAGCGGACAATGAATATGGTGCCATATCCGGGAGTACTTTCTACTTTTACGATGCCATGATGCAGTTCGGTTACATTTTTCACCAAAGCCAGGCCGATACCGGTGCTTGGTGTCCGGGCTATGTCGGCTATACCGTTTCCGGCTTGGTAGAAACGGTCGAAGATTTGATTTATATCTTCTTTCTTGATGCCAATTCCATTATCTATCACTTTTATGAGTACGGCATCTTCTTCTTCTGAAACGTTCAATTCTATATTTCCTTGTGATTTGGTATATTTAAAGGCATTCGAAAGCAGATTATATACCACTTTTTCCATTTGTTTGGGATCGAACCAGCAATGGATGGACGCTTGTTGTGGGTTGAAATGATAGTTGATGGGGCGTGTTGCGGCATAATCGGCAAAAGTAAGATATATCTCTTCCAAAAACGGGACAATGTCAAGTTCGGAGACTTTCAGTTTTACATGTCCCTGTTCTAATTTGCGGAAATCAAGCAATTCACTGATAAGGTTACGCAAATGATAAGTATTGCGATATACTTTTTTTAACTTATTATAAATGGGCGGAGTCAGGGAACTTCCTTGCATCACCAGTTCCAGTTGTGAGATAATCAATGTGAGCGGAGTACGGAACTCATGCGAAATATTAGCAAAGAACTGTAACCTAGCCTGATTCAACTCTTCTATACGTTCCTTTTCTTTCTTTTCCATTTCCAGCGAGGTTTTCAACCGGAATTGTGACTGTTTAAACCGGAATATACTATATATAATGCTAAAAGCCGTTATGATATAAAGCAAATAGAAGAGGGGAGTCGCATAGAAAGGCGGATGAATAACGAATGCCATTTCGATACTTCTCGGTTGATGGGTGATATTTTGTTTCTTTTCGCGAACAATCAATGTGTATTTGCCCGGACTCAGATTGGTATAGTGGATTTTTCCATAGGGTGACTGAATCCATTGTTCATCAAATCCCTTTAATTGATATTCATACACCGGACGTTGCAGGGGAGTGATATAATTATTGGTTGCAAACCGAACGGCTATATCATTTTGATTGTGACGGAGTTCCAAATGTTGTGTATAAGGCAAGGCACGTTGCAGCACTTGGGTTTTATCGTTAGGACGCACTATTTCATTATTAATATAAAGTTCAGAGAAATAAAGTTGATATTCTTTTCCCTGATTCATTAATTGTTGCTCGAAGAAAGTGGTTACCCCATTGGTTCCTCCCACAAATATTTCTCCATTGCGGCATACCAGTACTCCACAGCCCGCATTGATACCGTTTAGCGGAAGTGCTTGCCCCAGTTCCACGACCTTAAATTCTTGTTTGTCGGGGTCAAAGAAAGTCAGTCCTTTATCACTGCTGATAAGAAGTTGACCTTGCGTGAACTGGACTATGTCATAACAATAATCTCCTGCTATATCACTGTTCTGTGTATTATAGCCGATAAAGCAGTCATTTTCTTCATCGAAATAATAGAGACCTGAACCGTTAGTTCCTAGAAAGATACGCCCTTTCTTGTCTTCCAGCAACCGGATGACAGGGAAGTGTCCTAATCCTTTTTCGTCATATTTATAGTAACAATGTTCTTTATCATCTTTGGAGTTCAGGCGATAAATCCCCCTGCCTGCCGCTACCCATATATATCCTTTGCTGTCGGTGAGAAAACACGTCGTGCCATATTGTTTTTTTGAGGAGAAATAAGCAGTGGCTTCGTAAGTTTTCACATTCATTTTCCATAAGCCTCGTTGGGTAGTAAACACCAAGGTGTCGCCCCACAATTCCATACCGGCTATGCGGTCTCCTATTTCTTCGGCATATCGGTCGTTTTGCAGAAACGGATTATGGAATTTTTTTGTCCGCATGTCATAAATGCTCAGACCGCCGGTATGTGTACCTATATATAATTTATCGTGTTCGGCATCATACAAGAGATTTTTTACATTGTTATGGGCTACTGAGTTACCGTTTTCATTCATCAGGTAATGAGTGAACTTTTTGGTTTGGCGGTCGAAAAAGTTCAGACCTCCTCCTTCGGTGGCTATCCACACGTTTCCTTCTTTATCTTCCACCATGTGTCCCACAAACGGATAGCTGAGGCAGTCGTCGCGGGTGATATCGGCAGAATAAAAGGTAAACAGGTCAGCTTCCGGATTGAAATAGTTTACGCCTCCATAATAGGTTCCCAGCCATATACTTCCTTGGCGGTCTTTATAAACGGGGAATACGGAAGAATGGCTGATACTTCCCGGCCTGTTATTGTGAGTATATACAGTGAATTCTTCGTTATGTGGATTATATTTGTTCAATCCTTGAAAGGTGCCTATCCATATATTGCCATAATTATCTTCTGCAAAGTTACGCACTTGGTTGCTTGCCAACTGATTGGTGCTCTTGGAAATGTAGCCGATTGGATTATATACGGAGCGATAGCTGACCGACGAGTGGAGGAAGTGTTTCATATTGCCGTCGGGAGTACGCATGAACATACCATTCATACGAGTGGAAATCCATATATTCCCTTTTGAGTCTTCAAAGATGTTGGGAATTTCATAGTGTGGAATAATACATTTCAGCGGTTTATTTTTCTCTTTTAGATATAATCCGGTATTGGTACCAATCCAGCATCGCTGTGAAGAGTCGATGCATATAGCAGAAGCAAATTGTTTGGGGGTGGACAATTTACAAAAGAATTCCATTTCTCCTGTTTGGGTATCCATTATATTAACCGAGTCGCCTACGCCTATCCACAAGTTACCTTTGTAAGAATAGAGAGCATGAATTCCACTTTGTCTCAAACAGGAAAATTGTTGGCTGAATATATCGTAACGAATCAATGTATTATCTGCATTGAAATAGACATTTCCTTCTCTGTCATCAGTAATATAATGTATTTTATTCCCGATGATAAAGTTACCGGAAGTTTTGTAGTCTGCAGGTTTGTATGCAATTGTATTCACTCCGTCATAAATGCTTAGTCCCTCTTCAGTGCCAAACCACATTCTTCCCAGTTTATCCTGATAAATGGCCATAACAGACAGTTGTGACAAACCTTCCTTCATTCCTATATGTCTGAAGTGGATTGCTTGAATTTGGATAAATGCCCATAAAAAGAGAAGTAATAGACCCGTTTTTTTCATAGCTTTTAGTTGTGTATTCACTGCGAAGATAATTTTTTTTAAGGAGAATCTTTAATCCTTTCTAAAAAAAGTGATAACAGTCTTGGCGTTTCCGTATTCTTTAATACATAAATCCGGTGTCTACGGTTATTTTCGCATTTCTATTCTCTTTTTCATAAATCTTGCATATCCTTCTTTTTTCTGTCTTTTGATTTATTGAAACAAATTTAGAGTCGTAGGAAATGTGAATAAAATCTAATGATAGTATCTCTTAATAGAAAAACGAAAAGGTAAATGGTTGGGAATGAGTGGATTTGTAGTGGTTGGAAACTTTAACTAAATGTGTATCTCTTAGTAAGAGATTTACCATTTCGCTGCAAAAATAAGCAAAGTTTTGAGAATTAGTGCACTTTTACGTGAAAAAAATGGGTATGAGCCCGAAAAAAGATTTTATTTTTTCATTCTTTAGCATTCTAAAAGTTAAAAATCAGCTGTTAATGTGTTGATAATCTGACACTTTACCTTGTTCGGTATATCTCTTACTAAGAGATACACCGATTTTCGTTTCGCGAATCTATATAAAAATGCCTGTAAATCTGCGTTTTGAAGGTCCGCAAACTAAGACAAAAGTAAAGGATAAGATATGGAATACCTGTTTCTAAAACGTAAAAAGAGCACCGCAAGTTCTGAAAGGCAGAAAGACCTGCTTTTCAAGGCTGCTGAACGTCATTGGGACGAACAGTTTGCCGAACAAGGAATGGTGGGTAGGAAAGTGGATTGCTATATATATAAATGTATCCTTTATCAATTGGAAATTCGTCAAGTGTTTCTGGATACTACTCTTTCTTTGAAGAAGTTGAGTGAACTGGTCGATACGAATCAGACTTATCTCTCCAATGTAGTGAACAGGTATTTTGGGTGTAATCTGAAAGAACTTCTGAATACTTACCGTGTAGAGTATGCCAAAGAATTGCTTCGCAGTAATAAATGCTCGTTGGATAAAGTCCCGGAAAAGAGTGGATTTACTTCCCGAAGTGCTTTTTATTCAGCTTTTAGTAAGATAGTAGGCGAATCTCCCAAACGTTATTTTTTGCATGAACAGAGGGCTTTATGCTCTCAATCAATAACTAATATGTATAACCAATTTTAGTTTTTTAAATTTATAAATTTAAAGTTTTTCTATTATGAACAAAAAGTTTTTAAGTGCAATCCTGTTCGGAGCCTTAATGGTTTCGTCAACAGGAACATTTGTGTCTTGTAAGGATTACGACGATGACATCGAGAACTTGCAGGGACAAATCACTGCAAATGCTGATGCAATCAAAGCTTTGCAGGATCTCGTTGGTAGCGGTAAGTATGTGACTTCAGTCGCAAAAACAGCTGACGGACACGGTATTACCTTTACATTCAATCAGGGTGATCCTGTAACTATCACTTTGGATGATGAAAAAGGTGGTGATGTTGTGAAAGTAGTGGATGGCATTCTGTACATCAACGATGAGCCTCAAGAGCTGAAGGTTGCTACAAGCGAAACAAAACCATCTATCATTATGCAGGATGGTGTATGGGCTGTATTGCAGGAAGACGGAACTTACAAATCTACAGGTGTTCCCGTATCAGGCGTTAGTGTAGCAGGTAGCGAAGCTGATGGATTTACATTGACTATCTTTGATAAAGACGGCAAATCACAGGAAGTGAAAGTTCCTTCTGCTTCTTCATTAGTTACTTCTATTGCTATTGCTGTGCCTAATTTGAATGCAGGTACAACATTGCTTCACTGGGGAAATGTAGTTTTCTCTAAAGGAAAAGAGTTGATTAACACATCTGAAACCAAGTATGCAAAAGATGCTATCCTTTCAGCCTTAAATATAGATGGAACAAGAGGTGCTGAAATCAATGTTGTGGTTACTCCTTCTAACATTGACCCGGCTGATTTGAAGTTCAATTTGGTAAATTCTGAAGGTGCTACCATCTTTGAAGAGGCTGTAGTTTCTACTCCTAAGGGTGCTTTGCAGAGAGCAGCCATGGACGGTGTTTATACTTTGCACTTCGCTCTTAAAGAAGGTGTGACTGTAGCTGATATCAACGATAATAAGATTATCGGTCAAAACGATGCTCTTGCTGTAGTTTGTGGTAAAGCTACTACTGCTTTTGAATATAAATCAGGTTTAGCTGCCGGTTTGACTGTTGGGGAAACAAATTCTGCCAACTGCTATGCTGCTTCAACTAATACTTTTGTGAAATTAGGTGAAACTTACAGTTTGTTTGGTAAAGGTTATGCTGCAGATCCTTCTGCAAATCCTAATGCCGCTGCTCAAGCATTCTTAACTAAGTTGGTTGGTGTTTCAGATATTGCTTTGTCATTGGATGAAAACTTGAAATCTTTGTATGGCATTACTATCGATGGTACTAATTTCACTATCTCTAATGAAGCTGCTTATGGTAAAGAAATTACCTTTACTGTGAAATATACTAATAGTGCTTCTACTAAGAAATCTGAAATTCTTAGTACAACTTTGAAAGTAACAGTTCAGAATGCTGCTGTTACAGCAGGTGTTACTCTGAAGGCATCTCATGTATTGTCAACTGATGTAGCTAAGAATACTGTTTACTTGCCATTGGCTGACTTGGCTGCTTCTGTAACTGCTGCCGGTGATAAGATTGTATGGAATAATGCTACTGCATTCACTTATAAGACTGTTGCTAACAATACTCCTGCTACCGGATTTGCGTTGACTTCTAGCAAGAAGTATGGTGCTGCTCCGGCTAATTTGAAAATTGCTAAGGATACTGAATTGAACGGCTTTACTTTAGTTAAATCAGATAAGAAAACTGCTGCAGCTAAGTTAAGTGAGGCTGCTTATTTGGCTATTACTGTTGACCCTGAACAGGCAAATGTAACTGCTGATGTTTATAGTGCTTTGATTCAGTTCGTTGTTACTGCTAATGATGTAGACAATCAGTCTAAGACATTGACTTTACCTGCAACTGTAGAGTTGACATTGACTAACCCGGCATCTGCTGTAAGTAGAATTCCGATGTACTTTGACGGTGATAAGCTGGCTGCTTATGGTGCTGTTCCGACTGCTACTGATTTGGAATATGATGTAAAAACAGCTTATAACAATGCTGATAAAGCAGTAGACTTTACTGTAACAGCAAAAGCAGACAAAGATGCATGGACAGTTAGTGGTAGCACAGTCCAGATTCCTTTGGACAAGTTGTATACTGAAACTCAGAAGTTCGAAGTTTCTTATAAGAACTTTAAAAATGCAACTTACAATGCTACTACTGAAACTATCTATATCACAGGTCAAAGCCCGATAAAAGATGGTACAATCACTGTTAGCAAGACTACTCTTGACCTTGCAACCGGTTCTGACTCATTCTTGAGCGCAGACGTTGCCGGTAAGGATGCATTCAACAAGGCATACAAGTTATTGAACTCATTTACTGCTGAAGTGCTGAATGCTGATGGAAGTGTTAAAACAGCTGCAGCCGCTAAGGACGTACAAGATGAAAGAATTGCTGATATCGAATTGGTTGCTACAGGTGAAAATGCCGGTGCATTTGTTATAACTTATGTTTATAAGAAGATTGATTCTGATGGTAAGCTTGTAGATGGTACAGAGACTGACGGTAAATTGGTAGGTTGGACAATCGCTCTTAAACCGAACACTGCTATCCAAAGCGGAGCTACTATCACATTCGACTTGAACATTACTGATAAGTGGGGTGTTGAACTTCCTGCTCAGAAAGTTACTTTGACTGTGAAAAAATAATCATTCGTTTTAATGATTAGCTAATATAAAGAGCATCCTTCGGGGTGCTCTTTTTTTGTTTAAGTTGTATTTGATAGTATGGCGCAAATATATTTGTAAAAATAGAGAGTCGCTTTCTTGTCCTGTCTAAATAGACAAAAATGTTTTCCACAAAAAAGTTGATAACAAGTTGCTTTCACACGTTTCACCCACTGAAACCCTTTATTCATCGGCTTTTTGGGTGAAAGGAGCTTTTAAGAGGTGAATTTGTTGCTTTCACACGGAAACCCCTATGAACAGGCGGTTTCCGATACTTGTGAAACGTGAAAGGAAGTTTTATCAACTTTCTTTCGGGATTCAGTTCATTCATTCAATCAGTAGGCAAACTCGGAAGAAAATGTTTTCAAAAAAGAATAAGTTTTTTTTCAAAAGGCGTTTTGCTCGTGTCAAAACACCTTAGTCTTTTAAAAAAAGATGGTGGAGTTTCTGAAAAAGTTGGTGGAGTTTTCCGAAAAGCTGGTGGAGTTTTTTAAACCTCTTGAGGTTTTTCATAAACAATGGAGAGAGTTTTAGCAAACAATGGTAACAATCTTTGCAAACAATGCCCATTGTTTGGGGTATAAGAACTGTCACATCACCGGCTATAACCGCGATGTGACAGTTTTTCTTTTTTTCTCTTAATAAAGCGCAGCTGTATCGCTCAACAGTTGGTAAATGCTGCTGGCAATGCCCAATATGAAGATGCCTGCCACACAAATCAACAGACAGGCACGCATGGAAACGCCGGTCTTGAAGGTGGCGATTGGTTCATCGTTGGGAGTAATGAACATAGCTTTCACTATCAGCAGATAGTAATAGAGTGAAATGATGGTGTTTACCAATGCAATAAATACTATCAGATAATATCCGCTTTGGAAAGCTGCCGCAAATACAAAGAATTTACTGAAGAATCCGGCAAATGGGGGAATACCTGCCAAAGAGAAAAGGGCAAGCGTCATCACCATCGTCAGGCGGGGGTTCGTTTTGTAGAGCCCGTTATAATCTTCGCGCTCAACCATTCCGTGGGTGTGCTGCTCAATGGTGTTGATTACACCGAAGACAGCAAGATTGGCTGCAATGTATACAATGATATAATAAACCAATGACGCCATTCCTTGCGGAGTGCCTGCCAGGACTGCCAGCATGATATATCCTGCCTGTGAGATACTGCTGAATGCCATAAAGCGTTTCAGATTGCTTTGGCGGATGGCAAACAGGTTGGCAATGGTGATGGTGGCGACAATGACCACGCATAGCATCTCACTCCATTGGGCGGTCATGGAACCGAATACTTTGACCAGAATGGTCATCAGTGCAAAAGCGGCTGCACCTTTCGAGATGACCGACAGGTAAGCGGCAACAGTGGTGGGGGCTCCCTGATAGGTGTCGGCAGTCCATAAATGGAAAGGTACGAGGCTCAGCTTAAAGGCCAGTCCGGAGAAGAAGAATACCAATGCCAATATTTGAAGCGGACTTCCGGTGATGCCGGCCGGGATGTCATCGAAATAGAGCGTGCCTACGGTTCCGTAAATCATTGAGATGCCATAGAGGAATATACCGCTGGAGAAGAGGGCGGATAAGATGAATTTTGCTCCGGCTTCTGCGCTGTGTCCTTTGTATTTGTCAAAGGCAACAAGGCATGCCATAGGAACGGTAGCCAGTTCCAGCCCCAGAAAGAACAGGAGGAAATGACCTGCGCTCACCATGAAGTACATTCCCAGCAACGTGCTCAGTGTGAGTGTATAGAATTCTCCCATTTTGTGACGGGTGTCTGAACGGCGCAGCCAATGAGTGGATTGCAGGAATATAAGGATGGTGCCCAAAGTGAGAACGCTTTTCATGATGGAGGCCATCGGAGTGGAATGATACATTCCTCCGAAAAGGATGACTTCATCGGGCCATATATTGGCGAACAACTCAATTCCCAACAGAATGCAGGCCAATGGGCGCAACCAGTGGCGAAGGCGCACAGGCAGGAAGAGGTCGAGTACAAACATCAACAGAAATACCGCGGTGAGGCTCAGCTCCTGATGCATTTGTAAAATAGATGTAATGTCCATAATCGTATGTTATTGTATTAATTGAGTGATAATCGGTTCTACACTGTTACTAATCAGGTTGCTTATCCAGAATGGGGCAAGACCCAGTCCGGCTACGCAGGCTATCAGGAATATGACTGCCACTCTTTCATCCCAAGTAGCATCGGTGAGTTTCAGATGATTAGGGTTCAATACCTTGCCATACAGAATCTTACCTACCACACGCAGAATATAAACCGCAGTAATCACGATACTTGTAGTGGCTATCAGCGTGCATATACGGTGGAAGGTGTCGTTGTTTTGAAATGAGCCGACAAAGACGGTCATTTCTGCTACAAATCCACTCAGTCCCGGCAGTCCCAGATTGGCAAGACCGGCAATGACATAGCCTACAGCCAGAAAAGGCATGATTTTCATCAGTCCTCCCATCAGGCGTACATCGCGTGTATGGGTGCGGCCGTAAATCATACCGATTAGGGCAAAGAACAAAGCAGTCATCAGGCCGTGGCTCAGCATTTGGAGGATGGCTCCCGTACAACTGGTGCGTGTCATCATCAGAAGAGCGAAAAGTACCAAGCCGCAATGCGATACGGATGAATAGGCATTGATGTATTTCAAGTCGGTCTGTACCACAGCACTGAATGCACCGTAAACCACAGAAATAGTGGTCAGCACGAGGAATACATCACCCCACATGGCTGCTCCTTCGGGCATCAGATACATGGCCACACGAAAACAGCCGTAACCTCCCAACTTCATCAGTACGCCGGCATGAAGCATACTGACGGCTGTGGGGGCGGAAGCGTGACCGTCGGGGCTCCATGTATGGAATGGGAATAGTGCGCCCAGCACACCGAATCCCAGAAAAATAAGCGGGAAGAATATGTGCTGCATTGTATCGGGAATATGCAGTTTGGCTATTTCGAGCAG
Organism: Phocaeicola faecalis; assembly: GCF_021730445.1. Taxonomy (GTDB): domain Bacteria; phylum Bacteroidota; class Bacteroidia; order Bacteroidales; family Bacteroidaceae; genus Phocaeicola; species Phocaeicola faecalis. The sequence goes on along the minus strand of NZ_JADNRM010000012.1, from coordinate 45,173 downwards.
GTTCATTGTCTCGCCTCCTGCTCCGTAGAAGATACCCAGAATACCTATCAGCAGAAAGGCGGAGCCGCCCATCAGCATCAGGGTGAGTTTCATGGCGGCATATTCCTTACGGCCGCTTCCCCATACGCCAATCAGCAGGTACATCGGGATAAGCGCTACCTCATAGAACATAAACATGGTGAATAGGTCTGTCGAGATAAAGAAGCCGAACACTCCCAAACTAAGCAGTGTGAACCACATGAAATACTCTTTGGTGAGAGGCTGAAGCTTCCATGATGCAAATGTTCCGGTGAAGACAATGATGGCGCTCAGCAGTAACATGGCTACGGAGATGCCATCTACTCCGATGGAGTAACATATATGTAAGGGGGCATACCAGGACATGCTGTCGGTAAACAGCATTTCTTCCATGGCACCGGCTTGGCGGAGCCCGATATAATCGACGGTGAGGTAGACAGACAGTGCCAGCAGTAGGGAAGCACCGGTTACCATCACTCCGCGTACTTTATTGACGCTGCGCGAAGCCCAAAGCCCCGCGAGCATCAATAAAGGAACTATGATGAAAAAACTTAGTATGTTCATTTGTATACTTAATTATTCGTTTGGCTGGTTAAACTAATAGAATCAGTGTCAATATCAGGGCTCCTGCCAGAAACCAAATACTGTATTGCTGCACATTTCCGCTTTGCATATCGCGTATCTCGTCGGCTGTGGCGTGAGTGCTCCAGGCGGTGAAGTTGAAGAACTGGTCGATGACGTGACGGTCCCACCAGGCTATCGGAGTGCTGATGCACCGGAATACAATCTTCTTGGTGAAGAACATCCAGACTTCGTCCATGTAGAAGCGGTGATAGGCAGCTGTGTGTAAACGACTGAAAGTGCGTGCCAGCTTGTCGGCAACAGGCTGTTTGGAACCTGCATACATCCATGTGGCAAGGCCGATGGACAGCAGTGCAATAATGATGCTCGTTGTGGCCACCTGCATATCCAGATGGATGGTGTAGGCTTCTCCATTGCTGCTGATTAAATCACCGAAGGGGATGAATCCGGCCACACAGGTTACGGCAGCCAGGAACATCAAGGGGAAGGTCATAGTTAATGGAGCTTCATGTGGGGTATGCGTTTCCGGGCGGACACATGGGGCCGCCCCTACGGTGGCTGTTTGTCCTTTCCATTCTCCATTCCAGAAAATACAATAATAAAGGCGGAACATATAGAATGCGGTCATGGCGGCAATACCCGTCATAATCCATCCCATCGCCGGGCTGAACTGGAAGCAGGCGGTCAGAATTTCGTCTTTGGAGAAGAAGCCCGAGAAAGGCCAAATGCCCGAAATGGCAAGACAGGCTATCAGGAAAGTGATGTGGGTGACGGGCATGTATTTGCGCAACCCGCCCATCGCGCTCATTTCATTGCTGTGTACGGCATGAATGATGCATCCTGCTCCCAAGAAGAGTAATGCCTTGAACATGGCGTGGGTGAACAGATGGAACATGGAAGCCATGTAGCCCAATCCTCCTTCGTGGGGATTCATCGAGGTGCAAACGCCCAAGGCTACAATCATAAAACCTATCTGCGAGATGGTGGAGAAAGCCAGTACGCGTTTGATATCGCTTTGCACACAAGCTACACTGGCAGCGTAGAATGCCGTGAAAGCACCGATGTAGGCTGTCCAATGGAGCACTTCGGGAGCATAACCGATGAACAATGGGAACATGCGGGCTATCAGATATACACCGGCTACTACCATGGTAGCGGCATGAATCAGGGCGCTGACCGGAGTAGGGCCTTCCATGGCATCGGGCAGCCAGATGTGTAATGGAAACATGGCACTCTTTCCGGCTCCGCCGACAAACATCAGTCCCAGTGCCAATGGAATCATTGTTCCTGCCGCAACCAGGGTGCTTGCTGCCGGTGTGAAAGAGAATGTTTCTGCATAGTAGCCGTAGATAAGGATACCGATAAGAAACCCGAGGTCGGCAAAACGGGTGACGATAAATGCTTTCTTGCTGGCTGCAATGGCTTCTTTCTTGGTATAATAGAAACCAATGAGCAGATAAGAACTGACACCTACCAATTCCCAAAAGATGTACATTTGGAAAATATTGGTTGCTACTACCAGCCCCAGCATTGACATGGTGAACAGACTCAGAAAAGCATAATAGCGTTGAAAGCCTTTTTCACCTTTCATATAGCCGAAGGAGTAGATGTGTACCATCAGTGATACGGTAGAAATCACAACCAACATCATGATGGAAATAGGGTCGAGCAAGATGCCCATGTTGATATGAAGGTCGGTTGTGAACGGTAACCATTCAATGTTATAGGGCATGAGGGTGGGGAAGGTGCCTGCTGCCGTACGGCCGCCTGTGAAATAGTGGAAGGCGGTGAGGTAGGAAAGCAATGCCACCCCTGCCAGTGAAGCTGTGCCGATGGCACCTGCCACGCTGTTCTTCATGCGCATACCTGCCAGTCCCAGTATTAGAAAACTGAGAAAAGGAAGGATGAGGATTAGAATTGTATATTCCATAATTAATTTTTCATTTCGTTTAAGTTCTTCACTTGTATGTTTCGGATGTTACGATAGATATTGATGATGATGGCAATAGCTACCGCTGTTTCCGCAGCACTCACTCCGATGGCGAACAGGGCGAAGAACACTCCTTCCAGTTCGTCGGGGAAGAGGTAGCGGTTGAACACGGCGAAGTTGATATCGACGGAGTTCAAAATCAGTTCCACACTAATCAGCATGGCAAGCAGGTTGCGGCGGGTAAAGAAACCATAGATGCCTGCAAACATCATAAAGGTGGAAACCACCAGGTAATATTCCATGTGTACCATAGTCAAACTTATCTTTTACGTGCAATCATTATACCTCCCACAATGCAAGCCAGCAGCAATATGCTGATTACTTCGAAAGGCAGTACATATTGATATTTCCCCATTCCCATCAATGTGTGGCCGATGGTCTGCACATGCAGTTCGCCGGGAGTGAAGTGGGAGGGGAGAAACTCGTTTTTCAACATAACAAACAGGCAGATACCCAGCCCGGCAAGGGTGGAAACAGCTCCTGCCACCATCTTTCCGTTTTTCAGCCGTTCGGACTTGTCTCCTTGTGAGGAGGTAAGCAGAATACTGAAAACATACAGTACCGTGATGCCGCCGGCATAAATCAGTAATTGGACGGCTCCTAAAAACGAATAATTGAGCTGGAAGTAAATGCCTGCCGTTCCGAATAGCACAAACAGCAGATAGGTCGCCGCACGCAGGATGCGTGATGTGGTGACTGCCAATACTGAACAGACAGCGATAAACAATGCCAGCACAATGAATACAATTAGTTGTAGTGTCATAATATCGTTTGTTTTTTATTTCTTATTCAAGGTGAGAACCAATTTACTGCGGTCAAACACGGCATTTTCAAACTCCGTATCGAAGCGGATGGCATCGTGCGGACACGCATTGACGCAGAGTTGACAGAACATACAGGCGCCCAAGTCATATTCATATCTCACCAATATTTTTTTCTTCTTGCCTGTTTCTTCATCAGTCTGTGTCTCGCTGGTGATATGAATGGTGTCGTTGGGACAGGCCATCTGGCACAGTCCGCAGGCAATACATTTATTGTTTCCGTCTTCATCGGCCGGCATGATGAGGCGACCACGGAAGCGGGGAGAGATTTCCAGTGTAGCACGGTTCTCGGGATACTGCTCGGTCACTTTCGGTGTGAAAAATTCTCGTCCGGTGATTTTCATTCCGGTGAGTAGTGTACCGATACCGTGTAACAGTCCTCCTATATATGAACGTTTTTCTTCTTTCATTAGAAATGCAATTTAAATACAACAATAATAACCATCAGCAACAAATTGCAAAGACCTATCGGTACCAGATATTTCCATTCCAGTGTAAGAATCTGGTCGATACGCAGACGCGGGAAAGTCCACTTTATCCACATTAGCAGCCAGACAATAAAGAATGACTTTGCAAAGAACCATACAAATCCGGGAATATAGTCCATTATAGCATTGAAGCTGTCCAAACCGGGAATATGCAACGGCATCCAGCCGCCCAGAAAAATGGTGGTGGCTACCCCGGCAATAATGAACAGGTTGACGAACTCTGCCACATAGAATAACCCGAAGTGCATTCCCGAATATTCGGTGTGATATCCGGCCGTCAACTCACTTTCGGCTTCGGGTAAGTCGAACGGACCACGGTTTACTTCTGCATTACCGGCTATCAGATAGATGATGAAGGCAATCATTGCCGGGATATGTCCTTTGAAAAGGAACCAGCCGTCGGCCTGACGTTCTACTATTTCTGAAAGTTGCATGGTATCGGTCAATACGACAATAGTGAGGATACTCAGTCCGACAGACAGTTCATAACTAATCATCTGTGCACCGCTTCGCATGGCACCGATTAGTGAGTATTTGTTGTTGGAACTCCATCCGGCAAGCAGGATACCTACCACACCGATACTGGAGGCTGCCATCAGGAAAAAGATACCGACATTGAAGTCGAGTACTTCCATTCCTTTGCTGAAGGGCAGGCAACTGAATGACAGGATAGATGCCAGTATCACAATATAGGGAGCGAGGTTATAAAGGAAATTGTCGGCGTGACGGATGGTGATGATTTCTTTTATCAACATCTTGAATACATCGGCAAAGACCTGTATGGTGCCCCAAGGTCCTACACGCATCGGCCCCAGGCGACACTGGAATGCTGCACAGACCTTGCGTTCCATGAATATCATAATGATAGCAATCACTGCGTAGGCAAGCATGATGCATACACCGATAGCTACACACTCTATAAATACGGCCAACCCTTCGGGCATGAAGGAAGTAAGCATCGAGTGTATCCATTGGGTTACTATACTAAAATCAAACATATATTATTTCGTTTCGTTTATTATTAATCTTATCTGTCTATGTCCGGTACCACGTAGTCCACCGTTCCGCCGATGGCAATCAGGTCGGCTATCTTGGCACCGCGGCACATGGTTTCCATTGCCGAAACCAATGGCAGTCCGGTAGCACGGAACTTCAAGCGGTAAGGATATTTGTCTCCACGACTTTCCAAAAAGACGCCGAACTCTCCACGGCTGCCTTCCACTGCAGCATAATAAGAACCTTCGGGCACACGGATAATCGGTTTCATCTTTTGTTGGAATGTTCCTTCAGGAATATTGTCTATCAATTGTTCGATGATGTTCATACTTTCCATAATTTCTTCCATGCGCACCATATAGCGTGCAAATGAATCACCTTCGGTATGGATAATTTCCTTGAAGTCTACTTTGTCATACATGGAGTAGGGGTGGCGTTTGCGGGTGTCGCAAGCCCAACCGCTGGCGCGTCCTGTTCCTCCGGTTGCACCAAAAGAGATGGCGTCTTCGCGGGTGAGCACTCCTACGCCTTTCATGCGTTCTTGTGCGATGACATTGCCGGTGAAGACTTCGTGATACTCCTTTAGCGTGGGGCGGAGGTAAGCGATAAAGTCTTTTACCTTTTGTACAAAGTCCGGTGCGATATCGGCCTGCACACCACCGATGGTATTATAATTTTGGATTAAGCGGCCTCCGGTAGTTGCTTCGAAGATGTCCAAAATCTTTTCGCGGTCACGGAATCCATAAAAGAAGGCCGTCAGCGCTCCCAAGTCCATGCACAGGCAGGAAAAAAACAATAAATGTGAATCAATGCGTTGCAGCTCGTCCATGATGGTACGGATATACTGTACCCGTTCACTCACTTCCACGCCCATTGCCTTTTCGATACACATACAGAGTGCATGGCGGTTTTGATGTGCGCCCAGATAGTCCAGACGGTCGGTCAAGGCGAGTGTTTGGGGATAGGTCAGGCTTTCGCACATCTTTTCGATACCACGGTGGATATATCCGCAGTGTACATCCAGTTTCTTTATAATCTCACCTTCCAGTGATACGCGGAAGCGGAGCACTCCGTGAGTTGCCGGGTGTTGCGGGCCTATATTAATAATGTATTCATCTTCGTCGAAGATGGTTTCTCGTTTTTCAATTACGCTGCCGTCATGCTGCACTTCCATATATTGGGTAGTGTCGACCGGCTCTTCGTTGGTCATCCGCAGCGGGTTGAGGCTTTCGTCATAATCTTTGCGGAGCGGATAGCCCACCCAGTCCTCGCGCAGGAACAAGCGGCGCATATCGGGATGTCCCACAAAACGGATGCCGAAGTAATCATATACCTCACGTTCGTTGAATTCTGCGCCTTTCCAAATATCGCAGACAGTGGGCAATTCAGCTTTCTCACGGTTAGCAGTAGCGGTTTTGATTACTTTATTCTCTCCGGTAGTTGTCTTTTCCAGATGGTAGACTACTCCCAGTCCATCTTCTCCCCAGTCCATGCCGGTGAGCGAACGCATAAAGTCATAGCCTTCCGCGCGTAGCTTTTGCATCTCGGTGCGGAGTTCGTTGGGCTCTATTTTGATAATATCATCCATAAGTTATTCCTTTCGTGGTTCTTCTTCCTTGCGGTTCACTCCGCCAAAGAATTTTTCCAGTTTTACTTTACGTTGCAGTTGTATCATGCCGTATAATAAGGCTTCGGGCCGTGGAGGGCATCCGGGGATATATACGTCCACCGGTAATATCTTGTCAACTCCGTTCAGCACATGGTATGACTTCTTGAACGGACCTCCACTGATGGCGCATCCGCCCACTGCAATCACATATTTAGGGTCTGCCATTTGGTCATAAAGTCGTTTTAATACCGGTGCCATTTTGTGTGTGATGGTTCCGGCTACCATAATCATATCTGCTTGTCGCGGACTGGCACGGGCTACTTCAAACCCAAAACGGGCAAAGTCATACCGGGCAGCACCGACTGCCATAAACTCGATTCCACAGCAACTGGTTGCAAAGGTAAGCGGCCACAGCGAGTTGCTGCGTCCCCAGTTGATGAGGTCGTCCAAACAACCGATAAGTACTTTGGTACCTCCTTCATTAAGTTGCTTGACCATGTTCTCCAGATACTCATTATCTTTGAAATCTTCATAAGGGATAGATTTTATGACCGGTTTCTTTATTTCCATTCCAATGCTCCTTTCTTCCAGGCGTATGCCAGACCTAATACGAGTACTACAATAAAGAAGAGGATACTGACTAAACCGTATACTCCTAAGTCCTGAACGACTGCCGCCCACGGAAAAAGAAATACCGTTTCAACATCAAACATAAGAAATAGGATAGCAAACAGATAGTAACCTACCTTGAACTGCATCCATGACTGTCCGCGCGTGGGGATACCACATTCATAAGCCTCCCCTTTTTGCGGGTTGTACGAACGGGGGGATATGGCACGGGCAATGCCCAAAGCCACGGCAACTAGTGCGATTGCCGTCAGGATAACGACAACTAATAATGTAAAATACATATCTAAACTTTTTTGTGATTAGACAAAATGTGATTGAATGCAAAGCCTGCTTACATAACGCTTAATGTAAGATACTTTGTTTGGGCCTTTGACCTGAATGTATAAAATTAAATAATGATTCGCCGTAGTGCATAGATATAGTAATCCACGGCATGCGAGTAATGGGAAATGAATGAATGAAAATGTATGTTGTTTGTTTGTAGCTCCTGTTTCCAGAAATCATTCAGTGTCGCAAGCAGACGGAGAGCACATTTGGATTTTGAAGTCAAATCCGGATTGTCAAGAGCTATTGCTACTTGTGGCATATCAGCAAAACGGTTGATAAACAGGAAATCCATGGTCTTTTTACACGGACTTTGTGTTTGCTGATAAGAAGAGGTTATACTTGATTTCTGGGGAGATGAACTCGTCACTGAAGTACACTCTTCTTGTCCCACTATTGTCATCAAGAGCAGGGAAAACAAAAGAGAAATAAATATCTTCAGCATATTGTTCATAATGATGATTTTATTTAGAGGTCACAAAGTTAGCCATAAATTTGGAATTTTATCATTATAAATTGTTTTTTTTCTCTTTCCATAGGTGAAGCGACTTCCGTACTTCTTAGTGTTTCTTCCAAAATCCGGGAGTAAACAACAATAGGACGGTAAATAATTCCAAACGGCCGATGAGCATGAGTAATGCACTAATCCATTTGGCCATATCGGGCAATCCGCTCCACGAATAAGAAGGTCCGCACTTGCCTATGCCCGGGCCGACATTGCCTAAGCTGGAAATCACGACACTGTATGCTTCTTCAAATCCTACTCCCAACATCATAAGCAATAGCCACCCTATAAAGACAATAGTTATATAAAGGAAGGTAAATGCCAGTATAGCCGATTTGGTTGTGGCAGAAATCACCTGACGGTTGATACGGACCGGCAGAACTGCATTGGGATGGATGATTCGCTTGAACTCATTCTTTGATACACGGCTCATGATGGCAATACGAATACATTTTATACCTCCGGAAGTGGAACCTGCACATGCTCCGAAGAACATGATGATACACATTAATGTCCACAGTACCGGCACCCAGGTCATGTAATCTGCAGAAATAAATCCGGTGGTGGTCTGTAAGGAGACTACTTGAAAAATAGCTTTTCGGAATGATTCTTCCACTCCCATCGGACTGGTAATGACCAGTGTAATGGTGGTGAACAGGGTAAAACAGCCTACAGTACCCAGATACCAATGAAACTCGGTATTCTCAATCAGCCGTTTGAACTTTCCTTTCAGGAAGAATAGAAACAGCAGGGTAAAGTTGATACCCGACAAGAACATGAAAAGCGTGATTACATATTCTATATAAGGAGAATGAAAAGCGGCAATGCTGTTTTGCTTGGTGGAGTATCCTCCTGTAGCAGTAGTTGTCAATGAATGGCACACACTGTCGAACAGATTCATTCCGCCCAGCAATAGTAAGAATACTTCCGTTATGGTCAGTCCCAGATAGATGCTCCAAATCCATTTGGCGGTGACACCGATGCGGGGATGTACTTTGTCATGGGTAGGTCCTGTAGCTTCGGCTGCAAATAACTGCACACCGCCTACTCCGAAAATGGGTAGTACGGCAATGGTAAAGAATACAATTCCCAGCCCTCCGATCCATTGGGTCATACTTCGCCAGAAAAGTAACCCGTGGGGCAATGATTCGATATTATCCAAAATGCTGGCTCCGGTAGTGGTGAATCCCGACATGGTTTCAAAAAACGCATCAGTGATGCTGGGAATATGTCCACTCAGATAAAACGGCAACATTCCGAACAGGGAGAAGAAAATCCAAGCAAGGGATACTACTACATAGCCGTCGCGACGGCTGATTTTCCTTTCGGCATTCTTTCCGAATAGGGAGAAGACAATACCGGCCCCTGCTGTGATGGCGGCCGAAGAAAGGAATGCAGTTAAATCTGCTTCTTTATAATATATGGCAAGCAATGCGCATAAAATCAGGAAGCCCGCTTCGATAAAGAAAAGAGAGCCCATGATTTTGCATATCATTTTAGAGTTAATCATCAGTTGAAGAATTTTTCAGCTTTTTTAATCATCATCCCCAAACAGAATACTACTACATGGTCTTCCGGCTGGATGATTGTATTACCTGTTACCAAGATACCTTCTCCATTTCGAATCAGGCCGCCGATGGTCACTCCTTTGGGAAGCCCCATGTCTTTAATGGTATCTTTGGTAATGCGTGAACCGGCTTTTACCGTAAATTCAGCAACATCGGCATTGGCAAAAGTCAGGCATTTTACATTGGATACGTCGGCGTCCAGCATCATTTGGTAAATATGACTGGCAGCAATCATCTTTTTATTGATGACCGTACCGATATCCAAACTTTCTGCCATACTGATATAATCAATGTTTTCCACCTCTGCAACGGTTTTGGTTACGCCCATTCTTTTGGCTGCAAGGCATGCCAGGATATTTGTTTCCGAATTGTCTGTCAACGCTACAAAGGCCTCGGTATTGCGAAGACCTTCTTCTAACAGCAAATCCATATCCCGACCGTCTCCATTGATAATCATTACTTTATCGTCTACCACTTCGGTCAGGCGATTGCAACGGTTGATATCGTTTTCGATGATTTTTACCTGCATGTATTCAGGTACGTATTGAGTCGTACGGACGGCTATGCGGCTGCCTCCCATAATCATTACGTTACGCACATCTGCGTAATTTTCTTTTCCGGCTATTTTACGGATATAAGGAATATATTTCTTGGTAGTGGTAAAATAAACAATGTCATGTAGTTTGATGGTGTCATCTCCGCGTGGGATAATCGTTTCATTGCCTCTTTTAATCGCTACAATGTGGAATGGAATATTGCGTCCGCCCAGTTCGTGCAGAGGCACATTCAGGATTTCTGCCGTTTCACGCATCTTTGTACCAATCAACACCAGTGCACCGCCGCAGAACTCCCACCATTGGCGAATCCAGCTCATCTTGATGGCGTCTACAATTTCTTTTGCAGCCAGCATTTCGGGATAGATTAGTGAATGAACCCCTAGGTGTGAAAAGAATTCCTTATGTTTGGGTAATAGATATTCGTAGTTGTCAATACGGGCTACAGTCTTTTTGGCACCTAGGTTAGTAGCCAGCATACATGCTGTCATGTTGCGGCTTTCCTCCGGCATGACACCGATAAAGAGATCGGCTCCCGCTACCCCGGCATTCTTCAGACCGGAAATGGAAGTCGGGGATGCATTGACTGTCATCAAGTCGAAGTTGGAATCCAATTTACTCAACTTCTCCTCGTTCTCATCCATCAGGATAATATCTTGTTTTTCACCTGAAAGCAGTTTTGCCAGATGGGTGCCTACGGCTCCGGCTCCTGCAATAATAATCTTCATTTTTATCTTTCTCTTTTAGAATGATACCAATACCTTGTAAATACCTTCTTCATCCATACCGCATAAACGATGCAGGTCTTTCACCGGACCGTGTTCTACAAATTTATCCGGCAAACCGATGCGGCGGACAGTGGGAGTGTATCCGTTGTCTGCCATAAACTCCAGAATAGCGCTGCCCATTCCACCTTTCAGCACACCGTCTTCGATGGTGACTATCCGGTGGAAGTTCTTTCCTATTTCGTGCAACATCTCTTCGTCCAACGGCTTTAAGAAGCGCAGGTCGTAATGGGCGATGCTCATCTTGCTTTCAGCTTCAGCGCGGGCAATTGTTTTTTGTGCCACATTGCCAATCGGACCGAGGGTGATGACTGCTATATCTTTTCCGTTTTTCAGTTTTCGTCCTTTGCCTATCTCAATTTCTTCAAAAGGAGATTTCCAATCCACCAGCACTCCTCTTCCCCGTGGGTAACGAATCACAAAAGGTCCTTTATCCGGAAGTTGTGCGGTATACATCAGATTGCGCAGCTCATGCTCGTCGTAAGGAGATGCCACCGTCAGATTAGGAATGGGGCGCATATATGCCAAGTCGAATGCACCATGATGGGTAGGGCCGTCCTCGCCCACAATTCCCGCCCGGTCCAGACAAAGAACGACGTTCAACTTTTGAATGGCTACATCGTGGATGACATTGTCGTATGCACGTTGCATGAAGGACGAATAGATGTTGCAGAATGGGATTAATCCGTCTTTTGCCATACCACCGGAGAAGGTAACAGCATGACCTTCTGCTATGCCTACATCAAATCCACGGTCGGGCATTGCTTTCATTAATATATTCATAGAGCAGCCCGATGGCATTGCCGGTGTCACTCCCACTATTTTATCGTTTTGTTGTGCCAGCTCCAATAGCGTATTGCCAAATACATCCTGAAACAAAGGGGGAAGTCCGTCGGTATCTACCACAATGCGTTCTCCGGTTTCCTTATCAAAGATGCCGGGTGCATGCCAAATGGTAGCAGCTTTTTCTGCCGGGCCAAATCCTTTGCCTTTAGTGGTATGGATATGGAGCAACTTGGGGCCTTGCATGTCTTTTATTTCTTTCAAGACACGTGCCAGATTATTGACATCGTGCCCGTCAATAGGACCAAAATAGCGGATATTCATTCCCTCAAACACATTTTGTTGCTGTACGAGCATGGATTTCAGACTATTATTGAAGCGAATCAGGCTCTTCCGGCGCTCTTCGTTCAGTATGCCCCACTTATGGAACATTTTTGAAATCTTGTATCGTATCTTGTTGTAACCTTCAGACATCTGGAGGTTTAGCAGATATTGTTTCATCCCGCCCACACTGCGGTCGATAGCCATATTGTTATCATTCAGGATAATCAAGAGATTGTTGGGAGTAGAAGAAGCGTTGTTTAGCCCTTCGAATGCCAGACCGCCACTCATTGAGCCGTCACCGATGACTGCCACCACATGGCGGTTGTTTTCACCGTTTTTCTTGGCTGCAACAGCCATTCCGAGCGCAGCTGAAATGGAGTTGGAAGCGTGCCCGCACGTAAAAGTGTCATACTCGCTTTCGTGAGGAGATGGAAAAGGGCACAGACCGTGTAATTTGCGGTTCGTGCAGAATGTATCCCTGCGGCCTGTCAATATCTTATGGCCGTAAGCCTGATGGCCTACATCCCATACAATGCGGTCGTAAGGAGTATCAAATACATAATGTAAGGCTACGGTCAGTTCTACCACTCCCAGACTGGAACCGAAGTGTCCCGGATTGCGTGAGAGCTCATCTATTATTTTTTGCCTCAGCTCTTTACATACTTCGGGCAGTTTGTCTGCCCCTAAGCGGCGCAAATCTTCCGGTGTATCTAAACTTTTCAGCAACATATATGAAGTATCCTGTTCCATTCCTATGATATGATAAATATCTTGCAAAAATAGCATAATTATGTGTATTATGATTACATTTGTCCTTAAAAATTAGATAGACTCTTATTGATATGAATTTCAGAACGCAAGTAGAACTGCCTAAAAAGGAAACAGAAATCCGTCATTCTGACCGAATTATGCTATTTGGTTCCTGTTTTGCCGAAAATATCGGAAATTTGTTGCTGGCAAATAAGTTTCGGTGTGATGTGAACCCTTTTGGTATTCTATATAATCCTTTATCTGTGGCAGAGGCTATCCGTCAAACTCTCTCTTATAAAACTTATAATGAGGCGGATTTGTTTTGCGACAGGGCGGGTTGGCATAGTTTTATGCATCATAGCTCTTTTTCAGGCAATTCGGCAGAAGAATGTCTGTCGCGGATTAATGACAGGTTGGGGAGAGCTGCCATGGAATTGCCGCAAACCGACTGGCTGATGATAACGTGGGGGACGGCATGGGTCTATTCTCTGAAAGAGACTGGGACGATTGTGGGTAACTGCCATAAACAACCGGATAAATTGTTCACTCGCAGGCTTCTTTCAGTAGAAGAAATAGTGAGCGAATATTTCAACTTGTTGAAAACTTTGCGGGAATTGAACCCTCGTCTGAATGTTCTGTTCACGGTCAGTCCCATCCGGCACGCTAAAGATGGTATGCATGGTAATCAGATAAGTAAGTCGACCCTTTTATTGGCGGTAGATACTTTACAACGCCATTTTCCGATGTGTCATTATTTCCCTTCTTATGAGATTATGATGGATGAACTTCGCGATTACCGCTTTTATGCAGACGATATGCTTCATCCTTCGCGTGTGGCCGTATCTTATTTGTGGGAGTGCTTCGGAGATACTTATTTCAGTACTCAGACACGGCAGATAATGAAAGAATGGGAAGAGATATGCAAAGGATTGAATCATAAACCTTTCGATGCCGGTTCAGAGGCATACCGTAGTTTTTTAACTCAAATAGTGTTAAAGATAAGCAGGATGAAAGAAAAGTTCCCGTATTTTGAACTTCAAAAAGAATTAGAACAATGTCAAGCTCAATTGAAAATATAGTAAAGGTCTTGGGTGCCAAACGTGTTGGTGACCGCAATGCACAGATTGATTGGATTTTAACGGATAGCCGTTCGTTGTGCTTTCCCGAAGAAACTTTATTTTTCGCGTTGAAAACCAAACGTAATGACGGTCATAAGTATATTCCCGATTTGTATGAACGTGGAGTGCGTAATTTTGTAGTGAGTGAACTGCCTGAAAACAAGGATGTTTATGCCGATGCCAATTTTTTGCAATTGGCCAATCCGTTAAAGGGGTTGCAAAAGCTGGCGGAGAAACACAGGGAGCAGTTCCTCATTCCGGTGGTCGGCATTACCGGAAGTAACGGCAAAACCGTAGTGAAAGAATGGTTGTATCAGTTGCTCAGCCCCGACCGTGCGGTTACTCGTTCTCCTCGCAGTTATAATTCACAGATTGGGGTACCGCTTTCTGTGTGGTTGATGAATGAAGAAACCCAGTTGGCTATCTTTGAAGCCGGTATTTCTGAGATGGGTGAAATGGAGGCTTTGCAGAGTATTATCCGTCCTACTATCGGTATATTGACAAATATCGGCGGTGCGCATCAAGAGAACTTTTTTTCTGTTCAGGAGAAATGTATGGAGAAGCTGACACTTTTTAAGGACTGTGATGTGATTATCTATGATGGTGATAATGAACTAATCAGTTCTTGTGTAAGTAAGTCTCTTTTTACTTCGCGTGAGATTGCCTGGTCTAAGAAGGACAATGAACGTCCTTTGTTTATAGAGTCTGTTCGGAAAGGAGAGGACTCCACCACTATTAAATACCGTTATTTGGGGATGCCGAATGAATATAAGATACCGTTTATTGATGATGCATCTATTGAAAACTCATTGCATTGTCTGGCGGTGGCTTTATATATGATGGTACCTGCCGAAGACATTGCAGAGCGTATGGCGCATTTGGAACAAATTGCGATGCGTTTGGAGGTGAAAGAAGGAAAGAATGGCTGTGTCATTATCAATGATAGTTACAATTCGGATTTGGCGTCATTGGATATTGCACTTGATTTTATGTCACGCCGCTCGGAAGACAAAGGCAAGAGACGTACGCTGATTCTTTCGGATATGCTTGAAACGGGGCAAAGCAGTAAACTGCTTTACCGTCAGGTGGCCGAACTGGTGCATAGCCGTGGAGTGGAAAAGATTATCGGGGTAGGTGATGAGATTCGTACAGCCTCTTCTCGTTTTGAAATAGAGAAGTATTTCTTTCACAGCACGGAAGAATTGTTGAAGTCTGACCTATTGTTCAACTTGCGTAATGAGGTTGTCTTGATAAAGGGTTCACGAAGTTTCCATTTCGATGATATTTCGGATCGTCTGGAGCTGAAAGTACATGAAACGATTCTGGAAATAAATCTGAATGCATTGGTTGATAACCTGAATTATTATCGTAGTAAGTTGAAACCGGAGACAAAGATGGTGTGTATGGTGAAGGCATCGGCTTATGGAGCCGGTTCATACGAGATAGCGAAGACCCTTCAAGACCATCGGGTGGATTATTTGGCTGTAGCGGTTGCCGATGAAGGTTCGGACTTGAGAAAAGCCGGTATAACCAGTTCCATCATTATTATGAATCCGGAATTGACCGCCTTCAAAACCATGTTCGATTATAAGCTCGAACCTGAAGTTTATAGTTTCCATTTATTGAATGAATTGATAAAGGCTGCCGAAAAAGAAGGAGTGACTAATTTCCCTATTCATATCAAACTGGATACCGGTATGCATCGGCTCGGCTTTACGCCGGATGAGATACCAGAGTTGATAGAGCGTCTGAAAAAGCAGACGGCTGTCATTCCTCGTTCCGTATTTTCGCACTTGGTGGGAAGTGATGCCGAACAGTTTGATTCCTTCACGCGCCGTCAGATAGAAACTTTTGAAAAAGCATCACAGGAGTTGCAGGATGCTTTTCCGCATAAGATATTGCGCCATATCTGTAATACTGCGGGCATAGAGCGTTATCCCGGTGCGCAGTTCGATATGGTTCGTCTGGGAATAGGGCTATATGGTGTGGATCCTTTTACCAATAAGATTATTCATAATGTCAGTACGTTGAAAACAACGATTCTCCAGATACACGATGTACCCAAAGAGGAGACTGTGGGCTACAGTCGGAAGGGGCATTTGGAGCGTGATTCCCGCATAGCGGCCATCCCTATCGGCTATGCCGACGGATTGAACCGTAAATTGGGTAATGGACACGCTTACTGTTTGGTGAACGGACAGAAAGCACCGTATGTAGGTAATATATGTATGGATGTGTGCATGATAGATGTGACGGATATCGACTGCAAAGAAGGGGACAAGGCAGTGATATTTGGTGATGATTTACCGGTAACGGTCTTGGCTGAAATTCTGGAGACAATTCCTTACGAGATATTGACAAGTGTCTCTAATCGGGTGAAAAGAGTTTATTACCAGGATTAACGAAAAAACGACCTCAATAATCCCGGTAAGAAGGAAGAATTTACGTTTCTTTTCTGTATATTTGGAAATAACCAAAAAACGGAATGCCATGAAACGTATATTCTTCCTTTTAGTATGTTTGTGTTTGCCGTTCTTTTCTTTTGCCCAGAAGACAGGAGAGTCAAGGCAATTGACAAAACAGGATTCATTGCGTTTGCAACAGTTGTTGAACGGACAGGTGGAAATCGTTATCGATGATGAAACCCAACAAGAGATAGACCGCTTGTTTAATCCGGAGAAGTGGAAAATGAAGTCCACTCCTTTCCCTAAAAAGAATATGAAGTTTGAGACAGAACTTCCCCGCTATTATATTTCTCAGATAGATACGATTGACGGCCAAGGGTATATCCGTCTGTTGCCTTACGGTCCTTTTAATTCTCCTGACGAAGAAAAGATTTATGTGGAGATTCCGCTTAATAAGGAATATCTGGCTGGTTATGATTCGCGGCTCGAACCGGCATCGGCAGGAAAGTTCACTCCCAGTGCTTTGATGGTGGGAGCCGGTATCAGCACCACTTTTAATGCAGATAAACTCTTGGGCATCATATTTAGCAAAAAAATGCGTGCCAAGGAAAAGAATACCAAGGAAGCCAAGTCGTGGGAAGGATATTAGCTTACAGGATTAAGCGTTTTCTTCCTTTCTATTAAGCCATTTTGTACTGTAGATTATTAAGTCCCGCTACAGTAGAACGTACGTCCCATTATAGTGGAACGTAATAATCTGCCGCTTAAAAGACCTTAGTCTTTAGTAAGGAATTGCTTCATCTGCTTAACGATTCCGGATGAGTATAGAGGGTGGTTTGCTTTCATTTTAGTACCTTTGTATTCGTGAGAGCAAATCAAGAAAAGCATGAATGAAGAAATAGCAGAATATTACGAAGAATTATACAACCTGTGTGTCGTTGAAAAGGAACAGCCTTTGACACGCCGTTACAGGCAGTTGCGTGAAGCACTGGAACGGGTGATGAGGCAGCAAATGCAGGGAACGAGTCTGCAAGTTACAGATTTGGCTGCCCGTATTAATTATGTGTCCACTCAATTTGCGTTGGATGGTAAGGAACAGAATCAATTACATACATTTCGTCTGACTTCGAATGATATTCTGAATCACCGCAAGGAACCGTCCGAACAGGAATTTTTGCGAGACCTCCGTGCCGTGGCTTATGCCTATCGGAAGATTTTTCATGAAGATATTCCGCTGAAACTTTATGTGCAGCTTCCTAAGCAGGAAGTGATTGCTGTGATGGAAAGGGCGAAAGAGGCCCGGATTCGTCGTATCCGGGTGTGCTTTGAATATGCTGATGAAAGCTATTTGTATGTTCGCCCGATAGATGTGCTTGAAGAAGAACCGGTAAAGGTGAATTATAACAAGTCTGGTGTAAATGAGGAGTTTAAAGATACGGTGGAGGCACTTTGGCGGTATGCTCAATTGAACTTGCTGGATGTAACCGTCGATGATGATGGGGTTTATACTCCTTCTTTTATAGTACTTGAGCCTGACTATTTATTGGATATCAGTTCATTGGCGGAGTGTTATAAGGATTATGGCAGCCATCCCGCCAATTATTTCCTGAGCCGTCTGGTTCCTATTGAAAATGCCCGTCCCTTATTGCTGGGTAACATTGCCAATCTGTTTTTGGATGAATGGATACATGCAGAAGAGGAAGAGCCCGATTACACTGAATGTATGAGAAAGGCTTTCCGGCAGTATCCTATCGAACTGGCTGCTTGTGAGGAGCTTTTGAATCCTCAAAAAGAGAAAGAGTTCGCACAAGACTGTAGAATGCATTTCGAACATATCCGTGAAACAGTGCAGGAGACATTTATGCAACCGGGATATAATCTTGATAAGAACGATGCTGTGTTGGAACCTTCTTATATTTGTGAGGCACTCGGCATTCAGGGGCGTTTGGACTATATGCAGCGTGACATGAGCAGCTTTATAGAAATGAAGTCGGGCAAGGCGGACGAATATTCCATGCAAGGCAGGCTGGAACCGAAAGAGAATAATCGTGTACAGATGTTGCTCTATATGGCGGTGTTGGAATATAGCATGGAGCAAGACCGTCGCCGTATGCATCCTTACTTATTATATACTCGTTATCCGTTACTTTATCCGGCACGGGCGTCTTGGGCGCAAGTGCGGCGCATCATTAATCTGCGCAACTGTATTGTTGCTTTGGAATATGGGGTGCAGTTGCATAATCATCCTTCGTTCACCCAACAGCTGTTGGCGCAAATCAATCCTTCTGTACTCAATCAGAAGGGCTTACAAGGACGGTTTTGGGAGCAGTATCTTAAACCGTCTATTTCTCGTTTTGGTGAGCGTTTGGAATTGCTTACTCCGTTGGAACGTGTCTATTTCTATACGCTCTATAATTTTATTACAAAAGAACTTTATACTTCTAAATCGGGGGATGTGGATTGCGATAGCAGAACAGGTGCTTCTGCCTTATGGCTTAGTACGCTGGATGAAAAACGGGAGGCCGGCGAGATTTTGTATGATCTTGCCATTGTTGAAAACCGTGCATCACAGGCTCATAAAGCCTTTATTGTGTTGGCTATACCTCAATATGAAGAAACTTTTCTGCCCAACTTCCGTAATGGAGATGTGGTGGTGCTTTATGAACGTAATAAAGATACGGATAACGTGACCAATAAAATGGTGTTTAAGGGAAATATAGAATCCATAACCGACAGTGAGTTGCGGATTCGCCTTCGGGCATCACAACGGAATCCGTTGGTGTTTCCCGAAAACAGCCGTTATGCTGTGGAGCATGATACGATGGATACCACTTTCCGAAGTATGTATTTGGGGCTGTCTTCTTTTATGGATGCGAATCCGGAGCGTAGGGATTTATTGTTGGGACAACGTCCTCCTCGTTTTGATACAGCTTATGAAAATAGAATAGCCTGTGCGACCGATGATTTTGAACGGGTAGCTCTGAAAGCGGTGGCAGCCCGTGATTATTTCTTGTTGGTGGGGCCTCCGGGAACCGGAAAGACGTCTCGCGCTTTGAGGCGTATGGTGGAGCATTTTTATGCTTGTCCCTCGATGCAGATTCTATTGTTGGCTTACACCAATCGGGCCGTGGATGAGATATGCCAGTCGCTTTCTTCCATCCGGCCGCAAGTGGATTACATACGAGTGGGAAGTGAATTGTCTTGTGATGCGCGTTTCCGCAAACATTTGTTGGAAAATGTGTTGTCGGAATGTAACAACCGTCGGGAGGTAAACATCCGTATGGCAGATTGTCGTATCTATGTGGGAACGGTTGCATCAATTGCATCTAAATCGGAACTGTTCAAGTTGAAGCATTTTGATGTGGCAATTGTTGATGAGGCTACACAAATATTGGAACCTCAGTTACTGGGAGTCCTTTGTGCACGGTTTAAGGACGGACGTAACGGAATAGGAAAGTTTATCCTGATTGGTGATCATAAACAGTTGCCGGCTGTTGTGTTGCAGAGTAATGAACAGTCTGAAGTGCACGATGAAGAGTTGCGGCGGATAGGACTTTATAATCTGAAAGATTCTCTTTTTGAACGGCTTTATCGTTTTCATTTGCAGGAAGAACATTCTCCGGCGGTGGATATGCTTTGCCGTCAGGGACGTATGCATCCCGGTGTGGCCTTGTTTCCTAATCGGGAGTTTTATGCCGGAAAGTTGGAGGCGTTGGGACTGCCGCATCAGTTGGAAGATGTTGATGCTCCGGTTCGGTTTATTCCTTCGGAGCGGAATACGGAAAGTGTTTCGGGAAAGACGAACCGGAATGAAGCGTGTATTGTCGCTCAATTGGCGGCTGATGTGTATCATCTTTATAAGGAGGGTTTTGATACTAACCGTACTTTAGGGGTTATCACTCCTTATCGTAGTCAGATAGCATTGATTCGGAAAGAAATTCAGTCTTTGGGGATACCGGCTTTGAATGAAATATCAGTGGATACGGTGGAGCGTTATCAGGGAAGTGAACGTGATGTAATCATTTATTCTTTTTGTGTAAATTACCTTTATCAGTTGAAGTTCTTGCCTAACCTGACGGAAGAGAATGGAGTATGGATAGACCGTAAATTAAATGTGGCATTGACGCGTGCCCGAAAGCAGTTGTATATAACGGGAGTGCCCGATATTTTGAACCATAACCTGATATATCGCCGTCTGATACAGGCTATTAATTAGGGAAATCCCTACCTGTTTGTAGGGCTTTTCCTTTTATTGTATTTTTTCCCTTTCCTATTTTTGTAGTGTTCTAAAAATAAGGCACTATGAAACGATACATTCTTTTTCTTTTAGCCGCAATGCTGGAATGCGGAATCATGTTTTCGCAGAATAACCGGCCATTGAGTCCGATGTTGAATATTCCGGGTGAGTTCAAACAGGACTATAAAGATGTGAAGAAAGGCACCTCTTGTATTTTGCAGCGTGTTATCAAGTTGAAAAGACCGACTGAACAGGGTGAGTCCAAATTGCAGGCTGTGGTGGTTGCCAATGGAATACAGGTAGGTGTTCCAGTGAATGAATTGGGTGTGATAGCGCTCAAAGCCACGGATAAGAATTCATTCTGGCAGACAGCACAGTTATCAAATGATTTAATCTCTTATTACGAGAAGAAAGGCTATCAAGAGGGAATGCGGAAAGAGCAGGCTCGTGAAGCAGATGATTATATGAAAGAATTGGAGCAGGCCAAACTCTTTTATGATGATGCCGCAATAGAGGATTATTTGCAATGTATGCTGTTGAGTATCATACCCGAAAAGATGGCAGTAATGCGCGACGGAACTCCGTTGGTGCGTGTGTTGAAATCTCCGGCTCCTGATATGTTGATGTTGGGAAATGACTGCTTGCTGGTTTCTACGGGAATGTTGACTACATTGGACAGTGAAGAGGAACTGTATGCGGTAATGAGTCGTGAAGTGGCCCATTATGTGCTCGATCATGCCATTATCACCGTAAACAAGAATATTGCCCGTGCCAAGCGTGCACAGTTTTGGGGAGCTGTAGCGGACGGAGTGGTTGCCGCTACGGAGGAATATCTGTATGATCGTTATGATTATTATGTTCCCGGACTGATTTTTGCAACGAATGATGTAGTTCAGGCATTGGTTAATGATAATATCGCTAACCGTATGGGACTGGATTACTCGGAGAAACAAGAGAAAGAGGCTGACCGTATGGCCATGAGCTTTATGAGTTTGATGGAAAAGAATAAGGAGGCAGTCATCTCTGCTTTGAATAAAATCAATCAATATTATCAGCGCAATAAAGATGTGGAAGTATTATCCAAGTACGGTGCGTATGGTTCTTTGCCCGAAAGGGTGGGGAAGCTGGGTAAGTTCACCCCATTGGCTGAAGACCGGAATTATTTAAAGAAAACCTCTACTGTGGTCAGCTATGAGGCAGGCATGATGGATTATAATAAGAAATATAACGAATCAAGGCGTTTGGCAATGAAGAATATAAATAATGCTATGGCTTGTTCGGATGATTATCTGATGGTGGCACGCAGCATTATGAAATTGTCTAATAGCAAAGAAAGCAATGCAGAATGTCTGGAGTACCTGAATAAGGCGGATGAGACATCTAAAATAACGAATGTGAATATCTGTAAGATGAAGATATTATTGCTGCTCAGAGAAAACAAACAGGCGGATGCCGTTAATTTGTTGCATGAGTATCAGGAACTGTTAAACAGGATGTATCAGCAACCTCACAGTCAGGAAGACTCACAGTGGATTGCCGGCGAACATACCTGGGCGGAGAAACTACTGGATAGGACATATATTATGTAAAAGGCTATAAATCAGAGAACGCAACACTAAAACTAAACAGAAAATTCCCCTGTTTCGATTCTTCGGGACAGGGGAATTTATATGGGTTATAATGAACCGGCTGACTGGACTTTAGGCATCGACAGGTTTGTATTTCGGTACTAGTATTTTCATTATTACCCAACCCAGCAGGTAGGCTACTGCACAGATGCAGAAGATAATGAAATAGCCGGCAGGTTTTCCTTCGAATCCCATAAACTTCATACCGGTCTGTGCGGCATAATCGAACAGTCTGCCCGACCCCATATTAATAAGGGATGAGCCGATACCGCCTGCCATACCGCCAATACCTACAATAGTGGCAATGGTGCTCTTGGGGAACATATCGCCTACAACGGAATAAATATTGGCAGACCAAGATTGGTGTGCTGCTCCCGCAATGCCGATAATAACAATCGGAAACCAATAGGAATAGTTGCCAAGCGGCTGTGCGAATAAGGCCAATAAAGGGAATAAGGCAAAGATAAACATAGCCTGCATACGGGCGGCATATGGGTTCTTGCCGGTCTTGTTGATGATGATAGTAGGAAGCTTGCCGCCATAGATAGATAACATGGTGATGGCATATAAAACGAAAATCAACAATTGTGCCGTACCGGTGTCGGAAGCAAATCCATATACATCTGAAATGTAAGCAGGGGTCCAGAAAAGGAAGAACCACCACACACCGTCAGTCATAAACTTTCCAATGAATACTGCCCATGTTTGAGGAAATTTGAAACATTTCCAAAATGGAATTTTCTTGTTGTCGAATTCATTGGCGCTGGCCTGTTGCTCCACTGTTTGGTCTGCATTGTTATTATCTTGTTCGATATATTCGAGTTCTGCTGCATTGACGCGTGGGTTGGCTGCCGGCTTCTTATAAAGGAACATCCAGCATCCCATCCAGATAAAGCCCAGTCCGCCGATGACAACGAATGCCATCTCCCAACCATTGCCGATACCTATACTCTGGAAGTAACGTGCCAAAGTCGGGATGGTAACGGGAGCAGCCAAAGCTCCTATGGTAGCTCCTGCATTAAAGATGGAAGTGGAATAGGCGCGGTCTTTCTTGGGGAAATATTCGGCTGTCACTTTAATGGCGGCAGGGAAGTTTCCGGCCTCACCTACACCAAGCACGATGCGTGCTGCAATAAAGTAATATACGCTGGTGATGGCAATGGTAGAAGCGACGGCTCCGGTGGCGGAAATCATTTCTTCCGCATTGTGGATACCTAGTGTATGCTCGGTTGCCCAACCACAAAGTGCATGCAGACAAGCTCCTATTGACCATACGGCAATAGCCCAGAGATAACCTTTCTTGGTACCCATCCAGTCAATAAAACGTCCGGCAAATAAGTTGGCTATTGCATATACAATAGAGAAAATAGCCGTGATATCTCCATAATTTGAATCTGTCCAGTGAAACTCGGGAGCGATGAAATCTTTCCAGGTCAACGACAATACTTGTCTGTCCAGATAGTTGACAGTAGTGGCGAAGAATAACATGGCACAGATAATCCATCTGAAGTTTGTCATCTTCCCGCTGGCATTTTGAAATGTACTCATAATAATAGATTTAGTAGATTATATTTTTCTTAATGGTACAAAAGTAAGTATTTTGGTGTCGGTTTCTATGTAAAAATTGGTAGAAACCATGTATTATTCGGTCAACAATGATTAAAAAACAAGTTTGTCATTCCGAAAGCGGCGAAGAATCTCAATCATAATCATGAAAGCTCTTCATCACATTCAGAATGACAAACATCAATGAGAATCGGACGAGAGTGGAATCCGCTTATTTCATTTTTGTATATTTGATTTCATCCTTGTCACTATACTTCAGGTTTTCTCCTGCCATACCCCAGATAAAGGTATAATTGCTGGTTCCTGCAGCTGCGTGGATAGACCATTCGGGAGAAGTAATAGCCTGTTCGTTGTGCAACCACACCAGACGTTCTTCTTGGGGTTCACCCATTAAGTGGCAGATAGCATTTCCTTCGGGCAGGTTGAAGTAATAATAGGCTTCCATACGGCGTGTGTGAGTATGTGCCGGCATGGTATTCCATACAGAACCCGGAGCAAGTTCGGTAAGTCCCATCTGCAATTGGTTCGTACCACCGTCTTTTACTCTTTCCAATACATCTTTCACAATCAACTGGTTTACGATACGGTCGTTACTGTCTTCCATTTTTCCGTAGTGGTCAGAGATAGCCAAAGCATATTTCTTGGGGTTTGCCTTTTGAAGTTTGGCATCGGTTGTAATCAGCTGAGTGACGTATGGCTTGTAAGCCGGTGCTGAGTTGATATAGAATTTAGCCGGTTTGGTAGCATCGTTACTCTTAAAGGTAACCTCTTTGTTGCCGCACCCTACATAAAGTGCTTCTTTGTACTTCATGGGATATTCCTTACCGTCTACAGTGACTACACCGTCACCGCCAACATTAATCACACCCAGTTCACGGCGTTCGAGGAAGTAAGTGATTTCCGGACCCAGTTCGCGGAATGTTTCCAGTCTCAGGACTTTGTTTACAGGCATGGCACCTCCATAAATGAGGCGGTCGTAGAGAGTATAGGTGACATTGATTTCATCCGGTGCCATTACTTTCTCCATCATGAACGAGTTGCGCAGACGTTCTGTATCATAGTGTTTTACATCTTGCGGATGGCAAGCTGTCTGTACCTTGTAATTTACTTGAGCTGAAGCTGCCAAAGCAGACACGCCCAGCATCATTGCAATTGCTAATTTTTTCATTTTCGTTCTTATTTATTAGTTATCTTATTTTCTGTTTTTATTATTGAGCGTTTTTTACCGACTTCTGATATTTGATGATGGCACGACGGTTTAATACCATCAGGAATAGGGTTATTAACACTAAAATAGCCGAACCGATTATCTTAAATGTATAAGTCATGTGGAATATTGCCCAAGAGAAGGGACTGGATGCAAAGTCCAATGCACCGCCTTCAAAGCCTTGGGGGATATTAACGGCTGCATCTTGCGTTTTGGCATAAACATCTTGTGCGGCTTGAGTAAAGTAAGGAGCTAAATCTGTTACGAAGTACAAGCCAATAGCCAATACAACAAACCCGATAATGAAGGTTTTTAATACGTTACCTTTAGTGATGGGCAATACCAATGGGAATACATAGAACATACCTGCCAATGAAGCCAAAGGTAAGAATTCATTGCCGGGGAGTACCACTGCCAGCAACAGTGTAACGGGAATCAGTAACAATGATACGACCAAAGTTGCAGGATGGCCGATTACCAGAGCAGGACTCATACCGATATTCAGTCCGACTGCACCTTTAAATTTCTTTGCAATCATTTCGCGGGTAGCGTCAGAGATGGGTTTCAAACCTTCAATAAACAAACTGGTGATGCGTGGAATCAATTCCATAACGGCACCCATCTTAATACCTAAACCTAAAATATAAGGAATCTTGTCTACCACTTCCTGTCCGTTTTTACAAGACAGTGCGCCAATACCGCAACCGACCAAAATACCTAAGAACAAAGGCTCGCCTAGCAGACCGAACTTTTTCTTCATGCCTTCGGCATCAATATTCAATTTGTTGAATCCGGGTATTTTATCCAATACTTTATTGATAACAATAGCAAATGGCACAAATCCTGCGCAGAAAGGCTGGGGAATGGAAATTCCTTCCATCTTTTCATAAAAGCCCTGGAACTTGTCTGCCGTATAGTCTGCCAGAATCAAAGTGATGATATAACAGATGATAGCAGCAAAGAATCCCCATAGGATGCTGCTTGTTGCAAAATAGACTACTGCACCGATAAAGGCAAAATGCCAATAGTTCCATAAGTCGATATTAACCGTACGTGTAGTCTTTGTTAATAACATCAATATGTTGACACCCAGACAAACCGGAATGATAAATGCACCTACGGAAGTATTATAAGCAACGGCAGCAGCAGCAGGCCAACCCATATCGAATACTTTTAATTGGAGACCGTATATTTCGACAACTTTACTTAAAGCGGGACCAAGGCTACTGGTTAACAAGGCTGTAACAACAGATAATCCAACAAAACCGACTCCGACCAACAAACCACTTTTTAATGCTTTGCTTAATTTAATACCGATACAAACTCCTAAGATTGTAAAGATAATAGGCATCATCACAGCTGCACCCAGACCGATGATATAACTGAAAACTTCTTCCATTCTCTTGTGATTTAATAGTTAAATGAATGTGTTCCTACAATAGTATGAATTAAAAACTGCCCCAAAAATAAAACCTTTTCTCAATTAATCAAACGGGAAAACCTTAATTATTAGTAAAATGGACAATTTTGCACACTTTTTATCGTTACCGTGCACAATTTTATCGTTTTCGTACACGAAAACCAAATAATACACTCTCTATATTTAAAAATCCACAATGTTTTTCAGTAAAAGAACTACTTTTGTTTTATAAAAGATAAAAGGTCTAATACTAAAACAAAACAACAGCATGGAAAGTAAATCTATCTGTAAATTTATTGTATCAGGATTACTGATGATTGCTCCGCTATTGTGCGGTGCTCAGAAGGTGTGTGATAAACAGCCGTGGTCTGTCCGTATGGCAACTTCAGAAATGATGCGTTGTCCCGAGTCTTGGCAACTTGACTTCCAGACTCGTTTGAAGTGGGATTATTGTCATGGACTGGAACTTCAGTCGATGCTTGATGTGTATGATGCGTATGGAGACAAGAAATTCTTTGATTATGCGGTGGCCTATGCCGATACGATGATTCATGCCGACGGTTCTATCGAGACTTATAAGTTGCATGAGTATAATATTGACCGTCTGAACTCAGGCAAAATGTTATTTCGTATCTATGAGCAGACTAAGGATGAAAAGTATAGGAAAGCTTTGGATTTGTTGCGAAGTCAATTGGATACACATCCCCGGAATGCTGACGGCGGTTTCTGGCATAAGAAGATTTATGAGCATCAGATGTGGTTGGATGGACTGTATATGGGACAGCCCTTTTATGCAGAATATGCCTATCGCAATAATCGTGTAAATGACTATGCGGATATTATTAACCAATTTGTTACAGTTGCCCGCCATACTTACGATGCAGAAAATGATCTTTATCGTCATGCCTGCGATGTAAGTAAACGGGAGAGATGGGCGGATAAGGTCACCGGACAATCACAACATTGCTGGGGGCGTGCGATGGGATGGTATGCTATGGCATGTGTAGATGTGCTTGATTTTATTCCGCAGCATGAAGTGGGACGGGATTCGGTGATTGCCATTTTAAATAAGTTGGCTGCTCAAATAAAACGTACTCAAGATACCCGCACCGGTGTATGGTATCAAGTGATAGACCGTAGCGGTGATAAAGGAAACTATTTGGAGTCTTCCTGCTCTACTATGTTTGTGTACGCACTGTTGAAGGCTGTTCGTAAAGGATATATCTGTCCATCTTATATGGAGGTGGCTCAAAAAGGATATGAAGGTATTTTGAAGCAGTTTATAGAAGTGGATGATAAAGGACTGGTTTCTATTACGAGTGCGTGTGCCGTAGCCGGTTTGGGAGGTAAAAACTATCGTATGGGAGACTATGACTATTATATAAATGAACAGATACGTGTCAATGATGCGAAGGCTGTAGGTCCGTTTATCATGGCAAGTTTGGAATGGGAGCGCTTGCATGCAAATGGTGGCAGCGGTTGTAAAACTCCATTGGAATAATGAAATGAAAAGAATAGCGATTATAGGATGTATGTGGTTGGTTGTCGCTACTTTATGGGGACAACAACGGCGAGATACACTCATCGTTTCGTGCGATGGGACAGGCCATTACCACACTCTGGGAGATGCATTGGAAAGTGTTCGCGCTTTTATGGACTATACAGTGACCGTTTATATAAAGAATGGTGTGTATAAAGAGAAAGTGGTTGTTCCGTCCTGGTTAGAGAACCTTGAGATAATAGGTGAAGACAAAGAGAAGACCGTTATTACCTATGACGACCACGCCAATATAAATAAAATGGGAACCTTCCGTACCTATACGGTAAAGGTGGAAGGCAGTCATGTTACTTTTAGAAATCTGACTATTGAAAATAATGCTGCTCCATTGGGACAAGCCGTAGCACTCCATACGGAAGGGGATTGTCTTCGTTTTATCAATTGTCGTTTCCTTGGAAATCAGGATACGGTATATACTGGAGCAAAATTTACACGTCTGTATTTTAAAGATTGCTATATTGAGGGAACTACCGATTTTATTTTTGGACCTTCCACAGCTCTGTTTCAGGGGTGTACTATTCACAGTAAACGAGATTCTTATATAACTGCCGCTTCCACTCCTGCAGAGGCGGAATACGGTTATGTCTTTCAACATTGCAAACTGACGGCTGCTCCCGGAGTGGAAAAGGTATATCTGGGGCGTCCGTGGCGTCCTTTTGCCTATACCTTATTTATAGAGTGCGAATTAGGAAAACATATTCTTCCTGCCGGATGGCATAATTGGAAGAATTCTGATAACGAACAGACAGTCCGTTATCGGGAATATAAAAATGCAGGTGAGGGCGCTGATATTTCCGGAAGGGTAGAATGGAGCAGGCAGCTATCATCGGAAGAGGCTCAAAAGATAACTGTTGAAAATCTGTTTTACAGCCGGTGTAATACGTGGAAATTCTGAGAATAGTTGATTAATCCACATAAAATGATAAAAACTACACATCGGGACATTTTGAAACATCTACTTTTGCCTCAGTGAATATAGGTTCTTTGTAGCCTTAGAAAAAATAACAACTATAAAAACACATCTTATGAATCTAAAAGAATTAGCTAGAAAAGCAGTCTCAACCCTTTTTCTGAGTATGCTTTGTTTGGTCGCTTTTGCTCAAGGACATCAGGTGAGCGGTATTGTGAAAGACGCTACCGGCGAATCACTGATTGGGGCAAATGTTTTAGTAAAAGGGACAACCAACGGCGCTATTACCGATTTTGAAGGTAAATTTTCCTTGTCCGACGTTAAGTCGAGTGATATCCTTGTATTCTCTTACATAGGGTGCGTCACACAAGAAATTAAGGTCGGAAATCAAACACAATTTGATGTAACATTGAATGATGACTCACAAGCATTGGAAGAAGTGGTCGTTATTGGTTACGGTACGGTAAAACGTAAGGATTTGACCGGTTCTGTCACATCAGTGGGTGCTGATAAGTTGGCTGCGGTTCCGGTTGCTTCGGCAACAGAGGCGCTGACCGGTAAAATGGCCGGTGTACAGATTACCACTACAGAAGGTTCTCCTGATGCCGAAATGAAAATCCGTGTGCGTGGTGGTGGCTCTATTACGGGTGATAATACTCCATTGTTTATTGTCGATGGTTTTCCTGTAGAAACCATTTCCGACATTCCGGCTTCCGATATTGAAGATATGACGGTGCTGAAGGATGCTTCCTCTACTGCCATCTACGGTTCCCGCGGTGCGAACGGAGTTATTTTGGTAACAACTAAATCCGGTAAGGAGGGAAAACTGAGTGTGACTTATAACGCATATTACAGTATTAAGAAAATTGCAAAAACATTGGATGTACTTTCTCCATACGACTATGCCAAATGGCAATATGAGCTGGCCGGCTTGATTAAAGAAAATGATATGAGTTCTTATATCGATTATTTTGGAAACTATCAGGATATGGATATGTATCAGAATATTTCCGGAAATGATTGGCAGGATCAGACTTTCGGACGTACCGGACACGCTTTCAATCAAAGCTTGAACATTAATGGCGGTAGCGATAAAATAAAATATGCGTTCGGCTACAGCCACATGAATGATAAGGCTATTATGCAAGGTTCATCTTTTAAGCGTGATAATTTCAGTCTGAAGTTGAATAGCAAGCCGGTAAAGAATGTGACTCTTGACTTTTCAGTCCGTTATTCGGATACAGATGTAAAGGGTGGCGGTGCCAATGATACCAGCAGCACGTATGACTCGGACAAACGTTTGAAATATTCAGTGATTTATACTCCGATACCTTTGGAAAACCTGAATTCGGAAAGTGGCAGTTCGGATGATGATTTAGGTAACCTGTATCATCCATTGACAGCCATTTCGGATAATGACCGTGAACGTGAGCGTAAGAATCTGAATATGGCAGGTAGCTTTACATGGGAAATCTTCAAGAATTTCCGTGCCAAGACAGAATTCGGTTATGATGATTACCGCGAAGAAGATTCACGCTTTTGGGGATTGACAACTTATTATATAAAGAATGTTCCTGCAAAGGATAATCAAGGCAAACCGGCTATGGAGATTGCAAACACATTCCGTCATAAGTTCCGCAATACGAATACCGTTAATTATGATTTCGAAAAATTGCTGAAGAATGATGACCATCATTTAAATGCCATGATAGGCCATGAATGGATTGTCACCAAATCAAAGAAACTGACCAATACGGTTCACGGTTTCCCCGAATCGTTCACATCACAGGATGCATGGAAATATTCTACACAGGGTACTCCTTATTCCATTGATAATTACCTTAACCCTGACGATAAACTCTTGTCATTTTTCGGACGTATCAATTATGACTATAAGAGCAAATATTTGTTAAGTGCTACTTTCCGTGCCGACGGTTCTTCCAAGTTCTCAGACGGAAACCGTTGGGGCTATTTCCCTTCGGCAGCAGTTGCATGGCGTGTGTCTTCAGAACCGTTTATGGAAGGAACCAAGAGTTGGCTGGACGATTTGAAACTCCGTTTCAGCTACGGTACTGCCGGTAATAACAATATTCCGTCGGGCCAGATGAACTTGAATTATGCTTCTTCTTCCACTTCATGGATTAACGGCTTTAATAACTATTGGGCCGCATCAAAGACGATGCCTAATCCTGATTTGAAATGGGAAACGACCATTACCCGTAACATTGGTCTGGACTTTACCACATTGGGCGGAAGATTGAACGGTACGCTGGAAGCCTATCTCAATACAACCAAAGATTTGCTGATTCAGTTTCCTGTAGCCGGCACAGGCTATGATTATCAATATCGTAACATGGGCAAGACACAGAATACAGGTTTTGAGGCCAGTGTGAATTGGATTGCCGTTGATAAGAAAAACTTTGGTTTGAGCTTTAGTGCCAATATCGGTTTCAACAAAAATAAGATTAAAGATTTAGGTATCATGGATGACTTTGGAGCTGAAACCTATTGGGCTTCTTCAGAAATCGGTAATGACTTTTGGATTGCCAAAGGCGGTGCTGTAGGTAAAATGTTCGGTTACCGTTCTGCAGGGCGTTATGAAGTAAGCGACTTTGAGGGTTATGATGCTGCCGCCAAGAAATGGATTTTGAAAGAAGGCGTAGTCGATGCTTCCGCTGTGGTAGGTACACTCCGTCCGGGTATGATGAAACTGGCTGATATTGATGGAAGCGGAGACGGCAAGGTCACTACTGCCGACCGTGAAATAATAGGTGATGCCAATCCTGTCCATACAGGCGGTTTCAGTATCAATGCCCGTGCATACGGTTTTGACCTGAGTGCAAACTTTAACTGGAGTGTGGGAAATGATGTATATAATGCCAACAAGATTGAGTTTACACAAACCAGTAAATATCAATACCGCAACATGATTTCGGAGATGGCTGACGGTAAGCGTTGGACGAATTTGAATGAAAACGGTACTATTTGCAACGATCCCGAAAAACTGGCTGCAATGAATGCCAATACTACTATGTGGTCACCTTACACACAACGTATGATTTTCAGTGATTGGGCAGTGGAGGATGCTTCCTTCTTACGCCTGAATACACTGACATTAGGTTATACTCTTCCGGCCACTTTGCTGAATAAGGTGGGAATCCAGAACTTACGTTTCTATGTGACCGGTTACAATCTGTTCTGCTGGACCAATTATTCGGGATATGACCCGGAAGTATCCACTATACGCAAAACAAACCTGACTCCGGGTGTGGACTATTCAGCATACCCCAAGAGCCGTCAGTTTGTGGTTGGCCTTAATTTGAATTTCTAATCAGGAAAAATGTATTGAACAATGAAAAAATTTATATATACTTCTCTTTTGTCTTTGTCATTAATGGGAGCTATGACTTCATGTGACTTAGAGTCGCCTGCTCAGTCGGCAATGGAAGAACCCAATCTATTTACGGTAGAATCATTGGCTGAGGCCGCAGTAATGGGTATTCACCAGTCTTTCGGAGAAACCAACTCTTATCGCGGACGGTATCTTCCTTACTATGGAATCAATACTGACATCGAATGGATTAATAATATGGAAGCGTCTAAAGTGGCGGATGATGGCAAATATGAGCTTTGTACCTATGCCACTCGCGCCACGAACAGTCAGATGAATACCTCAAACAATGCTTGGGCTAAGTTTTACGAAGGAATCGAGCGTGCTAATTTGTGTATCCGCGGGTTGCGTACTTATTCCGACCTGACTGATCCTGCTTTTCAGCAATTACTAGGTGAAGCGATTACATTGAGAGCAGTTCTTTATCTTGATTTGGTGAAAGGTTGGGGAGATGTCCCGGCTCGTTTTGAACCGAATACTTCCGAAACCGTTTATCTGCCTCGTACAGACCGGGATAGCATTTATTTACATTTGTTAAATGATTTGGAAGAAGCGGAAGATTTGGTTCCGTGGCCGAACGGCTCTGCGGTAACCAAGAGTACGGAACGCGTCAATAAGGCATTCGTGAAGGGCCTTCGTGCACGTATTGCCCTTTATGCAGCCGGATACAGCCAACGTGCAGACGGTGTCCGCCGCAGTAATGACCCGAAACTGAGCGTTGCCAATATGTATGCTTTGGTAAAGGAAGAGTGTCTTGACATCATCAATAACAGTGGATGCCGTTTGGGTACTTTCAAAGATAACTTCTTGAAACTTTGTCAGGACAATACAGCAGCCGGAGGCGAGTCTATTTGGGAAATTCCGTTCTCGGATGGTCGTGGACGTGTGCTGTATACTTTGGGTGTGAAACATCAGAAGACCGACCAATATACACAAC
Source organism: Phocaeicola faecalis (assembly GCF_021730445.1). Classification (GTDB taxonomy): domain Bacteria; phylum Bacteroidota; class Bacteroidia; order Bacteroidales; family Bacteroidaceae; genus Phocaeicola; species Phocaeicola faecalis. The sequence continues at coordinate 12,069 of NZ_JADNRM010000012.1, read as the reverse complement.
AGGCACAGGGCGGCGTAAATGGTCCGTTACCTTATTTATATTATGATTATGATGTGGAAGATGTTCGTCGTGACATTACTTGCGTTCCTTACGAATGGTCAAAAGACCAGAAGGATGGCAAAAGCTGGCAGACACCGCGCAGCCTGAAAAGCTGGTGTTTTGGAAAACTGCGTTATGAATGGATGAATCGAGTGGTGACTTCTACCAACGACGATGGTGTGAACTGGCAGTATATGCGTTTGGCAGATGTTTACCTGATGGCCGCCGAAGCCATCAATGAGCTGGAAGGGCCGTCGGCTGCGGCTGCCTATTTGAAACCGATTCTTGACCGTGCACTTCCTACTTCCAAAGTTTCGGCTTATCTGGCTCAGGCCACTGCCGGCAAGGATGCTTTCTTCAATGCCATTGTTGAACAGCGCGCTTTTGAGTTTGCCGGAGAATCTCTTCGAAAGGCCGACCTGATTCGTTGGAACTTACTGAAAGAGAAGTTGGACGAAGCCAAAACCAAGATGTCGCAGTTGGCAAGACGGGAAGGCGCTTATGCCGATTTGCCCGAAAAAATCTATTATCAGACTGCCGCAGATGGTGAAACGTTGATGATTTATGGTTTGAATCATGGAGATACAGATGAAGAGGGAGCAGCTTTGGGGTATGAATCGAGTACAACATGGATTTCTACCGAAAAACTGACGGACGAACTTATCAATGTCCTGTATCAGAAGAACCCGGATGAAAACCAGTTCTGGCCCATTTGGCAGACTTTTGTTGACAGCAGCAACGGAACCTTGTCCAACGACTAATAGTTGATAAACACATAAATACCAAAATTATGAACAAGTATAAGAAATATACATATATGTTGGGGCTGGCAATAGCAGCCCTGACCGCCGCTTGCGATGACCCGGACGAAGAAATCACGAATATTGACTATGACCGTCTTTTCTCACCGGTCAATCTGGAAGCGAGAGTGACCAACCGTACCAATGTACGTTTGACTTGGTCGACTGTGAAAGGGGCAACCGCATATAACATTGAGGTTTTTGAGAACGACAGTCTGACTTTCGCCGGTTCGCCTGCAAAGACCATCAGCGGTGTGACTGCCGACCAGCTGCCTTATACAGTATCCAAGTTGGAGGGCAGTATGAAATACTCAGCCCGTGTGCAGGCTGTAGGCGAAGGAATTGCCGAATCCAAATGGAGTGGTGTTTACTTTAAAACAGATGCGGAACAAATATTTGAAGCGGTAAATGATGAAGATTTACAGGCAACCGGTGCTACTCTGAGATGGACTGCCGGTGAAGCGGCTACAGAAATTATTCTTACTCCGGGTGATATCACTCATACCGTGACTGCCGACGAGATAGCAGCCGGTGCCGCTACCATAACCGGATTGACCGGCGAAACCACTTATACAGCCAAGTTGATGAACGGAACGAAAGTACGCGGTACGCTGACTTTCACTACTTTACTTGATTTGGGTGATGCCATTGCCGTGACTCCCGAGGATGACTTTGCCGAAGTATTGGCGAATGCTGAAGATGGAGATGCTTTTGCGCTGTATCCGGGGACTTATAAAGTGATGAATACGGCAGACGGTGTGGAGTCAATAGCCAAAATTGCCATTTCGAAGAGTATTGAACTGAAAGCAGTCCGTCCCAACGACCGTCCTATAATCAATGGATGTATCACGTTGAATGACGGTGCGTCTCTATTGTTGAGACAGATTGTGATGGACGGTACAGGTACGGATGGCAGTCAGGCAATAACCTTCAACACAGCCGGTGCCACTTACAATGCGCTGACGGTGGAAGATTGCGAAATCAAGAACTATACCAAAGGTTTGTATTATCTGAATGTAGCTGCTATGGTCAATGAGATTGTATTCAATAATTGTCTGGTTCACGACATTGAGTGTGACGGAGGTGATATGTTGGATTCGCGCAAGGGAGCTATTAAAGTACTTACTTTGTCCAACTCTACTTTCTATAACAGCTGTGCGGCCCGTGACTTTGTGCGTTACGATGATGCCTCTTCTACATTTGCCGGTGTTACTCCTGCTATCAGCATAACCAATTGTACATTGGTGGGCATCTCTAATAATTCCGGTAAACGGTTGATGTATGTCCGTTTCAAAGGTAATCAGATAACCTTCAAGAACAATCTGGTAGCCTCGACTGCCGGCCTGTTCAGTAATCAGGCTAACACGGATGCCAATCCGGACTTTGCTGGAAACAATTACTTTGACGCTCCGACTGCCGGTTCTATTATCACCGGTTCGGGCGATACCGCTAAGGTAGTGGCTGAGGACAAGAGTGCCACCACATTAAATCCGGGCTTCAAGGATGCTGCCGGAGGTGATTTTACCCTGTCTGATGAAGACTTGATTTATAATCAGGTTGGTGACCCGCGTTGGTATTAGGATTTTTAGGATAAGACTATTTAAATAGTTACTTTTAGGCACGGATTATATGGATTTATGCGGTGACCCCGGTCAATCCTTGAATCCGTGCCTTTTTAATAGATATACGTTATGATGAAAAAAATTATATTGTCGGGCTTGTTTTTATCAGTTGTAGCCTGCGGTAAAGGGAGCATAGACAATGGAGACCTGCCTGAAATACCGTTGGGACCGGAATCACCTGACAGTCCCGGTACACTGACAGAATATCCTGTTCCCGACCGTTCCACCATTTTAGCTTTCCCTGGAGCGGCAGGAGCCGGGCGCTATGTCAGTGGCGGAGCAGGGGGGGCTGTATATACAGTCACTTCACTTGCCGACGACGGGACGGAAGGCACCCTCCGTTGGGCTGTCGAAAAGAAAGGTACGCGTACCATTGTATTTGCGGTTAGCGGTATCATTGAATTGCAATCGCCCTTAAAAATAAAGCATGGCGATGTGACTATTGCCGGTCAGACAGCTCCCGGAGATGGAATCTGTCTCCGTAATTATACCTTTTATATAGGAGCCGACAACGTCATTGTCCGTTTTATCCGTTCCCGCATGGGAGATGTGGCAAGAACGGAAGATGATGCGATGGGCGGACATTCCGGCAATAGGAAGATTATGCTGGATCATTGTTCTTTAAGTTGGTGTACCGATGAGTGTGGCAGTTTCTATGGTGCCGGTGAGTTTACGATGCAATGGTGTATTTTAAGCGAAAGTCTCACAAATTCCGTTCATGCCAAAGGTGCTCATGGCTATGGCGGCATTTGGGGAGGAGAGGGGGCTACGTTCCATCATAACCTGTTGGCACATCACAGCAACCGTACTCCACGTCTTTGCGGCAGCCGTTATACAGGGCGTCCTGATGCAGAGAAGGTGGACTTGCGCAATAATGTTATTTACAATTTCGGCAATGAAGGAGCTTATGCCGGTGAAGGCGGGTCTTATAACTTGGTGAACAACTACTATAAGCCGGGTCCTTATACGGCTACAAAATCCTCTTATGCCCGCATTTTTACGGCATACGAAGATGATGGGAAGAATCAGAATAAGAAAGGGACACACGGAGTCTTTTATTTGAAAGGAAATTATTTCGACTCTACCTGTCCTGCACTGTCTGATAAGCAGCGGAAGCAGCTGGAAACTGTGAACTTGGCCAATGCTGCCGGATTCGTGATTAAGGGCAATTTTGCTCCGGCTTCCGAAGTTCTCTCTTCTGCCGAATTTCCTATTGCAGATACAAGCTTTACGGAAACCGCCCGGCAAGCGTATGAATCGGTGCTGGATTATGCCGGTGCTTCCTTGGCGCGCGATGCTGTTGACAGCCGTATTGTCAGAGAAACTCGTGAAGGGACTTTTACTTATACCGGTTCTAATGGCAGCAAGCTGGGACTGATAGACAGTCAGAAAGATGTAAAAGGATGGCCGGAATACAAACAGACAGAAGTCTTGAAAGACAGTGACGGTGACGGAATGCCCGATGAATGGGAGGTGATACAGGGACTCAATCCGAATGATGCGTCAGACGGTGCGAAGTATAATCTGAGTCCTGAATATACCAATCTTGAAGTTTATCTCAATAGCCTTGTTGCAGGTACATACCCTGCCAATTAGGTATATTGTGTATGCTTGATGCTGTTATAGAAAAAATGTAATGATATGACCTCCCACGCTTCCCATAGAACAGCGCACTCAGGGAGGTCTTCGAGTTTTGTATGGTAACTTTTTTAAGTCGGTGGAGTTTTTGAAAAAAGCTTAAGTCTCCTTCTGAAGCAATCCATTCTTTTCGAAACATTTCTAAGCTCCTCATTTATAATACCTTTACAACTTTTAATGCTTGCTTTTCAGGAGAAAAGGAAATGTCAATCGATACTTAACCGATTGATAATGTAGTGAATAAGATTTTCGGGGAAAGAAGAAAAAAAGTGTATCTCTTAGTAAGAGATACACTTTTCGATGCAAATTTACACAAAGTTTTGATAATTAAAACTTTTTGAGAAGAAAAATCACAAGACAAATGCAAAAATATCTTTAGTCTTAAGTTGTAGGATACTTTTTTATCGGCTTAAATAATTAATAATAAGTCGTTTATGTGCGTTCGGTGTATCTCTTACTAAGAGATGCACCGAACGCAACCCTTTTTTAAGGGTTTGAAAAATGTGTATTTATCTGAAATAGAGACGATAAAAAGAGAGTACAATGGACTACCTGTTCCTACACCGCGACAAGCGCACCTTTACTTCCGAAAGGCAGAAGAATCTGCTCTTCCGGGCTGCCCATCTTTACTGGAAGCAGAAGTTCGCAGACCGTAACGTGGAGCAGGCAAGGAAAGTCGATTGTGAGCTATATAAATATGTATTGTACTATTTGGAAGTTCGCCAGGTGTTTCTTGACCCGAAGCTCTCACTGAATAAGCTGAGCGATATGATTGAAACGAACCAGACCTATCTGTCGAACGTGGTGAACCGCTACTTCGGCTGTCACCTGAAAGATTTGGTGAACGGTTATCGGGTGGAATATGCCAAGGAACTGCTCCGTTCAGGCAAATGTCCGTTGGAGGAACTGCCCCAACGATGCGGATTCCTATCGCGAAGTACGTTTTACACTTCCTTTAAAAAGGTAGCGGGTGTCTCTCCAAAAAGATATATGAAACAAGAACAGAGGGCTGTGCCCTCGGAACTGATAGAATATGTATAACCAATTTTAGTTTTTTAAATTTATAAATTTAAAGTTTTTCTATTATGAACAAAAAGTTTTTAAGTGCAATCCTGTTCGGAGCCTTGATGGTTACCTCGACAGGAACATTTGTGTCTTGTAAAGATTACGACGATGACATCAAAGACTTGCAAGAACAAATTAACTCCAACAAAGACGCTATTACAGCTTTGCAGAAGTTGGTGGGCGAAGGAAAATGGGTAACCTCTATTTCTTCTATCGAAAATGGTTTCACTGTAACCATGAGTGACGGTACTACTCAGACAGTAACCGGCATCAAGGGTGCAGACGGAAAGAACGGTACTGAATGGACTATCGGCGAAGACGGTTTCTGGTATAAGGACGGTGAAAAGACCGATTCTCAGGCTGTAGGTGAAGACGGAAAAGCAGGCGTTACAGCTCCTTCCCCAAAAATCGATGCCAACGGCATGTGGGTAGTTTACGAATGGGATGCCGTTAAGGGCGAATTCGTAGAAAAGACTACTGAAATCCCGGCTCAGGGCACTAGTGCATATGTAGTAGCAAAAGATGGCGTTTACATCTTGCATATTGCTGATGAAACTGGTAAGTTCCAGGATATTACATTGCCTGCTACTTCTGATGCATTTGTAGTGGAAGCTGTGGCTGCCAAGGTGAATGTGAAATTTGAAACAGCGAAGTGGACTAAATGGAATGCTACAAAAGATGAGTCTAAAGCATTGCTGAAGGCTTTCCCGGGAATTGCTGACATTAAGAAGAATGAAACTGTAAAACAAGGTGGTAATCTGCCTTTGATTGTTACTCCTGCCACAGTTGAACTGACTGACAATTTCTCATACAGTTTGTTGGATGTGAAGGGTAAAGTAGCCGATATTATTGTTTCTACTCCTTCTAAGGGTTTGCCCGAAGGTACTACTTTTGTGGACGGAGCAATGCAAACAAGAGTAGCCGGTGCTAACGATTGTCTTTGGACTTTGAAGGTAGAACCTGCCTTTGATGCTGTTAAAAAGACTTATGCAGAAGTTAAAGATGCTTCTTTGCTGGTGGAAAATGCAAAAGGAACAGTAGTAAGAACTGCATTTGCTTATCAAGTGTATTCTGATGATATTAACAGCGATGTAACTATTACTCCTGCCAGCCCTGCATCAGCAAAATATGCAGAAACAATTGATGTGTTTGAAAAACCATCGGATACAGAAGAGGCTATGTTCACTTTGGCTAACCAGTATGACGGTTACTTTATTCTTGAAGCAACCAACGCTGTTCAGGTTGAGAAATACGGATTGTCTATTGAAGGCAGCAAGCTGACTATTGCTAAGATGCCGAGCAGTGACCTTTCTATTTCTGTAACATTGAAATTGACAGCTCTTGGTTTGAATGGTTCTGCTGTTTCTAAAGAAGCAACATTTACTATTTCTCAAGGTGTGGAAGCAACAGGCGAATTGGCTGACAAGTCGGTTACTTTGGCTGCTAAACCTGCAGATGCTGCATTAAGATGGAACATTGCAGACCTTGGTCTGAGTGCTGTTCAGTTGGATAATTTCTTGAACGGTGATGGCGCTAATGTGAAGTTGACTGCCACTCGTTATGATGCTGACACAGAAACTAAAAAAGTAGCTTATAACGCTGCCGTAACATTCTACAATGCTAAGGGTAAGGAGACTACCTACACTAGTGCTACATCTAAATGGAACAATGGCGATGCAGTGACATTCGGATTTAATTTGGATGCTACAGCTGAAAGTGATGCTCTTGACAACTATACAGCAGAAAAGTTCTTGCCGAAAGAATATGTATTGACATTGACTTCTACCAACGGTAACACTGTTATCTTCTCTGCAGAAGCTACATTGACTGTTTCTAATCCGACTACTGCTATTAAATTGAATCCTGCTTTCGTAGAAAATGGAATTCTGCAAATTACCGGTGGTAAGTCAATTGCTACTGATGATGAAGTGAATTATACATTAACCGAAGGTATCATTATCGATAAGACTTATATTACAGGTGATATTAGTTCGGTGACATTTAAAGATTTGGATAATGCTAATTATGTAGAAGAAGGTGGTAGTGATAACACTCATTTTGCATTCCCGAACTGGATTGAAACTTCTCCGAAATTGAAAGCTAATAAGTGGGATGATGATGAGGAAGTAACGGATGCCGAGCAGCAAATGTACAAAGTACGTAAGGTTCGTGCTACTTATCCATTGTTTGGTAATACCGATAATACCGTAGACTTTGATTTCGAAGTTATCGTTAAATCAGAAGTTTATAGCGAAGATGCTTCTAAGGCAATTGTTATGAATGAAGATAAATTGTCTGCTGTATATGGCGGTAAAGACAAGACTAATCAGATTGACATAACTAAAGCTATAAAGAGCAATGTATTTGTAGCGGGTTCTGATAAGGGTAAGACTTATAACTTGTTTGCTGTCAAAGGTGGCGACATTAAGGTTAATGGTTATCAATATGGTACTATTCCTTCAGTAGCCAGTGCAGATGATAAACTTAAGTTTGCTGTTGATGCGAATGATATGATGATTGAAATTGTAGTTGCAGATATGAAAGCCTTCGGATTCAAGTCTGACGCAATCTTGAAAGCACAGCAAGGAACAGCTAAATATTATTTGTTGGCTGCAAATACAGCAACCGAAAGTGATGCGGATTCTAAAGAATATGTAGGCGTTAAAACTCTTGCTGAGATTTGGACTGATAACGATGATGTTTTGAACAAATATTATGTAAAAGCAGCTGGCCATAACGATTATTATGTTCGTAAATATGAAGATAATGCACCTGTAAAAGTTGCGGATGATGATAAGGCTATTTATGACTTGTTTACAACTTATGCAGGCAAGGTTAATTTTGCAGTAGTGAAAGACATAAAAGTTGGAGAAACAGCAGCTACAGAAGCCAATGCTAAGATTAAAGCAGTTTATTTGAAGGTGGTTGATCCTGAATATGCAAAAGCTCTGATTAAGAATGTAGAAAACTTTGATGGAACTAAGAATGTTAATGAGTTTGCAGGCAGTACAATTATTACAGCTGTTGATGAATTGTCAGAAGGCGTAACGGAATCTGCACCTGTTGAAATGCAACTTATTGTAGTAGATGCTTGGAATAAGACTATGACTGTTCCATTTACTATTACTTTGAAAACTAAGTAATTATTACAACCTGAACAATTTCAAGCCAGCCTCCTCTTTAGTGGGAGGCGGCTTCAAATTCTCAGTTGAGAATTATATCCCATTCGATCGGGAAGTGAATATCTCCGGTAACGGATTCTATTCACTTCCCGATTTTTTTATTGAACTTGATTGAAACGATTTTCTTGGTTCATGCACAAAAATCCTTGAGCGTAAGCGCACTCAATGGGCATCCTGTCACAATCCGGATGGAAAGGAAAGGCGGATATCTGGCGTTCCATTAGTTAAATATCGCTTAATTTAATTCGTCCCAATTTTAATGAGATGCTAATGAGAAATGGTAGAAAACAATTTTTTAGGAAACTTCTTTTATTTAGAAACCTTTATTCCATTTATCTGCCAATCTTTTTTAGCCGTTCCTTCTGTGAAATTAACTACTTTCGTTTCCAAAGGTAATGCTTCAAATATTAGGCTGACTTCTGCTTGTCCGCTTTCCGGTAAAAAGAAATGCTCGCCAGGAGTGATTCCTATAGCTCCTTTTAGAGTATATGATACCCCCTTTTCATCAACTAATTTAGCATTTGGACTTACTTGTATCCAATATTTAGGAGTATAATAAGCATTAAAGTGGACAATGGTAGCTGTATCAGTCAATTCTACCTGTTTTATCTCTAGAATATCAGTATTGGTTGAAGTTATAGACGGGTAATTTACGATTCTTGTGTTGCCACGTTGCATAATACTCATTTCGTGTTTGGGAGTATCCAAATATCTACGCATTTTAAATTTCAAACTGCCTTTGCCATATCCTGTCCACATTTGCATAATTTTCCCATTCGGAGAAATAAGCACATAATTAGGAATACCACGAACACCGTATTTAGCATATAATCCGGCTGTTTGTTTCAGATCACTTAAATTTGGCCAAGTCATTTCATGTTGTGTCGAAGCCTCCTTCCATCGGCTTTTGGTGTCAGAGCTAATACTAATAACAGTCAGTCGGTTTTTATATTGTTCTTGAATCTCTTTCATTTCTGGCAGTGCCATGATACAAGGGCCACAACCGCTACTCCAAAAATCAAGCAGCATATATTTTCCTTTAAAATCTTCCAAATGATAAATTTTCCCATTTAAATCGAATAGATCGGCATCTGCCATATCATCTCCTTCTTTAACTACTGTAGGAGGAAAGAGGTTTACAGTTATTGCCTGTCCTATCGTAGTGGCTTTTTGTTCTTCATTTAGTCTGTTATATAAAGCTAATGTTTCTTCTTTATAAGAGAATTTTGGATTATACTTAACAGACATACTTAATTTATTTAGCTTCTCCATCCATACACTAGAAATAGGAAGTTTTTGCATCAACTTTAATTCTCTATTGCTGATTATTGCCGATATGCTATCTTGTTTAGCTTCTAGTATTTTGCATTCGGTTTCTGAAGTACAGCTTTTTTCTTTAATTACCAATCGCTGGTACTCATCCCATAAATCGCGTGAATCCATAGTAAAATTATTGTATTCTTGCTGTTCTTTAACAGGACTATTAACCTCCCAAGTATAAATTAAAGTATTTGTACCTGTCACTTTTATTTTAGCATTTGGAGTTGCATAAATTTTCAGTGACATAGGAGGAAAACCTTTTTGACGAGTACACATAAGAGATAATATATCCAGACCACTTTCTCCTGCTTTCCGTTTGAAATAGAAAGTTCCGTTATGTATGCTATCCATAGCAACTGTACTTCCTACGTTCCCGTCAAGTAAAAATAGAGAAACAAGAGTTCCGTCTTTTACACCTTCCACTTTACCTTCAATCGTATATTCTTCTTGTGCTTGTGCAACAAGAGAGGCAAATAAAAGAAGGCTGCTAAATAGTAATTTTCTCATGATATTATTTTTTTTATTATAGATTAGTGCACAAGGTAGAGCTTTTCTTTATAGACTGCTTCAATCTTTATTATTCTTTAATATTTTTGCATATTATAGAGGATACAAAACGAGCTTTCGCTTGTCTAATATGCCTAGCATTCCACCACCCGATACACATTCCCCTTGGCAGTATGTACCCGCTCGCCCAACTGGGGCAGGATGCGGCTCAGGCTGTAGGCCGTCATGCCCCTCATGGCTGAGGGATGGACGGACTTCATCCGCTCGAACAACTGGGTGGCGGAAAGGGTCAGCACCTCCTGCGGATGGTCCTCTTCCGTGGCAAAGCGGAAGCAGAGGCGGAACACCTCCTCTTCGGGTACATGCTTGTAGAACAGGGCGTTGTGTTGCTGTATGGCCTGCTCCTCTTCTTTATTAAACCAGCTACGTTCACCGGACAGAAGCTCCGCCTTGAGCTGGGCGTACAGTTGCTCATGGGCTACGGGAGTGGTACAGTCTATGGCGTGTTCCAGGCTGACACAAAGAAAACGTCGCGAGCCGGTGCAGTCCACCAGCAGGTCTTCCCGGTTACTGGTGCCGATAAACGAGGCGATGCGGGGAAGTGCCGAGGCACTGCGTTTGTAGGCCTTGCGNGCGGAAGCCTGCATCAGGTTCTTCAGCAGGGGCATTTTGGACGCACCCAACTTGTCGAATTCATCCAGATTAATCAGGCCGTAGGCAGCTAACCTGGCTTCGGCGGATGCCGGGGAGCTGAGGTCGTAACTCTCTGTATAGTAGGCTTTCAGCGCATCGGGCATCAACAGGCGGCAGAACGTGCTTTTCCCCAGTCCCTGACGACTGCTCACCAGCAGGGGAGCCACGCTGTTGGCGCGGTTGGTATCCGGCCGGAACTGCATCCATTGGGCGGAGAGCCCCAGCATCCAGCGGTGGAAACCGTTCACCCATACCGGGTCATCAGACACCCTGCGGGCGAGTGCCGATACCCGGTCGGTGCCGTCCCATTCGGGAAGCCGTTCAAAGTAGGCGGTAAAGGGATGGTATTCGCTGATGCGGCGCGAGCGCACAAAGCGTTGGATATCCCTGTCCCAGCAGTCTATGCCCGCTTCGATAGCTTCCAGACTGAGCGAGTTCATCCACCGTTCGTCCACTTTGGCGTAGCGCAAGTGGTCATCGGGAATGCCGTGTTCCACGCCCGCTACCTCAGTTTCTTCGGTCAGCACGTTGAACCGGAAGCGGTAGCGGGAGGTAAGGAAAGCGGTCACTTCCTGCATCAAGGAGCGTGATTTCGCCTTCCTAACAGTTTCTTCCGGAGATATGGGCGCGGACTCCTTTTCAGTGTCTTTCAAAGATATCGGTCCGACTTCCTTTTCAATATCTTTCGAGGATTTCAGTCCGGGCTCCTTTCGGATGTCTTCCAAAGATATCACTCCGACTTTATTTTCAATATATTTCGAGGACTTCACTCCGAGTTCCTTTCGGATATTTTCCAAAGATATCGGTCCGACTTCCTTTTCAGTGTCTTTCAAGCGTACAGTATTCATGACCTTTCGAACGCTTCTCGGTCGCACGGAATCTTCCTCCGTTTCTTCTGTTAAGTCTGTCGGACATCCGGAAAAACCGTTTCTGCTTTCCGACAAGTTTCCCTTGCCGTTTTCAGCAAGAAGAACCTGTGACTTGTCCACTTCCTTCACCCCTTCTTCATCGGAAACGATGTAGTGATAACTGCCCGCCAGCGCATTTCCGTCGGTGCGCGGAGTCCAGTCCAGCACCAAAGCCACCCGGCCTTCGCGGATATCCACTGCCAGATGCACACCGGGCATGGTCCGACAAAGCGGCATCAGTCCGTTGAGGGCGGATACGAGGTCACGGCGTGGTGTTCCGTCGGAGGGAACAGGA
>NZ_JADNRM010000011.1 GCF_021730445.1 Phocaeicola faecalis | reverse complement strand
CAGACGCTCCGCTCCCGCTCCTTCCTCACACGCGAGGGGGTGTCCATGCTGGGCATCAGTGACGCGGCGGAATCCATCGGTTTCCGCACATCCGGGGTGCGTATTACCCTGAAGCAACTGGAGGAAGACATGCCGCTGCCGTGCATCCTGCACTGGAACCAGAACCACTTCGTGGTGTGCTATGACATCAGGAAGAAAAGGAAGGGATGCAGGTTCCATATAGCCGACCCCGCCTCGCGGAACGTCATATACACCGAAGAGGAAATGAAGAAATGCTGGCTGGTGACAAGGGCGGAAGGGGAAGAAAAAGGAACGGCACTTGCCTTGGAACCGGCCCCCCGATTCTATGAACACGAGGACGAAAAAGAGAAGGAAGGCAGGAACAGCCTGACTTTCTTTTTCAAGTACCTGTTTCCCTATAAAAGACAAATCGCTCACTTACTCCTGGGAATGTTGGCTGTGAGCCTCTTGCAGCTGATATTCCCTTTCCTTACGCAATCATTGGTGGATGTCGGGATTCGGGACGGGAACCTGGGCTTTATCACGCTGATTCTGACAGCCCAGCTCATCGTCTCCGTCTCCCAACTATCCGTGGAGTTCATACGGAGCTGGATATTGCTGCACATGAACACGCGCATCAATATCTCACTCATATCAGACTTCCTGATAAAGCTGATGAAGCTGCCGTTGCGCTTCTTCGACACCAAGATGATAGGGGACATCATGCAGCGCATCGGAGACCATAACCGCATCGAGAGCTTCCTCACCGGCTCATCGGTCGCAACGCTGTTCTCGTTTGTCAATTTCTTCATCTTCGGATGGATACTGGCTTATTATAATCCGGTCATACTGGGCATCTTCCTGGCGGGGAACACGCTGTATGTGTGCTGGGTGCTCGTGTTCATGAAATATCGAAGGGAGCTGGACATCAGGCGTTTTGCACAGGCTGCCGGGGAGCAGAGCAGCCTGATACAGATGGTGACCGCCACGCAGGAGATAAAGCTGAACAACTGCGAGAAGCAGAAAAGATGGCAGTGGGAAAGGATTCAGGTGAGACTGTTCAAAATCAGCATCCGGGGGCTTGCGTTGGGACAGGTGCAGCAGACGGGCTCCGTGTTCTTCAACCAGACCACGAACATCATCATCTCCTTCATCGCTGCCCGGGCTGTGGTGGACGGACAGATGACACTGGGCATGATGGTGTCGCTGACCTACATCATCGGGCAGCTCAACGGCCCGGTCACGTCGTTCATCGGGTTCGCACAGCAACTGCAGGATGCCAAAATCAGCCTCGAAAGGCTCAATGAGATACACGGGAAGGAGGACGAGGAGCAGGAGATGGCCTCCAGACTCTCCGCCCTGCCCGAAAACAGGGACATCACGCTCAGCCATGTGTCCTTCAGCTATGACGGCGCTGACCGGGATTACGTGCTGGATGACGTGTGCCTGAGCATCCCCCAACACAAGGTGACCGCCATCGTGGGTGCCAGCGGTAGCGGAAAGACCACGCTGGTCAAGCTGATGCTGGGCTTCTACACGCCCGGCAAGGGGAGCATCAGGCTGGGAGAGACCCCGCTTGGAATGATAAACCCGCACCTGTGGCGGGCAAAGAGCGGGGCGGTGATGCAGGACGGATTCATCTTTTCCGACACCATTGCAAACAACATTGCCATAGGAACCGAACAGCCGGACACCGAACGGCTGAGGCATGCGGTNCAACATTGCCATAGGAACCGAACAGCCGGACACCGAACGGCTGAGGCATGCGGTAACCGTGGCCAATATAAGGGAGTTCATCGACTCTCTCCCGCTGGGCTATAACACCAGAATCGGTATGGAGGGGAACGGGCTCAGCCAGGGACAGAAACAAAGGCTGCTGATAGCAAGGGCCGTTTACAAGAATCCGGAATTCCTCTTTTTTGACGAGGCGACCAACGCCCTGGATGCCAACAACGAGAAGGATATAATGGAACACCTGCACGAGTTCTACCGGGGAAAGACCGTAGTGGTGGTGGCGCACCGTCTCAGCACGGTGCGCGACGCGGACAAGATTGTGGTGCTGGACAAGGGGAAGGTGGCGGAAGAGGGCACACACAGGGAACTGACGGAGAAACGTGGACTGTACTACCGGCTGGTGAAGAACCAGCTGGAACTTGGGAACTAAGGAAAGGAGGACGGCATGGACGAGGAACGGACACATANNNATGGGATTGTCGTGCTGCTGGGCATAATGGTCGTCGTCCTTGCCGGCAGCGCCTGTTTCAGCTATCCCGACACGGTGGAGACGGAGTTCGCACTCACCACGCAGCCCCCGCCCGCCTACATCATGGCGCATAGCGCGGGCAGGATAGAACAGCTGTATACCGCCAACGGACAGGCTGCCGGCAAGGGCGACATACTGGGGGTGATAGAGAATGTGGCGCAAACCGAAGACCTGTTCGAATTGAGGGAACGGATGAAGGAGTGGAAACAGGGCGGAAGCCGCACCGAACAGGTGGGAACACTCTTTTTCCACCGTATCCCGGAGCTGGGAAGCGTGCAGGCAGCGTATTCCTCCTGTCTGCTGGCCTGGAACAACTACCTTCAGCACATGCAGGAAAGCAGGACGTATGAGACGGAGGTGGCCAACACCGTGGCCGGGCTTTTCAACGCCTTGGGGGAATGGGAGAAAAGCTATCTGCTGACAGCCCCCGTGGAGGGGACGGTGGCGTTCATGCAACTGTGGAAAAGAAACCAGAATGTGGAGGCGGGAGAGACCATGTTTGTCATAGTCCCGCACGCTGCCGCTTTGCCCGTGGGAAAAGCCCTGCTTCCCATGGAGGGAATAGGGAAAGTGCAGATAGGGCAAAGAGTTATCATCCGGTTGCCGGCGTTTCCGGAACAGGAGTTCGGAACCGTAGAGGGAAGTGTGGAGTCCATCTCCCCCGTGCCCGACGAACAGGGAAGGTTTGTACTGGAAATAGCACTGCCGCAGGGACTGACCACCCGCTATGGCAAAGAACTGCCTTTAATCAAGACCATGACGGGGACGGCATCCGTTGTCACGAAGGAAAAAAGCCTGCTCAGCAGGTTGCTGAATTTAAAATAGTCTTTAAGAGACGGAAGAACTGGCGGATGTTCTGTTGAATGATAAGTTAGATATCCCTAGAGTACACGACTGGATAAATTGGGAAGGTAAAATCATGAAAACAATCCATATTTTGCTTTTTGTTAGCGCNGAATTTAAAATAGTCTTTAAGAGACGGAAGAACTGGCGGATGTTCTGTTGAATGATAAGTTAGATATCCCTAGAGTACACGACTGGATAAATTGGGAAGGTAAAATCATGAAAACAATCCATATTTTGCTTTTTGTTAGCGCAGGTGGCAGAATATGGATTGTTTGTGGATGAATTCGAATTATTCCAGTGTCAGCGGTATTCCTTTATAGAAGTCCAGGATTTTGCTCCTGAACAGATAGTCATATTTGGATTGCACCATGTCTGATGTGGCTTTCATCCAATTGGTACGCATCTCATTATATTCTGTGGCAGTTGCTTTTCCATTGGCATATTTCTCGCTCATCAGTCGGAAAGAGGCTTCGGCTGATTCGGTTGCCGTGCGACTACTTTTGAATTTGCTTTCGGCGGCTACGGCATTGTAATAGGCCTGCTGGATTTCTTTGAATAATAATTTCTTGCTTTCTTCCAGTTTCCATGACAGGGCAGTGCGCTGGATGCGTGCCATCTTTACTCGGTTGCGGGTCTCAAAGCGGTTGAACAACGGGATACTGAGTGAGAACTGGAAATATTTATTGAAGTTTTGGTGCCATTGACTGTTGAAAGAGACATTCTCTTCTCCGGCAATCTTATAGTAGCTGGTACCCAGTCCGGCTCCGAAACTTAATTGCGGATACCAGTTGCTTTGGGCAATGCGTATATTCTTGGATGCACCTTGCAAACGATATTGTGCAGCTTTTATCCCGGGTTTGGTGAGGACGGCATCGGCATAAATGTCTTCGGGCAGAGAAAGCGAATTGAAATTATCATCTACCTTGGGCGATACAATGCGGAAACCGTCCGGTGTGGGAAGTTCCAATAGTTGGCTTAAATCCAGAAGGGCTAACCGGTAATTGTTGTCGGCTTGTACGGCAGACATCTCGTCTTGCGCCACACGTGAGCGTGCCTCATATACTTCCGCTTCGGATGCTTTGCCATTTTCAAAAAAAGCGGTTTTCAGTTTTAATTGTTCACGGCTCAGTTCTACTTGGCTGTGTGCAATCTTTGCCAATTCTTTATCAAAGAGCACTTGAAGATAAGAGGAAGTAACCTGTATGCTGATATCTTCCTTGGCTTTATTCAAGTCTTCAATGGCGGCTTTCAGGTTAAGCTTGCAGAGGGCTATGTTGTTGGGTATCTGCAAGCCGGTGAATAACGGTACATTGGTTCCCAATGAGAAATTGGTGTTTTGTGTATTGCGGTTTCCATAAGTGTTGTCTGCCTGTAGAGCGCGGCCGAAGTTGAATGATTGTCCCACATTTCCGTTCAGGTTTGGCAGACGGCTCCATCGGGCTGTATTCAGTTCCACTGTATTTTGGTCGCGTGTGGCTTCCTGTTGTTTAATGCTTAAATTGTGTTCGATAGCATAGTCAATGCATTTTCGTAAGTCCCATTCCTCTTGTGCGAAAGAGGGGAGGCAAGATGCGGTTGCCACTATCAGGGTTAATATTTTAGCTTTCATTCTTATTTGTCTTTTTTAGTTCCACGTACAATATCATTGGCCTGCAAGCCGTTTTTAATTTCTATTTTTATTCCGTCACTCATTCCGGCAGTCACCTGCTTGCGGATGAATGTTTGTTGCGGAACGCTGTCGGTCAGTACATACACGAACGTAGAGTCTCCACTGAATTCGATGGTACTTTCGGGTACCGCCAGAACTTTGTCGGCATGCTGTAATACGATTTCGGCATTGGCGCTATAGCCTGAACGGATGGTAACACTGTCGGGGACGGTGATAGCTGCTTTTATTTCAAACTGGTTGGCGCCGTTTTCCTCTACACCTTTGGGAGAAATATATTCCAGTTGTGCATCAAAAATCATATTCTGCAAGGCACCTAGCGTAATCTTGACAGGAATTCCTTCGCGTAGGCGACCTACTTCTGTTTCGTCTATATTCCCGCGGAAAATTAAGTCGTTCATGTTGGCGACGGTGGCAATTGTTGTACCGTCATTGAACGTATTACTCATGATAACAGAGTTTCCTGCTTTTACGGGTACATCCAGAATCAGTCCGTCGATGGTGGAACGGATGAGTGTGCTGCTGAATGAAGCACTGTTTTTAGTGATGCCTTCCTTGATGATCTCAAGATTATCTTTGGCCGTTTGAAGTTCTTCGCGCACTTGTTTGACTGCCACTTCGCTCTTTTCAAATTCTTCGCTGCTTATCAGCTTGTCAGCATATAGTTTCTGCATACGGGCAAAGTCTGTTTCTCCTTGTTTGGCATTAATTTCTGCCAGACGCACCCGGCTTTCGGCAGAGTTAAGTTGTCCCAGTTCGGGAATAACTTTTACTTTAGCTATCACTTCGCCTTTTTTTACTGTCTGTCCGGCTTCTTTATATACTTCGTCGATGATTCCCGAAATCTGTGGCTTAATCAAGATTTCATCTCTCGGTTCTATCTTGCCGGTGGCAACGGTAGTTCTTTTTAAGTCTGCTATTTCGGCTTTTTCTGTGTTGTACACCGTTTCTTTGGGCTGTGATTTCTGATAAAGGAAGACGAAAGTTCCCAAGAAAATGAGGGCTACGATGACTAGTAACGCAATCTTTACATACTTTTTCATATTTGTTTGTTTTATTGTTTTTACTTCATTGAATTGATTATGTGTCAAGTGGTCGGGAGGATTATTCGTCCCGGATAGCTTCTATCGGTTTGATGGCCATGGCGCGGTAGGCAGGTGCCAGTCCTGCCAGTGTGCCGAGAATCATCAATAGAATGCAGGCTCCGATGGCCATCCAGAAACTAATCTGAAAATGAGCCGGGGTATCCGAATGGGCGGTTCCTATTTCCATCATTTGCAAGATAAAAACAGAGAAACAGATGCCCGACATTCCGGCAATGATAGTCAGCACCATACTTTCGGAGAGAATTTGGTTCATAATGTCTCTGGGCTTGGCACCGATGGCACGCCGGATGCCTATTTCGGTGGTACGTTCTTTGACTGTCACCATCATAATATTGCTTACACCGATGGCGCCTGCCAGTAATGTTCCCAATCCGACCATCCAACTCAAAATCTTGATGCCTTTAAACAGGTTGTCTATCATGCTGAACATTGCTTCCGCATTTACAGTCACCAAAGCCTGCTTGTCGTCGGGATGGATGAGGTGTGCCTGTTTGATAACTTTGTCTACTTTCTTCTCTATCTCGGAAATGGAATATCCCGGTTTGGCCGTATAGCACAGTAATTGGATTTTCTGTCCGAAATTATAGTTCTGTTGTATGGTGGTGAAAGGAATGGTGATACTGGTAAGTGCATTGCCCTGCAGACTCATATTGCCGGCAGTGGTACTGATACCGATAATCTGATAGTAAATTCCGTTAATGCTCAGAAATTTGCCGCATGGGTTATCGCCATTCGGAAATAAAGTCTCGTGGATGCGTTTGCCGATGACACAAACTTTTCTACGCTCTTTCACGTCTACCATATTGATAAAACGTCCTTGCACGATGACCGGTTCCTCTATATTTGTATACTCAGGATATACGCCCTTGAGGGTACAATTAATCTTGTTTTCTTTGTAGAGGGCTGTCATGCCCCATTTGGCTATGGTAGGTGTCACCACTTCTATTTCGGGGATGGCTTGGCGAACACGTTCCACATCCTTATTCTCTAAATCCCACCAGCGTCCTTTTCGGAAGCCTTTGTAAGCTTTGCTGGTTTGATTGGTTCCCATAAAGCCGGAGTTGGTGGCGAATCCGTCGAACTGGGCTGCCAGCATGTCCTGCATACCTTGACTGCCGCCCATCAGGGCTACCAGCATAAAAATGCCCCAAAATACACCGAAGGCAGTCAGCAGGCTTCGTGTTTTGTTTCTTGTGATGGTAATGAGTATCTCCTCCCATCTGTCTATATCTATTCTTATCATATTAATCTGCTCTAAGTGCTTCAATAGGACGAATCATAACGGCTTTGCGGGCCGGGAAGAATCCTGCCAGTGTGCCGGCTATTATCAGGGTAAGGGTGGACTGGATGGCAATATTCAGACCTACGGTGGGGTTCAGGAATACGGTAGCCGAAGCTACACCGATATCCATCACCTGTTCTCCTGCTACTGCATTCATATATTCGGTAGCGGCGATGCCTGCCACCATACCTATATATCCAAAGAAAGTGGTGATGGCTACGCTTTCTGCAATAATCAACCAAAGAATAGAGATTGGTTTGGCTCCCAATGCTTTGCGTATGCCGAACTCGCGAGTACGTTCCTTGACTGTAATCAGCATGATATTACTTACGCCCACAATGCCGCTTAACAGGGTGAAGATGCCGATAACCCAAATGGCTGTGTGCAAAATGTCGTTACCCTTTTGTTGCTGTAAGTATTGAGTGAACCGGTTGGAAATCCATATCGCTCCACGGTCTGTCGGGTCGAAACGCTGATGGTTGCCGATGGCTTGTCGATATTGTTTCTCGAAATCTTCGTTGGCTTTTTCTGTAGGTAGGTTTTGTGTAAGGAATACTAAAGTCTCTAATTTATCGCCTTTATTGTATATCAGTTGCAAAGTCGTGAACGGAATGTAGGCCGAGGGAGAGTAGTTGCCCATATCTGTATAGACTCCTACCACTTGGTAGGCCAGTCCGCTGGCATTTACATATTTTCCGATGACATTCGCGTCTTTCTTGCCGAATAGCATTTCTACGGTCTTTTCATGCAAAAGGATGACTTTCCGTTTTTCTTTGATATCGGGCTTGTTAATGAAACGTCCTGTCTTTATCGAGATGGCGTCAATATGCAGATATTCGGGGGTAACCCCTTCCAGCATAAGAGAAACGTAATCTTCTCCGTAACTCAAATTGACGCTACTTTGCTCTATGGTAGCACCGACGGCAGTGACATTGTCTGTAAATCCACTTGTAATTTCCATATCCTTTTCCGTCAGTTTGATGCTTCTGCCTTCTTTCAGTCCGTCGAAAGGCTTGTTGGTCCATCCCGGATAGATTTTCATGGAGTTCAACGCCCGTCCTCCGGCATTGCTTTCAAAAGCATTGATTAGTCCATTGCCGGCTCCCAGAAGCACGATGAGCATAAAGATACCCCATGCCACAGCAAAACCGGTGAGGAATGTGCGCAATTTATTGCGTTTTATGGTTCCGTATATTTCCTGAATAAGGTCTATCATATCTGTTGCTGTTATTTCATGAAACCATTTTTTCCGAAAGGAGAAGAATCATGGTCGAGATTTTCTTCGATGCGTTCGATAAGACCGTCTTTGATATGGATAATCTTGTCGGTCTGGTTGGCAACGCCACTCTCGTGGGTGACTACTACGATGGTTAGGCCTTCTTTTTCATGCAAATCCTTTAATATCTGCATTACTTCTACCGATGTTTTGCTGTCTAGTGCCCCTGTGGGTTCGTCTGCCAGGATGATTTGCGGTTTCGAAATCAGCGCGCGGGCAATAGCTACACGCTGTTTTTGTCCTCCTGAAAGTTCGTTGGGCATGTGGTGCGCCCATTCTTTCAATCCGAGTTTTTCCAGATATTCCATAGCAAGCTGATTTCTTTTCTTTCGACTCACTCCTTGATAGAACAATGGGAGAGCTACGTTTTCCATTGCATTTTTGAAGGAGATGAGGTTGAAGGACTGGAAGATGAAACCAATCATGCGATTCCGGTATTCTGCGCTTTTTGTTTCACTGAGGTTCTTAATCAGTACATCATTCAGGTAATAATTGCCTGAATCATAGTTGTCCAGAATACCCAATATATTTAATAAGGTAGACTTACCGGAACCGGAGGCGCCCATAATAGACACAAACTCACCTCTTTTTATATTGAGGTTGATGCCTTTCAAAACGTGCAAAGGCGCTCCGTTGTGATAGGTTTTGTTGATATTCTCTAAATGTATCATAACCGATGAAATTTATTCGTGTTTGAATAGTTAGACGTGCCTGCTCTGTGAAAAGTTGCAGGGATACACGAAATAATTGAAAAAAAATTTGCTCTCTTTTTTCGCATTCAGTACATTTGTTCCCAATAACTAACCCTAAATTATAACATATCATGGTAACAGGCATGGAAAAACCCTACGTTGTAGGTATGGACATCGGCGGAACTAATACAGTTTTTGGTGTTGTAGATTCACGTGGTAACGTATTGGCTACCGATTCAGTTAAAACACAGTCATACTCCAAGATAGAAGATTATGTAGAAGCTGTATGCACAAAGTTACGCCCCTTAATCGAATCTTTTGGCGGAGTAGAGAAAATCAAAGGTATGGGTGTAGGTGCCCCTAATGGAAATTACTACAACGGTACTATTGAGTTTGCTCCTAACTTGCCTTGGAGGGGTGTGATACCTTTGGCTGCCTTATTTGAAGAAAAAATAGGTGTTCCCACAGCCCTGACCAATGATGCTAATGCCGCTGCTATCGGTGAAATGACTTATGGCGCTGCTCGTGGTATGAAAGATTTTATCATGATTACTTTGGGTACCGGTGTAGGTAGTGGTATTGTAGTAAATGGTCAGTTGGTGTATGGACATGATGGTTTTGCAGGCGAACTTGGACATGTTATCGTGCGTCGTGAAAATGGACGTCAGTGCGGTTGCGGTCGTAAAGGTTGTTTAGAAACTTATTGCTCGGCTACCGGGGTAGCACGCACAGCCCGTGAATTCTTGGTTGCACGTCCCGAGCCTTCTTTGTTAAGAGATATTCCGGCAGAGGAAATCGTATCGAAAGATGTATTTGATGCTGCTGTAAGAGGAGATAAATTAGCACAGGATATATTTGAGTATACCGGACGTATTTTGGGTGAGGCTTTGGCTGATTTCATTGCATTCTCCAGTCCTGAAGCAATTATTCTGTTTGGTGGTTTGGCTAAATCAGGTGATTATATCATGAAACCTATTCAAAAGGCAATTGATGACAACATCTTGAAGATTTATGCCGGAAAGACTAAACTGATGATTTCCGAATTGAAAGACGCCGATGCTGCTGTATTGGGAGCAAGTGCATTGGGTTGGGAAGTAAGAGATATCTGATGGAAAATAAAACGCAAGGATATAAAGTCCGT
Organism: Phocaeicola faecalis; assembly: GCF_021730445.1. Lineage (GTDB taxonomy): Bacteria > Bacteroidota > Bacteroidia > Bacteroidales > Bacteroidaceae > Phocaeicola > Phocaeicola faecalis. Next base: position 119,305 of record NZ_JADNRM010000011.1, on the reverse strand, counting down.
GAATATCACGGCCCGGTGAAGCGCTATTGTCAGATGTTGAGTCTGAAAGACGACCCGGCGCTGATTGCAGAATATCGGAAACGTCACTCTGAAGGAGAGGTGTGGCCGGAGACTTTGGCGGCAATTCGCGAAGTCGGTATTCTGGAAATGGAGATTTATATTCATGGCACTAATTTATTTATGATAGTGGAGACTCCGCTTGATTTTGATTGGGATACGGCCATGGCTAAAATGGCTACATTGCCTCGTCAGGAAGAATGGGAAAACTACATGTCTGTTTTTCAGCAAGCAGAGCCGGGAGCTTCTTCAGCTGAAAAATGGCAGTTGATGGACCGAATGTTCCATCTCTACATATAAGATTATATTCTAAGCGTGTGCTTTATGGAAAAGGGGGTTGTGTCAAAACGTGGATAATGCTGTCGTTTCGTTCGTAGGGGCGAGGTTCGCTCGCCCGAAAACAGTTTACTTTGTGTCTTCGGGCAGGCAAACCCTGCCCCTACAGCTGACGATTGGATAGGCCGTTTTAGTTTTGACACACTCCCCTTTTGTTTGTGCTTAATGGTTCGTCAGTTATGCTTTATGATAGACTCTTTATAAAAAAAGAATGTTTCCCCGGAAATGAGGAAACATTCTTTTCGTTATTATAAATTATAAACTTGTGTTCTCAATGGTAAAGCCATTAGGCATTGGCCTGTTGGCTCATTAACTTGTGAAGCTTGTATTGCAAAGACTGGCATGCAGCTCCCTTTCTCATTGCTTTGTATCTTTTCAACTGATACTGCAACATCTCGATTGTGTCATTTGTTCTTTTCATTTCCATAATTACATCTTTTTGTGTTCTCCCGTTTAGAGAACTGGTTAATCCTTAAAACCTTTTTCTTTTCTTTTATTGCTCTGCAAAGATAACACCAAATGAGTGAAATATGTTTTTCAACATGCTTTTTATGCCTTTGTTTTAACTTTTAATATTAAAAAGAGCGTTGGCTTAATATAAATTTAGAAATAAAACTGTAATATTGGCATCTATTGTCTGACATAGAAATGTTCCTTAACAAAAATGACAGGACATATTAAAACGTGTTAGAAAACATACTTTTTTTCTTGTTTTATTTGCGTATTCCATTAAAGTCCGTACCTTTGCAGTGTGTTTTTCATAGTATTAGATTTAAGGTTAACAAAGGTTGGAGCAAGGCGTTGCTCCTTTTTTTATGCCTTGATGTTTTATGCACTGCTAAAGAGATTTAGTTATATGAAATAAAAAAGGAACGCTCCTGATGGAAACGTTCCTTTTTTATGTAGGGATAATAAGTCTTACGCGTTAACTCTTTTTTCTTGAATTCTAGCCTTCTTACCGGTAAGAGCACGTAAATAATACAATTTAGCGCGACGAACTTTACCAACTTTGTTAACAGTAATACTGTCAATAGCCGGAGATTCGATAGGGAAGATACGTTCAACACCTACAGTTCCAGACATTTTACGAACGGTGAAACGTTTTTTGTCACCATGTCCGGCAATTTTGATAACAACACCACGGTACAACTGTACACGTTCCTTGCTACCTTCAACGATACGGTATGCTACTGTAATAGTATCACCAGCTTTGAATGAAGGATGCTGTTTGCCAGTAGCAAATGCTTCTTCAGCAATTTTAATTAAATCCATTTTCTTTGATTTTAAATTGTTTATCGTTACAACGCAACATATCAAGTAACTCTTCTTTGACAGCGATTGCGCGAAAGCGGTGCAAAATTAGTGGTTTTCTATCACACAACCAAATATAATTTCATATATTTTCGTCTGATATAGTTGGCGGCTTTTTCTTTTTTGAGTACATTTGGGCAATAAACGCTTTAAAAGCGTGTGGAAAAAAGAAGGATTAAGCTGTAATAGAATGAAGAAAATCGTTTTACTATATATATTATGTGTATTCGGGCTTCCTTTGTATGCCCAACAGGTGCCTAACGTTTTGAAAAAAGGTGGGGCTGACAGTGCGGAATGTCGTGAATGGGTGGAGAAACAACTGTCTGAAATGAGCTTGAAAGAGAAAATAGGACAATTATTCATACATACAGTCGCTCCTCTCAATACGCAGCCTAACCGGGCGAATATACACAATGCCGTTAAAGAATATAAGGTGGGAGGATTGTTGTTCTCAGGGGGGCAGGTGGAGAATCAGGCAGTATTGACGAACTATGCGCAAGAATTATCGAAAGTGCCCTTATTTATTACTTTTGACGGTGAATGGGGGCTGGCCATGAGGCTGAAGAATACTCCCCGTTTCCCCCGCAACAGGGTGTTGGGCTGTATTCAGGATAATCAATTGCTCTATGAATATGGCAAGGAGGTTGCCCGTCAATGCAAAGAGATAGGGGTGCAGATTAATTTTGCTCCTGTTGCCGATGTAGATATCAATCCGCGTAACCCTGTTATCAATACTCGCTCTTTTGGTGGCGATTCGAAGAATGTAGCCCAAAAAGTGGTTGCATATTCTCGCGGATTGGAGGATGGGGGAGTACTTTCCGTTGCCAAGCATTTTCCGGGACATGGCGATACGGAAGTGGATTCTCATAAAGCGTTGCCTGTGCTGAATTTTGACCGCACCCATTTGGACAGTATTGAATTTTATCCGTTTAAGGAGGTGATTCATGCAGGATTGGGAGGAATTATGGTCGGCCATCTGGAAGTACCTGAATTGGGAAAGAATCCGGCTTCGTTGTCTGCTCATGTTATTGACAATCTGCTTTGTCGGGAGTTGGGCTTTCGGGGGTTGGTATTTACGGATGCACTCGAAATGAAAGGGGTTTCCCAAAATGAGAACTTGTGCGCCAAAGCGTTGAAGGCGGGCAATGATTTGTTGTTGGCTCCGCGCAATCTGAAACGAGAACTGAATGGAGTGTTGGAAGCGGTGAAGAATGGTCAGCTTTCTGAGGAGGAGATAACAGAGAAATGTCGCAAGGTGTTAACTTATAAGTATGCTTTAGGACTAAAGACGAAGCCTCATATTCAGGTGTCGGGACTTGATAAACGATTAAATCGTCCGGAAGCAAAAGAATTGATAAACCGTTTGCAGAAAGCGGCTATCACTGTTGTTGATAATGCCGGCGGTGTTTTGCCTTTGGATGCCAAATTGCGCGGTACCACCATACTGAATATCGGAAAACCTTCCTCCGGGCTTGAGTTTTACAATCGGTTGGGACAGTATTTACCTTTGAAGCGTATTGTGGCAACATCCGATTCGATGTCAGCCATCAGACAAGAGTTGATAAACAGTCAGCGTGTCATTGTGGTTATTAACTCTAATGATTATAATAGGTATAAGCCGATGCTGGAGAGCTTGCCCGGCAACTTGCCTGTTGTTTATGTGTATCTGATACCCTTGAAGTCTATGTCGGATATGGAGGCGTGTTGGAAAAAAGCGGCAGCGGTTGTGTTGGGGCATACGGATGAGCTTGATATTCAGCGTCAGGTGGCAGATATGATGGCGGGAAGAGCCGTGGCGGACGGACGTCTGTCTGTGGCCGTTGCCGGCTTGTTCAAACCGGGTGACGGAGTAACTATGACTCCTAAAACACCTCGCATTTACAAACCTGAAGATTATGGTATGAGTTCCGGCGTATTAAAGGAGATAGACGAGATAGCCCGTGAGGGAATCAAAGCGAAAGCTTATCCCGGCTGCCAGATTCTAATCTTGAAAGATGGCGCACCGGTATATGATAAATGCTTCGGAACCTTTACTTATGAAAAGTCTAAGGAAGTTGAGGCCGATAATTTGTATGATTTGGCTTCGCTGACCAAGACTACCGCTACTTTGCTGGCCGTTATGAAGCTGTATGATATCGGGAAATTCGGGCTGACTGACCGTATCTCAGATTATATTCCTATGCTGAAGGGGACGGATAAGGAACGCATCACTATTGAAGAACTGTTGATGCATCAGTCCGGATTGCCTGCCTTTTGGCCGTTCTATAAGAAAACGATAGATGAAGAAAGCTATACAGGAGCCTTTTATAAGGCAAGGCCGGATGCTAACCATCATAAGCAGATAGACACACGTCTGTTTGTGATTGATCATTTCGGGTATAAAAAAGAACTGGTGTCGAAAGTTTTTTCATCAGATTATCCTTTATTGGTGTCGGACAGCATGTATGTGCACCGTTCTTTCCGTGATTCGGTATTACAACAAATAGCCAAGGTTCCTTTGAAAGACAGGCGGTATCGTTACAGTGATTTGAACTTCATGCTATTGAGAGAGATGGTGGAGAATATAACAAAGATACCGATGAATATTTTCCTTCAAAAAGAATTTTATAAACCGATGAAGATGGAGCATACCTTATTTCTGCCTTTGCGACGTTTCGATAAAGATGAAATAGTGCCTACCGTGAAAGCTGATTATCTGCGTAAGGGAGGTATGCTGCAGGGGTATGTGCACGATGAGTCGGCTGCATTCTTGGGTGGGGTGTCGGGCAATGCCGGACTGTTCTCTACGGCAGGTGATGTGGCTAAGGTGTATCAGATGTTGATAGATGGTGGAGTATATGAAGGAGTGCGTTATCTGAGTAAGGAGACTTGTGACTTGTTCCTTACCCACACCTCTAAGATAAGTCGCAGGGGACTTGGATTTGATAAGCCGGACAAGAAAAATGAGGCAAAAAGTCCTTGTGCTGCCGAAGCTCCGGCAGAAGTAGTAGGACATACCGGCTTTACGGGCACATGTGCATGGGCTGATCCGAAGAATAAATTAATCTTTGTTTTTCTGAGTAATCGTATTTATCCTCGTCCTTTTGATCATAAACAGTTGATGAGGTTAAATATTCGTCCGCGCATCCAACAAGTTATGTATCAGGCAATGACAAAGTAAACGTATTTAGATTAAATACAAATTAGTGTAATATTGTAATGCCGATATGACAACTAATGGATAAAAGCTGTATATTTGTTCCATCAATTAGTACTAATAATTTAATAATTAAAGAAAATGGCTTACGTAATTAGTGACGATTGTATCGCTTGCGGTACTTGTATCGATGAATGCCCGGTAGGAGCAATCTCTGAAGGTGATAAGTATTCTATCAATCCTGACATGTGTACAGAATGCGGAACTTGCGCTGATGTATGCCCTTCAGAAGCTATTAGCCAGGGATAATACAATCCGTCAGGTTTAAAAAGAAAAAATGGCTGTCCTCATTGAGAACAGCCATTTTATGTTGATGGGGGATATGAACGATTATTTTAGTTCTGCCAACGCTTCTTTGATGCGGCGCATTGCTTCGACAATATTTTCATCGGAAGTTGCATAGCTCATACGGATACATTCGGGAGCACCGAATGAAGTACCGCCTACACAAGCCACATGGCCCACTTCGAGCAAATACATGGCTAAATCATCTGAATTGTTGATTTTGCGGTCGCCTGCTGCTTTTCCAAAGAATGAATCGCATTTGGGGAACAGGTAGAAAGCACCTTGAGGATTGTTTACTTCAAATCCCGGCACTTCTTTTGCCAATTTTACAATCAGGTCACGACGACGCTCGAATGCTTTACGCATTTCCTCTACCGGAGCTTGTGTTCCTGTATATGCTGCTTCTGCCGCTTTCTGCGACACAGAGCAAGGGCCTGATGTATATTGTCCTTGCAGTTTGTTCACTGCTTTAACCAACCATTCCGGACCGGCAATGAAACCAATTCTCCATCCGGTCATTGCGTATGCTTTTGATACACCGTTCACAATAACCACGCGGTCATGGATTTCAGGGAATTGGGCAATGCTTTCGTGTTTGCCGATATAGTTGATGTGTTCGTAGATTTCATCTGCTATCACATATACCTGAGGATGCTTTGCCAATACTGCAGCCAGGCCAGCCAGTTCTTCTTTGCTGTAAACAGAACCTGTCGGATTAGACGGTGAACAAAGAATGATAGCTTTGGTCTTCGGAGTAATAGCTGCCTCGAGTTGAGCCGGAGTAATTTTAAAGTCTTGTTCAATGCCGGCGGTTACAATCACAGGAGTACCGTCTGCCAGTTTTACCATTTCAGGATAACTTACCCAATAAGGAGCCGGAACGATGACCTCGTCACCGCTGTTGACTAGAGCCATGATGGTGTTGCAAACCGATTGCTTGGCTCCGTTGGCACAAGAAATCTGCGTTGCAGTGTAGTCCAATCCGTTTTCGTTTTTCAACTTGGCCACAATAGCATTACGAAGTGCAGGATATCCCGGTACGGGAGAGTATCTTGAAAAGTTATCATCTACTGCTTTCTTCGCTGCTTCTTTGATATGGTCGGGGGTATTGAAATCCGGTTCACCCACGCTCAGGTTAATTACATCAACTCCTTGAGCTTTTAACTCACTACTTTTTTGTGACATTGCCAACGTTGCTGATGGAGACAAACGATTCAGGCGGTCTGATAATTGGTTCATTGCTATTGTTTTTTATGTGTTTAAGTTTACGTGCTGCAAAATAAGTTATTATATCTCAATTATGAAAGTGAATCGGGCGAAATCATATTAAAAAAGATATGATTTTGCCCGATATGCAGAAATATTATTTGCTAAAGTGTAAAGTATGTCCCATTCTGTCTTTCTTTGTCTTCAGGTAACGCTCATTGTATTCATTGGGCGTCGTTTCGATAGGGATGTTTTCTACGACGGATAAACCGTAAGACTCTAACCCGACTCGTTTTACAGGATTATTGGTGAGAAGGCGCATTTTGGTGATGCCGATACTGCGCAGAATTTCAGCTCCTACACCATAATCGCGTTCGTCGGCCTGGTGTCCGAGGCAGATATTGGCATCCACGGTGTCCATCCCGTCTTCTTGCAGTTTATAGGCTTTCATCTTTTCCATCAGTCCGATGCCTCTTCCTTCCTGGTTCAGATATACTATAGCTCCTTTACCTTCTTTGTCAATCATCTGAAGGGCTTTATGCAACTGCTCGCCACAATCGCAGCGCATGGAACCGAAAATGTCGCCGGTGGCGCATGAAGAGTGTACGCGTACCAATACCGGTTCGCCTTCTTTTATGTCGCCTTTAATAATGGCGATATGTTCCAAACCGTTGCTTTTCTGACGGAAAGGAATCAGACGGAAGTGGCCGTATTCGGTAGGCATGTCTACTTCTACACCTTTTTCTACAAGTGATTCGCTTTTCAAACGATAAGCAATGAGGTCACGGATGGCGATGATTTTCAGGTCAAACTTTTTGGCTTTTTCAATCAGTTGGGGCATACGTGCCATTGAGCCGTCTTCGTTCATGATTTCGATAAGGGCTGCAGCCGGCTGAAGTCCTGCCAAGCGTGCCATGTCGATAGCCGCTTCGGTGTGTCCCGCACGTCTCAACACACCTTTGTTTTGTGCATACAAAGGGTTGATATGTCCCGGGCGTCCGAAGGTGGCGGAAGTTGAATTGGGGTCTGCCAATGCTTGAATGGTAGCAGCACGGTCATGGGCCGATACACCTGTTGTACAGCCTTCCAGTTTGTCGATGGTCACTGTAAAGGGAGTTCCTAATATAGAGGTATTGTTACTAACTTGTTTATCAAGTTCCAACTCGGCGCAACGCTCCAGCGTGATAGGGGCGCATAACACGCCACGACCTTCTTTCAGCATGAAGTTCACTTTTTCGGGAGTTATCTTTTCGGCAGCAATAATGAAGTCGCCTTCGTTTTCACGGTCTTCATCGTCTACTACAATGATAAATTTACCTTCACGGAAGTCAGCTATTGCTTCTTCAATGGTATTCAGTTTGAAATCTTCCATAGTCAAATTATAAATGATTCATTTTTTATTCTATCTTGAATTTCTCGGCTGGTCTTAATGATATTCTTCAAATCTTTGTCCAGTCTCAGGCTGAAACGCCAGATACGGAAATAGAAGAATATGCCTATCGGGAAAATAAGACCTGCCAGCAAGTTCAGCCATCGGCTGTCGAACGGACTCTTATGGGCCTTGGTAGACAGGATGGGGTATTTATTCATAAGGTTCAGCAATGTGCCGTCTTTACTGTTCGAAAGTTCCTCTATGAGATGCTCCATTTTTTCACTGATTCTGGCAATTTTGTCATCGTGTCCGCTATTGGTGAATATACGATAATAGTTGGGAGCACCTGAAAGTTTATGCTCAGTGTCATATATCCGGCATTCATTACACAAGTCGTCGAGTCGGCTCAGGATACTCGGGTAATCTGGGTCTTCTATGATAACTTCTTTCTTGAATACATGGCGTGACGGACGTAAGCCCAACAGCATACGGAAGAAGTTGATGTACACTTCGGCATTGAACACCACAGAGTCGTTATTGGACTTGTAGGTGAAGAAGGCACCTAATGGAGCCAAAACCAGCGTACTCATCCATACCCCCAATACCATATTCATCTCGCCACTTTTTGCTACACGCGTAGCACCGGAGTCAATGATGTAATAGATAACAAAAATCAATACGGAAATCACCACCGGCATACCCAATCCGCCTTTTCGGATAATAGCCCCTAACGGTGCGCCGATAAAGAAGAAAATCATGCAACTGAGTGAAAGGGTGATTTTCTTGTGCCAGTCTGACTCGTGTTTGCGGATATTGTTGTCCACATCTGTGGTGGAGTAACTTTTCATGTTCCATTCCGAAGCAAGAGATTCGGCTCTTTCGGCAGCATTGCCCAGCGTCTTGTCCTTTTCGGATAAAGTATATGAATTGAATAAACTGTCTGCATTGATAATGGTCATGTGGTTTTCTACCATTTTAATAGAGTCCTTTTGAGTCAAATCAATGTCTCGGTAAGCAGACGATTTAATTTCCGAATAGAGGCTTCGCCCGATACTGTCTCCCCGAAAGGTCAGAGAGTCGATGGAATGACTGATTTCTGCCATATTCTTGCTGTCTGAACGGTCGCTAAGAAAACTTCCGTCAATCATGTTAAAGCCTCCGTCGAATTCAATGATAGTATGTTTTTCCCTGAAAGTTTCGCGTCGGTAGGGAACATTATTCGAAGAAATGCTTTGCGATTTCAGGTTCTCAAACTGTTCACCATTATATAAATGGAGATAAAGATGCTGTTTGTCGGCAGTCATCTCCATCTTGCCTTCTGAAGCCCAAATGATATGTGCATTCTCAAATCCGTCGGAAAAGTTGTAGATGAGCACATCTTTCAACATCCCTGTTTTGCGGTCTTTCTGCTTTACATATATATTATATCCTTCAATTTCATCATAAAAGACTCCTTCCGGAATATCGAGTTCAGGCGAAGTCTGTTTCATAGATACCAATAGTGTCCACAACTTCATCTGTGCTTTTGGTGCAACTACATTCTGAAAGTAGAAAGAGATACAACTGAGAAACAGACAGAAAAATACGAGGGGGCGGATAATTCGCAGCAGAGGGATGCCTGCTGCTTTCATGGATAACAATTCATATCGTTCTCCGAAGTTACCGAAGGTCATCAGTGCCGCCAACAAGATGGCCAAAGGCAATGACAAAGGTATCAATGTAAGGGCCGAGTAAAAAAAGAACTGAGCCAATACACTCATCTCCAAACCTTTTCCCACCAATTCATCTACATATCGCCACAAGAACTGCATCATGAAGATGAAGAGGCAAATGAAAAAAGTTCCAATAAAGAGCATTAAAAAGCTCTTAAGGATAAATATATCTAATTTTTTTATGCGTAGCATTATTCCATTTTGTGCAACTATCAAGGTACAAAATTAGCATAAAAAATGGAGAGCAGAGTTATGTTTTGAATATTTTTAAAGAATTACAGTCCACTAACTCGTTTCAGTTTCTCTATTTCAGAGTCCCACAGCTCCTTAACATCCTCTTTTTCATCAGGTTCCGCCCAATCTGTAATTTCCAGCATATAGTCTCCGGTCAGTTCGTTATATACCATTTTCAGTTCGAAGTAAGCTTTCGGTTCTTCATCGTCCAGCCAGTGAAACCGTATGAAACTGTTTGCCCTGAAGTTTATCACTTCCGCTTCACGGCTTTCTGTTTTACCCCATTTAAAGGTGAAGACTTTATCTTTGAATGTTACTTTGTCTGCAAACCAAGTTTCTAGGCCTGATGGGGTGCTTATTATGGACCAGACGACATTGCCGGAGCCGGCTTTTAACATATACTCTAAACGAATCTTTTCTTTTCCCATAGGTGTTAGCTTATTTAAAGTTTCTGCAGGCAAAATAAACCAAATTTTCTATATTCACATAATAAATGCATTGTTTTTTTGCTTTGTAGTTGTCAGAAACGTAGTATTTATTGAGATAAAAAACATTATTATGAAGAAAAAGTTTAGAATAGGCTTGTGAAATTCAAAATTAAGCTCTATCTTTGCACCCGCAAATCAGAAATGATGGCGGGATAGCTCAGCTGGTTAGAGCGCATGATTCATAATCATGAGGTCCCCGGTTCAATCCCGGGTCCCGCTACAAAGTAAAGATTTAGACTGTTGAGAGGCTTCCACTCTTGGCGGTCTTTTTTAAAGAAAATGATGGCGGGATAGCTCAGCTGGTTAGAGCGCATGATTCATAATCATGAGGTCCCCGGTTCAATCCCGGGTCCCGCTACAAAGAAGTTACCATTAAGTATTGATTACTTAATGGTATTTTTTTTGTTCCCCCGGGCACTCACTCCTTTTGGGAATCAAGCTCCACGATTTATGCATATACTTTTGCTAATCTTAAAAGGAAGAATTTCGTATCTATTACTTTCCGAAACGATGTCCTGAACGCGTAGTTCTGTCATTGTTCTTGGGGACTTAACCTATCATATCACTAACAAAGGGAAGAGTAAGCCGTTTCATAGGGTCAGCTAAGGCCTTTTAAACGGAAGATTACTACAGACTCCGGCAGTGGACTGTACGGTCCACTATAGCAGACTGTACGGTCCACTGCAACGGACTATACAGTCCGCTGCCGGAGACTGTAGTAATTCGACTTACGGACAGGCATAATCGAAAGGACGAAAACGCTTAGTCTGGCTAATGAAACGGCTTAGGGAGTTTAAAACGTATGCAGAGTTAAAAAAACGGAGGAGACAACATCCGCTGACAGGTCTGTGGAGTTTGATAGAAGCTCCCCTCCCTTAAGGAGTAAGGACAAACTCTCCATTTAGCCGTATGTCGTTGGAAGCTGCGCCAATCATCACTTTAAACTCACCTGGTTCTACGACTTGTTTCATCTCCATATTATAAAGCGACAGTTCTTCTTTTCCTAAAACAAAGGTGACTTGTTTGCTTTCTCTTTTCTTTAAAAAAATGCGTTGGAATCCTTTCAGCAAGATAGGGGCTTGCGATACGGAAGCTACTTTGTCACAGATGTAGAGCTGAACTACCTCTTCACCATCCCTGTTGCCGGTATTGGTTATCGTGCAACTTGCTTTTTGCAAGACGTCCGGAGTATTCCCTTTTTCCAGTTTTAAGTGACTGTAATCAAATTGAGTATAGCTCAAGCCGTAACCGAATGCATAGAGTGGGCTCCCTGCTTCTTCCACATAGGCCCGTTGTTCTCCTTGTGAATAAAACAGAGGCAGTTGTCCTTCACTGCGGGGAATGGATACAGGCAAGCGTCCGGCAGGATTATAGTCTCCAAACAAAATATCGGCTATGGCTGCGCCTCCTTGTTCACCGGGATACCAAGCGGTTAATAAGGCTTGTGCTTTTTCTGCTGCCAGATTCATATTGAGCGGACGTCCTTGGATATAAATTACTACCACCGGCTTTCCTGTGGAGGTTATCGCTTCAATGAGTTCTTCCTGATGTCCCAATAGTTTCAATGTGCTGCGGTCATAACCTTCTCCACATTCCATATCGGATAATTGTTGGTCCTCTTCTTGAGCGACTGTGGCTGCTCCGGTTTCAATATATTTGGTTTTAAAGTCACGGGCGCTCGAACCTCCTACCACCATTATGACGGCATCTGCTTTTTGTGCGGCTTCTACAGCATCGGGAATATGATGGACTGTGACATCACGGATGGCACATCCTTTTATGTAAGTCACTTGTGTGGAAGAGGAGACTGCATTTCGTATACCGTCTAAAACGGTGGTGATTTCCTTACGTTCCTGAGGTGCCGTGTAATCTCCCAGCTGATTATACATATTGTCGGCGTTCGGACCGATAACTGCAATGTTTTTCAGTTGCTTGCTTAAAGGCAATATGCCTTCGTTCTTCAGTAATACCACTCCTTCGCGCGCTACTTGGCGTGCCAATTTCTTATGTGTCTGTGAACGTACTGTCCGGCCGGCCTTTTCTGGAGACACATATGGGTTTTCGAATAGTCCCATACGGAATTTAAGGCGGAGTACATTGGCAACGGCCCTGTCTATATCCTGCATGCCGATAAGTCCTTCTTTCAATGCTTGCCGAAGGTTTTTCCCATAAGCATTTCCTCCCAAGTCCATATCTACCCCGGCTTTTAAAGCCAATGCTGAGGCTTCTTTATGATTTCGTGCTACCCGGGCGCCGGTAATGCCTTCGATACTTGACAAATCGGAATATACGAAGCCGTTGAATCCCCACTCTTTACGCAGTATGTCACTTAGTAAGTATTTATTGGCCGTGCAGGGAATGCCGTCAATGGAATTGTAGGAAGTCATGATAGTTCCTACTCCGGCTTCTACAGCTTTCTTGAAAGGAGGCAGGTAGTCGGAAAATAATTGTCGCATACCGATATTGGCGCGCGCGCCGTTGTGTCCGGATTCGGGTATGCCGTAAGCGGCAAAATGTTTGAGGGTGGAGAAAAGGTGCTTTCCGTCATTTTGCGCTTCTCCCTGCATGCCCTTCATAAAAGCGACGCCTAGAGTAGAGGTCAGTACCGGATCTTCACCAAAGGTTTCCTCCATGCGCGACCATCGTGGCTCACGTGCAATGTCCAACACCGGACCGTATCCGATATTAGCTCCTTGTAAGCGTGCTTCCAATGCTATTGTTTCACCCATCGTGTACATTAACTTTTCATTCCAGGTGCTGGCTTGTGCCAATGAAGTAGGGAAGACAGTGGTGCCGATAGCCATATGGCCATGTGGACATTCTTCAGCAAAGAGAATGGGAATGCCCAAACGGGTGCTGTCGATGGCATATTTTTGTAATGCATTCAGCGCCTTTGCACCGGATTGGGGATTTAGCCCGGTTTCCAAAGTCTTTTGTGTCCATGGATCAGCGCGCAGCACTGCCCAAAAAGAACCGATGGGTGTAGTCCTCATCCGTTCTTTATATAGTTCGGAAGGTACTACACCCTTGGATGTCTTGGTATACATTTCCCATCCTAACGGGCAGCATAACTGGCCAATCTTTTCGTTTACAGTCATACGTCCCAGCAGATCTTTCACTCGGCTTTCGACGGATGCGGCGGGTTGTTTGTATAAAGGGGTTTGTGCCGGCACATGGACGGCACAAATCATAAAACAAGTTGTTAATACAGTCTTTATATTCATTGATTTAATAATTGTTTGATGGCAGCATTACTTTCTGTTCCTTTTTTATTTTTGGCAGGAAGTTCGAACAAGGCGTCCAATTGATACATTTTCAACTCTTGAGCGGGAGTAAATGCCTCTGATGCTACATAGTTTTTCACGGAATGGATTAATTGTCTCATCGCAGGACGTTTCTCTATGTCTTTATCCGGGTCGGCACATAAGACAAATAAGCTGCCTTTGCCTATGCGTGCTTCAAAGGCAATACCCAGTTTCTGGTTGTATTCATAAGTGTCGATACTTTGTATGACGGGAGTGATATCGGTCAGTTGGTTAAGTTCCATGGCTGTGGCATAGTTTAAGATATCCCACCATTGCCAGTCGGCATAAGAGGCGGTTGGGAATTCTCCAAAGGCCGGATGGACGCTGTCTATGAGTGTACCGACAATCATAGGATTCCAGTTGAACATAATCGGATTCCAAAAGTGGCTTGCAAATTTAGCTTTGCGTCCTTTTACATTTTCGGGGATAAGTAGTACTTTCTTTCCTTGTTGCAAAGCAGTCTTTACTTTTTCGTCATACGTGCGTGCATATACATATCCATCGGCTATTGTTGTTGGTTGGCCGGGATATACCCAAATGTCCCATTCGTTATGATAGGTATCATTTAGAGTGGTGTGTAAGGTCAATTTCTCGGCACGGCCCACATTGTTGAGGCTTATATTTACTTTACCTAAAGAGTCGACAGTGGCACAGGGTATAGCCGGAGTTGATATACTTCCTTTTTTTACACTGTTACCTTTGCTGTCCCTCAGTTCCCAGTTCAGTTTTCCACGTTTTAACGGATGTTCTCCATAATGATAAACTTCCAGTTTGGCTGTGAAAGTTTCATTGTTCATGTAAGTACGTTTCGGCATACGTGCCAAAAGAACGGTAGGTGCACAGGATTCGCGGTATTTTTCAGGGCTGACTAATCCCTTGCTTTCCCAAAAGGCGTCAAGAATACCGACAAAAGCACTTCCTTGTCCCGGAAAATCTGCAAGTCCTAATAGTTGGAAACCACCTGAATTTGCGGTGCGGAGTAATGATTCGTTTACTTCTTTGTATTGTAAAACCGTATGAGCGCCGGTTGCGTGGAAGAAGTCGTCTGCTTGGTGTAACATTCCATTACGCGCCAATCTTTCTCTGAATACTTCAAAGTTGCGGGGAGATACGACTCCGGTATATTTTTCCATTTCTGCAAAGTTGGGATACATACAGCGTTGTCCGGTTTCATGTGCGATAACAGGGCAGTCAATATCCGATTCTTTTTTACGATCCCAGTCTGTAGACGGCTTTCCTTCGTATACGGTTATCCATCCTTTTTCAGTCACGTGTGATACATAATATTGGTCGGATGGAGTATGTGTACGGGCGGTAGATGCGGAGTAGAGCCGGCGATTGTCATGCTTTTGAGCTTTCTTTACCAAGTCTTCCAAGACATCAAAGTTGCCTTCATTTTCATTTCCGTTGCACATTAAAATAAAGGAAGGATGATTTCCATATTCTTCCAATATGGCGTACATCTCTTTTTCAAAAAAATCACGTCGTGCGGGGTACTGACCGACATCTTTAATCCACATAGGCAATTCTGCCTGCAGGTATATTCCTACCTCGTCGGCAGCATAGAAAGCAGCTTCGGGTGGACACCATGAATGGAAACGGATATGGTTCATGCCATAATCTTTCACAGTCAAGAAGATGCGTTTCCAGTCTTCGATATTTGTTGACGGATATCCGGTCAAAGGAAAGACACAGCAATCCAATGCTCCTCTTAAGTGCACATTACGTCCGTTTACCTGAATATGATGTTTACCTTGCGTAACTTTGCGCATACCGAAAGTTATGTTTCTGCAGTCTCGTCGGTTGTCAGTGGTAAGCATTGCTTTTACTTCGTATAAATTAGGGGTAAACTCATTCCAGAGTTTTATATTTTTGCCTATGCTGATTTCTTTAACCAGCCGGTTTTCTCCTTTCTCTAAACGAATGGGAATGGATTGTTCACTGACGGTTTTACCACCTTTTTCATTGATAGCCAGTTGTAATGCTCCCTCGGCCGGTTGTCCGGTGGTATTATTTACAGTGATATCTAATGTTACGGTTTGTGCTTCTATATTGGGGTATGCTTTTAAGGCATATATGTTTGTTTTTTCGTATGCGGTTAATTCTATCTTTCCTACTATACCATTCCAATTGGTTTGTGTGTATTCTGTCGTTCCATGATTCCATTGATCCATTGGATATTTCAAGCGATTGTCTACACAAATCGTAAGAATGTGCATGCCCGGAGTCATTTCTTTGCTCAGCAAAAAGCGGTTGGGAGTACTAAGATGCTCTTTAGAACCAATTTCTTTTCCATCTACATAAACTGTTGTCTCCCAATGGCATCTTTCCAGATTGAGCATGATTTCTTTATCTTTCCACTCTTTGGGGATAACGACTTCACGCTGATACCACGCTTGTCCGCAATATTCAAATTTACGGGTAAGGCGATCTACATATCGGGCGGTTGTCAACATACCTTTTCCGCCCTCATCAGTACTGCCCGGCAACAGGATAGATTCGGTGAGTTTTGCTTGATAGAGTTCTGACCCCGGTGTCTTTCCGAATCCCATAGGGTCAGTTTGAAAACGCCATGTTCCCGATAAATCGATTCTTTCTTGTTGTGCAGACAGCAGTTGCGCACAGCACAGCATCACGGCGAGTAAGAAATTTTTTTTCATGATATAGTCTTTATTAAAAGAATTAGATTAAGATGTCATTGTGAATGCAAAGAAACATTTTTTTCCTTGATTAAAAGATAGATTAAATAAATAAGTGAATGGATTATTTTACGGCAGAGATTTGGCTATTTCGCGGGGAGAGAGTCCTATCTGCTGCTTAAAAATACGTGAAAAATATTGTGGCGACTGAAAACCGCAAAGAAAGCAAACTTCTTTGACGGACTTTTCAGTATTCTTTAGCAGTTCAATCGATTTATTGATTCTAATCTGGTTCAGATAATCTAAGGGAGAAAGATTTAAGTTTTGAGAAAATAATTTCCTTAAATAACGTTCACTGATACTTGCATGTCCAGCTATATCATTGACATTGATGTCCGTTTGATAGTTGTGTTGAATATAGCAAATTGCTTTCCTTAGCAAGTCATTTGTACAAATAGACAGATAGGTTTCATGCATATATCTGTAGAGAAAGATTAATAATTCTGCATAATACATTATTACTAAGTATTGATAATGTGACCCTTTATGCTCTAACTCGTTTATAATACGCTGTACTGTTCGTATTACATTTATATTATTTACTATTTTAATCAATCTGTTTTCTTTGGAAAATAAAAAAGAAGGTGTAGGCATGGCTTCTGTATCAATTCTGATATTTGAATGAAGGTGGGAAAATATTTCGGGCAGGAATTCCAATTGCATCAATATCGTACCGTTTACTCCAGCCTCAAATTGATGTTCTACATTAGGAGAGATAATCATGATATCACCTTCATGGAAATTTATACTTTCTTTATCTATATGTAATATACAATTTCCTTTCTTTACATAATTAATTTCTATACGCATATGCTTATGGGGACCATAAGTTTCGGAAGGATAGAAAGAAGTAAAACGGAAGACATCTGCCAATCGTTTACTCTTTAGGCTTGACTTAATTTGTTCTAGCACTTCCCAAAGGGAATATTCCGTTATTTTATTCATAGTATTTAAATTTTGTGTAAAACAGAGTTTGCATGGACACTAGAGTCTGCCGGTTTTATTCGGTAGAATGCTAGTGTCCTATGTCCCAATAGTCGGGCCCTTATTTTAACTAAACCTATTAATAGACAGATTGGGGAGTCTCTTTCTTATTAGTTTTTGTATTTGGTGTCACTAATGAGCAAAGATCTTCAAATGAAATGGATTTGACAGGAACAAAAGCATCGGACTTCATATAGCTGATTAAACTATATAATAACTGCCTCTTTTCGGGAAATATATCCTGACGGTTTAGTAAATCCATGCTGCATACCATTAATTTCCCATTCAGACAATTGGTCTCAAAAAGAGTTGCTAATCGGCGGTTATTGGAAAAGTTATCAATACACTCCACCAATGGGGTAACGTGTTGATATATGCTGTCAATTACTAAAGTACGCGACTGGGTTGTTAGACTCCACCATTGCCAGTTGGTATGTCCCTCTGTAGGGAAATGGGTGAAAGCTTGATGATTAGGATTTAACAGCAACCCCATTGTACCCGCTTGTTTGGGAAAGTGGACAGGACTCCAAAAAACCGGAACAAATTTACCTTGTAAGCCTGCACACGTTTGATAAGGCGGATTGAATAATACAGTCTTACCGGCTGCAAGAGCTTTTTGTGTTTCGGTAAGTTTGTCTGTTACTATAATATCTCCTTTTTCTATTGTCAGAGTGGCCGGATATACCCAGATATTCCAAGTGTTTTTATAATTGGAGCCATCAATGGAAGCCGTTAATTTTAATTGCTCGGCTTTGGTCACTTCTGATAAGGAACAAGAAATCTCACCTATTATATTCCCCCCTCCGTTCTTTATGTTTGCCAGAGGGAAAATACCCTCTTTTAAAGATTGACCGGATTGGCCAGTCAATGTCCATTTGATATTCTTGTTGTTGATTTCTTCGGAACTGTAATTAGCAACTTCAATGCTGGCTGTAAACAGTTCGTTGTTTTTGTATACAGCTTTTGGGAAGCGGGCTAATGGGACAACCGGAGCAGAGAATTGACGAAAGTCTGTAGCATTGGCTACGCCTTTACTTTCCCAAAAAGCATTTAGTAAACCGACTAATGCTGTTCCCTGACCGGGAAAATCATGTAAGTCTAAGAGTTGAAAACCACTGATGCCGCGAGTCTTCATAGCACGTTCTATTTCTTCTTTATATAAAATGGCAGCCAAACGACCGGATGCCGACAAGTAATCATCTGCTTTCTCTAGTAGATTTTTGTTTTCCAGTTCTTGTTTGATTCCTTTGAAATTGAGAGGTTCCAATACGCCTGTGTATTTTGCTATTTCTTTTAAATCGGGATATACGGCATACTGCCCTATCTCATGCGTGATGACCGGGACAGGCATACTATCTACAGAAGCAGAATAATCTTTATTGAAGTTTGGCATTTCTACATCAAAAACTCCTTGTCCGCGCACCCATCCTTTTTTAGTCCATTGAGTGATAAAGAAATCATCGTGCGGCTCAGGCCAATTGCCATGTCCTCTTTCGAAAGTAAAAGAAGTTGTTGTATACAAATGTCTGGAATCAAGGGATTTAACCGTATCCAATAAACCTCCCAAAAAAACAAAGTCCGGTTGCAATTCATTGCCAAGGCTCAAAAAGCAGAAAGAGGGATGGTTGCCATATTCCGATAAAATTCGTTTTGCCTCATCATACAAGAATTGGTTCATTGCAGGATTTTCGCCTACGTTCAAAGACCAAAGTGGTAATTCTACTTGCAGATAAAAACCGAGTGAATCCGCTACTTCAAATGCAGCTTTAGGAGGACACCAAGAGTGAAACCGAAGGTGGTTCAATCCCCATTCTTTAGCAGAACGAAAGACTTTTGACCATCCTTCTTTAGTGGTTGGGGGGTAACCTGTCAATGGGAAAATACAGCATTCTAATGTACCACGGAGGAACACTTTTTTACCATTGACTAATAAATCGGCTCCATTACGACCAATTTGGCGCATTCCGAATTCAATTTTCTCTTGCGCCAGACTCTCTTTGGTTTTCATCTTTATTTCCAGCTCATACATTATCGGAGTAAATTCACTCCAAAGCCGTACGTCCTCGCCCATGGGACAAACAAAGTCCAGCATTGTTTCGCCTGCCGAAAGGTCCATTTGCTGTTCTATTTCCGTAACAGATTTGCCTGTGTTTTTCTCTTTTACATGAACAGTCAATGTCCCCGAAGCTTTATTCCCTGTGTTTTGTAGTTTCCCTTTCACATGGATTTCCCGGGTTTGAATATCGGGATATATCTGTATATCTTTCATAAAGACAGCATCTTTCGCCCGCAAAGAGATTTCTCCCAAAATACCATTCCACATGATTTGTGTTTCATTGGTATATGCATGTGCCATATCACCGGCAGTGATGTCGTATTTTTTTCTGTTATCTACTCGAATGGCTATCCGATGTTTCCCCGGTGACAGATATTCTGTTAGGTCAAAGCAGTGAGGGCTTATCAAACTTTCTTGCTCTCCATTCACTTCTTTACCGTCTATCCATACATTTGTTTGCCAAATTACACGCTCCAACTTCAGTTCTATGTTCTTTTCCTTCCAATCTGAAGGAATAGATATTTCGCGTATGTACCAAGCCGGACCTATATAGCTGTGTTTACGGGTGAGATGCAATATTTGTGGTTTACTTACTGAGGGTAACAGCTGATTTGGGGTACCGTATCCTGCATCATCCATAGTCCCGGGTAATTTTATTTTGTCAGGAAAAGATTGGGAATACCAGTGTTTTGCAATTCCTATATCCGTGCTGTCTATGGCAAATTCCCATTCTCCTGCCAAAGAAAGGACAGATGTACTTTCTCTGCATCCTGCTAAAAATATTGTCCCCAGTAGAGCAAGCAATAATTGATTCAATCGTTTCATATTGTATTCGTTTTATGCCATTATATCCAAACCTGGAAATTAGGATTCATTTCTTTTATATAGTTGAAGCATTTGGCAGCTTTTTCTTTATTGCCTAATCCTAAATGTCCCAACCCCATGAGATAGTGGCAGTGGATTTGATTTTTCTTGTTCATGTCATCTTCCCAAATCTGTAAGTCGGGTAAAGACACAGCAAAATAATCCATCACAAAAGTATCGTACAAATGTTTTTCACCATAAGAAATCAGACAATTGAATTTTCCGCGTGCTTCTGTCTCTTTTCCCAATTTTCGTAAGGCTAGGCCTTGATAATAGATTTTATCGGGCTTTTGGTCATTATAATACATGGCAGCTGTGGGTTGTCCATTGCCCGAAGCAGCTTTTATAAACAATAAATGTGCTTCGTCATGATTACCCATTGCTTCCAAAATGCATCCCTTATAATAAAAGAAATCATTTTCTTGTGCACCATATAGTTTTCCTTCTCCTAGATGATGAGGGTAGACAAAACAGTCTTCAATCAAGGCAAGTGCATGCTCGTATTCTCCTGCTTTTAAAGATTTCTTTGCCAATTGCATACGTGCATATTGATATTGGGCAGGTACTTTGCCTTCTCCTCCTTCCCAAGGATGGAATTGACGTCGGTCAATGAGTTGCATCGCTTGTTCGTATTTACCGGTCAGATTGAGTAACGTAGCGTATTCCAAATAGAGGTCATCACGAGTAACTACTATTTCTTTATGACTGTCTAATAAAAGCAAACGTTCTTTCGGAGAATAATCCATCCGTTTATATAATTGGTCTAATTCCATTAAGATACGTGCGTCTGTTCTGTCAAGCTGAAATGCCTGTTCCAGTAATTGCACTGCTTCTTTTTTCTTTCCGAGTTTGTTGAAATAAGCTAATGAGAGATTACGCAATACAGTAGGGAAGGAATGGTCCATTTCTTTAGAGCGTTCCCATGCGTTGACAGCTTCCTGATATTGACGCTTGTCATACCATATATTACCTAATAGATAAAAAGCTTTTGGTGCATGTACCGGTAAATTGGTTACGCACTGAAGAGCTAAAATGGCTTCCAGACTATTGGGGAAATATTCGTCTAACGGACTCTTCTCAGCTAGGGTCACTACACGGATAGCTTCATCCTGTTGGTTCATCTGACATAAGAACCATGTTTTATAATATAATAGCATTGTTGAAGGAACGGATATGTTGGCTAGTGCTGTATTTACCACAGTCAATGCATCTTTCCAGTTGCCGGCTTGGGCATAGTCTGTTGCTAATTCTTCATAATTGCGTGATTCATTGCGCATTAATATTCTTAAACTAGGTGACATTTCTTTTTCACCGGACTGAAGCCATGCTTCAAAACCACATCCGAAATTGAATTTATCTATATTAAGTGACTCTTCAATCAGTTTTATGGCTTCCTCCTCTCGTCCTAATTTGCGAAGTATCATTGCTTTTAAATGGCGTCCGCGATGATTATGCCAGTTACGTACCAATGACTGATTTATTTCGTTCAGTGCATCATCCCACTCTTCACGTGCAGCCGACAATTGGGCCAAAGAATAATAGCCTGAATCTTGCCAAGCAGCATTCCAGCATGCTTTATAGAATGCATCGTATGCCTCAACGGTCTTACCTTGATATTTCAATACAAGACCTAAATTATAATAAGGTTCTCCATCATAGGGATTCGGATTACGCTCGGTCAGGGTTTTAATAGCTTTACGTAAATAAGCTTCGGCTTTCTTGAATTGTCCTTTACGGAATAACCACAACCCCATAGCGTTGTTATTGCGTATGTCGCTATTGTCTCTATGTAAGGCTTCCAAATAATAATCAGTCGGATTGTAGGTAGCGTGCCTATATTGTTCCAAATGTAATCCAGTCAGGTAAAGTTGTTCTGTAGAGCGGACTTCTGAAGGAGGTAATGCAGGCTTTGCAGGTTCGGGAACCGGTTTGATTTCATTCGGTTCTGCTTCCCATGAAAGCAGTAGTTTGCCGGTTGAACGATAAATATAAATCTCCGCTTCATCAAGCGATATATTCTTAATGGTATGAGTAAATACTGCTTCAGGAGCCAGATTTGTAACATTTTCCCAAATAATCTCTCCTTGGCGTTTAACTACAATTCGCAAGTCCTTCTGTACGGATGTAGCAAAAAGCTTCAGCACTGCGTCCATAGTACCTTCCGGTTCTATGTTCATTAGCAAATCCGAACAGGCATTCTTTACCACTCCTAATTCACGGTAAGGAATAAAATACTGGGTAAAAATCTTCTCTTCATAAGGTTGCAACCAAGTAAAGTCAGGCTGATTATCGGTATAAACTCCGGTCATTAATTCGATATAGGGCCCATCTGTGTCTGTCAGATTACGATCCCATGCTTGTCCGAAATCCCCGTTTCCCCAAGTCCATTGTTTTTTCCCGGGAGAGATGTGGTGGTTGGCTACATGCAATACTCCCGCTTGAGTATCGTTTTCATAGCCACCCACAAAGTTATATTTTGAACGGATAGCCATATATGAAGTGGGTACCGGTATATTCTTATAACGTGAGATATCTACACCGGCCGAATAATCCATTTTATAATAGACGCCGGTAGCAATAGGATATTTTGACACATCCCGCTTACCATGATCGAATACGGCATTGACATCAGCCGGAAAAACCGATTGATAGGCTTCATTGACTGCAACAGCCGGATTAGCCCACCATAAAAAGGTTTGCGGAACAGGAGTCGGGTTATATAGTTTTCCTTGAATTTCGAGTACAGCTTTGCCGGGACGCAGAGTGAAACCTGCCATTCCTTTCTGATGGAACATACGTTCTCGTTCGCTCACCCATACAGTGGCACTTCCATCTGCACTTTCTTCAATTGTAAAATCTATGGGTAGATAAGTGCTGGGACGGTGATGCTGAGGCCAATTGAATTCAATACCACCGGAAATCCACGGTCCCGTCAGTCCCACCAAAGCAGGTTTTACTACATGATTATAATAAATGAAATGACGTTGTTTTATTTTATCATAAGCCATTTGTACACGCCCGCCTAATTCAGGAAGAATCATAATCTTAACATACTCATTCTCCAGATAAACAGCATGATACGTTTGATTTTGACAAGTATCTGAGATTTTTTCTATAACAGGATAAGGATAAACCACCCCGCTACTTCCTTGATAAACTCTATTTTCAAAAAACATCGGATTCTTTTCCGGTTTGCCAATACCATAGGTAGGAAGCTGAATGTCTTCTTCCCAAACTTTTACTTTGATGTCCATATCAGTTTTATTTTTTTGTTATTTCTTTTTCTATATCTTCCAGACTTTTTCCTTTTGTTTCCGGTAGTCGGGCACGAATAAAGAAGAATCCCGCTAAGCAAATACCTCCATACAGCCAAAACGTTCCGGCAGCCTGTAATGATTCATTCAAGAGAGGAAAACTATAAGTGAGGATGAAGCTGGCTATCCATAAGAAGAGGGTAGAGATAGCCATAGCTGTTCCACGGATTTGTTGTGGAAATATTTCGGATAACACAACCCATACAATGGGGGCTAATGACATGGCATAACAAGCAATTGCCATCATTACCAGTACCAGCATTATCCAACCGCTCATCCCTAGAAAGTAACAACATCCCATCAGCAGATAGATAGCGGCAAGTCCTGCCGAGCCTACTAACATCAATGATCTTCTTCCCCAACGGTCAACAGTGTAAATGGCAACAAAAGTAAAAATTACATTCGTTACTCCTGTTATCACGATATTCATCAAGACATCCGATACTTCATAACCGGCAGCCGAAAAGACTTCGTGAGCATAATTGAATATAACATTGATACCACACCACTGTTGGAAAACAGCCAAAACGATTCCTAATATTAATACCCGACACACGCCCGGTTGTGACAAAGCCCGCCAATCATATTTTTCTTTCACCTCTTTGGTGGCTAACCAACGTGGACTTTCAGGGATAATGAAAGCCAATGTGAAAAATAAGGCAGCCGGTAATGCTTCCGCCCAAAACATCCATCGCCATGCCTGTTCTATTCCTTCTGCAGAGAGTTGTGAACTCCCTTCTGTAAATATGTTTGCTATCATCCAGTTGACCAGTTGCGCAGACAATATGCCTAATACAATGGTCAGTTGGTTTAAAGATACCAGTTTTCCGCGTATTTCAGTCGGTGATACTTCAGCTATATATATAGGTGAAACATTTGAAGCGATTCCAATACCCAATCCACCTACAATACGATAAAAAATGAACCAGGAAAAATTATCGACAGCTCCAGTACCGACAGCAGACACTAAAAATAGCAAAGCGGATAATATTAACAGCCTTTTGCGACCATATTTATCACTCCAACTGCCGGAGAATCCTGCTCCGACCAAACAGCCTAACAAGGCACTACTCATTGCCCAACCACGCAACGTTGCTGAATCTTCGATAATGAAGAATGGTTCATAAAAAATTTTGGCTCCGCCAATGACTACCCAGTCATAACCAAACAAGTAGCCGCCCATTGCAGAAATGAAGCAGATAAATAGTAAATTCTTTGAATTAATGTTTTTCATTGTGTATTGTTATATAAATCATATCGCAAAGGAATTGTATTTTTCTTGAATAGGGAATAGATAAACTTTTGAATTGGATGGATAATCTTATGATAATAACTTTGCTGTCTGCATGAAAGCCATTATCTTTGCTACCGTTAACTGTAACTTCTGCAACGATGATTAAACGCAAAGATGGATTTTCGGGTGAAAGAGCTTTGGTACTTCCTGCATCAATCATACATGCGATGGAAAATAATCCTTTGGCCAATGCGTTGCATATTACGGATATAGGATATTATCCACGGGCAGAACATCATTTCAGAAAACGTGAAACTCCCATTTCACAATATGTGTTTATTTATTGCGTGGAGGGGAGAGGATGGTTTGACGTGAATAATGAGCGTTACGAAATAAAAAGTAATCAATGCTTTATTTTGCCTGCTAATGTATCCCATAGTTATGGAGCCGATGATACAGATCCATGGACAATCTATTGGATACATTTCAAAGGAGACTTATCAGAGTATTACGCTTCACGTCTATTGACTCCTATTGATATCAAACCTACCATTTATTCACGTATCAATGGACGGTTGAATTTATTTGAAGAAATATATCATACATTAGAATTGGGATACAGTAAAGAAAATCTGTTGTATGCTTGTTCGGCTTTCCATCATTTTCTTGGTACCATTTGTTATTTGCAAGAATATAGAAATGCTACAGTCAATGATATTTCAAATGATTTAGTAGATGCGGCTATTCACTTTATGAAAGAAAATATAGGAAAAAAACTCAGTATCTCTGAAATAGCCGGGCATACGGGATATTCTGTCTCTCATTTTTCTACCATTTTTAATAACCGTACAGGACACTCACCTGTCAATTACTTCAATTTGTTGAAGATACAGCATGCCTGCTATCTGATAGACTGTACAGATATCAAGATAAATCAGGTTTGCCATAAAATAGGAATAGAGGACTGCTATTATTTTTCTCGTTTGTTTTCCAAGATAATGGGAATGTCTCCCAGCGAGTATAGAAAACATAAGAAAGGATGAAACAAGATGTTATTTTGTGAATATTTACTTCATAATACTTCCTGCAAATAGGCTTTTACTTTGTCGATTGAATACTTTTACTGTATAAAAGCCATCGGGTAATGATGCTAGAAACAGTTTATTGACATAATCGGTTTTCCATACTTCTTCGTTGGTGACATTATAGATAATGATAGTTTGCGCATCCTCTATTTCTGGCAGGTAGAGCATATCTCCTTTATTTAATAATGGTATATCCATATCCGAAACAGTATTCAGAGCCAGTGGAGCACTTTCATTACCGAAACGGTCGGCTGCGGTGACGGCAAAGTATTGTTTTTGCAACCAAGGGATAATGGCTGCGTATTCATATTCATTGGCAATAAGATGTGTAGCCACTAAATTTTGGGATTGGTTAATGTCCACAGGGTATGTATTGGAACCATATAAATGGTAAACAACAGCTTGGTTGCTATTGTCGGTTGATGCTTGCCAACTCATGCGAAGTTTACCATTGGGCAGTTGTTGTACCGAAGGAGTAGACGGAACAGAAGGTGGAATACTGTCTGCCCATTTCATAGGAGGTATCAGTGCAGGAGTCGTATAAAAGTTTTCTTTTAGTTCATCCAGTACTCCTTTGGTGTTATCAAGTAAAAAGCGATTGCGGAAATAAGCTTGTCCGTTTAGCTTTATCTGACGGGTGAAATGAATTTGGCGAACTATTTCGTCCAATGGCCAATCTTGTTCACGAGGAGAGAGGAAATAGATTCCTAGTCCGGGAATAATCCAACGGTTGCCGTTATTTTCTTTCCAGTCTAATGCAAAAGGATAGAAATTGTTTCCTTGGAAATACATCATTGGGAACAAAGCATCATGAATTCCTTCTTTTAACCACTTTTGTGCATCTTGGTAGACTACATGATAAGCATTCCAACCGCGGGATGGGTAACGGTTTGTGTCACGGTATTTACCAATGGGTGAACTGCTTACCTTTACCCATGGCTTGATAGACTTGATATCAGTATAAAGGCGGCGTACAATGTCGGTAATGTTATCCCGACGCCATTGTCTCAACTCTTTTCCTTTTCCATATCTGCGGTAGCTATCTTTATCCGGAAAGTTATCAGCCTGTTCGGGATAACGGATATAGTCGAAATGGATGCCATCTATGTCATATTGTGAAGTGATTTCTTTCACGATGCGGGATAGATATTCTTTGGTTTCAGGATTGCCCGGATCCAGATACCAGTTACCTTTATATAGCTTGCATATTTTTCTGTTCTTCTGTACGATGGAGTTTCGTCCCAACAGCTTTACTTGCCGGGTGTTTCCGGCCGGGATGGTCACTATCCAAGCGTGCAGTTCCATGCCTCGTTTGTGGCATTCTTCAATGGCAAAAGCCAATGGGTCGTATCCCGGATTACGTCCGGTATATCCTGTCAGCGATTCGGCAAAAGTCTCGATGGAGGACGGATATATCATATCCCCACGCAGGCGGGTTTGCAATAATACAGTATTGAAATTCGCAGCTTTCAAACAGTCGAGTATATCACATAATTCTTTTTTCTGGCGTTGAATGCCTGTTGCGTTTCCTGCTTTGGTGCGCGGCCAATCCATTCCGCCCAAGGTCGTGAGCCAAGTAGCACGAATTTCGTATTTAGGTTGTGATATAACCGGTAAAGATGTTAGCATTACCAGTAATAAAGTAAGAAATAGTGTTCGCATTCGCTTTAATTTTGTTGCAAAGATAAGAAGTAATCATTTAAATCGTTATTTTTGCGATGACAAAACAATTAAATAGAGTATATGATAACCTTTATTATTGCATTATTGGTTCTTATAGGCGGATACTTTTTATATGGAAGCTATGTAGAGCGTCTTTTCGGCCCTGATAAGAATAGAAAAACACCGGCTCTGACTATGGAGGATGGCGTAGACTTTATTCCCCTTCCCACTTGGAAGATTTTCATGATTCAGTTTCTTAATATTGCAGGTCTAGGCCCTATCTTCGGAGCTATTATGGGAGCAAAATTCGGCACGGCCTCTTATCTATGGATTGTATTGGGAACTATTTTTGCCGGTGCTGTACACGATTATTTATCAGGAATGCTTTCTCTACGGCACAATGGTGAGAGTCTTCCCGAAATAATCGGCCGTTATCTGGGACTTCCTACCAAACAGTTGATGCGTGGCTTTACTGTTGTTCTGATGATACTTGTTGGAGCGGTGTTTGTTGCCGGGCCTGCCGGTTTATTGGCCAAGTTAACGCCTGATTATATGGATGTAACTTTTTGGATTATTATTGTTTTCGTTTATTATATGTTGGCTACCCTGCTGCCGGTGGATAAGATTATTGGCAAGATTTATCCATTGTTTGCCATTGCTTTGTTGTTCATGGCAGTCGGAATTTTAGCTATGTTGATATGGCATCATCCGGCTTTGCCCGAAATAACAGACGGCATACAAAATACTCATCCTGCCGGTTTGCCTATTTTTCCCATCATGTTTGTATCTATTGCTTGTGGTGCCATTAGTGGTTTCCATGCTACACAGTCTCCTTTGATGGCCCGTTGCATGAAGAACGAAAAATATGGTCGTCCGATTTTTTATGGAGCAATGGTAACAGAAGGTATTGTGGCATTGATATGGGCGGCTGCCGCTACTTACTTCTTCCATCGGAATGGTATGGAAGAAAGCAATGCTTCGATAATAGTGGATAGTATAACAAAAGAATGGTTGGGAACAGTTGGAGGGTTGCTGGCAATACTAGGGGTGATTGCAGCACCTATCACCAGTGGAGACACAGCATTGCGTTCGGCCCGGTTGATTGTTGCCGACTTTATGCATTTGGAACAAAAAAGTGTAACAAAACGTTTATTGATTTGCATTCCCATCTTTGCTGTGACTATTGGTATTTTGCTGTATAGCCAACGCGATGCGGCAGGATTTGATATGATTTGGCGTTACTTTGCATGGTGTAATCAAACATTGTCTGTCTTTACTTTATGGGCGATAACCGTATATTTGGTGCGTATGAAAAAGAATTATTATATTACGTTATTGCCGGCTCTGTTTATGACAGCGGTTTGTTCTACTTATATTTGTATTGCGCCCGAAGGATTGGCACTTTCCGGTCATATCTCGTATGTGTTGGGAGGAATATGTACGCTGGTTGCAGCTATAGGATTTATAACTTGGTATAAAAAACAAAGTAGTATAGTATATGAGAAAATATAAGAAATCAACTAGGTTGCCCATGGCGTTATTTATTTACACCACAATAATGGCTATTTATTTTATTCCGCGGAATACAGAGATTGGTAATACGGAAAAATATGTAACGATAGGGGTATCCTATCTTATCATTGCCTTGCTTTGGATTGTTCTTCGTAAGCAGGAAAAGCGTAGAGAACAGGAAAGGCAGAACATGGAGAACAAGAAATAGAATATTTACTTAAACGACAACTTTATGAAGAAATTTTTAGTCAGCTTGGTGATGTTGGTAGTAACGACATTAGGTGCACATGCACAGTTTGAAAAGGATGTTTGGTATGTGAATGCTTCATTGACAGGGCTTGACCTCTCTCATAGCAAGTATGAGGGAACCAATTTTGGCTTTACGTTGGGAGGTGGTGCTTTTGTTGCCGACAACTTTGCGATACTGTTAAATTTCAAAGGACAGTATGTGGAACATGGAACAGATGAGACAAGTATTGGAGCACAAGGACGTTATTATTTATCTAGTTGTGGGATATATGGCGGACTTGGAATGGCTTACAAACATCTTTCTAATGGGGATTATAAGAAGAATCTTGTTTGCCTGACACCGGAAGTGGGTTATGCATTCTTTCTGGGACGAAATCTGACCGTAGAACCTGCTGTATATTATGATTTGAGTTTTAACCATACTTCTGAATACAGTAAATTGGGCTTCAAAATAGGGTTCGGACTTTATTTCTAGTTGATAACAAGTATAATAAGGTTAAAAAAATACGAGGGTGTGTCGAAACTCTCATAAACTAAAAGTCACCCTCGCTACAGCTACCTGTAGCGAGGGTGATTTCGATAAAAGGGGAGTTTTGACACATCTCCGCAAATGATAAATTGTCAGAGTCTTGTCTCTCCTTCTTTATTTAGTGGGCATATAAATGAGTAAACGGAATCTCCTTACCGTCGTTTCCACTAACTTTCATTTTCAGTTGACCACCGTTTTGGTCAAAGTAACGAATCTCAATCGGGTGATATCCTTTAGCTAAAGCTTTTTGGCCTACTACTTCGCGAGGACCATGAGGACCATCGTTGTCAATGATTTGTTCGCCATCAATCACTAACGTACTACCATCGTCTGACAGGAGGGCAAAAGTATAAATATCATCCTGAGGAGCATTAATGTATCCTTTGATAATTAGACCGATATTGCCTTTTACTTTCTTCGGAATCATTACATCTTCGATGGAATAACTTCCATTTACCGGTGATTTCTCTATTTCGGCACATTTATTTCCTTTGAATTCATGCCAAGTGGCTTTCAATCCGGGATTGGATGGAGCAGCAGTAACAGCCGGGGCATATTCGCTTTTGATAAAACGAGTGGTGGTGATATCTCCCGGTTTACCATTCGGACGGAAAGTGCGGAATGTGAAATCGGTTGTTTCGGTTACTTTTAACGGACCGTCATACTTAGGCGACTGTAAAGTGGGAACAGAACTGTCTGTGGTATAGTGTATCTCTGCACTTGGGTCAAGACAGGTGATA
The DNA here is from genome assembly GCF_021730445.1 of Phocaeicola faecalis. Classification (GTDB taxonomy): domain Bacteria; phylum Bacteroidota; class Bacteroidia; order Bacteroidales; family Bacteroidaceae; genus Phocaeicola; species Phocaeicola faecalis. The sequence goes on along the minus strand of NZ_JADNRM010000011.1, from coordinate 88,875 downwards.
TTGACAACACCTTCACCAATAAAGGCATTTGTCTTGTTAAAACCCTCCAAATCAGGAATACGGTAGTTGACATTCATAATGTTGAGGCGTTCAAATTGGTTGGCAAGACGTTGGGCAAATGCATTCCAGTCTTTTTGTGAAGGATTGCTCCAACCCAATTCGGCGATAGCCAACAGACGCGGAACAGCCATATACTGCATACGTTCACGTGAAGGAATCCATTCGCACCAAATATTACCTTGTACACCCAGTACCAACGGTTGCATTTCAGTACTCTGAATTTCGCTCATCGGATTATAATTATAAATATTGGCAACTGAATTCTTATCTTCCTGATAGTCTAGATAGAACTGTCCGTTAGGAGTGAAAATGATAGGATTGCCTTGCCCGGTCGTTTTAGAAGGAGCATTCTTAGCCCAACTGCGCCACCACATGACGGTTGCTGTTTTTGAAAGTCCCCCTTCAATAATTTCATCCCAGCCAATCATTTCTTTTCCTTTATCGTTAAAGAATCTCTCCATATCATGGATGAACCATGATTGCAGTTCTTCTTCAGTTTTCAGATTATTGTCACGCATACGCTTTTGGCAGTCGGGACATTTTTTCCAGTTGGCTTTCTCTACTTCATCGCCACCGATATGTACATATTTGTAGGGGAAGAGCTCAATAAGCTCACTATATACATTCTTGCAGAATTCTATAGCCGAATCTTTTCCGGGACAAACAGGAGAGGAGAAGGTCGTTCCCCAACCGGTTTCATCGAAACAAGATACACCTTCATAATTGCTTACGGCAGCCAGCATATGTCCCGGCATATCTATTTCGGGAACAATGTCGATACCACGCACTTTGGCGTATGCAATTACTTCTTTGATATCTTCCTGAGTATAATAGCCGCCATACAGTGTATCACCTTCTACAATGCGAATCTTATTTTCGGGAATAGCCATATCGGGATTGTTGTTCGCTTTTGATTGGCGGATACATTCTTTGTCATGAGAATTAAACTTGCGCCAAGCACCTTTCTCGGTCAGCAAAGGATATTTTTTTATTTCGATACGCCAGCCCTGGTCATCGGTGAGATGCCAGTGGAACTTATTCATCTTATAAAGTGACATCACATCCAATAGCTCTTTTACTTCATCTTTAGAATAGAAGTGGCGTGAAACATCCAGCATGATACCTCGCCAAGTAAAGCGGGGAGCATCATTGATTTCCACACTTGGAATAGCCCAGTCTACACCGTCCACTATTTGTTTGGATTCAATCTGGGGAGGGAATAATTGGCGTAAAGACTCTATGCCGGCAATAACCCCACCATAAGAGTTTCCTTTTATACTGATTTTCTTAGTGTCAGCCTTCAGTTGGTATGCACCTTCTTTGCCTTCAACTTCCCCCAATGAGAGGGTGATGGTTCCTTCTCCCTCTTGTACTTTTACATTATATCCGGTGGAAGGAGAAAGTATTCCTGCCAGATATTCGGCAGCCGGAGCCAGCTGGGAATCAGTGATACCGATGGTGCAACTTTTGGGGAGAACGAATGCGCTGCTGTCTTGTTGAACACTGTTCGGCAGCGGGACGATAGAAACGTCTCTGACAGAGGGAGGGGTAGAAGTACAAGCACCCAACAGCAATGAGCCTGTCACGGTACAAGCAGCAATCCATTTTTTATAAGTCTGCTTAATCATAAGGTAATTTTTTAGATTGTTAATATATTAGTATTGGAATGTCACTAAAACACCTTTATGGTCTGTCGGCCATACATTCTGCGGCTCGATGAATTTGTCTTTAGAGGTTTCCTGCACACGTTCTGAACGTACGATAGAACCTTTGGGACCAAAGATAGCTGCATCTTTTACGGTCAGCCCTTCTTCGGGATAGAACCAAATATAGTCGATGCGGTCGCGTTCGTCGGCTTTGGGAGCCCAAGTGATTTTTTCGGCAGGTTTAGCCGAGTTGTCAGAAGGATAGGTAAAACCGGGATAGTCGAGCACATTAGGATAGAAAGAACGGTAAGCATCAACGAAACCGGCTTCATCCAGCAAGACAGGTACTGTCCAAGGGATTACCAATCCGTGGTGGTCGTAAAGGTCTTTGGTCTCTTCTGTCCAATCTTGGTGCGAGGGTTCGTTGAAGTCGCCGCCCAGAATAATGGTATATCCAGCTTCGCGGTCTTTCTTTGCCTGCTCAATAAACATCTTGATGGCATCATCACGTTGTGATGCTACATTTCTTTCCAATACTTCTTCCACTGTAGTGGGGATAGGAATCTCTTCCCAGGTAGAACCGTCATATCCGCGTACATTATAATATGCATCATCCAGATAATCCAAATGAGAGGTATAAACGGCCATTTTCTTTCCGTTCATGTCGGCGGTCAAACGGTAGATGCTTCCGTGGTCACCGTTTTCGGGGAAGACAGTCAGTGAGTCGGTAATAGGATAGCGGCTAAGTAAACCGGTATCGTATGTGTAGAAGGAGTAATACGTTTCTCCTTTTTCTTTTAATGATTGGGTAAGGCGTGCAGTGAAATTGGTGTTATTATAATTGCGTACTTCACTAAGGGTTACGAAATCGGGGCGGAGGCGAATGATTTCATCAACAATAGCATCATAACCTCCGGGTATCATGGTTCCTTCTTGCCAAATATTCCACTGTAAGACGGTGAATTCTTTTTTTTCTTCTGTACATCCTGTGAGAACAAATAACAGGAGCATTGATAGATAAAGTAGTTTTTTCATTGTTTATTTATTTAAGATTATAAATATTTCTCTTTTAAAAAATGACCGGTATAAGATGCAGCACATTTTGACACCTCTTCCGGTGTGCCGGCCACTACCAGATTGCCCCCCATCTTTCCACCTTCCGGTCCCAGGTCGATAACATAATCGGCACATTTTATCACATCCAGATTATGTTCGATAATAACAATCGTATGCCCCCGGCTGATAAGTGCGTCAAAAGCTTCCAATAATTTCTTGATATCATGGAAATGCAAACCGGTGGTGGGTTCGTCGAAGACAAAGATAGTAGGCTGAGTCTTTTCCACGCTCAAGAAATAAGCCAACTTCACACGTTGGTTCTCACCACCGGACAGCGTAGAAGAAGATTGTCCCAATTTAATATATCCCAATCCCACGTCTTGCAGCGGAGTGAGTTTCTTCACAATCTTTTTTTGTCCGTGTTCAGTAAAGAATTCTATGGCCTGATTCACGGTCATTTCCAATATATCATATATATTCTTATCTTGGAATTTCACTTCCAACGTATCGCTTTTGAAGCGTTTGCCGTGGCAAGACTCACATTCCAGCACCAAGTCGGCCATAAATTGCATTTCCACCGTAACCGTTCCGTCGCCTTTACATTCTTCGCAACGTCCTCCTTCGGTGTTGAAAGAAAAGTATCCGGCTGTGTAACCCATTTGTTTGGCCAAGGGTTGCTCTGCGTAAAGTTTACGGATTTCATCGTATGCTTTTACATAAGTCACCGGATTGCTGCGTGATGACTTCCCGATTGGATTTTGATCGACAAACTCAATGTCCTTAACCATTTGTATGTCGCCGCTGATAGAAACGAATTCACCCGGTCGTTCACTGCTTTCACTGTATTCCCGTTTTAGTGCTTTATAGAAAACATCACGCACCAATGTGCTCTTTCCCGAACCGCTGACACCTGTAACTACCGTCATTATATTTAGAGGAAAACGTACATCCACTCCTTTCAGGTTGTTCTCTCTGGCTCCTTTTATTTCAATATAATTATTCCAAGGACGGTGTGATTTGGGTATTTCGATGGTTTCTTCCCCAAGTAAATAACGAACCGTATGGCTGTTACTGTCCTTTTTCAAATCTTTCATGTCTCCCTGGTAGACGATTTCCCCTCCCAAGCGTCCGGCTTTGGGGCCGATATCTATAATGTAGTCGGCGGCACGGATGATTTCTTCATCATGCTCTACCACTACAACAGTATTCCCCAGCTCTTGTAATTGGCGTAATACTTTGATAAGGCGTTCAGTATCACGGCTGTGAAGTCCGATGCTAGGTTCATCCAATATATAGAGCGATCCCACCAGGCTGCTTCCCAAAGAAGTTGCCAGATTGATACGTTGGCTTTCACCACCTGACAGTGTATTGCTAAGACGGTTTAATGTGAGGTAGCCTAAACCGACATCCATCAGGAAGTTGATTCGGTTATTAATCTCCGTCAGTATACGTTTGGCTATAGCAGCATCGTGTGCGTCTAATTCTAATGTGCGGAAAAACTCCTTTAAATCATGAATCGGCAAATCCACTAGCTCGGATATAGAGCGTCCGCCTACTTTTACATATCCGGCTTCTTTTTTCAGTCTGGTTCCGTGACACACCGGACAAAGCGTCTTTCCCCGGTAGCGTGCCAACATCACGCGATACTGAATTTTATATTGATTCTCTTCCAGCATTTTAAAGAAAGAATCGATACAAGCTTTCTCCTTCGGGCCATGCCACAAGTAGTCTTTTTGCTCTTGCGTCAATTCATAATAAGGTGTGAAGATAGGGAAATCATGTTTCGGAGCTTCATGGATAAACTCTTTCAACCATTCGCCCATCTTCTCGCCGCGCCAACAAATCACCGCTCCGTCATACACACTCAGAGCACGGTTGGGGATGACAAGGTGTTCGTCTATTCCGATTACCTTTCCAAAACCTTCGCAACTGGGACAGGCGCCGATGGGAGAGTTGAAAGAAAACATCTGGTCGTTGGGCTCCTCAAAGGTGATACCGTCTGCTTCAAACTTCGTGCTGAAGGAAAAAAGTTGTGTGCTGCCGTCCGGTGAATAGAAGCGAAGCATGCAAGCTCCGTCACCTTCATACATGGCAGTTTCGGCAGAATCAGTCAGTCGGCTGATGCTGTCTTTGCTGTCGTCGGCCGTCATACGGTCTATTAAAAGGTAGATATTTTGTTTCTTTCCTTCGGCCGGCACTTGTTGCAGGAAGTCCTCGATACGCATAATCTCGCGGTTCACTTCCACACGTGTAAATCCCTGCTTCAAGTCAATGTCTAATTGTTCGGCAATGCTGCGTCCTTCGCGTGGCAATAGTGGAGCGAGTACGGTATATTTAGTCCCTTTGGGAAAAGAAAGCATACAATTCACGATGTCTTCCGCACTGTGTTTCTTCACCAATTGACCGCTGATGGGGGAATATGTTTTCCCCACACGTGCGTAAAGCAATCGTAAATATTCATATATTTCGGTCGAAGTTCCTACTGTGGAACGCGGATTGCGGCTGTTTACTTTCTGCTCGATGGCAATGGCCGGAGGAATACCTTTGATAAAATCACATTCCGGTTTACTCATTCTGCCCAAGAACTGGCGGGCGTAAGAAGATAAACTTTCCACATAGCGACGCTGGCCTTCGGCATATAACGTGTCAAAAGCCAATGATGATTTTCCGGAACCGGATAAGCCTGTAATAACCACCAGTTTATTACGGGGAATATCCACATCAATGTTTTTGAGGTTGTTGACCTTGGCTCCTTTGATAGATATATAGTTACTTTCGGACATTCTTTGTTGCATTTAGTTGAATATGCAAAGATAGTCAATCCTACTCGGATACGTTTCATTCCGTAAGGTGAAAAAATGTTTCTCAATGGAAATTCTTCTTTAAAATGATGCGGGATGAATCGTGCTTAGAGGAATATTTCTTGTGAAAAGATTGAGAATAAGCGGGAAATGTGTATCTTTGTTTTGATGTTATACAAAAGCGGAAGAGTATGAGTGATAAAATTTATCCTATTGGCATCCAGAACTTTGAGACACTCCGTAAAGACGGGTATTTCTATATTGATAAGACAGCTTGGATTTATCGTTTGGTTAAAACCGGACGTTATTATTTCTTGAGCCGTCCCCGTCGTTTCGGTAAAAGTCTGCTTATTTCCACCTTTGAAGCGTATTTTCAAGGGAAGCGCGAACTGTTTGAAGGATTGGCGATGGAGCAACTGGAAAAGGACTGGACGGTACGGCCTGTGCTGCACTTGGATTTGAATATCGGGAAATATGATACGCCCGAAGGTCTGGACCGGATTTTGGACGATAACCTTGCCAGCTGGGAACAGGAGTATGGAACGCGCCCTACGGAAACAACCTTTGCACTCCGTTTTAAAGGAATTATTCAGCGTGCTGTTGAAAGGAGCGGACACCGTGTCGCCATTCTGGTAGACGAATATGACAAGCCCATGCTGCAGGCCATTGGCAATGAGACGCTGCGAGATGAATTCCGAAAGACCTTACAGCCTTTTTATGGTGTCGTCAAGACGATGGATGCTTATATCAAACTCGGCTTTTTTACAGGAGTGACCAAGTTTGGCAAACTGAGTGTGTTCAGTGCGTTGAACAATCTGGATGACATTTCGATGTGGAATGAGTTTGTGGAAGTTTGCGGTATCAGTGAAGCGGAACTTCATGCCAATCTGAGACCGGAGATTCATGAGTTTGCCCGTGCGCAGGGGATGAGTGACGAGGCACTATGCGATAAACTGAAGGAATGTTATGACGGTTATCATTTTACACACAATTCCCCCGGCATTTACAATCCGTTCAGTCTGCTCAATGCCTTCAAGCGGAAGGAATTCGGCAACTATTGGTTCGAGACGGGTACGCCCACTTATCTGGTGGAGTTGCTGAAGAAGCATGACTACGACCTTCACCGCATGGCGCAGGTGGAAACGGATGCCGATACGTTGAACAGTGTGGATTCCGAGTCCACCAATCCCATTCCGGTCATTTATCAGAGCGGCTATCTCACGATTAAAGAGTATGATTCTCGTTTTGGCATCTATCAGTTAGGCTTCCCCAACCGGGAAGTGGAGGAAGGGTTCATGCGTTTCCTGCTTCCTTATTATGCGAAAGTAACGAAGGTGGAAACTCCGTTTGAAATCTTAAAGTTCGTCCGCGAAGTAGAGTCTGGTGACTATGACTCCTTCTTCCGTCGTCTGCAAAGTTTTTTTGCGGACACTCCCTACGAAATCATCCGCGACCGGGAGCTGCATTATCAGAATGTACTCTTTATCATCTTCAAACTGATGGGATTTTATGTAAAAGCGGAATACCATACGGGCGAGGGGCGCATCGATTTGGTTCTTCAGACTGATAAGTTTGTTTATCTCATGGAATTCAAGTTTAACGGTACGGCTGAAGAAGCCTTACGACAAATTAATGAGAAGCATTATGCGCGGCCTTTCCAGAGCGATGCGCGTAAATTATTCAAGATAGGGGTGAACTTCAGTGACCGGACCCGAAATATAGAGAAGTGGATAGTGGAGGAATAAGCGGCCGACGGATATTGAAATCCGTCGCCTTTTTGAATGACTGCTTCAGATTGAGCTGTGGAGAAGATGGGATAGGTTCTTTTCATTTAAGGGCCTCTTTGAATTTCTGTTGGAATCTGTTTTTTATGCCCTTTCAGGAAGTCCTTTGTCAAGACGACGGAGGTGCTTTACCAACATTCATAAGGGAATCAAAATAGAAAATACCGCTGAATGAATGCCGGAGGGAGATTATAAAGAAGGAGATTATTTATATTTGGTCTTTAAAACCTGAATTTGCTTGTCTAACATCTCATCCAGTTCATCAAACTCATACCAATTCAAGAAGCCGGGAACCATGATGACAAAGTTGACAAAATTATCATGTTTCAATAGAAAGGAAATTTCACCCCGAAAAGTACGGTTATCGTTTAAAATATCTTTTCTGCACGCAGACAGGGCAAGACTCATCAATACATTGGTTTTTGTTGCGTAATAATCACCGATATCTTTCTTTTTTCTTCCCAACTCAAAATAGGTTTGTAACACATCCTGCAATACACGTTTGTCGGAAATATACTGCATCAATGAAGAACCTTTCAGCACCTCCAAAGCATCGGTCCTGTAAATGAAGTCATCCATATTATTGAAAAGCTTGCCATATTTCCATAAAGTATCTCCAGGTATCTCGGATATATCCATAGCCTGATTCACCAATAATCGGCTCATGTGTATGTCAATGTCCAACAAGTTCTTTATTCTATGAAGTTCCCCCCTGTTATATTCCAATTCTTCCGCTACCAACAGCATCGTGGCACGCACTTCCTTCTGGCGGGTATGTTCGGTTATTAAGTCACTTCCCAAAAAAGTTACAATGATTCCTGCAACCACGATACTGAATTGACGAATGTAATCTCCTACTCGCCAACTTTTGACAGTCGTTTTTACTTTAGTCCAAGTTGTTTCCTTCATATTTTCATTCTTATTCCTTCTTTGGCTATATCAGGTGCCGAAAATAGAGCGTAAAGTTATGGAATTTAAATTAAAAGCCAAGAATTATCGCTAATTTATTCGAAGATAGGGATGATGAAACCTTTTTTACCGGTCTGTTATCTCGCTGGTTCATATTTTCTTTCTATCTTTGTCCGCAAAACTATTAAAAAGCGAAGACTTAGAAATGAGAGCAAAAACGATTCTCCTTTTATTGATAGCACTACTTTTTACCTCGGGTGTCAGTGCTCAGACACGTTATCCGAAGCGTGAGTTCCGTGGTGCATGGATTCAGTGCGTGAACGGACAGTTTCAGGGAATGCCGGTAGAGAAGATGCAGCAGTTATTAATAAACCAGCTGAACAGTCTGCAAGGTGCAGGTATTAATGCGATAATTTTTCAGGTACGTGCGGAAGCCGATGCCTTGTATAAATCTTCTTACGAGCCGTGGAGCCGTTTCCTTACCGGAGTGCAGGGCAGGGTGCCCTCACCCTATTGGGACCCGATGCAATTCATGATTGATGAATGCCACAAGCGGGGAATGGAGTTCCATGCCTGGATTAATCCTTACCGTGCCAAGACGAAAGGAACGGCCGCCTTGTCGCCCATTCATCCTTATAACAAGAATCCCGAACGTTTCGTGAATTATGCCGGACAACTTTATTTTAATCCTGCGTTGCCCGAGAATCGGAAATACATCTGTAAGATTGTGCGCGACATTGTAACTCGTTATGATGTGGATGCCATTCACATGGATGATTATTTTTATCCTTATCCTAATCCGGGAGAGGATTTTCCCGACAATATCAGTTTTGCACAGTATGGTCGCGGATACAGTAATAAAGCCGATTGGCGCCGTGACAACGTGAATGTGTTGATAAAGGAAATCCATGAGACGGTGCGCGAGTGCAAGCCGTGGGTGAAATTCGGTATCTCTCCTTTCGGAATTTATCGTAATGTAAAGAGTGACCCCAATGGCAGCAACACACGTGGTTTGCAAAATTATGATGACTTGTATGCTGATGTGCTGATGTGGGTGAACAACGGTTGGGTGGATTATAATATTCCCCAGATTTATTGGGAAATTGGTCATCCGGCCGCTGATTATGACACCTTGATTCGTTGGTGGGCAAAGAATGCTTCCGCCCGTCCTCTCTATATAGGTCAGGATGTGATGCGTACGGTGAATAAGCCCGACCTCCATAATCCGCTTATCAATCAGATGCCTGCCAAGATGAAACTTCAGCGTGCTTTGCCTACTGTGCAGGGAAGTTGCCAGTGGTATGCTTCGGCAGTGGTGGATAATGCAGGAAACTATCGCACTATGCTTGTAAAAGATTACCACCGTTATCCGGCTTTGCCGCCTACATCGCCATTTATGGATGACAAGGCTCCGGGTAAAGTAAAGAAAGTAAAAGATGTCTGGACACCGGATGGCTTGTTGCTTTTCTGGCAGGCACCGAAAGCAAAAACGGAAATGGATAAGGCTGTGCAATACGTGGTTTATCGCTTTGATAAAAAAGAAAAAGTGAATCTGGAGGATCCTTCTCACATTGTTGCTATCACACGTGACACATATTATAAGTTGCCTTACGAAAGTGGAAAGATAAAATATAACTATGTTGTAACAGCTCTTGACCGTCTGCATAATGAGTCCAAAGGGGCAAAGAAGAAAGTAAAACTGTAGACAAACAGCATAATAGTACTGAGAGATTAGTAAGTAAGAACCACGTTTCACACGTGTCATGGGGCTAATGCGTTGTTTCACCGGTATTTAAGGTGAAAGGTTTAAGTCAAACCGCCGAGAGCAACGGATTACGTACATGACATGTATGATGCGTGGTTTTGTAATTTGGGGAATCGTTTGGACACTTAACATACCATATCACTAACGAAGGGAAGAATAAGCCGTTTCTTAGGGTTGGCTAAGGTCTTTTAAGCGGAAGATTATTACAGTCTCCGGCAGCGGACCGTACAGTCCGTTACGGTGGACCGTACAGTCCATTACGGTGGACCGTACAGTCCATTGCCGGAGTCTGTAGTAACCCGACTGACAGACAGGCATAATTGAAAGGACGAAAACGCTTAGTCCGACTAATGAAATGACTTAGGGAGTTTAAAACGTATGCAGAAGTTGAAAACCGGAAGAGACAACATCTGATTATTATCTTGTAACTGTTACAAATTAACAAGAAATTTATATGTTAATTCGTTTTTATTTCGTTACTTTGTATCCGGATAACAAAAAGGAACACGAATATGCGATATGTGTACATAACGGGCTATCTATTACTGGCTGCTATCATACAACTGCTAATGGGAAACTTCCCATTGTCGTTTATAGCATTTCCGCTAAATATTGTTTTTGCGGTTATTTGGCTGTTCTTGTTGTGGAAACTATATAAAGAAAGTCGAAAATCAGCTTTTACACGTTTCCTTTCCTCCCCTAAAACAAGTATTTTATCCATTATCCTGTTCGTAGCAGGTAGTCTGGTTATTGGATTATTCCCCCAATTGTCTGATGTTGAAGCTGCTATGCGTACCAATATTGGGGCTTCGCTGGGCTTCTATAATTTTATGACTTCCTGGATATTTATTGCTATCTTATTTTTGTTGTTAAGTAATTTGGCAATGATTACTTTACATGCCTATTATCATAGGAAAACTGCCCGTTGGCGTTTTATGCTGAATCATGTAGGATTATGGTTGGCGCTTTTTGCCGGATTCTTTGGGAGCAGTGATACACAAACCTTACGTATTCCTCTTTATAAAGGAGAACCGGCACGTGAGGCTTTTGACATGAACGGTGCTTCTTATCATTTGGACTATGAGATGGAACTGCGTTCTTTTTCTGTGGAATATTATCCTAACGGACGTCCTTCTCGTTTTGCTGCCACAGTGCGTTTAGGTGACGATGAAGCATTGCTGGAGGTGAATCATCCATACAGTTATCGGTTAGGGGAAGATGTGTATCTCACGGGGTATGATATGGCAAGTGGCAATGAAAGTAGATATTGTGTTTTGCAAGTTGTGATGCAACCGTGGAAATATATAACGGTGACCGGTATTCTGATGATGCTGGCGGGAGCTGTTCTCTTGTTTATAAATGGTCCGGAAAGACGTGTAAATCCGAAAGAGGTATGATAAATTGGGATAATTTCTATGTATTTGCGGCGGTGTCCGTCGGTCTGTGGCTGGCAGGGGCAGTGTTTGCACTCCGTTCTTCAATGAGGAGCAGGATGGCTGTTGGCTTTACTGTTGCCGGAATTATGGTATTGGGCATTTTTATTGCCGGATTATGGGAATACCTGCAACGGCCGCCTTTGCGGACAATGGGGGAAACACGTCTGTGGTATTCATTTTTTATGGGAATAGCCGGACTCTTGACATATATGCGATGGAGATATCGATGGATATTGTCGTTTTCCACTTTGTTGTCTACTGTATTTGTCGTGATTAATTTGTTGAAGCCGGAGATACATGACCAGTCATTAATGCCGGCTTTGCAGAGTGTGTGGTTTATTCCGCATGTCACTGTGTATATGTTTTCTTATTCGGTGTTGGGGTGTGCATTCATTGTGGCCGTCAGCGGATTGTTTCGTCATAAAGAGGAATATTTGCAGACGGCTGATAATCTGGTTTATGCAGGAGTCGCTTTCCTTTCTATCGGGATGTTGCTTGGTTCTCTTTGGGCAAAAGAGGCTTGGGGTAATTATTGGAGTTGGGATCCGAAGGAGACATGGGCAGTCATAACGTGGATGGGGTATTTAATGTATGTGCATCTTCGCCTGTTCGGGCGTATAGGCAGAAAACCATTGTATGTGTTGCTTATTCTTTCATTTTTTGCGTTGCAAATGTGTTGGTATGGAGTGAATTACCTTCCGGCAGCGCAGCAAAGTGTACATTTATATAATCGTAATAACTAACTAAAACAATGTAACATGAAGAAAAGTACAAAACTAATTGTGGCACTGTTGGTTGTGGTGGCAGCATTAGCAGTTACTTACCGACTGATGAACCGTGTGCCGTCTGCCGATTTGGAAGCAAATGCGCAGATGCAGCAAATCATTACGGATGCCGGATGTTTGAGATGTCACACCTCAAATCCTGACTTGCCGTTCTATGCCGGTATGCCCGTGGCTGGGAAGATTGTGATGGAGGATGTGAGCAAGGCTTATCGTGTTTTTGACATGACTCAGATGGCGCAAGACCTGGAAGCTGGAAATCAGGTGGATCAGGTGACTTTGGCGAAAGTGGAAAAAGTTATTTTGGATGGCAAGATGCCTCAGGCTAAATACTATTTGGTGCATTGGGGAGCTTCTATCAGCGATGCGAAAAAGGAATTGGCCCTTAACTGGGTGAAGAATCATCGCATGGGGCTGATGACGGACACTAATGTGGCTCCTGAATTTGTTAATGAGCCTATTCGTCCGATTGCTGATTCTATTTCGGTTGATGTGCGCAAGGTGGTATTGGGTGATATGCTTTATCATGACACTCGTTTATCTGCCGACAATACGGTGTCTTGTGCTTCTTGTCATGGTTTGGATACAGGTGGTGTGGACAATAAGCAGTATTCGGAAGGAGTGGGTGGACAGTTTGGTGGAGTAAACGCTCCGACTGTTTACAATGCTGCTTACAACTTTGTGCAGTTTTGGGATGGCCGTGCCGGTACTTTGGCAGAACAGGCTGCGGGTCCTCCTTTGAATCCGGTTGAAATGGCTTGCGAATCTTTCGAACAGATTACTGCCAAGTTAGCTGAAGATAAAGACTTTGTAAAAGCATTTGTAGAAGTATATCCGGACGGACTGAATGAGAAGAATATCACTGATGCGATTCAAGAGTTTGAAAAGACATTGTTGACTCCCAATTCACGTTTCGACCTTTATCTGAAAGGTGATAAGAATGCCATCACAGCCGATGAGCTTGCCGGATATGAACTTTTCAAAAAGTATGATTGTGCAACTTGCCATGTGGGTGAAATTCTGGGTGGACAGTCATACGAATTAATCGGTGTGCAGCATGATTATTTTGCAGACCGTGAGGCTGAAATGACGGAAGAAGACAATGGCCGGTTTAAGCAGACGAAAGCAGAGCGTGACCGTCATCGTTTTAAAGTGCCGGGACTGAGAAATGTGGAGCTCACTTATCCTTATTTTCACGACGGAAGCATGAAGACAATGGAGGATGCTGTACGTGCGATGGCCAAGTATCAGTTGGGCATCGACCTTCCGCAACAGGAAGTAGATAAGATTGTATCTTTCCTCCGTACTTTAACCGGACAGTATAAAGGACAGACGCTGACAAATAAAAATATGAGTATCTAGGAGGTCGGAGAATGCTCTGAACACCGAGGAGATGCTTGTAGGATAAGAATGTCTCAAAAGTAATCGGAATAGATACGATTACTTTTGAGACATTCTTGTTTACGGATTAATAAAGGAGGAATCCCGCTAGTCCGCAGAGTATAATCATTAATATAGGATTTATCTTGTACTTACGCGTTCCGAGGAAAGCTGTAAGGAAAATGAGGACGCTTATAATGAATTGATACCAATCTACTTTATAACTGCCGAAGTTTTCTTTGTTCATTAAAACGAGGGCTGCGGCAGCCAGCAAACCTACTACTGCCGGGCGCAATCCGCTGAATACAGCTTCAACAGCCGGGTGCTTTTGATATTTCAGGAAGAATTTGCTGATGGCAATCATTAATATAAAAGATGGAAAGACTACAGCAAATGTTGCTACAATGGAACCGATGACGGCGAAAGCTTCGCTATATCCCGCATTCAGTACGGCAGTATATCCTACATAGGTAGCGGAATTGATACCGATAGGGCCTGGAGTCATCTGACTGATGGCCACGATGTCGGTAAATTCACTGGCATTAATCCAGTGATAACGTGTTACTACTTCTCCTTGAATTAAGGAAAGCATGGCATAACCGCCTCCAAAACCAAAGAGGCCTATTTTAAAGAATGTATAGAATAAATAGAGGAATATCATTTTGATGTATGTTTATGTTTGTACTTGCCATAGAAAAAACCTCCTGCTCCGGCAATGATGATAATATAAACGGGGGATACCCCCAACAGCCAGATAAGAAGTGCCGATACGATAGGTATCCATATAGTATAGCGGCTTATCTTTGCCGATTTTGCCATTGAGAAAGTGGGAGCGGCAATTAATGCGACCACTGCCGGACGGATTCCTTTGAATATATTTTCTACTACTTCATAGTTCTTGAATTGTTGGAAAAATAGGGCAATGGCCAAAATAATGATGAAGGAGGGGAGTATTGTTCCGAGTGCCATGGCCAATGCTCCTCTGAATTTGCGCAACTTATATCCTATAAAGATAGCGATGTTTACGGCAAATACGCCTGGAACAGACTGAGTAAGTGCTAATAAATCGATAAAGTCGTCTTTGTCAATCCACTTTCTTTTATCCACTATTTCATCTTGTATGAGTGGAACCATCGCATAACCTCCTCCGATGGTAAACAGGCCAATCTTAAAAAAGATGGCGAATGATTTTAAATAGAAATTCATGTCTTAATTTTGTTTCATATAAACGCTTGGCGGTACGTCAAAGTACTTTTTAAAACTATCTGTAAAATATTTCGGGTCGCCAAAGCCCAGCATATCCGAAACTTCGGATACTGTGTATTTCTTGCTTTTCAATAATATGGCAGCTTCATTCATGCGCACTTTACGGATAAACTCACTGGGCGAATAATTTGTCAATGCTTTTATCTTGTTATAAAAGCTACTTCTACTCATATTAAAGGCAGCGCATAAAGTGTCTACATTTAGTTCTTTGCTCAGATTACTTTTAATGGTTTCGGTTACTTTTATAATAAATTCCTGATCTAAGTCCAATGGCGGGTGAGGCATACTTTCTTCCTCTGTGGTGAATTGGAATTGGCTGTAACGTTTGCGTATTAGTTCTCTGATGGCAAGTACGTTGGCTATGTTAGCTTTTAATACACTGACATCAAACGGTTTAATGATGTATCTGTCTGCTTTACTTTGTAATCCTTTGATAATACTTTCTTTATCATTCAATGCGGTTAGCAGAATGACAGGAATGTGGCTTGTCTCTACATCATTTTTCACAATGCGACACATTTGTTCTCCATTCAGTTCCGGCATCATGA
Organism: Phocaeicola faecalis; assembly: GCF_021730445.1. Lineage (GTDB taxonomy): Bacteria > Bacteroidota > Bacteroidia > Bacteroidales > Bacteroidaceae > Phocaeicola > Phocaeicola faecalis. Next base: position 73,442 of record NZ_JADNRM010000011.1, on the reverse strand, counting down.
TGTCCGAAAGAATGAGGTCGGGCTGTTTGTTCTTGATAGAATTAATTACTTCTTGTCCGTTGCAGACACCTGTTACTTGATACTCGTCAGATAATATTTGTAATAAGAAAGTACGTAACTCCACATTGTCTTCGGCTACCAGAATATAAGGAGCTTTTTTGTCTCCCTGTTTAAGTGGGGAGATGGGGGGAGTAGTGACTTCCTCTTTGCTTTCTTCCCTCACGATTGGAAGCGGATCGATGACATCAGTTTTTGGGAAGAGTTTGTTGTTGTATTTACTGCTTTTTATGGGAAATGATAACTTAAAGGTAGTACCCACATTCTCTATACTGTTCATACTAATCTTTCCACAGTGGTTTTTGATGAGTTTGTAAGTAAGCATCATACCGATACCACTGCCGGTAATTTGTAAATTAGTGGCATTTTTTCCTCTGAACAGTTCTTTGAACATTTTCTTCTGGTCGTTGGACGAAATACCGATTCCGGTATCAGTGATAAGCAGAAACCAATGGCTCTTGCTTTTAGAAGTCTGGACTTTGATATTTCCTCCCTGTTGAGTGTATTTCAGCGCATTAGTCATCAGGTTTCTGATGATGGAATCCATTTTGTTTTTATCCAGCCATACCTCCTGAGAAGTAAAATTGGATTCAAAATGAATTTTGATTTGTTTTTTCTCAGCGTATAGGTTGAATTGCTTCAGATAAGACTTGATATATGAATTCAATTCATATCTGGATACATAAACGTTGGATGTATAAAGTTCTTCTTTTTCGAAATTAATCAGATTACTGGCCAACTCGGACAAGTTGTCTGTATTCTGAATGGCAAGGTTAACATTAATCTTACCCTGTTCTGTCAGTTGTTCATTCTTCAGGATTTCTCCCAACGGCGCTTTTATTAGTGTCAGCGGTGTACGTATGTCATGGGCGGTATTGATAAAGAATTGAATTTTCTCTTTAGAATTATTCCTGTCTTTTCTTAACCATAAGAAACGTAAAATGCTTACTGTTACCAATATAATGATAACGAGGTAAATAATGCCGGCCCAAAAAGTTGCCCAGAAAGGCGGCGTTATGGTTATTTTTATTGCTCTTTCTTCTAATACATGTTCATCATCCATCAGAATGGCTCTCACTCTCAGTTTGTAATTTCCGGGATTGATGTTGGTATAACGTATCAGATTGTCTGCCGTGGGCGTTGTCCATTCATCATAAAATCCTTCTAGCTTCCAAGTGTATAGAATATTAGACGGGTTGTCGTAATTAATGGAAGATACATTCAAAGAGAATATATTTTGGCTATAATCTAAAGTAATGTGCTCCGTATCGTCTATTCCTTGGGTTAAAGGAGAATCCTTTTCGCCGGGGAAAACCTTTTGATATAAGATGCTAAAGTCACTGAATATCATTTTAGACTTGAAACGATTTGGCAGGCTTACGGTGTCTGCTATTTCAATGGCTCCGTTCCCTGTGCCGAATATGAAATGTCCTGATTGGGTGTGTACACCTGCTGAAGGGTTGAAGTTCACAGCCATCAATCCTTGTTCTTTTGTCCAATTAGAGAATATTCTTTCCTTTACTTTGAAACGGGTGAGCTCATTTTCTGTACTGATAATCAGATCTGTTCCCAAAGCCGGTAGAATGCAATAGATATTGTTGGAAATCAATGCTGAGTTTTTCATGTGATAACGCACGACTTTGTCGGTGTTATTATTATATACCCACATGCCCGAACCATGAGTACCAATATAGGTAATATGAGCAACGGTATCTTGATAAAGAGTATTGATACATCCGATTTCTGAATCCAGATTGACCGGTTTCAGTGTTTGGTTTCGTTTGTTGAATTGGTATAATCCGTTGATGGTACCTATCCATAAGTTGTGTCGGTCTTTATTTTTGATACAGGTAACTGGGAAATCCATGCTGTAACACTGTATTTCTTTCGTTTGCATATTATAGCTCTTTAGGTTATAATAGCCGCCTGCCCAAATGATTCCATCATTGTCTTTGTAGATGCAACGTATGTATTTATCAGGACGAATAGTAGTCCATCCCAACGTGGAATGCTGAGAAAAATATTTGGGTACCATATCTTTTTTATTGATTTGATACATTCCCGACATATATCCTCCTACCAATATGGTGCCAGGGACTGTTTCGCACATGGAGATAAAGACATGGTTCTGGTTTTGTGTGTCATTTTGATAAGTGGATAGTAGGCACTTCCACTGTTTGTTCTTAGAATTGTAGAAACAGATGCCATTACTTGTCGCATACCAAATATCGCCTTCTGAATCTTCCAGAATGGAGTTTACTTGATTATCTATTAGTGAGTTTGGATTATCATAAGAATGTTGTATCCATTTATATCCGGGATATTTATTCGAGAATAAAGTAATTCCGACAGGATAAATGGCCATCCATAATTTGTCATCTTTATCAATGAATATGTCATTCACGATATTCCCATTCATTTTATTTGAATGGTTGTGGTCGGCAATCAGAAAAGGGGATAATTCACGGGTGAACAAATTGAGTTTATAAACACCGGTTCCATTGGTCGCTATCAGGACTTCGTCTATTTTCTTAGGATTGGCTATGATTGTATTGACTGTAATGTCCAACAATTTTGTGGGGACATCCATTAATTGTTGAGTATTGATATTATATAGATATATACCGTCTCTCAGTGTTCCTATGATTAGAGTTTGAGTGTTTTTGTGGAAATACAGATAGGTGACAACCTGAAATTGTTCCAATTGGGGATGTCTTTGTATCTGTAGTTGGTGATTGTTAATTAGTTTAACGCAAAATACATTATGATTTGTTCCTAAAAAATATTGATTGTCTCCGGCTTCTGTGATGCAGGTGATTTCTTCCTGGATAGAACTGGTCAGATGGATCAGCTTTTCCTGGTTGATGTTAAAAATATATTGCTTCTCTTTGGTACAAAGCCAGATATTGTTTTTATTGTCCAAATAAGTGCTAGTGAGTGGAAGTCCACTGTTACTTTTATCTTTGCTGGCAAAATTGCAGGCTAGTTCGTATTTGTCTTGTAGCGAGTTGTATTTAAAAATATATCCATTCTTTCCTATTTCCCAAATGACACCTGTTGTATCTATTTCCAGAGTATTCAGGTTGGGAAAGGATTTCATGTTGGGGTGTCCGTCTACCGATAAGTCATAATGAACATATTGCTTGCCATTGTATCTGTCAATTCCTTCATGGGTGAGGAACCACATATATCCTTTGTTGTCTTTTTGTATGGACAGGACTCTACGACTGCTCAAACCATCGTTAGTATCTAGATACTGATAAAGTTGGGCAGAGACAGATGTTATAAAAGTAATCGCAAAATATATAAGTAAAAGAGTCCTTTTCATAATGGTATTTAGACGCGAAAACCTCACAAAGCTCGCAAATTTTCTTGTCATTTCAAAATCTATTATATGCAAAAAAAGCGGCAATCAGTATGATATACCGCTTTTTTAGTAAATATAACAAATTGTTTTATTATTTGTTCATTTCAACCCATTTTCTTGCGTTGACAAATGCTTCAATCCATGGCGTTACTTGGTCATTGTTTATTCTATCAGAAGGATAGTAAGCGTTCTGCCATGGGAAACAAGAACGTTCCAAATGCGGCATCATTGCCAAATGGCGTCCATCTGCACTTGCTAATCCGGCTACGCCATAGTCTGAACCGTTCGGATTACCGGGATATTCGTCGTATGAGTATTTCAATACCACATTGTATTTATCCTCTTCATAAGGTAATGAGAATTTGCCTTCTCCATGTGCTACCCAAATACCTAGCTTGCTGCCGCTTAATGAGCCGAACATAACACTTCTGTTCATCGGGACTGTTACACCAACAAACTTAGATTCAAATTTATGTGATTCATTGTGCAGCATTTTGGCTTTTTTGTTATGCTCAGGATTAATCAATCCTAATTCAATCATTAACTGGCAACCGTTACATACGCCCAGTGACAAGGTATCTTTGCGTGCATAGAAATTATCCAATGCTGCTTTGGCTTTCGGGTTGAATAGGAATGCACCTGCCCATCCTTTTGCAGAACCCAAAACGTCAGAGTTGGAGAATCCTCCACAGAATACAATCATATTGATATCTTCCAGTGTTTCGCGTCCGCTTACCAAGTCGGTCATTGTGACATCTTTCACGTCGAATCCTGCCAAGTAGAGCATATATGCCATTTCGCGTTCGCCATTGGTACCTTTTTCACGAATGATGGCAGCCTTGATGCCGGTCGGAGTACGACGCTCTGGAGTGATTCCGTATTGTGAAAGTTTTCCAGTGAATGATTTATCGAATACAAATTCCAACGGTTGTTCTTTGTAATTCTCAAAGCGCTTTTTGGCACAACCATTCATACTTTGTTTGCGGTCAAGTAAATAAGAAGTAGAATACCAAACATCACGCAGATAGTCAATGCCGAATTGGTAGGTAGCATCTCCTTTTGTTACGAGAATGTGGCGTTCGTCTGTCGGTGTACCCAACTTCACGTAGCCAATACCGGCATCTTCCAATATCTTCTTAACTTCAGCTTTGTCTTTATCTTTCACTTGAATGACAATACCCGGATTTTCGGCAAACAGAATCTTAATAATATCGTCTTCCTTTATTTTGTCAAGGCTGATTTCCATACCGCCTTCCATGTTTGAGAAGCACATTTCGAGCAGTGTTGTGATGAGACCACCGGCTGAGATATCATGACCTGCCATAATCAAGCCCTTGTTGATAAGTTCTTGTATCGCAAGGAAAGCGTCGCGGAAATATTCGGGATTTTGAACTGTCGGAACATCATCTCCTACTTTATTTAAAGACTGTGCGAAAGCAGAACCGCCCAAACGCAACTTGTCAAAACTGAAGTCGATATGATAAATGGTGCTCTTGGCATCATTTATCAATACAGGAGAAACAACTTTCTTCACATCGGAAACTTCACCGCCGGCTGAAACGATTACAGTTCCCGGGCTGATGATTTTTTCTCCGTTTGGATACTTCTGAGTCATAGACAGGGAGTCCTTGCCGGTCGGTACATTGATTTGCAGTGCGCAGCAGAAATCAGATAATGCCTTGACAGCCGTATAAAGACGCGCGTCTTCACCTTCCTGTGCACGGCACGGCCACATCCAGTTGGCAGACAGCGAAATGCTATCCATCCCTTCTGCCATCGGAGCCCAAACAAGATTGGTTAATGCTTCGGCGACTGATAATACAGAGCCTGCTGCCGGATTAGCCAAAGCTGCTTGCGGAGCATGTCCTAAAGAGGTGGCAATACCTTTTTCTCCTCGATAATCAAGAGCAACGACACCACAGTCGCTCAGCGGCAGCTGGATTTCGCCCTGACACTGCTGGCGGGCAATCTTACCTGTTACCGAACGGTCTACTTTGTTGGTTAACCAATCTTTGCAGGCAACTGCTTCCAGCTGAAGTACACGGCGGATATATTCGTTTAATTTTGAAGTTTCGTAAGTTACATTTTCATAATGACGTTCTACGGTCTTGTCAATCATATAAGTTTTCGGAGAAGAACCGAACATTTGATCTACTGCCAAATCAAATGGACGAACACCATCGGCTTGTTCAAAGGCAAAACGGGCATCACCGGTAGTTTCACCTACCGTATACATCGGAGCGCGTTCGCGGTCGGCTATCTTTTGCACGTGTTCGATAGCCGATTCATCAATCAGCAATCCCATACGTTCCTGAGATTCATTGGCTATGATTTCTTTGGCAGATAAGGTCTTGTCACCGATAGGCAGTTTATCCATGTGGATTAGGCCACCGTTTTCTTCTACTAACTCAGACAAACAGTTTACGTGACCTGCCGAACCATGGTCGTGGATAGAAACAATTGGGTTATTTTCTTCTTCACACAATGCACGAACGACGTTATAAGCACGTTTCTGCATTTCTGCATTGGCACGTTGAACTGCATTGAGCTCGATTCCCGATGAGTATCGACCTGTTTCAACAGAGGAAACAGAACCGCCACCCAAACCAATTCGATAGTTGTCACCACCCATAACAACTATTTTGTTTCCTGTCTCGGGATGACCTTTCAGACAGTCGCGTTGAGTACCGTAACCCACACCGCCGGCCAGCATGATAACTTTGTCGTATGCGTACTTTTCACCGTTTTCCTGATGTTCGAAAGTTAATACAGAACCGCAAATCAGCGGTTGACCGAACTTGTTGCCAAAATCGGAAGCACCGTTGGAAGCCTTGATTAAAATCTGTTCGGGGGTTTGATACAACCATTGGCGTACAGGCAGGATGTCTTCCCATTCACGACCTTCTTCTGTACGAGGATAAGAAGTCATATAGACAGCTGTACCTGCAATGGGCCATGAACCTTTACCACCACCCATACGGTCACGGATTTCACCTCCGGTACCGGTTGATGCACCGTTGAATGGTTCTACGGTAGTAGGGAAATTATGTGTTTCAGCCTTCAGTGAGATAACTGTCTTGATGTCTTTGATAATGAAATAGTCGGAGGTAGAATGGTCGGCCGGAGAGAATTGTTCCACAACCGGACCTTCTGCAAAAGCCACATTATCTTTATAGGCAGAGATAATTTTGTTGGGATTTTCGGCAGTGGTCTTTTTAATCATCTGGAATAAAGACGATTCCATCTCTTCGCCATCAATGACAAATGTTCCGCCGAAGATTTTATGACGGCAATGCTCTGAATTAATCTGTGCAAAACCGAATACTTCAGAGTCGGTCAACTTGCGTCCCAAGTCTTTTTCGACTTTCAGCAAATAGTCCATTTCTTCACGAGACAGTGCAAGGCCTTCTTTCTCATTGTATTCTTCCAGATTCTCGATGTAAACAATCGGCTGGGGGGTGATGTTAACAGTGAAAATGTCCTGGCTCAATCCTTTATACATGCGTTGTAGCATGGGGTCGTATTCAGCATTTTCATCTTTCACAGGGAAATATTCCTCAATGCGTTGTACACCTGTCAAACCCATGTTTTGAGTAATTTCGACAGCATTTGTACTCCAAGGAGTTATCATTTCCCGACGTGGTCCGATGAAGCAACCTTTCAGGTTCTCTTCGTTTTCTACAGTGGCTTCTCCATAAAGCCAACTCAGTTTTTGAATATCTTCAGAAGCCAGTTCATGATTGACTTCTGTTGCTATTACACTTTTAGTGGGTGTTCTGAAAAATAGAATCATAGCACTTTTATAGTTGTTTTGTTAATTGAAAACTAGGTTGTAATATCAAGAGTCTATTAATAAGGTGCAAAGTTACATAAAAGAGCCGGGCTATGAAAGAATTTTGTGTGTAAATATAGGTATTTTCGCAAAAAAATACCATCTTTGCAGCATGAATTGGATAGAACAAGTAACCATACTCGATTTGCTGGTGAAAGGACTTATAGTTGGCGTAGTGGTTTCTGCGCCCTTGGGTCCTGTTGGGGTACTTTGTATTCAGCGCACACTGAACAAAGGACGATGGTATGGATTTGTTACCGGGCTGGGGGCAGCCTTGAGTGATATAGGCTATGCTCTGATAACAGGATATGGAATGAGTTTCATGGATGAATTCCTGGCAAAGAACCAAGTGCTTTTACAGATTGTCGGTAGCGTTATGTTATTAATATTCGGTGTTTATACTTTCCGTAGCAATCCTGTCCATTCTATCCGTCCTGTATCTTCTACACCAGGCAGTTATCTACATAATTTTGTCACGGCATTCTTTGTGACATTCTCTAATCCTTTGATTATTTTCTTATTTATCGGTTTGTTTGCCCGCTTCTCTTTTGTGATGCCCGGTAGTCCGTTGGGGCTTCAGTTGGTCGGTTATCTGGCCATTGTGTTAGGAGCACTTTTGTGGTGGTTCGGTATTACGTATTTTGTCAATAAAGTACGTACTCGTTTCAATCTGCGTGGCATTTGGATTTTGAACCGTGTAATCGGTGTTATAGTAATGTTGATGTCTGTGGTCGGCTTCATTTATACTATATTAGGAAAAACGATGTACTGACAGGAAAACATATCTTGCGTGAAGCACGTTGAACCTTATAATTTTCAATTTGTAACTTAAAAAATAAAGAAATGTTTATCTCCAAACAGTTAAAAGAAAATAATATAGCCGAATACCTTATATATATGTGGCAAGTGGAAGATATGATACGTGCCAACGGCTGTGATATAGAGAAGATAAAGAAAAACATTGTGGAAGCTTATCCTCTGACGGAAGAGCAGAAAGTAGAATTGACACAATGGTATATAGACCTGATTGAAATGATGCGTCGTGAAAATGTGATGGAGAAAGGTCATTTACAGATAAACAAGAATATTATTACTTGGTTGACTGATTTGCATCTACAGTTGCTTCGTTCTTCCAAGTTCCCTTATTATAGTGCGGCATATTATAAGGCGTTGCCCTATATAGTGGAACTCCGTGCCAAAGGTGCCAATAAGGAGGAACCCGAACTGGAAACCTGTTTTGAGGCACTTTATGGGATATTATTGTTGAAGTTGCAAAAGAAAGAAATCAGTGAAGAAACCAAGAAGGCACAACAGGCTATTTCCGGTTTGCTTGCTATGTTGTCCAACTATTATATAGAGGATAAAAAAGGAGAATTGGAATTCTAGCGCAACTGCTCCTGCTTGTCAGTAGGGTGTTTCCCTTATTAAAGATGTGACAGATTAATTTAAACGAAAATGAAGAATATATTGGTGACCGGTGCTAACGGCCAATTAGGAAACGAAATGCGTGTGCTTTCGCTTGAAAACAAAGAATATAACTACTTTTTTACGGATGTAGCCGAACTGGATATTTGTAATGAAGAAGCTGTAATGGCTTTCGTTAAGGAGAATGCTATCAATGTCATTGTGAATTGTGCTGCTTATACGGCCGTGGACAAGGCGGAAGATAATCAGGAGTTATGTGCCAAACTAAATAGTGAGGCAGTCGGTTATTTAGCAAAGGCAGCAGAGGAGAATCAGGCGGAATTCATTCAAATTTCTACAGATTATGTGTTTGACGGAACCAATCATGTGCCCTATAGAGAAACCGAACCGACTTGTCCTAATTCTGTATATGGCATTACTAAATTGGCCGGTGAAAAGAAGGCTTTGGAATATTGCAGTAGGGCGATGGTTATTCGGACGGCATGGCTATACTCTACATTTGGCAATAATTTTGTGAAAACCATGATTCGTTTAGGTAAGGAAAGGGAGTCATTGGGAGTCATTTTCGACCAAATAGGCACACCGACTTATGCTCGCGACCTGGCGTCTGCTATTTTTGCAGCTATCCGTAAGGGCATCGTTTCCGGCATCTATCATTTCAGTAATGAAGGAGTCTGTTCCTGGTATGATTTTACCAAGTCCATTCACCGTATAGCCGGTATTGGCAATTGCAGGGTAAATCCTTTGCACACAGATGAATACCCGGCAAAAGCTCCCCGGCCTCACTACTCTGTATTGGATAAGACAAAGATAAAACACACGTATGGCATCGAGATACCTCATTGGGAAGAGAGCCTGGAACAGTGTATCAAGGAATTAAATGCATAATGATATATGAACAACGAAATAGAAAGAAGACGAACGTTTGCGATTATCGCACATCCGGATGCCGGTAAAACATCATTAACAGAGAAGTTGTTGCTTTTCGGTGGACAGATTCAAGTGGCCGGAGCCGTAAAGAGCAATAAGATTAAGAAAACTGCAACATCCGACTGGATGGATATTGAAAAACAGCGTGGTATCTCTGTTACCACTTCTGTGATGGAGTTTGATTATCATGATTATAAAATCAATATTCTCGATACTCCGGGACACCAGGATTTTGCCGAAGATACTTATCGTACTCTGACGGCTGTGGATAGTGTAATTATCGTGGTGGACGGTGCGAAAGGTGTGGAAACGCAGACGCGTAAACTGATGGAAGTATGCCGTATGCGTAATACTCCTGTTATTATATTTGTCAATAAGATGGACCGTGAAGCTAAAGACCCGTTCGATTTGTTGGATGAGTTGGAAGAAGAACTTGCCATTAGTGTTCGTCCTTTGACATGGCCTATTGAAAGCGGTCCTCGTTTTAAAGGCGTATATAATATTTATGAACAAAAACTGAATCTTTTCCAGCCTTCCAAACAAGTTGTTACGGAAAAGGTGGAAGTAGATATTAATACCGAAGAACTTGACAATCAGATTGGATCCCCTTTGGCAGAGAAGCTCCGCAATGAGCTTGAGCTTATCGATGGTGTTTATCCCGAGTTTAAGGTAGAGAGCTATCTAAAAGGAGAGTTGGCTCCGGTGTTCTTTGGCTCGGCATTGAATAACTTTGGTGTGCAGGAGTTGCTTGACTGTTTTGTGGAGATTGCTCCAAGTCCGCGCCCTACCAAAACGGAAGAACGTGAAGTGGAGCCGGATGAATCAAAGTTTACCGGATTTGTATTCAAAATCACGGCCAATATTGACCCTAATCATCGTTCTTGTATTGCTTTCTGTAAAGTGTGTTCGGGAAAGTTCTCTCGTAATACACCTTATTATCATGTGCGGCATGACAAGACGATGCGCTTTTCTTCGCCGACACAGTTCATGGCACAGCGCAAGACTACTGTCGATGAGGCATGGGCAGGCGATATCATTGGTTTGCCAGACAATGGTACCTTTAAGATTGGCGATACATTGACCGAAGGCGAGAAATTACATTTCCGGGGTATTCCCAGTTTCTCTCCTGAAATGTTCAAATATATCGAGAATGCTGATCCGATGAAACAAAAGCAGTTGGCAAAAGGTATTGATCAATTAATGGACGAAGGTGTGGCTCAGCTGTTTGTCAATCAGTTCAACGGACGTAAGATTATCGGTACGGTAGGGCAGTTGCAGTTTGAAGTAATTCAGTATCGTCTGGAAAATGAATACAATGCAAAATGCCGTTGGGAGCCCATCAGTCTTTATAAAGCATGCTGGATAGAAAGCGATGACGCCGAAGAGTTGGAGGCTTTCAAAAAACGTAAGTATCAGTATATGGCCAAAGATCGTGACGGACGTGATGTCTTTCTTGCCGACAGTAATTATGTTCTTCAGATGGCTCAAATGGATTTTAAGCATATTAAATTCCACTTTACCAGCGAATTCTAAAAAGAAGAAATATCTTCTATCTTCCATCTTCCATGAGGCAGGCAAAACCCATTCATGGAAGATTTTTTATTCGGAAGCTCGGTCTATAGAACACTCCAAATATGATGTGCTCCCAAGGGTTCAGTTGTAATTCTTGGGAGTTTAATATTTTTTAATTCCCTTTTACATATACACATTCGAGGCCAGTCATTATTCTTGGGGGGCTTAAATATCATATCACAAAGGGAAGAGTAAGCCGTTTCATAGGGTCAGCCAAGGCTTTTTGAACGGAAGATTACTACAGACTCCGGCAGTGGACTGTACGGTCCACTGTAGCAGACTGTACGGTCCACTGCAACGGACTATACAGTCCATTGCCGAAGACTGTAGTAATTCGACTGACAGACAGGCATAATCGAAAGGACGAAAACGCTTAGGCTGCCTAATGAAACGACTTAGTGAGTTTAAAACGTATGTAGAGGTTGAATCTCCAAGAATTACAACTGAGCCCTCCCAAGTCTAATGGGGATGTATGAATCTCCTGTCGACCATACTCCCCAAAGCGGGAGTATGGTCGACAAGATGTAAATAACAGTTCAGACGCAGGTGCTCATGTTTTGTTTTTTGCCCGGATATTGAAATTCAGTTATCTGAGCAGATATTTCACAATAACGGGATTGTCGTCTTCTGTGATGCCGTATCGGTTAAGAAACGTTTCGTCCAAACTTTCGGGTGAAATGACACGGAAAATGGATTCCCGATTGTAGCCGTTAGTAAATGGGGCTGCGTCTTTAATGGAGAGAAAGCGATTGCTTACTAAATTGACATGAGGGTATATCCCTTCTTTTTCGGGGTTATACATCGCCATAAAGTCTTTTCTTGATTTTCCGTCATATCGGGTGACTGTATAGAACAGGCATATTTTGTCTTTGATATTCTTCAAATCATTCAGTTGGATTTTCAGCACCTGGGGCTTGGGGTTTGTCAATGCGCTTGCGCCGACGTCTTCCCAAGGGATACATCTGTCTCCCAACACAAGTAAATGGTTTGGTACCAGTTGGTTGTCTTTTAATAGGAAAACCATGTCATTGTAATAATGATACATAAACAGACCTGCATCGGTTTCCGTAAAATAGGTAGAACCTAAAAATGCTTCTCCTATCTCCATCTCTCTGTCATGCTTGGACAACACTTGGCTAGTCCCGCTTTTTATGTCATATTTCAATAAATCCGGAGTGACAGCGTTATTGCTTGATACATAATACACGGCTTGTTCTGTAGGAGACAGGTGAAAATTGGTAAAACTATAGTCTTCCGGGAGGGGAAAGTCGCGGAGAAAATTGCCGTCAAAATCGAATATTTTCATTTTGCGTCCCATATAGTCCATGATATACAGTTCTTGCCGGTCGTTGTCCAGCTCCATCTGCTTTATGTCAATAAATTCTTTCGGCCCTTGGCCGTAACTGCTTATTTTACTGATAAACTTGCCTTTCTTGTCAAATTTCAGCAGGGATTCCTTTTTAGGCGAAAAGATGAAATAGTAGTCTTTGGATTCTTGGACGATTCCTACTCCATCAATCAGGCAATCATCCGTTGTTTCTAAAGGAATCACTTCCATATCCGTCACAAGCGAGTCTAACGGATATTCAGCGTCGGGCTTAATGGCAGATATATCTTCCAGACTAAACGAAGGGTAGTCTTTGGGCTGGCCGGTGGTACATGCGGTGAAACATATACCGAGCAGAAAAGCGGATAAGATGTATGTTTTCATTTATTTATACTTTTGATGGGTGTTATTATCTTGGTTTGTCCATGCAAAGATACTAGAGTGTTTTTGATTCACAAATTAATCCGTCAGAAAAAGAAGAAAATATAAATGGCTGATAATCATTTGATAATAAATAGCGATTTATTCTTTATGCGACAAATGAGCCTTTAAAATCTAATGATGGAGAGGGAAAATGGCACTCGGCTCTGTTAAGAACATCATGCCTGATGCCCAATAGGGGAGTTACCCCTAAACGATGCCCATTGTTTGGGAAAGTTGTTACCATTGTTTTCATAAACTGTTACTACTGTTTTGGGAAAACCTCTTCTGGCTTTTTGTGCCTTGAAAGTTCACTTTAGTTAAAGTTTATTTCATCTGCCGCCAATCTTTGGCGGGTCGTCTTTATTTTTATATCTTGGATATATATTACTTTTTAAATTGTAATCAAGGATACAATTCACATGGTTATGAAGATAAAATATTTGCTTTTGTTTTCTTTATTGATGCTGGAGTATTCATTAGCTGCCGTTCCCAATGACCGGCAGAGAAGTTTTCTTTCTCCATCTGTGGCAGATTGTCCGTGGGCTGTTTGGAGTTGGGATAATAAAGATATCACTTTTCAGTCGGTGAGAGATAAGTTGGACACGATGCGCAAAGTTGGTTTTGGTGGGTGTTGTATTTTGGCTGTCGACGCTTATCGGGAACCGGGATATTGGCGTGTGCTTAATTTTGCAATGAAGGAGGCCGACCGGCTTGGGTTGGACTTGGGAATGCAGATGAGTGACCATGGTTTGCTGCCGGATGATATACGGATTACTCCTTCGGAAGCTATGCAGAGGTTGGTGTGGAGTGATACAATTGTAGACGGAGGAACTTTGCGCAATCTTTCCTTGCCTCAACCCGATACTTATAAAGGATATTATGAAGATATATCAGCTTATGCATTTCCTGCGGGCTCCGATAATGTCGGCCTCTTATCAGCTTCCGGGGAGGCCACTTCACAAAAAGAAAACTTTGTAGGGCTGGAGCAATCCATACAGTTGCCTGTGTATCAGGGACGTATTACCGCCCGGTTGCCTGAAGGGAAATGGCGTATATTGCGCATGGGGCATACAGCTATTGCTCCTGCTGATAGTGTTGCCGGACAAGTGCAAGGACTGAAATGTGATAAGCTGAGTGCCGAAACGGTATACAAACTATGGACGGATTGGTTTGCTCACGTATATAGAAAGGCAGATACTGAACTGGCTCGGCGTATGTTGAAGTATGTTTATATGAATCATTGGACTGCGGAGAATCAAAACTGGACAAAGAATTTTCCTGCTGAGTTTGAAAAACGGCGTGGTTATGATTTGATTCCCTATCTTCCTGTATTGGCAGGAGTTCCGATGGAAAGTACCGGTCGGGTGGAAAGCATCGTTCGGGATGTGCAATTGACTGTCAATGAATTATTGACTGATGTATTCAGTACGGTTTCCGCTGATTGTTTTCGTCAGTACGATTGTCGGATAATAGGAGAGGGTGTACCTCGTAACAATGGGCTGGTTAAGATTGACGGAACTTGGAAAGAAAGTCCGGCTATGTTGAAACCTTTACTTGACCGCAACTTTGTTGCCGGTGATGATAGGCTTTTCTTTTGTATAGATAATGGTGTGAGTGAAGTAGCTGCGGAAACTTCGTTAAACGCTGAAGCAGAAGGACAGAGTCTTTCTGATACAATTGCAAATGAGAGAATAAATGACGCTTGGATGGACAGTCTCCGTATTGTGTCCAATTATAATCGGAATTGGTGGGAAGAAAGCAAACCATTCCTTGCTTATGCTTCCCGGTGTCGAAGTTTGTTGCAGTATGGACGTCAGGTGAATGATTCTCTATTATTTATTGACGACACTATTTCCTCTGATATACTTTGGACACATCGTAAGGATGAAGAAACGGACGTTTATTTCTTGGCTAGTCAGGCAGACAGTATGCGTACGGTTACGGTGTCTTTTCCCATTAGTCACCGTATGCCTGAATTATGGAATGCGGTTACAGGAACGATATTTCGTTCTGCTAATTGGAAAGGGGTGGAAGGTCATACGGAAGTGACTTTGTCTTTACCTGCTTATGGTTCCGTCTTTGTGGTGTTTCCGAAAGAAGATTCCGGGGTTGAGGCTGTGGAGCCAACTTTGACAATGCCGATTGCACTGAAAATAAACGAATGGACGGTCAATCTCTCAGAAATATATAAACGTATTACTCGTCCTGTTCTTTTTGACAGGAATCGGGAGGAGAATAAACAGATAAAGAATTATTTTGGCCGTTCTTTCTATAAAGGACTTTTCATGTGGAGGACTCCCCGGGAAGGACGTATCATGGTCAGATTGGGAAAAGTGAATGATATGGCAACTGTCCGTATCAATAGCATCAATTGTGGTACGGTGTGGACTGCTCCTTATGAAGTGGATATCACTGATGCACTTCGTAATGGAAGCAATGTGATAGAAGTGGAAGTACTTCCTTCGGACTGGGAGGGCCCGATAGAATTTGTGCGGGAAGAATAAAAACTATGGCTTTTAGTTTACTTTAACTATGAATATTAGTTCAGTAACTAAAACTTTTAGTTTATTTGCGGTAAACAACAGAAGCTTATGAAAACGTTGACTGCAAAAGAAGAGGAAATCATGGGGTATTTCTGGGAGAAAGGTCCTTTGTTTGTGAAGCAATTGCTTGAGTTCTATGATGAACCGCGTCCTCATTTCAATACACTTTCTACGATAGTACGCGGATTGGAGGAAAAAGGTTTCCTGCATCATGAGGTGTTTGGAAATACTTATCAATATTATGCAGTGGTGAGTCGGGATGATTTTAAAAAGAAAACATTGAAAGGAGTAATCAGTAAGTACTTTAACAATTCATATCTGGGAGCCGTATCGTCACTTGTAAAGGAAGAAGACATTTCGGTGGAGGAATTGAAACAGTTGATTCGCGAGGTTGAGAATGCCAATAAATAAATCAACGGACAGTAACTATGGGAGCATTTTTCGTTTATATACTTAAATCATCAGTCTGCCTGGCGGTATTTTATTTATTTTATCGCCTGTTGCTTAGCAAGGAAACGTTCCATCGTTTCAACAGATTTGCATTGCTTGGCATCTTGCTTTTGTCCTGCATGGTGCCGTTCATGAAGATGACAGTGAAGGAGCCGACTGAGATGCATCAACAATTTCTTACCTTGGAAGAATTCTTGTCGACGGTAAGTCCGGTAGAAGAAGTTGGAAATGCAATGTTGGTGCCTGATTTTACATGGAGGGAAATGCTTTTATTGGTTTATTTGTCGGGCATGGTTTTCTTTTTTATCCGTACTCTTTGGGCATTGTTCCGTATGTTGCATTTGATTAGGGACAGCCGGATAGTCAGTCGGGAAAATGGGATTACTATCATTGCTCATCAAAAGAACATAGCTCCTTTTAGTTGGATGAAGTTTGTGGTGCTTTCCGAGACGGATTTATTGGAAAATGGTGCGGAGATTTTAACTCATGAAGTGGCTCATATCCGCAAACATCATTCCATTGATTTATTGGTGGCGGATATATGTATCTTTTTCCAATGGTTTAATCCGGCTTCTTGGCTATTGAAACAGGAATTACAGAATATTCATGAATATGAAGCAGACGCATGCGTAATCAATCAAGGTATTGATGCGAAAAGATACCAGTTATTATTAATTAAAAAAGCCGTTGGCACAAGGCTCTACTCTATGGCCAACAGCTTTAATCACAGTTCACTTAAAAAACGTATTACTATGATGTTAAAAGAAAAATCAAGTCCATGGGCACGTTTGAAGTATCTTTATGTACTTCCGTTGGCAGCTATTGCAATAACTGCTTTTGCCCGCCCCGAAGTCTCAACAGAATTAGATGAGATTTCTGCCGTCAAAGTTAATGATTTGACTGCAATTGTGAAAGCCGAAGAGGTTAAAAGTGCAGAAATTCTGTCGGAAGACGGAATAAAAGTGAAAGGACGTGTGCTTGATGAAGAGCATAGTAGTGGAATAATAGGTGCCAATGTGCTTATTAAAGGGTCTACTATGGGTACTGTTACCGATGAAGAAGGTCGTTTTAATATTACGGCGAAGGCAGGCGATGTATTACAAGTCTCTTTTATCGGCTATAAAACGGTGGAAGTTAAGGTTGCTGGCGATGAGAAAGAACAGAATATTGTAGTTGTAATGAAAGATGATAAATCCGATTCTATGTCTTCTCATAGCACTAAAACGGTTGTAAAACAAGAAGCTAAAGCGCATGCATCTTCCGATGACAGCCAAGTTTTTCAGATTGTGGAAGAAATGCCTTCATTTCCCGGTGGCGGTATGCCTGAATGCCTCAAGTTCTTGTCTAAGCATCTAAAATATCCGGCTATATCTCAGGAAAACGGTGTTCAAGGAATAGTATCGGTTCAGTTTATAGTCGAGAAAGATGGAAGCATCTCTAATCCGAAAGTCATAAAAGGTGTAGACCCTTACTTGGATAAAGAGGCTTTGAGAGTCATTAAGTTGATGCCCAAATGGAATCCGGGAAAGCAAAGAGGCGTTACTGTCCGCACGCAGTTTAGTGTTCCTGTTAAATTTAAGTTGTGGGTAGAAGAAAAGAAGAAAGAGGATGAATCCAAATCTAACTAATTTTTATTGATTATAGAAGATGGAGTGGAAAATCCGAATGCGCAATGGCAGAGATTGAGACTGCCATTGTGCTGAAGGATAATAAAGCAATCGCTCTTTATGCCGAAAGGGAAAGGGCGATGTTTTGGCGATTATTACAAAACGATAGAATATAATATGATGAGAACATTGGTAACATTCATGCTATGTCTGGTGTCGGTGACAGTTGTTGCTCAGGCACACGATGAAATTAGTTTGGCTATGGAAGAGTTTGATTATGATAAGGTAATCCATCTGATAGCCCCCGACACAAAGGATTCATTATTGTTATCGACTAGGATACAGGCGTTGAAGGCCATGAATCGTTATCCGGAAGCCATTGTCGGTTTGACTTCTCTTATTGTGAAGGATAGTGCGGATACAAAAGTATTAATAGACCTGGCTGAGTGTTACAAATTAATGGGTAGGCCGCGTCAGGCGGCCAATTATTATCAGAAGGCGGTGAGTTTGCGCCCGGAGAATAAGTTCTTCCGTTTGCAATATATACGTTCCTTATTGAATGCCGAGGACTTTGAAGAGGCGCGCGAGGCTTGTCATGGATGGCTGGAACAAGATACGGTTTCTGCCACCGGATATAAGTACTTGGGGCAGGCTTATGAGGGAATGCAGGATATATCCAATGCTTTTTTCAGTTATAATATTGCCTATCGTCGGGATTCTCTGGATGCCCAGACCGTTGCTCGCATAGCCAATATCTTTAATAATAACCAGCAATTTGCAGATGCCGTTGACGTGACGGAGCGTTATCGGCTGACCGATACGACAAGTGTGGATGTCAACCGCCAGAACGCCAAGGCTTATTGTATGTTGAAAGATTATAAGACGGCTATCGAGCGTTATGAAAGTTTGAAGCGGATGGGCGACCGCAGCTTTCTTACCTCTTATTATTTAGGGATATCTTATTATGGGGACAATTGGTTTTATGGTTCCTATGATAATTTGAAGGAAGCGTATGCGAAAAACCCTACCGATATTAATGTATTATATTATTATGCAAAATCCTGTTCACGCACTTCATGGAAGAAAGAAGGTGTTGAGTTTATGGAAAAGGCTGTAGAGATAGCCACCCCCAATGACAGTATACTGGAACGTCTCTATAAAGGTTTGGCAGAATGTTATGGTTATGCCGGTGAGACTTATAAGAAGATAGAAGCCATGAATCAATTGTATAAATTGAATAAAGACTATAAACTGTTCTTTAGTATAGCTAGGGCTTATGATTCCAATAAAGATTATGAGAATGCCGTGCATTTCTATGAAAAGTTTATGTCTTTGACTCCCAAGAATCAACGTTTCCCTTATGATGAAGAAGGAAAACTCATTGAATCGGCTACTACTACGTATCAAATGGCCGAGAAAAGAGTGCAGAAGATAAAGGAAGAAGATTTCTTTAAGAATGGAGCGCCTGATGACTTCTTTTTCGCTCCCAAGAAAATAGATATAAAGAAAGATACGATTGCAGCTAAGTAATAAAAGACTTTATGATGAGACACAACCGGATAGCAAAGTTATTGTTGATACTGATTATTCCTTCCTTGTTGGGATTAATCTTTACTTATATCTTTCGTGGATATACCACCAATTGGATGCAGATACTCTGTTACTCTTTTGCTCCGTTGGTATCTTTTATTGTTGTCGCTGTTCGTTTCAGGGGAAGCCGGATGGGGCTATTGCTTTTGTGGACGGTTGTGGCTTCTGTCGCATTCAATGTGCCTTTGCAAAACTGGCTGTTCCATTCTGCCGATGATATAGTCCGTTATGCTTCAATAACAGATTTATATAAGGAAAAGAATAAGCCTCTATATTTTACTTTCAATCATTTGGAAGTGGATTATAAGAGGAGAAGCACTGTCAGCATTTGGCGTGAACATACCAGACGTATATCACGGCATTCCTATCGGACAGAGAAGAAGCAGTATTGGTATTCGGTATCACCGGCTTTTGAGGATTCATTGCCTACACATAAATATACAGAAAGAGAAGTAAAGGCATGGGTTGCTTCTGTAAAGCATGATAAGCAGGATTCTTTGGTATGCTATGAATGGTGCACTTTCGATGTGGAGGATTATAAAAAGGCAATTGATAAATCGCGTTGTAAAGTGCAGCATTCGGATGCGCCTGTCATTAAACCGCTTTACAAGCAATTTATAACGAAGAGCGAGTGGCGGAATATTTTTTTTAATGTAGGTTTGCTCGTACTCTCCATCCAGGTGTTGATTGGAGTAATTATGAATTATAGGACCGGAAAGTCCTGACAGCTTCGTTTTTCACATGCCATTCAACTTGGTAATGATTTCCTTTCACACGTAACGAGTACTGAAATCTCCTGTTCATGGGGATTCTATGTGAAAGCTGCTTTCTTTGCAATGGGGGGATTTGAATCGAGCTATAATATAAAGTATCCTTAAATCGGGCTGTTGTATGCCGGATTTAAGGATACTGTTGTCTTAGTATATACCTATTGTTTTATTCTGATAGTGAGATTATGCAATTCCGTATCGGTATGTTGGGTTGGCAGATTATTTTGTTTAACCTGTAACTTGATAGCAGATTGCTTTTTGTCTTTATCGGGCACAGTATATATATAGCGTTGTTTGTAAACGACTTGCTCTTCCGAAGGACGGAGCAGGTATCCTGTTTCCTTTTCAAATCTGTTGTATAAGCGTAAGACAATTTGATTCACCCCTTTTTGTAGATGCAATAATACCTTTTCTTCACGGAATTTGCAACGGTATGGGTTTAAATGCTTCATAACAGAACGGCCGTTTAGATAAACCTCGATGCCGTTTCCGGCGCCTACATCCACTAATACATCTTGTGCAACCGGCGATTCGACTTCTTGCAATACAAAGTAAGTCTCAAGGATATTGGCAGGGAACATCATCTTTTCTTCGCTCATTTCTTTCCACTGTCCGTTCCTTATAGGAGCTTTATCGAGACTGACATGGATATTGGAAGGGGCATCGAACAGACTGCTGCCCGGTCCGCAGAGATAGCGCTTTCCCCATTTGGTTTTAGGGTTTACTTTCAGAGGGCTGGCCTTTGCTCCGTTTAGTATTACTCTTTGTTCATTTCCGGTCGGGTTTGTAATGACAAGTTCTTTGCCGACTTCCTGCGGTGTATAAGTCAACTCCAGTTGGGTATTGCGATTGGGAATTTCCCATTCATAGCTTACAGTGCTGCGATAGTTGCTGTAATAATCGAAACAAGAGTAACTGTAATTAGGTACATATTCATGTGTGGTGGCAATAGGTGCTGTCACGTCCATGTCTAAAGAAAGAACTTCTATATCAGTATTGTTATACGCCGTTTGGGGCACAGTGATATGCAGATTCCCTTTCTTTTGGCTGATATGGGTGAAGTTGCCTTTTGCCTCTTTCAGCTTGAAGCCCGGAGTATTCAGGATAATTTCGCCGTGTAGAGGATATTTTCCTGACAAAATCAGATAGAGTTTATTTTCTTTTCGAGTGATAGCTCCCCATTCATACTGTTCACGGAATGGAGAAGCATCTGTGCCATAAATGGCTTCTCCGTGTTTTTCCAGCCAAGCACCGATTCTCTCCAACACTTCTTTTTCGAAAGGAACAACGGAGCCGTCGCCTTTAGGTCCGATATTGAGCAGGAAGTTACCTCCGTGCGAAACGACATTGATAAGGCTGCGTAATTTCTCCATTGCTTTAGTATGTACATCTCCTCTTTCCTGCCATGAACGGTAGCTCCATGTTTCGTTGAACATGGAAGCAGCCGACTGCCATGCAGTCTGTAGAGCTCCTTCGGGATAGGCATTGTCAGCCATGACTGCAAAGTCATAACGGTCATTTCCAAGACGTCCGCTTACCATACAGTCTGGTTGCAGTTTGTGAACCAGTTCATAAAGTTCCTGACTTTGTTGGGGGGTATTGGAACCCATATCAAACCAAAGTTCGGAGATAGGTCCATAATTGGTGAGCAGTTCCGTAACCTGTTGTTTCGTAAACTCATGGTGTTGCGGGGTAATAAAGTCACAGTTATGGCTGGAAATGGGATAGGCTTGTGGAAAATGCCAATCAATCAAAGAGAAATACATGCCGAAATTGATGCCTCCGCGTTTGCAGGCTTCTGCCAGTTCTTTTACGAAATCGCGTTTGCCGGGAGTGGCATCGTAAGAGTTATAGTCGGTAGTTGCCGTCTTAAACATACAGAAGCCGTCATGATGTTTGGTTGTGAAGACGATGGAACGCATTCCGGCTTTTTTAGCCAAGGCAACGATGGAGTCAGCATGAAAGAGGGTAGGGTTGAAACGGAGTGCCGTATCTCCATACCAGTCACTGAAGATGCCGGCAAAAGACTGTATCTGTTCACTGTATCCGCGAGTGACAGGCTTGCCTTCCCATACACCGCCCAGTTCGGAATAAAGTCCGAAATGGATAAACATGGAGTATTTATTCTGATGCCAGCATTTTTGCGATTCTTTGCCCGATGCCGGGATGAGCATCATGCACATTAATAATAAGGTAAGCAGTTTTTTCATGATAGTTGTTTTTTAATATGTTCCATTATCTCTTCTTGTTGGTCGGGATGAAACCAGGTGATATCCATATCCCGTTTAAACCAGGTCATTTGTTTGCGGGAATAGATGCGTGAGTTTTGCTTTATTTTCTCAATGGCAAAGTCGAGCGTCCATTCACCATCCAGATATTTGAATATTTCTTTGTATCCCACTGTATTCAGCGAGTTCAACTCTTTGTAGGGATAGACACTGCGTGCTTCTTCCAGTAATCCCTCTTGCATCATAATATCTACACGATGGTTTATGCGGCTGTATAGCTCTTCACGGTCGCGTGTCAGTCCTATTTTCACAATGTGGAAAGGGCGTTCTTTGCAGTTGCGGGTGCGGAATGAAGTGTAAGTCTTGCCGGTCATGTAGCAGATTTCCAGTGCATGGATTACCCGTTTGGGATTCTTTAAATCTACTATTTTGTAATATTCAGGGTCAAGCAACTTCAGTTCGGCACAGAGCTTGTCCAATCCGTCTTCTTCATAGCGTCGGAGCATCAACTCTCTGGTTTCCTTGTCAACGGTGGGAATGTCGTCGATACCTTTGCAAATGGCATCCACATACATCATGGAACCTCCGGTGAGTACAACAGTATCGTGTGTTTGGAATAAGTGTTCCAACTGATTCAATACATCAGCCTCATATTGTGCGGCACTGTAATAATCAGTCAGTCCCAGAGTGCCGACAAATAAATGAGGCACGCGTGACAATTGCTCGGGAGTAGGGGCGGCAGTGCCTATTTTCAAATCTTTATAGAGTTGGCGGGAATCTGCCGAAATAATAGAGGTTTGGAAATGTTCGGCAATGGAAAGACTTAGTTCTGTCTTTCCTACACCGGTAGGGCCAATGAGGACGATAAGGGTGTGAGACATCAGGCTTAAAAATAAAAGGGGCAACTGCATCAGTCGCCCCTACAATTCAGATTAATAGTTATCTTGCTCGTAAGGGTCGGCAGCAGCACTGCCGCTTCCCATATCAAATCCTTCGGGGTCGAAGTCTTCCATGTCAAAATCCTGGTCGCCATAGAAGTTCTCGTCCAGGTCAAGGTTCCCGCCATTGTTTGCCATCATTTCGTCAAAATCAAGAGTCTGTTTAGGAGCATCTCCCGCTTTGCGTGAGCAAACGGCTTTGTCAAGGTCTTTACCGGTTATGATTTCAGACAACTCAATAAAGAAT
Organism: Phocaeicola faecalis; assembly: GCF_021730445.1. Classification (GTDB taxonomy): domain Bacteria; phylum Bacteroidota; class Bacteroidia; order Bacteroidales; family Bacteroidaceae; genus Phocaeicola; species Phocaeicola faecalis. The sequence goes on along the minus strand of NZ_JADNRM010000011.1, from coordinate 50,136 downwards.
ACACGTTCAGCCAAGGGGTCGAATACATAAAGCAATTTCTGCTTTTCGTCTTCCAACAGGTCGCTTAACTTGGTTTCCTTCATGATGTAACTGTCTTCATCCGAGCTGGTACCCATATCTTCCAGTGTGATTTCCTGTTCTTTTTCCCAGTCGTCATCACAGATGAAGAATGAGGTTAATTGGTCATTCTTATATCCTGCCGCTTTCAGGATGGCTTCGTGGAAGTCATGGAAAGTAGCTTCGGAATCTATCTTTATTTCTCTTATAAAATCATCGACTTCATCAGAGATGAGTGTAAATCTATATACCATATACTATATAACTTGTTTTTCGTGCAGTAAAGTTATAAAAAACTTTGTTATCTGATGATACCTCTTTGAGAATTTTCTATGAAAGAAATGATATATTCTATTTCCGGGCTCATAGGAACTTCTTTTCGCACTTCTGCCAATGCGTCTGTCACGTTCATACCACTTTGATAGATAATGCGATAGGCATTGTGTATGTTCTCAATCAGTTCATTTGAGAATCCGCGGCGGCGTAGCCCTACAATATTAATTCCTGCATAAGCAATCGGTTCGCGTCCGGCAATGATATAAGGAGGAATGTCTTTGCTGAATCGCGATCCTCCCTGAATCATTACATATCCGCCCACACGACAGAACTGGTGCATCAACACGGCAGCGCTGATAATGGCGTTGTCGTCAATGATAATCTCGCCTGCCATCTTAGTGGAATTTCCGATGATACAACCGTTTCCCACCCATGCATCGTGTGCCACATGTACACCTTCCATCAGCAGGTTATTGCTGCCCACCACTGTTCTGCCTTTGGCTGCGGTGCCACGGTTGATGGTTACGTTCTCGCGGATAGTGTTGTTGTCACCAATCTCTGCAGTCGTATCTTCACCGCGGAATTTCAAATCTTGGGGTATAGCGCCTATGACTGCTCCCGGAAAGATGGTGTTTCCATTGCCGATGCGTGAACCATACAAGATAGTGGCATTGGGCATGATGGTGTTGTTGTCACCGATTTCCACATTCTTATCGATAAATACGAAGGGACCGATTTCTACGTTTTCACCAATCTTTGCTTCGGGATGTATATATGCTAGTGGACTGATCATTTCTTATCTTATTTGTTTTTTACTATTTGTGCCATGAATTCTGCTTCGCACACTACTTTCTCACCTACGAATACATATCCTTTCATTGTAGAAACGCCGCGGCGGATAGGTGCCAACAGTTCTACACGGAATATCAGGGTATCTCCCGGCACTACTTTCTGACGGAACTTCACACCGTCTATTTTCAGGAAGTAGGTGGAGTATCTTTCCGGTTCGTCTACCGAGTTCAGTACAAGCAGTCCGCCACATTGTGCCATTGCTTCAATCTGAAGTACACCCGGCATAACGGGTTCTTGAGGGAAATGTCCTTGGAAGAACGGTTCGTTGGCAGTGACGTTTTTCACACCTACAATATAGTTGGCACCAATGGCAATCACTTTGTCTACCAGTTGGAACGGATAGCGGTGTGGAAGTAATTCGCGGATGCGGTTGACATCCATGATAGGGGCTTCGTTACAATTATAGCTGGGAGCCTGAATTTCGTGCAATTTAATTTCTTTGCGTATTTGGCGTGCAAATTTATTATTGATGGTGTGTCCCGGACGTGTTGCGATGATGCGTCCCTTGATGGGTTTGCCTATGAGGGCAAGGTCGCCAATGATATCCAGCAATTTATGACGTGCCGGTTCGTTGTCCCATACCAAAGGAATGTGGTTGATATAACCTAATTGAGTGGCATCCATGTGGGGAACACCCATTACGTCAGCCAGTTTGTCATAATTGTCCTGGCTCATTTCTTTTTCGTAGATGACAATGGCATTGTCCAAATCGCCGCCTTTAATCAGGCCTGCTCCCAATAGTGGTTCAATCTCGCGCACAAAAACGAATGTACGTGCAGAAGCTACTTCGGTGGGGAATTTGGACATATCCTCCAAAGTGGCAAACTGATTGGACAGGATTTTGGAATCATAAGAAATCAGGGCGTTGACACTGAAGTTTTCATCCGGTAAAACAATGATGGAAGAACCGGAAGTCTCGTCTCTGAATTCTATTTTCGATTTAATGATATAATAATCCTTAACGGCGTTTTGCTCTTCGATGCCCACACGTTGGATGCACTCCACATATTGTTTGGCGCTACCGTCCAATATCGGGAACTCAGGTCCGTTCACCTGGATGAGGCAGTTGTCAATGCCTGCCGCATAAAGTGCCGCCAATGCATGTTCGACAGTACTTACTTTTATGCCGTTCTTTATCAGTACAGTTCCGCGGGTGGTATCACCTACATTTTCTGCCACTGCATCAATTATTGGTTGTCCTTCAAGGTCAATACGTTGAATTTTATACCCGTGGTTGTCCGGTGCAGGATTAAATGTCACCGTCAAGTTTACTCCGGTATGCAGGCCTTTTCCGTTTAGTGAGAAACTGCCTCTTAATGTCTTCTGTTTCAACATGGGGTTATTTATTTAGTTGTTTTTTTAATTCTTCTATTTCTTTCTGCATGCTGTTCAGTGCTGCATACATTTCGGGAAGCTTCTTATAGACGGCCGATGACTTCATAAAGTTCTTGGCATCGATGGCCGGAGTACCCATTACCTTTTCATTGGATTTGATATTACCGGGAACGCCTGCCTGTGCACCGATTCCTACTTTATCACCCACTTTGATATGGCCGGCCAAACCTACTTGTCCGCCGAACATACACCATTCGCCCACTTTGGTAGAGCCGGCGATTCCCACTTGCGAAGCCATCACTGTGTGACTTCCTACTTCTACATTGTGGGCTATTTGGATAAGGTTATCAAGCTTCACGCCTTTGTGTATCACTGTTGCTCCCATTGTAGCACGGTCTACACACGTATTGGCACCGATTTCCACATCATCTTCTATAATTGCTATTCCGATTTGAGGAATCTTTTCATATCCTTCGGATGAAGGGGCAAAGCCGAAACCGTCAGCACCAATCACACAACCGGCGTGCAATGTACAGTTATTGCCGACACGACAGTCATGGTATACAGTTGCATGAGGATATAATGTACAGTTACTGCCCACTTTCGCATGGCTGCCTACAGTAGCATGCGGGTGGAGTGAAGTATTGTCACCAATCTCAGCACCATCGGCTACACAAGCGAATGGGGCGATATATACATCTTTTCCTATTTTGGAGGTAGGGGCAATGTATGCCAGCGGGTCAATGCCGGTTTTTTTAGGTTTGCTCATTTCATAAAGTGTCAGCAGCTTTGCCAGACTCTCGTATGCATTGTCCACTTTGATAAGGGTTGCTTTAACTTCCTGCTCGGGGACGAAGTCTTTGTTAACCAACACAATGGTAGACTGCGTATCATAAATGTAATGAGTATACTTCGGATTTGAAAGAAATGAAAGTGCACCCGGCATTCCTTCTTCTATTTTAGCAAAAGTATGCACAGTTGCGTTTTCGTCACCAACAATAATTCCCTGGATGTATTCCGCAATTTGTTTAGCTGAGAACTCCATAATACTGTTTTAATTCTTTATGTTCTAAATGTTTCTGTTTTATTACTTGCGCGTTACATATCTGTGTAACTGCACTATTAATTATGCAAATTACGCATTTTTTTTTGATATATCCGTACAATTCACTAATTATTTAATGCCCGCCTTCTTCCGGACGCAGGTAACATGCATAATATTTCTTGACTTTCCGAGAGAGTAGAGAGATATTCAGCATATCCGAAGCTTCGGCAATGTCCTTGGTGCTTCCATCGTTGTAGATGATGTCAATGCTGTCATCTTCCTTTTTGTACATGTCATTCTCTATACTGGATATTGATAGAAAATAATTTGCTTCTTTCTTGTTGATACCTAGTTGGTTACATATCATTGAAAGCAGTTCTTCCTTTCTCTCTTTCGAGATGGGGGAAGAGGTGACTTCTACTTTAAAGAGACGGCGGTTGATGAGTCCGCGGCTCAAAGTAGAGAGTATGATATCGCTGTGGCTGCTCCATACTTTCAGTGCAGTCCATATATCATTGTCATCCAATTGAATAAAATATTCTAGACAATTAGAATCATTATAAAATTCTTCTTTGCCAATGGAATGGTATAAAAAGAACTTCAATGCCGGAGAAGCAAAGAGATTAATGCCTTTTGAAGCTAATTCTTTGGCGCGGAGCAAGGTGCTGATGAGCATCTTTTCACTGGCTACAGATGTTTTATGCAGGTAGACTTGCCAATACATCAGGCGGCGGGATGTCAGAAAGTTCTCTATGGAGTAGATTCCTTTCGATTCGACCACCAGATGATCGTCTTTTACGTCCAGCATCTTGATGATACGTGCCGAACCGATATTGCCTTCCGTTACGCCGGTGTAAAAACTGTCACGGCGCAGATAGTCCAACCGGTCCATATCCAGTTGTCCGCTGACTAATTGGTGAAGAAACTTTTTGGGATACTCATCTTTAAAGATTTGGATAGCAAGATTGAGCTGCCCTTTCAGGTCTTTGTTGATGCGCTCCATCAGCATCAGTGAAATTTCTTCATGAGAGACGCCTGTGACCAATGTGTTCTCCAGAACATGCGAAAAAGGCCCATGTCCGATATCATGAAGCAAAATAGCTGCCTGAACAGCTTCCGCTTCACTGTCAAAAATGAAATTACCTTTGGCTGTCAGGTGATTGATGGCTTCACTCATCAAATAGAAGGCTCCCAGCGAGTGCTGAAACCGGGTATGTTGCGCTCCCGGATACACAGCAGAAGATAAGCCCAGTTGCTTGATGCGTGTGAGGCGTTGCAGCAACGGGTGGCATACAATATTATATAACAACCCCTTCGGGATATTGATAAACCCGAAGACGGGGTCGTTTATGATTTTTCTTTCACTCATTAAAGAATTGCTTTCAACTGTTCTTCCATTTGTGCCTGAACTTTCTTGGCTTCTTGTCCGGCTACGTTAGCGAAGTTTTCAGTTTTATCGGCATAGATAATGGCGCGGCTGGAGTTGACAATCAGTCCGCAAGTGTTGTTCATGCCATATTTGCAAACTTCCTCCAATGAACCGCCTTGTGCACCTATGCCCGGTACCAGCAGGAAGTGGTTGGGAACAATCTTACGGATATCTTCGAATGCACGTCCTTGGGTTGCACCTACTACATACATCATGTTTTCATCGTTTGCCCAATTCTGTGAGGTGCGCAAAACCTTTTCAAACAGACGCTCGCCGTCGGCATCTGCCGTCAGTTGGAAGTCGTGCGAACCTTTATTGCTGGTCAAGGCCAGCAAAATAACCCATTTGCCTTCGTAAGTGAGGAACGGAGTAACGCTGTCTTCACCCATATATGGAGCTACAGTGACAGAATCGATGTTCAATTCTTCAAAGAAAGTGCGGGCATACATGGCCGAGGTATTGCCAATGTCGCCACGTTTGGCATCGGCAATGATGAATTGGTCAGGATAGTTTTCCTTGATGTAGTTCACTGTTTTTTCAAAAGCAATCCATCCCTTCACGCCCATGCTCTCATAGAAAGCCAGGTTGGGCTTGTATGCAATACAATAAGGAGCTGTTGCATCGATAATAGCCTTGTTGAAAGCAAAGATAGGGTCTTCTTCCTTCAACAGATGTTCGGGGATTTTCTTTATGTCTGTATCCAATCCTACACAGAGGAATGATTTCTTCTTTTTGATGTTCTCAAATAATTGTTGCTTGTTCATAGTTATGCTATTTAGCTTGATATTATTATAATTCACTCTCTTTCAATCGCTCTGCATTTTCAGCCACTATCAGATGGTCGATGCAGTCCTGAATGTCGCCGTCCATGAAAGCAGCCAGATTGTAGATGGTGTAATTGATACGGTGGTCGGTGATGCGTCCCTGCGGATAGTTGTAGGTACGAATCTTTGCCGAACGGTCTCCGGTAGATACCATCGTCTTACGCTTGCTGGCAATATCATCGATATACTTTTGGTGTTCCTTGTCATATATAAAGGTACGCAGGCGCGAAAGGGCGCGTTCTTTGTTTTTCGGCTGGTCGCGGGTCTCGGTACATTCAATCAGGATTTCCTCCACTACGCCCGTGTTCGGGTTCTTCCAATTGTAGCGAAGACGTACTCCCGATTCCACCTTGTTGACGTTCTGTCCGCCGGCACCACCGCTTCGGAAGGTATCCCATTTGATTTCACCTTCATTAATTTCCACATCAAACGGTTCGGCTTCCGGCAATACGGCAACAGAAGCGGCCGAGGTATGCACACGCCCCTGGGTTTCGGTAGCCGGAACACGTTGCACACGGTGAACTCCTGATTCGTATTTCAACGTACCATATACTTTATCACCAGTCACATAACAGATAATTTCCTTGAATCCTCCGGCAGCACCTTCGTTGGCACTGGAAACTTCCAGTTTCCAGCCTTTCGTTTCGCAATATTTGGAATACATACGAAACAGGTCGCCGGCAAAGATGGCTGCTTCATCGCCTCCGGTACCGCCACGTATTTCGAGGATGGCATTACGGTCGTCCTGCGGGTCGGCGGGAACGAGCAGCAGCTTTATTTCTTCTTCCAATTCGGGAATACGCGCTTCGCAGGCATTTGCCTCTTCGCGTGCCATTTCCTTCATTTCGGGGTCAGATTCGGTTGTCATTATCTGCTTTGCCTCTTCCAGTCCGTTCAGGCATTGTATATATTCTTTGCGGGCCTTCATAATGTCGCTCATATCCTTGTATTCCTTGGTGAGTTTGACATAACGCTTTTGGTCCGCAATCACATTCGGGTCGGTGATGAGGGTGGAAACTTCTTCAAACCGGGCTACCAGCCCTTCTAACTTATCTAATAATGTATTTTCTGCCATTCACTGAGTTACTACTACTTCTTCTTGTTCTTATTATTAATCACAGCAACGACGCTTCCACCTACTAAGTAACCGATAACTGTTCCAATTATACTACCTGAAGGCATTTTGAATATGAGACAAAGCCCGATGAGTAGAATAAGAGATAACAATATCTGTATGAGGAAAACTCGTCTGTTCATATTGGTTAGTATTTGAATTCTCCAAATTCACTCTTGATAATCAGTTCCTTCTTGTCACTTTCTTCAATGTGTCCTACAATTTGTGCATCGATATTGAACGACTTGCTGATAGCAATCACTTCTTCAGCGTGCTCCGGTGACAAGTAGACTTCCAGACGGTGCCCCATATTGAATACCTTGTACATTTCTTCCCAATCCGTACCGCTTTGCTCTTTGATGGTCTTGAACAACGGAGGAACAGGGAACAGGTTGTCTTTCACCACTCGGACGTTGTCTACAAAGTGCAGAATCTTGGTCTGTGCGCCACCTGAACAGTGAACCATACCGTGAATTTCGGGACGAAGCGCATCTAGCAACTTCTTCACTACCGGAGCGTATGTACGCGTAGCCGATAATACCAGTTTGCCTGCATCCAGCGGGCTGCCTTCCACTTTGTCTGTCAGTTTCAAGTTTCCGCTATAAACTAACTCTTCGGGAACGGCCTTATCATAACTTTCGGGGTATTTCTCTGCCAGATATTTAGAGAATACATCATGGCGGGCACTGGTCAAACCGTTGCTTCCCATACCGCCGTTATATTCTTTTTCGTAAGTTGCCTGTCCGTAAGAAGCCAGGCCGACAATGACGTCACCCGGACGGATATTGGCATTATTGATAACGTCTGCGCGCTTCATGCGGCAAGTTACGGTAGAATCTACGATGATGGTGCGGACCAAGTCACCTACGTCGGCTGTTTCGCCACCGGTGGCATATACGCCTACTCCCATTTCACGAAGTTCGGCAAGCAGTTCGTCTGTTCCGTTGATGATAGCAGAAATGACTTCTCCGGGAACGAGCAGTTTGTTGCGTCCGATGGTGGATGAAACCAAAATGTTGTCGACAGCACCCACACAAAGCAGGTCGTCGATATTCATAATCAGTGCATCTTGCGCAATGCCTTTCCACACACTCAGGTCACCGGTCTCTTTCCAATAGAGATAGGCTAATGATGATTTTGTCCCTGCACCGTCGGCGTGCATAATGTTACAATATTCGGGGTCACCACCCAGAATATCAGGGATAATCTTACAGAAAGCTTGTGGAAAAATACCTTTGTCAATGTTCTTAATGGCGTTGTGTACATCTTCCTTGGATGCGGACACGCCGCGCTGCATGTATCGTTGATTACTCATGAGTTAAATGTTTTGTTCAATTGAATGCGCAAAAATAGTTATTATTTTGCTTATAGCCTTGAGTTTTACAAAAATAAAAAGAAATCCGGCTATGTTTTACGTCCTGTTTGTATTTGTTCCGGAGGTTAGTCCCGATGTGCGTCGGATTAAGCCTTTCCGTCCTGTTGGTTAAGTGTTTTTGTAGGTCAGACTATTACAGACTTCGGCAATGGACCGTACGGTCTGCTGCAGTGGACTGTACGGTCTGCTGTAATGGACTGTACGGTCCGCTGCCGAAGTCTGTACTAATCTTCCGCTTAAAAGACCTTAGCTGACGGCATGGAATGCCTTAGTCTTCCCTTTGTCTGCGGTAAGTAGGGGGAAGGGACAGTTTATCGGAAAAGAAGCCCGTAGCCCTCCATGAATATTGTTTATGATGGCAGGGAGATAAAATGACTGTTTTTCCGATAGTTGTCTATTTTAAGTATTGCTCTTTAAAGATATTGACGCATAGAATGAAGATGGAAATCAGTAGCGGACCGAATATCACTCCCATGAATCCAAATAATGACAGCCCGATGACAACTCCGAAGATAGTGATGAGAGGATGGGTGTCTGCCATCTTCTTTTGAAGGATAAAGCGGATAAGATTGTCGATGTTGGTCACTATCAATCCGCAGTACAGCAGTAACCCGACGGCATGAGGCCAATCACCCGATATGGCCATGTAAGCAGCTAAAGGAAACCATACCAGGGCTGTTCCCACAATAGGAATAACGGTGGCAAAGCAGGTAAGGAAACCGAAAAGCAATGCACTGGGGGCATCAAACAGATAGTAGCCCAACGTAGCGATTGCTCCTTGAATGATTGCCAATAATGGAATGCCTATCGCATTTGCCCGAACAATCATGTTGATTTCGTTCATTACATGCTTCTTGTTGCTGTCACTGAAGGGGAGAAGCTCATAAATATATTGTTCCATTTTTGTTCCTCCAATCAGCATGAAGTAGAGTACAAAAACCAATACGAAGAGATTGACGGCAAAACTGCTGATACCGCCCATCAGGAATTGGCCGATGCCGGGAAGTATGGAGGCTATCGAGCTGATGTTTTCTTTGCTCAGCAAGTCATATTCTGTTTTCTGGCGAATCCAGTCGGCAAGGTTGGTGACTGTGTTGACAAAAGCGGTGGTGTCTACATTGACGGTCTGCAACTTGTTGATAAGGAGCCACACAGCCAATGAGAGAGGAACCAGGAAGCAGAGTATTGCTTCTATCAACAGGATAATGGCAGTGATGCTTTTCCTTATTTTTTTCTTTTGAGTAAGATAGAGCATCTGTCCTCTGACCATGATGTAGATGGTACATGCTCCTAATATTCCTCCCATAAAAGGAGTCATTTTCAGAAAGAGCAAAAGCCCTAAGCCCAGTATGATGGTGATAAGGGAATATTTCCAGTATTGTTCTTTTACGCTCATGTTTTATTGTATATCTCTCGTAGATAAACAATAAAACAGAGCATAATGTTTATCTCATCAGAAGGGAACGTTCTTTGTCATGTTCTCGTAATTGTTATATTGTCCGCTGATGTTTTCTTCGGTTTCGGGAGCCAGTTCCATGGCTTTTTTCATATCTTCCACAGAACCGTCCTTGTCGCCTTTCAACAACTTGATGCGGCCTCTCTCATGATAGGCTTGTGCAAAGTTGGGATTGATTTCGATGGCTTCATCATACACTCCGATGGCTTTGTCGAAGTCTTTCTTTGTCAGGAAAAGCTCTCCCGACAGCAGATATGCCTTTTCATTAAAAGGATTGAGCGACAATACTTGATTGAAACATTCCTCTGCCTGTTCCTCTTCACCGGTTGCTGCCAGTATTTCGCCTTTCAACAACAGGGCCTGTTCGTCTTCGGGGTTGAGGCTCAGTAATTTCTGAATGTCCTCTGCCGCATCTTTTGCTTGCTTCATGCCCCATAATACTTCAGCGCGCAATTGGTATGCTTCCGTATAGTCTTCTTTTAAGACTATCGCTTTGGTCAGCATGGCAATGGCATTGATTTCTTCTTTCATTCCCACCGCTGCTTTGGCAGTGAGATAATAGGTGAGAGGATTCTTGTCGTCTAAGGCGAGTGCCTTTTGGCAGGCATCGTTCATGGTTTCATAGTCTTCTTGCATGAAGCAGATACCGGCCAGCGACAGAAAGGTGCTGACTTGTTCAGGGTCTTTTTCTGCCATGCGGTCGAAGGTGATGCGTGCATCATCCAGGCGGTTGGCCTGGATGTATGCATTGGCAAGGAAGGTGAGCGTTTCCATCTCGTCATTGATGGCAACTGCTTCTTCAAAACATTTGATGGCGTAGGGCAATTTGCCCATGCGCTGAGCGCGGATGCCGTCGTATTTTAAAATCTCAAAATTCTTTTTATCGTTTTTCTCTTTTTCCGTTTCAGGGGTATTGTTCCCACCGAATAAAGATTTAAAAAAGCCCATAATTTACAGTTGTTTTATTTGTCTACAGTAATAATGAATCGTCTGAGATAGATTTCTTGTTCCTTGTCTTGACTGTTGCTGAATCTCACGGCTTTGACGGGAGCTTTCTTCAGGTCTGCTGTCAGGCGATTCTTTTCCTGTTTATAATCTATTTTCTTCCATTCTTTGCCGTCGGTCGAAACTTCAAGTACTCCCCAGGTTGCCACTTCGGGTTTGCCGAAGTCAATATCAATGCTTAATCCCGGATAAACGTTATCAAGCTCGATAGTGATAAAGCCTTTGGCTTGCCATTTGATGACTTCCAGTGCCGGAGACACTTGGATGCGGTTGGTCTTTAGTTGCAATGGCAGGTTTTTGATTTGTTCCACATCACTGACAAGCTTATGCGGCATATAATCGGTCGTTGCATCCAGCAGGGTGCTGTATTTCTTGTTATAGCGTTCTGTCACAGCTGCAAAGGTTTGGTCAATCAATGGTTTAATCACTTTTGTGGCCGTTTTTACACCCGGTTGATATGGATTCTGATTGTATGTCTGGTCTATTTGGAACATCTGTTGCTGTAAAGCTTTTACGTGTTTGTATTTGCGCATAAACAGTTCTTGGTTGCCGCTTTCGTAGGCTTTTGCCATAGCCAGAACTTCTCCTCCCGTTTCGCCCAGCAGTTTGAATTGTGCCAGCCACGGTTTCATTTCTTCCACCAATGGAGTGTTTTCGGCGTCGGTCAGTAGGATGTCGCCGGATTCTGTCATTCTGCCGAAAGTCTCTTGCAGGGCGGTGTAATCGCTTTCATTATATTTCCCACCTTTTATATAGCTGTCGGTGAAACTTTGGGCGACCGGTTGCAAAGCGACAGATTCGTCACGACGATATCTGTGTCCGTTCGCTCCCAGGTCGGAATTATGTGCCGCAAAGAATTCCAATTCTTCGGCAGATGTCGGCATGATGTTCTTGATGGCATCCTTCCAAGTCTTTTCACTGTCATACTTTTCAGGATTCCATGAGTAGGATGCTACTCCGTATATGGCAATCTTCGATGCTTCGGCATGTTCCATCGGATTGGTCACGAAGCCGGACATTTGGTCGGCTATCTGAGTGTCATTGCCGTATACAGGGCCAAGCAGCAAATGGTCGCGTACATAGTCTGATACAGGGAAGTTCCACCAGATATAGGCCGGACGTTTGATTCGTTCGTTAATCCATTGGATACCGTCTTTGGTGATGTCGGAAATCACGCGGTCACCTGTCCACATGATTTGGATACTCGGGTTCAGCTTGTCGCCCAGTGTGGTGAGGTATCCGCCTTTGGGGTCGGACCAGCTTTTGTTATACTCTGTGGGGCACATGACGAGCGGGGTTACATCCTTTTTCACTTTTACAAAGTTCTCGTCGATGTAGTTCAATAGCTCTGCCTGTTTGACAGGGTTGGTTCCTTCGCCTGAAATGTCGTCAAAGAAGACAGCGAAAGAACGTACGCCTAAGTCATACATCTTTTCGAATTTGGCCAGCAGGTTATCACGGTCTTCCTGATTCCATTTGATGTCTTGTCCCGGATGGATGGCCCATACGAAATCGACTTCATTTTCTTTGGCTACTTTCACCAGTTCTTGCAACTGCTTGGCTTCTTTTTCGGGATAGGGCAGGCGCCAGTTGGGAGAACTGTGGTAAGGGTCGTCTTTAGGACCATAAATATAGGTGTTCATCTTGTTCTCGCCATAGAATTTGAGTTGGCGCAGACGGGCGGCATGGCTCCACGGAGTGCCATAGAATCCTTCCACTACACCGCGGAAACGGATAGAGGGGTAGTCTTTTATCTCGACAGCCGGAAGTTGGTTGTCTTTCAGCAGGCGGCTGAGGGTCTGCAAGGCATAGAATGTTCCTCGTTCGTCATTTCCTGCCAATACAATTTCTTTATCGTTGATGCAAAGATAGTAGCCTTCCTTCCGGTTGGGAATCTGACGGGCAAACTTGCGGACGGATTTGTCTCCTTTTTCCCCGATATAGATGCGTAAACCTTCTTTGGCTGAGTGTTTTCCTGCCAATAACTGTTTTAATTGTTGTACTGCATAGGGGTTAGCTTCCGTGTCTCCAGTGAATTGATAGATTCCGGGTAAAGTGATTCGCTGGCCGGATTCGGACATCTGTTGAGGTACAGGCTGGACGTCTGCATGTTGTGCAAATGCATTGAGTCCTGCAAACAGACAAATAATTGCTAAATACGCTTTTCTCATGTTTTATTGGGGTAAAAGGTTAATAAATCAGTGGCAAAGATAATACTTATAAAGAAAGTATTCCATCATTTGATTGTATTATTTCTTCAGATAGGAGGTACGAAAGCACCTTTTCCGCCTTTTTGCGCTCTCCGTTTATGCTGTTTAACAAATCGGCGGCAGAGAGGGGGGATGTTCCGAGCAGTTCACGGATTTGATTTTCCATCTCTTGAAATTCACCCAGCTTCATACCCGAATGGTGTGTGCTGAGGCATACGTCACATAAACCGCAGTTGTGCTCGTTTTTCTCGCCGAAATAGCGGAGCAGCATGCGACTGCGACATTTGTCTTTGGCAGTGGCGTACTCTATTATGGCCTTAATTCGGGTCATATAGCTCTCCTTACGGTCTTCATATATATCATGGGTGATGGCAAGGCGATGGCTTTCCTGTCGTTCACGGGTATATATTATATAAGGTGTCTTTTTGCGTGGGATATAGTGCAGTATATGCCGGCGGGTCAGCATCAGCAGGATTTCGTAAATGCGTTGGCGTGTCAGACCGGAACGGATGGCTAGGGAATCTTCGTTTATATAGGCGTAGTCGGTGAACAGGCCGGTGTAAGAACGAAGGATGATGTTGATAAGTTTCTCTGTTTCGGGGTCGGTTTCGCGGAGTTTGTACAACTCGTCTCTGTGGACGGTGAACAGAATGCGGGAAGCGTTGTCTTGCTCGTCTGTATATTCCAGATATCCGGCTCGGGTCAGTATTTTCAGCGCACTGTCTGCCTGCACGGGGAAGTGCTTGAAGTTGTGGCAAAACTCATCCAGATTGAAGGCAAACGTACAGCCCAGACCGTCTCCCATTGCCATTTGGAAATAGTAGTTGACGTCTTCATACACTTTTCGGATATACTCTTTATCGGGAAACGTGTCGGTTATTCGTTTGTTGAGCGTTGTCTTGTCACTCTTGGCATAAAGTAAGACAGCGTAAGCTTTTTGTCCGTCTCGTCCCGCACGTCCGGCTTCTTGGAAATAAGCTTCGGGCGAATCTGGTAAATCAATATGGATAACCAGACGGACATCCGGTTTGTCAATGCCCATTCCGAATGCATTAGTGGCAACCATGACACGGCTTTCGCCTGAGAGCCAGCTTTTCTGCCGCTGATCTTTCACGTCATTGTTCAGTCCTGCGTGGTAAAAGGTGGCTGTGATATCATTGTTTGTCAGTAACTCCGCCACTTCCCGGGTACGCTTTCGGTTTCGGGTATATACGATAGCGCTCCCTGACACACGGTTCAAAATGTGCAGCAACTCTTCCTGTTTGCTCTCTGTATTGCGGACAATATAGGCCAGATTCTTTCGCTCAAAACTCATGCGAAAGACATGGCTGTCTGCTCTGAAGCCTAATTTTATCTGAATGTCTTTGACTACTTCGGGAGTGGCTGTAGCGGTAAGTGCCAATATCGGGATGTCAGGAAGCAACTCCCGTATTTCGGAAATCTTTAAATAGGCAGGGCGGAAGTCATATCCCCATTGAGAGATACAATGAGACTCGTCGACTGTAATCATGCTGATTTTCATATTCCGCAGCTTGGTGCGGAATATATCAGTGTCTAGTCGTTCGGGAGAGATATAAAGGAATTTATAATCGCCGAATATGCAGTTCTCCAGCGCTACAACAATTTCTTCACGCGTCATGCCCGAATAAACCGCCAGTGCCTTGATTCCCCGGTCACGGAGATTGCGCACCTGGTCTTTCATGAGAGCAATAAGGGGGGTAATGACCAGACATAATCCCGGTTGCGCCAATGCCGGTACCTGGAAGGTAATGGATTTACCTCCGCCGGTAGGCATCAGCCCTAACGTATCATGTCCTTTTCCGATACTCTCTATGATTTCTTCTTGAATGCCACGGAAGTTATCATAGTTCCAGTATTGTTTTAGAATCTCTTTGTAGGTCACCCTTGTCTATTCCTCACTAGGTTTGATATCTTCAATCTGCAACTGTACCTCTCCGCGCTTATGCGTGTTTTCTTCGATGGTATAACAGATGTCGAACGAGCGTTTTGTCTTGATGTAACGGGCTTGTGAGCTTTGTCCGAAAGCTATTCCGTTCATGACATTGTTTGATTTGTTGTCGACCAGTTCCAGTTTGATATGCTCCTGATCGCGACCTACCACTTTGCTGGTTCCGTAGTCATATACATTATGTGTACAGAATACCGGTTTGTGATTGTCGGGTCCGAACGGATTGAACTTCTTCAGGTCGGCATGAAATTTCGGAGTGATGTCGCGAAAATCTATTTCAGCATCGATATCTATTACCGCACTGGTCTGTTCGGGTAAAATATGCTCGGATACATACATTTCAAAACGCCGGGTGAACTCTTCCACATTCTCTACCTTCATCGAGAGTCCTGCCGCATACGTGTGACCACCGAAGTTCTCCAGCAAATCACGGCAGTTTTCAATAGCCTTATATACATCAAAACCGGAAACGGAACGGGCCGAACCGGTTGCTAGATTGTCAGTGCGTGTCAGCACCACTGCCGGGCGGTAAT
The DNA here is from genome assembly GCF_021730445.1 of Phocaeicola faecalis. Classification (GTDB taxonomy): domain Bacteria; phylum Bacteroidota; class Bacteroidia; order Bacteroidales; family Bacteroidaceae; genus Phocaeicola; species Phocaeicola faecalis. The sequence continues at coordinate 34,656 of NZ_JADNRM010000011.1, read as the reverse complement.
AAATCTCGGTCAGGCGTGAAGCTACAATCCCGATTACCCCTTTATGCCATGCTTCATTATAAATGACGATGGTACGACGTTCTGCCAATCCTTCCAAACTGTCCACAATGTGATTGGCTTCTTCGGTCATGGTCTTGTCAAGGTCTTTTCGGGTCTCGTTGTACTGGTTTATCTGATTGGCTTTTTCCAAAGCGGAGGAGAAGTCTTTTTCTATCAATAATTCGACAGCTTCTTTTCCATTCTGTATACGGCCGGAAGCATTGATGCGCGGTCCAATCTTGAATACAATATCTCCGACAGTGATTTCTTTTTCGGACAATCCGCAAATGTCAATAATTGCTTTAAGTCCTACACTTGGATTGGAATTCAACTGTTTCAGTCCATGGTAAGTCAGAACACGGTTTTCTCCCATGATGGGAACAATGTCAGAGGCTACACTGACAGCGACCAAATCCAAGAGGGGAGTCAGCTGATGGAACTCAATGCCGTTGTTCAAGGCAAAAGCCTGCATAAATTTGAAGCCTACGCCACACCCCGACAGATGTTCGTAAGGGTAAGTTGCATCCGGGCGTTTCGCGTTCAGAATGGCTACGGCAGGAGGGAGCACGTCATCGGGTACATGGTGGTCACAGATGATGAAATCAATTCCTTTTTCTTTTGCATAAGCAATTTCTTCCACCGCCTTAATGCCACAATCCAATACAATAATTAGTTTTACACCCGTTTCATAGGCATAATCCACCCCTTTCACTGATACTCCATAACCTTCGTTGTAGCGGTCGGGAATATAGTAATCGATGTTCGAATAGAACTGTTGGAGAAACTTGTATACCAATGCTACGGCTGTCGTGCCGTCCACATCATAGTCTCCATAAACCAATATACGTTCTTTCTTTCCCATAGCTTGGTTTAAGCGTTCTACGGCAATACTCATATCCTTCATCAGGAAAGGGTCGTGTAGTTCGCTAAGCTGTGGGCGGAAGAATCTTTTAGCCTCTGCTGCTGAGGTTATACCTCTCTCTAGCAATAGCTTACAGAGGACGGGACTGATTCCTGTCTCTTTAGCTAATGCTTTAGCTGCTTCTGTCTGTTCTTGGCTTGGAGGTTGGTAATTCCATTTGTGATTCATTTTATATATTATTTTTTTCTTTTTTCTTCTCACATGAGGAGACCTCACTTTTATCTGTTTCAGGTGGTCTCCAATCAATCCGTAAAGTTAGGAAAAAACAAATAAAAAAGCCGTTAATTCCGTATATATTTTTACGGAATTAACGGTAGTGCTTTAAATACTAGTATATTACAGTATTATTTAATACCTAACTTTTTAGCGATTTCTTTAGGAAGTGCTTTCTTGTTGACAACGATATTCATGGTTTTGTAGCGCACGAATGCTTTTGATGCATACCACACACCGTTATATTTGCCGGCTTTGCCCCAAGAGTTCTTTACCATATAGTATTCGTTTCCATCTTGGTCTTTGGCGATACCGTAAATCTGCATTCCGTGGTCATCGGTCGTTTCCCAGTTGTCGTATGCTTCTTGGCGTTCTTCTTGAGTACACCATTTCTGAGGCTGCGGTTTGCTGTTCAGTTTCTTTTCTTCCGGTTTCATTTTCAGCCAGTGTGCCATGTCCGAGCCACTCAACTCTTGTACTTTTTCAGCATCGGGCATCACTGCGATACCATCGCGGGTAAATCCTTGTTCGCTGACGTCGGAACCCCATGCAATAGTATAGCCGGTATTGATGGCATTGTCAAATACTTCCATCAGTTCGTCGATAGGCAAGTTATAAGATTGTCCCCAACGCCAGTTGTCTTGAATTTCAAGAACAAACGGTTCGTAGAACGGATGGTGAGTATAAGAAGTCAATGAAATGTAATCGTCAGGATTCAGTCCGGTTGATTCGTAGAATGACTGAGGAGTATATTCTTTCCCTTTGTAAGTGAACTTTTCGGGGCATTCACCCAAATAAATGTCATGAATGGCAGCGATGGCTTTCTTCCACAACGGTTTGCGGTTTTCGTCTGTTTGGAGCGAGCGGTGCTTTCCTTTTGCGATAGCAGCGACAACAGCGTCAGATACGGCTGTCAGTTCTGTATGGTTGCTTAATGTATCTCCATACATCACACCCGGACGCATTTCTTCTTCAGGTACCAAGCCGAATTTCTTCATGCCATACAGTACGTCATAAAAAGAACCTCCTTGTGAGAAAGATACATCTCCGTGAGTACGCACGGCTGCATCGGCACGGTCGAGATAAGTTTGATGTACGATATACATTTCAGACAGGTCGTATTCGCCTTTTCCCATGCGGAGTAATTCTGATTCCAAAAAGGCCATACTTGAGTAACACCAGCAAGTTCCTGCACGACTTTGGTTCTTAATAGAAGTAATAGGAAGTTCCTTTACGGTAGTAAATACGAATCCTTCTTCTTTGGGTTCTTCTTTTGCTTCTTGAGCCGACAGACTCATGCTGACGAGTCCAATTGCGGCGAGTAATGTAAATCTTTTCATTCAGTGATAATAGTTTTGTTTGATATTAAATTATTATTCATTCATAATTGCTTCTACCTCATCGATAGTAATAGGGATACGTTTCTCTCCGGTAAAGCGGGAGCCTTCGGGAGTAATCAGAATATCATCTTCCAAACGGATACCGCCGAAGTCTTTGAATTTGTCAATCGCATCATAGTTCAGGAAGTCGGTATGCATTTTCTCGGCTCTCCATTTGTCGATGAGAGCGGGAATAAAGTAACAGCCCGGTTCGTCTGTGATAACGAAACCTTCTTGCAGACGGCGTCCCATGCGCAAAGAAGCAAGTCCGAATTGTGACGAAGGACGCACTTCATCGTCATAGCCGACATAAATCTGTCCCAAGTCTTCCATATCATGTACATCTAGTCCCATCATGTGTCCCAGGCCGTGAGGGAGGAACAAGGCATGCGCACCGGCTGCAACAGCTTCGTCTATATTGCCTTTCATCAGTCCTAAGTCTTTCAGTCCTTGTGCCAGAACTTTACATACTTCTTGATGCACGGACATATAAGTGATGCCCGGTCGGGCAATTTCCAATGCTCTGTCATGGCAAGCCAATACTATATTATATACGTCTTTTTGGCGTCCTTCAAATTTTCCGCCGACAGGAACGGTACGGGTATGGTCGGAGCAATAATTGCTCAGTCGTTCTGCCCCCGCATCGGTCAGCATCATGCGTCCCACTTCTAAAATGTGGCTATGGTCGTGGTTGTGCAATGTTTCACCGTGCTGAGTCAGGATAGTGGCAAAAGAAGTCATGCTTCCGTAAGAAGAAGCGATGCCGTCCAATACTCCGGCAATATATTGTTCTTTTACTCCCGGTTTGCATAAACGCATGGCAGCGGTATGCATTTCATAGCCGATATTGCAAGCTAAGTCAATTTCTTCTATTTCACAGGCTTCTTTGACAGAACGCAAAGCAACGACAGCTTTGATTAGTTCCAGTGAAGCATATTTTTTAACGATGGAAGCACGGATACCGGTCAATTCTTCCAGCAGCATCATATTGTCGTAACGATAGGGAGGGAGGAAATGAATTTTTCGGCCTTGTGCAACGGCTTTTCCCACCATTTCTTTCAGTTGCGCAAAAGGATAACTCTGCTGGACACCTACCTGTGCAGCCAAATCCTTGACGCTCGGTTGAGGCCCCATCCAGATAATGTCATCCATATCTACATCATTGCCAAAGAAATAATCTTCTCCTGCTTCAACGTCCATGATTCCTGCATATCCCGGATGAGAGTGACCGAAGAAATAGAGGAAAGAACTGTCCTGACGAAATTTATATGTATTGTCCGGGTAGTTTGCCGGGGCTTCGTTATTGCCTAATATAAGGATAAGGCCGTTTTGCACTTTGTTTCTCAGTGCTTGCCGACGGTTTTTATAAATAGCAGAATCAAACATGGTTAACTCGATTTTAATTGAATATTTATGAACTGTTTGCAAATGTAACAATTATAATTTTAAATTCACGTGCTGATGTTTAAAAAATAATCATACCGCGCGACTTTGTGCTTGTTTATCCTTCATATTTTTCGATTCTTTCTTGTATAAACGAGAATTTCTTAATAACTTGCCGCGTCTTTTCGATGAAATCTTTATTAAGTCCGCTTCTATTAACCTCTTAATAACTAACAAAATGAATAGAATTGTAAGCCGAAGTCTATCGGGAGCCTTTTGTGGTGTTTGTTTTTCGATGATGAATGCACAAGACCGTCCCAATATCGTAGTATTTATTGTGGATGATATGGGGTTGATGGATACCTCTGTTCCTTTTGTGACAGACCATCATGGAAATGCGGTGAAGCAGCCGTTAAATGAATGGTATCGCACTCCTAATATGGAACGCCTTGCCCAACAGGGAATTCGTTTTTCCACTTTTTATGCTCAGAGTGTGAGTTCTCCTTCAAGAGCTTCTATCATGACGGGGCAGAATGCAGCCCGACACCGTACTACAAATTGGATTAAGCCGGAGGATAACAATCGTACCCCTTATGGACCATTGGACTGGAATTGGAAAGGACTGACACGTAACAGTATTATTTATCCTTATGTGCTGGAACAGGCCGGTTATAAGACTATTCATGTCGGTAAAGCACATTTCGGTTGTATCGGCAGTGAAGGAGCCAATCCGAAGAATTTGGGCTTTGAGGTTAATATAGCCGGTTCTGCCATCGGCAGTCCGGGCAGTTATCATGGAGAAAACGGTTATGGGGCGATAAAAGGAGCAAAGTCTCGGGCTGTTCCCGATTTGGAACAATATTTCCATACCAAGACTTTCTTGAGCGATGCGCTGACATTGGAGGCGGATAAAGAAATAGAGAAAGCGGTTGCCGAAAAGCGGCCTTTTTACCTGAATATGGCTCATTATGCTGTTCATTCTCCTTTTGAGACGGACGAGCGGTTTATAGGACATTACACAGACCCGGAGAAGGACCAACAGGCATGTGCCTTTGCCACTTTAATCGAAGGAATGGATAAATCATTGGGTGATTTAATGGATAAATTGGAAGAATTAGGTATTGCTGAGAATACATTGATTATCTTTTTGGGTGATAATGGAGGGGATGCACCTTTGGGAGGAGCGGCGGATTATGGCTCATCAGCACCCTTTAAAGGCAAGAAAGGCTCGGAGTATGAAGGCGGAGTGAGAGTGCCTTTCATTGTTGCCTGGGCGCATCCCGATGCGGGCAATAAGTTTCAGAAAGCTTTTCCCGTCGCACAAAATGCCATACAGACACAGATGGGGACAGTGATGGATATTTATCCTACCGTATTATCTGTTGCCGGAGTAAAAGCACCGGAAAATCATATATTGGATGGTTCCACCCTTGGAAAAATGATAGCAGGTAAGAAGGATAAAGCACATCGAGATGATTTCCTGATGCATTTCCCTCACGAACACCGTGGCAGTTATTTCACTTCCTACCGCAAAGGCGATTGGAAACTGATTTATTATTATAACCCGGAACATCCCGAGGCTCCTTATTATAAACTGTTTAATCTGTCGGCAGATCCCTATGAGAAGAATGATGTGGCAAAATCGGAGCTGAAAAAGGCGAAGGAATTGTTTGGATTGATGGTAAAAAGACTGGAGATGGAAAAGGCTCTCTATCCTATAGATAAGAATGAAAATGAGTTGAGACCTTTCTTTATAGCGAAATAATTTTTGAAGAAAAGATGTTTGGATGTTCGCCGAAAAAGATAACTTTGTGTCGAACTTTAATGGGAAGCTGTTTGTTCCTTGACTTTGATTATGAAAATAGACGATAAAACAGGACTGGTATTAGAAGGAGGAGGTATGCGCGGAGTATTTACCTGTGGCGTACTGGATTATTTGATGGACAACGAAATCTGGTTTTCTTACGGAGTAGGAGTATCGGCAGGCGCGTGCAACGGGCTTTCGTATATGTCCCGTCAGCGGGGACGTGCAAAATTCAGCAATATCGATTTACTGGATAAGTATCATTACATCGGTATCAAGCATCTGTGGAGCAAACATAGCATTCTTGACCAAGAATTGCTTTACGAGCATTTTCCTAAAGAGATTCTTCCATACGATTATGAAACCTACGAAAAGAATCCGGCACGTTTCGAAATGGTGACTACTAACTGCCATACAGGGCGTGCCTGTTACTTGGAAGAGAAGCATGACCGGAAACGTATTATAGACATAGCCAAGGCATCCAGCAGTTTGCCGTATGTATGTCCTATTGCTTATGTGGACAGTGTACCTATGCTCGATGGCGGAATTATTGATTCCATTCCCGTGATGCGGGCTTTTGAACAGGGATATGAAAAGAATGTAGTAGTGCTCACCCGTAATCGCGGTTACCGTAAAAAGGGAAGGGATATCAAGATACCTCATTTCATTTATAAGAAATATCCTCGTCTGAGAGTGGTGCTCAGCAAGCGTTGCCGCGTTTATAATGAACAGCTGGAACTGGTTGAGAAGTTGGAGGATGAAGGTCGGATTATAGTGATACGTCCTCACAGACCCATGGAAGTCGACCGGATTGAAACGGATATCAAAAAGCTGACCGATTTGTATAACGAAGGGTATAGCTGTGCGAAAAAGATATTTGAGGAAAAGCTGTTGCTGGAGAAGTAAATGTATCGGGGAAACTTTTGAATGAATATATTCTATAAGGTAGCGTTATGGTTGAGACAGTCATAACGCTAATTTTATATTATACATTTTGTTTTCTTCCTGAATTGTTGATTATATCTTTAGGCTCATTCTGATATTAGTCGGACTTCCTAAGTCGTTTCATTGGGTGAACGTAATTATTTTGATAGGTAAAGTCGTAAGAATGAAGAAAAAAGCATATATTTGCAACTTCCAACTATAAGTTTTATCGTAGATTATTATACATAAAAAAGATACAATGAAAAGAATAATTCCATTCTTGCTGTCTGTTTCTCTCCTCTATTCTTGTCATCAGGAGGAAGAGGTCAGTCTGCCGGACAATGGGCCGGAAATAAATCTTGCTGAGCTGGGACTATCTGAAAATGATGTTGTACAGGGACGTATGCGCATTAAACTGAAAGAGGAACCTGCCGGAGATTTGAGTGAGCGAAGCGCTGACGGCGGTATATCTGCACGAATTAAAATGATAGGCCGTTCTGCATCGGCATTGAAAATAACCCGCATGGAACGTACTTTTCCCCATGCTGGAAAATATGAAGAACGTACACGCCGTGAGGGATTGCATTTATGGTATGATGTCTGGTATTCGGAGGATGTTTCTGTGGCGCGTGCGGCCGGTGAGGTTTCGGTTCTGGAAGGGATAGAAATAGCTGCACCTATTGTGAAGGTGAGATCTTTGGGTATGAATGAATCGGTTTGGCGTGCCATTGATTTCAATGATACTTTTATTGACAAGCAGTGGTATCTGGAAAATCCGGGTACAGAGGCGTGGCAACAACCGGGTGCTGATATCCGGGTGTCTGATGCCTGGAAAGAATGTACCGGGGATCCCCGTATTATTGTTGCAGTGATGGACGGAGGCATCCAGGTGAACCATCCCGATTTGGTGGATAATATATGGGTGAACGAAGGAGAAATCCCCGGAAACGGTATCGATGATGACGAGAATGGTTATATAGATGATGTGAATGGCTATAATTTCATGTATGATTCAGGCAAACTAACTCCCATGAAACATGCTACGCATGTGGCGGGAATCATTGCAGCAAGTGGAAATAACGGTAGGGGAATTGCCGGAATAGCAGGAGGAAACGGTACTGCGGGAAGTGGCGTGAGACTGATGTGTACTCAAGTGCTGGGCTCTGTAGGCTCCAATAATACGGCTGCGGCCATTAAATATGGTGCCGATAATGGAGCGGTTATCAGTCAAAACAGTTGGGGATACAATACGACCACTACCAGCACCTCATATATTGATCCTGCGGATAAGGAAGCAATTGACTATTTTATTAAATATGCCGGGTGCGACAATGATGGTAACCAGTTGCCTGACAGCCCGATGAAAGGCGGCATTGTTATCTTTGCTGCAGGCAATGATAATGTGTCTAACCCCGGTACGGCTTCTCCGGCTGATTATGAGCCGGTAGTGTCGGTGGCTGCCATTGCTCCGGACTATACGAAGGCTTCTTATTCCAATTATGGTTCATACATTGATATTTCGGCTCCAGGAGGTAACCTGAATGGTAATGGGATGGTGTATAGTACTATTCATAATTCTTCTTATGGGGATATGAGTGGAACTTCTATGGCTTGTCCGATGGTGTCGGGGGTAGCGGCTTTGGTTATTCAGAAATATGGATTGAGCGAGAGGGAATTTACTCCTGATAGGCTGAAAGAAATACTCTTCAAGAGTGCCTATGATGTAGATGCTTATAATCTGAAATATGCCGGACAGCTTGGCTATGGTTGTGTAGACGCTGCTGCGGCATTGAATATTGAGGTGACGGATGAGACACCGACGTTGACTTTGAAAAACAATAAAGTAAGTGATGGAAGTTTGCTCTTTTGGGTGAACTATCAGTTGGCCGGTAATGCACGTATCATTATTTATAACAGTACGGGCGGGAAGGTACTTGATGCGAAGAGGGGAGTGATGGCGATGTCTATGACAACAATAGATGTAAGCAAGTTGGCTGCCGGATATTACACGATGGAATATCAATGCAACGGTCATACGATGAAACAAAACTTTATTAAATATTAATCCGGTAGAAAAAAGAAATAGTAAAATATGAAGAAAGCAATATTTTGTGTAGTAGCTTTGGGCATGTTTGTTGCCGGTGCTTATGGGCAGGATGAAGTAACTGCTATCAATACGGGAGCTGCCAACTTCCTGACTATTATGCCCGATGCTCGTACGGCTGCATTGGCTGGCGCAGGTGTTTCACTCACCGGCAATGAGAATGCCATCTTTTTGAATGGTGCTACTGTTGTGGCAGATAAGAATACTCAGGGTGGTGCTTCTTATACGTATGCTCCATGGATGCGCGATTATCAGTCAGGATACTCGCTACATACGCTGGGAGGTTTTTATAAGATAGACGAGAAGAATGTGATATTGGCGGGTTTCCGTTATTATAACTATCCGAAGTTAGGTGTCCTTGAGACCGGAGGGGAGAGTATACGTCCGAAGGAACTGGCTGCTGAAGTGGGGTATGCCCGTGAGGTAATTAAGAACCTTTCCGTATCTGCTACTTTTCGTTATATCTATTCGGATATGGGAAAGGTAGGCAACGACCAGGGAGCAAGTACGGTCGCCTTTGACTTGGGTGCATTTTACAGGAAGGCAATAGCCCGGATGGAAGGTGCGAGTTGGACTGCCGGATTACAAGTGAGCAATCTGGGACCGAAGATAAAGTATCCCAAGTCCAGCGAGTCTCTGCCGATGATGGCTAAAGTGGGCGGTTCGGTCGACTTACCGTTTTCACAGATGCACCGCTTGATGGTGACAGCCGATTTAGGTTATCGCTTGGCCCCTTCGGATGTGGAGGCAGTGAATGTAAGTGCCGGAGCAGAATATACGTTGGCGGAGCATTTTATGTTTCGGGGTGGTTATCATTATGGAGACAAGGAAAAAGGAGATCATAGTTTTGCTACAGTAGGTGCAGGAATGAACCGCTACGGTGGACATCTGGATTTTGCATGGCTGTTTGCATCAGATGACTGTCCGTTCCGAAATACGTTTTGGGTGACTCTTGGATATTCTTTCTGATAGTATAAATTAAAATGGCTGTTCATTGCTGGGCAGCCATTTTAATTCATGTCGTGTTATGGTCATGTTTAATGGCTATTGTTTGTTTGCTTCATACGGCCAATCAACAGGTAGTTATTGTCATTCTCTTGGATGGAGCCTGCCAGTGTGCTGATTTTTTCCTTCATTTCGGGTGACAGGTCGGTTTTCTTAAGTGCTTCCTCCAGTTCTTCTTTCAATACGTTGGGATCGATGTTTCGAATATAATGCCCATTTCGGCAACTTGCGAACCAAAAAGTTTCTCCGTTTCCCAAAAAGTCATTGTACACTTTGTATAATCCTCCTTTCAGCGTTTTCTTGTCTACAATAAAGTTTCGGTGCTCTCTTGTTTCGCTACTGCCGTGATTGTCTGTTTGCTCCATTTTTCCTACAACAGTCCCAATAAAGCAAGTCGGGTATTCGTATTGCCAGTGAATTGGAGCTTTTCCACTAGAAAAATGGATGGTAAAGGTCGGTTGCAGCTTATTCTGGGTATAGTCGTAGTGATACAAGGTATCAGCTTTTTCTATATGAAAGTCCAGAAAGGAGAAATCGAAGGCTTCCGTGTTGTTGTTATGGTAAATGTCGTTGCTGTAATCGGGCTTCATCTCTTTCATGGGAGGAAGTTCGGCAAGGCGGTTGCCTTCGAAGTCTTGCACCCAAATCATTCTTGGATTATTTTTCCAAGGCAGTGTGGCTACAGTAATTTGCCCTTTGTCTCCGTCTACATGGAATACGGATTTGGGGAGTACCCATTTTTCCGATTCACCTATCAGTGGAATGTCTTTTTGCAACTCTCCGTTCAGATTGTAAGTGATGAGTTTGGTTGCATTCCATGGCATGAGGTAGATGCGGTTGTGTTTTTCATCCAGTTGAAAAGGCCCTACCTGAGTGTATTCTCCGGGACCGTTTCCCACTGAGCCGATGTTACGCAAGAACTTCCCTTTACGGTCGAATAATTTGAAAGGTATGTTTTGAGAACAGTGGATTAGGATGTAGTTGTCTGATACGACTACACTACTGTTCCTTACCAGGGCTTCGTCCTTATTGTCCAACTTTACAATTTCCAAATCTTCGATGAAATAACTGAGTGGCAGGTGGATGGAATCTTTAACGGCTGTCCAGTCGCATACCATGAGGGTGGTTCCGTTTGTTTCCACTTTGGCTGCCACAGTAGGCAGCTCGTTCCATATTCTTGAATCGCCTGATGCTGTGTTGTCGTTCTCTTTTTGTTTGCTGTTGCAGGCTGTTATCATTAAGGTAGCCAGCACAAAAAATAAATGTGGTTTCATACTTTGTTGTTTTAAAATTTACCGCAAAGTTAGGAATGAAAGGAATCTGATTATAAAATCGTGATGGACAACTATGAAATATTATATTGCTGTATATTAGCTGTTTAGCTATCTTTTATGATGGACAATTAATACTTTTGCAGGTATTCGTCCAATGAAATTCCTTCATTGGAGGTGATACCGAGCTTTTCTTTCATGCGTAGCTTTTTTTTGCTGACAGAGTTTCGGCTTATACAGTAAATGTTCGACATATCGTGTAGGCTGACATTGATTTTTATCAGGCAGCAGAAGTTAATGTCCGCTATACTCAATGTGGGAAATTTCTGTTTCAGGCGGGTTGTGAAATGGTCATAGTTACTGTCGAGTACGACTCTTATTTCCCGCCATTCATTTTCTGTTAATGATATTTGCCGATTACTGTTTTTATCTTCTTCCGTATCGTTGTCCAAAGAGGGCAGTTTTTTGAACACTTCCATCTTACGAAGCAGTTCTTCGCGTAACATGCTTGCCTTCTCTCTGAGGACGCTTAGTTCTTCCGCTTGTTTCAGTAGTTTGTTTTCTTGCTTTAGCCGTTCGCTTTCCTGTTGGAGGATTCTTTTCATTTCCTCTTTTTTCTTGTATTGGAGATAATACAAGAAAGCGGTGACAATCATTGAGAGGATGAATGTGAGCAGCAATATGAGATTGATATGGCGTTGGCGTACAATTTCCAATGCATTGATTTCTGTTTCCAGTTTCAGCTCGTTAAACTGGCTGGCACTGGCCTGATTGTTATAGGCTGAGTAGATGTTGTGAAGGAAAGCAATAGCATTTTCATGTTTGCGGAATGCCTTTTCGGGAGATCCGCTTTGCTCGTACAGATAAGAGAGGCGTAGTGCGGCTTCGCTTGCCAAGAATATATTGCTTGACTGGGATACCAGATTGTAGTAATAGCAGGCGGAGTCTTGCTGGTGCATGAGTTCATAAACATGGGCTTTGTACATGTTGTGCAGAGGAATGTCACTGCGTTTCATGTTCCGGCGGGACTGTTGTAAGGATTGCAGGGCTTCGGAGAACTGCCTTTGAGCTACATATAGGTCGGTGTATTCTTTGGCAAGGCTATATGCGAATTCGCTATCTTTATCTCTTGTGGCATAGGCTTTGGCAGAATCCAGCATTTCTTTTGCGACTTCAAATTCTCTTAGCCCGAGTAGTGTCTGGGCTTTTTCCCGATAATAATGTTTGAGGTGTAGATGGGTGGTGTCTATTGCCATCTTTTTGTTGATGTAAGCCAAAGTAGAATCTGCCCTTCCTATTTGTTTAAAGAATTGTGTTTTATAGATATAAGTGCGTACAAGCTCTTTGGGACATTGTTGTACGATGGCTTCTTTTTCGATTATTTGAAGCATGGAATCGGCTTTATCATATACTTGGTTGTATAGGAATTGTCTGTATTTTATGTGGTTTATCTCTCTCAAGTTTATTGTATCTTTCATCTTTTCATAATGTTGGGACAACTTTTCTATTTTCTCAGAGGAATGCAGGATGAAAGGCTGGGGGGCGACGCTGAACTGAATCCGCCAATAGGTGTAAACGTCTTCTCCTCCTAATTCTTCGGGTACGATTCTGTTTAAGTAAGTGAGGGTGCTGTCTATTTGTTTGTCTGCATAGAATTGTTCAGCTTTTTGCAGCCATAGGGTATCTTCTCGTACAGAACAGGCAGTAAAGAAGAAGAGTAAGGAAAGTATCGGAAGAGACTGTAACTTCATGAGGGTATTGGAGGGGAATGAAAAGAGGATGTCCCAGTTTTGATGAAACATCCTCTGTATAAATAAAATTCAGTTTTATTCGATATTATTTGGCGAAGCTTACCGCACGTGTCTCGCGGATAACCGTAATTTTCACTTGTCCCGGATAAGTCATCTCATCTTGAATCTTCTTTGCTATTTCTCCTGACAGGCTTTCGGTTTGCTTATCGTCAATCTTGTCGGCACCTACGATAACACGCAATTCACGACCGGCTTGGATGGCGTAGGTCTTTGTTACTCCCGGATAAGACATTGCCAACTGTTCGAGGTCATTCAAGCGTTTGATATATGCCTCTACAATTTCTCGGCGCGCTCCCGGACGTGCACCTGAGATAGCGTCACATACCTGAACGATAGGAGCTAGCAAACTGGTCATTTCCGTCTCGTCATGGTGAGCACCGATAGCGTTGCAAATATCCGGTTTTTCTTTGTATTTCTCGGCTATCTTCATACCCAGCAGTGCGTGTGGCAATTCAGGTTCTTCATCTGGCACTTTACCAATATCATGCAAGAGTCCGGCACGTTTGGCTTTCTTCGGATTCAGTCCCAATTCTGATGCCATTACAGCGCAGAGGTTTGCAGTTTCTCGTGCATGCTGTAATAAGTTCTGACCATAGGAAGAACGATATTTCATTTTACCGATGATACGGATTAATTCGGGGTGTAAACCATGAATACCCAAGTCGATAGTGGTACGCTTACCGGTTTCGATGATTTCATCTTCTACTTGTTTGCGTACTTTGGCAACCACTTCTTCGATACGTGCCGGATGAATACGTCCGTCTGTTACCAACTGATGAAGTGCTAGGCGGGCAATTTCGCGACGAACCGGGTCGAATGCGGAAAGTACGATAGCTTCCGGAGTGTCGTCCACTACAATTTCAACGCCTGTTGCAGCTTCCAAAGCACGAATATTGCGTCCTTCACGGCCGATGATACGACCTTTGATTTCATCTGATTCAATATGGAATACAGTGACGGAGTTTTCGATTGCTGTTTCTGTGGCAACTCGCTGAATGGACTGGATGACGATTCGTTTGGCTTCCTTGTTGGCTGTCAACTTGGCGTCGTCCATAATATCATTAATATAAGAGGCAGCTTGGGTTTTGGCTTCCTCTTTCAAAGATTCCACCAAACGTTCTTTTGCTTCCTCGGCAGACAAACCGGACAGTGCTTCCAGTTTTTCGCGTTCCTGCATTTGCAGTTTGTCCAATTCTTCTTTCTTCTTGTCTACAATCACAATTTGCGCTTCCAAGTTTTCCTTGATAGCTTCAGCTTCTGTACGTTTGCGCTGTACTTCTTCCTGTTTCTGATTCAGCATCAGTTCGCGCTGTTTCAATTTGTTTTCGGCTTGCTGGATTTTCTGGTTGCGCAATGCAACCTCTTTTTCCAAATCCGCCTTTTTATTTAAGAATTTCTCCTTAACTTCGAGAAGCTTGTTCTTCTTGATTACTTCAGCTTCTGTTTGTGCTTCCTTAATGATGATGTCATACTTCGATTTCAGGCCATATCTGAAAAGCATGTATGATAACCCACCACCTACAGCGAAACACACAATTGCTATTATTACTGTTGTTACCATTGTTATTAATTTATATAAATAAAAAACGCACAACCATTCTGTCAAGAACCCTTCTCTTGACAGTTAAGTTGTGCGTGAATATCCTTAATTTAAAAATTTAAACTATTCGTTTTTACTAAGATACTGCTCTATCTCTTTCGTCAGCTCTTTCAACTTCTCCTGATAAGGTTCAGTATTATTTCTGTCTTTCATAGAAATGTTTTCAAAAGCTAATTCCAACGCAGCCATTGCCCAATGCCTTGTGGGGCTGAAATCAGGAAAACGGCTACGGTATTTGTTTAGTTTATTATCAATCTGTTTGGCAGCGTTCCTATATAACAGTTCATCTTCCCGACGAATAGTTAAAGGGTATCTTTCGTTGTCAATCAGTAAATGTATTTTCATCACATCGTCCATCATACTATCGTTTTATTGTTTTAAAATCCTATTGGCCTTTTAATAAAGCGATGCATCTGTCGACTTCACGCACGAGCTTTGACAACCTTTGCTTCGTATCTTTGATATCATTATCGTGGATACTGATTGTCCTAGCCATTTTTAAATTGGTATACATTACTTCCAATTCTTTGCGACTATCTTCTACCTGTTCTATCTTTTCGTCTTTTTCGGCGAGAAGTTGCTTTAACTGAGCATTTTCACGCGTTAATTCATCGTGCAAATACATAAAATGTCTCAGTCTTGCTTCAAAAGTACTTAATAGCTTTTTGTCTTCTTCAGTCATTTTATACCAAAATTGTACACAAATATATAGGATTGAAAGCAAACAAGAAAATATTTTGAGGGGAATTTATCAATTCCGGTCAAAAAACTTTTTTTTCAGTCTTTTACGACTCCTTTTTTACTGCCTCCTTGCCGGTTTACTTTTTCAGTGTTTTATATGAAAGAATATGCCAAGTGGTACCAATGGCTATGGCAAGTAATACAATTTTCAACCAAAGATAAGGAGCTATTTGGAAAATGCAATAACTTAGGGTTATCCATATCAGTGATACGGAAATAACTTTTGCGCGTAAGGGGATGGCGCGGTATTCACGGAAATTTTTAATATAAGGTCCCAGTTGTTTTTGATGGATTAGCCAACTGTACAGACGTGGAGAACCGCGAAAATAGAGTGCGGCGGATAACAATAAAAAGGGGGTGGTAGGCAGAAGAGGTACAAAGATGCCAATAATGCCTAATGCCAGTGATATCGTTCCTGTGACGGTATAGAAAATTTTCATGGATGCAAATATAGACCAAAAAATGAAAAAATACGGATTACTGTTCTATATTCTTAGATTTTATAATGTATCTTTGCATCTACACACCGAGGTGACATTAGGTGTAAGTTCTTTCTAAATATAAACTAAAGCAATGTATACAGTAATTAAGCGAATGGAAGTATCGGCTTCGCACAGCCTGAAACTTTCGTATAGAAGTAAATGTGAGAATTTGCATGGTCACAATTGGATTATTACAGTTTATTGCCGTTCGGAGGTGCTGAATGAAGACGGAATGGTGGTGGACTTTACCCATATCAAAGAGGCTGTGATGGGGCGTTTGGATCATCAAAATCTGAATGAGGTACTTCAATTTAATCCTACGGCCGAAAATATTGCACATTGGATTTGTGGGCAAATACCCTTTTGTTTTAAAGTTGAAGTCCGTGAATCGGAAGGTAATACTGTGATATATGAAAAAGATTAATGAGATTTTTTATAGTTTGCAGGGTGAAGGATATCATACAGGTATTCCTGCCATATTTGTCCGCTTTTCGGGATGCAATATGAAGTGTTCTTTTTGCGATACGTCACATGAAGACGGGGTAATGATGAGCGATGAAGAAATAATATCGGAAGTCGTTAAGTATCCTGCTCCTATGGTTATTCTTACCGGTGGCGAACCGGGTTTGTGGATTGACGAAGCTTTGGTGGATGCTTTGCATAATGAAGGAAAATATGTCTGTGTCGAGACTAACGGTACGTGTGTGCTGCCGAACAATATAGACTGGGTGACTTGTTCGCCAAAAGAAGGAGGGGAAATAAAGTTAAACCATATAGATGAGGTGAAGGTTGTCTATGTAGGACAAGATGTATCTGTTTATCTGGATTTGCCTGCTCGGTATTATTTTATGCAGCCTTGTTCCTGTTCCAATACCGAGGAAGTAATAGCTTATATTCTGAAGCATCCCGAATGGCGGTTGAGCCTGCAGACTCATAAGTTATTGCAAATACCCTGATGTCTTTTTTTGCAATAAGAATGCTTTCAAGAAAAAGTTGATATCAAGTTGCTTTCACACGTTTCACTCTCTGAAACCCTTTATTCATCGGCTTTTTGGGTGAAAAGAACTTTTAAGAGGTGAATGGATTGCTTTCACACGGAAACCCTTATGAACAGCAAGTTCCCGGTGCTTGTGAAACGTGAAAGGAAGTCTTGTCAACTTTCTTTTGGGACTCAATTTATTCATTAAATCTGCGAGAAAATTCAGAGGAAAGTGTGTTGAAAAAAGACCTTGGTCTTTCCGCAAAACATCTTGTTCTTTTTAAAAAAGAACAAAGTCTTTTTCTAAAAGACGGTGAAGCTTTTGGCGGCACATTGTCCTGTTTTTTATTATTCTTGGGGGGAGCAAATATCATATCACAAACAAAGGGAAGAATAAGCCGTTTCTTAGGGTCGGTCAAGGTCTTTTAAACGGAAGATTATTACAGTCTCCGGCAGCGGACTGTATAGTCCGTTGCAGTGGACCGTACAGTCCATTGACGTAGACCGTACAGTCCATTGACGTAGACCGTACAGTCCACTGCCGGAGACTGTAGTAATCCGACGGACAGACAGGCATAACCGAAAGGACGAAAACGTTTAGTCCGGCTAATGAAACGACTTAGGGAGCTCAAAAAACGTATGCAGAGGTTGAAAACCGGAGGAGACAACATCAGGCGACAGGTGTTTGATTGATATGTTACCTCCCCCCAAGAATAATGACTGTCTCCTTATCACCCACAGGGGTCTCTGACTGTTCCGATATCATCTCTATCTATCAAGATGAGACTGGTGCTTTGTGGTTTGGTTCACTGGAAGGGGATAGTCGCGGCTTTGTATATAAAAAAGGTTGTATCAATGTATTGACACAACCTTTTTATTTNTGTATCAATGTATTGACACAACCTTTTTATTTGCACGGGAGGAGAGGCTCGAACTCCCGACACCCGGTTTTGGAGACCGGTGCTCTACCAACTGAGCTACTCCCGTGTTTGCGGCTGCAAAGGTAGTGTAATATTTGAAATATACAAACTTATTTATGAAAAAATATTTTTTTTCTTATTCGTTCAATAACCCTAATTCGCTGAACATGACCCGATAAGCTGCAGCTTTTTTTTCCAGTGCCAAAGGATAGGCACGGCTGGAAGAAGGCATTCTATATAATTTCATAGTCTTCTCTCCAAATTCGAACGGTTCGCTTGTACCTACGGTTGGCTCTTTTACGTCTATTTGTTCGCGGATAATGTCTGTTGCCTTCTGTCCGGTGGTAACAATGGCTTTGCACATCGGAATTTGTTTTAGTAACAGGCTGATATCTGTTTGTTCTATTACTTCCAGAAACTTGTCGGAGGCATTGTCCTGTAAACGGCGGATAGCTGAAGCTGTATCATAAAGTGCGATTCCTTTGTCGTTTAGGAATTCAATGATACGGTCTTTATCAAATACTTTCTTCTCAGGGTTCAGAAAATGCTCTTTATCCTGAAAGAAAATAAGTCCGACGATACGCCACATATCATTTTGCAGGTTAGGGTAGAAGAAATCCATGCTCCACCGTTTTTTTTGCGGAGGAAAACTACCCAGCATCAACAGGACAGCATTAGCCGGTAGAAAGGGCTCTAACGGATGTGCTTCGATGTTTAATAGAGAGTTCATGAAATCTTTATTCCTTCGGCTTCGGTTCTTTTTTAGCTAATAAAACAATGTTGTAAACGTATTCAGTCATCCATTTTTCAGAGTATCCCAATGCGTGTTGGTACTTGCGAATGGCGATACAGGTCTTGTGTACGCTGTCATCCTTCCAGTCTGTCTTGGTCATAATGTCATGGATGGTTTTTTCCGTCATATTGCGCAGCATCTTCTTCATTACGCTGGGCATACGGAACTTCCATTGCATCAGGTTGCCGATAAGCATCATCAAGTCATTGCTGAATCCTTGGAACATGAAAAGATAAGTCTTTACATCGTTTACGTTCTTGCAATTCTTTTTAATGGAATTGTCTATTTCTTTAAAGAAATCATCGCTCAGGCCATAAAGTTCTACCAGCATTTTTTTGCAGCGTGACTTTTCGGCAATTCCCAATTTATTGTTTTGGGTTGGAATTTTAAGCGTACGTTTGAAAATTGCCATATCAGGCAGGAAATTAATATTGGTAATACCTATGTTGCAGGCCATTACAGATTGGTAATATACACGAATCAGTGTCATGAAGTCTTCCATTCCACCCACTTTGGTACTTTCTTCTCCTTCTGCTTGTTTTTTACTGAATAATTTTGAAAATATGCTCATGGCTTTCTTATTTTATGTTCTTGCCGCAAAGATACTTATTTTTTTTAATACTTTACCAACATTCCAAATCTTCCTCAATATCCTTCATCCTATCTTTAGTGAAAACAGGATTCTTGATTCCGTTGTGTCTCTGTATCCGGTAATCTTCCAATAAACGAAAAGCATATTTGCCTAATAAAATAATGGCTATCAGGTTGCAGATGGTCATGAATCCCATTGCCATATCTGCCAGGCTCCAGGCCAAGTCCAAACTGGCAAGTGCACCAAACATAACCATGCCGCCTACTAAGATGCGGTAAACCGGAATAGCCCAGCGTTGGCGGGTGATGTAACGTACATTGGCTTCGCCATAATAATAGTTTCCCAAAATGCTGCTGTAAGCAAAAAATAGGATTGCTACTGCCACATAAATCGTTCCGATATTGCCTATTTCATTATTCAACGCCATCTGTGTCAGTTTAATTCCGTTGGCTTCTCCTGTAGACGCCAGTCCGCTGAAAAGAATGATAAATGCTGTACATGTGCAAATGACCAGGGTATCTGTAAAAACACCTAATGTTTGAATCAATCCTTGTTTTACAGGATGAGTGACATCGGCAGTTGCTGCCACATTGGGCGCGGAACCCATACCGGCTTCGTTGCTGAACAGTCCGCGTTTGATGCCTTGCATCAGTGCCATACCTACACCTCCGCCTAATGCCTGTTTCCAACCGAAGGCATTCTCAATAATCAGCTCAATGACTCCCGGCAAATGTTTTACATTCATAATTATGATGAAAAGGGCTAAAAAAATATATCCCAAGGCCATGACGGGTACAATAATGCTACTGACTTTGGCTATACGCTGAATACCTCCAAAAATAATAATTAATGTAAGTGCAGTTAATATGCATCCCATTAGAGTCGGAGAGATATTGAATGCTTCCTCGAAGGCGGCACAGATAGTGTTGCTCTGTACGGAATTGAAAGCAAAGCCGAAAGTAAAAATAAGCAGAAAGGCGAATAGAACTCCCATCCATGGCTGTTTTAATCCTTTTCTCATGTAATAAGCCGGGCCACCGACAAAAGAATTATGTCCGTGTACCTTATATAATTGAGCAAGTGTGGATTCGATAAAAGCACTGCTGGCACCAAAGAGTGCAATTATCCACATCCAAAAGACGGCGCCCGGACCACCCAATGTGATGGCGGTGGCCACTCCTGCCAGATTGCCTGTTCCCACACGGCTTGCTATGGAGATGGCAAATGCCTGAAAAGAGGAGATGTGATGTTCGCGGCCTTCTGTCTTGCCGGTGGAATCTCCAAGTAGACGTACCATTTCGCCTATCATGCGAAATTGTACAAATTTCGTCTTGTAAGTGAACCAAAATGCGCAACCTAGCAACATTATAATTAAGATGTATGTCCAAAGAACATCGTTTATGCTGCCGATTAATTGGGTTAAAATCTCCATTTCTCTTATTGTCTTTAGTTTAGGTTTTAATATTGATGTTTTTATTCTTGGTTTAGTCTGAAGTAAAACTTATGTCCGCTAAATACAGGCTCCACTAAGCCAAAACGAATAAAGTCCGCTAATAGTTCGCTTGCAGTCTTCCTATTTAAGTTACAAATTCGACAACACTGATTAAGAGATATTTCGCCACGTTCTTTCAGTGTGTCAAGCAGCCGTTGTTCTCTTTCGGTAAATTCGACCAATACTCCTTCCGGTTTTTTGGTATGTTGCCACATTTTCAGATGTACAGGTGTGGCGAGGATATTTTCGTCTTTGATGCGGATGTATGCCCAAGGTTTATTCTCTTCATCCAGCGCATAAACAGGCTTGGCTGTCATTTCACTGATAGAAACTTCTAATACAGCTTTTCCTTCGGCCAGATAAGTCCGTGTTTCGATTTCTACTTTGGGGCGACAATACATTGTGGCTGCCGCTTCTATCATATATATTTCTTCTTCAGAACGGATACCGGCTATCTTACCGTTGTCTTTGACGCCGACCAGCAATCGTCCTCCTTCTGTATTGGCAAAAGCTGACAAACTTCGGGCTATCTTGCGGGCATCCGATATCTCGAATTTAAAATCCTGATGGCAATGTTCTCCCTCCGAGACCAGTTGCCGGATGTATTGTGTATCTGTTAATGGCTTCATTTCGGTTGCAAAAATAGGAAAAATAATGCTTATGCTCAAAGTTGGAGAGAAACGGTGAAACAAATTATAGGTATTAAATGATAAAAATGAAAGAATTAACTTGGTTATTATCAAGCTTTTTCTTTCTTTTGCATAGGAAAAAAGAATTTAGCTTTTAAATAATAAAGATATGAAGAAATTGGGACTTGTCATGGTACTGTTATGTCTTTCTTTGGCAGTTAGTGCCGGTGGTTTTATGTTCAAGCATCTTGAAGTGAAAGACGGATTGTCCAGCAATCAGATAAATGATATATTTAAAGATTCTGAAGGTTTTATGTGGTTTGCCACGACTTCGGGATTAAACCGTTATGATGGTAGCCAAATGAAGGTCTTTCGCAGTTATGACCTTGAGTCAGGCCCCTTGCCGGATAATTGTGCTCAAAAGGTGCAGGAAGATGGAAAGAAAAGACTGTGGATACGTACTGCTGCCGGTTATACGGTTTATGATTCTCAAACAGAAAGTTTTAATCGTGACGTGCGTACTTTGCTGTGGGAAGCCGGCATTGATGGAGTTCCTGCTTTGACTTATATTGATAAGAATAAGAACATGTGGTTCTATATTGCTTCTAAAGGCTGCTATCTTTATATTCCCGAATCACAGTTGCTTTATCCGCTTTTGTTTGATGCCGGTCAATTGCCTAAAGGAGAAATAACGGATATTTCAGAGTGTAGCGATGGAGTGTTGCTGATTTATAATACGGGAATGATTGTGTGTCTGAACAAGGATACGAATAAAATAAACTGGGATTTAAAGGAGATTCCCAAGGAACTGGGAAATAATAAATATGAGATTTTTTCTTTTTTCGTAGATAGAGAGGAGGATATCTGGGTTTACAGTCCCTCCGGACTTTGGATTTATAATCTGAAAGAAAAGAAATGGCAGAAGGAGTTAGGTGACCTTATAAAACAACAATCGCGTAGTGCGGTGTTGTCTGTTGCTCAAGACTTGCAAGGACGTATTTGGCTAGGACGGGAACATGATGGGATAAATATTCTGAATAAATCTACCGGTGAAATAAAAACGTTGATGCACCAGTCTGATGATGAACGCAGTCTGCAAGATAATACTGTTTCAGCATTATATGGAGATTCTAACGGAATGATGTGGGTGGGTACATGGAAGAAAGGAATATCTTATTATCATGAAAGTATTTTCAAATTCAGCCTTGATTATGTGGGTGATGTTACTGCGGTTGAAGAAGATAAAAATGGAGATTTGTGGATAGGGACAAGTAATGACGGATTGATACATTGGAAAATAAATGCCGGCGAACCTCAGTCGTTTGCCCGTGAGACTTCCGGCACCAATTCTTTGTCATCGGATGTTGTCTCTTGCCTGTTGAGGGCCAAAGACGGAAAACTTTGGATTGGAACGTTGGGAGGGGGATTGGATTGTAATGACAATGGCCGCTTTACTCATTATAAGAATATAGTGAAAAACAGTAATTCATTGGCCGATAATAACATCGGGGCCTTGGCGGAAGATAAATCCGGTATTGTCTGGATAGGAACATTGGGTGGCGGTCTGCAGAGCTTTAATCCGCGTACAGGAGAATTTAATACCTATAATACCACAACGTCTGACCTCGCGTTTAATAGTGTTTCTTCATTGTGTATGACTAGGGATAACTCTTTAATAATAGGAACTTCCCGGGGCTTGTCTGTCATGGACTTATCCACAAAAAAGATTATCTCTTTGGTGGGAACAAAATCGGGAAAGACTCGCTTCTCAAACCAGAATATAAACCAGGTATATGAAGATAGCCGTGGCCTGATATGGATAGCAACTCGTGAGGGGTTGAATATTTATAATCCGAAGGTAGATGAACTGACGATTCTTACAGAGGAAAATGGTTTGTCGAACTTGTTGATAGCCGGAATTGTAGAGGATGATAATTCGAATATATGGATAACTTCTGCCAAAGGATTGACTCATATCATACCAATGCTTGACTCAAAGACCGGCATGTACGATTTTCGTTGTAATATTTATGATGAAAGAGATGGCTTGCAGAGGAGCGGCTTTAATCAACGTTCTGTGAAAAAGTTGTCTTCCGGTGAAATCGTAATAGGAGGTGTATATGGAATTAACCGTTTCTTTCCCGATGAAATTAAATATAATGAGGTATTGCCTAACGTGTTTTTCACTCATTTCTTATTGTTCAATAAAGAAGTTGAAGTAGGAAAAATATATGGTGATAAAGTCGTTTTGGATAAGGCTCTGAATTTTGCAGAAAAAGTGGAATTGGATTATAAGCAGAATATGTTCTGCGTGCGGTTTGCTTCAGATAATTACATTATTCCTGAAAAAGTGGAATATGCCTATAAGTTGGAAGGGTTCAGTGATGAATGGATTACGACTAAGGCCGGTGAAGCCATTTATACTAATTTGTTCCCCGGTACTTATTTATTGAGAGTGAAAGCAATAAACAGCGATGGGTTCAGTGGAAATGAAGAGGCTTCTCTGAAAATAATTGTCCTACCTCCGTTTTGGTTGTCTACATGGGCTTATATATTGTATGCACTTTTGTTTGTTTGCATTATATTGTTAATGCGCAGCAGAATGTGCGGTGGTAAGCGTAAGGTTGAACAACCGGAGGAACAGTCTGGAATAGAAGAGGATGAATCGGATAAGGAATCGGAAAATCTTGAATTGCTCAGCTATAAGCCTGAAGAGAAAATAGTGCCCGAAGAAGATTCGGGTGTTGTTGTACTTGCCCATGATGAATCAGTATCTTCTGAAGACATGGATGAGGCTTCTCACCCAAAAACGGTTGAAGAAGAGGAGGAGATTGTAGAGATAAAAACAATAGAATCTGTTTTGGCGGAAAAAAAGGAAATTGATACCGTTTCAACCATCAAGACTCAGAGAGCCAGAGTTATCCAACTTATAGAAGGTGAAAATAGTGATGAGTATATCACCCATATAGTACCGGAAGATGAGTTGCCGGAAGTAATTATTACTGCAGGAAGCAAGAAGGTTGATAATATCATACCGCCTGCTATCAGTGAAATGATAGGAACGAAGAAAGCAGTAAGCTACAGTAGTAACGATGAGTCGGTAGATGAAAAACTATTGGGAACCGCGATGAAATATGTAGAAAGTAATATTTCCCGTAGCGATTTATCGGTAGAAGAATTAAGTCGTGAACTAGGAATGAGCCGGGTAAACTTATATAAGAGACTGGTGGCTATGACAGGAAAGACACCGATAGAGTTTATTCGTGCCATCCGTTTGAAGCATGCTGCTAAGTTGTTGCGTGAAACTCGGCTGAATATATCGGAAGTTGCCTATCAGGTGGGTTTCAATAATCCGAAGTATTTCACTAAATATTTTAAAGAAGAATTTGGTATGCTGCCGTCAGTGTATCAGGAGGAAAAACAAGAACAAGGCGAATGATAAGAACAATTCCATTTTGAAGTTGTTTTATTTGTAATAGTCACATTTAAAATAAGAATAGAATGGAACATACAGTCATACATGATGAGAAGGTAAATCGGTTTGAGGTTTTTGAATCGGGACAGATTGCCTATCTGCAATATGAGGAAAAGGACGGAGTGCTGGATATACTCCACACTATGGTTCCTCCGCAATTGGAAGGAATGGGAATAGCGGCAGACTTGACAACGGCTGCTGCCAGATATGCTGAAATAAACCAATTGAAAATAAAACCGACTTGTTCATTTGCAAAGACATACTTCATACGTCATTCGCAATACAAGGATTTATTGGTATAAAGATAAAAGGCAGTGTGTCGCGACACACTGCCTTTTCCAAAGATTGTATTTTAGTCACACTGTTTGTGAGTCATAATCTCCAATACCAATTTATCTGTTTCATTCATGCCTTGTGAGCCAATTTTGGTCAGATTGCGGATGCTGCGGTCTACATTATCATCAATAATGCCTTCTACGGAGCTGACACATTTATGCTCCATTGCTAAAATAGCGGAAAATACAGCTGTAGATACCCCACTTGTCAGTTTGAGGGCACAACTGGGTTTCGCTCCATCACAAATCATTCCCGTAATATTGGCTATCATATTTTGTACGGCAAAAGTAATCTGTTCGTAATTTCCTCCCATTAAGTAGGTTATCCCGCAACTGGAACCTGTTGCTGCAACTACACAGCCGCACAAAGCTGATAAACGTCCTAAACTTTGTTTGATATAAATTACGGTCAAATGACTGAGGACGAGTGCGCGAATCAATTCTTCCTCAGACTTATGGTTGTCTTCCGCATAAACCACCACCGGCAGGGTAGCGGTAATTCCTTGATTCCCACTGCCCGAGTTACTCATTACTGGTATCATAGCTCCGGCCATACGTGCATCGCACGCTGCAGAAGTGTAAGATAGAATATGAGTGAAAGTATTGCTGCCCAATAACTGTTCTTCGCTTTTGCTATCCTTTAAGATTTTGCCTAATTGGTGTCCGTAATTACCTTGAAAAGAGCGTTCGGCTGCATTTTTGTTTAAACGTTTGGTCTCAAGTATAAAGCGGATTTCTTCGAGAGGGGTAGTCATGGCGAAATCATACACTTTTCGCAAGTCTAATTCCGGCTCATGCTGTTCTTCTTCAGAGGAGCTTGTAGTCTGTTTGTTCAGTATAATGTCATTGTTGCGAGACACATATATAAAATTAGTATGTCCTCCTGATATAATGGCTGTTGCTCTGTCATTACCTGCCTCACAAATGATTTCGATATATAGCTTCTCGTCTATATTCTCTTTTAGCCCGATGCAAATGGCTTGTGAGTCTATCAGCTTTTTTCCTTCTTCTACAGCTTCGGGAGTACTGTCTTTCAATACTTCAAGCTGGTATTCGGACTTTCCAATTAAAGCTCCCAAAGCGATGGCAATAGGAAGGCCAATCATGCCAGTTCCCGGAATACCTACTCCCATTGCATTTTTTAATATATTGGCACTTAGCAGTGCTTTTATTTTTTCAGGTCTTCTTCCCAATGCTTCGGTTGCTTTGGCTACACAAAGTGCGACGGCTATGGGCTCAGTACATCCAATGGCGGGAACCACTTCACGGTTTATCAGGGCAATGATTTGCTCTCTTTCTGACTTGGCAATCATAGTTTTAGAGTTTTTTCTGAGTAAGAGGTTGTACCGTTTTTCTTGGTACAACCTCTTATCTGGAGTTCTTATTTTGCTTTTTTGTAATTGTCTAATCCGGTTTGAAGGAAATCAACATATTTATCTATATCCTCATCGTAAGAATAAGATTTATTCAGCGGTTTTCCTTCGTTGTCTATCAATACATAGAACGGCTGTGCATTAGCACCAAATTTGGAGCGTTGCAGGTAACTCCATTTGTCGCCCACTGTACGCAGAGTGCGCTCCTTGCCGTTTTCCATTACTTTAATGTGTTCCGGCAACGGCTCCTTGTTGTCTACATATAATGTAATCAATACATAATCATCTGTCATCAGTTTGCTCACTTTCGGATCAGTCCAGACAGCTGCTTCCATCTTACGGCAGTTTACGCATCCGTAACCTGTAAAGTCGAGCATAACCGGTTTGCCATTGCGTTTGGCATATTCCATGCCGGCGTCGTAATCATCAAATTTTGCATGGACTTCATTGTTATACAAATTGAAATCCTGAGTCGTCATAGGAGGTGCGAAAGCACTGACAGCTTTTAACGGTGCTCCCCACAGACCGGGAACCATATATACGGCAAATGCCAAAGAAATCAGTGCCATAAAGAAACGGGGAACACTTGTGGTATTGTCGTCGTCGTCATGCGGGAATTTGATTTTGCCCAACAAGTAGAATCCCAGCAAGCCAAAGATTACAATCCACAAGGCGAGGAATGTTTCGCGGTCTAAAATTCTCCATCCGTAAGCTAAGTCGGCTACAGACAAGAACTTCAAGGCGAATGCCAATTCAAGGAAGCCCAATGTTACCTTAATGACATTCATCCAGCCTCCGGATTTCGGCATTGATTTTAACCAAGACGGGAACATGGCGAACAGGGTGAACGGTAAAGCTAAAGCAATGGCAAAACCCAGCATACCGATAGCAGGTGCAACGACACTGCCGGTAGTGGAAACTTCTACTAGTAAGAAACCGATAATAGGGCCTGTGCAAGAGAAAGAAACCAATGACAGGGTAAATGCCATCAGGAAGATACTCAATAAACCGCTTGTTTGCTCTGCTTTACTATCCACCGCATTACTCCATTTAGAAGGTAATGTCAACTCAAATGCTCCGAAGAATGACGCAGCAAAAACAATCAGCATTAAACAGAACAGGATGTTGAATACAGCATTGGTAGATAGCGCATTTAATGCACTTGCACCGAAAATTAAAGTAATGGCCAAGCCTAATGCTACATAAATGACTACGATAGATGCACCGTAAGTCCAAGCATCACGGATACCTTTCTTTTTATCTTTGCTGCGTTTCAGGAAAAAACTTACAGTCATTGGAATAATAGGCCATACACACGGGGTGAACAAGGCAAGTAATCCGCCGATGAACCCGGCAAAGAAAATATATATCCATGAACGATTCTGCTGTGAAGTTGTCTCACCATAACTGTTCAGTTCTTTTATGACCGGTGTCCAATAGTCCTGAACGGAAGTTTCGTTGCCGGCTAAGGCAACAGTAGCGGCACTGTCAATGGCAGTTGCTTCTGCAACAGAGGTCTCGGCGGCCGGCTGGTTTACAGTTTCGTTTTTGGTCTCCGGAGTTGCAACTGCAGTAGTGGCAGCATTTCCTTTTCCTGAGAAAGAGAACGGCACTTCTGTCGGTGGTAAGCAATTCTCGTCATTACATGCACCGTATTCCAAATAACCTTCAATTTGATAAGAAGTATCTGTGATTTTAAACTTTTGAACAAATGTTGCTGTGCTCTCAAAGTAACGTAATTTCATCTCGAACACTTTGTCGAAATTTTCAATTTCTTTTCCCTGTGGAGTGAGCTTTCCTACCAGTTCTGCACCCTGTATCTTTTCCACATTGAAGGTAGCGGAAATAGGGCCGCCCGAAGGAAGATCGGTGGAATAAACATGCCATCCGGCATCAATTTTACCGGTAAACACAATCTGTGCTTCTGTGTCGGAAATTGTTTTCAACTCAGTTTTAAACTTGACCGGATCTTGAATTTGGGCAAATGACGGAAGCCATGCCATGACCATCAAGAGGCAGCTTAATAAAAACTTCTTTTTCATTGTCTGTATTTTACGTTATTAATATTCTGATGATGCAAAGAAAAGGATAAAATCTAAGAAATGAGCCTTTATACCTATATAAATATCGGCAATTGTCGTTTTTAATAGAAAAATTGGGATTAGGCGCAAAGAAAAAAAGTTTAGCTTAGAAATAAGCAGGTCAGTATCTTAGTAGTAAAGCGGTAAGAAACAGAATTTTCTCACTATAGAATTTTAACAGGTAAAACAACAGATTGTCCTTTCTCTTTTCCCACCATATAAATTCTCCAAAAGTCAAATTCAATACTATCTCCTTTTAAGAAATCGTCAATTATTCGAGGGGATGCCATTTTTATTTCCTCCAAAGTCCCGATGTGTAAGGTATCTTTCTGTTTTTCTTTCATTTTTTCCAAATAATGTGAAAA
The DNA here is from genome assembly GCF_021730445.1 of Phocaeicola faecalis. GTDB lineage: Bacteria > Bacteroidota > Bacteroidia > Bacteroidales > Bacteroidaceae > Phocaeicola > Phocaeicola faecalis. The sequence continues at coordinate 5,944 of NZ_JADNRM010000011.1, read as the reverse complement.
CACGTCTTGATAATTCCCTTGCTCTCCGATAAGATGATAGGTATATGCTATGTATTCACTGCATTCTTTGGGATTAGTAACGATTCTGCCTGCTTGATATGGACTTTGTAGTTTCCCATCCATATTCTTGAAAATTAACATGCCTTGTCCCATCCAACCTGTTCTTCCAATACGGGATTTATCGGTATGATTGATGTAATAGCTATGGTAATATAGACACACTTTTTCTGATGACAAGTTGCATACTTTAAAAGCTAATGGGAATTGTATCATAAGGATTTTGGATTTTGAGCGATTTGCCTTTAAAATAACGGAGGCATTACTCTTAACTGGTCGGACATCCACCCAATTAATATCTGATTGTTGCATACTTAATAGTATCATTGCAGACATTATATATAGAATCATCTTTTTCATGTTTACCTTTTATTCATTCTCCATACTATTATTTTGTGACCCTCGCTGTTAAAAGGAATGCAATACTCATAAATGCCCATCCTTGCCACTGCTGATGAATTTTATTTCATCCTTATTTCTCTCCAGTTTATAAACCTCAATCTCTCTACTGATATATTCGGTATCGTCCTTATCTCTCACGACAACAGGCTTTAATATTTCCTCTTGTGTTCCGATATACACGATATGGGGAAACGACAAATTACTGTCAATGAATAACCGTGCGTCTATATCATCCGGTACAGAACGGTAAGAGATAGACAAACAATCCGTTTGAATATCATCGGAAACGAATATGGCTTCTTTTTCCAACTTCCCGTTTTTACAACTGATAGCCCGCATGACCGCTAACGGATAGGCAGCGGCTATCCGGCTTGTTCCTGCAAGCAGGTAGTATCGTTTATCGGATGCTTGAACCGAATAAATGGTGTCATAGCACATTCCCATATCATCCTCCCCGTTCAGTTCGAAGAAGTAGGATTGTTCTTTATTCCTGTATTGAATATAACAAGCGAACAAAGGCATAGAACCGCCCCAATAGGTGTTTCGGGAAAACACCCTCATATTTCCGTCTGCTGATACGCCGGCAGTAAATTGCCGTTCCTTTTTCTTCAAATCCTTGAAGTCGTATTCCATTCCTTTATCGGTTGCGCAGAGTTCTTCCAATAGGACAGAGAATCTGTTTTGCAAAGAATCGCAATAAGCATCATTCGTGCAGGAATAATTTTGCCGTAGCGTATATAGTGTGTCTTGAATAAAACAAAGCTGTTTTTCCAAAGCAGACAAAACAGTGCTGTTTTGTGCCATTACGCCATTCATCATTCCCAAACAAAAGACGATACAGAATATGTATTTTACATTCTTCATTCTTATATGTTGTTATCAGTCTGGTTAAGCAGAAAACGGTATATCGCTGTTTTCATGCTTCGTTAGTAACTTCTTTCTTGTTATTAGATGTGAAACCCCGGTTGCCAAGAGCAGATAGCCTGCCAGCAGACCATGACAAAACCAATATTGATAAAAGTCGGCTACACTTGCTAAAATAATCTTTTCATTTGAATTTATATGAATGATTAATCTATATTCGTCGCAAAAACAATAATATTCAAAACTCATTAAGTAGGCGAGTGCTATTAAGGTTAAAGCTATCCAGCGTGATATTTTATGATGTAACCACAAATCACTCCCGACAAACAACGTGGAAAAGATAGATGCAGACTGGTCTATTTGCGACTGCCTTATATCCGGTTTCTGTTCGTCTGACCGAGAATTTGCCTCCGGCTTCCTTCGGATTCCTCCTCATGGTGGACACCCTTGCTCTTGGCTAACGATTCCCACTATCAAGGCTCGTTCGGGACGTGCCACCCTATAGTTACTGAACATGCAGGGCAAATGGCTAAGCGGGGAACGCGGTCAGGCGTTATCACGCTTTGTTAACCACCTTATTCGTTTATATTATATATGTACCACATTTTTGAAATATCAAACCAAATTCTGTTTCTAATTCAATTTGCCAACTTTCTCCCTTAAACAATAAGTGAATTATATGGTTATCATATTCTTGTATTTCGCAATCGCATAAACCCATATTACAATTCTGCCAATTGTAAATATTCAGTTTTTGAATTACATTATCTGATATTTCTATCACAACCACATTATAATCTTTATTCCAAACTCCCCATTTAGAAACTTCTACTAATGGTTTATCAAAAACATGAAGCTGGAGATTTATTTCACCTATTCCCAGTTTTAATTGTCCTATGCAGAATTTTTCAAAGCCTTTAGGATACAACTGCTTTAGGAAAACATTTCTTTGTACTATATCAATTAAGTTTGTTCTCATTTATCTTATTTTGGTGGGGAACAGCGTTTAGCTGTTGGCTCTACCTCTTAAATGTTTAATTCCTTGCATATCTTTTTATATTCCTCTCCCCACAAATTGGCAAAGCATCTTTTCCTTATAAATACATATTGGTATTCAGATTGAAGAGTATCTTCTCGTTTAGAGTAAAGTATAGCTTTATTTGTTACACTCTTTTCTCCATATTTGATTGACAACTATATTTATCACCTTCAATACCCCCGCCAAAGTTTCAGAAAGATATTTTTGGACGGGCGGCATCTGAATACCTCCGCCAGTTCTTCAAAGCTCTTACATCCGAATACGGTCTGCTTGAACTCACCTATGCTCTCCCAAAATTCCTCATGATATGCCCGTGATTTTGGGTATCGTTCCATCACGATTTCTTGCAGTTCCCGTAAGGATATGCGGACTGGATTTTCTTCATATTCATTCTCGATCTCAATAATACCGCATTGCAGACCGATAAATCCATGTATGCCTTTCCAGCGGACGAAATGCACACTTTTTACCTTGTACATCATACCCGTGGCATCCACAACTATGTCCTTTTTGCGTTTATTCCGTTTGAACCACTTCATATCGGTAGTCTTATAGTCATTCGCTTTCCAAAAGGCATATACCATGTTATTTCGGGGTGAGAATGAAAATATCGGAAATTTCAATTTTGCTTTCATCTGTTATGTTACCTTCCTTTTATCTATAAAATTTCTTGAAATCAATATCAAACGTAATCTTGTCCGGCACTCCGAGTTCCTTTCGTTTGGCTTCAAATTCCTCTTTGGTCGTCAGCTTAAAGCAGTTTTCCTGTGCTTCCAACCCGTTTTGTGTGTTATCCACCGGGATGATGTAATATTCGGTTATGTCCGTATCGTAACGGTGCAAGGAATTTCCAAGACTATCTATCAGTGTCTTGTATGCTTTGGCAAGAATGAAATGTTCATCGTGCCCCACTTCATATATTCCGTTTTCTGTAATCGAAACATCCAAGTCCATACCCTTGTCATAATAGCTGACGCGCATTTCACTCATTGAATCTATTGCCAAAAGGTAATAATTGCCAATTAATTTTTCGTACCAAGTCTCACAACTGACAAAGCCGAACAGTATAATAATACATAATATAACTTTCTTCATGCGTACAATCTTATTGATACCTTTTTTATCCATGCCTATATTGTTGTTAGTTGAATATCAACATACATATTCCTATCCCTGCCAAGAAACCCCATATCGGGAAAGTATATATTACCCAAGACGGGATAATCCTGTTCCATTTGTTTCCTTTATATTTCAGCAGTATGGCAGCAGTCCGTTTCCGGGTGTATCGCAGATAGAAGGGGATGATACAAAACACGGTTGTCAGGATAAAAAAGACAAGCCCGCCTTGTAGTTCCGTGAAGTTCTTTCGTGAAAACCAACTGTCCGTCAGCACACAATTGAAGAAAATACTAAAAAAGAGCAGGGCAATCATGAATGTGGCGGCAAACACGCCGAAAGCACTGAAACGTGGCGGATCATTATGCTTCTTGTAGGTAACATACAGCCTGTAATACAGATAATCAAAGAAGCAATACCTGTATTTCTTCCCATTCTGCATTGAGTTATTTCGCTCAAAACGACTTCTTGTTTCACTTGTATTTTTCATCTTTACTACAAATTATTGCTAATGGTTTGGCGTGGAACGCTGTTCAAGCGTTATCGCGCTTCGTTATGAACTCATTTGAAAGGTATAAGCCTATTGTCTTCACTATCAGAAGACAGTAACCCTAATAGTTGATTGAAGCTATCACAGACAAAATCTGCTGAATCTTCAAATTCAGGTTCTAATCCATAATAGATTTTACCATAATTATTTGGAGACAAATCAATACATAGATATTGATATTCTCCTCCGACTGCCATTGCAATAGGAATATGCGTATTCCAAAAGTTGCGTATTTCTTCACAGGCTTCTTTATCATCTTTAAGTGCATCAAGGCTCATTATTTCGAACTCGTTCCAACGGAATCCATTATCGACTTCCTCATTAAAATCTTCAATGGAATTAAACCATACGTTATCATCCTCATTTGTGATAAGTTGGAACTCATTCAAGAATTTGAGATAATCTGCCGGGAGATTACTGTATCGTTGTAAAAAGAAAGGAGACAATTCTTTAATTTCAGTTCTTCTTTTTACAACAAATCCTATATTTTGCAATGCTTCAATCATATATTTAATCTTTTAATTCATAATGGCTGGCGAATAATTGACCGTTAGGGCAGTTCATTCGTTTGTTATCAACTTCTTCATTTCATTTTTTCTCACATCAATATAAAGCAAATCATCATGGTCTGTTATGCTATATAACTCCATAAAATCAACAGTCACTAAATAATACTCATCAAGTCCTTCACAATCACCTATGAATGTATATATATCAGACATTCTTGCTTTATAAACAATGAAATCTTTGTTCCAATAATCAATAAAGAAATAGAGAACGATATTTTTGTCTATTATATCCAGTAGATGAAAGTAAGGATCTTCCATGTTGCAATCTATGCTGTATGGCACATATTTAAAGTTCAACCATAATGCACGGGGATTGCCAAATACAAAAGTATCATATAGACTTTGTATTAAAATCTCTTTATCTGCATCCTCTATTTTCTGAAATGGAAGATTGTTGTCCGTGATTGTTCGTTCTATTTCTTTATAATCAAACATGACGTTTTACTTTTGTTACTAATGGTTTGACGGGGAACGGTTTGCCGTTATCCTGCGTTGTTATCCGCATTTACATTTCATCGAAAATTGAATCTAAAAGGTTATTCAATTCATCATCAGTGAGATTGAAGTTCTCTTGTTCAATTTTCATGCTCTCGTATATTTCTGCCATTTCCTCTCCTTCGGTAGAGAAAAACTGGTCGGCTGATTTTATGCCGTACTCGTCAACAAGCATTCTTCTGAATACTTGTTTAGCTTTTTCGATTTTCTTTTCTTTTTCCATTTTTCTTTTTTTTAGTTGCGGATAATCGAGTAGGAGAAACGGGATTATTTCCCGTTTCGACCTCTCACACCACCGTGCTTACCGTTCGGTACACGGCGGTTCATTAAACTTGATGTTCTCACGTAATAGTATTCTGACATGGGGATGAACCCCAATCCTTTCAGGTAGTCATTCGTCATACTTGTACTCAATGCTGTAGAAGCGATGCGCACAGGTCCTTTACGAGTTTTGGCTACCGTCAGAGCAACCCATTCGGGGATGTTGAACTGCTTTAGCTTTTTGATGCGGGTACGGATGAACTGCCACTGCTTCCATATAAAAGTTCGCAGACGGACACGTATCCAGCCGTCCACCTTTTCAAGGAACGTCCTGCATCCGGCTATACGGAAGTCGTTTACCCATCCCCATGTAGCCGTGTTCAACTCTTCCAGCATCTGTCGGATGCTGATGCCACGACTGCGTTTGGTTATCACACGTATCTTGTCCTTTAGTCGTTCTTTCGGACGCTCGGACACACGTGGCACACAACCGCCTTTCTTATAACGAAAACCAAAGCCAAGGTTCGATACGACCTGCTTATAGGCTTGTCTCATGTTGCTTGCGCTAAGTATATCTTCAAGCATACTGTT
>NZ_JADNRM010000010.1:0-135876 GCF_021730445.1 Phocaeicola faecalis | reverse complement strand
ATTACTAATACAAGCTTACAATATGTCAACCTTCTTCAGGTGGCTATAGCGTGAGGGTTCCACCTCTTCCCATTCCGAACAGAGAAGTTAAGCCTCACCACGCCGATGGTACTGCGTAACAGTGGGAGAGTAGGTAGCTGCCGTTTTAATGAAAGCCTCCGAGTCAGTCAAATGATTCGGAGGCTTTTTTTGTATTTATACTGCTCATATAGCTTGGAATGGGGGAAAATTACATTCTGCTCATCTGTATGATATTCGATACTCTATTCTATTACATCCGATAAATTGTTACTCTTTACAAGGGTTAAATAAAAAATCGTAGCTTGTATAATGAAAAAACTATCATTTTATTTTGCGATTAAAAAATAATCCCTACCTTTGCATCGATTTAAACAATAAGAGATAGATTATATGAACCAAATGTTTATACATATTTTGCTATGCGGCATTATTATTCTACTGGCAAAGTCAGCGGGAAGTGAGTGTCGTGCATAAATGTATGTATAATAATGATATACGAAAGCCTTTCTCACTTCCTTGTGCGAAAGGCTTTTTTAATGAGTATAATTAAAATAAAAATATAAAATTGAAAGCTATGAGCGATAGATTATTTATTTTCGACACCACTCTTCGTGATGGTGAGCAGGTTCCGGGATGTCAGTTAAATACAGTAGAAAAGATTCAGGTGGCTAAACAACTCGAAGCCTTGGGAGTAGATGTTATAGAAGCAGGATTCCCAATTTCAAGTCCGGGAGATTTTAACTCTGTCATTGAAATATCTAAAGCTGTGACTTGGCCAACCATCTGTGCTTTGACTCGTGCGGTAGAGAAAGACATTGATGTGGCTGCAGATGCATTGAGATTCGCTAAACATAAACGTATCCATACTGGGATTGGCACTTCTGATTCACATATTAAATATAAGTTTAATTCTACTCGTGAAGAAATTATAGAACGTGCGGTAGCAGCCGTGAAATATGCTCGTCGTTTTGTAGATGATGTGGAGTTCTATGCAGAAGATGCAGGACGAACTGATAATGAGTATTTGGCGCGTGTAGTTGAAGCGGTGATTAAGGCCGGTGCTACGGTAGTGAATATACCTGATACTACGGGATATTGTTTGCCCGAAGAATATGGTGCGAAAATTAAATATCTGGTAGATCATGTGGACGGTATTGATAAAGCAATCATTTCCACTCATTGTCATAATGATTTAGGTATGGCTACAGCCAATACTATTAATGGGGTATTGAACGGAGCGCGTCAGGTAGAAGTGACTATCAATGGTATTGGTGAACGTGCCGGCAATACTTCTTTGGAAGAAGTGGCGATGATTATCAAATGTCATAATGACATTCATATTCAAACTAATATCAATACTCAGAAAATTTATCCGACGAGCCGTATGGTATCTAGTCTTATGAATATGCCGGTTCAGCCAAACAAAGCGATTGTAGGTCGTAATGCTTTTGCACATTCGTCGGGCATCCATCAGGATGGGGTGTTGAAGAATGTACAGACCTATGAAATCATCGACCCCAAAGATGTGGGTATTGATGATAATGCTATTGTGCTGACTGCTCGTAGTGGACGCGCGGCATTGAAACATCGTCTTCATGTTCTGGGTGTGGAATTGGAACAGGACAAATTGGATAAGGTATATGAAGATTTCTTGAAACTTGCCGATAAAAAGAAAGACATCACTGATGATGATATTCTTGTGCTGGCAGGAGCTGACAGAAGTGTTAATGATCATATCAAATTAGATTATCTGCAAGTAACGAGCGGTGTTGGTGTTCGTTCCGTGGCCAGTCTTGGGCTGAATATAGCAGGCGAGCATTTTGAAGCTGCTGCCAGTGGTAATGGGCCTGTAGATGCTGCTATCACTGCATTGAAAAAGATTATTGACCGCCACATGGTGTTGAAAGAATTCACTATTCAGGCTATCAGTAAAGGTAGTGATGATATGGGTAAAGTGCACATGCAGGTGGAATATGACGGACAGATGTATTACGGCTTCGGAGCGAATACAGATATCATTGCTGCATCAGTAGAAGCATATATCGATTGTATCAATAAGTTTAAAAGATAATAATACGTAAATACAAAAATGGCTAACACATTATTTGATAAGATTTGGGATGCCCATGTAGTGCAGAAAGTAGAGGATGGGCCCACTCAGCTTTATATTGACAGACTTTATTGTCATGAGGTAACTAGTCCGCAGGCTTTTTCAGGTTTGCGTGCACGTGGAGTAAAAGTATTTCGCCCTGACCATATTTATTGTATGCCGGATCATAACACTCCCACTCATGATCAGGATAAACCAATTGAAGACCCTGTTTCTAAGACGCAAGTAGATACATTGGCTAAGAATGCTGCCGATTTTGGTTTGGCACATTTCGGGATGATGGATAAGAGAAACGGTATTATTCATGTCGTAGGTCCTGAGAGGGGATTGACTTTGCCGGGTATGACTATTGTTTGTGGTGACTCACATACTTCTACTCACGGAGCAATGGGAGCTGTTGCTTTCGGGATAGGTACGAGCGAGGTAGAAATGGTTTTAGCTTCGCAATGCATTCTTCAGTCTCGTCCTAAAACGATGCGCATAACTGTTGATGGAGAACTGGGTAAAGGAGTGACTGCCAAAGATATTGCCCTCTATATGATGTCGAAGATGACAACCAGTGGTGCTACCGGATATTTTGTGGAGTATGCCGGTTCTGCAGTTCGTAATCTGACGATGGAAGGACGCTTGACCTTATGTAATTTGAGTATTGAGATGGGAGCTCGTGGAGGTATGGTTGCTCCTGATGAAGTAACTTTTGAATATATTAAAGGTAGAGAATATGCCCCTCAAGGTGAGGAGTGGGATAAAGCTATGGCCTATTGGAAGACTTTGAAAAGTGATGAAGATGCTACATTTGATAAGGAAGTAAGGTTTGATGCTGCCGATATCCAACCTATGATTACTTACGGTACCAATCCGGGTATGGGAATGGGAATAACCGAGCATATTCCTGCTGATAATCATAGCGCTTCTTATAAAAAATCATTGGACTATATGGGCTTTCAACCCGGCGAATCATTATTGGGTAAGAAAATTGATTATGTATTCTTGGGCGCTTGTACCAATGGCCGTATCGAGGATTTCCGTGCTTTTGCTTCTATAGTAAAAGGAAAGAAGAAAGCAGAAAACGTCATTGCCTGGCTGGTTCCGGGCTCGTGGATGGTGGATGCGCAGATTCGCGAGGAAGGATTGGATAAAGTGTTGGAAGAAGCCGGGTTTGCTATTCGTCAGCCGGGTTGTTCTGCTTGTCTGGCTATGAATGATGACAAGATTCCTGCCGGCAAATATTCGGTATCAACCAGTAATCGTAACTTTGAGGGACGTCAGGGACCGGGTGCACGCACTCTGCTTGCCAGTCCGTTGGTCGCCGCTGCAGCAGCAATAACTGGGGTTATTACCGATCCGAGAGAGTTAATGTAAATAAACCCTTTTGTCAGAAAAAAAAATTGATTGTTGCAAAAAGATGAAAACTCTAGGCATGATTATAAGAATATGTTATGGCATTGGTTTGCTATTATGCGTTGTTGCTCTCTTTTTTCCAGAGGGGAATGTGGCTCGAGAATTAGCAATTTATATACTTCTGACAGTTTCGGTTATATACGGTGTTTTTAATTGGTATAAAGAATACAAGTCTAAAAAATGAGTCAATATGAAACAGAAATTCAATATAATAACAAGTACTTGTGTCCCTCTTCCTTTGGAAAATGTGGATACAGACCAAATCATCCCTGCCCGTTTTTTAAAGGCAACTACACGCGAAGAAAAATTCTTTGGTGATAATTTATTCCGTGACTGGCGTTACAACCCTGATGGTTCTTTAAATGAGGATTTCGTACTGAATAATCCCACTTATGGAGGAGAAATCCTTGTGGCCGGAAAAAACTTTGGTTCGGGCTCCAGCCGTGAACATGCTGCATGGGCGATTGCCGGATATGGTTTTCGTGTGGTCGTTTCGAGTTTCTTCGCTGATATTCATAAGAATAATGAACTGAACAACTTTGTTTTACCGGTGGTGGTAAGTGAAGAGTTTCTGAAAGAACTGTTTGACTCGATTTACGCAAACCCGAAAACAAAAGTAGAAGTAAACTTGCCCGAACAGACAATAACTAATAAGGCGACAGGCAAGAGTGAATCTTTCGAGATTAACGGCTATAAAAAGCATTGCCTGATGAATGGTTTGGATGACATCGACTTTTTGCTGACCAATAAAGATAAAATAGAAGCATGGGAGAACGCGTCAAGATAGAAATCATGGACACGACACTTCGTGACGGTGAACAGACCAGCGGAGTGTCATTCGTGCCCCATGAAAAATTGATGATTGCCCGTTTGCTGTTGGAGGATTTAAAGGTAGACAGGGTGGAGGTTGCCTCGGCCCGTGTATCGGATGGTGAGTTTGAAGCTGTAAAAATGATATGCGACTGGGCTGCACGGCGCAACCTGCTCCACAAGGTAGAAGTGCTCGGCTTCGTAGATGGACACACTTCGGTGGATTGGATACAAAGTACCGGTTGCCGGGTAATAAACTTGCTTTGCAAAGGCTCGTTGAAACATTGTACCCACCAACTGAAGAAGACGCCGGAAGAGCATATCGAAGATATAATTAATGTGGTGCATTATGCCGATGAGTTGGATATTGCCGTCAATGTATATTTGGAAGATTGGAGCAACGGTATGAAGGATTCTCCCGAATATGTATTCCAGTTGATGGACGGCCTGAAATCCACCAGCATAAAACGTTATATGTTGCCTGATACTTTGGGGATTTTAAATCCTTTGCAGGTTATCGAGTATATGCGGAAAATGAAGAAGCATTATCCAGATATGCATTTCGATTTTCATGCACACAATGATTACGACCTTGCCGTGAGTAATGTGTTGGCTGCCGTGCTCAGCGGGGTAAAAGGGCTTCATACTACCATTAACGGATTGGGCGAACGGGCCGGCAATGCACCGCTTGCCAGTGTGCAGGCTATTCTGAAAGACCATTTTAGTGCGGTGACAAATATCGACGAAAGTCGTTTGAATGATGTGAGCCGTGTGGTCGAGTCCTATTCGGGAATCGTAATTCCCGCCAACAAGCCGATTGTGGGTGAAAATGTCTTTACTCAGGTAGCAGGAGTTCATGCCGATGGCGATAACAAGAACAATCTTTATTGCAATGACTTGTTGCCGGAACGATTTGGGCGCAAACGTGAATATGCATTGGGTAAAACAAGCGGTAAGGCGAATATTCGTAAAAATCTGGAAGACCTCGGGCTTGAATTGGATGAAGAATCGATGCGTAAAGTGACGGAGCGTATCATTGAGTTGGGTGATAAGAAAGAGTTGGTCACTCAGGAAGACTTGCCCTATATTGTTTCCGATGTATTGAAACATGGCGTGGTAAGTGAAAGGGTGAAGCTGAAGAGTTACATAGTGACGCTTGCTCATGGTTTGAGGCCGATGGCTACTGTACGGATGGAAATCAATGGGAAGGAATTTGAGGAGAATTCCAATGGCGATGGCCAATATGATGCGTTTGTACGTGCATTGCGTAAGATATATAAAGTGACATTGGGGCGTAAGTTTCCGATGCTGACCAATTATGCGGTAAGTATTCCCCCCGGTGGACGTACCGATGCTTTTGTACAGACGGTGATAACCTGGAGCTTTGAAGATAAAGTATTCCGCACTCGCGGGTTGGATGCAGACCAGACGGAAGCTGCAATTAAAGCTACCCTGAAAATGCTGAATATTATAGAGAATGAATATGAAAACATCGGTTAAAACATTACCCGAGGAAAGACAGATAAGAAATAAAGAAAACAAATAAAAGAAAAGATGGATTTTAAAATTGCAGTATTAGCCGGTGACGGTATCGGACCGGAAATATCAGTACAAGGCGTTGATGTGATGAATGCCGTTTGTGAGAAGTTCGGACACAAGGTAAGTTATGAATATGCTATCTGTGGTGCAGATGCGATAGACAAGGTGGGTGACCCGTTTCCCCAAGCGACTTACGAAGTCTGTAAGAATGCGGATGCCGTATTGTTCTCGGCTGTAGGTGACCCTAAATTCGATAATAACCCGACGGCAAAAGTTCGTCCGGAGCAAGGACTATTGGCCATGCGTAAGAAATTGGGGCTGTTTGCCAACATTCGTCCGGTACAAACCTTTAAATGTTTGGTCCATAAATCACCGCTGCGTGCAGAGTTGGTAGAAAATGCAGATTTTATTTGCATCCGTGAATTGACTGGTGGAATGTATTTCGGAGAGAAATATCAGGACAATGATAAGGCTTATGACACTAATATGTATACTCGTCCCGAGATAGAGCGTATTCTGAAAGTCGGATTCGAATATGCCATGAAGCGCCGCAAGCATCTGACTGTAGTTGACAAGGCAAATGTATTGGCTTCTTCTCGTTTATGGAGACAGATTGCCCAAGAAATGGCTCCTCAATACCCGGAAGTGACTACGGACTATATGTTTGTAGATAATGCGGCAATGAAAATGATTCAGGAGCCATGTTTCTTTGATGTGATGGTGACAGAAAATACTTTCGGTGATATTCTTACAGACGAGGGCTCGGTTATAAGTGGCTCAATGGGCTTGCTTCCCTCTGCTTCAACAGGCGAGAGCACTCCTGTTTTCGAGCCGATTCATGGTTCATGGCCTCAGGCTAAAGGTCTGAATATTGCTAATCCATTGGCTCAGATTTTATCAGTGGCAATGTTGTTTGAGTACTTCAATTGCAAGGAAGAAGGTGCATTGATTCGTCGGGCAGTGGATGCTTCCTTGGATGCAAATGTGCGGACACCCGAAATTCAGGTAGAAGGTGGTGCTAAATACGGAACAAAAGAAGTTGGTGCTTGGATTGTGGACTATATCAAGCAGGTGTAATCCGCTTTTGCTGATGGAGTAAGTTAGTTATGCTGTTGAAACGAAAGTTTTACCGGCATGAAAACAGGTGAGACAATATATAAAAGTATAAGGTGACGGTGAATAAAAAAACGAACCTTATACTTTTTTTTATTTAACTAAAGGAATCATCTCTCAGATTGCCGTACTTTTGCATCGAAATCTATTGGAAAAATTATTATAGATGAAACGAATACTGTGTTATTTTCTTTTCTGTTGCATCTGCATTTATATGCATGCACAGACGTATGATCAATTGGCTGCCCGTGCGGTAGATGCGGCGGAGCGGGACAGCTTGGAACTTTCGGAAAGACTGTTTGAAGAAGCATTAAAGCTGGAACCGGCAAATATGCGCAATTCTATGCTGTTTTCAAATCTGGGGACGGTACAACATCGATTAGGGAAAATCGATAAAGCGATAGAATCCTATACTTTGGGACTTAATTTAGCTCCTTATTCTGTTACTATCTTATTGAATCGGGCTGCTTTATATTTAGAGAAAAACCTCTATGAAAAAGCTTATATCGATTACTGCAATGTGATAGATATCGATAGGAAAAATCAGGAGGCTTTGCTGTATCGCGCTTACATTTATATGCAGCGCCGGGACTATAAGGAAGCTCGGATAGATTATAATACTTTGTTGCAGGAAGAACCTGAAAATAAGATGGGACGTTTGGGAATGGCTCTGCTGAATCAGAAAGAGTTAAAGTTCCGAGAGGCATTGGAAGAGTTTAACCGTATGATAACGGATTACCCTAATGATGTTTCTTTATTGAAAGCACGTGCCAATCTGGAGATAGAAATGAACACTCCCGACTTGGCATTACTGGATTTGGAATCGGCAGCCAAGTTGTCTCCCAAAGATGCGGAGATATATGTCATGTGTGGTGAAATATATCTGAGCCAGAAGAAAAAAAGGGAAGCTTATGTTGCTTTTGAGAAGGCAATAGAACTGGGCGTTCCCCGTCCTGAACTGCAAGATAAGTTGAAGGCCAGTAAATAATACTTGGCCTTTTATTCTTTATTTTCCTAGTTTCTTTTTTATCAGTTCGACAAACTCTTTTCCGTATTTATCTTTTTTGTATTCTCCGATACCGCTGATTTCTCCAAAAGCCTCAATACTGGTGGGTTGCTGTGTCGCAATTAAATGTAAGGTTTTGTCAGAGAGTACAATATAAGCGGGAATGGCTTGTTGGTCAGCCAATCTCTTTCTTAATGAACGAAGTTCTTCAAACAGGTCCTTGTTTTCTTCACCGAAGGTTGTTGGAATAGAGAAGAGGGCTTTTGGTTCTTGAGTCTTTTTCCTGCGATGTTCTTTCGGAGTGAATTCTTCACGTTTTATAACGACCAGCATTGCCGGTTCTTTTCCGAATAAGACTTTCTGTCCGCTTTCTGTTATTTTCAGGTGGTTGTTCTCATTATATGCAATTTCAAAATAGCCCAAGTTAAGCATTTGCAGCAAATAGTCCTGCCAGTCACGGGCAGGGATGTCTCGCCCGGCAGCATAAGTCTTGAGCTTGTCGTATCCTTTTTCTATCAGTTCCTGTCCGGCAGCTCCTTTTAGGATATCTACCAGCATGTGTGTACCGATTTGTTGATTGGTGCGTGCAATAGCGCTTAATGCTTTTTGGACGATAATAGTGCCGTCAAACCTTTCCGGAGGATTGCGGCATACGTCACAATTACCACAATCATGATCCATTGTTTCTCCGAAATAGTTGAGAAGAATACGTCGTCGGCAAATATCCGCTTCTGCATATTGTTGCATACGGTGGAGTTTTTCCAGATTTATTTCTTGCTGGTTACTTTCTGTGGCAAATTTTGACAGCAGAATCAAATCACTTAAAGAATAAAAAAGCAATGTATCGCTTTCCATTCCATCTCGTCCTGCACGGCCAATCTCTTGATAAAAGCTTTCAATGCTTTTAGGCAGATTGTAATGGATGACCCAGCGGACATTTGATTTATCTATGCCCATGCCAAAAGCGATGGTGGCACATACAACCTGTACGCGGTCATTGATAAAGTCATTTTGGGCTTCATCGCGTGCAGCCGCACTCAGTCCGGCGTGATAAACAGCTACACGTATTCCATGTTTTCTCAGCATTTCCGCCACACTCTCGGTCTTGCTTCGGCTCATGCAATAAATAATTCCACATTCATTTTTATGACGTGCTATAAACTCGAGTATGGTGCGTGTCTTGTCTTTTTGCTGGTATCCTCTTTTTACTTCCAGACTCAGATTGGGGCGGTCGAAGGATGAAATGAATACTTTAGGATTACGTAAAGATAATTGTTTGATGATATCTTGACGGGTTATTTTATCGGCTGTGGCAGTTAAAGCTACGATTGGAACGTTAGGAAATTGTTCTCTGATGGTCTTAAGTTGAGTGTATTCGGGCCGGAAATCATGGCCCCATTGCGAGATACAGTGAGCTTCATCTATGGCAACCAATGAAATGTGGATATCTCTTAACAAGAAGTTCATCTCCATTAATAACCGTTCGGGCGAAATATAAAGTAATTTGATTCTCCCTTGCATGCACTCCCGGCGTAGGTTGAAATTCTCCGTTTCATCATTTGTGCTGTTTATTGCACGAGCCGCAATTCCGTTAGCCCTCAAACTTTCCACTTGGTCTTTCATCAATGAAATAAGCGGAGATACGACAATGGTCGTTCCTTCCATCATAAGGGCGGGAAGTTGATAGCAAATTGATTTTCCACCTCCGGTGGGCATAAGAACCAATGTGTCTTTTTTATCCAGTATGTTTTGGATAATGTCTTGTTGCAAAGGACGGAACGTATCGTATCCGAAGTATGTTTTGAGGATATGGAGCATATTCTGTTTATTATTTTAAAAGGTAATGGAAAGCAAAGGTAGTAAAATCTTTAAGATGTGGTATTCTCTACATGGGGAATTAATTTGGAAGATGACTTTTTATAGATAACTAATTCAAGATGATATTGCTTCATTTAATAGTTTTTTGTTTGATATCCCAAGCATTAATAAAGTTTCTTGAAGAAATTCGAATATCGTGTTGTGATTAATTAAGAGTAGAATTTAGCAAAAAAATTTGCATAAGCCAAAAAGAATCCCCATTTTTGTGCAAAATTTAATCATTATAATCTTATTAACTAACCAAACAAAAAAACTAAGTGATGAGCGACGCAGAAAAACAAGTAGAAGTTCAGGAAGAGGCTCCTAAGAAAAGACCTTATAACCTGCGAGAGAAAAAAGACAAAAAGGCTGCTTATAGATCATTGATCAGAGCAGAACTTGCTGACGAACTGTATGATAAAATTTTGAATATCATTGTGGTTCAGAAGAAGTATAAGGATCCTAATTATTCTGCTAAAGATTTAGCGAGAGAGTTGAAGACAAACACTCGTTATTTGTCTGCTGTTGTAAATTCTCGTTTCGGTAAGAATTATTCTTGTCTTTTGAATGAGTATCGTATCAAAGATGCCAAGCATCTATTGATTGATAAACGTTATGCAGACAAAAATGTAGAAGAAATTAGTTCAATGGTAGGTTTTGCTAACCGCCAGTCATTCTATGCAGCATTTTATAAGAATGTAGGAGAAACTCCTAACGGCTTCCGTAAGAGAAATATGGAAAAATAAAATATTAGCATCAATATGATTTAGAAAAAGGAAAACTATTGTTTTCCTTTTTTTGTTTCAACCTGAAACTGATATGGCGTCATTGAAAAACACTTGTTTGTGGAATTGGTAAGAAAAGATTATGTTAGCAAGTTGCAAGTAGTATGGAGAAAGAAATAAAAGAAGAGAAGGCGTTTGATTACACAGTAGAGCGGTTTGCGGATTTGCAATTGCTTCGTTATGTGGTGCATGGTTTTGAAAAACTGTCATTGAAGCAAAAAGAATTGGTTTATTATTTATCACAGGCGGCTTTGGAAGGACGTGATATTTTGTTTGACCAGAACGGAAAATATAATTTGGTAATTCGCAGGATGCTTGAAGCGGTATATACAGATTATCAGGGAAACCGTGCGGATGTGGATTTTGTCAATCTGGAGATTTACTTGAAACGGGTATGGTTTTCAAATGGCATTCATCATCATTATGCCTCAGATAAGTTTGTCCCAGCGTTTACTCCCGAATTTTTCAGAACGGCGTTGAAAAATGTCGATGCTGCTAAACTGCCTTTGGCGGATGGTGAGACGGTAGATATGCTTTGTGATAGAATCTTTCCGGTTATCTTTGATGCTCAGGTTATGCCTAAACGTGTAAATCAGGCTGATGGGGAAGACCTGGTGCTGACTTCGGCTGCGAATTATTATGAAGGGGTAACCCAGCAGGAAGCGGAAGAGTTTTACAATGTTTTGAAAAACCCGAATGACGACCAGCCTGTCATGTTCGGAATGAATAGCCGTTTGGTAAAAGAAAACGGAAAAGTGCAAGAGAAAGTATGGAAGTCAGGCGGATTGTATGGACCGGCTATCGATAAAATAATTTATTGGCTGGAAAAGGCTATCGAAGTGGCGGAAAATGAAGGACAGAGGGCTGTGCTCAATAAGCTGATTCGGTTTTATAAGAATGGAGATTTACGTACTTTTGATGAGTATTCTATCCTTTGGGTAAAGGATTTGGATTCTCGTGTTGATTTTGTCAATGGGTTTATAGAGAGCTATGGTGACCCGTTGGGGATGAAAGCCAGTTGGGAATCCATTGTCAATTTTAAAGATTTGGAAGCTACTAAACGTACGGAAACAATCAGTGCCAATGCGCAATGGTTTGAAGATAACTCACCGGTAAATCCGTCTTTTAAAAAGGAGAAAGTGAAAGGCGTGTCTGCAAAAGTCATAACGGCGGCAATGCTGGGAGGTGATTTATATCCGGCAACGGCTATCGGTATCAATCTGCCTAACTCGAATTGGATTCGTAGTGTTCATGGTTCGAAATCCGTCACTATTGGCAATCTGACAGATGCTTATAATAAAGCTGCTCATGGCAACGGTTTTATGGATGAGTTTGTATATGGTGCGGAAGAAAAAGAATGGATAGACAAGTATGCGGATTTGACGGGCGACCTCCATACCGATTTGCATGAATGCTTGGGACATGGCTCAGGACAATTGTTGCCCGGTGTAGATCAAGACGCCTTGAAAGCTTATGGTTCCACTATTGAGGAAGCACGTGCCGATTTGTTCGGTCTTTATTATTTGCCAGACCAAAAGATGATAGAACTTGGACTGACTCCGGACGAAGATGCATTTAAGGCTGAATATTATACATATATGATGAATGGATTGATGACTCAGCTTGTCCGTATCGAGTATGGTCATTCGGTAGAGGAGGCACACATGCGCAATCGCCAGCTGATAGCTAAGTGGACTTATGAGCAGGGGGCGTCCGAAAAAGTTGTCGAACTGGTGAAGAAAGATGGGAAAACTTATGTGAAAATCAATGATTATAAGAAACTGCGTCATTTGTTCGGCACTCTGTTAGCCGAGGTTCAACGCATCAAGAGCGAAGGAGATTATGAGGCAGCTCGCCAACTGGTAGAGAAATATGCCGTAAAGGTCGACCCGCAACTGCATGCCGAAGTCCTGTCGCGCTATGAGAAGTTGCATTTGGCTCCATACAAAGGATTTATCAATCCTGTATACGAGGCAGTGACCGATGAAGAAGGCCGTATCACCGATGTGAAGGTCTCTTACCAAGAGGGTTACGCCGAGCAAATGTTGCGATATAGCAGAGAGTATTCAAATCTACCTTGTCTAAACGAATAAAAAGGAAAAATATGGATGTACATGAAACAATAAAGGATATCAAGGGACAGTTCCGTTTGTTTATGAATGGAGTTGCTTCTCAAAGTATGCGTGAAAAAGGACTGGATTATAAATTGAATTTCGGCATTGAACTTCCGCGTCTGAAAGAAATTGCTGCTCGTTATGAAAAGAACCATGATGTGGCTCAGGCATTGTGGAAAGAGAACATACGCGAATGCAAAATATTGGCCGGTATGTTGCAGCCGGTAGAAACCTTTTATCCCGAAATTGCAGATATTTGGGTAGAAGATATGCGTTATCCCGAGATTGCAGAACTCACTTGCATGACGCTGTTTCAAGAATTGCCTTATGCTTCGGAAAAAGCATTTGAATGGATGGCTGACGACCGCGAATATTTTCAGTTATGCGGTTTCATGTTGATGGCAAGACTATTGATGAAAGGTAATCAACTGAACGAACGTGCGGAAGCCGAATTTCTTGACCAGGCACTAACAAGCTTGCAGAGTGAAGAGACACTGCCACAAAAAGCAGCGGCAACAGCTTTGCGCAAGTTTGCTGTCCAAAGCCGGGAGAATGGCAGGAAGATAAACAGATTACTTGCCCCTATCATTAAATCAGACAAGCCCGGAGTGGCAGTTTTGGCCTCTGAAATAAAATTAGAGACAGAATATTGGCATTAAACTTTCATGTTATCACAAAAAGGTTTAACTTTGACGGCGGAACTGAAATCTGCGATGGAAGAAAATGTGAAAGATACTGTAAAACAGGTTTTAACTGAGTACCTGCAGAAGAACGGGCATCGAAAGACGCCCGAAAGGTATGCTATACTCGATACTATCTATTCCATCAAAGGTCACTTTGATATCGATACGCTTTATAATTATATGGCAACTGATGGGAAGTTCCGCGTCAGCCGTGCCACTCTTTATAATACTATTGTTTTGTTTATCGATGCAAAGCTGGTCATAAAACATCAGTTTGGTAACTCTTCCCAGTACGAACGTGCGTACAATAATGAAACCCATCATCACATGATATGTACGGAATGTGGCAAAGTCACAGAGTTTCAGAATGAAAGTCTGAAGCAGGCTATTGCCAATACGAAGCTGAAAAAGTTTACGGCTTCCAATTACTCCTTATATATATATGGTATATGCAGCAAATGTACTTGGGCAAAACGCAGAAAGAAAAAAAATAAGTAACAATAAAACGAAGAAACATGAAAGTAGATGTCTTGTTAGGTTTGCAATGGGGTGATGAAGGCAAAGGTAAGGTTGTCGATGTATTGACTCCCCGTTATGATGTGGTAGCTCGTTTTCAGGGAGGGCCTAATGCCGGTCACACTTTGGAATTCGAAGGCCAAAAATATGTACTCCGTTCTATTCCCTCGGGAATTTTTCAAGGTGATAAGGTAAATATAATCGGTAATGGTGTGGTGCTCGATCCGTCATTGTTCAAAGCAGAGGCAGAAGCTCTCGAAGCAAGCGGCCATCCATTGAAGGAGCGTTTGCACATTTCGAAGAAAGCGCATCTGATTTTACCGACTCATCGTATCCTGGATGCCGCATACGAAGCCGCTAAAGGGGATGCAAAAGTGGGTACCACCGGTAAAGGTATCGGCCCGACTTATACAGATAAAGTAAGCCGTAACGGTATGCGTGTGGGAGATATTCTCCATAATTTTGAGGAAAAATATGCTAAGGCAAAGGCTCGTCACGAACAAATCTTGAAAAGCCTGAACTACGAATATGATATAACGGAATTGGAAAAGCAATGGTTGGAAGGAATCGAATACTTGAAGCAATTCCATTTGGTAGACAGTGAACATGAAATCAATAATTTGCTGAAGGCCGGTAAGACGGTTCTGTGTGAAGGTGCTCAAGGTACAATGCTGGATGTTGATTTCGGTTCTTACCCTTTTGTGACTTCTTCAAATACCATTTGCGCAGGTGCTTGTACCGGTTTGGGTATCGGTCCGAATAAAATCGGTAATGTTTACGGTATCATGAAAGCTTATTGCACACGTGTTGGCTCCGGTCCTTTCCCGACTGAATTGTTTGACGAAACAGGCAAGAAGATTCGTGACTTGGGGCATGAATATGGTGCTGTGACAGGTCGTGAACGTCGTTGTGGATGGATTGATTTGGTAGCCTTAAAGTATTCTATCATGGTGAACGGTGTAACCCAGTTGATTATGATGAAGAGTGATGTACTTGATGATTTTGATACCATCAAGGCTTGTGTCGCTTACAAGGTAAATGGCGAAGAAATTGATTATTTCCCTTATGACATAGCAGATGGGGTGGAACCGATTTATGCCGAATTGCCCGGATGGAAGACTGATATGACCAAAATGACCAGTGAAGATGAGTTTCCCGAAGAATTTAATGCTTATATAAGTTTCCTGGAAGAGCAGTTGGAGACTCCTATTAAGATTATTTCTGTAGGGCCCGACCGTGAACAAACCATCGAACGCTATACTGAAGAGTAATTAATCGGATACATACATTAGGAGAAAGCGCAACTTTTATCGGTTGCGCTTTTTTTATACAACATTATTTGCGGGTATTGAATATTCTGTTTAACTTGTCGTCTGTTAGCCTTAAATTATAAAATGTGAGAAACGTCAACTTTGCTAGAATGAAAAAGCCACTATTGTATATATTGCCAATATTGTTACTCCTTTTGGCATTATATATGTTTTCGACAAGAGACAAGCATTTGGCAGAACTGTACCGGATTGAGTCTTTGTTGGACGAAGAGCCCGATGAGGCGATTGGACAGTTAGAGCAAATGGAGGTTGAAGACTTGACCGGAGGAGAGCTTGCCTTACATTGTCTGTTATTGGCCAAAGGGCAATATATACAAGATTCATTGTCACGGTCGGACTCTTTGATAAATATAGCCATCACATATTATAAGAAAAAGAATGATTCATTGAGGTTGTCGCAGTCCTATCTTTACAAAGGCAAGATATTGGCAGAAAAAGGATATTTTCTGGAGGCTTCGGAATGTTACCAAAAGGCAGAGAATTATGCGATAGACGATGACTACAGCACAAAATACCTTCTGAACTATTCGATGGGGAAGATATATCACTTCAAGATGATGCGCAATGATGAAAAAGAAGTCAAAGATGAAGCGATGGAATATGCTGTTTTAATGAATGATTCATTCAGGATAGGGCGTTCGTATATAGAGACGGCCAAGTACTATCATGCCATGGGCAATTATGAATGTGGCATCAATCATCTTATGAAAGCCATTCAAACTTTACCGCCGGAGGAAACCTCTTACCTCTCTGCGGCTTATGCTGATTTAAGTCGTAACTATCTTCAGAACCATCAATTGCCAGAGTCGCTTGAAAGTATCAACCGCGCCATACAGCTCGAAGAGGATAGTATGTTATTGTATGACTATTATAATTTAAAGGCGGATGCATTGTTTAAGCTCTCACAGAAGGATTCGGCCTTATATTATCTGAAAAGCTCCTTGGACAGCAAAGACTATCTCACAAAAATGAGGGCTTATTATGATTTGTCACTGTTGGAAGAGCGGCAAGGAAATAAAGCAGAGGCACTTAAATATTTGAAGGAATATGCTTTGTATAATGACTCATCTGATTTGAAGGAGAAAGAAAATTATATCTATTATTTGCATAGTATAGAGGCGTATAAGAAGCAAAAAGAGAATGCTGAAACAGCCGAGTTGGGCTTGGAGCGCAAACAGTTGACTATCTATAGGCTGGTCAGTGTGGCTTTTCTCCTTCTTCTTGTCCTTGTTGTATTGTACTATAAAGAGCAAAAGCGGAAAAAGAGGCTGGAGTACGACATTAAGCTGGAGGAAGAAAAAACGATGCGGGCCTTGTTGATGAAGAAAGAAATGGAATATCAATTGCTTAAAGAGCGAGATGAGAGGAAGAAGGCTGAAGTTCAGAAACTGAATCTGACTGTGGAATATTATAAAAGACTGAATGCGATAACTGTTCCCATCTTATTGAAAAGCCAGAACACGCAGGGAGCCATGAACTTGGAACAGGAAGAGTGGGATATTATCATCAGGAATACGGATGCTTGTTTTAATAAGTTCACGGTTCGGCTGAAAGAACATTCTCCTTTGCTGACGGACGAAGAGCTCCAGTTTTGTTGTCTTGTGAAAATGGAATTGCCTATTGCGCTGCTTTCTGAAATTTATCATATAGCCAAAGGAAGCATTTCACGTAAAAAGATGAGGTTGAAAGAGAAAATCGGTATTGAGAATATGAGCTTTGATGAGTTTATCAAAAACTTCTAAAAACATCCGTTTCAAGAAAGAAAATTGTTTTTGTACATCATTTGAGTTGAATTTAAGCCTGAGAAATGAGCTTAATTATTTGATAATCAGTATGTATATAGAAGCGGCGTTTGTACATCTGTATCTCTTGTCCGGATAGGGATGATTACTTATCTTTGCACGCACATTAAGACATTTAGATTATGTACTAAAAGTTGAACGCTAAACATTTGTGAGTTTTCTAGGTGTTAGAGATGTTTTTTAGGGTAACAAAGTTATTATTTAGGCCTTGGTTTTTCCAAGGCTTTTTTTATTTCTTTATTCCAAGGGGAGTGGTTCGGATACCGTTCGCGTATGGGCATAAAAAATGGCTATCTATCCCAGACAGCCAATCTTTTGTTAACCTTAAATCTAATACTATGAAAAACACATTGCAAAGATACGGACATTTATTGGAAATGCAAGTTTTAGAGTCAACTCGGCGTGCATTATAACATGGTTTATCATGCTGACGGATTTGTTAACAAGTGAAGCTCTAAACAATCAGAGAATGTTATAAATTCTTTCATGCGATGGAGTTTACAGGGGCACATTGTTTTTTGGGGGAACTTAAATCATTGTTTTATCTCCTTATAACTGATGTATCACCAACGAAGGGAAGAGTAAGCCGTTTCATAAGGTCAGCCAAGCCCTTTTAAACGGAAGATTATTACAGACTGCGGCAATGGACTGTACAGTCCACCGTAACGGACTGTACAGTCTACTGTAACGGACTATACAGTCCACTGTCGGAGACTGTAGTAATTTGACCTATATACAGGCATAATCGAAAGGACGAAAAGGCTTAGTCTGGCTAATGAAGCGACTTAGGGAATTTAAAAGATATGCAGAGCTTAAAAACCGGAGGAGCCAACATCCGGTGACAGGTATTTGCTTGATATATTAAATCACCAAGAATAATAACTGACCCGGTTTACAGCCTTGTGCCTTCTAAGTGATGAATAGCGATGGGGAAGGAGGAGGGTATAAAATAAAAAAAGGAGCAACGCCTTGCTCCAACCTTTGTTAACCTTAAATCTAATACTATGAAAAACACAATGCAAAGGTACGGACTTTAGCGAAATATGCAAATAAAACAAGCAAAAAAGTATGTTTTCTAACATGTTTTAAGAGAATTGTTCTGTTTGTTAAAGCCGAGAAGCTATTTATCTGCTTCTTTTTCATCTTCTTTGCATATAAAACCGTATCTTTGTTGCCACTTTTGCAAAAGGATAAAAAACGAATGGTTTCAGTAGATAATTTAAAGGTAGAATTTGGAGTTACACCCTTGTTTGAGGATGTATCTTATGTAATTAATAAAAGAGACCGCATTGCGCTGGTTGGAAAGAACGGTGCAGGCAAATCCACCATGTTGAAGATTTTGGCCGGTATGCAAGCCCCTACTTCGGGCACGGTTTCTGTTCCAAAGGAGGTAAGTATCGGTTATTTGCCTCAGGTGATGATACTTAGCGATAAGCATACTGTGATGGAAGAAGCTGAGATGGCATTTGAACATATTTTCGAGATGCAGGAAAGTCTTGAAAAGATGAATCAGGAATTGGCAGACCGCACAGATTATGATTCGGAGGGGTATCATCATTTGATTGAGAAATTCACTCACGATAATGAACGCTTCCTGATGATGGGAGGCACTAACTATAAGGCTGAAATAGAGCGTACATTAATGGGGTTGGGGTTTTGCCGTGAAGACTTTAACCGTCCCACTTCCGAGTTTAGCGGTGGTTGGCGTATGCGCATCGAGCTGGCTAAACTGCTTTTGCGCCGCCCGGATGTATTGCTTCTGGACGAGCCTACTAACCATTTGGATATTGAAAGTATCCAATGGCTGGAGAACTTCCTGAAGGTAAGTGCCGGAGCTGTGGTATTGGTCAGCCATGACCGTGCCTTTATTAATAATGTGACCAACCGTACCATTGAGATATCCTGCGGACGAATCTATGATTATAAGGTAGCTTATGATGACTTTGTCGTGTTGCGCAAAGAACGTCGGGAGCAGCAACTCCGTGCCTATGAAAACCAGCAGAAGCAAATTCAGGATACGGAAGATTTTATAGAACGTTTCCGCTACAAAGCTACTAAAGCCGTACAGGTGCAAAGTCGCATCAAACAATTAGAAAAAATTGTTCCTATTGAGATTGACGATGAAGATAATTCGGCATTGCGTCTGAAGTTTCCTCCCGCCATGCGTTCGGGCAATTATCCGGTGATTTGTGAAGGGGTAAAGAAAGCGTATGGCAGCCATGTCGTATTCCATGATGTGACCCTGACTATTAACCGCGGTGAGAAGGTGGCATTTGTGGGAAAGAACGGTGAAGGTAAGTCTACGTTGGTAAAATGTATCATGGACGAGATTCCATACGAAGGCAAACTGACCATCGGACACAATGTGCAAATCGGATATTTTGCTCAAAATCAGGCTCAATTGTTGGATGAGAATCTGACGGTATTTGACACCATTGATTATGTAGCTAAAGGGGATATCCGTTTAAAAATCAGAGATATATTGGGAGCCTTTATGTTTGGAGGCGAGGCATCGGACAAGAAAGTAAAAGTGCTGTCGGGAGGAGAGCGCAGCCGATTGGCTATGATTAAACTGCTGCTTGAGCCGGTTAACTTTCTTATCTTGGATGAGCCTACCAACCATCTTGATATGCGTTCGAAAGACGTACTGAAGGAAGCGATTAAAGAGTTTGACGGTACGGTAGTGGTGGTGTCACATGACCGTGAGTTTCTGGATGGGCTGGTAACGAAAGTGTTTGAATTTGGCGGCGGTGTGGTGAAAGAACATATCGGAGGTATCTATGATTTCTTGCAGAAAAAGAAGATAGAGAACTTGAATGAACTGCAATTGTCTTCTTCTCCTACCGCTTCTGCAGTGAAAAACGAAGAGCCGGAACCGGTAAGTGAAAACAAACTGTCTTATGAAGCTCAGAAAGAACTGAATAAGAAGTTGCGTAAACTGGAGAAACAAGTGGCGGACTGCGAGCAGAAAATAGAGAAACTGGAAGCGCAGATAGCCGGAGTAGAAGCTAAGATGGCAACTCCTGAAGGAGCGTCGGACATGAGCCTTTACGAGCAGCACCAACAGTTGAAGAAGGACTTGGATGCAGTGGTAGAGGAATGGGAGAGTGTTTCCATGGAACTGGAAGAGGCACAGAGCTGACAATAAAATATAATTTTATATATAAATTCAGATGAAAGCAAAACATTATTTACCTATGGCTGCACTGGCGCTGACGATAGCTGCCGGTTGTGAAAGCAAGAAAGAGGCTGTGATGGCTTCAGGAATAGATTTAGGCAACTTGGACACAACGGTTGTCCGGGGTGCGGATTTCTTTCAATATGCTTGTGGCGGGTGGATGAAAAAACATCCGTTGACAGACGAGTATTCACGCTTCGGCTCATTCGATATGCTGGCCGAGAACAATCGGGAGCAGTTAAAAGGGCTGATTACGGAAATTGCCGGACAGGAAAATGAGAAAGGCACGGTAGCTCAAAAGATTGCCGATATTTATAATTTGGCGATGGACAGTGCCAAACTGAATGCAGAAGGGATAGAGCCTATCAAAGCTGATTTAGAGAGAATCGCTTCGGTAAAAGACAAGGCGGAGATTGTTCCGATGATGGCTGAATTGTCTCATATCGGCATACGCCCTTATTTTACTTTCTTTGTTGATGCCGATATTATGGACAGTAAGAGCAATTTGTTTCAGTTATATCAGGGAGGTATCAGTTTGGGTGAGAAAGAATATTATTTGGATACCGATGAGGCTACAACAGATATTCGTAATAAATATAAGGAACATATTGTAAAGATGTTCCAGTTGGCGGGCTTTGATGAATCTGCCGCCCGGAAGAATATGGAGGCAGTCCTTGAAATCGAAACACGCATAGCCAAAGCTTCTTTCAGTGCTGTGGAACAGCGTAATCCTGCTGCCAATTATCATAAGATGACGCTGGATGAATTGAAGAAATCTGTTCCGGGCATCGATTGGGATGCATTTCTCAGTGGGGTGGGAGTAAAAGGTGTTACGGAACTGAGCGTGTCTCAAGTGGAACCCATCAAGGAAGTGGAAAAGATAATCAATACCATACCTGTAGAAAAGCAGGTTGCTTATATGCAATGGAAGTTAATCAATCGGGCTGCCGGTTATTTGAGCGACGACTTTGTGGCACAGAATTTTGACTTCTATGGCAAAACTTTATCGGGAAGAAAAGAAAACCAGCCGCGCTGGAAACGTGCGGTAGGCACTGTGAACGGTATGCTGGGTGAAGCGGTAGGACAGATGTATGTGGAAAAATATTTCCCTGCTGCGGCCAAAGAACGTATGGTGCAGTTGGTTAAGAACCTGCAGACTGCTTTGGGCGAACGTATCCGGAACTTGGAATGGATGGGCGACAGCACCAAGACAAAAGCCATCGAGAAGTTGAATTCTTTCTATGTGAAAGTGGGCTATCCCGATAAGTGGAGAGATTATACGGCTTTGGATGTTGAAAAAGACTCTTATTGGGCAAATGTGAAACGTGCCACTAAGTTTGAACTCGATTATGAATTGGCAAAAGCCGGCAAGCCGGTAGACCGCGACGAGTGGGGAATGACTCCGCAAACGGTGAATGCTTATTACAATCCCACTACCAATGAAATTTGTTTCCCAGCCGGTATCCTTCAGTATCCGTTCTTTGATATGAATGCCGATGATGCTTTCAATTACGGAGCTATCGGTGTGGTTATCGGACATGAAATGACTCATGGGTTTGATGACCAGGGACGTCAATTCGATAAGGACGGTAACTTGAAAGACTGGTGGACACCGGAAGATGCGGAACGTTTCAATACACGTGCCCAGGTAATGGTGAACTTCTTCGACAGCATTCAGGTATTGCCGGGATTACATGCGAACGGTTCTTTGACTTTAGGTGAGAATATTGCCGACCATGGAGGTTTGCAGGTTTCTTTCCAGGCATTTAAGAATGCAACAAAAGATGCTCCTTTGGGAGTGGTGGACGGATTTACACCCGAACAACGCTTCTTCTTGTCATACGCCGGAGTATGGGCGGGTAATGTACGCGATGAGCAGATTCGTCTACAGACAAAATCAGATCCTCATTCTTTGGGCAGATGGCGTGTGAATGGGGCACTTCCTCAAATCGGAGCATGGTATGAGGCGTTCAATATAACCGAAAACGATTCGATGTATTTGGCACCGGAGAAACGGGTTTCTATTTGGTAAGATATTCTTTATATTCGCCGGTAGAGGGTAGGTTGGGAATTTCACAAGTTTAATCGGAAAACAGTGAAATTGGGAATCTTCCCTCTACGGCGGATATTTTTTCTTTTGATATAACTCTCTTTCTATTTGGATTTTAATCAATAAACCGTTATTTTTGCGGGCGATGAAACGGAGAAGGTACATAGCATATTTTTTGATACTTGTTAGCATCATTATGTTAACGGCATCTGTCTTGCCGCATCATCATCACCGTGAGATACTTTGTTTACAACATGATATTGCAGTCTGTGGCTGTCAGTGTTCGGGGGAACATCACAACCACGATATATCGCATGACGAGCACACTTGTAATGCCGGTTGTGTGACCAAATTCAAGAGTATTACTCCCGATAAGGTGCAGAATAGCGTTTCACCGGACTATTCCTTCTGTTCATTGCTTTACACGGTGCCGGACATTCTGTTGCTTTCATTGCGGCTTGCCGAACACAACACGACTCCAGATATTTATTATTTAGAAAAACTTCATTCCACATGCCTCCCTCATGTCAAGGGGTTGCGTGCTCCTCCTTATGTTCTTGCTTAACAGATAGAAACGACCTTTTTATCCGCAACTTTGTTGCATCTTTATTATCCTAATTTTGTCATCAGATTAAAAAAGTAAGAACAAATAATATCATCATGAAGAAACTTATCTTTATGGGAGTCTTGGGCTTGTTCCTTTTAGGCTCTTGCAACAGTAAATCGGGCCATGACCACGAAGGACACAATCATGGAACGGAGGAAGCACATAATCACGACCACGAAGGACATGACCATAATCACGAAGGACATGACCACGAAAAAGAAAACCACGACCATGAGAATGAAGGTCACGAAGGTCATAACCATGAAGCGGAAGCTGCTGTAGCCGGTCACTCTGACGAAATCATCTTGACTCCCGAAAAAGCGAAAGCGGCCGGGGTAGAGTCGGAAATTATCCAACCTAAAGCATTCCGTCAGGTGATAACCACCAGCGGACAGGTGCAGGCTGCACAAGGCGATGAGAGCGTAGTCGTTGCCAATGTAGCCGGTGTGGTGTCTTTTCGCCATCCGGTAACGGACGGTATGAGTGTAAGCAAAGGTGCTCCTATCCTGAATATCTCTGCAGAGAACATGCCGGACGGAGACCCCGTAAAACGTGCCCGCATTGCATACGAGACTGCAAAGAAAGAATATGAACGTGCTGCCAAGTTGGTAGAAAGCCAGATTATATCGCAGAAGGATTTCAACACCATCAAGGAGAGTTATGAAAATGCGCAATTGGCATACGAGGCTATTTCGAAGAACCAGACCAAGAACGGTGTGTCGGTAACGGCCCCTTTGGGTGGTTACATCAAGAATTGTCTGGTACAGGAAGGCGACTATGTATCGGTAGGCCAGCCTTTGGTAAGTATCACCCAGAACCGTCGTCTGTTCCTGCGGGCCGATGTTTCCGAGAAATATTATGGTTATCTGCATAGCATCCAGTCGGCCAACTTCAAGACTCCATACGATAATAAGGTATATGAGTTGGGTGAGTTGAAAGGACGTCTGCTCTCATACGGTAAGGCATCCGGGGGTACTTCTTTCTATGTACCTGTAACTTTCGAATTTGATAATCGGGGAGATGTGATTCCCGGCTCGTATGTGGAGGTGTATCTGCTCTCGTCGGAAATGCCTGATGTATTGACTTTACCTGTTACGGCATTGACCGAGGAACAAGGCCTGTACTTCATTTATCTGCAAGTGGATGAGGAGGGATATAAGAAACAGGAGGTAACTTTGGGAGCGAGCAACGGAAAGGAAGTGCAGATTCTGACCGGTTTGAAAGCCGGCGACCGTGTGGTAACAAAGGGAGCCTATCAAGTGAAGTTGGCATCGGCCAGCAATGCGATTCCGGCCCATAGTCATGAACATTAATCAGCCGTACCTATGCTAAATAAGATTATACATTTTTCGCTCCATAACCGTATCTTGGTTCTGGTAGCGTCGGTTCTGCTGCTTATCGGCGGTACTTACACGGCTTTTCATACGGAAGTCGATGTGTTCCCCGATTTGAATGCGCCGACTGTAGTGATTATGACCGAAGCGAACGGTATGGCCGCCGAGGAAGTGGAACAATTGGTTACCTTCCCCATAGAGACTGCCGTAAACGGTGCGACCCATGTGCGTAGGGTGCGTTCGTCTTCCACCAATGGCTTCTCTGTCGTTTGGGTGGAATTTGAATGGGATACCGATATTTATCTGGCTCGTCAGATTGTCAGTGAGAAACTTTCTTTGGTCAGCGAGGAACTGCCCGGAAATGTGGGTAAGCCTACAATGGGGCCTCAATCTTCTATTTTGGGTGAGTTGCTGATTATCGGATTGACTTCGGATACCACTTCCATGCTCGACCTTCGTACGCTGGCAGACTGGACTATCCGTCCGCGACTGCTTTCTACAGGAGGTGTGGCACAGGTTGCCGTACTGGGAGGTGATATTAAAGAATATCAGGTGTTGCTCGACCCTGCCCGCATGAAACATTATAATGTCACGTTGGCCGAAGTGATGAATGTCACCCGTAACATGAATCAGAATGCCAACGGTGGGGTAATTTATGAATATGGAAATGAATATATCGTCCGCGGAGTGCTTTCCAGCCATGATGTGGCACAATTGTCACGTTCCGTCATCAAGACGGTGGAAGGCGTGCCTGTTACCTTGGAAGATATTGCCGATGTGAAGATTGGCTCGCAGGAACCGAAACTGGGTACTGCTTCAGAGAGGGGGAAACCTGCTGTGCTGATGACCGTGACCAAGCAACCTAAAACAGGAACCATTGAACTGACCGAACAGTTGGAGGCCGCATTAAAGGATTTGCAGAAGAATCTTCCGGCGGATGTACACGTTTCTACGGATATTTTCCGTCAGAGCCGTTTTATCGAAAGTTCTATCGGCAATGTGAAGGATTCCTTGTATGAAGGCGCCATCTTTGTGGTGATTGTCCTCTTTCTGTTCCTTGCCAATGTGCGTACCACGGTTATTTCATTGGTTACTCTTCCGTTGTCATTGATTGTATCCATATTGACCCTTCACTATATGGGACTCACTATCAACACCATGAGTCTGGGGGGTATGGCCATTGCCATCGGTTCGTTGGTGGACGATGCCATTGTGGATGTGGAGAATGTATGGAAGCACCTGCGTGAAAACCGCTTGTTGCCCGAAGGGGAACGTAAAAGTGTGATTGAAGTCGTGTTCAATGCTTCGAAAGAAGTGCGTATGCCTATTTTGAACTCTACCTTGATTATTGTAGTCAGCTTTGTTCCCTTGTTCTTCCTCACCGGAATGGAAGGCCGTATGCTGGTTCCGCTGGGCATAGCCTTTATCGTAGCGTTGTTTGCTTCTACGGTTGTGGCTTTGACGCTGACTCCGGTGCTGTGCAGTTATCTGTTGGGTAATAATAAAGGTAAGGAGTTGCCGAAAGAAGCGTTTATAGCCGTATGGATGAAAAAGCATTACCGCAATGCCTTGTTATGGTCGTTGAATCATAAATCCGTTGTATTAGGTTTTACGGGTACACTGTTCGCTGTGGCGTTGGTTGTATTCTTTACATTGGGGCGCAGCTTTCTGCCATCTTTCAATGAAGGTTCGTTTACCATCAATATCAGTTCGTTACCGGGCATCTCCTTGGCAGAATCCGACAAGATGGGCCATCGTGCGGAAGAGTTGCTGATGTCTATTCCCGAAATACAGACCGTAGCCCGCAAGACAGGACGTGCCGAACTGGATGAACATGCGCTTGGGGTCAACGTGAGTGAAATCGAGGCTCCGTTTGAGTTGAAAGACCGTTCCCGTCAGGAATTGGTAGCCGATGTACGTGCCAAACTCTCTACCATCACCGGTGCGAATATTGAGATAGGCCAGCCCATCAGCCACCGTATCGATGCCATGCTTTCGGGTACGAAGGCCAATATTGCCATCAAATTGTTTGGTAATGATTTGAACAAGATGTTTGCCATCGGTAATCAGATAAAGGATGCCATCAGCAGCGTGGAAGGCATTGCCGACTTGAATGTGGAACAACAAATAGAGCGTCCGCAGCTCAAGATTGTTCCCAAACGGGAGATGCTTGCCAAATTCGGCATTTCCTTGCCGGACTTTGCCGAGTTTGTATCTGTAAACATGGCGGGTGAAGTCGTTTCACAGGTATATGAGGAAGGCAAGGCGTTCAATCTCATTGTCCGTACCAAAGACGAGGTGCGCGATGAAATGGAGAAGGTGCGTAACTTGATGATTGACACCGGTGACGGTCAGAAGATTCCTGTGAACTATGTAGCCGATGTGGTTTCTGCCATGGGCCCCAATACCATCAGCCGTGAGAACGTAAAGCGTAAGATTGTGATTTCCGCCAATACCAGCGGCCGTGACTTGCGCAGCGTGGTGAATGATATTCAGGAACGTATTGACCAACAAATCAAATTGCCCGAAGGATATCATGTGGAATATGGCGGCCAGTTTGAGAGTGAGCAGGCGGCCAGCCGCACATTGCTGCTTACCTCATTTATGAGTGTCGTGGTCATCTTCCTGTTGCTTTATACACAGTTCCGCAGCGCCGCGCAGAGTGGAGTTATTCTGTTGAATCTGCCTTTGGCATTGATTGGCGGTGTGTTTGCTTTGGTAATAACGACCGGTGAAATCAGTATTCCGGCCATTATCGGATTCATCTCCCTGTTTGGTATCGCTACCCGTAACGGTATGTTGCTCATCAGTCATTATAATGACCTGCGTGCCGGTGGCATGGAGCTGAAGGAAAGTATTCTGCATGGTTCTCTAGACCGTCTGAATCCGATTCTGATGACCGCCTTATCCTCAGCTTTGGCTTTGATTCCGCTGGCGTTCCGTGGCGACTTGCCGGGAAATGAGATACAAAGTCCGATGGCGAAAGTAATCTTGGGAGGTCTTTTGACTTCGACTTTCCTGAACGCTTTCATCATTCCGATTGTTTATGAACTGATGAACCGAAAGAAGAAATAATATATCATCGTGGGGCGAGTTGGATGCCATAGCTGTCAAGTCGGGAAATGGTATTTTCGTACTATGGGCAGACACATGGGTCTGCCCATACGATGGATGTTTTCCTTAGCTTGACCTTCAAATAGAGTCCCAATTTAATAAGAAAATAATATGAAACGAATTTTACTTATAATAGCCCTCTGCTCCCCCTTGTTGGTGCAGGCCCAGAGTATTGACCATATCTTGAAAAGCATTGAGCAGAACAATAAAGAACTCAAGGCACAGAAGCACGCCGCCGATGCTACCAAGATGGAAAACCGTACAAACAACAATCTGCCTGACCCTACGGTGAGCTACAGTTCTTTCTACAGCAATGCCGCCGAAGGCGGCCACGGTACGGAATTTGTCGCTTCGCAAGGCTTTGATTTTCCTACCCAGTACATCACCCGCAACCGTCAGGCTACTTTGCAGAACGAAGCGGTGGACAAGCAGCAACAGGCTGTCCGCAGGGATATCCTGCTGAATGCGAAAAACCTCTGCCTGGACCTTATTCTGTTGAATCAGGAAAAGACATTGATGGATATCCGCATGAAGAATGCCGATGAATTGCAGGCACTTTATGAAAAGCGTCTGACCACCGGTGATGCGAACATACTGGAAGTAAACAAAATCAAGATGGAGCGTATGAATGTACAGACGGAAGTTGCCCAAAACAGTGCGGCCCACCGTACTGCTTTGCAATCTCTGCTTGCCATGAACGGCAACATGCCTTTGGAATTTGCGGAAACCACTTATCCTTCCATACAGGAAATCAATGATTACAATACCATGCGGGATGAAGTGGTGGCATCAGACCTTGACTTGCAGACCGCTGCTGCCACTACTCGTGCCGCCGAGAAGCAGGTTTCGGTAGACCGCCAAGGCTGGTTGCCTAAACTGGAAGTCGGTTTCCGTCGTAACACGGATGATGTGGCTTCGATGAATGGTTTTGTGGTAGGGGGCTCCTTGCCTTTGTTTCAGAACCGTAAAAAGGTAAAGATAGCCAAGGCGCAGGCTATCAGTGCACAGTTGATGCAAGAGAACGCTAAAGATCAGGTTGAGGCTTCTCTGATGTCTCTTTTCAATGAAATGCAGCAGTTGAAGGATGCCATAAAAGCGTATGATGTCCCCTTGATGTACCGTTCTTTGGATTTGTTGAAGCAGGCATTGACCGAAGGACAAATTTCACTGATTGAATATTTTGTGGAAACCGAAAGTATTTATAAGAATCTTCAGGCGTATATGCAGATAGAGAACCAATACCAGAAGGTGATGGCGAATATCTATAAGAACAACCTGTAAGGCGTTAATATCCGGTTACTTTTTCTATTGGATTGTTATAAGGACAATGAAAAAACGGAGAAAGTAATTAAAATAATATTAATGATTTATCCGGCTGAGATACAATAGTGTAGGGGTTATGTTATGATTGACATAACCCATAAAATTTATAGATATGGCAAACTTGAAAATATTGGCAGTAGTAACCGGAGATAGTGAATTTGCGGATAAAAATCTGAAAACCGGATTATGGTTGAGTGAACTTACCCACATCTATCATCGCGCTAAAGAACAGGGAGCAGAAATTACCATTGCCAGTCCCAAGGGCGGTGATACTCCTATTGATCCTGAGAGTTTGAAATCTTTACTTATGGATGAAATAACTAAAACATGTTGGAATGATCCCGAGTTTAAGGATGCGTTACAGCATGCTGAAAGTTTGGATGAAGTTGCCGGAAAACAGTTCGACTGTGTCTATTTGGCAGGAGGTCATGGTTCAATGTATGATTTCCCGGATAATGTGGTTTTGCAGGCTATTATAAGGGAACAGTATGAAAACAGAAAGATGGTAGCTGCCATTTGTCATGGCGTTTGTGGATTGTTGAATGTGCGGCAATCCGATGGTGAGTATCTGATAAAGGATAAAAACCTTACGGGATTCAGTTGGCCCGAAGAAGTTTTGGCGGGACGTGAAAAGGTAGTGCCTTTCGATTTGGAAGCTGAGTTGAAAAAAAGAGGCGCCCACTATGAAAAGTCTTTGATTCCGATGACTTCAAAAGTAGTCATTGATGGCAATCTGATAACCGGAGAGAATCCGTTCAGTTCCAAGAAAATGGCAGAAGTGGTTATGAACCGGTTAAATGAGGCAAACATATAAAAGTTGATTAGGAAATGAATTTAGAAGAAGTATTGAACTTTCGCCGGTCTGTGCGGAAGTTTGACAGAAGCAAACCGGTAGATCCGGAAAAGGTAAGGCATTGCCTGGAACTGGCTGCGCTGGCTCCCAACAGCTCCAATATGCAGTTGTGGGAGTTCTATCAAATAACGGACTCGCAACTGATGGCGAAAATAGCTCATGCCTGTCTTGACCAGTCGGCTGCCTCTACAGCTTCCGAAATAGTCGTCTTTGTCACCCGTCAGGATTTATATAGGAAGCGTGCACGCTTCGTCCTTGACTTTGAAGAAGGGAACATCCGGCGGAACAGCCCGAAGGAACGCCAAGAGAAACGCATCAGGGATCGGAAGTTATATTATGGTAAACTCATGCCCTTCATCTATGCCCGGTTCTTTGGCCTATTGGGGCTTTTCAGGGTAATCTTGGCAAGGACCATCAGCCTGTTCCGACCTATGATGCTGGAAGTATCCGAGTGTGACATGCGTGTGACGGTAAATAAATCCTGTGCGCTTGCCGCCCAAACTTTTATGATCGCTATGGCAAACGAAGGATACGATACTTGTCCATTGGAAGGTTTTGACAGCAGGCGGATGAAGAAACTATTGAAACTGCCTCATGGTGCAGGCATTAATATGGTCATACCTTGCGGCATCCGGGATGGCAACAAAGGAATTTGGGGCGAACGCGGCAGAGTTCCCTTCGATGAGGTTTATCATAGAATATAGGGTGGAGAAGGTATCTCTCAGAGTGGAGATTCACCGTCCGGGCACTTTGCCCAACGGCTTGCAAGTGGAAGATATAACCAATGGCACTTCGATGCCTCGTAATAACTTCCTCTTCAGCAATGCCATCTATCTTCTTCCCTATACCGGTGCAGGCAGTGGTATTATAGAGATATCCGCTGTAAATTTATGAAAAAAGAATGATTGGAGTAATATTCTAAAGAATTTCTGCAATATTTCTTTATTGCACGGACTGTTGGATTTGATATCATGGGCTCCGTCTGTTGGGCTGCACAGAGGTCACGAAATATCAATTATGGTTATTTTGTTTGTTTCAAATGTCGGTTTAACAAGGATATGTGGCGGGATTTTTTTAATTTTGCACCTGCAACTAATTAACAGATAAGAAAATGCCATTAAATTTACCCGATAAACTACCTGCCATCGAATTACTGAAAGAAGAGAATATCTTCGTTATTGATAATTCGCGTGCCAATGCACAGGATATCCGTCCGTTGAAGATTGTGATATTGAATTTGATGCCGTTGAAGATAACCACAGAGACGGATTTGGTGCGTTTGCTTTCCAATACACCGCTTCAGTTGGAAATTTCGTTTATGAAACTCAAAAGTCATACTTCAAAGAATACACCGGTGGAGCACATGAAAGCCTTCTATCGTGATTTTGACTTGATGCGTAACGAAACGTATGACGGCATGATTGTGACCGGTGCTCCCGTTGAGCAGATGCCGTATGAAGAGGTGACTTATTGGAACGAAATCACGACTATTTTTGATTGGGCGCGTACTCATGTCACATCTACGCTTTATATTTGTTGGGCGGCACAGGCAGGGCTTTATCATTTTTATGGAGTACCTAAATATCCGTTGGATAAAAAGATGTTCGGCATCTTTGAACATCATGTCAATGTGCAGGGATTGCCTATCTTCCGTGGGTTCGATGATGTGTTTTTTGTGCCTCACAGCCGTCACACTGAAGTGCGCCGTGAAGATATTATGAAGGTGAAAGACCTCACCTTGATAGCCGAGTCGGATGATTCGGGAGTTTATATGGCAATGGCCCGCAACGGCCGTGAGTTCTTTATCACCGGACATTCCGAATATTCGCCTTATACGCTCGATACGGAATACAAACGCGATTTGGGCAAAGGGCTTCCTATTGAAATGCCGAGAAACTATTACCGTGGAGACAACCCGGATAATGCGCCTTTGGTGCGCTGGCGCGGACATGCCAACTTATTGTTCTCCAACTGGCTGAATTATTACGTATATCAGGAAACTCCATTTGATATAACTCAGATACGATGATTAGACAACGAAAGATAGAATTGCTGGCTCCTGCCAAGAACCTGGAGTGCGGTATGGCGGCTGTCGACCATGGTGCCGATGCTGTCTACATCGGCGCTCCCCGTTTTGGCGCACGTGCGGCGGCCGGAAATTCTTTGGAAGACATAGCGGCATTGGTGCAGTACGCTCATTTGTATAATGTGCGAATCTATGTGACTGTCAATACTATCCTTCGCGATGAAGAGTTGAAGGATACGGAAGAAATGATATGGGAGTTGTATCGTGCCGGTGTGGATGCACTGATTGTGCAGGATATGGGACTGTTGGAGTTGAACCTGCCGCCCATTCCTCTTCATGCCAGCACGCAGATGGATAACCGTACTCCCGAAAAGGTGAAGTTTCTGGCAGAGGCGGGGTTTCGTCAGGTTGTGTTGGCGCGTGAACTTTCGTTGCCCGAGATTGGCAAGATACATGAGGTGGTTCCCGAAGTACCGCTTGAAGTGTTTGTGCACGGAGCACTGTGCGTCAGTTATAGCGGACAGTGTTATGTCAGCCAGTCCTGTTTCGGGCGCAGTGCCAATCGGGGAGAATGTGCACAGTTCTGTCGCTTGGCGTTCGACCTGGTGGATGCGGATGGGAAAGTCATTGTGCGTAATAAGCATTTGCTTTCGTTGAAAGACCTTAATCAGAGTGAAGAACTCGAACAGTTGCTGGATGCCGGTGCTTCTTCTTTGAAGATAGAAGGGCGTTTGAAGGATGTTTCGTATGTGAAGAATGTGACGGCTTATTATCGCAAGAAATTGGATGCTGTCTTTAAACGTCGCACAGAATATATCCGTGCTTCGTCGGGAACGGTGAAAACGGACTTTAAGCCACAGTTGGACAAGAGTTTCAGTCGCGGGTTTACTAATTATTTCCTGTTTGAACGCAACAAGGATATCTTTTCTTTTGATACTCCGAAGTCGCTGGGCGAGGAGATGGGGACGGTAAAGGAAATCCGTGGAAACTATTTGACTGTGGCCGGGGTGAAATCGTTCAATAACGGTGATGGGGTGTGTTATCTGGATGAAGCCGGAAAATTGCAGGGTTTCCGCATTAATAGGGTGGAGAACAATAAACTGTTCCCGCAGGAGATGCCTCGTATCAAGCCTCGCACGCTGCTTTACCGTAACTTTGATCAGGAGTTTGACAAGCAGATGCAACGCAAATCCGCCGAACGCAAGTTGTCGGTTGCTCTGGTATTGGCGGAGAATAATTTCGGTTTTACGCTGACATTGACGGATGAAGACGATAACAGTGTCAGTGTGGTATTGGAGCGCGAGAAAGAATTGGCGCGCACTCCGCAGACCGATAATCTTCGTACCCAGTTGGGCAAATTGGGAAATACGCCTTTCGAACCGACAAGCATTGATATCGACTTTAGTGAGAATTGGTTTATCCCTGCTTCTGTCCTTGCCGAATTGCGCCGTTCGGGAGTAGAGAAACTCTTGGAAGCCCGCCGCATCAATTATCGCCGGGAATTATATAAATTGCCGGAGACACATCATTCTTTTCCGGTTTCAGAACTTACCTATTTGGGTAATGTGATGAATGACGGAGCTTATTCTTTCTATCAGAATCATGGGGTGCAACGCATTGCTCCCGCTTTTGAGAAAGTTCCGGTTGAGGATGCCGTATTGATGTTCTGTAAACACTGTTTACGATATAGCATGGGATGGTGTCCCACTTATCATAAGGTGCGTTCTCCTTATAAGGAACCTTACTGTCTGGTCAGTGCGGATGGAAAACGTTTCCGTCTGGAGTTTGACTGTAAGCATTGTCAAATGAAGGTGCTTTCTGCTTCGGGGGAGCCGAAAGTTTCTTCTTCTCATTAATATAACCATGAACATTCTCCGCTATAAACCGAATCTGAAGAAATCGGGCTTCCAGTTTCCGACAGGGAATATAGTGGGGATGAAATGGGTATGGCTGCTTCCGTTATCAGTACTCTTTTCTTTTTTCTTTTCCTGCCAATATCAGGTGCCTGACTTTTCTTTAAAAGGAGCCTCGCAGAAGACAAAAGATTCTGTGGACTATTTGATGGAGCATTATTATACGTTGAATAGTAATTTCGAAGTGACTTCGGATTCTCTGTTATTGCAGCAATTGCCGTTGATAGATGTGCTGCCGGTTTATAAAGGAGAGAAGCTGGTGGTGGCGGAGTTTATGGTTCAGGCTGCTGATACGGTGGATTCGGTGTGGGTTAAGGTGGCTCGCGACCAAGAGACAATGGGGTGGATTCGCGAGGGAGAATTACTCAAGAAAGTGGTTCCGGTTGATCCTATTTCACAGTTCATTCATCTGTTCAGCAGTTCCCATACGGTAGCTTTCTTTATTGTTCTGGCTTTGTTTGGTATGGGATATTTGTACCGGGCGATACGTAAAAAGCGTTTGCAGCTCATCTGGTTTAATGATATCGATAGTGTTTTTCCCAATATACTGACACTGCTCATGGCTACAGCCGCTACTCTTTATAGCAGTATTCAGCATTTTGTGCCGGGCACATGGGAGCAGTTTTATTATGCTCCTTCCCTTAATCCTTTGGATTTACCGTTTATTCTTTCGTTGTTTATGTTTAATGTGTGGGGCATTGTTCTGGTCGGGCTGGCAACATTGGACGAGTTGTTTCATCAAGTTCGCGTAGAGGCGGCTTTCTTTTATTTATTGGGATTGATGTCTTGTTGTATCTTTCTGTACTTGTTCTTTACATTTACCACTTATTACTACATTGGATATCCTTGTCTGGTGGTTTACGCCGTATGGATATTCAGAAGTATCAAACGTGCTTCTCATTATAAGTTCAGTTGCGGAAATTGTGGTGCAAAGATGAAATCGAAAGGTATTTGTCCCCATTGCGGTGCTATCAATGAATAAGATAACGAGGGTGTGTCGAA
The DNA here is from genome assembly GCF_021730445.1 of Phocaeicola faecalis. Classification (GTDB taxonomy): domain Bacteria; phylum Bacteroidota; class Bacteroidia; order Bacteroidales; family Bacteroidaceae; genus Phocaeicola; species Phocaeicola faecalis. The sequence continues at coordinate 101,388 of NZ_JADNRM010000010.1, read as the reverse complement.
ACTAAACCGGCCTATCCAATCGTCAGCTGTAGGGGCAGGGTTTGCCTGCCCGAAGACACAAAGTAAACTGTTTTCGGGCGAGCGAACCTCGCCCCTACGAACTAAACGACAGCATTATCCACGTTTTGACACAACCCCTGGAATTTTTATCTTTTTGATGTTGAACTTCCTAGAAGTGATAACGCACGTCTACGCCGAGTTGCAATGGTTTGCTCCTTTGTTCAAAACCTCTTTCCATACTTTCAAAATAGAACGTGGTATAATCTTTATTGGTGAGGTTGCGTCCCCAAAAGTCTATCTGTAAAGCTTTTGCCTGTAAAGAGATACGTCCGTTCAAGGTACCGTAAAAACTTTGTGATACATCGTTCTTTTCTGTCCAGTAAATCTTTCCGGCACCGGTATAATTGAGGCCGACAGTCAGGCTCTGTGCCCACTTGTTTCCACCAAGGAAGAAACTGTAATTGGCGCCCACATTCATGGTATGGCGTGGGACGAATGGAACGTAATGGCCGCTATAATCGATGTTCTCGTCTGACGAGCTCTTTCCGGCATCGTACTTCTTGAAGGTAGAGTGAGTATATCCGTAGCTTCCGTTCAAACTGAGATTTCTATTGACGGATGCGGTCAGGCTGACTTCCGCACCATAGCTTTCACTGCTTCCTGCATTGACCATCATACGTCCCAGTCCGCTTTCTACAAACTTGGCAATCTGCTGGTCGCGGGTATCCATATAGAAGGCGGCCAGGTCAGTTTTCAACTTACCGCCGAACAGACTGAGATGTGAACCGATTTCGTAGTTCCAACTATATTCGGGCTTGTAGGTTACGAGGTTTTTTATTTCATCGTCGCTGACAGCACTTCCTGCACCCGGACGTTGTTTTAATGCGCTTTGCAATAACTCGGAGAACATCTGTATATTGTAACCGCCGCTGCGGAAGCCACGGCTGACAGTCGCATAGATATTATTCTGCTTGTTAAAGTCATATTTCAAAGCGAATTTAGGTAACAACTGTACATGGTCATCATCCAGCTTGCCTATAAACTCAGCTGCCTGTTCCATCGGTTTTCCCATCGGCTTTCCCGCCATATACATCTGAATGTTCATGGCTGCCGAAGAATTATAGTCTATCTTGTTCTTTTCGTAGTCCAGACGCAGCCCAACGGTAGCAGACAGATTCTCGAATAATAAATGGTTGAAAGTGGACTGATGGAAAATAGCTGCCCCCAATACCGGAGTGTCGAAGATGCCGGGTACGGGCATTGTCTCGCTCAATATCTTCAAGTTGATGGGCATCCCCGATGAGGCCATTCCCTTATTGATATTATTTTCCAGCCATTGGATTCCTTCGGATTGGAAGGTGACAGGAGCATCGGTATGCAGCCATTGATAAAAGCCGCTTGCACCGGTTACCCAAATCCAGCGTTGGTTCTTTTTGCTCTTGAAGGTAATCTCTTCGCTCAGGGTATTGATACGTTGTTTTTGTTCTATGTTGTAGATGTCGACAGGCAGGAAGTCCTGATCCAGATACATACGGTCGGTCAGGTTTTGATATCCTGTCACGGCATTCATGATGAAACTGTTGCCCTGATATTCTATGTTCAGCCCAGTGTTGAACAGTCCGCGACGGTAACCGCAGTCACGGTTATAGCTGATTTTTCCGATATGTTCTTTGTATTCTTCTTTACTTTTATTCAGGGCTCCCGTATAGTAATAAGGATAGCCGCCTTCATCGCTATAGTCGTAACCAATCGTAAAGTCCAGTTTTAAATTGTCTGAAGGCAGCCAGATGGCACGGATTCGTCCGCCTCCGGCTTCCATGTTATCAATTTTCTTTCCGTTATATGCATTGCGGAAGAAGCCGTCCGAACCTTCATAATAGCCCCCTGCCGAGAAAGCAAAGTGTTCATTCCAACGGTGATAATGTGTCAGTGAGGCGCTACGGTGATTGCTTTTGCTGCCGTAACTCAGTTTCACATCAGTCCCCTGATAAGAGAATGGCGAACGGGTATGTACTTTAATCAGCCCCCCCATCGTGTTGCGTCCATATAATGTACCTTGAGGTCCGCGAAGGATGTCGATACGTTCTATGTCATAGAAATTAAAGTCGAACGCAGACTTGTCTATATAAGGAATGTTGTCTACATACAATCCTACAGCCGGAGTGTTGATGCGTGAACCGATTCCACGGATATAGACTGCGGAAGTGATTTTTGAGCCATAATCGGGCATAAAGAAATTCGGAACCAAAGCACTTACATTTTTCAGTGTCGTAATCTGATTGGCTTGCATGTCTTTCTGTGAAATCAAAGAGACTGCATTGGGAAGCTCTCTTAGCTTGCCGGTTTCTTTGGGTGAAGCAATGACGACCACTTCTTCTATATCAATCACTTTAGTTGTATCTTTGGGAAGTGTGTTGATGTCTCCTGCGAGCGCTGTCGCAGACAGTAGACAAGTCGTTGCCAGTAATAGGTTTCTTTTCATATTTATTGTTTGGTTTGAGTAGTATTGTAATTCATTTGCAAAGTAAGGGCAAACGAATGGTTTGTACAATCCTCATTTATTAGGATTTTAAATTTTGTCGGCTTCTATATAGCCGTTCATTACGGCATAGACGGTGAGTCCGGATACAGACTTGATGCCCAGTTTCTCTGTTATATTCTTGCGATGGGAAATGACGGTGGTCAGGCTGATGTTTAGTTTGTCGGCTATCTCTTTATTGATGAGTCCTTTGGTGATGAGTATCAGCACCTCAATTTCACGGGCGGATAATTCATGCTCCGTTTTAGGCATTTGTGTTTCCGGATGCGCGGCATGGGTTCTTGCCTGATGACCATACTTGCGCAGTTGGAGGATATCTTTTATCAGCGATTCTTCATCCTGATAGATGTTCAACTTAGGTACACCGGCTAGTTGGGGCTGACTGTCACCGCCTGCCAATACAATGGTTTTAGGCTTGCGGGGAAGAAAGAAGGAGGTATGTTCAAAATAAATTTGAGCGGAGATGAAATAGTGCGCATACATGTCCGGCGTATCGTCCACCAGTTCGCCAAAAGAATGGAAGATACGGATAACAGCCGTCGGAATCATTCCTTGCAGAATGTTCTGTAACCCCAGACAAGTGAGGGTATTAGGGTCTATTATGGCTATCTCGGGATGGGGCATATTCATTGTTTGTTGCAAAGATACATATCTTTTAGTTAAAATAATCTGTGAATGGGAGAAATGTTACTCGGGCAGGTGAATTTGTGCAACTTACTCTCTCTCTTATTTGTTATTATATCAATAATATAACTTAAAACCTTAACATTATGAAATATGATATAGCAATAATAGGCGGAGGGCCTGCCGGATATACTGCTGCGGAACGTGCGGCAGCCGGAGGGTTGAGAACTGTTGTATTCGAGAAAAAGGCAATTGGCGGTGTGTGTCTGAATGAAGGATGTATTCCCACCAAAACACTTCTGTATTCGGCCAAGCTACTTGATTATGCCAAAGGAGCCGGAAAATACGGCATTTCCGTGCCCGAAGGGGTAGGGTTTGATATGGAGAAGATGATTGACCGTAAAGACAAGGTGGTGAAGAAGTTGACCGGTGGAGTGAAAATGACCGTACAATCTTATGGCGCCGAATTGGTGGAGAAGGAAGCGATTATCGAGGGTGAAAGTAATGGGAATATCCGTATTGTTGCCGGTGGTGAAGTGTATGAAGTGACTTATTTACTGGTGTGTACCGGCTCGGAGACGGTCATTCCACCCATAAAAGGCTTGTCAGAACTTGACTATTGGACTTCCAAAGAGGCTCTGGAGAGCACTTCTCTGCCTCAGTCGCTTACCATTATTGGTGGCGGAGTGATAGGGATGGAATTCGCTTCTTTTTATAATAGTATGGGGGTGAAGGTCAGTGTCATTGAAATGATGCCCGAGATATTGGGGGCGATGGATAAAGAAACCAGTGCCATGCTGCGGACTGAATATCAGAAAAGAGGAATCAAGTTTTATCTGGGTTCTAAGGTAACGGAAGTCGGCGGTGCCGGTGTTACCATTGAGAAAGAGGGCAAGTCGTCTGTTGTAGCGGCGGATAAGATATTGGTGAGTGTCGGCAGGAAGTCCAATATAAATAAGGTGGGTTTGGATAAACTGAATATTGAACTTTTGCGCAATGGGGTAAAGGTGGACGAACACATGCAGACTTCTCATCCGCGGGTGTATGCTTGTGGTGATATTACCGGGCATTCCATGTTGGCACACACTGCTATTCGTGAAAGCGAAGTCGCCATTAATCATATTTTGGGGGCGGCAGACCGGATGAACTATGATTGTGTGCCGGGAGTGGTTTATACGAATCCCGAACTTGCCGGAGTGGGAAAGACCGAAGAGGAGTTGAAAGCTGCCGGTATACGTTTTCATATACAGAAATTGCCCATGGCTTATTCGGGACGTTTCGTTGCTGAAAATGAAACAGGGAACGGACTGTGCAAACTGATTCTGGATGAGAATGACCGGGTAATTGGCTGTCATCTGTTGGGGAATCCTGCCTCCGAAATAATTATTGTGGCAGGCATTGCCATTCAGCATGGTTTTACGGCAGAAGAGTTTCAGAAAACAGTTTTTCCGCATCCCACGGTGGGAGAGATTTACCACGAAACACTCTTTGCCTGATGTTTTGCATTGATAACCGCTGCACGGATGTTTATTTTAACCTGGCGGCTGAAGAATATCTCTTGAAGCGGAAGGAGGAGGACTATTTTATGATATGGCAGTCCGAGCCATCGGTGGTGATAGGTAAAAATCAGGCTCTGCAGATGGAAGTGGACGAGGACTTCAGGCAGATGAACGGTATCCGTCCGGCACGCCGCTTTTCGGGAGGCGGGGCTGTTTACCATGACTTGGGAAATGTAAACCTCACTTTTATAGAAACAGATTCCCGACCTGACTTTAAATACTATCTGCAACGGGTAATCGATTTCCTGGATTATCTCGGGATAAGGGCTGATGCTGATGAACGGATGGGGATTTATGTCGACAACAAAAAGGTTTCGGGCAGTGCCCAGTGCATTCATAAGGACAGGGTAATGTATCATTGCACTTTATTGTTTTCCACAGATTTGGTTGCATTGAATGCCGTATTAAGGAGCAGACCGAAGGGAGACGGGCGGATTCCCGGATTGCGGGAGGCGCGTGCGATTTCTTCTGTGCATAGCGAAGTGGTCAATCTCAGTCATTTTGTAGATAGCACGGTAAGCCTGAAACGCTTCATCTGTCTTCTGTTCCGCTATTTCCTTGCTGAAGAAGAGTCAAACGGCATTTACCGTTTTACCGCAGAAGACCGTCATGCCATAGAAGCGATTCGGACAGATAAATATGCGGATGAGGGATGGATATTCCATCGGTCAGCCTTAAAAAAAGATTTAACTTAAAACTTTATGTTTCAGTGGCTTGTTAGTCTGTCATGGGAAACAAAAACTAAAATTCACTCTATATGTCAAGATTCGAAATAAAAATGCCTAAACTGGGCGAGAGTATTACCGAAGGAACAATTATATCCTGGTCGGTAAAGGTGGGTGACACTGTTCAGGAGGACGATGTGTTGTTTGAGGTGAACACTGCCAAGGTGAGCGCGGAGATTCCTTCTCCGGTAGCCGGAAAAGTAGTGGAGATATTGTCTAAGGAAGGGGACACGGTACCTGTCGGTACGGTAGTCGCTATTGTAGATATGGATGGTGAGGAAGAGCAGCCGGAGACTTCCGGTGCGGATGAAGCTCCTCAGTCGTCCGAACCGGAAACCCCTGAAGCGGCGGCTTCTGTTGTCCGACAGGAAGTGCCGAAGGCGATGGCTGTCCGGAAGGAAGACGAACGTTGGTATTCGCCGATTGTACTCCGGTTGGCACAGGCGGCACATCTGTCGCAAGAAGAACTGGACAAGATACCGGGCACAGGATATGAAGGTCGGTTGAGCAAGAAGGATATGAAGAATTATATCATGCAGAAGGAGCAGGGAGGTGTATCGCGTCCGGCTCAGACAGCTCCGGCAGAACCTGTTAAAACGGTTCCGGTTACTCCTGCTCCGGCGGTGGGTGCGGCAAAAACAAGCTCCGTTCCTGTCTCTCCGGCCGCAGGCGATGTGGAAGTGAAGGAAATGGACCGCGTGCGTAAGATGATTGCCGACCACATGGTTATGTCCAAACACACTTCTCCGCACGTGACCAATGTGGTGGAGGTAGACGTTACCAGACTGGTGAAGTGGCGTGCCGCCAACAAGGATGCGTTCTTCCGTCGGGAAGGCGTGAAACTCACTTATATGCCTGTCATAACGGAAGCCGTAGCCAAGGCGCTTGCTGCTTATCCGCAGGTAAATGTTTCTGTAGAAGGTTATAATATCTTGTTCAAGAAGCATATCAATATCGGCATTGCCGTTTCGTTGAATGACGGAAATCTGATTGTCCCCGTCGTGCATGACGCCGACCGCTTGAATCTGAACGGTCTTGCCGTGGCTATCGATACATTGGCCGGCAAAGCGCGTGACAATAAGCTGATGCCTGATGACATTTCGGGCGGAACCTTTACAATAACCAACTTCGGAACCTTCAAGTCTCTGTTTGGCACACCGATTATTAATCAGCCGCAAGTGGCCATTCTGGGTGTGGGGTATATCGAAAAGAAGCCTGCGGTAATCGAGACACCCGAAGGCGATGTGATTGCAGTCCGTCATAAGATGTATCTTTCCTTGTCTTATGACCACCGTGTGGTGGACGGTATGTTGGGAGGGCAATTCCTCTATGCCGTCAAGGAGTATCTGGAAAATTGGAAAGACTAATATCAATAAGTAATGAGTATGGAAAAATATAATATAAAGACCACGGATACCGATACCCTGAAGAGGTGGTATCATCTGATGGTATTGGGGCGTGCACTCGACGAGAAAGCACCTTCCTATCTGTTGCAATCACTGGGGTGGTCGTATCATGCCCCTTATGCCGGACATGATGGCATCCAACTGGCCATCGGGCAGGTCTTCCGTCGGGGAGAAGACTTCCTGTTCCCTTACTATCGGGATATGCTTACCGTGCTTTCTGCGGGGATGAGTGTAGAAGAACTTATTTTGAACGGCATTTCAAAAGCCACAGACCCAAGTAGCGGCGGACGCCACATGTCCAATCATTTTGCCAAACCCGAATGGCATATCGAAAATGTTTCTTCCGCTACCGGAACGCATGATTTGCATGCGGCGGGCGTAGCGCGTTCGATGGTTTACTACGGACATAAAGGAGTGGCAATCACTTCACACGGAGAGTCGGCCTCTTCCGAAGGCTATGTATACGAAGCCGTGAACGGTGCCTGTCTGGAACGCTTGCCCGTCATTTTTGTGTGGCAAGACAATGGTTATGGCATCTCTGTTCCGAAGAAAGATCAGACAGCCGCCCGAAAAGTAGCCGACAACTTTTCCGGTTTCAAGAACCTCCGGATTATTCATTGCAACGGTAAAGATGTCTTCGACTCAATGAATGCCATGACGGAAGCCCGCGAGTTTGCCATAGCCAACCGTATGCCTGTCATCGTGCATGCCAACTGTGTGCGTATCGGTTCGCATTCCAATTCGGACAACCATTCTCTGTATCGTGATGAAAACGAGTTGGCTTATGTCAAGGAGGCCGATCCGCTGATGAAATTCCGCCGGATGTTGCTTCGTTACAAACGACTGACAGAAGAGGAACTCCAACAGATAGAAGCTGCTGCCAAGAAAGAACTGTCCGCAGCCAATCGCAAGGCTCTTGCTGCTCCTGATCCCGATCCGAAAAGCATCTTTGATTATGTCTTGCCCGAACCTTACCAGCCGCAGAAATATAAAGACGGTATCCATGACCATACCGAAGGCGAGAAGGCTTTCATGGTGACTGCCATCAATACTACGCTGAAAGAAGAGTTCCGCCATAATCCCGATACTTTTATTTGGGGGCAGGATGTGGCCAATAAAGACAAAGGCGGGGTATTCAATGTAACTAAGGGAATGCAACAGGAGTTTGGCGATGCCCGTGTGTTCAGTGCCCCCATTGCCGAAGACTATATTGTGGGCACAGCCAACGGCATGTGCCGTTTCGACCCTAAGATTCACGTTGTGGTGGAAGGTGCTGAGTTTGCCGACTATTTTTGGCCTGCCATCGAGCAATATGTGGAGTGTACTCACGAATACTGGCGCAGCAACGGCAAGTTTGTTCCCAATATCGTGCTGCGACTGGCGTCGGGCGGTTATATCGGCGGCGGTCTGTACCATTCGCAAAATATAGAGGGGGCACTGACCACACTGCCCGGTGCGCGTATCGTCTGTCCGTCTTTTGCCGATGATGCGGCGGGACTGTTACGCACCGCTATGCGTTCGCGTGGCTTCACTTTATATCTTGAACCGAAAGCATTGTATAATTCCGTTGAGGCGTCTGCCATCGTTCCCGAGGACTTTGAAGTGCCGTTTGGTAAAGCGCGTATCCGCCGCGAAGGAACAGACTTGAGTATGATAACTTATGGTAACACGACCCATTTCTGTCTTTCGGTGGCAGAACGTTTGGCACAAGAGGGCTGGAGTGTGGAAGTGATTGACGTCCGTTCCCTTATCCCATTGGACAAGGAGACCATTTATGAGTCGGTGAAAAAGACAAGCAAAGCGATGGTGGTGCACGAAGACAAAGTGTTCTCCGGCTTTGGTGCAGAGATTGCCGCCGGCATCGGTACGGAGATGTTCCGCTATCTGGATGCGCCTGTGCAGCGTATAGGGTCTACATTTACGCCGGTAGGTTTCCATCCTGTCTTAGAGAAAGCTATCCTTCCTTCAGAAGACAAGATTTATGAGGCAGCCAAAACACTATTGGCATATTGATAGCTAAAAAGAAGATGTCTGAATTTTAAATAGATTAAGAATGAAAACAATAGGATTATTTTATGCGATGAACGCAGCCAAGACTTCCCATATTGCCGAGAAAATACGTGAAGACCTTGGCGGTGTGAAGGTGACGGAAGTGGTATTAATAGAACGTGCCTGGCAGAATGACTTTCAGGCGTACGACAATATGATAGTCGGTGCTTCCACTTGGTTCGACGGAGAACTCCCTACATACTGGGATGAGTTGATACCCGAGTTGGAGACACTTGATTTGAAAGGAAAGAAAGTTGCTGTTTTCGGGCTTGGCGACCAGAAGAACTATCCCGATAATTTTGTGGATGGTATGGGGATTCTTGCCGATGCTTTTCAGAAGGCTGGTGCGGAATTGGTGGGCTATACGTCAACAGACGGATATGTTTTCAGTCAGTCTCGTGCTGTGCGCGACGGAAAATTCTGCGGATTGGTTATCGACCAGGAAAATCAACCGCAACTTACAGCCAAACGTGTTGCCGATTGGTGCAAGCAAATAAAAGAAGAGTTTGCTTCGGATAAAGGCAAATAGTGTTTTCCTGTTTTAGCCCATGATGTGGGCGTATCTGTCTTGTAAGGGGGGCAAAACATTGGCAATGCTGTTATTGGGCTCGTAGGGGCGAGGTTCGCTCGCCCGAAAACAGTTTACCTTGTGTCTTCGGGCAGGCAAACCCTGCCCCTACAGCTGACGATTGGATAGGCCGGTTTAGTTTTGACACACTCCCTTTCGATTAAAGGGGGAGTTTCGACACATCTCCTTAACGATTTCTAGTATGTGCATCTCCCTCTTCGTTTCGAAGATGAAGTTAAAACCGATTTTGAGGGACGGATAGTCCGAAGTAAGCTGCCACCGCTTCGGCACATCGCTCGCCGTCAATGCCTGCCGACACAATACCGCCTGCATATCCTGCCCCTTCGCCACAAGGGAACAACCCCCGTATCGTAATGTGCTGCAAAGTTTCATTGTCTCTGACAATTCTTACAGGCGCAGAGGTGCGCGTCTCTACTCCAATCATCACTGCGTCGTTGGTAAGGAAACCGTGGCTGGTCCTGCCGAACTGTTGGAATCCTTTGCTTAGACGGTTGGCTATGAAAGGTGGCATCCAGAAGTGAAGAGGAGACGAAACCAAGCCCGGGCTATACGAACTGTCGGGCAAATCGTAACTCAGCTTTTTTCGGGTAAAGTCAACCATTCGTTGTGCCGGAGCTGTTTGCCGCATATTCCCCTGTTGCCAACAGGCAGCTTCCAGTGCTTCCTGAAAATGCATCATCGACAATACAGAATCCGTATCATCGGCAAAGCCCAGCTCTTCGTTTTTCATTCTCAATTCATCGTTTTGCAAATCTTCGGGACGTATCTCTACCACCATGCCCGAGTTGCTCCATTTGGAACCGCGATTACTTGGGCTCATCCCGTTGACCACAATCTGATGAGGCCCGCTGGCGGCAGGTACGACAAATCCTCCGGGACACATACAGAAACTATACACACCACGTCCGTCCACTTGAGTCACAAAACTATACTCGGCCGTCGGGAGGTATTTGCCGCGTCCGTTTTTGTTGTGATATTGAATTTGGTCTATCAGCATGGAAGGATGCTCAAGGCGCACGCCGACTGCAATGCCTTTGGCTTCTATCTGCACTCCATGACTGTGCAGCCAGCGATAGACATCGCGTGCCGAGTGTCCTGTAGCCAGTATGACAGGACCTTTGAATATTTTTCCGGTATTTGTTTCGATACCGACAATGCAATCCTTTTCTATAATCAATGAATCCATGCGTGTCTCGAAGTGCACTTCTCCTCCGCACTCGATAATGGTATTACGCATATTCTCGATGACCCTCGGCAGCTTGTCCGTTCCGATGTGGGGATGGGCGTCTACCAGAATCGAAGAGCTGGCGCCATGCTGACAAAATACGTTTAATATTTTATCTACATTGCCGCGTTTCTTGCTTCGGGTGTAGAGCTTGCCGTCCGAATAAGCACCCGCCCCTCCTTCGCCAAAGCTGTAATTGCTCTCCGGGTCTACTTTGTGTTCGCGACTGATGCGTGCGATGTCAGTCTTGCGGTCGCGCACATTCTTTCCTCTTTCCACCACGATGGGACGCAGTCCTAATTCTATCAGCCGTAGGGCGGCAAACAATCCTCCGGGACCTGCCCCTACCACTATTACCTGGGGCCTGTCTTCTACCTTGCGGTATTCCGTGCGGACGAATTCCTCGTCATGAGGAATCTCATTGATATAGAGACGCACTTTCAGGTTGACATAAATGGTACGTTGGCGGGCATCAATACTTCTTTTCAAGACACGAACGGAATGGATGGTGCGTATGTCCAGCCCTTTTTCACGTCCGATAAATTGTTTGAGCGCTTGTTCATTGACTGCCTGTTCGGGCAATGCCCGCAGTTGGAATTCCTGTATCATATCTTTTTTTATTTGTTGTCGGGCATGAGTTTCTTGCGATAATATGAATTGGCCGTATAGAGGGCTGCTGCCGGATTGTGTCCGGTGACGCGGTCTTTTGTTACCAAGGTAGTGGAATAGGCGTCTGCATATTTATAGAACAGGCTGTCGTGTCCCACGCAAAGTCCGATAACTACATTCAGGTCTGTATGCGCGCGGTTGAGCAGGCGTGCCTGAAGGATAGGGTTACACATGGCAGCTCCGATGGCTTCACATTCCTGAGGGATACCGACGGATGATTTGGACACTCCCGCCACTTTGCATATCACGGAATAAACTTCGAATCCGTTGGCCCTCAGAATTCGGGCAAAGATTCGTGCTTCATTCATTAATCCGATACAATTGGCAATACCTATTTTCTGATATCCCATCTTGCGTGCAAAGGTCATGATTTCTTCCACACGGGTGAGCCGGCAATAGCCTTCAAACTCCACTTCGGCGCTGGCCACCATGACATCGTGGTTTTGTCCTTCGTCATAGCGTTCCAATGCCCACTCCAAATCGTCTTTCTCCAGACCGGTCGTCAGGCAGAATTCGGGATATGTACGGTCTTTGAACTTGCAGTTCTGTGTTCCGCAGTCCACACAACTTGGGGTATATGAATTATCGTTAGTCATTGATGTAGGTTCTTTAGTTTAAAAACAGTTTTATGTATCTCATCCGAATAGGGCCCGGAACGCTTCTTCCACCTTTCTGACCGGAATGATTTCTATCTTCAGTTTCTTGGTATCCATTCCCTGAAGGTTGTGCTTGGGGATAAGGATACGCTTGAATCCGAGTTTTTCGGCTTCCCCGATTCGTTGTTCGATACGGTTCACCGGACGTATCTCGCCACTCAGCCCCACTTCACCCGCCATGCAGGTATCTCGTTCCACTTCCGCATCCATGTTGCTTGACAGGATAGCGCTGATGACAGACAAGTCGATGGCAGGGTCATTGACCTTCAGTCCGCCGGCTATATTGAGAAAGACATCTTTCTGTGCCAGCTTGAATCCGACCCGTTTCTCCAGTACGGCAAGGAGCATGTTCATTCTTCTCAGGTCGAAGCCTGTGGCAGAACGTTGAGGATTACCGTAGACGGCAGAACTGACCAGCGCCTGTGTTTCAATGAGGAATGGGCGAACCCCCTCGATGGCAGAAGCAATGGCTACGCCGCTCATTCCTTCATGGTCTTGACTCAGCAGCAATTCGGAGGGATTGCTTACTTGCCTCAATCCATCCTGCCGCATCTCGTAGATGCCTAATTCGGCAGTACTGCCGAAACGGTTCTTGATGCTGCGCAGGATGCGATACATATAATGCTGGTCGCCCTCGAACTGCAAGACAGTATCGACGATGTGTTCCAAAACCTTCGGACCGGCTATGCTTCCTTCCTTATTAATATGTCCAATCAAAATGACTGGCGTGTTTGTCTGCTTGGCAAATTTGAGAATGGAGGCAGAACATTCGCGCACTTGTACCAGGCTTCCGGGAGAAGAATCAATCGTCTCGGTCGATATCGTTTGTATGGAGTCGATGATAACCAAGTCGGGCCGCGTATTTTTGATGTTCACATAAATCTGTTCCAAAGATGTTTCGCATGCTATCAGACAGTCCGAGGAGTTATGGCGGATGCGGTCGGCACGCAGCTTCAGCTGCCGTGCGCTTTCTTCGCCGGAAACATACAGTATCTTCTTTTCGGGCAGCCTCAGAACGGTTTGCAGCACAAGGGTGGACTTTCCGATTCCCGGTTCTCCGCCCAGCAAGACCAGCGATCCGGGAACCAGACCGCCGCCCAACACACGGTTCAATTCCTCATCGTGCATATCGATGCGCGGTTCGTCGCCACCCGTTATTTCGCTGAGGATGACAGGCTTGCTCTTGACAGGTTCCAGTCCCGACACCGGACGGGTGCCGGCTGCCGGCTTGCGCACCACTTCTTCTACATACGTGTTCCACTCACCACAAGAAGGGCATTTGCCAATCCATTTGGGAGAGTCTTGTCCGCAGTTGCTACATATATATACAGTCTTTTCTTTCATACAGCAAAGGTATGGAAATATTTCTTTATTTCTTTCCCAAATTCTCAAATCTGTTTTCTTCTTTCACTTCATCGCTTTGCACACCTTCCCGATAATATTCGTCGGCCAAGGCAGTATACTTGCGGTACATCCTCTGCGCGGTCTCTATTTCATCACCTTCGGTGACAGGAATACGCGCCTTTCCGGGAGTCGATACATACTGAAGTTCCCAATCGCCCAGTGAACTATAGAACTCATTGGCGCGGAAAGCCTCGCGGTTATGCGTGAGTGGCAAACCTTTCTCCGAATATTCCGTACCTTTATCCAGATGTTCTTCAAGCATGGCATAGAACTTCTCCCACCGTTTCAGGTAATAGCCGTCTATCAGTCCTGCCCATTCCTTCCAACCGTAATCAAAGATGAAAGGGTCTTTGTCTGCCCCCCATATCGTAAACAGGGCTGTGGCATCCTTTTCATATAAGTCTTGTTCTTCGGGAGTCGTTCCCCAACGGCGCGCCTGAGTGAGCCATCTGTCGAAGTTAAATTCGGGGCGGGTGCGTAATAAGGTATCCACATCCTTCAATAGTTCCAAGAAGCGTTGGCTGTGGAGGCGGAAGGCTGTCTTGTCTTTTTCTTTAAATGCCTTTGCCGCCTGCTTGTGAATAGCTTGTCCCAGGTTTGACATGATTTGGCGTTGTATGTCGACAATATCGAAACGATAGGGGCGGGAGTCTCCCAACCTGTCTGCATCTTGCAGGAGAAGGGCTTCTGCACGTATCAAGTCGGCCGGATGATAAGGAATGGCAAAGCCGGCATTCGGTCCCGACTTTTTCACGTCAAGTGCGGGGCGTGCGGCAATGATGGAGCTGAACTCTGTTCCGTTTGTACCTCGTGCATAAGCCGAATGAAGTAAGTAGACACTCCATGCAGTCTCGGCATTTTGAGAGACAGCTCCATAACGGCGTTGCGCATACTCTGCCAGCCACTTTTCCACATTGATACTGTCACGGTGCAGGGGCATCTCGAATGCAAGGTCATAATAGACAGGATTTTGTTCGATGGACTCCATAAAGAGACCTGAACCGATGATATTCGGTGAGCGTTTTGCGGCAGTGGCGTATTGGTTGGATGCCAGTAGCGGCAAATCGCCGTGCAGATTGATGCGTCCGCCAAAGTTATGCAGATTTCCGGCAATGGCGGGATATCCCCAAAAGGCGCTGTCCTTTCGGCACTTTGCACCATTGAGGTCAAGAATTAACAGGTCTTCTTTGGGAACGGCCTTCACGATTGGTTCACGCAGACTCCATGCCTGCATCGCCCATACAGCCGATGAATCGAAATCTTTGAATAACTTGTGAATGGATTTTCCCACAGCCGACAGGTATTCGGGAGTATCTATCGGTGGGGCACTTTCATGGAATGGGTCGGCAGCATACACTCCGTGGGCACCGTAAAGCTTCTTTTGCTCTTCCAGAAAATCATGTCCGATTACTTGAAACAGCGAGTCGGTGGGGTCGAGCTGTGCAACGCCGGTAAAAGCGCACCACGAAGGCTGTTGCTGTATTTTGGCATGGGGATATTTATCTTTCAGTTCGCGTGGCACGTAACCGGAGAAACCTTGTTGGATGGGTTGCATACCCAGTTCCAGTTCACGCTGTATGATTTGTTTGCCCAGCCGGATGTGGGAATCTATCCATGATTTGGGAAGCGGTCCGCCATAGTCTTGCAGGTTTTGCATCCATTGCCATGCAGCATGACCCGGTCCTGCAAGGAAATGCCGTGCCTCCTCATCCGTGAAATGATGTTTCAGCAGTGTGTTGTACCATACGGCTTCCAGACCGATGACAGACAAAGGCATATTGATTGAATTCATTGCCATATAGTCCAGTTCGCGTTGCCATCGTTCCCAGTCCCACCATGCAGCCGAGTAACTCACGGTGCAATAATTCATGTAAACGCGATACTTGCCATTGATGGTGTTATGGGTTGTTTCAATCGGGAGAGGCAATGTTGCCGGCAGTTTGAGTTGGTCGCCAAACCAAGACACATGTGCATTGCAAGTATATTTCAAATATTGGTTGTAGGCTGTGGCAAGTGCTATCGGATTGTTACCCCGCAATAGTACTTTTCCGTTTTGGCTGCCTATCTCGTAGACATCTTTTCCATTTTCAGAATCAATCAGTTCCAGTTGGAACTGGTTACCATATCCGGGTGTGACACGCTCTATCAAGTCATACGCAGCTTGTATCTGCGGATGATTGGAATGGCAGGCGGTGCATAGCAGTGACATGATAAACCATAAGGAAATAAAATAATAGTGCTTCATCTTTTATATTATGTGTTTAATGATTATAGGTTTCAGAGAGAAATCTGTTATATGCACACAAAATTACGATAATTCATTCAATCAAAAAACTTTTTGTTACTATAATACCAGACAAACGGCCTGTCTTCGAACGTATATATCCGTCTTTTTATCTTTGTACGATGCTTAAGTCTGTCATCTCAGTTCGATATTGCTTCACCACGGAGGTGGTTAAGTCTAACCACCTCTGTGATTAACGTTAACCACCTCCGTGGTTAAATCTCTTCACCTCCGTGGCGAAGCAATACTGAACGGTTCGTCTGGCAAACGGTATAGGACGAGAAACGATAGGAGAGCATAGGCAGACAACCGAACTATTTCTGTTTCAATGATTCTGCAGAAACGTGCTTGGCGGGACGATGATATGCTTTGCCGGAATAATTAAGGGATAAGTAAGAAACAGACAGTCAGAGATTTGAAAATAGAAACAGGAATTTGGCTTTTATAATTAATGTATGAAGAAAAAGCGATAATTGTTTGTTTCTTCGGAATATGTTTCTTACATTTGGACAATCTACTAAAAAATCGTACTATTATGAAAAGAACAAAGTTGTTGATGAGTACTGCAATACTGGCGACCGCCCTTCTTGCAGCTTGTGGCCCGTCATCGAAAGACGATGGCACCATTACAAGATTAGAACAGAATGGCAATACACTCACACTATGTGATTTTGCGAAAGTAAAGGATACCCTGAATGTGCCGCTGAGCGAGTGGGTGGAAGATTGCCAGTTGGTGAGGTTTGAAAATGTCGATACGGCACTGTTTAAAATGTGGTGGCCGGCTATCACCGACAACTATATCGGAATCCGCCAAAGCGGAGGCGTATTTAAGTTGTTTAATCATAAAGGGAAATTTCTGCATGACATAGGAGCGATGGGACAGGGGCCCGGCGAATATGCAGGCTCGTTGTATAGTGAATTGATTGATGAGAAGAATAAGGCGATATACCTTGCCCCGTTTGCCGGAAGCACTAAGATATTGAAGTATAACCTGGACGGCACCTTTGTGACAGATTATGATTTAGGGGAAAGGCTCAACAAACCTAAACTGTCACTCAACCCCGATGGAAGTATATCTCTTGTTCATCTCTGTTTTCAGGGTATGAGTGAAATGATGGGGGCTGTTATTACGCCGGATAGCACTATCACCAAGTATATACCGACGGCTGGGCAGGCTATAAATCCACGTGATAAAAACGGTAGCTTCGTTGGCTTTAATAACGAAATATGGAGTTATAATAATGTGGAAGGCTTCAAATACATGATGATGCCTGTCGATACATTATATAATTATAATGCTGCTGCCAACAAGATAGAAGCACAGTTTGCCTTGTCCAATCCTCCTGTGGGAGAAGATGTATTCCTGATTTACGATGAACTTCCCGGGAAATATCTTGCTACGGTCTGGGGTAAAGGAACTATTGTGGTAGACAACAAGAACAATAATTCACACTATGTGAAGTTGGTGAATGACTATTTTGGCGGTCTTCCTGCACCGATGAATTTCACTAACGGTTGGTTCTTTGCCATGTATGAGCCGGCAGTGCTGATGGAAAACATAGAAAAACGTATGGCCGCACCCGATTGTACCGACAAAGACAAAGAGTTGCTGAAAGGCTTGCTTGAATCATTGGACGAAAACGATAACAATGTCATGTTTATCGGTAAACTGAAGAAGTGATTTGCTCATTGCTTGGTTGTCATTGCCGTCTTTCACAATAAAAACGCTTGTGAAAGACGGTTTTTGTACTTCTTTTTGTCTTATTTCTGTTATTAAAAGAGTAATTCTTACTGTTTTTCTCAAAAAAAACGAGATTCGTGATAGATTGTAAGAAATAGTTTTTATATTTGCATCGTTCAAACAAAAAGGAAAGAACGGTTATAAAATGACAATGTACTATCTGCATACAACTACTTTTGGGATGGGGCGCATGATGACCTCCATGTCTACATCCACAACAATGACCCCTCGGGGTTAAGGATAGTATATAGTGTTTCTACGTGATACACGCTTACGGACGTAAGCAAAAACAGCATTTAATTTTATTTTATTGTAAACAGATACGGCTTATTCCGTTACTGAAGACGTGTTATATAGTGTCCTGAACTGAAAAGGAGATGATAATGCAGGGGAAAAGAGCCGGAACAAAATAGGTAATTGCATGAAAGTAATGAAATTCGGCGGAACGTCCGTAGGTTCCGTGGACAGTATTTTAAAAGTCAAACAGATAGTAGAGGCTGCCGAAGAGCCTGTAATCGTAGTGGTATCTGCTTTGGGTGGCATCACTGACAAGTTAATCAATACTTCGCAAATGGCAGCTAATGGCGATGCGGAGTATGAAAAAGAGTATCGTGAGATAGTGAACCGTCACATTGAGATGGTGTACACCGTTATTCCGGCGGGCGAAGGACGCACCGTATTGCTGGATAAGGTCAATGAACTGCTGAGCGAGTTGAAAGATATCTTTCAAGGTATTTATCTGATTAAGGATTTGTCTTCCAAGACTTCTGCAACTATCGTGAGCTACGGTGAACGTTTGTCGTCTATTATTGCGGCAACGCTGATAAAGGGAGCTGTGTGGTATGATTCGCGCAACTTTATCAAGACTGAGAAGAAACATGCCAAGCATATTCTGGATTCGGAACTGACCACTTCGTTGGTGAAAGAAACATTTGATGAAATTCCGCAGGTGGCACTGGTGCCCGGTTTTATATCTACTGACAAGAATAGCGGAGAAGTGACTAATTTGGGACGTGGCGGTTCGGATTATACAGCTTCCATCATTGCCGCATCTCTGAATGCCGGCAGTCTGGAGATATGGACGGATGTGGACGGCTTTATGACTGCCGACCCGCGTGTCATCAGCACTGCTTATACCATAAATGAGCTGAGTTATGTAGAGGCTATGGAGCTTTGCAACTTTGGTGCGAAAGTGGTTTATCCGCCGACTATCTATCCGGTGTGTCACAAGAATATTCCTATTCTGATAAAAAACACCTTTAACCCCGAGGCCCCCGGAACCATTATCAAGCAGGAAGTCGATTCAGGCTCAAAGGCCATTAAAGGTATTTCGTCTATCAATGATACCAGCCTGATTACGGTGACAGGCTTGGGCATGGTGGGAGTAATCGGCGTCAACTTCCGCATCTTTAAGGCATTGGCGCAGAATGGCATCAGTGTGTTCATGGTGTCTCAGGCTTCTTCAGAGAACAGCACTTCCATCGGTGTCCGTAATCAGGATGCTGCATTGGCTTGTGAGGTGCTGAATGAGGAATTTGCAAAAGAGATAGAAATGGGTGAAATCAGTCCGGTGGTGGCTGAGATGAATTTGGCTACTATTGCAATTGTAGGCGAGAACATGAAGCATACGCCGGGTATTGCCGGAAAGCTCTTTGGAACATTGGGACGTAACGGTATCAGCGTGATAGCTTGTGCGCAAGGTGCTTCCGAAACCAATATCTCTTTTGTGGTGGAGGCTAAGTCTCTTCGCAAATCTTTGAACGTCATCCATGACTCGTTCTTCCTGTCGGAGTATCAGGTATTGAACTTGTTTATCTGTGGTACCGGTACGGTAGGCGGCAGCCTGATAGAACAAATCCGTTGCCAGCAACAGAAGTTGATGCAGGAACGTGGCTTGAAGCTGAAGGTAGTGGGCATTGCCGACGGGCATCGTGCACTCTTCACACGTGCGGGCATTGACCTTGCTTCTTATAGGGAAGAGATGGAAGAAAAAGGAATTCCGTCTTCTGCCGGTGTGCTGCATGACGAGATTATCGGCATGAATATTTTCAATTCTGTTTTTGTGGATTGTACGGCAAGTGCCGAAGTAGCTTCTCTTTATAAAGAGTTCCTGATGCATAATATCTCTGTAGTGGCAGCCAATAAGATTGCCGCTTCATCGGATTATTCCATTTATAGCGAGTTGAAGCAAATAGCTCGCAAACGGGGAGTGAAGTTCTTGTTTGAGACAAATGTGGGTGCGGGGCTGCCGATTATCAATACCATCAATGACCTGATAAATAGTGGTGATAAGATTTTGAAGATAGAAGCGGTGCTCAGTGGAACTTTAAACTATATCTTTAATAAGATTAGTGCAGACGTGCCTTTCAGCCAAACCATCAAGATGGCACAGGAAGAACGTTATTCGGAGCCTGACCCGCGCATCGACCTGAGTGGAAAAGACGTAATCCGCAAGTTGGTTATCTTGGCGCGCGAGGCCGGATACAAGTTGGAACAGACAGATGTGGAAAAACATCTTTTTGTACCGAATGATTTCTTTGAAGGGGCTTTGGAAGAGTTCTGGAAGAAAGTCCCGTCGCTGGATGCTGATTTTGAGGCTCGTCGTCAGAAGTTGGAAAACGAGAATAAGCGTTGGCGCTTCGTTGCGAAACTGGAAAACGGTAAAGGCAGCGTGTCTCTGCAGGAAGTAGACAGCAAACATCCGTTCTATGGATTGGAAGGCAGTAATAATATTATCCTGCTTACCACCGAACGATATAAAGAATATCCAATGATGATACAAGGATACGGTGCCGGTGCCAGTGTTACTGCTGCCGGAGTATTTGCCGACATCATGAGTATCGCAAACATTTAGGCTTATGAAACACATTATTATTCTGGGTGACGGTATGGCCGACTGGCCGGCTGAATCATTGGGAAATAAAACATTGCTTCAGTATGCTGCTACACCCTATATGGACAAGCTTGCCCGTATGGGACGTACCGGAAGGCTGATGACCGTTGCACCGGGTTTCCATCCGGGCAGCGAAGTGGCGAATATGTCGGTTATGGGCTATAATCTGCCGAAAGTGTATGAAGGGCGCGGTCCGTTGGAAGCGGCGAGCATCGGAGTAGACCTGCAACCGGGTGACATGGCGATGCGTTGCAATATTATCTGCATCGAAGGAGATAATATAAAGAATCATTCTGCCGGTCATATCACCACCGAAGAAGCTGATGTGTTGATTAACTATTTGGAAGAGAAGTTGGGCACAGACCGCATTCATTTCTATACAGGGGTGCAATACCGTCATTTATTGGTGATAAAAGGAGGCAATAAGCATTTGGATTGCACACCTCCCCATGACGTTCCGTTGAAATCTTTCCGTCCGCTGATGGTGAAGGCCGAGGTGCCGGAAGCACAGGAAACGGCAGAACTGATAAATGCCCTTATCCTGAAATCTCAAGAATTGCTGGCTGAACATCCCGTTAACAAGAAGCGTATAGCCGAAGGTAAAGACCCCGCCAACAG
Organism: Phocaeicola faecalis; assembly: GCF_021730445.1. GTDB lineage: Bacteria > Bacteroidota > Bacteroidia > Bacteroidales > Bacteroidaceae > Phocaeicola > Phocaeicola faecalis. Next base: position 80,407 of record NZ_JADNRM010000010.1, on the reverse strand, counting down.
CATTTGGCCGTGGAGTCCGGGCTATCGTCCGCAGATGGAACCATTGGCAGAGAAGTATCCGGATATCAGGAAAGGTGCGGTCATTTCGGCTGTCGATTTGATTAACGGAATCGGATATTATGCCGGATTGCGCCGCATCACCGTGCAAGGGGCAACAGGACTCTATGATACAAATTATGAAAACAAGGTTGCCGCCGCATTGGAAGCGCTTCGGACAGACGACTTTGTATATCTGCATATCGAAGCCAGTGACGAGGCGGGGCATGAGGGGGATTTTAAGTTGAAGCAGCTCACGATTGAAAATCTGGACAAGCGGGCTGTCGGTCCTATCTATGAGGCGGTAAAAGATTGGACGGAACCGGTTGCCATAGCTGTGCTTCCCGATCATCCTACACCTTGCGAACTGCGTACACATACTGCTGAGCCGGTGCCTTTCCTCATTTATTATCCGGGCATAGAGCCGGACAATGTACAGACATTTGACGAGGTGGCTTGTGTGGAAGGCAGTTACGGAGTGATGAAAGAAGATGAGTTTATGAACGAGTTTATGGCAGCTCCTGCGCTGCATAACGATTAAAAAACAATCTATATTATGAAATATTATAGTACCAATCATCAGGCCCCGGCTGCTTCATTGGAAGAAGCTGTTGTGAAGGGGCTGGCTTCCGACAAAGGTTTATTTATGCCCGAAGCTATTAAAATGTTGCCGAAAGAATTTTATGATAACATAGAACACCTGTCTTTTCAGGAAATAGCCTATCGGGTGGCTGATGCTTTCTTTGGCGAGGATGTGCCGGCCGATACATTGAAACAGATTGTTTATGATACGTTGGGTTTTGATGTTCCTGCCGTAAAGGTGAAGGATAATATTTACTCATTGGAATTGTTTCATGGCCCTACCTTGGCTTTTAAAGATGTGGGCGGACGGTTCATGGCTCGTTTGCTGGGTTACTTCATTAAAAAAGAAGGGCAGAAGCAGGTGAATGTCCTGGTCGCTACTTCGGGAGATACCGGCAGTGCAGTAGCCAATGGCTTCCTCGGAGTGGAAGGTATCCATGTGTATGTACTTTATCCGAAAGGAAAGGTCAGCGAAATTCAGGAAAAGCAGTTCACTACGCTGGGACAGAATATTACGGCTTTGGAAGTGGACGGTACGTTTGACGATTGTCAGGCATTGGTAAAGAATGCGTTTATGGATGCTGACTTGAATGCGCACATGAAACTGACTTCGGCAAATTCTATTAACGTGGCCCGCTTCCTGCCTCAGGCATTCTATTATTTCTATGCATACGCGCAGTTGAAGAAAGAAGGAAAGGCGAATCAGATGGTGGTATGTGTGCCTAGCGGTAACTTTGGCAATATTACGGCCGGTCTGTTCGGAAAGCGCATGGGTTTGCCTGTGAAACGCTTTATAGCAGCCAACAATCGGAACGATATCTTCTATCAATACTTGCAGACCGGAACATACAATCCGCGTCCTTCCGTCGCTACCATTGCCAATGCAATGGATGTGGGCGACCCCAGTAACTTTGCTCGCGTACTGGCATTGTACGATAACAATCACGCTGCCATTACAGCGGAAATCTCGGGTGCGACCTATACAGATGAACAGATTCGCGAAACAGTGAAGGAAGCCTATCGGGAAACAGGCTATTTGCTCGATCCGCACGGAGCTTGCGGTTATCGCGCCCTCTCGGAAAGCTTGCAACTGGGCGAGACCGGTGTCTTTCTTGAAACGGCGCATCCGGCAAAGTTCCTTGAAACAGTGGAAGCTATCATTGGCGGCAAAGTGGAGATTCCCGCCAAGCTGCAGGAGTTCATGAAAGGAACCAAGCAGAGTATTCCGATGGATAAAGACTTTGATAGCTTCAAGGCTTATTTGATGAAAGAATAATTTCTCTGTAAATATATATTAGGAAAAGACTTCACAGCTGAATGTAAATAAAGTGGTGGAGTCTTTTTTTATGCAAAAGAGGATGGTAATCTCTTAATATTAACTACATTTGTGAATTTACTAAAATCATTGTTTTATGAAAAGGTTATTCCCCTTTTTAATATTCCTGCTTTGTGTATTTTCTATGACTGCACAAAATAATCAGTTTAACATGGACAGTACGCTCTTTGTTTATTATCAAAGGTGTGAGAGAATCAGCAGAACACCCGGGATTCTTCAAGCGGCTGATACTCTTTTTAGAATGGCTGAAAAATTGGGAGATAAACGTACGCAGGCGGCCGCCCTGTGTCATAAGGCCAGTTATTTTTATTTCTGTGGAATGGATATGGACAGCCTTCGCTACTATTCGGAAGAGGTGAAGCGTTTTGCCAGACAGACCGGCCAGCCTAAGTATTATTATTGGATATGGGGAAGATACATAGAGGGCTATATTATAAAGAAACAATTCAATTTGGCTTTGCTGGAATTGAAAGCTATGCAGGAAGAAGCCACAAAAGAGAATTATATGCCCGGACTGATTTCTTGTTATAAGTCAATGAGGAATGTCTATAGCCTGAAAAATAATGTTCAATTGGCTTATGAATATCAAAAGAAGGTGGTAGAACTGATAGAACAATACGACATTGAAGACTTTAACCTTAGTCTGATATACGCTACTTTGGCTCATGATATGATAAATCTGAATAAGACAGAAGAAGCCAAGCCCATATTGGAAAAAGCATACGCGGCGGTGAAACGTCCTTCCCAAGAATTGTTAGTCATGAAGAATGATGCTTTTTATTGGTGGAGGAAAGGAAATGCGCGGCAAGTAGAACAGCTTATCCGGAAGGCGGAAGCTTTAAACCTTCCTGATATGGACAATGATTTGTGTGATATTAAAACATATTATTATTGGTTGACCGGAGAGTATAGTAAAATAGTGGAATTATATGAGTCGTCTTATGATAAAAGCAGAGTGGATCAGTTGCGCTTTTTAAAGGTAAAAGCGGAAGCTCTTCAAATGGTTCCCGGTCGTGAAAAGGAAGCGAATGAGCAATACAATTTATACGTTCAGTTGCGTGATTCGCTGGAAAGACGGGATGCCCAGGTGTCTTTGGAAGAGTTTGCGACAATCATGGATGTTTCACGTCTTAATAAAGAAAACAGTGAGTTGGAGCTTGCCATGAGCAGACATAAGTTGCATACGACCTATGTATCTTTGATAGGATTGGGAATCTTTATTCTAGTGATGTGTGTGTTTACTTTTAAGCTGTGGAGACTGAACAGGCGTTTGCGTCATTCTGAGTTTGATTTGCGCCGGAAGAATATGGCATTGACTGAAGCTGATAAGATTATTGTCAAAGAGAAGGAGCGTGCCGAGAATGCCAGTCGCATGAAGAGTGCTTTTATTCAAAACATGAGTCATGAGATAAGAACGCCTCTTAACTCTATTGTGGGTTTTTCACAAGTGCTTGTCGAGGAACTGAGAGGTCAGGAGGACATGAAAACGTATGCAAGCGTAATAACGGAAAACAGTAATAACCTGTTGAAACTAGTAGGGGATGTTCTGGAGCTTTCTACTCTTGATACAATGGATAAAGAGATTAAGAAGGTCCCGGTCAGCATAAACGATTTATGTTCTTTGGCGTTGAAACGTGTGAAAGACGATTTAAAGCCGGAGGTGGAATTGTTGTTCGACTCTTGGAAAAATGAATATCCTGTTTGTTCTGACTCAAAACTGATAGCGACAGTACTTGATAATTTATTGCTGAATGCAATCAAGTTTACTACTCGAGGGAAAATAACGTTGGATTGCCATTTGTCGATGGATGCACAGCATATAGAGATAGTGGTGACAGACACCGGCATCGGCATACCCGAAGACAAGCAGGAGTGGGTGTTCGAGCGTTTTACCAAGGTAGATGAATTTACTCAGGGTACAGGGCTCGGACTGGCTATCAGTCGGCTGGCTGCACAATTATTGGGAGGACAGATTATGATTGACTCTGATTATAAGGAAGGCTGCCGGATGGTGTTCACTCTCCCTGCCGATAAAGTTTAAGATACTTCATTTTATACCGCTGTTCGGTAAGAGGGGCGGAAGGATTTTTATTTGTTCCGGAATACGGTCAACTAACCGTTTGGGCTTTTCCCAGACACTTGTCATCTGTCTGTTTATACTCTATGCGAAGTTGTTTATAAACTAAACAGGGAGGGTGTATCAAAACTAAGTTAAACCAAAGAAGGACTTTTAATCTGAAACTTGGGCATCCTAAAAAGCAAGAGAAGGAGTCGTATCATTACTCGAAATAGAGTTCGATATGGCTCTTTTAAGTTTGGCAGTTACAATCTGTCACTTTTCGGAAGGGTCATTTTTGTTTTGACACACCCTCGATTTCTATAAAAGGGAAGTTTTGATACATCCCCCTTTGCAACTATTCGGGAAAGGTTGCGTCTTATGTAAAAAAGGAGAATATGAAAGGAAAAAAGGAGAATGAGCAAGCGTTTCTGACTCTGATAAAAGAGTATGGAAGACTGATTTACAAGGTCTGCTATCTCTATGCCACAGACGAGGAGCATTTGAAAGATTTGCATCAGGAGGTTTTGATACATCTGTGGCAAGGATTCCGAAGTTTTAAAGGAGAAGCGAAGATTTCCTCCTGGATTTATCGGGTGAGTCTGAATACTTGTATATCATTCTATCGCAAACACAGTAAGATTACGGATACTATGTCGTTGGAAAGCCTGTTCGACTTGATGATTGATGAGAGCGATGAGAAAGCGGTACATCTGCGCGAGATGTACCGGCTCATCAGTCAGCTCAACCGTTTGGAGAAAGCCATCATTCTGTTGTGGCTGGACGAACGGTCGTATGAAGAGATTGCCGAAATCACCGGTATCTCGCGCAATAATATTGCTTCGAAATTGAAGCGGATTAAGGAAAAATTAAATGGATTGGCAAATCAATAGAAAGGAGTAACTATGGAACTGGAAGAATTGAAAAAAGGTTGGAAAATGATGGATGAACAGATGGATAAACTGGAATCGGAGAACGAGGCGCCGGTGAGTCGGATTACACAGAATCGTGCAGTCTCTTCACAGCAGCGGTTGATAAGGGAATTTCAGATGATGACAAGTATATGCCTGATGACTCCATTCTGGATAGTGATGATACAACGAAATGTGGAAGGATTTCCGGACTGGACAGTATATATGTTCTTTGTGTTCTTTATGGTCATGGCTGCCCACAAAGGCTTTATATGGTGGAAACTCGCCCGCTTGGATTACAAACGGATGACGGTGAAAGAGGCTTTGATTGCCACCTATAAATTAGAGAAATATCAAAAGACGGGCATGCTTTTTGGAATATCCCTGGCTGTTCCGGTGCTGGTCTGCTTTATAGTAGAGTTGTATTTGTTACATGAAGTCTATGCCCTTTATGGTGCTTTTTGTGGCTTGCTAATCGGTCTGTATATAGGATTTAGAGTCCGCAGACGAATCAAGGGAGAAATAAAAGCAATGCGGGAAGCGTTGGATGATGAGTTGGATTAGTTCCTGTGCCGGTCAGGTTAAGGGATTCTTATAGGTGGGCTAAGGATTCTTATACGGAAGATTACTACGTTCCATTGCATCAGGACGTACATCCCACTGTAGCAGGACGTATGTTATGCTGTAGTGGGACACATAGTAGGTGACTGCAAGTAATCCCTTAATCTTAAGTCAGAAAAGGCTTGGTCTGCCTGTTGGAATACCTCAGGCAGTCTGAAGAATTTGAATCTTTTAATAGAACTGTGTCAATAAACTTTCGAAGGAGGAATACGTTTGTGTTTCCCCTTCCCATGTAAGTACCAGCTTGTCAGGCGATAATGCAAGGAGGTGAGGCGTGTTCGGGTTCTTTTCTTCGGATAGCAGACAGGTATAACCGTGGCGGTTCAGTGCATTGATTGTCCAATGCAGCAGAGTATCATTCCTGGCTTCCACCCTGATTTCTTTCTTCCCATCCACTCTTGGATAGTAGATGCCGTGATTGTAATCAAACAGAATATTCTCATGTGAGAATAAAGTCTCCATTCGATGGCTGAGAATCACATCTTCCGTCGTTCCACATTGCAATCCTTGTTCCTTGGACAGCAGCCAAAGTTTGTCGGACAGCACCAAGGCTTGTTCAATGTCATGGGTAGACAGCAGAATCGCTTTGTTCTGCTCTACAGCCAGTTTGTGCAGCAAGGTCATAATTTCAATACGGCTTACCACATCCAGAAAAGCAGTCGGCTCATCCAATATAATCAGCGGACACTCTTGTACCAATGCCTTGGCTATCATTACCTTTTGCCGTTCCCCGTCCGAAAGCTCCGCAGTATAGCTTTCGGCTTTGTGGGCAATGCCTACGGCTTCCAATGCTTCTTTGATAATGAGATGGTCTTTGGGATGGAGGCGTCCGAAGAAGCCTGTATGCGGTTGGCGTCCCAAGGCTACCAGTTCATATACGGTCAATCCTCCGGCCTGTGTCTTGTCTGTCAAAACCATGCCAATGGTGCGTGAACGTTCTTTTTCTGAATAGTGGTGTAAAGATTTGTCCAGTAATTGCAAATCTCCTGCCAATGAGGGTTGCGAGGCAGACAATGTACGGAGTAAAGTTGATTTGCCGGCTCCGTTCGCTCCAAGCAGGCTGGTCAGTTCGCCCGGATAGAGTCGGAAAGAAAGATGTTCGTGCACTTTCTTTTCTTCTTTATGGGTGCGATAACCGATACATAAATCCGTTGCGGTGATGACTGCGTGCTTCTTCATTAATTGAAATATTGAATTTTACGTTGGTTTACGATGACATAAATGATAATGGGCGCACCGATGACAGGAGTCACGGCATTCAGCGGAATGATACCGGCTTCGCCCGGCAGAATACAGATGAAGTTGCAGAGCAGTGCAATGGCTCCTCCTGTCAGCATGGTGACAGGCAGCAGCGAGTTGTGGTTGGATGTTCCCAGCATCAGGCGGGCAATGTGCGGCACAGCTAGTCCGATAAAAGAGATAGGCCCACAGAAAGCGGTGGTGATGGCTGTCAGCAGTCCGGTGGCGATAAGCAGCAGGTTGCGGGTGCGACGGATGTTGATTCCCAGGTTTTCGGCATATCGGGTGCCCAGCAACAGGGCATTCAGGGGTTTAATCAAGAGGATGGTAATCAGCAGTCCCGCTGCGGTGACTACGGAAAAGAAGGGAAGCTGCTGTAAGGATACTCCTCCGAAGTTGCCCATCCCCCAAATCATATAAGAGTGTACTCCTTCTGCCGTGGCGAAGAAATTGAGCAGGGAAATGGCAGACGAGGTGATATAGCCAATCATGATTCCTATAATAAGCAGCATGATGCTGTTCTTTATCAAGGTGGAGAAGAAAAGAATAATCCCCATCACTATCATGGAACCGATGAATGCGCCGATAATGACAGAAATGAAACCGGAGAGGGTAAACGCGCCGGCAGTGATTGTACCGGCTCCCGCCAGCATGACCAACGCCACTCCCAGGCTGGCTCCCGAACTGATACCCAAAATGGAAGGGTCGGCCAATGGATTATTGAAGGTGGTTTGCAGCATCAGTCCCGATGTAGCGAGTGCCATTCCACAAAGCAGGGCAGTGATGGCTTGTGGCAGGCGGGATTCCCACACAATGAAACTCCAACTTGCCTTTTCTACTTCATTACCCAAAAGGATGTGTCCCACCGCTTCGGCAGGGATGTTCACCGAGCCGAACAGCAGATTGGCTCCTATCAATGCAAGGATAAGGAGCAGCAGTATGATGCCGTATTTCGTTCCTTTATTTCTCATTTTGTTTTGTTACCGTAGGGGCGGACCCATGTATCCGCCCGAATGCATACAGAAAGATACATTCGGGAATGCATTCGGACAGGCAAAACCTGCTCCACAGAAGTTTACTCCGCTAATTTAGTGAAATATTTTAATTCATACCCTTCTAAAAGCGTAGGATGGAAGATTTTTATCAAATCTTTCAGTAATCGGTCGGGATGGAAAGGAGAATCTTCGTAAAAGTCTACCTTCCCTGTGTTGCATCCATAAATGTTGCGTTCCTTGTAAGCACGGAAACCGGCGTATGGAGCATAATCCTGCTTCAATTCCTTATAAGTCTTGTCAATGGCCTGATTATATTTGATGAGCCAAAAGTCAGCATTCTGGCCTTTATCGAATACCGTTTCGAAAGCAAGAGGAACGGAACCGCTATGTTCGTCTGCAGCAAACACATAATTGGCTCCTGCATCTGCATATAGTTGCGCCGAAGTGCTTTTCCCTCCCGGAACATACCATGCCGAACCGTTTTTCAGTTCGCTGATTACACTCGGTGCGGATGAAAGGGGGGCAACCAATGCTTTCAGCTCCTGATAGTTCTTTTCCACTTCCGCAAACAAGCTGTCTGCTTGTTGCGTCCGCCCGAACAGAAGTCCGTAAAAGCGTGTCCATTCGGCACGTCCCAATGCCGAAGTTTCCATATAGTCTGCACATTCGATAATGGGAATGTTGAGTTTCTCCACCCGTCCGTATCCGCCGCTGTTCTCAAAGGGGGAGAGCATAATGGCATCGGGGTGCAGGTCAATCATCTTTTCTATATCCGGGTTCATGCCGTCCCCTACATCGGCGATGCTTCCTGTGCGGCAGCCATCCTGCACTTCTTGCAGTTTGATATACTTCAAATCACAGACTCCTCCGATACTTTTCAAAGCGCCAATCTGATTGAGCAATCCGCAATGTACGGATGAGTAAACAACGGCCTTGCTCAATGGAGTGCGGACAAGCGTCCCTTCCGGCAAGTCGGCAGGCAGGGGCTTTTCTTTGTCAACCAAGACGTAGGTATGCAGTATGCGGGTCGTATCCCATGGATTACGCAGCCGGGCGATGGTATAGTCTTCGGTTGCAGACAGGCTGAGGTTCTCTGCATAACGCAAAGGAATTGCTTCTTCTGTAATAGAAGCAGAAGAAGTCTTGCTCCTTCCGCCGCAGGCGGAAAGAAGCAAGACCGAAAGCATCAGGTGAATAAAGAGAGAATATTGTTTCATTGGTTAGTCAATAAATACGGCTGCTTTAGGATCTATGCCACATTCGAACTTTTCAATGAAAGTACCATCTTTTTTGAAACGGTAGATGTCTCCGTTGGTGGTATAGTCTCCTGCGCCAATGTAGAAATCTCCATTTTCAGGATTAATGCTCAACATGGTGATGATGCTTGTTTTTAGCTTATCAGGCATCTGCACGAATGCTTTTTCTACTTTCTCGTTGGTCTTGGCATTGTAAGAGTATAATGTGTGTGTGGAAGTGTTGTCTGCATAGTTCGTTTCTGAATAGATGACATATACTATATCGTCATGTTCTGCCATATAGACGCCTTTACCTATTTCTTCATACGTCTTGGTTATCGGGTCGAAGAGAACCACAGGATAAGGATAATTGTTATAGTCATTGCCACCGTAACCTTGAATAAACAGTTTGTCCCCTGCTTCCAGAATCTTTTCCGGATTTTGGAATATTTCAATGTTTTCTGCTTTATCAAATGTGTTGATATCAATAATAGACAAACGGTTGTCATAGCCGAATCCTGAATTTACCAGATACAGTTTTCCATCTTCTTCAATAATGCCTTCCGGATTTTTACCGACAGCAACCATCTTTTCGAAGGCTAATGTATTGGCATCCAAACGCGCTACATTTCCGCTAGTCAGGGTTACATAGATTTTTCCATTCTCGGCAACCATGCAACGTGGCTGTCCTTGTTCATCTGTAAATTCATAGCGTTTCAGTTCTACACAAGCCTCATTCAGTTTGGTGATGTATTTTGAACCATACACAGCCACGTAGATATGGTTATTGTAGCTTATCATATCTTGTCCCGTATCGCCCAATTTGGCATTGTTTTGCTTGAAGAAAATGTCTTCAATGACATCTAGGGATTTGTTCGGAGCATAGAATGTGATGCCGGCATTGTTTTTTTGATAAGATCCCATATTCAAAATATAGACACGGTTTTCAGGCAATTCCACCTTCGAACCTTCATCGTTTTTTTTGCTGTCATCGTCATCATCACTACATGAGGTGAATGAAACACCCAGCATTAACATACACAGTGTACCAAAAAATAGGCTTCTTAGTTTCATAATTAATTTTTAAAAGTTAGACATTTATATTGTTTAAAATCTTAATACTCCCGTGATGCGCCAGGAACGTCCGGGCATGGGATAATATTTGATAACATCATATTGCTTGTCAGTGAGGTTGATAACTTCTGCCTGAAGGCGGAGGTGACAGCCTTTCATCGGGAACTCCCGCCATAAAGTGGCTGTGTGCTCTACATAACCGTCGATTTTATTCACCGGAATATTCTGTGCCATGTAATAGCGTTCGCTCACTCCTGTCAGACTGTATCCCACATTAATCCAGGGAGTTTCGATAGTAGCCGAAGCATTGCCGCTATGCTGAGGCGTATAGGGCAGTTGGTCTTTATAATTCTTGGCATCAGGATTTGTCATATCTATTGCCTTTTGCCAAGAGTAATTGCCGCTTAATCCTACGTTTATGTGAGGGCAGACCGGTATGGAGGTGGCAATTGTCGCATCGAGTCCGGTGATATGTACCGTGCCGTAATTCTGCATTTTCCATACGTAAGTGCTGGGAAAGGCCACTATTTTATCGGTTACTTCATTATAATATCCGTCGAGAGTGACAGAAAGGAAATCGGTGAACGAAAACGGCTTGCCGTTCCAAGTGACACCTATATTATATTCGCGTGCCTTTTCCGGGCGTAAGGAGGTGTTTCCTATGCGTAGATAATAAAGGTCATTGAAGGTAGGTACGCGGAACGTATTCTTATACATTGCGCGGACGTATAATTGTTCTTCTTTCCATGGCTGAATGGAAACAGACAGGGTGGGCGACAGGCGTTTCCGGTCGTCGGGAGTATTCCCTGCTTTTACTTCTTCCGTAATGAAAGTTCCCACCAATGTTCCCAATAGCTTGATACGTCCCCATTGGTAACGTGCATTGAGGGCTGTGAGTGAGGAGTATCTCACCGGATTGGGGCTGTCGTTGATATTGGTGTGAAGGGTATTGATGAATCCGTCTTGCGCGAGCGATAATTCCAGACCTTTGACGGGACGATAAAGTACGGCGGCGGACAGATAATATTCATCCTGACGGTTGATGTCGGTCTGCTTCCCGTTTTCATACTTCACATCTGTATCTTCGTATTTGTTCCATGAATGGTTGAACTTGGCTTGCGCCTGCAAAGTCCATTTGGGCGAGAAGCTTTTCTTATAGCGGGCTTGGGTAAAGAAATTCTCGTCCCACAAGCGTTCTTCTGCCTTTGGGTTGTATAGAATGACGGCACCGGGCAGTCCTCGTTTGGAATAAAAATAATAGGCTTTCACATCCAGCGTACTTTCGTCATGGAAAGTATGAAACAGATTGGCCTCTCCCTGCCATGTATTAATATCCGAATTGTTTCTTTTCTCTTGAGTGATGTATTTTCCGTTTTCTAGTGTGAAGGGATAATTACCGTCGGCACGCATAAAGGATGCATCGGCCGACAGGCTGGTGTGTTCTCCCAGCTTTTGCCATCTGCGTATGGATGGGGCTATGTGGCCGAAGGCTCCTCCCCGGATTTGTATTTGTGACAGAGAGGATTTCCCGTTCTCGAAGACGGGTTTCTCTGTTTCAATGCTGAGTACTCCTGCCGAAGCATACAGACGGGCCGGTTGCAGCAGATTCTCATCTTGTCCGATTGCTAATGACAGAGAGGATACATTGTCGAGGGAGAAACGCCCTATATCGATTTGTCCTGCCTGACTGTTGCTGACAACTACTCCGTCGTAGCTGACAGCTGTGTGTGCAGCCCCTAAATTGCGGACGGAAACGGTCTTCAGACCGCCTATGCCTCCGTAATCGCGGACGTTGGTTCCGGCAAAACGCCTTACGGCATCTGCCATGTTCTGTAATCCCAGGTTCTTTATATCTTCCTTGTTGATAAGTTGTACAGGGCTGCCGGTTGTTATTTTGGCAGGCGGACGTTTGGCAGTTATCGTGACTTCATCTATTTTATGCACCTTTCCGGTAATGGAATCTCTTTTCTCCTGTGCCTGCATATCAAACGACAATAGGAGAAAGCTGCAAAATAGACAAAGCCATAGCGTATAAGCCTGGTTGTTTTCTCTCATTTTAAAAAAGTATTAATGAATAAATACCGCATTCTTACCGCTGCTCTTTCCTCGAAAGCGGCGGTCGATGACTTTACGTTTTGCAGGTCTTCTGACTTACTCCTGTTTACTTGCCTTCCCACCTTATTATATATACAGGCAGTGGCGTGAGTGATAAGTAAACCTATCTTTTCAGGGTAGATGGAGCTTACAGCAGCGGGACTGTTCAGGACTTGCACCTGATTCCCTTTTCATCCGCTTCCTCGCATCGGTCGGAGGTATGCGGAACAAAACGTGGCAAAGATAGTTTGTTTGGATGAATAAGAAAAGGAAAATGATGAAAATTTGCTTTCTCTTATGAATTAATCCGTTGCAAGTTTATTTCTCCCCCAGCAAGAGCAGGCGGGTGTAACGGTTCTTTTTCAGCAGCAAAACTACTTGATAACAAAGAATCAGTTCTAGTGTCGCTACCGCGGGACCTACAATAAAGCTTCCGGCGGTGCCGATGTAGAAGCCCAGTCCGTGCAGCGTGCACTCCAGCAGGAAGGTTTGTACCCAGTAGATTCCCAAAGTGCATTTTCCCACGTTGTTCAATGTAGGGGTGAGGCGCCCGTGTTCTATCTTGCTGTACACCCACGGTGCCGATAAAAAGAAGACCATACTGCCTGCCATGCCGATAACCATGCGGTAGACGGTGATATTTAAGTTCGTCCAGTCCACAGTGCCGTTAGCCCAGTCCACCACTTGGATGGGAACCATATATACAGTGAGTCTGCCCGACCAGAAAGGAAGCAGGGCGGCAAAGGAGATGAGGCTTGCAATCAGCAACCGGCTGCGATGCCGGTTAATCACTTCTTGTTCTTTCTGGCAGAAGTAACCGAGCCAAAACATGGGCAGCATGAAGTTGATGTTATCTACATTGCCCAAGGGCAGGATGGTGAAAAGGACAACGGAAACCAGGACTGCCGCCCATAAGCGGCGTAAGGATTTGAGGGCAATGTAGCCGATAAGGTAGCAGAAAAAGACGCACTTGAGGAACCATACCGTGTTGAAGAAGCCGAGCCAACTGAAGTCCATCAGTTCGGGGCAGGGATTGTATCCGCTGAGTGTGACAAACACATACATGATGACGAAAGCGGAAAGGGAAGGGATGACCAGTTGGACAAACTTTTTCTTCACCAACTCACCGAAAGATAAGTTGAGCGAGGAACCGAAGAAATACCCGCACAGCAACATGAACAAGGGCATGTGATAGGTGTAAATGAAACTCCAGATGGGGTTGTCCCAAAAATCATTTCCGGTGGTTTGTTCCACGGAGTGTCCCAACAATACACTGGCAATGGCGAAGAATTTTAAGAAATCCAAATAGGGGATACGGGTCTTTCGAGGTGTAATCATAGTCTTATCAAGTTCTTTTGCGGTTGCAATATTCGTAATAAAATGGGATATATACAAGTTTTTGGCAGTCTAATAATAAGCCTTTCTCGGTTTATTAGGATGTCTTCGCCGTTTCAGCCGGGTAGAACTTCCGTTTCACCTTGGTGGCATGATGATTTCAGCCGGGTGGAACGACAGTGTCACCCGGCTGAAACGATAAGATGTCTTCGTCTTGACAGCTTAGTCGCGCAGATATAATTGTCAGTTCATACTGAAGATAAATTCGGACTGTATTGAATATAATTAAACCGGTGGTTAATAATATTCAATTATTAATTTGTTTTATTCAATATAATAGGTATATTTGTCCAATGAATCATCTTTAAATGTGAAATATATGAAACAGTTGAATTTAATTTTAGCCGGTCTGTTTCTCTTGTGCGTCCTTTATGGTCGGGCGCAGGTGCTTCCTTTGGAAGAAAATGTGGTGCTGAACACCAAGGAAGGACAAATCAAAGGGAAACTGCTTTTTCCCGGTGGGGTGAAAACCTGTCCGGTGGTGCTTGTCATAGCCGGTTCCGGACCTACGGATATGGACGGTAACTCAGCCATTGGCAACTTGAGAAATAATTCCTTGAAGTTCCTTGCAGAAGGTTTGGCGGCAAACGGCATCGCTTCTTTGCGCTTTGACAAGCGCGGGATAGGAACCAGTGCGTCGGCAGGTAAGGAGGAAGCGAAACTTCGTTTTGAAGATTACGTGAATGATGTGACGGGCTGGATTGATTACCTGTCGAAAGAGAAACGTTTTACTACAATCACGGTGGCGGGGCACAGTGAAGGGGCGTTGATTGGAATGCTGGCCTGTCAGAACCAGCCGAAGGTGAAAGGCTATATCTCGATTGCCGGTGCGGGCCGTCCTGCCTACGAGATAATAGAGGCGCAAGTGGCCGCTCAACAGACTCCGGAAGCGGTGCGGAAAGAGGTGGCATCCATCAACGAGGCCTTGAAAAACGGCAAGGAAGTGAGTGACGTGCCGGCTTATCTGCAATCATTATATCGGGCTTCTGTCCAGCCCTACATGATTTCCTGGTTCAAGTATAATCCCCAGACGGTGATTGCTTCTGTCAAAGTGCCGGTTCTCATCGTTCAGGGTAAAAATGATATTCAGGTAGCGGTGGAAGATGCCGAACTTCTGAAGAAGGGTTGCCCGACGGCCGAGGTGGTCTTGATTGACAAGATGAACCATGTGTTGAAAGACTGTGAGTCGAAGGCCATGCAGCAGCAGATGCCGACTTACGGAAATCCTTCTCTGCCGGTGAACAGTACTTTGATAACTTCTGTCAGCACATTTGTGAAAGGGCTGAAATGATATGGGGGAAATGAAGAAACGTCTGCCGCTGCAATGCCCTGCGTGCGATGCGCCGTTGAGGGTGGGAAGGCTTTTTTGCGAGGAGTGCCGTACGGAGGTGTGCGGCGACTTTGAACTGCCTGTACTGGCGCGGCTTTCGGATAAAGAGCAACAGTTTATTCTTGACTTTGTCAAATCGAGCGGAAGCCTGAAGGACATGGCGAAAAGCATGGGCGTCAGTTATCCCACGGTGAGAAATATCTTGGACGATTTAATTGACAAACTTTCTAAAATGAATGAATCATGGGAAATAAAATGATAGACAAAGCGGTGAATCCGTTTATACAGATTGCCGGTGCGCGGGCATTGGCATGGGGAGCGTTGGGGCTGGTGGTGTCTACTGTAATATGTTATTATGCCGGCTATCATTATCATGGGTTGCTTCATTTCGGTCCGGCACCTAATCCTGCCTGGTGGTGTTATCTGGCAGAGCATCTGATAGTGTGGCTGATACCTGCTTTGTTGTTTTATCTGGGCGGCAAAAGGTTCTCGCATTCCCGCATCCGGCTCATCGATGTGTTGGGGACCGTATTGTTTGCAGAGCTGCCTTTGCTCGGGATGACTTTAATTTATTTGGCACCTCCCATGCAGATGATGGCAGACATGGACATGAGCATGTCTCCTCAGGAACTGTTGGCGCAGCCTTTTATCCTGCCGGCTATGATTCTGTCATTGTTGGGTGTTCCGTTTCTGCTGCTTACCCTTGTGTGGCTGTTTAACGCTCTGAAAGTGTCGTGCAACTTGAAGCGGTGGCATTTGTGGGCAGTGGCTCTTGTCGGCATCTTGGGCGGTGATGTGTCGTGCCGTATATTGATAAGTTATTTATATTGATGAAATAAGAAAGGGGGTGCCGGAAGTTTGGTTGGAACTGTGGCACCCCCTTCCATCTATACAGATGCGTTATTTAATCTTCTCCCGAATCTTGCTAAGATAGGCACGCATCCCCGCAGCATCTTTGTTGTTGATGATATCCAACAGCTCGTTCAGCTCTGTACGGATACCTTCTACTTGTGCAGGGGTGCGGGGATTGAATAAAATTTCCTGCAACAAATAGTCGTCTTCGCTCAATACTCCTTTGGCTATCTTCATGTGACGCTTGAAAGTCGTTCCCGGAGCATCCTGATGCTTCATCACTGCCGCAAAAACGAAAGTGGAAACAAATGGGATGGACAGCGAATAGGCCACAGTCTCATCGTGCTCGTCGAAGGTATATTCGAAGATGTTCAGGCCGAGGTTCTGGTACAAGTCTTTGAAGAAGATTTTACCCAGATGGTCGCCTTCGCTGATGATGATGGCATTTTCGGTACTTAGTTTGTCAAGGTTGGCAAATGTAGGGCCGAACATGGGGTGGGTAGACACGTAGCGGAAACCGCATTGGTCATAGAACTCCTTCAGTCCGGTTTTTACCGAAGCAATATCGCTGATAATGCAATCCTTGGGGAGAGCGGGCAATACTTGATGAAAAGCATCCAATGTATATTTTACGGTAGCCGCATTGATAACCAGTTCGGGCTTGAATTCTTCAATCTCTTCGAGTGTGGTATATCGGTAGGTGTTGTAAACGAAACGAAGACGTTTCGGGTCAACATCAAATACGGCAGTTTCGTGCTGGAAGCTTAATACATCGGTAAAGAAGGAGCCCATTTTGCCGGCTCCTAAGATTAATATTCTCATCGGTTTATTTATTTATGATTTCCATTTGTTGCCTTACACTTTCTTCGTGGATGGCTTCGAATACTTTTTTAATGAAGTCTGAGTCCATGCCGCACAGTGAGCCTTGTGCGCCGCGCTTGTCCAGAATTTCATTGTAACGGCCTGTCTGCAGGATGGTCATATCATGTTCTTTCTTGAATGTACCGATTTCGCGGCAGACACGCATACGTTTGGCCAATACCTCGATAATCTCATTGTCGCAATCATCGATTTGGTTACGCAGCTCACCCAGATTTTCGGTTGTCTGTGTTTCTTTGCGGATAACCAGCAGATTCAGGATATAGTCCAGCACATCGGGGGTTACCTGCTGTGAAGCGTCGCTCCATGCACAGTCGGGATTGCAGTGTGACTCTACTATTAAACCGTCAAAACCCAAGTCCATCGCCTGTTGGCAGAGGGGAGCCACCAGCTCGCGCTTGCCACCGATATGGCTGGGGTCACAGAAAATAGGCAGTTCGGGAATGCGGCGGCGCAACTCGATAGGAATATGCCACTGCGGTAGGTTACGGTAAATCTTTTTATCGTAAGAAGAGAATCCGCGGTGGATAGCACCCAATTGCTTCAAACCTGCATTGTTGATACGCTCTAAAGCACCAATCCATAATTCAAGGTCAGGGTTGACCGGGTTTTTAATCAAGATAGGAATATCCACACCTTTCAGTGCATCGGCTATTTCCTGCACGGCGAATGGGTTGGCAGTGGTGCGTGCACCAATCCAAAGCACGTCGATACCGGCCTTCAAACATTCATAAACGTGCTTGGCAGTAGCCACTTCGGTGGCAACATACATACCGGTTTCTTGTTTCACGCGTTTCAGCCATGCAAGACCGTCCACGCCGATACCCTCGAAGCCACCTGGCTTGGTACGCGGCTTCCAGATGCCGGCACGGAAAATCTTAATACCTTTATTGGCCAGCATGACGGCTGTATCCATAACTTGTTGTTCTGTTTCGGCACTGCATGGGCCGGCGATAATCATCGGGCGTTTCTTTTCAATTCCCGGAAGTTCGATAGGTTTTAATTCTAGTTCCATAAGGTTATCTTGTTTTGTTGTTTCTTCTATGTCTTTGTCATTCTGAATAATTAGAAAAGAATCTGTAAACACATAGCGGCCGTATTCAAGTTGTTCATTTCATCCGGAATGACAGGATTTGATTGGTATTATTACATTATCTTTTTAATTCTTTCCAGCGCTTCGGCCAGCTTTTCTTCTTTGGCGCAAAGCGAGATGCGGATATAGCGTTTGCCGTTGCTTCCGAAGATAAAGCCCGGAGTGATGAACACACGTGCTTCGTGCAATACCTTCTCGGTCAGCTCTTCCACATCATTGTAGGAATCGGGGATGCGTCCCCAGAGGAACATGCCTACTTGGTTGGAGTCAAAAGTACAGCCGAGCACTTTCATTATCTCTTCTGCCAGCCGACGACGGCGGCTATATACATTGATGTTGGCTTCTTCGTGCCATTCCACGCTGTTGTTGTAAGCTTGTGCGGCTGCCAGTTGCATGGGACGGAAAGTGCCAGAGTCTATATTGCTCTTGATTTTCAATATCCATTGTACGAACTGTGCATTGGTGGCGAGCATTCCTACACGCCAGCCGGGCATATTGTGGCTCTTGCTCATAGAGTTGAACTCGATACAACATTCTTTGGCGCCGGGCACATTGAGGATGCTCAACGGTTTCTTGTTCAGGATAAAACTGTATGGGTTGTCGTTTACAATCACGATGTTGTGGCGGCGTGCAAAGTCAACCAGCTTTTCATATAGTTCCATGGTGGCGTTCGCTCCGGTCGGCATATTGGGATAGTTGGTCCACATAATCTTGATACGGCTCAAGTCCATCTGTTCCAGTTCCTCAAAGTCGGGTTGCCAATGGTTGTCTTCGCGCAGGTTATAGTTCACTATCTCACTTCCCAGTATCTTATTTAAAGAAGTGTAAGTGGGATAGCCCGGATTGGGAACCAACACTTGGTCACCCGGATTGACTAATGCCAGCGTAACATGCAGGATGCCTTCTTTCGAACCAATCAGGGGTTGGATTTCGGTTGCCGGATTAAGCTCTACATTATACCATCGTTTGTACCAGTCGGCCATGGCTTTGCGTAGTTCGGGAATGCCGACAGTGGGTTGGTATCCGTGCACATCAGGACGCTTTGCCTGTTCGCACAACACATTGACGGTTTCTTCCGAAGGAGGCATATCCGGGCTTCCGATACCCAGGCTGATTACGTTTTTACCTTCGGCATTCATCTGTGCCACTTCTTTCAGTTTGCGGCTGAAGTAGTATTCGCTAACATTCGCCAGGCGGTCTGCCGGCTGAATATTATATGGTTGATGTTCCTTCTGCATATTCTCCTAATATTTTAAGTTCTTTTGTTAATGGTGAAACGGCGTCGATAGACTGCTTGTATCTCAAATAATCATTGAAGAGCACGTCTACATAGAACAGATATTCCCATTCGCGGCCTATAATCGGTAATGATTGAATTTTGGTCAGGTTTATTTTATAGAAAGAAAAGATAGAGAGCACTTGCGACAGACTTCCTTCGTTATGAGGGAGGGAGAAAACGATGTTGGCTTTGTTCACTTTCGAACGTTCACGCAGGTCATCGGCTTTCCATGGGTCGGCCACTACCAGGAAACGGGTGAAGTTGTGTTTGTTTGTTTCGATGCCTTCTTCCAATACCTTCATTCCGTACAAATCGGCGGCATATCTGGAGCAGATGGCGGCATGTCCTTTCAGATTTTCCCGTTTGATGGCTTCCGCACTTCCTGCCGTATCTTCCGTTTCCACAATTTTCAGCTTGGGATGTTGCATCAGGAATTCGCGGCATTGCGCTAAGGCGACGGGGTGTGAGTTGACTTCTATCAGTGTTTCCCAATTGTCGTCCGGCAAGCACATGAAGCTGTGTTTGATGCGCAGTTTATGTTCGCCGACAATGGTCATTCCGCTTTCGCGCAGTAACTCGTAGTTGTGCAGCAAGCTGCCTGCAATGGTGTTCTCGATGGCGAGCATACCAATCACATTACTATCCTGCTTCATGTTCGCAAAGATTTCTTCGAACGTGGAACAGCAGATTAGTTCGATTTCTTCCCCGGGGAAGAACTTGTGGGCGGCGATGTCGTGATATGAGCCCGGTACACCTTGTATTGCTATCTTTTTCATTCGTATATATATTATAAAAAAATCCCGCTTCTGCCGGAAGCGGGATTTCGTTGTTATTATCACATTGTCTTAATCGTTGTTTAACGTATACATACAAACTCCCGCTTCACTTTGTTGCTAAAGTAAAAGTAATAAAAGAAAAAGAAGTATGTATTGTATAATGCTTTCATTTTGTTCTCTTTGTTATTGAATACGCTGCAAAAGTAATACTTTTCTAGCAAAAACAAATAAATAAGAAGTTTTTTTTCAAAAATATTTTTTCCTCGTCTCAATAGTCTGTATTCTGAGATTAAAAAAGTATCTTTGTAGATAGATAGGTCTACATTGTAGTCTATCATTATTCATTAAATAAGGAGGGCGTATGGGAACTCTAGGATGCATCAATGACATGATGCGGCGTGACAAGGAAAACAGGGAGCTTCGCCGGGCGAGTCGCGAACGGTTGAATGAGACACGGAATCGTCTACTCGGTGTGAAGGGCAAACGTTCGGAGTCTGATGTGTCTTATGAACAATTGGAACGTATTGCTCATGAAACCAGGGAATGGGAAGAAAAGGAACGTAACAGTTTTCTCAAAGGTAAATTGCTTTTCATCATTTTGCTTGCGGGCATTGCTTTATTAATAGGAGCGGTGCTTATTCTATTCTGTAAATGAACCGCGTCTGGGCATGGAGGTAGGTATATTCTCTCCTTTCGGTAGCCATAAATCGCTCCGCCTCTCTTACGTTATCAAGCATGGAGATAGGTGTATTCTCTCCTTTCGGTAGCCTTTATATGTTTTTTTGAACTGAATCATTTTTTTCTCTGCTTTCCATAATCCCCGGCATTTGCTGTAAAGCCCAACTGACTAACCCTTCAAGGTGGGGTATCAGGCTCACTCCTCTTTCCGTCAGGCGATATTCTACCCGTGGCGGAACTTCGGCATATACTTTTCGTTCTACCAGTCCGTCGGACTCCAATGTGCGTAGAGTGACGGTGAGCATTCGTTGTGATACATCGGCTATTGTTTTGTGAATGTCACTGAACCGCATGATTCCATTTGTATGTAGTGTGATAAGAACCAGCATAGACCATTTGTCACCAATACGGCTGAGCACGTCTCGTATGGGACAATTACCGTTGGGATGGAAGTTTTGCATTTTTTAATCTTTTGTATATCGTTGTTGTTCAACAATGGTTACTCTTGTGTAACTAGCTTATGATGAGGTGCCTTCTTGTTTTTATAGCAGAAGCACGTTACATTTGTCGCACAAAAGTAATAAACTTACTAAAGATAACTATTGTTTTAACAGATATATTTATTGTTTTATTTAATACATTAAGATTATGGCAAAGAAAGTTGCGGTTTTGGCAGTGAATCCGGTGAACGGATTCGGTTTGTTCCAGTATTTGGAAGCCTTTTTTGAGAACGGTATATCTTATAAGGTATATGCAGTGGCGGAAACAAAGGAAATTAAAACAAATTCGGGCGTTAAATTGGTGGCAGATGATGTAATTGCGCATTTGGTAGGACATGAAGATGAATTTGATGCTGTGGTATTTTCATGCGGAGATGCGGTTCCTGTGTTTGCACAGAATGCGGATAAATCTTATAATATTGATTTGATGTCTGTATTGAAGGCTTTCGGCGAAAAAGGTAAAATATTGATAGGCCATTGTGCGGCAGGTATGTTGTTCGATTTTGCAGGAGTAACGGAAGGTAAGAAACTGGCAGTGCATCCGTTAGCAAAACCGGCTGTCACCAAGGGGCAGGCGACAGATGAGAAATCTGTGGTGGATGGTAATCTCTATACAGCACAGGATGAAAACTTTGTGTGGACTATGATGCCTGAAGTGCTGAAGGCACTTAAATAGAGGGATTGATGAATAAGGACGGAAGATTTTCCGTCCTTATATGGATTGTTGCGGACTTTTTCTATATATTTGAATTCGATTTTAAAAGATACAAATGATGAAATACGATTTTGATAAAGTAATAGACCGCAACGGCACTGCCGCCGTGAAGCTGGAAGAGGCGAAGGAAGTGTGGGGACGTTCGGATTTGATTCCTTTGTGGGTGGCAGATATGGACTTTGGTACAGCTCCTTTTATCGTGGACGCAATCCGCAAACGCTGTGAGTGTGAAGTGTTGGGTTATACGGGGAAGCCTGACAGCTACTATCGGGCCATCATTAATTGGGTGAAACAACGCTATGATTTGGATGTCACAAAAGAGATGATAAACTTTGTTCCCGGCATTGTTCCCGGCATCGGTATGGCAATGAACTGCTTCACCCGACCGGGAGATAAGGTGATGATTCAGCCTCCTGTCTATCATCCTTTCGCTTGGGTGACGACTCGCAATGAACGTATATTGGTTACTAATCCCTTGAAATGGGAGGATGGTATGTATCGAATGGATTTGGATGCCTTCCGTGAACAGATAAAAGGCTGTAAACTGTTCATTTTATGCAATCCTCATAACCCCGGTGGTGTGGTGTGGACAGAAGACGAACTGCGCACAGTGGCGGAAATCTGTTACGAAGAAAAGGTATTGGTGTTCTCTGACGAAATTCATGCAGACCTGACTCTTCCTCCTTACAAACATCGTCCTTTTGCTACTATCAGTGAAAAGGCAAAGATGAACTCGGTGACATTCATGTCGCCCAGCAAGGCATTTAATATGCCGGGCTTGGCTGCTTCGCATGCTATTATCTTTAATGAAGATTTGCGTGCACGGTTCCGTAAGTTTATGGATGCCGGTGAACTGGATATGGGGCATGTATTTGCTTTCCTGTCTGTAGAAGCGGCATATACACACGGAACGGAATGGCTTGACCAATGTTTGTCTTACATACAGGGAAACATTGATTATGTCGACAATTTCCTGAAAACTCATGCCCCCAAGATTAAAGCCATCCGTCCGCAAGCGTCTTATTTGGTTTGGCTTGATTGCCGTGAACTGGGATTGAGTCAGAAAGCATTGAACGATTTCTTTGCAGATAAAGCACATCTGGCACTGAATGATGGAGTCATGTTTGGACAGGAAGGTACAGGATATATGCGTCTGAATGTGGCAAGTCCGCGTTGCATTATAGAGAAAGCGATGAACCAATTGGCTGAGGCTTATCAAGGGGCGGCTTTCTAGGAAAGTATTTGTAGCGCTCCAGCGGTTTATCTGGTGAAGATTAGAATTATCAGGGATGTGTCAAAGCTAAAATGACCATTCCGAAGAGTGACAGATTGTAATTGTTATATCTCAAACAATGTGTCAAAACTAAGTTAAACCAAAGAAGAACTTTTAATCTGAAACTTGAGCATCCTAAAAAGCAAGAGAAAGAGCCGTATCATTACTCGAGACAGAGTTCGATACGGCTCTTTTAAGTTTGGTCGTTACAATCTGTAACTTTTCGGAAGGATTATTCTTGTTTCGACACACCCTCTTTCTTTAGCCTTTTAGGATGTTCAAATTAGGATGTTCAAATTTCAAATTAAAAGTTCATCTTATTATTTCAACGGAGGCATATTCGGTTCAGTCGGCCAGTAAGGATTCTGATAGATGGGCGAATCTTCAATAGAGCCACCGCCTGAGGTGATATCTATATCCTGTATCCTGTATGGTTCCAGATAATGAGCCATTGCCCAGCGATACCCGTCTTTGGCCAAGTTATTGCCATATTTTTCGTATGGGCGCAGGTAAGGGCTGAGTGCCGGGTCGGACACATTTGCCTTTGAGTTGTCCATGCCGTAAACCAGTTGTGAAGTGCCGTCTTCATTCTTGTACCATTCCTGCATGCTTCCCCACAGTTTGAAACCTTCAATATGATAAGGAGTGGCAATCATTTGGTCCATGGCTCTCCAACGCATCAGATCCATATAACGCAACCCTTCTGCCATAAGTTCGCAGCGGCGTTCACGGCGGATGTTATAAAGAGTCGGGTCTATTAACTTGCCGGCTGAGTAAGCTCCCCAGTCATTGAGTGCTTCTTTTGTCATATCGGTGGCGGCAATTGTTTTATTATAATCAGTATCTACGTGTGAACGTCTTCGGATTTGTGCCCAATAGCTTTGAGCCGTGTTGTCTAAAGAGCCATTCTTTTCATAGCACGCTTCGATATAATTGAGAAGAGCTTCTGTGCCACGGAAGATTAATGCACCGGTATAGTTGCTTCCGTTACTTACATATTTTTGATCATAATTATTTCCTTTACGGAGTGAATAACCTGTTGAATATCCTTTTTCTGCATTGTTGTTAAGGATGACGGGATAAGGTTCGACGGGAACAGCCATTTCACCTTCCACAGATTCAAATAAAACATTCTTCTGTCCCGGTTCTTTCAAAAAGACATTCAGTCGGGAGTCGCGTTCTTTACGGACGTCGGCTATGGTTTCGTCTCCTTGATATCCACTGCCTGATGCATAAATGGGCAAACCGTTGGCCATTAGGAATCCGTCCACCATTCCACGGGTAACCCCGATTCCATAATTGCCGTGCTGTGCGGCTACCACCACATTGTGTGTCAATCCTAATGCTTTGCTGTAGGGGCGCCATAAGAGCACTTCGCTGTAGCCTGACATGTCTTCATCTCCGAACATATCCATATAAGGATTTGTCGGTTCGGTAGCCGACTGCTGTATTAATCCGGTGTTGTCAACCATTTCTACTGCATCGCCTAGTTCTTTGGCCGCTTCCATAGCTTGGGTTAGGAAGTAATCGATTTCATTGTCTATATTTCCTGTCGGATATTGGTAATTGGCATTATACTCTTTGCTTTTACCCGGCCAGTCCGGACCGTTGGGAACGAATGGCGTATCTTTGAAGTACTTCAACCAAGTACCTTCGAATAAAGCGACGCGCGATTTCATCAGCAATGCACATTCACGGTTGATGCGGGTCTTTTCGGTTCCTTTTCCCGAAGCCATAAATTCGATGGCGGCATCTAAGTCCGACAAGATAAAACGTGCAACTTCGTTACGTGGCGAGCGCTTGCTGGCTTCTACCAACGGTTCCATTTCGTCGGGCAATGTGGTTTTGACAATAGGGAAATCACCATAAGAACGAAGTCTCTTGAAATATTCATACGCACGCATAAAGTACATCTCACCTATATATTGGAGAATCTTTTCGTTTGCGCCCGAAATATTGCCTGCTTCGTATTCGGGAAGTACTCGTTCGAAGAAGTAGTTGCAGCTGTAGATATTTCCAAAGCTATATGAGCCACCCGACGATTGTGAAGTTTTCCATTGTCCCGGAATATAACGGTTGTCATAACCGAAGCCGGCTTGATTGTCTGTGTGGTTGTCGTCTCCGAAAAGTCCGTATCCATATCCGTGTCCGGGCAGGATATCGGTATAAAGTTTGTTGGCATAAGCCGCTAATTGGGATTCGTCTTTCAGATACTTTTCCGGTGAAACAGAAGATTTCGGCTCCTGATCTAGAAAATCATTGCAGGAAGTCATGATGCCCAAAATGGCAACTCCGGCTGCATATTTAAATAGATTACTATGTTTCATGATTGTTATTTCTTTTATATGTTATAAGGTTACGTTCAATCCAAAAGAGAAAGTTCTGCTTAACGGATAAGCATTTCCATTGTATGCATCACCGCCGCCGATTGTTTCGGGGTCGAATATTTTGGTCAGTGAAGTACCTGTCCACAAGTTCTCGCCTGATATGAACACGCGTAATTTGGATACGGCAAATTTCTTGGTAAGGGATACCGGCAGGGTATATCCCAACTGAAGGTTTTTCAGGCGGATATAAGAGGCATCCTGCAAGTAACCGGATTGCGTCTGTTTATTTTTGTCGGAGCCAAAGATGGGGCGCGGATAGTAAGCGTCCAGGTTGGCAGGCAGATCGTTGGAAGGTTCTGCCCTGAAGTAATCGGCATGTTCCACAAAACCGGTAGAATGCCACAATGTGGTTGCTCCCCAGAAATAAGCACTTCCCTGCCAGTAGTCGCGTTTCATGACTCCCTGAAAGAATGCCCGGAAGTCAAAACCTTTCCAGTCTGCATTCAAATCGATACCGAATTGATAGCGAGGGGTGTTGTTACCCAAGATTTTCTTGTCGCCCATATCATCATATTTATTACCTCCGCCATCTATTTTGCCATCACCGTTTAAGTCTCTGTACATGATGTCTCCGGCTTCCCAAGTAGACCCCAATGCGTTTTGCCCTCCATTGGGAAGAGATGCTAAATGTTGTTCCATTTCTTCGTCGGATTTGGCAATGCCAATCGTTTCATAACCATAAATAGCTCCCAACATTCTGCCTTCTCTGTATTTGTCCAATGTATTGGTAGGATTCGGATAGCGGGTAATTTTGGTTTGTGAATCGGATAAAACAAATCGAATTCCGTAACCCAGTCCGTTTTTCAGTCGGTCTTGCCAAGCTATTTCGAAGTCGAAGCCGTAAGTCTTCAAGTCGGTATTGTTTGTCTTGGGAACGTCCAGACCAAGGATTCCCGGAAGTTCGGGAGCCGGTCCTACCATATCTAATGTCTCGCGGGTATAATAATCGAACGAGCCGGTCAGACGGTTATTGAACGCTCCGAAATCGAAGCCGATGTTCCAGTTGCGCACACGCTCCCATCCCATGGTAGAGCTAATGAGTCCCGGTACGGTGGCCGTATTGGGTTTGAGTCCGTTTTGTATCCAACTGCCGCTGCTGGCTGCTACTGCTAATGTCTGATAAGTAGGATACCATGATTTGGTATTTTGGTTGCCTAACTCTCCATAAGAACCGCGTAATTTCAGTGTTCCTACATATTCGCTCCATGGTTCCCAAAAATTTTCGCGGGCAATGTTCCAACCGAGGGAGAATGAAGGAAACCAGTTCCAGCGTTGTTCGCGGCGGAAGCGGGAGGTGCCGTCATAACGGATATTGACTTCTGCCAGATATTTACCTTTGTAGTCATAGTTCAGACGTCCGAAAAAACCGGCGGTAGACCAAGCGGCACGCGAACCGTTTACGGATGGGCTTACCACTTTGCCGTTATAATCCAGTCCGGTAGTTATGTCAATTTCAGGTAGTTCGGGGACGATAATGCCTTTGCGGGTCGCGCCGAATATTTGTTGTTTCATTTCTTCAGCTTGAAAACCAATCATACCTTTAAAGTTATGTCCCGATTCAAGACTGTGCGAATATTCTGTATAGGCATTGAAGTTCATATAGTTCTCTTTTGTCTGGTCTTCGTGAGCCTCTGTGTCCTGATAATAACTGATGGGATATGGATTGCCTTGTACGTCATGGTTGTACAAAGTCTGTGTATCCCAGTGGTTGTTGACTATATTGATTCTGTAGTTGAAGTCCACATGGGTTATCCAGTTTTTTATCGGTTCGATGATGAGAGATATCTGCTGGTATATATTGTCTGTTTGAATGTTGTGCTTACCTCCGTCGCGAATGGGGAGTGCCGGAGAAGGAGAGAAGTACATATATCCGTTAGGGTCATATAAGGGAAGTGTAGGCCAGCCTTGGCGTGCCAAGTCACGGAATAATGCATTGGTAAGGTAGGCAGGACGATGAAAGTCTTCGCGTGTAAAACGGCTGGTGTAGTTCACTTTTGCCCACTCTGTCAGTTGCGCATTGATTTTTCCTGTTCCGGTGTAGCGTTTGTAAGTATCTTGATTGTACTCCATCAATCCTTTTTGATCCATGAAGTTGCCGGATAAATAGTAATTTACTTTATCGTTACCGCCGCTGAAGCTCAGGTTATGTTCTTGTGAGAACGTCCAGTCACGATACATCACATCATACCAGTTTGTATTGGCATTACCGCCGGCATATCCGTCGAGCCAATATTGATTGTTGGCATCTGCCAATACTCCGTCTGTTATTTTACCGTCCTGATAGTCTTTAATACGTTGCAGATGGTCGGGGGTAAAATAGGCACCCGCCCCTGAGTTGATATTGGCATCGTTGTAGAAGGTGGCAAATGTATACGAATCCATTTGTTTAGGAATTCTGACAGGTTGTCCCCAGCGGAAATTGTTATTGTAATTGACAGAGGTCTTGCCGCTTTTACCGCTTTTAGTTGTTACCAGAATCACACCAAAAGGTGCGCGTGAGCCGTAGATGGAGGCGGCAGCGGCATCTTTCAGAATTGAAATGTTTTCAATGTCCTGTGGGTTGATAGAGTTGATGTCACCTTCCATGCCATCGATTAATACTAAAGGACTGGCGTCAGAACCGTCACCGATAGTTCCTGTACCGCGGATACTCATACTCATCTTGTTGTCCAGTGCGCCGCTGGTTGTAGTAATTTGCAGTCCCGGCACTATACCCTGCAAGGCTTGTACGGCGTTCTGCACCGGACGGGATGCAAGCGCTTCGGCATCAACGGTACCTACCGAACCGGTCAGGTTGACTTTCTTTTGGGTACCGAAACCTACTACTACCACTTCATCCAGTGTTTGGCTGTCTTCTTTTAGCATAATCTTAAGGATGGATTGTCCGGTGTATTTCACTTCTTTAGTGGTGTAACCTACGAAAGAGATTTGCAGAATGCTTCCTTTTTCTACTCCTTCTAAGGTGAATCGTCCGTCAATGTCGGTAGTGGTTCCGTTAGTCGTTCCTTTTACTATTACAGTGGCTCCGATTACTGTTCCTAAGTCATCTTCTACGGTACCTGTAACTTTCCCATTCTGTTGGGAAATGCTTGCTTCGGATTGATTAGGCATCTTTTCTGCCATACCGATGACCGGAAAACTTAAGGCTCCGGCCAGCAAGATGAGCTTCATAGCTTGATTTTTCTTTGGCATAATATTAGTTTTAATTAAGATTTGAATACCCCTTTCATTGAGGTATTTTGTTTGAGGCAAAATTACAATGAATGAAATGAAGCGGCGAAAGAAGCGGATGATATGGATTAACGAATTCGGTACTTACAAAAAAGATAATTATAAAAAACGGAAATGACGAAATGTGCTCATTATGAGGATATAAGATATACATTATTATATTAAATAAAGGGGAGGAACCGCTGTGCTAACTATAGAAAGAAGTCCGGTTGCCAGATAATACTCTATCATCCTTACCTTTGAAAAGTAATTAGATTCCATACATAAAGCCAATCGGCTTTTGAGGTATTCGTTAGTTTCTGCCATCGACTAATAAATCAGTGACAGAAACTAGCAAATCAGTGACACTATTTACTGAGCCAATGGCAATGATTAATGAATACGACGGTTCGCTGCAAAGAATGTATCAGCTTGCCGGACGAAATATCTATCGTTCCGTTTGGTTTATTAAACTGAAATCTTGTGTATTACTGTGGAAACTCCCCCAAAAACACTTATCCCGAACTCACGTTAATCTAGAGGACGAAAAGGCTTACGGTACTGCTCTTGCCGGCTAAGTATATCTTCTTATGTCCATTTTCTATATGTTTTCTTGCTATTTGTTCCGAATTTGTTAAAAGTAAATTCGAAGTTTAGGCTGCTGTTTTCGTCTGATTTGTGTATGTTTGCAATAGATTCTTGAATTTAATATACTGAATGACATGAAATTGAAAAAGATATTGATGCTAGGCTTCGTGGTGGGCATGATGAGTTGTAGCACTTCTGTAGATTATTGCCCTGTTACGGCATCTGATAATGATTTGGTCTTTCCGGCTTTGGCACAAAGTTGGGATGAAGGCATTCCATTGGGGAACGCCACGGTAGGTGCATTGGTGTGGGAAAAAGATACCGCCTTGCGTTTCTCCCTAGACCGTACTGATTTATGGGATTTGCGTCTGGTGGACAGCCTTTCGGGGGATAATTATCGTTTTGCATGGGTAAAGGAGCATATCCGTATGCGCGATTATCGGCCTGTGCAGAAGAAATTCGACGAACCCTATAACAGGATGCCTGCCCCTTCCAAAATACCGGGGGCGGCTTTAGAGTTTCCATTGACTGAACTTGGAAAACCTGTGCAAGTGCGCCTGTATCTGGATAATGCTTTGTGTGAGGCCATTTGGGAGAACGGCACCCGGATGCAGACTTTTGTCCATGCTACTAAGCCGGTGGGATGGTTTGTCTTTAAAAATCTCACAACGGAACTGGAACCTTTGCTGGTGACTCCTCACTATAAGAAAACAGGAAACAGTTCCGAAGCCAGTCCGGTTTCTGGACAGGACTTGCAACGGCTGGGGTATGAGCAGGGAAGTGTAGTGCGTAAAGACAATGAATGTGTGTATCATCAGAAAGGATATGGCGACTTTTCTTACGATGTGGTGGTGAAATGGAAACGGCAGGGAAAAACGTTGTATGGAACGTGGAGTGTCACTTCTTCTTTGTGCGGCGAACAGGCGGAAGAAGAGACGGAGGCTGCTATGCTGCGCGGTTTGGAAAAAGATTATGCAGTGCACCTTGATTATTGGAAGAATTATTGGGCACAGTCATCCGTTGCTCTTCCGGATAGTATCCTACAAAAACAGTATTATAATGAGATGTATAAGTTCGGTTCGGCAGCTCGTGAGAATTCCTATCCCATTTCTTTGCAAGCCGTGTGGACGGCAGACAATGGTAAGTTGCCGCCTTGGAAGGGGGACTATCATCATGACCTGAATACCCAACTCAGTTATTGGCCTGCGTATGCGGGTAATCACTTGTCTGAGGGACTGGGATATCTGAATACGTTGTGGAATCAACGTGATACTTACAAACGTTATACCCGTCAATACTTTGAAACAGAGGGGATGAATGTGCCCGGAGTCTGCACCCTGACAGGTGAGCCTATGGGAGGATGGATTCAGTATGCCATGTCTCAAACGGCGGGAGCTTGGTTGGCACAGCACTTTTATTTGCATTGGAAATACTCTGCCGATAAGGAGTTTTTGAAAGAAAGGGCTTACCCTTTCTTGAAGGACGTGGCTATATATATGGAGCAGAATTCCATTGTCGACAGCAAAGGAGTTCGTCGGCTGGAGTTCAGTTCAAGTCCCGAGATATATGATAACTCACTGCAGGCGTGGTTTAAGGATATGACGAATTATGATTTGTCATTGATGCATTTTCTGTTTGATGCAGGTGCTGAAATGGCAAATGAACTGGGAATAAGGGCTGAGGCAGAGCATTGGAGCAAATTGAGAAGTCAGTTGCCTGATTTTGATTTGTATAGTGATGGAAGCCTTACCTTTGCCAAAGGATTTCCCTATAATGCATCGCATCGTCATTTCTCTCATGCACTGGCCATTCATCCGTTGGGCATCATAGACTGGAGCGACGGTGAGAAGGCGCAACACATCATCCGTGCCACTCTGAAAAGAATGAGTGACTATGGGCCGGATTACTGGACCGGATATACTTATAGTTGGTTTGCCAATATGCAGGCGCGTGCATTTAACGGTGAAGAAGCGGCAAAGGCATTGAGAACTTTCGCCGAATGTTTCTGTCTGAAAAATACATTCCATGCCAATGGAGATCAGTCGGGTAGCGGAAAATCAAAGTTTACTTATCGTCCTTTTACGCTTGAGGGAAATTTTGCGTTTGCCTCGGGCATACATGAAATGTTGTTGCAGAGCCATACAGGAGTGATACGGGTCTTTCCGGCAATTCCCTCAACCTGGAAGAATGCATCTTTTAACAATCTACGGGCCATGGGAGGTTTCCTTGTCTCGGCCGCTCTCAAGGATGGAAAGATTGTCCGATTGGAAGTTTATTCCGAAAAGGGTGGTCATCTTGCTGTCTTTTCTCCTTTCGAACATAAAGTGATGGAGTATGAGACTCAGCCGGGTAGCCGGATTGACTTAGTTGTGAAGTAGATGAAAAGTTTAGATTTGTGTAACAGAGAAATAGATAAGATTATGGATGAATGTGCCGTACCCTCTTCCCTTTGGGAGATATTGGAGCAGATAACCGAGAATTTAAAGAGTAAGCGTCTGGCGGATGTGTTCCGTTTTATCTCGTTTTATCCTTCGGAAACGTATGGCCCTCATAAGCATTTGCGCATTGAAATAAACTATGTGAAAAAGGGCTATTGTATCCTCCATTTGGATAATGAAAGTGTGACCTTCAAGGAAGGAGAGATAATGGTTATCACTTCGGATGTTAATCATTTGTTTGAAGCGGGCAGTGAAGGGACAACTCTGATGCAGTTGGAGTTTTTGCCGGAAATCTTTTCCAACTTTAACTTGAATTCCCGGGTGGGCAAAGATAATTCGGTGCCCACTTCCGTCTTTTTATTTTCTGAAGAAAACAGGCTGATTAAAATAGTGAATAACCTTCGTATCATGCGGGTAGTGCAGCGTATAGTGAATGAGTTGGAGATAAAAAGTGTATATTATCAATATTTGGTCGTGATGTATTATGCAGAGTTGCTGGTGCTTATCTATCGTTATATGGATGAGGCTTATTTACCTATCTGCACTAATGAATCGCTGAGAAAAGCCATTGCTTACATCCGTTTGAACTATCATTCGGATATTAATATAAATAAGGTGGCGGAAGAAGTAGGCATCAGTGAACGCTATCTCAGAAACCTATTTTCACAGTATTTGAATCTTTCTCCCTTAGATTATCTGAATCAGATAAGAATCAATAAAGCGGTCGAACTTTTAAGAAGCACGGAAATGTCTATAAAGGAAGTGTGCTTCCAATGTGGTTTTCAGTCGCCACAATACTTTTCACGCATCTTTAAACAACAGATGGGAGTGTCTCCGCGTGATGTGGCAAAATAGTATTTCCGTTTTGTATATGTTTTGGCCATATTTTCACCTTTTTACATAAGTGCCATAGCTCTGAAAAGTTCTTTCTTTCTTTAAAGCAGATTACCTTTGCTGTTACTATAATAAAGTAAAAACAACCTTTTAATAGAACAGAAAAATGAAAGAATGGAACGATGACAAAGAGCTGGTTTCCTTGATAAAGGGAGAACTCTATACGGCTGTTGTCGGAGATATTATGGACAAGATGGGATATACACATCAATTCTTGCCGCCTCGTATTCGTCCGCTTCGCGACGATATGTTTGTGGCAGGGCGTGCCATGACCGTACTCGAAGCCGATGTGTATGACAATCAGGGAACAAGCGGAATAAACCCGGTGCTGAAGCGCTCTTTCGGTTTGATGCTCGAAGCATTAGACGATTTGAAAGAAGGTGAAATCTATATTTGCTCCGGTTCTTCTCCCTCTTATGCTTTATGGGGGGAATTGATGAGTGCACGTGCCATGCAGTGTAAAGCTGCCGGTGCGGTTGTGAATGGTTATTCCCGTGATACGAAAGGTATTCTGGCTTTAAACTTTCCCTGTTTTTCTTATGGTCCCTATGCTCAAGATCAGGCTCCGCGCGGAAAAGTGATTGATTATCGTGTGCCTATCGAAATTGATGGCGTGTTGGTGAATGACGGAGATATGTTGGTGGGGGATATTGACGGTGTGTGTGTGGTGCCGCGCCAAATAGAAGAAGAAGTATTTGTACGTGCTCTTGAAAAAGCGCGTGGCGAACGTACCGTCTTGAAGAAGATACAGGAAGGCATGAAAGCCCGGGATGCATTTGATAAATTTGGTATTATGTAGTTTATAAAATAGGTAAAGATGAAAATAACAGATGTAAAAGTATGGTTGGTGCAGGGCATCAAGTACAATTGGACTTTATTGAAGATATATACAGACGAAGGTTATACGGGTGTGGGTGAGGCTACTAACTGGCCGGGAAGTCCTATCGTATACGAGGCGGCAAAACATATAGGCAACCGCATTATCGGGCTTGATCCGATGAAGACGGATTTTATTTGGACAAAGCTTTATCGTGACTTAAACTGGGTAGGTCCCTATGGTGCCAGTATGTGTGCCATTAGCGGTATTGATATGGCATTGCTTGATTTGAAAGGCAAGGTATTGGGGGTGCCGTGCTATGAACTTTTGGGAGGAGCTTACCGTAAGGATATTCTGTTGTATGCCAATTATTGGTTTACGAAAGGGGGGCACAATGAAGCCGATTATGCTGAACAAGCACGTGCGGTGAAGGCAGCCGGATTCACGGGGTTGAAGTTTGACCCGTTTGCACATACCAATTATTTCTATGGTGAAGATTTGGCGTCCAATCTTACACTGACTCCTGCACAACAGGATTTGGCATTCAACGTTTCAAAGGCAGTCCGTGAGGCGGTAGGTCCGGAGGTGGATATTATGATTGAAACCCATGCCATGCTGAATTACCGCATTGCTGTGAAGATGGCGGAGCGTTTGGCAACATTGGATATTGCCTGGTATGAGGAGCCGGCAGGACCGGAAAGTTCTCAAACATTGCGTGCCATGCGTGAACGCATTCCCTCGGATGTTTCTATTTGTGTGGGCGAACGTCATTATACCCGCTTTGGCATTCGCTCATTGCTTGAAAAACATATATGTGATATAATCATGCCGGATATAACCCGCTGCGGAGGACCTTCTGAGATGAAACGGATGGCTACGATGGCTGAGGCTTATCAGGTTCTATTGGCTCCTCATAATCCTAACGGCCCCTTGTCCACTCTTGCTTCGTCTCATGTGTGTGCTTCCGTTCCTAATTTTTTCCGTCAAGAGTTTATGTTCAATGATGTTCCCTGGAGGGATACGGTTATTGACCATCCTATTGCCGATATGGTTTATGATGGGCATTTACATCTGTCGGACCGCCCGGGGCTGGGAGTGGATTTGGTGGAAGAGGAGATGGAAAAGCATCCGGGTATTATAAACAATCCTCCTGAGAACTTTTATATTTAATGCGTATGCCGTTTCAAATAGACTTAACCGGAAAGGTTGTTCTGATTACCGGAGTATCCTCCGGTATCGGACTGGGCACGGCACGTGAGTTTGCTCGTGCAGGAGCTTGTGTGGCAGGATGTTCGCGTAAGCCGGGCACTGATGACAGTGTTTCTGTATTTTTGCAGGCTGTGGAAAGAGAGGGTCGCAAGGCACTCTATGTTCAGGCGGATGTCACGCAGGAAAAGGAATTGGAACAGTTTGTGCAAGAGGTGATTACGACCTTCGGGCGGTTGGATATTGTTGTTTCCAACGCCGGGATGAATGTATTTGAAGGTGCGGCAGCATGTTCGGAAAGCCAATGGACATACAATCTGGACCTGAACTTGGCTTCTCACTGGCGTTTGGCCAAACTTTGTAAACCTTATTTAGAACAAAGTGGCAATGGGGTCATCTTGCTGATGACTTCCAATCATGCTTTCTGTTCCATTCCGGGGTGTTTCCCCTATAATGTTACAAAGACGGCTATCACCGGACTGGTACGGAGTCTGACTATAGAGTGGGGGCCGAAGATACGGACGGTCGGGGTGGCTCCTGGATTTATAGATACAGCAGGAAATGATACTTGGTTCAATTCGTTTCCGGATGCGATGGCCGAACGTCGGCGTACGATTGACCTTCATCCGGTGAAAAGAATCGGTACGGTGGAGGAAGTGGGTGCATTATGTGTTTATCTGGCTTCACCCATGGCTCAATTTATAAGTGGAACGACCATTCTGATGGATGGAGGACGGTCTGCGTTGATGCAGGATGTTTAAATCAGTTTTCAATAGGTAGTTTAATATAGATGATGATGAATGCAACTCTATTACATCGGTGTTATAACCGGACCGGCGAGGCCGCTACATGGATGCCTGGTTTAGAATGTTTGTTATGGGTGGACATTGATAATGGGATTTTATATCAATATGGTTCCAATGAAGGTACGGTGGAAGAACATACCTTTCCGGAAATGGTAACTTCTATTATTCCTTGGAAGGGACATGACCATGAAGTGCTGCTGGCAATGAAAAACCGCTTTATCGCTTATGACTTGAAAGAAAGGACATATAGGACATTGATTGAGCTTCCATGTTTGCATCCGCAATGGCGTACCAATGACTGTAAGGCATCTCCGGAAGGTCGTATCTGGTGCGGAGTGATGCATTGCAGTGAACATAATGGAAACGGAAGTTTGTATTGTGTGGATAATGATTTATCTTTGGCATCTGTTTTGGGACAACAAAGTATCCCGAACGGAATTGTTTGGAACCGGAAAGGAGACCGTATGTATTATGCTGATTCCGGCAGAAGATGCATTGAAGAATATGCTTATGACTATTTGACCGGTGCTATTTATTTTATTCGTACTGCTGTACAGGTTCCTATGGAGTATGGAGTGCCAGACGGAATGACCATTGATGCTAACGGACTTTTGTGGGTGGCTCATTGGGGAGGATTCGGCGTGTATGTTTGGAGTCCGGCAACGGGACAACTGGTTGATAAAATAGAAGTTCCTGTTCCCAATGTGGCTTCGTGCACATTTGGTGGTAAGGAGCGTAATCAGTTGTTCATTACAACGGCCAGAGACGGTTTGTCGGAAGCCGAGATACAAGCCTATCCACTGAGTGGCAGTTTGTTTGTGGCCGATATACCCGGAGTTGCTCCGGGAGAGAATCATTATCCGTTTATAATCCGCTAAGAGGACGACAGCATGAATATATCAACGATTGATTTGATTATCTTTATAGCCTACTGCTTGCTTATTTTGCTTGTAGGACTTTATGTTTCACGTAGTTCTAAAGGGGAGGTGCAGGATGCCAATAACTATTTTTTGGCCGGCAGGGGATTGGCTTGGTGGGCAATAGGGGCCTCTATTATAGCATCCAATATCTCGGCAGAACAGTTTGTCGGTATGTCGGGGTCTGGTTATGCCATCGGATTGGCTATGGCGACGTATGAGTGGATTGCGGCGTTGGGGCTGCTGATTGTGGCTAAGTTTTTTATTCCTGTTTTTCTGGAGAAGAAAATCTTTACGATGCCACAATTCTTGGAGGAGCGTTTCGACCGCCGGGTGAAGACGGTGATGGCTTTTTTCTGGTTGGCGGTATTCATATTTATCAATTTAACTTCCATTCTTTATTTAGGTGCCTTGACCATTGAGAATATTATGGGAGTTCCTATGTTGGCAGGGATAATAGGATTGGCAGCCTTTGCCGGAATTTATTCCATTTACGGAGGACTGAAAGCCGTGGCGTTGACCGATGTTATCCAGGTTGTGTTCTTGATAGGCGGCGGATTGATAACCACTTACATTGCACTCGATATGCTGGGCAATGGGGAAGGGGTTATTTCAGGGTTTACCAATCTTTGTGAACAGGCGGAAGATAAGTTCCATCTTATACTTGATAAGTCACATCCCGGATATATGGATCTTCCCGGGGTATCGGTTATTATAGGAGGGTTATGGGTTGCCAATTTATATTATTGGGGATGCAACCAGTACATTATTCAGCGTGCGTTGGCAGCCAAATCGGTGAGCGAGGCACAAAACGGTATGTTGTTTGCCGGTTTCATCAAATTATTGATTCCGTTGCTGGTCGTCATTCCGGGCATTGCGGCATTTGCTTTGAATGCTCCTCTGGAAAAGTCGGATGAAGCCTATCCTTGGTTGCTGAGCAATCTGCTGCCTGTGGGGGTAAAGGGAATTGCATTTGCGGCTCTGACGGCAGCGATTGTCAGTTCGCTGGCATCAATGATGAATAGCATTTCCACCATTTTTACAATGGACATTTATCGTTCCTATTTTCGTCCTAAAGCAGGACAGACCGAGTTGGTGCGTACCGGACGTTGGGCAAGTGCTGTTTCGTTGTTGGTGGCAGTGTGTATCGCTCCTTTACTTTCGGGGTTGGATCAGGCGTTTCATTATATTCAGGAATTTACCGGATTTGTGAGTCCGGGTGCATTGGCTATTTTTCTTGCCGGTTTCTTTTATCGGAGAGCAACGGCAAACGGTGCGCTTTCGGCAGCACTCGGGTCATTTGTATTTTCTGCTTTGCTGAAAATACTTTGTCCGGCTTTGCCGTGGATGGATAGAATGGGCATTGTCTTTTTATTATGCTGCGGTCTTATCATTATGCTAGGCAGACGTAACCGCTCATCCGGCCAATGCTCCGCTATTCATGCTTCGTTGTTTCATACAAGTAAGTTATTTAATATTTTTTCTTGCATCATCATTGCCATTTTGATTGGTTTCTATTGGCTTTGGTGGTAAAAAGAGTACTAACCTTATTTATATCATTATGATAACGATAAAACAGACTTTATTAATGGCAGGTATTTGCCTGCTTTCATATTCTTCCCTGAATGCAGCATCCGCTGCTGTCTGTTCGGGGCGAAGTTATATCTTGCCTTCACAGTTGGAAGGAGTGCAGCAACCTGTCATGTCATTAAGCGGAACATGGGCATTTAAATATTCTCCCCAAAGCCGGTGGACTACTATTCAAGTGCCCGGCGAAGCGGCTATGCAAGGATTTGCCATTGAACATGATAAACCGTTCTTTTATAAGAAGACATTTATCATACCGGCCGACTATGCGGGAAAGCAGGTTATTTTGCGTTTCGACGGCGTATACAGTCATGCCAAGTTGAGTGTAAATGGTAAATTTGTTCGTGAGCATCATGGTGGTTTTACCCGTTGGGAAACTGATATTACTTCGCTGGTGCGTGTAGGGAAGAAGAACGAAATTCAATTGGAGGTAGCAGACCGTTTAGACGAGATTTCTTATGCTTCCGGATATGCACATCATCCTATTGGCGGCATACTTCGTGATGTCACATTGTTCGCTTTACCTGAATCTCACCTGTATGATGTGAGTGTGGAAACCCATTTGGATTCACTTTATAAAGATGCCGAGTTGCGTTTTGCTTGTGAGTTTATCGGTAAAGAAGGTGCGGAAGCAAGATTGGAGTTGAAGGATAAGGAAGGCAGAAATGTACAGTTGCCGCAAAGCCGTTTTAAGTTGGCGAAAGGGAAAAATACGTTCTCGTTGCCTGTAGCAAACCCATTGAAATGGGATGCGGAACATCCTAATCTGTATACATTGGAAGTGGCAGTGTACAAGGATGATAGAGAACTGTCTCGTTTCGACCGCCGTATCGGTTTTCGGGATGTGAAGATTGTTAAAGACCGTATGTTGGTTAACGGCCGTCAGGTGAAACTGCGCGGAGCTTGTCGTCATGATATCCATCCTACATTGGGGCGTACCACTACTGCTGAGTTGGATAGTCTGGATGTATTGCTCTTTAAGCAGTCTAATATGAACTTTGTCCGTACTTCTCATTATCCTCCTTCGGAACGTTTTTTGGAGTTTTGTAACCGTTATGGTGTATATGTGGAAAGTGAAACGGCTGTTTGCTTTGTTGATACTTATCGGCAGAAGAATTATGCTCCGGGTAATACACAGAGTGATTCGGCTTATGCCGACCGTTACTTGGGACAATGTCAGGAAATGGTGAAAGCTTTCCGTTCTCATCCTTCTGTCTTGTTTTGGAGCATCGGTAATGAAAGTGCTTATGGTACTAATTTCCAATTGTGCTGGGATTGGGTGAAGGCTACGGATACCACGCGCCCCGTTATTTTCAGCTATCCGGGTTCGGCTATGGAAAAGAAGGCTAAAATATTTGATATTCTGAGTATGCACTATCAGAATGTGTATGGCGATATCAACCAATGGGGGATGTCTACCCGTAATTTTCAAGGACATGGTATGCCGGCATTATACGATGAGTGGGCTCATCCGGCTTGTTACACCTATGCCACTTTGCAGACCGACCCTAATATCCGTGAATTCTGGGGGAAATCTATTGATATGATGTGGGATGGCTTGTACAATGCGCCGGGCGGATTGGGAGGAGCTATTTGGGGATATGTGGATGAAGTGTTTGCATTACCTCAGCCTAAGGTTGGAACTGCATTCTGGAAAGAGTTTGCCCACACTGCCAAACCTGAAAATTATCAAGGGAACTGTGTCGGATACGGAGAATGGGGTATTGTAGACGTATGGAGACGTCCGAAACCGGAATTTTGGTCTACCAAGAAAGCTTATTCACCTGTGCGTTTACTGGCAGATGACAATCTTTCTTTTACTGCCGGGCAACCACTGATGTTGACTGTATACAACCGTTTTGACCATACCGACCTGGATGAAATAAGTGCATTTTATACTTACAAAGGAACGAGGAAGTCTTTGAAACTGACTTCTGTCGAGCCTCATCAGAAAGGTCTGTTGACAATTCCTGCCGAGCAATGGGAAGAGGGTGAG
This sequence comes from Phocaeicola faecalis, assembly GCF_021730445.1. GTDB lineage: Bacteria > Bacteroidota > Bacteroidia > Bacteroidales > Bacteroidaceae > Phocaeicola > Phocaeicola faecalis. The sequence continues at coordinate 40,612 of NZ_JADNRM010000010.1, read as the reverse complement.
AAGCTGTTGGTAGAGTTCTTTACTTCGGAAGGAGATTTGATTGATGCTTATCGTCTTGTATTGGGAGTAGAAAAGATAGACTATCCTGTTGTGGTTGGCGGAGAAAAGCTGATTGTAACAGATAATGGTGATAAACTGATTATAAGAGGGGAAGGCTTTGAAATACCTTTTGATAAGGCTACAGGGTTAATAGTCAATGCTAAAGCCGGTGAGCAAGTGATAATAGAAAAAGGTCCGTTCCTTAATCTTTATGTTAACCTGAATCATTTGACAGGTGCAGAGGTTCGTAAAATGGCCAATCATTTTATGATTTCAGATTCGGACTGGAAAAAAACATCATTCAGTTACACTGAGAAAGAGAACGGAACAGTCAAAGTAGTGCTTGTCGGCAATTACCGGGGAGTTGTAGCGGAGTTTGATATATTGATATCTCCTAAAGGAGAGTTGTCGGTTAATTACCAAACTTCCGGTGTGCCCAATGGTTTCTTGCGTGAGACGGGGTTGTCTTTCTATTTGTCGGATGCTATCCAACACTTGGATTGGAAGCGTAAAGGGTATTGGAATTATTATCCTGAGGGTGAATTTGCCGGAAATGAAGGTCGTACTTCCCTTTATCAGTCTAAACAGGCAGCATACGGCGAAAAACCGGTTCAAGTTTGGCAGGCTGATACGCACAACTATTATTATTGGGCAGATGCCGGTGCCAATTGTAAGCAGCCTCTTACACAAATGGCAAAAGGTATGAAAGAGAATATTTATTATTATTCACTTTCTACGGAAACAGATTCCGAACATCGGATATCGGTCATCTCAAAAGATGCTTCAGTAGCTTGTCGGATAAACAAACGTGCCGATGAACAATTGATTTTATACACAAATAATCGTTGGGATTATCCTGAAATAGCATGGGGAAATTATTGTAAGACATTGGAAGCTCTGCCTTGCTATGGACAGATAAATCTGAGAATGAAATAATCGAATAAAAAAGTGTGCGTCATTTTATGATGAAGGTTAATATAATAAAGAGATTGAAACGTATTGGGGCAATAGTCGGAGCAATGCTTATAGGAGCATTGCCGGCACTTGCTCAGGAAAGTTCATTGACGAGGGTTGCAGCCAATGATTGTGGTGTACCCGGTGCGCAGCCTTTTTTAATAAAAGGAGAGAACTATACGATGCCTCCCGAGGTAAAAGGTAGTAAGGAAGCTATAACATGCAATTTCGGTGGAAAAGTGATTTATGCTTTTAATCATTTGGATATTCATGCCGACTATCAATTGGAGGTGGTTTATCTGGCTGACCATGAACGTAAACAACGTATTGTGGTAGATGGAAATGAAATACAGAATGTGACGTTGGAAGCGGGAAAGGAGCAAAGATATTTGTTGGACTTACCACGTAAAGCTTATGCTTACAGTCAGTTGGTATTGGTGTTTGAAGTGGCCGGAAAAGGAGCAAATGCCATTGTTTCCGAATTAAACCTTTATTCTTCCAATACTAAAGCTCCGGTTCCTTTTGAAGGTAAAGAGAAAGAGGCATTGGGAAATGTGCAGACTTATCGTATTGATACGGATGTGGATGTTGAAAAAGTGTTGCCGATTTATACGGTTCTTCCTAAAAGTGTTACGGGTACTTATCGGCCGGTTTTGTCTTTGAATGGAACATGGCAGTTTAATCCTCAGCCTGAAAAAGAGTTTTATAAACACCCGGATTCTTCCGGGTGGAGGTCTGTTATTGTTCCCGGCCAATGGTCGATGCAGGGATTTAAGGTGGACTCGATGGCGTATGCAGGTTATCGTAAGTCGTTTGTTTTGCCGGAAGATTGGAAAGATAAGAATGTCAAATTACGCTTTGACGGAGTGCATAGTGAATACTATGTTTATCTAAATGGGGTGAAAGCAGGTTATCATTTAGGGGGGATGACTGTATATGAGATAGATGCGACAGAGTATTTAAAACCGGGTGTTAATGAGTTGGCACTTGCTGTAAGAAGCGAATCTTTGGCTGACATGCTGGGCAGTCTGACTCAGTATGCCGCCCATCAGTTGGGAGGTATTACCAGAAAGGTGACACTGATGGCTGTTCCTCAAACCCATGTGTCGGATTTGCGTATTGTAACAGATTTGGATAGTGAATATCGGAATGCGGTTCTGAAGATAGAGACTGCTGTAGTGAATAAGGCAACTTACGTGCAGAGTGGATTGACATTGCGATTGTCTGTCAATGGTTTGCCTAATGTCATAGAGCAATGTCTTCCGAAACTGGCTGTCGGAGAGACTTGGAAGGGGCTTCTTTCGGATACTGTTACTGCCCCGCTGTTATGGAATAATGAACAGCCTAATCTTTATACGTTGAGAATGGAGCTTTGTCTAAATGGCGAAGTGATAGAAACCGTGGAGAAACGTTTTGGTTTTCGTGAGATAGAAGTTCGTGGAAATGAGTTGTTTGTAAATGGGCGTGCTGTTAAGTTGCGGGGAGTATGCCGACATGAGATGCATCCTTTGACGGGGCGTGTCGTGGATGCAATGTTGCAACGAAAGGATATTGAACTTTATCGTGCCGCCAACTGTAATTTTGTCCGTACTTCACATTATCCTCCTTGTGAGGAAATGCTGGATATCTGTGATGAACTGGGAATGTTTGTCGAAGTAGAATCTCCGGTTTGCTGGGTGGGACATCATGCCAATGAAAATTGGAAAACACTCAATTATCAAGATAGCCAATACTATCCTTATATACTCCAAGCTAATATGGAGACGATTCATTTTTATCGTAATCACCCTTCTGTTTTGTTTTGGTCTATGGCTAATGAGTCTTATTGGAACAAAGAATTTGCCCAAATACAAGAATATGTGTATAAAGCCGATTCTACTCGTCCGCATACGTTTCACGACCAGGCGTATGGAGGTTTTAATAATCAGGGAAGTACTGCTCCTATTGCGAATATTCATTATCCCGGGCCTAATGGCTATAAAGTGGCTGCGCAGAGTAATCGCCCCATGATTTATGGAGAGTATTGCCATTTAAATGTTTATAACCGCAGTGAACTGGTGACCGACCCGGGGATACGTAGTGATTGGGCATTGGCCTTGGCTCCTACTTGGGAAAATATGTATCAGACCCGAGGAGTGCTGGGCGGTTCTATTTGGTCGGGCATTGATGATATCTTCCAATTGCCTGACGGGAATGCTGTCGGGTATGGAGCTTGGGGGCCTATTGACGGTTGGCGTCGCCCCAAACCGGAATATTGGGATATGAAGAAAATTTATAGTCCGGTCAAAGTTCTTACCGAAGCTCTTTCACCTGCCAATGAATTGGTTGTGGATGTGGAGAACAGATATACTTACCTGAATATGGATGAGATAAAGATTGCTTATCAATATGGCGAGGAACAGGGTACGGTTTCTGCTTCCATTTCTCTTTCGGAAGATGGGAGGATACGTATACCAATAGCCAATCCCGATAAGGCAAATGAACTTTATTTGTCATTTACTGATCCTCGTGGGTTTATTGTTGATGAATATCTGATACCGGTAGGAGAACAAAAACAAAATGAGCTGCCTCAATGGTTGTCGCAGTCGACTAAACTGAAAGTCGGTAAAAAGGCTTATGTAATCAGTGGAAAGAATTTCTGTTGTGAAATCAGCAGATTTAATGGGCAAATCTTGTCTCTGAGGAAGGCAGGAAAAGAAGTCTTGAAAGGCGGTCCATGGTTGATGGCGCTTCCGTTGACTGGAGGTGGATGTTATCCCAATCACAATGCTAATACGCCTATTTATAACGATTTATGTTCAGATTGGAACGCAGTGGAAGTAAAGGCATATAAGGAAGAAAATAATGTAATAGTAACTGTAACAGGAAGCTATAAGGAGTTTGAAGGCAGTTATCGTTTGACGGTTAATGCTAATGGTGAATTGGCAGTTGACTATCATTTTAAAGCTTTACAGAATGTAAATCCGCGACAATGGGGCTTGGTTTTTGAGGCACCACAAAGCTATGACCAGACGTTTTGGCGTCGTAAGGGAATGTGGAGTGTGTATCCTGATGACCATATCAGCCGTCCGGTAGGTACTGCCGATTTATTTTATCAGGGTCTTCCTGCACAAACAAATCCGCGAATACAACCTTCGTGGTCGTGGAGCAAAGACTTTAATGAATTGGGTAGCAATGACTTTCGGGCTACTCGCCGAAATATTTGGTATGCAGGATTGTGTGACGGAAACGGGCATAAAGTAACGGCTTGTTCAAATGGTGAGCAGCATTGGCGTTCTTGGTTGGGAAAAGATAAAATCTGTTTTCTTGTTGCCGACTTTGTAACTGCCGGCAACGAAATGTTTTTGGACGGATATTATGCTCCTTATCGGAAACCGATTAAGAGTAATGACATAATAAAAGGTAAAGTGACACTGAGAGTGGAATAAAGCTGTATGTTCAGTACCTGATATTCCTAGAGTTTTATTTATTAGTTCCGTTTTGTGCAACTCTTCTTTCCGGCAAATTAAATTAGGAAAGAAGGGTTGTTTTTATCTTTGTACTTTAAAACAATCAGCTTATTAATGTCGTATTATGAAAAAATCAAGTAAAGTCTTTGTCTTGTTTTTCTTCCTTTGTTCTTTGATATTTATGGGATGTAGTCCCATACAAAAGGAGAAACATACTTTTTCTATTGGTGATAAAACATTTTTATTGGATGGAACCCCTTTTCTGATAAAAGCAGCCGAGATGCATTATACCCGTATTCCTGCCGAGTATTGGGAACATCGTATACAGATGTGTAAGGCACTTGGCATGAATACTATTTGTATTTATGCTTTTTGGAACATCCACGAACAAAAAGAGGGCGAGTTTGATTTTAAAGGGCAGAATGACATAGCTGCATTTTGCCGTTTGGCACAGAAACATGGAATGTATATCATGTTGCGTCCCGGTCCTTATGTTTGTTCGGAATGGGAGATGGGAGGATTACCTTGGTGGTTGTTGAAAAAGAAAGATATCAAGCTTCGTACCAATGATGCCTATTTCCTTGAAAGAACAAAATGCTTTATGAATGAGATTGGTAAGGAACTGGCGGATTTGCAGGTGAGCCGCGGAGGGAATATCATTATGGTACAGGTAGAAAATGAATATGGAGCCTATGCTACTGACAAAGAATATATTGCCAACATACGCGATATAGTCAAAGGAGCCGGTTTTACAGATGTGCCTCTGTTTCAGTGTGACTGGAGTTCTACTTTCCAACGTAACGGATTGGATGATTTGGTTTGGACAATTAATTTCGGAACAGGAGCCAATATTGATGCACAGTTTAAAAAATTGCAAGAAGCTCGTCCCAATGCACCTTTAATGTGTAGCGAGTTTTGGAGCGGATGGTTTGACCATTGGGGACGTAAACATGAAACTCGTGATGCTGAGACAATGGTTTCGGGCATTAAAGATATGCTTGACCGCCATATCTCTTTTTCTCTGTATATGACGCATGGAGGAACTACTTTTGGACATTGGGGAGGAGCAAATAGTCCTGCTTATTCTGCCATGTGTAGTTCTTATGATTATGATGCTCCTATCAGTGAAGCGGGTTGGGCAACTCCTAAATATTATAAGTTGCGGGAGATGTTGATGCAGTATGCCGACTCAGCACAAGTGATACCCGATGTTCCGGCTGCTTATCCGGTAATTGAGATTCCCGAATTTGCTTTGAAGGAAGTGGCTCCGTTATTTGACAATCTGCCCGAACCGAAACTTTCAGAGGATATCAAACCGATGGAGCAGTTCGACCAAGGTTGGGGAACGATTTTATATCGCACCTCTTTGCCGGAAGTGAAGGAAGGTACTACTTTGTTAATAGATGAAGTACACGATTGGGCACAAGTGTACGCCGATGGCAAACTGTTGGGACGTCTGGATCGCAGACGCGGACAGAATTCGTTGGTACTTCCTTCGCTGCAGAAAGGTACCCGACTTGATATTCTGGTTGAAGCGATGGGACGTGTTAATTTTGATGTGGCTATCCATGACCGTAAAGGAATTACGGATAAGGTTGAACTGCTGACCGAGACGGATAAACGGGAGTTGAAGAATTGGGAAGTTTATAGTTTCCCGGTTGCTCACGACTTTGCAGAGTCAAAGAAATATGTGGAGGGTGAAAAACTTGATGCACCTGCATACTATCGTGCAACGTTTGAGTTAGACCAAGTAGGAGATGTTTTTCTAGATATGCAAACGTGGGGAAAAGGAATGGTTTGGGTTAATGGAAAGGCGATGGGGCGTTTTTGGAAAATCGGACCGCAGCAAACTTTGTTCATGCCTGGCTGTTGGCTGAAAAAAGGTAAGAATGAAATCATTGTTCTTGATTTGATGGGACCTGAGAAAGCAACGGTATCGGGATTAAAGAAACCTATTCTTGATATGTTACGCGCTGAGGCTCCCGCCACCCATCGCGCTAAAGGGCAAAATCTTAATCTGAAAGGCGAGAGCCCGGTTGCCGTTGGCGAATTGTCAGCAGGTAACGGCTGGCAGGAAGTTAAATTTGGAAAAACTGTTGCAGGACGTTATTTCTGTCTGGAGGCATTGAGTGCGCAAGATGGAAAAGACAATGCTGCCGTGGCCGAGTTCTATTTGTTGGATGAAAATGGTAAGCCGCTTTCCCGTCAGCATTGGAAGATTGAATATGCTGATAGTGAAAGCACAAGTTGGGGCAACTTTACTGCCGATAAAATATATGATTTGCAGGAATCTACCTATTGGAGCACTCGTGATGGAAATAAATATCCTCACCAGTTTGTAATAAGTTTGGGAGAAGACGTAAAAGTTTCCGGTTTCCGTTATCTGCCACGTGCTGAAGAGTCGTATCCGGGTATGATAAAGAAGTATAAGGCTTATGTAAAGAGTACCCCTTTTAATTTCTGATTCTTTCTTAGAGTTTTTATAATACAATCTTAATTCTAAAAGTAATAGTCCGTAATTGAGACTGTTGCAACTCCTCCTATCTCGCAGAAACGCCTATAATGAGAATGCTTCTGTGAATAGGAGGAGTATCTATTCACACATTCTTTCGAGTGAAAAAACACGTTAGTACGTATAGGCCTGTACGTACGTCCGCATGAGGTCACACGTACGTGTAGCCTCATGCGGACGTACGTGTAAAAGCGTGCTTTCTGGTCAGTATTATTTCCCCATTCTGATTCTATTTCCCGGCTTGCGTGCAGTGTTTGCGATAGTATGTGCCTCGGCTTCTACTTTACCTTTTACAAATTCAGGAATATTATATGAGAACATGAAGCGTGAGTAGAAATCAGGGTCTTTTTGCGGGAGGACAAAAGGTTTGCCAGACGTTCCGTTTTCATCAATATGTACCAGATACGGACGTGTATAAAGACCGTCAATGCGCCGGCTGCTGAAAACAAGCCAACGGCTGTTACTGCTCCATGAATGGTAGCTTTCCACATCGTCACTGTTTACTTCATCCATACGGTGCATGACACCCGAATTCAAATCTATTCTATATAAATCTGCATCTTTATGCCAAATGGAAAAGTTTCCATACTCGGACAGTGTAAAGACAAGTTGTTTTCCATCGGGAGAAACTCGGGGGAAGGAGGCACTTTTGTGTTCTGTTTCGGTTATTTGGACAGTGGCTTGTTCACTGCTGTAAAGTGTATCGACTTGATGACCGAAACGGCGGGTTTCGGGGTCGAAGCTGATAGAACAAAGGCTGTATTTCACTGATTTGAAGTCTTTGGGAAGTTCCTTCGCCTGAGCCGAACAAAAATAAAGTGTTTTTCCGTCCGGTGAGAAAGTGGGGAAAGTTTCAAAGGCTTTATTGGAGAATATCAGCGAGTCGGTCACTACTTCATGCTTATTGACATCATATACTACCACGTCGGAAGACAGGTCATAGACTTCAATCCGGTTTTTATCGTTCATGTGGAAAGACTGACGGGTATTGTTGACGGAGAAAGCCACAAAGTTGCCCGTAGGATGCCATGACGGATAAACCAATGACTGCACTTTTTCACCGGCTTTCGTATCCAGTTTTTCTATGCTCTTTCCATTTATAATGTAAGTACCCGGCAGTTCGGCACGCATGTGGAACAGCATTTTCTCCGGGTCTTGCTGACAGAAGGAATGGCAATTCATGCAGTTATGGTTTGTCAGGCTGTTTTCAATGATAGGTGTTTGTTCATAATCGGTGAGATGACGTTGGTAGATTCCCATTTTATTCCACAATTCATATCCCGGTTCTATCAGTCGGTAGGCCAGATACTCGTCTATCGGGTCGGCAGATACATGCCACAGAAAAGTGGGGTAGCTTTGCCATTCGTTCTTTTCTCTTCGATATACTTTTACATTAATGTCTTTTCCGACAGCCTTGTCTAGTAATTTGTTCCATTCTTTTTCTGAAAAGAGAAATTGTCCGTCAGCGGAAGCTGCCGTTATCATCTTTTCATTGCCGCAGCTGAGTACGGCTATTGCTTCGTCTCCCGGTTCCAATAACTGAAAACGTAAGGGGGCGATATGTGGGGGAATGGTGACATCGGCGTAATCGGGAAAGATAGACGGCAGTTCGTCCAGCGTTACATCGGCAACCGGTTCTTTAGTTGTGCCGGTGCAGGCTATGCAGCAGATACAAAGCAAAAATATGTGGAATAAGATAGAGTTCTTCATATTGTTTTATTTTTTGAACATATAATAATACCAGTATGTATTACCGAAACCGGCATGCAGCTTATTGGGTAATGCGGCACTTCCTCTGTTTTGAAGTACCGTTTGCTTGAAAGCACGGAAACGTTCTGCCACTTGTGGAGTTACGCCCAATCGAGTCCATGCTGCTGTGTCTCCTTCGTGGGCGAGAATGATGGCTTCCTGAAAACTCACCGGCATAGGCGACAACCCTTTGGCATTATGATAGGTTTCTATAAGTTGGTTGAACGGAATGATATCTTTATTCATTAAACAGAATATGCCTAGGTATTCGAATGCCGTCTTACATTCGGGATTGGAAGCGACGATTTGGAGCAAATCATAGGGAACTCCTTCTATTTGGGCCAAGCCGTCGGTCTTGGCAATACAGTGTCGTTTGAACCCCAATTCAGAATCTTTGTCTATAGCTTCATCATTGTTCAGAAATTGTTTTAAAGCAAGTGCCTGCTCTCTATAAGCGTGCGTGTCTTCCAACATTCTGATGTATTTGCCGGCAACGGCATGATTGCCATAAATCAAATTTGTCTTCACCAGTCTGATTAGCAGGCGGGGATTTACAGTCCATTCGGAAGAAATCATTCCCTCGAAAGCCATTCGTTGGGCAAGGGCTACATTTCCCATTGCATAATAAACATCACTTAATAAGGTGGAAGCTGTGGTGGAACGGTTCCATGTAATCCATAAACCGTCTGTCCCTACTTGTTTGAGCGATAATGCTTTGTTGGCCAAAATGCCTTTTTGTGCCAATGCCAGATTTTGGAAGCAGGCGTGCATGGCGTTTTTATCGGAACGAAGGGGAGCAGAAAGAAGTTTGTCCCATTGTTCGGTTCTGGCGTAATAATCGAGCTCTTTTACAAAATACAACGTAGGGGAGTTGTATGTCTTTGTTCCGTTGTGTAGGAACCATCCTGCCAATATGATTTGAAGAATAGGAGAGGTATAGACCATCCATTTCTTTTTAAATCCTTTGAATTTACCACATAGGCAGGCTAGTGCGAATATGAGTAATAATGCACCCCAAGCATAATAAATAATAGGTTGTAATGCCAATCGGGGATGGAAATAAGCATCGGGCGAGAATACAATGCGTGCTTCTCCTCCCAGTCCTGTCTGATACCACCAAAAGGCGGGAAAAATACCTAAAGGGAGTAAAAGAAGGGAATACCATTTAGAAGATGATTTTTTATAGAATTCATAGAAAATAGCACAGAATATGACTGCTTCGAATGCCGGACCTGCAAAGTAGAACAGTAGCCATGAGGCGATGGTCATGAATGAAATCCGAATCAATGAGGAACGGATGCGGATGTATAAATTGAGTATCCAGACTACCGATGCGTAGGCAAGGATGCCTTCCAGATGATGATTGAAATCCATATCGGCCAATAATAGTAGGATGCCCGGTGTCAGATAGGCCAACGGCATTTCCAAATTGGGAGACAGCTTCCTCCAGATGGTCTGCACACCGATGCTGATAAAGAGAAACAGACAGGTCATAATCAGCGGTCCGATATGCGGGTGGATGAAATATTGAATTAAAAAAGAAGCAATGTATTCAGAGATACCTCCGGGATGGGAAAAGAGTTGGAGAGCGTAGTCTTGGTTGAAACGGAACAAACGAAATTGTTCGATATAAAAATAGTGGAATGCAAGTTGCCGTTCCAAATATGAAAATAGAAGCAAACCTATGCACAGCCAGCTTGTTATATTAATTATAATATTCTTCTTCATCAATGAGTTTCGTTTATTCTGCAAGTGTCATTAAATAAAGGAGGATGTGTCAAAACTCCTGATAAGTTCTGATACATCCTCCCGATAAATTGTTTCTTAATATTTGTTGATAGCTTCTTTAGCTTTAGCAACAACCGTAGCAGCCGGAATCTTTTCCAGACTGAATTCGTCGAATGTTTTCAATACTTTATCAATTTGTTTGATAGCTGATTTGTTTCCTTTCTTTTCGAATTCTTCCTTTAAGATGCGAATCTTTTCGTAAGCTTGAATACCTTCAATCAGACGTTCGAAACGGATGGATGAACGTCCTTCGGGATAAATCATATAAGTGTCTCCGGCAGCCCATGCTGTGAAACGGCTGTCTTGCAAAGGATTCTTAACCCAGCTGTTTAAAGCCCAACGGAGGTAACCGTCCAAGTTCTCTTTGGCAGCAAACCAACCTAACCATTCAGCTTCAGCCGGTGCACTGAAAGTGAAAGTATTCGGGCGGGGTTCGGTACAACAGGTATAATAGGTAGTGACCTGTCCGGCTTCTCTGCGTGATTTAATCACTTCTGCAGGGAACTTCTCGCCTATGGCGATACAATAGTCATGCAATTCTTTCACTAATTCATCGTGATAGGTTCCTGCTAAAGAAACTTTAAAATCTTTATCGGCTTTACGAATCACTTTTAATGTAGCCAACATGTCTTTCATCGGGCGTTCGTCCATAGATATATGTGTTATGTCGAACCATCCTTTTTCTTTCAGATGTTTGGCGAAAGAGGTCAGCATATTGCCCCAAAATTCATCATAAGCAGGTTCGCCTGGTTTGGCATCCAGATATTTGAATGAATTGCTTGCCTGGTCGAAGTATTGGAAGGAGAGTCTCCAAGGTACCATTGAATAGCAGTTAATTTGCTTTTTAACTCCCAATGACATCATATATTCCACCCATTTGTCGAATACGGTATAATCGAAATACCAAGTTCCGTCTGCTTTCTTTAACCAAGTTACCATGCTTTCGAAGGGATCATAAGTCTGGCCGTTCCAAGGTTTGTGCATGATAGAGGCAGTGATGACTTTTCCGCCTGCATCTACATAATTTTGCATATCGGGACGCATACGGTCAAAATGTTCTTTGCTGAACGGTTCTACATTATAGTAACGTGCTTCGGCATACGGGTTTTGCCACAAATCAAGATGGAAAGCCCATTCGGTGGAAGCCGGCAAAGTGTGATTCTTTACATTTACTGCTAATTTCAGTTCTGATAAGACTTTATCTCCATCTTTTACAGTAACGGTACCGGTATATTTTCCGGCTTTTACCTGTTGAGGCACACGGACACTAATCCATCCGCCTTGTGTTGCATTGGCAGGTACCACTAGGGTGGAGGCGATATGGTCGATAGGGTCTGCTACAAGTGTAGAGTCATAATCCGAACTCTTACGGTAGCCGCATCCGCCTTTTCCGTCTTTATTTAATTCGTCGGTCATGACATAACGTACAAAACCGGTACGGATGTCGTCTTTTGAAATCGTTTCTTTGCCGGAGGTTAGGTCACTGACTATAAAAGATAAGTTGTCGAGTGCTTCAGGAGTCCATACAACAAACTGTGCCGAAACTCTTTCACCCTTCCATGCAGTAAGGTTAATGTCTTTTTTAAGTCGGGCAATCGGAGCAGGTTCTTCTTTTTTGTATCTAATATCTGTGCTACCCCAGCTGACTTGCGGAGCACTTACTTTAGCCCATAAAGAGGGATTGGTTGCAATTGGATTACTTGCTTCTTCGTAGTTTGTTGAAGTCTGAGCATTTAGGCAGCTTATTGATAATAAGAAAGTGCCTAGAATAATGAGTCTTTTCATAGGTTGTGATTATTTGTTTCTGTATGCAAAGGTAGCGTAGTGAGAGCTAATATCCAAATAGGTTTCTATAAATCCTGTGAAATATATCAGTGAAATAAATAAAAGAGGCGGAAAGCAATGCTACTTTCCGCCTTGACACTTCTTTTTGCCTTATGCTAATACCCTGAAATCTGAAGCGAATTTTTTTAATACATAACTGTGATAAAACACTTGTGCTTTTTTGCCTTTTTAGAAATTATTTCTTCCGGCATCCCACCACAGGCGTGTTCCGCCATTGTCGGCACCACCTAGTAAACTGGTTAATTGGCTGATGGTACTTGCATCCAATTCATTGGAGAATGGAAGACGGCGAATCATGATATCGGTGTTGATGGTTCCCTGACTGTTGTTTACAGCCACTTTGAATAGCTTCGGATAACCGGTACGGCGTTGCTCTGCCCATGCTTCGCAGCCGTCGGGATAGCACGCCAGCCATTTTTGTGTAATGATACGTTCCAATTTTTGTTCGTTTGTTGCGGCATCATCCCATTTAGGAGTAATGGAGGTCGTTGCTTTGGCATCGAATTTTGCATTGAAAGCATCTTTATAGTCAGCCGGAACATTTTCACTCGTCAGGTAAGCACCTGCATCACCTGCACCCCATTGTGCAAAAGAGGTTTCTATACCTTTCTTATAATATTCGGCTTCTTTTCCGGGGTCTACATATCCTCTTAATGCAGCTTCGGCGCGAAGGAACCACACTTCGGCTGCCGTCATTACGATAATCGGAGTTGAGGTAGTTACAATGGTCTTGGAATGAGTGACATACCGATTGTCGGTAACAATGCCTGTACCCTGACGCACTCCTTTAAACTTATTCTTTATCGGGAATAATTCTGCTACATCACCGTCACCTCCCGAGTTGCCTGTTGCAGGTACGAAGTATTTATCCATGCGAGGATCTTCATATCCATTCAAGAAAGATTCAAGGTTGGCATTCATAAAGACTTCATCCCAACCGTTGACGCCCCCCAACGGATTACGTATTCCATATTCACCTACTGTATCATCAGCTTTTTCTAACACTCCACCATTGTTTGGGTCTAATGCTGCTTTGGTTTGAGCCTCGGCCAGACTCTTGTCTACATTGGAAACGCGCATAGCCAAGCGGAGGCGTAATGAATTGGCGAATTTTATCCATTGGGCATAATTGCGTTTTCCCGGGGGCATCATAATGTCTACACCGGCAAATGTTTCAGGACCATTATCAGCAACGTGTGTTTTCAGTAAGTCTATAGCTTCTGACAAGTCGGCAAAAAAATCGTTGTATACTTCTTGTTGCGATTCGGGAGCAGGGTTGTCTTTACCGAAGTTCTTGTAAATAATCGGACCGTAATAGTCTGATACACGATGCATCATGGCTACCTTGATAATCTTGTTGACAGCATAGAAAGTTGGATATTCTTCTTTGGTGTCAATCTTTTCTGCACTGGCAATAGCGGGCATTCCCTGTGCATAGTTGTAACTCCATTGAGCACTCGTCCAACCTAGGTTAAGGTTGTAGGTGGAATTCTTGTCGTTGAAATCGCCTTTCATATCATGAAAGTATCCGCCAAACATATCGGCAGCCAAACTCTGCATAATTTGGTATTGCCAGTCGGTACCGTCTACTCCGGTCTGATAGATGATTGCAGTTTGAGAAGTTTTGAATGGGATGAGCTGTCTTTGAAAATCATAATCCTGCAAATCTTCGGTGAATGCTCCGTCAGGAGTATTATAGCGTTCAAAACTGTCTGTACAAGCGGTCATTCCAATAATTCCGCTTAATAATATGGAGAGAATATATTTATTACTTTTCATAATGGTCTGAGTATTAGAATGTGAATTTAATATTGAAACCTATGTTTCTAGTAGACGGCATGCCGAATACGTCAATACCTTGATTGGTATTACCTACAGACATTGTTGCATCCGGATCAAACGGAGCGTCTTTGTAGAAGAAGAATAAGTTGCGTGCTACTAATGAGAGGTCAAGACCTTTGATAAATTTTGTCTTTTCCAGCATATTCTGCGGAAATGAATACCCTAGTGATATCTCACGCATACGAACGTTGGTCCGGTCGTAACGATAATAGGATGTACAAGCATCACCTCGTGTTGCCACTTTATTATAGAAAGCATTTACATCTTCAAATTTCTGTCCTTCTACTTCTACATAGCCTTTGTCACGTGCTTCGGCAGATACTTTGCTAAGCCCTTTCAGGTCAAGAGCAGCCTGAGTCAGCGAGATGACGTCACCACCGATTGTAGCATCGACCAAGAAATAAAGACTGAAGCCTTTGTAAGTAAATGTGTTACTCCATCCCAGCATACAGTCTGGGTTAGCATTTCCAATCAATACATTGTTTCCTGTTTCGAGTACCGGCACTCCCTTTTCATCGGTTACAATCTTGCCGTTTTCACGTTTGAAGTCGTTACCATAGAGGTCACCCAGTGAACCGCCTTCTTTAACGCGCATTCTGTAAGGCATTGACAAACCGTCATCACCATATACGAACTCGTCATTGCCACCTAAAGAAACCACTTTATTTTTATTGGTAGAGAAGTTTACTGTTGATTTCCAACGGAAGTTTTCATTCATTATAGGCGTGACGCCTACAGTCAGTTCAACACCTGAGTTACGGATTTTACCTGCATTGATATATTTGTGTGGGTGTGCGCCTGTCGGAGTGCTGATATACAATAATTGGTTTTTTGTATCTGTCCGATAGTAGGTGAAGTCCAAATCCAGACGGCTGTTGAAGAATTTCCATTCCATACCGATTTCCCAAGAAGAAGAGATTTCAGGCTTCAGGTTTTCGTCAATGTCATATTGAATTTGATGAACGATGCCACCGGCTGTGATAGTCGGAATAGGAGAAGTGATGCCGATAGGAAGGTCGTTACCTACTTGTGCCCATGAACCACGAATTTTTGCAAAGTTAATCCATTCGGGCATAGGAAGGCTCTTGGACATAATCCATGTCAAACCTACCGACGGATAGAAGAAGCCTTTCTTGCGGCTGCTGGTTCCTGCCAAAGTGGATGACCAGTCATTACGCGCGGTCAAGTCAATATAAGCGGCTTCTTTCCAACCGATTTGTGCTGTCCCGAATATAGATTGTACTGTGCGGCGTTGATTCAGGGTTTCGTCAATATAGGCAGTTCCGGTATTAAGAATCATATTGGGAACTGTGAATACATTTGCATAATACAAACCGGCCTTTCCGGAATCCAACTTAAGCATATTGGTTTTCTGCACATTGATGCTGCCGCCGACAGCTGCATTTACGCTCCAGTCCTTCCATGTTTTATTAAACATGGCCATTACGTCACCATACATTAAAAATTCCTGGTCGTTCATGTCTACATAGCGTCCGTTTGCATGGCAAAGATTGGCTGCTGTGCCGGCATAGAATTTCTGTTGGTATTTGTCATTGATAAAGTCGATATTGCCACGGGCTTGTAAAGTCAGCCAGTCGGTGGCCTTGAAGTTTGCACTCAACGATGCAATGGCGCGATAACGTTTGTCTTTACTGGTGATACGGTTTACAATCCAGTAAGGATTCTGTTCAAAATCGGCTGTGGAGGTATACCAATTTTGCAATGGCAGATTACGTCCTTCATCGAAAACTTCATAATTGTCGCGATATTCGCTCATATCCTTGCCGCGTGGGAAAGTATAAAGTCCTACCAACGGGTTCATGTAATAACCACCGGAAGTGGGGCGGTCTTTGATTGTTTGGGAAATCAGGTTCACATTGGCATCCAATGTAAGTTTATCGTTGAATAGTGTAGCGGTTTCGCGCAATGCCAGATTATGTTTGTATAATTTGTTGGCATCGATAATACCTGACGCAGTTGTGTTGGCGTATGAGAAATAGGTCTGAACTTTTTCTTTTCCTACTTGAATACTCAATGAGTTGATTGCAGTAATACCGTTTCCGAAGAAGTCACCTACGTTATCATAATTCTTCATGGAAGTATTTTGGGTACCCCAATTGGTTAAACCGTCTACGTCATAGCTGTTTTGGAATTCGGGTAATGAAACAGCATGGTCGACTGTCAGGTTGGAAGAGAATGTAATTCTTTGCATACCTGCTTTCCCTTTTTTGGTTGTAATTAAGATTACACCATTGGCAGCTTGAGAACCATAAAGTGCGGCAGCAGATGCACCTTTTAAAATACTCATACTTTCTATGTCATCTGGGTTGAGATTGGATATGCCGTCGCCGGAGTCACGGTTACCGGCATCATTATTACCACCCATTACGCTGAATGATTGTTCAGTAGTGTTGTTCAGCATAGGGACACCGTCAATGACGTACAATGGTTGGTTATTGCCGTTTTCATTGGCAGAACGGACACCACGGATAGATACTTTTGCAGAACCGCCCAAACCGGAAGAGTTTTTTGTAATGGTGACACCGGCAGATTTACCGGCCAGTGAATTAATCATATTGGCATCTTTGGCACGTGTCAGTTCATCACCGTTCAATTGTTGGGTAGAATAAGTCAATGAGGCCTCTTTTTTCTTAATACCCATCGCTGTAACTACTACATTATCCAATTTGAGGGCGTCATCTTCCATTTTGACGGTGAAGGTAGTCTGACCGTTTACAGGGATAATGATTTTCTTATAACCGATATAGGAGATTATCAATTGTGCGTCAGAAGGTACCTCCAGAGTAAACTCACCGTTGACATCGGTAATAGTACCGTTGGTTGTACCTTGCTGAAGTATATTTGCACCAATGATGGGCTCATTTTGTGTGTCGGTAATTGTACCTTTAATGGTAATGGTATTGGGTTGCTGTTCACCAATTGTGCCATTCCCTTTTGTCAGGACGATATTCTTACCTTCCATGACATAAGAAATACCGGTTCCTTCAAAGACTTCGTCTAATATTTCAGAAACGGCTTTGTGGGTAGCGTTGATTTTGACTTTTCGGTTTAAATCAACGTTCTTTTTGTTGTATACAAATAGATAATTAGTCTGTGCCTCAATAGCAGAGATTAATTGAGCTACCTTTATAGTGTTTGATTCCAAGCTGACTTTAGCGCTTTGAGAATACACATCCATACTGAATGCACTAAGAGTAGATGCCAGTAAAAGGCAGACTGCAATTTTCATAGTTCGTAATATTTGTTTAAAAGCTGAACTTTTTGGGTATAAATACCCTTCCAAAGAAATTTTTCTCATATCTTTGTAATGTGTTAAGTTAATAAATTTGATTAAGGTCATTTGTTAGCTGTCGAATCGGGGAGTATGGGGGTACTTCTCGATTCTTTTTTGATGGATTTCTATGTCATGGCTTTAAAAATATTTAAGGTTAAACTTTTATGTGATTTTATTCTATTGTTATCTTATTATGTTCATTGTCAATATGGTACTTGAATGGGTGGTCTTTCTGAATCACTTTTAATATGTGTTCTATACCGTCCAAATCTTTAAATTTGCCTGTACAGCGGTAGCCTTCCAATATCTTCGGATTGTCCACTGTTATCTTGTAATTATAATACAGGGCTATTTTACTGAGGAGTTCTTTGAAAGGCACATCATCAAAATAGTATATTCCTTCCATCCAGGCTAAAGCATTGTTGCTGGTCAGCTCTCCGGTTTTATATTTACCGTTTTCCATCGAAAAGTATTTCCCTTTGTTCAGGCTGCTGAGTGCCTTTTCTTCTGTATCATTGGTCAGCAGGTTGATGGAACCTTCAATGAGTCGGGCGATAAAGTTATTCGAACCTTTGTAAGAGCATACATCAAATTTAGTTCCGGTTACTTGCACTTTAATTTTCTCTGTCTGCACATAGAAGGGAATCTCTTTATTGTGTGCTACTTCAAAATATGCTTCACCGTCTAATGTGACTTTCCGGTCTTTCTTTCCGAAGCTGGCATCGTATGTCAATGTCGTTTGGGAATTGAGCCAAACAAGGGAGCCATCCGGTAATTCCATTTGAGCACGTTGACCGGCTGGAATCCGAATCGTTTGTGATAATACACTTTCTGTGGTCGGAGTGTGAGGAATACCTATATAGAATAGGAGTGCGAACATAGCCGCTACTGCCATGGCCGGAACTATATAATATAGAAATATATTTTTCTTTTCTTTCTTGCCGGTTGTTGTGTCCGAGAAAAGAGATACGTCGTATAGCATACGCTCTTTCAGATAACGTGCCTTATTTTCAGCGCTCTCTTCTACCCACTCTACAATGAGGCTTTCCTCTTGTTCTGTGGTTTCTCCTTTAAAGTATTTATGTAATAAATCAGTGTTCATTCTTCCCCTGTTTTATATATATAACCGGATAGGATGAAAGAACCCTAATGGAAAAATGAATTTTTTTAGTAAAATCTCAATATTTCTTTTTCTTATAGCCAAATCCACACAAACTGATAGTCTTTCAATTTGGCCCTAAGCTGTTTTAGGGAACGCGTGATATGGAATTCTACAGTCTTCACAGAGATATCCATCCGGGTGGCAATTTCTTTATTAGACATATTGTTTATTCGGCTCAATATGAATATTTGTCTGCTGGTAGATGGAAGCTCATTGATTGCTGTATGTATTATGGATTGTATTTCGTCGCAAAATAGTTTTTCCGGGTCACAGGCTTCCAGTGTGGAAATGCGCAGAGCTATTTCTTTTTGTTTCATATTACTGATTTGCTGTTCGGCATTCATGCGTACTTCCTGATGTTGTAGATAATTAAGTGAACGGTTTTTGATTGCCGTCAAAAGCAGGGCGGAAATGTTAGTGTGCTCTTGTAATTCGTCACGGCGCTCCCACATAGTGGTGAAAGCGCTCATGACAATATCTTCTGCATCTTCTTTGTCTCGTACATAAGAATATGCAAACTGTATGAATTGTTGTTGCTTGTTTTTAAATACTTCTGTCAGTTCTGAAATAAATGATAAGTTGCCCTCTTTATCCATCTGTTTATAGTTTTCTTCTAAATTGATTTTAAATTTTTATATAAATGCCCTTCTTATATAATATATGTGCAATACTCCAGCAAAACAGGATATAGAGCAAAGAATAAACAAGTGAAGCAGGGTAATTGCCCAAAATTGGTACAAGTACTCTTTCATAGATAAAATTACTACATCCTGTCACTCCTAAAATAACACCTATCGTTTCGGCAAATACATATATGAATAATGGATTAACTCCGAATGACCGGAAAAATATGCACCATTTTTGATAGCCTTTAATGTCTATAATCCAGATAAGAAGAGCCAAAAAACTCGATGCCAGTCCACAAGTAGTAATAATAAAAGTAGGTGACCATATCTTTTTGTTGATAGGGCATCCGTAGCTCAATAGAAAACCGATGAAGGTCAATAAGGTACCAATGATAAACAGTCGTTGTATCTTTTCATTATTATCTTTGGCCGAAAAGAATAATTTTCCGCAGTAAAAGCCTACCATGACATGGCAGATGGCAGGGATAGTACTTAGTAAGCCTTCCGGGTCAAAAGCAATCCCGGAGTCGTGGTACATATGGGAGGGTCCCAATGCCCATGCATCAAAGCGGGCTATAATATTCGTTTCCGACAGGATAAATCCGTCTCCCATAGCCAGTAAGATGAAATATGCTGTCAGTGTGGTAATGATGATAGCAGGGAAATATTTATGTTTTACTGTGATAGCTATCAAAGCGGTAATGCCGTAGCTGATGGCAAGTCGTTGCATGACTCCCATATAGCGCCAGTTTTCAAAATTGAGATGATGGGTAAATGCTGATTTTGCAAATAGATTTAAGCATAACCCGATGCAGAAGATGACGATTGTTCGTTTGACTATCTTTTGCAAGGTCGTATGTGAATAAGAAAACTCATATTTCCTTAATGAAATATACGTTGATATTCCCATGATAAACATGAAAAAAGGAAAGACTAAGTCGGTGGGAGTGAGTCCGTTAAAAGCGGCATGCTCTAAAGGGGTGTATACATAACCCCATGAACCGGGATTGTTTACAAGAATCATGCCTGCAATGGTGATGCCTCTCAGAATATCGAGAGCGAGCAATCGTTTGGGGGTATTTGCTGTCATGTGTATTAGAATAAATTTGGTTAACTCCGACAAAGATAGTATTTAATTCCGTTTTTCTTGTTATTTTTGTCAGCAAAGAATTAAAACCCCCATAAATTAAAACTTAACACAGTATTTATTATGAAAAAAAGGAGTCTGTTTTTATTTTTCATTGGACTGCTAATGTGTGGATGCCAAATGAAAGAGTCTGTTAATGCGTATAATATTGTTCCTTTTCCCACTGTTTTGGATGAAAAAGCCGGACGTTTTTATTTGGATAATGATGTGCCGATTGTTGTAAATGCTTCTCAGGAAGTGAAGGATATTGCTTCCGACTTTTCTTCTAGATTATTTAATATAGCCGGACTGAAGTTGAAGATATCGGACGAATTGCATGAAAATGTGGCATCTATTGTTTTTGACAGTGTGGCAGGAATGTCACGAGAGGCTTATTCTTTATCCGTTACTCCAAAGCAAATAAAGATTACTGCTTCTGCTCCAAACGGATTTTATTATGGCTTGCAGTCATTGTATCAGTTGTTACCACCGGAGGTTTATGGAGATAAACCGGTGCGTAATGCTGATTGGAGCCTTCCTTGTGTGGAAATAAATGATGCTCCGGCATTCAGGTATCGTGGAGCGATGCTTGACGGATGCCGTCATTTTGCATCGGTGGACTATATAAAAAAGTTTATTGATATTCTTGCCATGCACAAAATGAATACTTTTCATTGGCATCTGACGGATGACCAGGGCTGGCGAATAGAAATTAAGAAGTATCCCAAGTTGACGGAAGTCGGTTCGAAGCGTTCAGAAACGATGATAGACTACTTTTACACTCATTATCCATTTAAGTATGATGGTAAACCTCATGGCGGATTTTATACTCAGGAAGAGATAAAAGACGTGGTTGCTTATGCAAAGAGCAGATATGTTACGGTGATTCCGGAGATAGAATTGCCCGGACATGCTTTAGCTGCCATTGCTGCTTATCCTGAGTTGTCTTGTACCCCGGACAGCACCTATGAGGTAGCCAAACTTTGGGGAGTATTCGATCAGGTCTTTTGTCCCACAGATACTTTATTTTCTTTTTTGGAAGGAGTGATGGATGAGGTGGTGGAACTTTTTCCCGGTGAATACATTCATATAGGTGGTGATGAGTGTCCCAAGAACGCTTGGGAAGAATGTTCGCATTGTCAGAAACTGATTCGTGAATTGGGATTGAAGGAAGATGCAGTTCCCAATCCTATAGATGGTAAGAAGCATACGAAGGAAGAAAAACTGCAAAGCTATATTGTGGGAAGGATAGAAAAATATCTGAATACTAAAGGACGTAATATTATTGGTTGGGATGAAATATTAGAAGGAGGTTTGGCTCCGAATGCGACAGTTATGTCTTGGCGTGGTGTGGAAGGCGGTGTGAATGCTGCAAAGGCCGGTCATGACGCCATTATGACTCCTAATCCTTATGCTTATTTGGACCATTATCAGGAAGACCCAGAAATAGCTCCGGTGACTATCGGCGGATATAATACGTTGAAGAAGACATACAGTTATAATCCGGTTCCGACTGATGCGGACAGTCTGGTGAAGCGACATATTATCGGTCTGCAAGCCAATTGTTGGTCGGAATATATGCCGACGGAAGACAGGAGGGATTATCAGATATTTCCGCGTTTGATGGCTATTGCCGAAACGGGTTGGACTCCGATGGATAGAAAAGATTTCCATTCTTTTTGTGAACGTATGGAAGAGGATTTTGAACGCTTGGATATTCTAGGGGTAAAGGCGTGTCGTAATTTCTTTGATGTAAATATTAATACGCGTGCCACAGAAAGCGGAATATTGAATGTGGAGTTGGAAACTTTCTGCCCCAATACACAAATTTATTATACTATAAATGGCACTGAACCTACTCTTGCCGGGAATTTATATACCGGCCCTTTCCCTTTGTCGGGAGTTTATGAACTGAAAGCGGCTGCTTTTGTAGATGGAAACCCTGTGGGTAAAGTCACACATAAAAAATTATATGGTAATCTGATTTCGGGAAAGAAATACAAAATAACTCCTGAGCCCACAGGCATGAAAGGGGATGTTTGGGATGAGAATGATGTTTTGGGTGCTGATAGCGTTACATTGGGATTGACGAATGGAAAAAGGGGAAATGATGCCTCGTCTACTCCATGGGTGGGAATCCTTCCTGATGCAGATGATAAGGTTACTTTTGTGGTGGAACTTGATGGAACAAATATCAGCAAGATAAGATTCGGTACTTTATATAATGCTGCCGGAGGTGTGTTGCCGGTAAGCAAAGCAATTGTCTTTGTTTCAGATTCGGATAAAAACTTTCGGAAGATAGTCGAAAAGGATTTTACTTACGATATAAAAGAGAATACTTTTAAGGGATTTGATGAAGTGATTGAGTTTCCGGTGCAAACGGATATTATAGGGGTGAAGATTGAATTTTTTAGCGGAGGTAAAATCAGGAATGGTATAGATTGTTATAGCCCACATGACAGGAGTGAGGTTCCCGGGCTTATCGCTTTGGATGAAATTGAGATATATTGATTAGAATACTTTTCAAAAAATTACCTTTTAATGTATTGTGGGGTTTAACACAATGTTTCACAATAACTTGATGTGAAATATAAGGTAATAGGGAATTGAACTGATGGGCAGGAAACTGTTATAATGAAAAAAGATGGAAGAGTTTTTAAAGAAACTGTTATAACGAAAAACTCTTTCATCTTTTCCATTTCATTATCTCTTAAAACATGAATAATGCGGTTGCCACCAAACGGTTATTGGATATGGAATGAGTATCAATCACTTTCCCATTAGATTGATTCAGAGAACCATACCACGCAGAAGTAAGATTATATTCCACTCCTAACTTCCAATGAGGAACATTATAAGTCAGTTCGGCTGTCCCGCTGATTAGCTGGTCTATGTTTGTTCCTGTTCCGTACATCTTGGTTACAGCGTCACTTGTTCCGAGGTTTTTCATGTAGCCGAAGAAAAGTGCGGGTTTCCATGTCTTTCCATATACGATATTAATCCATGAACTACTGTTACGGTTGGGTGAGTATTCCTGTTCTCCCGTACGTGGGTCAACTGATTTTACACCGTAACCTCCCAACATGGAGGTTTGTGTAAGATTTGAACCTAATACGCTTTTAGCGGCAACAAACCATTTTGCAGTATTATACTTCATGTGCACTTCGTATGACAGGCTGGTAATACGTTCGCTCACTTTATATATCTTATCCTCCACAGTGGTTTGTGTACGAGGAGTTAAAGATACCATTTCGATGCCTGCTCCTATTAATAAGCCGTTGTGTTTGTAGTCAATGCCGGCATATATCTCAGGCACACAACTGTTCTTGATATATTTCTGGCTTTTACCTTCAGGACCTTGAGAAAGGTATTGTGACTGCCACAGGGCCGCACCTGTTATTTGTATATCTCCGGTTTTGTAACGGTAGCGGATTTGCGGTGCACGGCTGAAAGGCTGAAAAGGAGCTCCCATATTCAGATTTAATATTTGGGGAGCAACATCACCATACAGGGGATGCCATGTTTGTCCCAATAGTAAAGCAGAAGTACCCCAGTCTAAATTCAGATAGGCATGGCGCAGGCGTACTACCGAGAATGTTGTACCCGAACCTCGGAAATCCAGCTCCACCTTGGCAGAAGTTTTTGCATTTCCTAATTTGGGGCCTTGTACGTCCAATCCCATACGAGTATATAAAGCATAAAAGCTGCCGTTGGCTGTCGCATTTAAGTCTTTGCCGTTGGCATCATATACTTTGTCTTTGGGATACATATAGAAAAGTCCGTCTACCGTTTCTTCGTTAGCCCGGCTGTTGTAAAATAAGTCGGTGCGAATCTGTCCATAGAATTTATAACTAAAATCTTTTAGTTGTGCAAAACTTGTTGTTGCCGATAGTAGCAAAATTGTAAATAGTAGTGAATATCTTCTCATAATTTATCGAGTTATATTGAATAGGTGGCAAAATTACATAATTTTTTTGAAAATCGTTCATGTGCCTGGTTATAAATGAAAATATTACTAGATAATTGAATAAGATGGAATGGTCGAGGAGATGACAGAGGCGGTTCTGTTCTATGAAATATTTACAAAAATGAAAAGAGACTGACTCAAAATACTTTCTGAGTTCAGCCTCTTTTTTATTATATCAAATCAATGAAATTATTCACCTTTGATAGCTGCAACACCCGGAAGAACTTTTCCTTCGATTGCCTCCAACAAAGCACCACCACCTGTAGAGATGTAAGATACTTGGTCAGCCATGCCGAACTTGTTGATACAAGCTACAGAGTCACCACCACCGATTAATGAGAAAGCACCGTTTTTAGTTGCTTTTGCAATAGCGTCAGCGATAGCGCGTGAACCGGCTGTAAAGTTATCAAATTCAAATACACCTGCAGGACCGTTCCAAAGTATAGTCTTGGCATCTTCGATAGCGGCAGCAAATGATTTTTGAGTTTCAGGACCTGCATCAAGACCTTCCCATCCGTCAGGAATATTGTTAGAAGGAACAACCTGAGTATTAGCATCGTTAGAGAATGCGTCGGCTGCTACGCAGTCAGTACCCAATACCAGATTTACACCTTTGGCTTTTGCTTTGGCAATGATGTCGAGAGCCAATTCCAATTTATCGTCTTCAACGATAGAGTTACCGATTTTTCCACCCTGAGCTTTAGCAAAAGTATAAGTCATACCGCCACAAAGAATCAAGTTGTCAACTTTATCCATCAGGTTTTCAATGATACCGATTTTGGTAGAAACTTTAGAACCACCCATGATGGCAGTGAAAGGACGTTTGATGTCTTTCAAAATATTATCAACGGCTTTTACTTCTTTTTCCATCAGATAGCCCAGCATCTTGTGGTCTGCATCGAAATAGTCGGCGATGACAGCAGTAGAAGCGTGTTTGCGGTGTGCAGTACCGAATGCGTCATTTATATAGCAGTCAGCGTATGAAGCCAATGTTTTAGCAAACTCTTTCTGAGAAGCTTTCATTGCTTTTTTAGCATCTTCGTATGCGGGATCTTCTTTATCGATTCCGACAGGTTTTCCTTCTTCTTCAGGATAGAAACGCAAGTTTTCCAATAACAGGACTTCTCCCGGTTTCAAAGCTGCTGCAGCATCACCTGCTTTAGCACAGTCCGGAGCAAATTTAACGGGCACACCCAATTTTTCAGAAACAGCGTCTACAATCTGGTTCAATGAGAATTTAGCATTGACTTTTCCTTTGGGTTTACCCATGTGTGACATGATAATCAAGCTACCACCATCAGCCAAAACTTTTTTCAGTGTAGGAAGAGCACCACGGATACGGGTATCGTCAGTGATTTTACCATTTTCATCCAAAGGTACATTGAAGTCCACGCGGACAATCGCCTTTTTACCGGCAAAGTTGAAATTGTCAATTGTTTGCATAATCTCTTAATTTGTTTATAGTGTATAATTATAATCTCGTTTATTAAGGGTGTGGCAAAGTTACTAATATTTTTTGTTCGCAGAGTGTTAGAGACATAATATTTTTCTTCTTTTTTGCAGAAAGCATTTTTCTAAATATAATAATGTGTCTTCAATAGTCCTATTATAAAGGCTAAAATATTTTTTTCGTGTTAAAATTCTCATAAATAGTTTATTAACGAAAATCTATAAAATAAAAGTTAATTAAAAGTTTGACTGTAAAGAGATAAAAAGTACTTTCACTTGTGTGTACAACTGAATAATAGCCATTAATGCACTAATTGAAAACTTCTGTATCAACGACTAATCAGCTTGCCCTATCTTGATGTTATTAACGGATATGCGATAATGTATATCTTATATTTTAAAATATAAATTAGATACAATGAAGTATTTGAACGGTGTTACTGTCTGTTTTTTAGGCAGTATTCTATTTTTGTCTTGTCAAGAACAATTTGAAGAAGACTCTGAAAAGCAGGAGGGTCAGCAGTTACCAATGTATGTTGTAGCCCAAATAGGGGCTATACACGATGAGTCGACTCCCCGTTATTCGGGCGAAGTGGGGAGTGCTATTTTTGCAGAAGGTGATAAAATCGGTATGTTTGTGGATGATAATCCAGTCATGGAGTGGACTTATTCCGTGCAATGGACTTCTTCAAAAGCTTATTGGGATGATTTGGTGAGTGAAAGTACATTTTCTGCTTTTTATCCATATAATGATGCGAGTACTGATAAAACAAAAGTTTGTATGCCATCTTTAAATGGACAGGATGGCAGTTGGGAAAACATCCAGAAATATGATTTTATGGTGGCGGAAGTGACTCAGGCTTATGGCGCCGATGGGACGGTGGCTTTTACCGGCAATCACGCTTTTCGTCATGTTTCCTGTTTGGTGCAATTCGATATAAAAGCTGCCGGTACATTATCCAATGCAGTTTTGAATAATTTATCGCTGGAAGGCATCAATATCATATCATCTGCCAAATACTCGTTTGATACAAAGGAGGTTACTCTTACGCGGGAAGGTGATTCCGATTTGTTGAGTGTTTCCCTGAACAACCATTCAATGGCGGATGGGAATGGAGTGGTTTCCTATTATCTTATATTGAACCAGAAAACATCCGATACTCCCGTTTCATTGACGTTGGATTACTCGGTGGCAGGTAAGAGTTATAAAGCTTCCATTGCGAGTTTTGCAAATAATAATAAGTTTGGAGAGGGTACCCATCAGAAATACAATCTTGCGGTTAATGGAAAAGAAATACAAATAACGGGAGGTGAGATTGATAGCTGGAATGACGGAGGGAAAATGGAAGATATTAATCTTGATATAAAGACCAATGATGAAGAAAGTAAATAAAAGTTTGCTCTGTTACATACTGCTCTTTTCTGTGTTCTCGTTATTTTCTTTTGCTTGCCAGCGTGTAATGGATGATGGAGGGGAAGAAGATATGCCCTCTTCTGATGAGACAGCATTGAAAATAACGGCTCGTTCCGGTGAAAATATATCTATTGAATATCCGGTTTATCTGTATGCCTTCAATGAGAAAGGAGACTGTGCGGCAAAACAGAAGATAACTTCGGAGGAGGTGGAAATGAATTTACAGTTGCCTTCGGGAAGTTTTAAGGTAGTGGCTCTTTCAGGAGTATCCAAAGGATATGCCATGCCCGATAATCCCCGAATTAATGATGCAATCACTATGCAGGAGGGCAGTTGTGCATCAAAAGCAATGATGATGGGAATGGCTGACGTTACGTTGGAAGGAAAGAATAAAACGGTGAATCTTATGCTTACTTACAGGGTGGCTTCTCTTAATGTTGTTCTGACTAAAGCGGATAAGGTTAAGCAGGTGAAAGTAGGTGTATCGCCTTTATATTCATCTCTTAATTTTGAAGGGAAATATGGAGGTGAGAACAAGACGCTGGAGATAGATTGTTCGTTGGGAACGGATGGGAGATGGACTGCGGGGCCTGTTTATATCTTTCCCGGTAGCAGTTCTCAAGCAACCCTGTCTATAACGCTGGAAGATTCTAAAGGAAGCCATACGTATGGATATATCAGTACAGCAGTTCCTCAAGCCAATCATCCTTATAATATAGGTGGCAGCTATACGGGAGATATTTCTATCGATGGAAGCTTGATAGCTAAAGGTTGGGAGGATGCGATAGATGTTGAGTTTAAGTTTGGTACGGATGGAGATAATTCCGATGATGAAGATACGGATGGAGATGAGAATATATCGGGATTGCCTGAGGTTGGAAGCATCTGGAATGATTGCATTGTTGTGGCTTCCAATAAAGGTAGCGATGGGAATGGAATTGATTTATTACTAATGAGTTTGGAAGAGTGGGAAAGTCAAATAGCGACTGCCCGGTCCATCCCTGAAGGTTATTCGGTCAATAGTATAAAGAATTGGCGTTTCCCTACAGAGCAGGAAGCTAAAGTGATTAGAGACCGGTTTAATGGGGATAGATTGATTGACTTGAATGAGAAGATAGAGGCTAGAAATCAAGAAGAATTGGAAATAACGCACGATTTAGATACGCGTTATTTATGCGATAAAGAGGGTGTTTTCTATTCTTTTCAGTTTATTGGCGGAAAGAGGGTTACGAAAGCGGGAAAGGATAAACTTTATCTGATTCGTGCCGTTACTACTCACCACTTTGCAGAATAGGGGGTAGGACGATAAGTATATAAAAAATGGAGGTGTGTCAAAACGTGGATAATGCTGTCGTTTCGTTCGTAGGGGCGGGGTTCGCTCGCCCGAAAACAGTTTACTTTGTGTCTTCGGGCAGGCAAACCCTGCCCCTACAACTGACGATTGGATAGGCTGGTTTTGTTTTGACACACTCCCCTCCCTTAAAATTAAGATTCTTTTTAGAAACTATAATCCGCACTTAAACCGAATACCTTGTTAGTACGGCTATATACGTTCGTTCCGGGTAATTTTGTATTGTTATAGTTTGCTGATTTTTTTGTATAATCCTCGTAAGTAGTCCACATATATCCTACATTCAGATTGAGATGTTGGTTCATCTTTATTTTTGCTCCAAATCCTAAAGTATAAGAGTCGCAAGAAAAGCTTGTATCGGACTGGAAATTGTCAGACAGTCCATAGTCTGTGATTTGTCCGCCACAGCTAAGAGTCAGTTGCTTGGTTACGTCCAATTCGATACCAGCCAGATATTCGTTGGTCCCTTTGGTCAGATATTTTTGTTTCCCATTTGCCATACCTGCGTTTTTGTCGTCGTAGAAGTGATATTCTACAGAGGCGCGCAGCACGGGGAGGAATTCATAAGCCGCTGCGATAGAGAGCATGGCAGGTATGTCATTGGGAGTGTTTACACCATGTTCATAAGGGGCTACCATGTCTTTGGCACTTGGGGGATATTTTATATCTTTCGTGTTATTTTCGATATTCAGATTAGTTTTGAATTCGTATTTGGCACCGATATTCAGTTTCCCTAATTTGGCATCCACGCCGATAACGGGTGTAAGTCCCCACCCCGTCTGGTCACAATCCAAAACAAGTGGCAACAGGTTTGTGTCTGTTCCTTTCAGGTATGCATTCAGAAATCCTTTATAACCGCCTGTGAAATAGTTCATACGGCCTCCACCGAATACAGAAAGCCATTCGGTAGCTTTGTAAGACAATCCTAGTTGCAAAGAGTAAATATATTGTTTGCCGTCCATGGCGCTTGTGATATCATACATGTCAGGAGTTATAACCGTAGGCCTTTCTGCTTCCAAACCTCCTAAAAAAATACCTGCCATAGCCGAGGCATCGAACATAGGCAATCCGTCATCGAAAGATGCTTTTCCACCTCCGGCGGTAATAGCGAAGAATCCCGAAATAGTCCAGTCTCCTTTCTTATAGGCACCAAACACACTGGGAATAATCGGTGCAGCTGCTGTTCCTTTATAATATTTCTCGAAAGGCTTGTCCGAAACTGTAGGACCTGTGGCGCTAATGCCGTTGTATGTCATAAAACTAGCATCAATATTTCTAGTCTGGTATGCACTCTGAATGCTCAATCCCACATGAAATCCGTCTTTCGGCAAGAAAGTCAGTCCGGCAGGATTGGATAATGCGGCGTCTATTTCGGTTGTAGCACCACGGGATAGCATACGAAGAAAAGAAGCATGTTGATTTGTATTAGTCAGGATACCTCCTGCAAAAGTTGGATTTGAAACCATTAGCGTCGCTGCGCCAATCAGTAGAATTTTCTTCATTAATTATTTCATTTTTTGATTTGTGGGCGCAAAGGTAGGATAAAATAACACATAAACAAAAGAATTGTGCAATTAATTACGCTTTTAGATGAATGCTTCAACTGTTTCATGAGAAACTATTGAAGTTTGCAATAATATGGTATAACAGTTATTAAGTCATGGAATAATGTAAAACAGAATAAATATTCCTACCTTTGTAACCCTTTTAAGCACTCAAAAAGTAAGTATGTATACGAACAAAGAAATATGGAACGTCAGTTATCCGATATTCCTCGGGTTATTGGCACAAAACATTATTAATGTGACAGATACCGCCTTCTTGGGAAGAGTGGGTGAAGTGGAACTCGGTGCTTCGGCCATGGGTGGATTGTTTTACATTTGCGTCTTTACGATAGCCTTTGGCTTTAGTACAGGTTCGCAGATTATGATAGCCCGCCGTAATGGAGAAGGCAGATTCAGAGATGTAGGACCTGTTATGATGCAGGGTTGTGCTTTCTTGTTGATATTGGCAGTCGTTCTTTTCGGGCTGACCCATGCGGCAGCTCCTTCACTGATACGGTTGCTCATCTCTTCGGATGCCATATTCGATGCTACCAAAGAGTTCCTGAACTGGCGTATATTCGGTTTCTTTTTTGCATTTGTCAATGTCATGTTCCGTGCTCTTTATATAGGTATCACGCGCACGAAGGTACTGACTTTGAATGCCATTGTCATGGCTATGGTAAATGTCGTGCTGGATTATGCTCTGATTTTCGGTCATTTCGGTTTGCCTGCTTTAGGGCTGAAAGGGGCTGCCATTGCTTCGGTTATTGCAGAGGCTTCTTCTTTGGTCTTTTTCCTTTTATATACTTGGGCAAGAATCGACTTCCGGAAATATGGGCTGAATCATTGGCCGCGCATTGATTTCACGTTACTGGGACGTATTTTGAGCATCTCTTGTTTTACGATGGTACAATATTTTCTGGCAATGGCAACTTGGTTTGTTTTCTTTGTTGCCGTAGAGAGATTGGGGCAGCGCCAACTGGCCATTGCAAATATAGTGAGAAGCATTTATGTGGTGATGCTGATACCCGTCCAGTCTTTGTCCACTACTACCAATTCGCTGGTGAGTAATCTGATTGGTGCCGGAGGGGTGAGCCACGTCATGCAACTGATGGGGCGCATTGCCCGTATGTCTTTCATCATTATGGTGGTATGCGTTGCTGTTTTGGTCGTGTTTCCGCAGGCAATGCTTTCTGTTTATACCAATGAAGAAGCATTGTTGGTAGAGTCTGTACCTTCTCTTTATGTCATAGGAGGTGCTATGCTGATTGCTTCGGTTGCCAATATTTATTTCAATGGAATTTCGGGTACAGGCAACACACAGGCTGCTTTGATATTGGAGACAGCGACTCTTGTTATTTACACCTCCTATATCTTTTGGATAGGGTATATTGTGAAAGCTCCCGTATCTGTCTGTTTCTCCACCGAGGTAATTTACTATGCTTTATTATTGATTTGCAGCGTTATTTACTTGAAAAAAGCAAAATGGCAGAACAAAAAGATATGAGATAATTAACTTTTTTGTATTTTTGCACCTCAAAAGCTGTTTAAGGTTAGTGATTAAAGTTCAGTAACTTATAATTCATAATTCGTAATTTATAATTAAAGATATATGTTCGATAATTTAAGTGAGAGACTGGAACGGTCTTTTAAAATCCTGAAAGGTGAAGGAAAAATCACCGAAATCAATGTCGCAGAGACCCTGAAAGATGTGCGTAAAGCGTTGCTTGATGCCGATGTTAACTATAAGGTAGCCAAGAACTTTACAGATACGGTAAAAGAGAAGGCGCTGGGGCAGAATGTGTTGACAGCTGTCAAACCGAGCCAGTTGATGGTAAAGATTGTGCATGATGAGCTGACTGCATTGATGGGTGGCGAAACTGCCGAACTGGAATTGAACGGTCGTCCTGCAATCATCTTGATGTCGGGTTTGCAAGGTTCGGGTAAGACAACTTTCTCCGGTAAGTTGGCACGTATGCTTAAAGCCAAGAAGAACCGTAAACCGTTGTTGGTGGCTTGTGACGTTTATCGTCCTGCTGCTGTCGATCAGTTAACTGTTTTAGGAGAACAAATCGAAGTCCCTGTGTATAGTGAACCGGACAGCAAAGACCCGGTGCAGATTGCACTGAACGCTATCCATGAGGCAAAGGCAAAAGGCTATGACCTGGTGATTGTCGATACAGCCGGACGTCTGGCTATCGACGAACAGATGATGAACGAAATTGAAGCGATTAAGAAAGCTATCAATCCTGATGAAACATTATTTGTTGTTGATTCAATGACCGGTCAGGATGCAGTAAATACGGCTCGCGAGTTCAATGAGCGTCTTGATTTCAATGGTGTGGTGCTCACTAAGTTGGATGGTGATACCCGTGGTGGTGCCGCTCTTTCTATTCGTACGGTAGTAAACAAGCCGATTAAGTTTGTCGGTACAGGTGAAAAGCTGGATGCCATTGATCAGTTCCACCCTGCACGTATGGCAGACCGTATCCTCGGTATGGGTGATATCGTATCGTTGGTAGAACGCGCACAGGAGCAATACGATGAAGAAGAAGCCAAGCGTCTTCAGAAGAAGATTCAGAAGAACCAGTTCGACTTCAATGACTTCCTGGCTCAGATTCATCAGATAAAGAAGATGGGTAACTTGAAAGAACTGGCTTCTATGATTCCGGGTGTGGGCAAGGCAATCAAGGATATCGATATCGATGACAATGCCTTCAAGAGTATCGAGGCCATTATCTATTCCATGACTCCCGAAGAGCGTACGCATCCCGAAGTTCTGAACGGAACACGTCGTACACGTATTGCCAAGGGTAGCGGTACCACTATTCAGGAAGTAAACCGTCTGCTGAAACAGTTCGACCAGACGCGCAAGATGATGAAGATGGTCACAAGCAGTAAGATGGGTAAGATGATGCCTAAAATGAAGAAGTAATACCTTATATATATAAGGAAAGGAGGAAGTACAAAACTTTCTCCTTTTTTTATTATGTCGACTGACTGATTTATACTACATTTGTTGGAAAGAATCATTTAACAAAGAGAATATGCAATTAATTGACGGAAAAGCCATTTCGGAACAAGTAAAGCAGGAAATAGCTGCTGAAGTTGCCGAAATTGTAGCCAAAGGAGGCAAGCGTCCTCACTTGGCAGCTATCCTCGTCGGCCATGACGGAGGAAGTGAAACATACGTGGCAGCCAAGGTAAAGGCTTGCGAAGTATGCGGTTTTAAATCGAGTCTCATTCGCTATGAGGCTGATGTAACGGAAGAAGAGTTGTTGGCTAAAGTCAGAGAACTGAATGAAGATGCCGATGTAGACGGCTTTATCGTTCAACTTCCATTGCCCAAGCACATATCGGAACAAAAGGTGATTGAGACCATCGACTATCGTAAAGACGTGGACGGTTTTCATCCCATCAATGTGGGACGTATGTCAA
This sequence comes from Phocaeicola faecalis, assembly GCF_021730445.1. Classification (GTDB taxonomy): domain Bacteria; phylum Bacteroidota; class Bacteroidia; order Bacteroidales; family Bacteroidaceae; genus Phocaeicola; species Phocaeicola faecalis. The sequence continues at coordinate 7,062 of NZ_JADNRM010000010.1, read as the reverse complement.
TCGGACTTCCTTGCTATGTATCGGCTACTCCGAACGGAATCCTCGAGCTGCTGAAACGCTATAATATTGAAACACAAGGTAAAAAGTGTGTAGTGCTGGGACGCAGCAATATCGTAGGCAAGCCGATGGCTATGTTGATGATGCAGAAATCTTATCCGGGTGATGCTACAGTAACGGTTTGTCATAGCCGTAGCAAGGATTTGGTTAAAGAATGTCAGGAAGCGGATATTATCATTGCTGCTCTCGGTCAGCCTAATTTTGTAAAAGCCGACATGGTGAAAGAGGGAGCTGTAATAATTGATGTGGGCACTACTCGTGTGCCGGATGCAAGTAAGAAGTCGGGCTTCAAACTCACAGGAGATGTGAAGTTTGACGAAGTGGCTCCGAAATGTTCTTATATTACTCCCGTGCCGGGAGGGGTAGGGCCGATGACCATCGTTTCGTTAATGAAAAACACATTGTTAGCCGGTAAAAAAGCTATTTATAAGTAAAGGATATTGCTTTAATGCACCGAAATGCTGAGGGTGTGTCAGGATGATGGCTTGTTTTCATTTTGATACACCTTCGTGTTTCCGGATGCAACAGCCCAAAGTCGTTGTCTTTGATATTGTACAGGGGATGATAAAATTAAAAAAATAAAGAAATGAAGAATGTAATTGTATTATTGTTCGCTTTCGTATTAATAACTTCATGTGGTGGACAAAAGAAACAGGCTAATGAGGATGTTCAGAATGTTCAATTAAAGGGAGAAGAGGTTCCCATTGATACAGCTCTTTTTCGTTATGCATACCGAATTAGGGTGCAAGGAGATAAAGCGGTAGTCTTTGACCTTCATAATGTGGATTATTATTATCATGTTTTCACATATCCAAGCTTTAAGTATATTTCTTCTTTCGGTAAACGGGGTGAGGGCCCTGAGGAGATGATTTCGGCTGAAAATATTCGTTGGGGAGGAGATAATACAGCATGGGTGTTGGATGGCTCAAAAAATCGTTTGTCTCGATATGGCGGCATTGCACCGGGACAAGAACCGAAACTGGAGGAAAACATTTCGTTGGACAAGGCATTTATGCGTCCTTTAGACTTTGATTTATCGGATACGGATTCTTTTGTTATTCCTGACTATTCGGGAGAAAATCGCTTTAGTTGGGCAGACATGGCGGGGAACTTGTTGCATAAGTCCCACTGCATACCAATAACTGACGAGAAGCGGTTGCAAGAAAGTGCACCTGCTGTAGCACAAGGCTGGCGTAGCTTTATTTCGTTTAGTCCGGATAAGAAACTTTTGGTGACAGTAACTCAATTGGGAGATGTGCTTGATATTTATAATATAGAGAACGGCCGTCATATCAACTATAAGGGAGAAGATGGTGAACCTGAGTTTCATGTCACTTCAGAAGGATATGGTATTCCTGCCGGTCGGATGTGTTATTATGATATTCAAGTGACCGGGCATTATATTTATGCCATTTATGATGGACGTAAGTTTAGCGATATTGTGAAGGAGAAAGAATATAAGCAGGGGGCAAAACAGCTTCGGGTGTTTGATTTTGACGGAAAGCTGCGTAAGGAATACACGTTAGACCGTCCGGTTACAGGCATCTATGTGGATGAGGCAAATCATTGCTTGTTGGCAACGGATGTAAATACGGATAATCAGATAGTGAAGTATGTATTTTGACGGAGCCTGCCACAATGACATATATACGTGTGGTCTTATGCGTACGTCCGTGTAGCCCGATGCGTATATACGTGTAGGCTTATGCATACGTACGTGTAGGCTTGTGCATACGTACATCTGAAAATATGCCATCCTGAATGTTGTAAAAAGACCTTGAGGTTTTCAAAAAAGACCTTGAGGTTTTCAAAAAAGACCAGGAGGTTTTTTAAAAAGCTCGGCATCTTTTTTAAAAAGCTCGGCATCTTTTTATAGAGGGCAGATTGTATCCCACCTTCACCAATCCGGTTATTCCTTTTTTCCGTTCATCCTTACATTTTAATCAAAATATGCAGACTATCAGCCTGTTAAGAATGACAGAATATCCTCTCATCTTCGTTTCAGCCGTGCTTGTCAAGCCCTTTCAAATCTGTCTCCGGCAATTCCCTTTTTTACGAATGAAAGGGGGCTGAAAGGGTGATGATGAGGTGTCCACTCACTGCCGGAACCCCATCAACAGGGTGTTTCAACGGCTAATGAAGGGAGAGAGGAAGAAATTATCTGGCTGATACGGAAACTTTATAATAAAAATGTTTCAGCCATTTTTAAACAGCTCTGGAAAGAGGGACGGATGATGGATATCACAAGGGAAAATAATTGCTTATGGGACTTTTTCTGGGTATCGTTTTAATAAGAAGGACGTAAAAGAGTTGCGTTACATTACCCGGAGGGATGCCTTCACTTATCCGGTTTGTCTCGATGAAAAGGATGATTTTAATGCATTAAACCGTTTTTCCGGTGAAATGACATTTATCCAAACACTGGATTGTGAAAAGAAGTTTTGCATGGCTTGAAAAATTCAGAAGGCTTACAATTGACTACGAGTTCCATGTAGATACAGCGGTGGCTATGGTGCAATTGGCTTGCTGTAAAATCATGCTTAATAAATATTTTGATTAATTTTTAAACAACTTCTAACAATAATTTCTTCCCCAATAAAAGAATACAAGAAATAATATTTACTTTTGTGACGAAGTTTACTATGAACTAAATATAAAGAACCATGAAGAGATATATTATATATTCCGTTATTGCAGTCATATCAGCGATATGGTTTTATATTTCTTATTGTGCCGAACGCAAAGAAATGCTCAAAGTAGCAGAAGCAACCTTGATAAAGGCAGTGCATGAAGACTTGAATAATAGAACAGTTGATTCGGATGCATTAATATACTCCAAGTCTATTTCTAAAAAGGAATACAAACACGTAGAAATCACACATGAGAATGAAAAAAAAACATATCAACTGGACAGTGTGAATAGCAGCAAAAACATAGATAAAGACTTGCATACCCAAATACTGCATACTATTGCTATCCTTAACCGCCAATACGCCCACCCGGATACATTAAACCAGTTGTGGCAAAAAGAACTGCAAGCCAAAGGAATCAATCACATAAAGACTTTTATTGATATAACTATTTCCACTCGCCCATACAGGGCACAAAACCGTGACTCCCTTGCCGGTAAGCATTATACTTCGCTCCCCACATTCTATGCCGGAGCTAAAAACGAAATGAAATTGCAGCCAGCCATAGACCTGACCTTCTTCAGCATTCTGAATTACAATCTTCTTCTTTATATCTTTTGGGGAATAATAGGGGGATGCATTGGGGGAATAATCGTTTCATTCTTACAGACTAAACAGAAAACAGAAATAACTTCTGAAAAATCGGAGGACAACTTTTGGTTGGCTCCCCCCAATATACGGCTATCGGACAATGTAGCTTACGCCCCCGATGCAAGCATCATATACCGAGATGGCAAAGTGGTGACAAAACTGCCTCCCCATCCCAATTTGTTACTGAAACTATTGGCAGAAGCCGAAAACCACCGCATGCATGGAGCAGACTTGGTGAAAGCCATTTGGGGCGACGATGAAATCAATCTGGACAAATTGTACACATTAAACAGCCGCCTTCGCAAAATATTAAAAGAAATAGACACGGAAATAGCGATAAACAGCTTGAAAGATGGATATTTCCAGCTAACTTACCCATACCTTTCAAAAGGTATAAGGGTGTAAATATTTACTTGAAAGGTGTTGAAAGGTAGTTTTTCTTGCTCGTATGAAAAGAAACACTTAGCTTTGCGACACATAAAACTACTATATAAAACAGAAAAACAAATGAATATGAAAAAGGTTTCAAAAACATTGGCGGTTGCATTGGTGGCCTTATCTGCAATGTACATTAAAAGTATGACGAAAGAGCAATCTGCTCACGAATTATTGCTGTTGAACAACATTGAAGCACTTGCTTCCGGTGAAGATGATGGTTCTGATGAGGCTGATTATTACTGTGTTGGAAAAGGTAATATAGATTGCCCATTCATCACAGAAAAAGTGAATATAGTAATCAAAGTATATAGCCTTGACTAAGATATGAAATACTATTTTATATTTCTGCTTCTCTCTTTCTTAACCGGATGCAAGGAATCAGAGAAAGAGAAAATCGCTCGTTTGGTTAAAGAATGGGATGGGAAAGAGATTTCCTTTCCTCCCCATTCTGTTTTCACCATTCAAGGGAAAGATACGATTGATTTTTCTTTCGCAGATGCCGAATATAAGATAGTTACTTATGTAGACTCTGTAGGTTGCACCAGTTGTAAATTGCAATTGCCTCGTTGGAAAGAATTCATGCACGAAGTAGATTCATTGGTTCAGGGGAAAGTGCCCTTTGTGTTCTATTTCCACCCCAAGGATGTAAAAGAGTTGCGTTACATTACTCGGAGGGATGCCTTCACTTATCCGGTTTGTCTCGATGAAAAGGATGATTTTAATGCATTAAACCGTTTTCCCGGTGAAATGACATTTCAATCTTTTTTATTAAACCGGGAAAACAAAGTGATAGCGATAGGCAACCCGGTTCACAATCCAAAGGTGAAAGAGCTCTATCTGCAGAGATTGACCAATGGCGAAATGCCTTCTTCGTCAGTTGCCATGACAGACGTTTCCGTCAATACGGCCAATATGGATTTCGGGACTTTTCCACAATCGGAAAGGCAGGAATACAAATTTGTATTGACCAATGAGGGCAACAATCTGCTGGTCATTCAGGATGTCACTACATCTTGCGGTTGCACCAAGGTGAGTTACAGCAAGGAACCTGTCCGTNAGTGACGTATGAGGCAGAAGAAAAAGGTCATTTTAACAAGATGATAACCGTGTATTGCAATACAAAGGCATCTCCGCTTCGGCTAATGATAGCAGGGAATGCCAAATAAATAAAGTTTAATTTAGAGAAACCCTTCCTTCCCTTGGGTTTCTCCTTAAAGAAAGGAGGATTAGTCCGATGCAAACTTAATGGAAATAATCAGAATCTGCAAGTCATGTATTTGCTTTTTCTGCGGTGGAGTTCTTTCCGATAAAAGATGAAAACAAGATTAATAAATCATCGAAAAAACAAAAAGAGATGAAAAAGAATATTTTGAAAGCAACAGTTGTTGCTGCATTTGCTCTGATAGCAGGATTTAATGTGTATAACTCTCAGAAATCGGATGTGATGTCTGAGTTGGCTTTGGCTAATGTGGAAGCATTGGCTGATGGAGAAAATGGAGGTGATGGTACATGTTCTTTTCAGAAAGTAAAAAAGAATGAAAAAGATCATTCTTTAAAATGCAGTGGCTCAGGCCATCAATGTTGTAAATTAGATTAAAACATAAATAGCACAACAAAATAGCTTCCTGCAATATTGCAGGAAGCTATAAAAAACATTTTTATGAGAAAATATATATTTATTTTTTCTTTCCTTTTTATGGTTTCTTGTCATGAGATAAAAGACACAAACGTAATAAATGTGAAAGAAATCAATTTTAACGAAATGAAATCAGAAAGTCCGGAAACCATTTTGAAGTGCTCTTTTTTGGCTTTAGAAACTAATGACTCTTGTTTAGTAGGGAGTATGAAAGCAATACAAGAAACAGATTCCTTTTTATTAATATCAAATGGTCAGGATGATAACCTACTCGCTTTTAACAAACAAGGCCGTTGGATTACACAAGTCGGACAGTCGGGTAACGGTCCGGGAGAGTATTTAACCACCACCACTTTTTCCATTAATTCAAAAAAGAGATGTATAACCATATTTGATGATGAACAGAAAAAGCTTTTATATTATTCGTTACCTGATTTTTCTTTTATAAAAGAGTTACGCTTTCCTTCATTTATATCATCGTGTTGCATAGAAACAGAAAATGGATTCGTTTGGTACAATGAAGCATTTGAGGATAGTGAGCTTTCCGGTTGCTATTTTTTTACAACAGATAAATCGGGAGAATTAAAAAATCATTTTGTAACAAAAGAATTCAAATCAGGATATTTAACTGGAGCTACTTATATGTTGTATAAATTAGGTGAAGATATATATGGATATACTCCCTTTGATATGACTGTATATCATTTAACATTAGACAAAGCAACTCCCGTATATCATTTCAATATAGAAGGATATACTCCCCCATCTATTGAATATCTGAATAAAATCAGTAATAGAGGACAGAGTTCTAGTTATTTCAAGTACTTATCTGATTCCAATTACATATCTTATTATGATGTTGTTGAAACAAATAACGCAATATGTGTAGTATATATTATAAATAAGAAAAACTTTATTGGCATATATGATAAGAAAAACGATAAAAGTTATTCATATTCATTGGATACATTAGCTAAAAAATTGCAGCTTGGGAAAATCAAATATTTTATTCCACAAGATATAGATGGTAATTTTTTAGCAGTTCTAGATGCCATGGACTTAAAAGAGCTTGAGGAAAGAGGCTATGAATTTAATCCAGAATTAGTGACAATACTCAAACAAACAGACGCTGAAAGCAATCCTATTATATGTAAAATAAGGATAAAGGATTTATAATGGAAGCTAATTTTATTGCATAATGGTGTAACAAACCAGTCTATAAAATAGGTTCTGTATCACTTTTTAATCCTACTTGATTAGGATAAAATGCCTCTTTGATAATCACTAATTTTATATATCGTCATAATGAATTCACGCATAAAAAGAGGTAAATAGTAATAATTTTCGGATTGTAAATATGAGTTCTAAAACCTTAGTAAAAAAGACTATAGTGAGGATAGCAGACAGACTGTTAACCGTATTATTCAGTATTTGTATTCTTTCAGATCACCACTTTCACCACCTTCCATATTCCTTCCGACTCCATGTATCCCGCTTTACAGGCAGGCGATAATGTATTGGTGAACAAATGGATAATGGGAGCCCGCATCTTCAATGTATGGGATGCACTGGAAGACAAGGAGGTGAAGATTCACCGGTTGCCGGGAGATACGCTGGAAATAAGGAACGGATTCTATAGGATACGCGGGA
>NZ_JADNRM010000001.1 GCF_021730445.1 Phocaeicola faecalis | reverse complement strand
CCCACGCAGTCAGGGGCTACTATGGAATCTGCTGACTTCTTCCGGCAAATCTTGTTTCAACCACGCCTGTGACGAATACGTGTCCGGAAGACCTCCCCCGTTAAGAGCAGCAACTTTCATCTCATCCATCTGCCGGATTTACAACCGCAAGTTTCGGATAGCTATCGGACTTTGCCTTGACATGCAGACTGGTCCACTTGCGACTGCCTTATATCCGGTTTCTGTTCGTCAGACCGAGAATTTGCCTCCGGCTTCCTTCGGATTCCCCCTCACGGTGGACACCCTTGCTCTTGGCTAACGATTCCCACTATCAGGGCTCGTTCGGGACTTGCACCCTATAGTTACTACACATGCAGGGCAAACATGNCCTTGCTCTTGGCTAACGATTCCCACTATCAGGGCTCGTTCGGGACTTGCACCCTATAGTTACTACACATGCAGGGCAAACATGGCTTGGAAAGAAACACCGTTCAGGGGTTGTCTTTCCTTGTTAATGATATTTCTACTTTCTCAAAGAATTGAACCATTCTTCAACAAATTTTTCTCGTTCAAGTGTATTGGGAAATTCTTTAATATCCACATAATCATATATTATGGCAACGTCTTTTAGCAAAGCAGGCTTTCCCAACGTTAAAAGATATACCTTATCAGAAGTAACCATCATACCGGACTGATGTGCATTTATCATCGCTCCACAACATTTTAATCCTATTCCATTATCCAAAAACATATCACGCAACTTTTGAAATGCGGAAAATTCATCATCTGCATTTACTTTATACAGATGATTGTCCAATAACACCGACATGGTAATCACATCAACAGTGTCTGTGATTGTAATAGGTAATTCAAATTCTGTATTATCTGCAAATCTGATTGCCAAGATATTTTCTTTATCTTCTTCCATTTCAATTATCATTAATGGTTTGATAAGGAACGCCGTTTAGGGGTTATCTTTCCTCGTTATAAACTTATCTTATTCCTTTCAATTCTTCTTTCATTCTTCCTTTTAGATGAAAATAAGCCATCACGCCAAGGGCGTTGAATAATGCGGTTTCATCTTGATTGCGCCCTAATGCATTATAGAATTTTGCAACATTCCGATAAGCTAAAATTAGAAAGATTAAATAAACAACAGCCAAAATCCCTCCACTAAATACAAGCGTACAAATGCCTATCAATGAATTTCTATTGTATGCTTTATACTGTTTTTCAGCTTCATCATAATCATAGTTTGTTAAATAACCAAATTGTTGCAAATCATCTCTGCTCCATCCTCGCTCTCCCAATAAGTTGATAGCATAATCACGAAGTTCATCATCATAGCCATAACGCTTATAATTTTTCACTACGTCTATCAACTTGTCATTATCGAATTTATTTAGAATTTCAAAATCTTCCATACAACTTTATTTATGTTTATAATGGATTAGCGGGAAACGCTGTAAGCGTTATCCTGCGTTATTAACGTCATAATTATTCTCGTTCCAGTGTACCATATCATAAGGATAATACTGCACTTCTTTCAAGCTGCTATCATCCAATCCTAATATTTTCACTAACGCACCACTTTCAAAACTCCAATAGCCGAATGGTTTGAAAAGAGTTACCATTCGATTTTTGTCCACGGGCTTTTCTCGCTCTTCAGCAAATCCTCTGCCATATACATCATGCCGGAGTTGGAGGCGCTTTTGCCACCCCATAAGGCACGCCCGATGATGTAGCTCATCGCAAGGTCGTGCCAAGAAGAAAAGCGGTCGCGCACCATTTCGTAGGCACGGTCTATGTAATCCCACGCTTCGGCTTCAGAGATATATTTCATGTCATAGCAGGCTCGTGCCATGAAGTTAAGGCGTCCGGCATCCCAGCCTGTTACACCGTAGCGCAGCAGGTCTTCCCTACAGGTGATGCAACCGCATTCCAGCAGTTCATCGTAGCATTCTTCGAGATTGTGCAGTTGCTCCACGACTTTGTCGTAATCCTCCTGATTGGTCATGTGTTGTTGAAAAATCCGGTCTTTTGCCTCTTCATTGTCCAGCAGAAAAGTTTGATAAACATAAGGGAAGTAGTAGGCGAATCCTTTCTCACCAAGGTATTCCAATGTCTGCTTGGCATCTTGGGTGTTGCTGATGCCCCACCAATCGGCAAGGATGGTAGGGAGTTTGTCGTTGATGTCCAGCGTCAGTGAGTTGAGGTATGCCCCCTGCTGCAAGGCGTAGAGGGAACCTACAGAAAGTTTCTTGTACTCCGTTTCCGTCAGGTGCGAACGGGGATTGAGGCGTATGCCTTGAAAAAGACGAACGAACTTGCGTACGGCAGGCCATACGCGACGATAAAGATAGTAAACGATAATGATTGGGACGACTACCCAAAGCATCCAATTGAAATCTGTCATAAATATTTTGTTATTAATGGTTTATTATTGATTACTCATCATCTCGAAAAGCAGATGCTGGTGTACCCTCCCATCGCCTTTCTGGATATATTCAATGGATTCGCTTCCTCCAAAAGCTAAAGCCGGAGTAAAAAAGAAGATTTCATTTTCTTTCATGACTCCGCATTTCTCTATCGCCTGCTCAAACAGAGGCTTTTCCAGCAGAGATTCTATGATTTCGTCCTCTGTAATGAAATATACGAACTCTTCAAAACTAAAGGCGCAGGTATTCGTACAGCGATAGTGAATATTTAGGAGGCAGACATCATTTTCAGTGTCCGTCAATTTTCGATAATAGAGAATATTACCAAAACCGGTAATCATGATAGGGATTCTTGCAGGGTTCTCTCCGCCAAGCCATAAATACAGGTTAGGCATATAATCGTTAGGATCGATTACTTTCAACAAACCGTTACCATAGTTTCCAAAGCCGTATGCTTTCCAAAAATCCAGCCATTCTGCGGGTAGCCAGTCTTTAAACTGGTTTAGAATCTCTTTTGTTGGTTTTCTTAGCTCTCCTGCCGGAGAAAACTTCTGTAAAAAATCATTGAATTGTTCCATAATATATTCTTTTAAGTGTTGTTAGTAATGGTTTGGTGAGGTACAGCGTTTAGCTATTATCTCGACCTTGTTAGCTATTTTTCCATTTCATTAAAACTTCTCCCAAATCTATTTTTAATAGATTGCAATCATACTCTATTTTCTTTTTCTTCAATTTATCAGAAACATATTGTATATAATAAAAAAAATCATCTACGATTACTTTCTTCTGTTCCAATAGTGGTAATTCTCCAAAACTACGGCTAAAATGGCGTTCAACTTTTATATGATATACTCCGTCTTGGTTTACCAAATGTCCCCACTTATATTTAGGACGAATATAGTATCGCCCTTCAAAGCCTATCGGAATTTCATTTTCAGAATGGAAGTATTCATACCGAACGGTTCTATTTTCGTCATCGTGATGACTAAAACACATAGACAAGCCTATATAGGACAAACTATCACCGTATTCTTCTGGTCGCAATTCATGTATGACCAAATCTTTTAGCTCATTAAGACTTTCATACAAAGGTTGAACGGATTTCTGATAGTTTCCTGATTTCTGCCATCTAATTGGAGATTTAGGCAATAAGTTTCGTTGTGTCTGAAATTTATATCCAGCATAATAGGTTAGGTCATTGCCATTTTCTAAAACATAGGAATCTTTTAATTTACTCCAACCTTGTTCATCTTTGATTTCAAAATATTGGTTCATCAACGAAGTATAGTATCTACCATTTATCCAGCACTTAGCCTTTGCTTCCAAAGGTTCTCTATTACCCCAACCAACAATCTTTAGAGATTCACATATTCTTACAAGTTCATTCCATTCCTTGATATTAGAATAATGGCACAACTTATCAAACTCATTAATAAGCCTGCTTCTTGTCGTTTCTTTATCTTGTTTACTCAAATAAACAGATAATTCTTCAAGACTTTCTATGTTATAAATTTCAGTCATATTCTTATAGCTAATGGTTTGCAGCTTGCCGCCGTTAGGCGGAACAGGTGCATGTTAGTCGCCTATTTAACTTTCCCAAGTAACATCTAATATTTTTCCTTTATTGTCTGTATGTACTACGACAATTTCATCTGAATTTTCATTATCTATCATGTAATCCCAAACAGCATAGTGATTATCACCGGGATAAAAAGTGATGCGTTCCACTCTCTGTATCAACAAGGATAGAAACTGTTCTTCTTTTGTTTTTGTCGAATCGGCATTTGGCAACAAGTCATCAATAGCATCCCATTCATCAAGATGCCAACGAACATATTCATTCGTTGTACCACCATTTTCATAATCCTTTAATATAGATTTATCTATTTCTGTTTTGTATTTAAGAAGATTGGAAAGATAATTTTCTAGTTCTGCTGACCAATCCTTGGGATTGCCTTCATAATTACAGAAATCCAAATCCAATTCGACATCCTTGTTGCTAAGAGTTACATGACCTTCAAAATAGTCTTCTTCTTTATTATCTACTTTACCGAAATAAGTAATATTCTTCTTGCTCATATTCTTTTGCTTTTAGTTAATTAATTGCGACTAATGTTAAGCGGGCAACGGTGTTTAAGCGTTAGCCAGCTTCGTTAGACACACTTATTTCTTTATCATATTGACCGCTAAATAGCTTTTCTATACCATTGAATATATCGCCATCACTGGCATAATAATATAGCTTGGTGTCACCTACAACCCACACATTTTCTTGTTCATCTAACAAAACTACATCTGCATATTGTGTAATATCTCCTAAAACTAACATTTTACTCACGTTGCAATTTGCAACACACTCATTAATGAAACGAGTAGAGATATTTGCAATATGCTTGTAACAGAGATAAAAATAATAATGAAAATTATCCCTGTCTTTTCTAATTTTAGTGTTATAGAAAACTGATAGTTTCTCAACTAAAGTGTCAGTGAGAGGATAATCACATTTACTATACATCTTTCTAATTTTATTCACATAGCTATCTTTGGATAGCTCATAATTGAACTCATCCCAATGATTAGCTTTTAATACTTTTAATATATTCTTTGGTATATCCATGATTTATTGTTTAAAGCTGCGTCTAATGGTTTGGTGAGGAACAGCGTTTAGCTGTTATCTCGACCTTGTTAGCTACGTTATTATTGTTTCAATTTTCGTTTTACAATATCTATAAATTCCTCTTTAGTCATGAACTTGTTTAGGAAGCCTTCTAATGCTCCCTCATTAGTAACATCAGTGAAAAATACCTCATGGTCTGTACTCCAAACAATAGGATTCTCTGGATTGAGGTCTGATAAACAGATGTAATAATGATTGGGGTAAGCATCTGTGTAAAGTAATTCAACAAAGGCAGGAGTGGCACAATTTGAATACTGAATGATTTCTTCCAACTCTGCATCATCTGAAAACCAATCATTCCATTCTTCAAAATCTTGTGTCCCTTTTTGAAACGGAGTGAAAGGTTTGGCTACCCAAAATAATTGCCTACGAGGTTCTTTGTCCAATGTATAGTAGGAATCAACCATTTTCTTATAAAATGTATCTTTGTCAGAATTGAACAATTCCATATTCTCATCCACCCAATCGCCCAAACCTTCAATCGGTTCTGTATCTTCGGCAGAATGCCAAGGTGTATCTTTCGGCTTTCTATACAAAGCAGTGTTGAAAGTTATAGCGCACAAGTCTCTTTGTAAAGACACTCCTTTTACATTGGCAACATTACCGCCTAATTGTTTAATTCGATTTACAATTTCCTTTTTCATGACATTCATTTTTCTTTGTTTGTAGCTAATGGTTTGGTGAGGACCAGCATTTAGCTGTTATCTCGACCTTGTTAGCAAAATATTATACCCATTCTAATATTGGGTTAGGTCTATGAACAAGATACTGTTTATTACCCGGAATTGAAAATGTTATTCCTGTAATGCGATTTCGTTCAAGTTCCTCTTTTAGTTTGTCAGATATATAAATCATCCATGAAAAGTAGGGTATTTGAAACAAATCCATTGAAAAATCAAAAGAACAATTAAAATATATCTTATCAACTCGTTCAAAACTCCAATACTCCTCGGATAAAGTAGCTATTTGGTTCTGATTTTTTTCTCTTAGCTTTGCTGTTTCAGATAACTTATTTATCATTTCCGATATAGTTTTGTTATGTATAGGAAAATTCTCTACATCTTTTCTATCTCTGACTAAGAGATATTCTCCTGCATTTGTTTTTATCCGAATATTAGATTTTTCATAATCAATCATTCCTAATATATCATTTTGAATATAGGTAAAGTCATAATGTAGAGCGTAATAGTTGGCATCTACCTTATTCCTTTTTTTAGGTATATAAACATCTACATTAAAAAACCGATGTTCGGGTAAAGAACAAAGTTCTATGATATTTTTGACCTTTTCGGATATACATAAACGCTCTACCGGACTTAAAATAAAGTCATTCAGCCTATTAAATTCCACATCATCATAAATCCTAATTTCAAGTTTTAAGTCGGGAATTTGTTCAGGATATGCACCGTTTTCTTTGATATATTCTCTCAAAGAGAATTTTGGCTGCTTTTTCCAATAGTTCTTTGTAAACTCCGCAGAACTTGTGTCCTCTACTTCTAATACATAGTATCCTTTGTTCATAGACTTTCTGTTTTTGCTAATGTGTTTCAGCTAACAGCGTTTAGCTGTTAAGGTGACTGTTACCAATATTTTGTTTTGGGAGATAATATAAGCTATCAACTTTGTTCTCCGAGAAATACAACTCTATGTTGCCAATTTTTACAGAATCATTTTGTATAATGTTCATCTTAAAATTATCTACTATAACATCTATGTGTTTTCCGAAAATGGATATATCATCAATAAATTCAATATTGATATTTTGCTTTTCTCTATTTATTTCGTTTTCTTCAACCATTATATATTGACATACATTATTTGCTTTATCAAAAGAGAACTCAATTTTATATTCAAGTGAGTAAGCCACCATAAGATAATGATGTTTTGTTTCAAACAAATCATCAGATATATTTTTGATAACATCAATATTTATCAATTCTTTAACTATACTTTTATCCGAAAACAACTCCGATGTCTTTATCTTATACATAACTTATATTGTTTTGTAATTCGTTATTGGTAATGGTTTGGTGAGGAACAGCGTTTAGCTGTTGGCTCGACCTTGTTAATAATAAGTTACCCAAAGAAGAAATCAATAAATCCCTTTGCTAACTCTTCTCCTTTCTTATTTAAGAAACTCTCAATATCTTCTAAATACTCTTTTGAATATTCTTCATCATCTGTATAGACATTCCCTATTCCATATTTTGATTTTTCTATACTTATGCAGAAATTCATTATATCAAAGAACTCTGTAAGTGTATGCCCTAATAAAAAGAATAAGCTTTTATCAATACATCCATATACATGGCTCGTTTCTGTATCGTAAAATATTGCATCTTCATTCAAGCCACCGAAAACAATCCAATTAGCTTTCCAATGTTCATTATCCGGCAGTCGATTACTTCCAATATAGTACCAACCATTTTGCATTTGTTTTAATTGTTTTCGAGGATATATAAAGAAACTGATAGAATAGCCTATTTCAACCCAACTATCAAAATTGAAAATATGATATAAGCTATCCAGTTCATTCTTACATGGACTAATATCCATACAGTCTGATTCAAAAGAGTTATCATTCTGATTTAGAAGATGGATTGTTTGATTAAGGGTATTTACCAAAGTTTCCATATCATATAATTATTATTAATGGGATGCAGCTTGCCGCCGTTAGGTGGCACAGGTGCTTGTTATCGCTACATTTGGCTAATGCAATTGGTTAATATACCGCTAATCTCCTTACAGTCGCCAACTAATTCTTCCAATTCGCTTTCATCCATAAAATCTGCTAATTCATATTCTTGTGGGGCATTTATAAATTTGTTCAGACCACTTAGAAGTAGCATTGCATCATCTTTTGATGTAGAAATAGAAAAGAAATTAGAATATTTGCTATTAGGGTCTAATTCTTTTATATCAACCTTTCCATTTTTTATACTTTCCAGTAAAATGGCAGACAAGTCTATTATTACATCAATAGCCATATCGAAATGCGGTTCGTAAGACTCATTTATGCTAAAATAAACATCTCCTCCATTCACCGAGTTTTCTTTTAATAAGGTATTCAAATGAATATCGGATAATATTTTGCTTAACTCTAAGTTGCTTTGTTTCTGACTTCCGAAATAGTCCAGCAATAGAAAGGTATCATCGCATCCACCGACATAATTGCCCCACCATTTTTTAATGTAAAGTTCCATATTCAATATTTTTTAGTTTGTAATTTATTTAGCGATAATGTCAAGCGGGGAACGCTGTTCAAGCGTTATCACGCTTTGTTATCCATATGTTTATGCCGTTGTTTCCCATTCACGTAGAATAAAGTGATTATTTGTTTCTATAAAGTCATAGGTTAAACTCCAATCTTCCTCATATTTATANTGAGTTTCCACAAGGTTCAAGAAATCATCAACGCTGATTACACAAGTTCGATTGCAATAATAATATATAATAAATACTTCTCGTGTAGGAATTACATATTCTTTGTTCTTTATTTTATTCATATATTGAACTATTTATGGATAATGTATTCAATAACCACACCTTATGGTGTAGTTCCTAATCTCTAATATCCACACCTCACGAATCATCCAGTGTATCAAGTGGATTGGGTATGCTTGATTTATGGGCACTCGTTACATGAAGATATATACTTGTTGTCTTAATGTCATTGTGCCCCAGCAACTCCTGTATGGTTCTTAGATCAGTACCTTGTTCCTGTAAATGGGTAGCGAAAGAGTGACGGAGCATGTGTACATGTACCCGATGTTTGATACCTGCATGTTCGGCAGCTTCTTTCAGTATTTTCACCAATGCACTTGCCGAATATTGCTCACCGGAAGTATCACCCTCAAACAGCCATTTCTTCGGACGGTACTCTTTGTAATATGTTCGTAGCTCATTCAATACTTTTTCCGATAACAATGAATAACGGCACTTTTTCCCTTTACCCATTATGCGTACTAATATCCGTTCGCTAATGATGTCTTTCGGGGTAAGGTTCAGCAGTTCGCTTCTTCTTAGTCCGGCAGAATATATCAGCGAAATCATGCAATGATGTTTCAAGTTAGGCAAACAGGAGAGGATACGGCTTATCTCATTACGGCTAAGCACTTCGGGCAGTGTCTTGTACTCTTTGGCACGTGTAATTCCGCCGTAATATTGCCGCTTGCCACCTTTTACTTTCTCGTAGTAGAACTTGATAGCGTTAATGCGCATATTCTGTTGTGACACGGAGATTTTTTTCTCATTTACCAAATAAAGTATATAGTGATTGATGTCCGCCACTTTCAGACGGTCGATGTTACGCCCTTTGTGATACTCCATGAAATCACTGAAATAAATCCTGTAAGTCTTGATTGTCGAGGGACTGTAAGGTTTCTGTTCCAGTAATTCTAAATAGCCTTTCGGCAGCACGTATTCACGTTGGGGGTTAGGATGACGAACATATACCCAGCTGTAATCAATATAAGCGTGGGGAGAGTAACGAGTGTAGAACTCCGAAAGCCGGAAAGCGGATGCTTGTATGTATGCACTTCCGTTCCCGATTGTTTTAATTCCTTTGTCTTGCGAAAGTAGCAAGGCAATAGTCTGATTATCGGCATATTTTATCCGTATATAATCCTGACCGTCTATATTTTGTTTTGTCAGTACGATACTTCCCCGTTGTTTGCTTGCATCCATGTAGGGCTTGTTTTATAACGTTACAACTGTCATTCAACGAATAATGCTGCCAAAGTTATAAAACAATTCCGAATAAAGTGAACGAACGTTTCCTTTATTATCTTTTTTTGCACAGATAATCGATCATTCAGGGAATATACGTCAGACGAGTGTCGTTTAGCGTTTCAACAAGGAGTAAACGGCATGTAAATGTTTGGAGAGTTTTTCGGTGTTCAGTCCACCCAGAAAAGACATTTCAAAGGAAAGCCCCATGTAAACCTGCCGGAACATGACTACCGCATCCTCCACATCCACATCCTCTCTTAGTTCTCCGGTAGCTATGGCACGTTGTATAGCAGCACGCCAGTAAGCATAATCAACCTCTACAAGATTACGGAGTTTTTCTTTTGCATCAGGATCGTATTGGAGCAGTTGAAACAGAAAATGAAAATATTGGGCATGGTATGTGAACTTTCCTTGCGCTACCTTGTCCCGGTCTGCACCTATCAGGTCGCCCAACATATCCATTGTCCGTTGTACGCCACGCACATATTCGTCTATAAATTCGGCAAACGTACTGTTCGTTTCAGTGAATTTGTTTCGTGGGTTTTGCGTGCTGAACCAAAACCTGTCCACCACAGCAATGAACAATTCCTGCTTGTTCTTGTAGTATTTGAATATTCCGGCTTTCGACATTCCGAGCATCTTGCCAAGTTCCGCAAAACTAGCTTTCTCATAGTTCACGGACATAAACAGCTTGAACGCAGCTATCAGTAATTCATCACGGGTAATTTTCATATTACGGCAGTCTTTTACATTTAGGCTACGAAGATACATTTTTTCGTTCACATTCCCAAAGCGAAGAAAACAAACTCTTCCTCTTCAAACCTACCCAACCGCCCATCCCCAACCATTCCCAGCATGCACCCCTCATTTTCATTCCATCCGTTCCCCCTCAAAAATCCCCCTAATAAAAAATTTCCTTATTTCTTTCCTGTTTTCAGTCCAATTTTGTACATTTATACCAAGTTATCAGAGCAGAGCGAAGAAACGCAAAGCCCCCCGCACCGTTACTAATTCGTTACCTGCTACCTAACTTTCTACTCTTTACGTCTTGACAATTAGTTAATTAAACATTTTCTGCAGTTTTTAGATGAAAAATCAGGGACGTATGGTGACTTATTGTTGCTTTTGTAATTCCAGTACTTTATTACGATATTGAGAAGGAGTCATTCCTACCGCTGACTGGAAAAGGTTGTAGAAAGTGGAAATGGAGTTGAACCCTAAATCGGCAGAGATTGCTTTTAACGGAGTGTCGTTTTGGGGATTGGACAATAGGCGGATGGCTTCTTCGATACGGAAACTGTTTACATAGTGAGTAAAGGACTGTTTGGACTGCTCATTGATAATACGGGAAAGATAAGTGCGGTTTGTGCCTAATAAATCAGCTATTTTATCTTTTGTGATACTGTTGTCTTTGTAAATTTTATCTTCACGCATAACTCGTTCTAAAGCCCTGAAGAGTTCCAAACTTTTCTCATTGGTAAGTGACGAACCTGCATATTTTTCGGGAGCATTACCCGGCTTTCCGTTTTGCTCCAGCTCTTTGATGCGGCGGTTCAGTTCTGTTTCTCTTTTGATGGCTTCCTGATTCTGCTTGACGATACTTACATAAAGTTTGTTTTTGCGTCGGTAGAGATAATACAGCAAGCCCAATACAATAAAGATAATGATAAGGATAAACGTCTGCTGTTGGATGCGTTGCTCTTTCTGTATTACATCCAACTTGCTTTGTTTTATCATGTTCTCTTGGCGTTCGGTGTCATATTTGAATCTCATTTCGCTCAAATCTCTTTCCTTATCCTTATTAAAAAGACTGTCATTCTCCAAGCGGAATACCTTATAGTATTTTAGTGCATTATGATACTGATGAAGTTGTTCGTAACAGGTCGAGAGAGTTTCGTAAAGTGCATTACGGTGAATTGCATTTGCTCGTGCATACGAAATTGCCAATCCTTGTTTTAGTAGCAGGATAGCTTCTTCATATTTCTTTTCCTTCATCAAAACACGGGCATATCCCAAATGGGCATAGACAATGGAAGAAGTTTGTGCAGCCTGTTTATCTTTCATTGCTTTTTTATAGTATTCGATGGCTTGGGCATATTCTCCCGAATCACACAGGATATTTCCGAAAAGATTATAAGTGTGTGCCTGGTCGTAAAAATCATTTTCCAGCATTAACGCTTCTGCCTCATGGATGTATTTTATGGCTTCTTCATTTTGATGCATCAAGAAATAGAGATAAGCGGCATTGATTGCTCCGGTATAAATAATATAAGGGTCATTGAGCCTATGCCCGAGTTCATACGATTCTAACGCATATTTGATGCCGGCTTTATCTTTTTTCAGATAATAGATATTAGCTAAATTAGCCAATAGGAGGGCGTATTGCTTTTGATACTTATTTTGTTGTGCTAACGTGATGCCCTTATATAGCCATTGGATGGCACGATAATAATCCGTATCGATATTGGCAGCATACAGTCCCAAATTGCCATACACTGAGCATAGAAGAGAATCATTGTGAAGTTTGGTTGCCAGTTCCAAAGCCATATTCAAATTCTTTTTGGCTACCTTTTCCCTTCCACTCATCATTTGTGCTTGTCCCTGAAAAAGATAGGAATATAGATGGAGCGATGGATTTTTACTCTTATCCGCTATGTTTTTCATATATTCGGCGTAAGTAATTGTTTTGGAGAACTCTCCTTTATTGAGGTAATATTGGCATAAAAATTTGAGTGCATTACTGTTCTCCGGTTCTTTTTTGATAATTTCCAGTTGTTTTTCGACAATAAGAGGCTTCTTCTGCGCTTTTGCGCAAAAGGGTATCCAGAGGAAAAGCACTAAAAGGAAAAATTTTATTTTCATGCGTTTTTTCTATTGTAGATGCAAATGTACATGATAATTTTTAGATTTTCATTCCACATTGTCTCTTTCTTATGATAATTTGTGAGGAGGGAGAGGAGGCAAAAGATGGTATGTAAATGGTGTGAAGAGAAAAAATATGGAGATTTTTATTTTTTTTCTCCTAAAAGTATTGCAGTTCTAAAATAAAACTGTACCTTTGCACCGCTTTCAGGAAGAAAGTACTTCTCAAAGGAGTTTTGGAGAGGTGGCAGAGTGGTCGATTGCGGCGGTCTTGAAAACCGTTGTACTGCGAGGTACCCGGGGTTCGAATCCCTGTCTCTCCGCNGTACCTTTGCACCGCTTTCAGGAAGAAAGTACTTCTCAAAGGAGTTTTGGAGAGGTGGCAGAGTGGTCGATTGCGGCGGTCTTGAAAACCGTTGTACTGCGAGGTACCCGGGGTTCGAATCCCTGTCTCTCCGCGAAAAAGGGGTGTAAATCAAGTGATTACGTGATTTACACCCTTTTTCTATATCCAAAAATGTAAACTTCAGATAGTGTGTTTATGGGGTCAAGTCAAAAAATATGTGGGTATAATATTTGAGAAACATTGAAAGTCTGCAATGCTAAAAACATACATCCTTCCAAAGTATTATAAATCAAGTACATCAGACGAACACCTGATTGGACGTCAGCATTGTAACTCAGAGGTCATGCTTATCACCCACAGGGTTTTCAGATTAACCCTGTTTATGGAATGTTCAGGCTGATACATCTTCTTTAAAGTTTGGTCGCTTCAAAGAAAGATACAATTGGGTTGATACCGAAACTTCTTTAGAAAAAGATTTCAGGTATCTTTAAACAGGCTCTAAAACAAGTCTTAAAGAAATGCATGTAATTAAAGAAAATGTTGATAGTTTGTTTATAAACGAACTTTTAATAAAATGTAAGATTATGAAACTCGTTTGTTATTTGATGTTTTTTTTATTCTTTGGAATAACCTCTTGTACTAGTAAAGAGGAACTGAAATACGGAACAATAGATGTTATAAACCTTAAATTATATCAGAAAGAAAATATAATACGACTGTCAGAAATAGCAGATTCTATTCATTATATTTCACTAGAAACATTAGACTCTTGCTTGATTGGAGCTATCGATAAAATACTACGGACTGATAATAGTGATATAATTGTAGTAGATAAGGATGTGGCTTCTTCTATTTTTGTATTTAATGATGAAGGGCGTTTTAAATGTCGCATCGGTACACGAGGACCAGGTATGGCGGAATATATTAAAATAGAAGATGTGACTTATGGATATGGATTTATTTATGTATGGGATAGCGCACAAAAGAAAGTCTTGAAATATTCAGAGAATGGTGACTTTCTAGATTCTTATAAGTTTGACTATACAGCTTATTCGTTATGTTGTATAAATGAAAATCTGTTATCGTTTTGCTGTGATTATACTCCAAACTATTCATTATATAAGGATAAGAAATATCCAAGCGTGATATATTTCAATACAGTAGAGAATGAAATTGCTGGATATTTATATTTTAATGAAGATGTGAACAACTTGGCTTATACGTCCACACTAAATAACTTGTATGACAAGAATTTATATTTGCCATTAAATGATACTATTTATAGACTAGATGCAGATTTAATATCGGCAAAATGCCTTTTGAAATATGATGATAAATATTTGTTATATAAAAATGAGTACATAGAACGCAGTTATACTGAACGAATGACCGTAAATGATGCCGAAGAAGCCTGTAATGAAGGAAAATTCCCTCAATTGATAACATATTTTTCATGTGATAATGTGCATTTATTATTCATGCGTATGAATGGTTTTCTTTATTCCGGTTTTTATTATCCTGATACGAAAGAATACAAAGAGGCATCTTCTTTTGGGAAAATTCCTATAGAGAATGATATAGATAAAAGTTTTTTGTTTTCTCCGCGATGTGTTGAAGGAAATAAAGCTTATTGTGTTATAGAACCTTCTGAAATACCGGAAAATAATAATTTACCCATACATGTTGGGATTGATGAAAACCCTGTTTTAGCTGAAATCTATATGAAGTATGGAAATAAAAAATAGAAGAACTAATATTGATATTAGAAAAAATGAGAAATGCTTCAACAACTATTGAAACATTAAGCTTAGAATGGTATGACGGAGCCTGACACAATGACATATACATGCAGGCTTATGCATACGTACATGCAGGCTTATGCATACGTACGTGTAGGCTTATGCATACGTACGTGTAGGCTTATGCGTATATACGTGTGGACCGATGCGTATATATGTGCAGGCTTATGCCACCGTATGTGTGACCGATGCGTGCGCATTTAAAAATAGGCAGCCCACACAGAGTGTGGCTAAAAGACCTTGATGTTTTCAAAAAAGCTCGGTATGTTTTCTAAAAACATCAGCATCTTTTTTAAAAAGCTCGGCATGTTTTTCATGTAAGAGCAGATAGGATTACCCTTCCCTCACTAATCCGGTCATTCCTTTTTCTCCGTTCATCCTTACATTTGAATTAAAACATGCGGAGAATCAGTCGGTTAAGAATGACAGGACATCCCTTCATCCTCGTTTCAGCCGTGCTGCCCAAGTCCTTTCAAATCTGCCTTCAATTAGTCAATCAAAAACAGGAGTACACATTAAGTACACAAAGAATACACAAGCGCATATTAGGTACACAAGGAGTACACATTAAGTACACAAAGAGTACACAGGTATGCATTAGGTACACAAAGAGTACACAAAGAGTACACAAGGAGTACACAAGGAGTACACATTTAGTACACATTGCCTTACGGATGAAAGGAGGCTGAAAGGGTGATGACGAGCTGTCTATTCACTACCGGAACGCCCACCAACAGGACGTTTCAATGGCTGATGAAAGGAAGAAACGGCTCTTCGGACAAGGGTACAGAGCGGTGAGGCTGTGACTTTTTATGTGGCAGACAGCATTGCCAGATACATTTGCGCCAATAGAAAAATGAGCGTGTATCAAGAAAATGCAAAATGCGAATAAAAAAATTGCTTTTTATTCGTCGACTAAAAAATATTTGTGTAGTTTTGCTTTAAACGATAAAGGCATATGTACGTGCTTGCGAGTAACATAACTAATTAATCAATTTGATATGAAGACAAAAGGACTGTTAAGGATAGTAGTATTATTCTGTTGTGTGATAGGATTTGCCGGATGTAATGACGATGAATCAGGCTTTTCATCTGCCGAGATTCAACAAGCGCTTTTCGACATGAAAGGCACGTACAAGGGTACGGTGGAAGTTTCATATTATAGAGGTAAGGAAATTGAAGCCTTTTCCGATAGAATAGCTGTGTCAAGAGATTCTTTAATATTAAAATTGCCTTTATCGCCTATTGCAGAGATGATTAAAGATGAGGATATATCACGGCATTTCAGGGAAATAGGTGAGGTTGAAGTAAAGGCAGGATATGAATTTCTTCAGATGGATCAAGGCAGTATGAATTTTGTCTTGCATCCTAAAAATGTAGTCATCTTAGGCGGATATGGCGCTCCATCGTCAGTGAGGATAGAATTCTCTCAACATTTTGGAGGTGATGCAGAAATATATAGCCAGTTTATGATGTTTAATATTTCACCGACAGAATTGTGGATAGGCAATGAAAAATCAGAAGATTTTTCGCAGCTTGTTTATCATTTCAGCGGTAGTTATGAATGAGCGGGGATTGCTTTCGCACAGAATCTCCATGAATAGAAGGTTTCATCTTTTTTTAAGACTCAGGTCTTTTAGTTTTGTGAGTGCCGATAGTCATTCGGTGTACAGCCTGTCACCTTTTTAAAGATGAAACTAAAATATTGTACGTTGGGGTAGCCCAGCTGCTTGGCTACAGCAATGGGGCTATTGTCGTCTTTCAGTAATAATTGCTTGGCTTTTTCCAGTTGCTTGAATTGAATGTATTCTTCCCATGTCTTGCCTGTTTCGAATTTCAGCAGATCGTTAAAATAGGCTGCCGAGAGATGGAGCTTTTCTGCAATATGGTGAGGAATGGGGAGTTTGCCGCTTTGCAGTCTGCCGGAAGCCATGCAGTCGTCGAGTATCTTTTCTGTTGCTTCTAAAATAGCTTTGTTCTTGTTTTCCCTTGTAATGAACTGACGTTCGTAGTAGCGTGTGCAATAGTCTAGAAAGAGTTCAATGTGCCTTGAGAGGATGGTGCTGCTGTGTGCGTCAATCGGATGGTGTAACTCATCCTCTATATTTTCGAGGCAACAGGTTATCTTTGATGTTTCGCGTTGGGAGAGATGGAGTGCTTCTTCTTTCCGGTATTGGAAAAAAGTATAGTTCTTGATATGGCTTTTCAGTGAGGTCTGAGACAGTAAGTCGGGATGAAAGGCCAGCAGATATCCTTTATCGGGGAGTGTGTTGTCCTCACTCATGCGAAATATTTCGCCGGGAGTGAGGAATACCATTGTGGCATTGGAATAGTCGTAATACTTACGGCCGCAGCAACAACAGTCGTCGGGACATTCCTCAATGAGCAGGATGGCATAGAATTCAAACTTCACGGCTTCCTGTTCCAGATTGGGATTTTCCAGATTGATGATGCTTACTTGCGGGTGCCATGTCTTGCAACCTAAGTTCCGATTGCATTCATGTACAGTCTTGAGGTCTAAAATCTTTTTCATTTTCCGGCTTCTGTTTTCTTACTCGACAAAAGTAAAGAATCATCCGGACTTCCTCATTACCCTGATTACTGATTATACAACCTGAGTTACGGATTATAATGAGTAATGCCGGAACTCATAGGCAAGGAACTGTAATTGAGGTTGGAACATCCGTAATTGAGGTACAATGGGATATGGTGGAAACCGTTACCTTTGCTGTTGTGAAAATTAATAGTGAAAACAGTATGAGAAAGTCATTAAGAAGTTTATGTGCGGCAACGGCGATAAGTCTTTGTGCCATGGGAAACCTGTTTGCGGTAGACAATAATCATTCTAACAGTGTTTATATGATAGAGAAAAAACAAAGTTTGGTTCAGGAGTGGGACAAAGTATTCCCACAGAGTGACAAGGTGCGTCACACGAAAGTGACTTTTCGTAATCGTTACGGCATTACCCTGGCTGCCGATATGTACATTCCCCGGGATGCTGAGGGAAAGTTGCCGGCCATTGCCGTAAGCGGTCCTTTCGGTGCAGTGAAGGAACAGGCTTCGGGGTTATATGCGCAGGCTTTGGCGGAGCGTGGTTTTCTGACCATTGCCTTCGATCCTTCGTACACCGGAGAAAGTGATGGCGAGCCCCGCTATGTGGCTTCGCCCGATATTAATACGGAAGATTTTTGTGCAGCAGTCGATTTCCTTTCCATACGTGATGATGTAGATGCAGAGCGTATTGGTATTCTCGGTATTTGCGGATGGGGTGGCATGGCGCTCAATGCAGCAGCTGTCGACACCCGCATCAAGGCAACTGTTACTGCAACCATGTATGACATGAGCCGTGTGAATGCCAATGGTTATTTTGACTCAATGAATGCCGATGCACGTTACGAATTGCGTAAGCAGCTCAATGCCCAGCGCACGGAAGATGCGAGGAACGGTTCGTATGCTTTGGCCGGAGGAGTGGTGGATCCGTTGCCTGCGGATGCTCCCCAATTCGTGAAAGATTATTACGGTTATTACAAGACGGAACGCGGTTATCACAAGCGTTCGCTTAATTCTAACAATGGGTGGAACAAGACTTCCTCACTCTCATTCATCAATATGCCTATACTTTCGTATAGTGATGAGATTCGGAGTGCTGTGTTGATGATTCATGGAGAAAAAGCCCATTCGCGTTATTTCAGTGAAGATGCTTTCAAGAAGTTGAAAGGCGGGAACAAGGAATTGTTAATCATTCCCGGTGCCAATCACGTGGATTTGTATGATAATCTGAATGTAATTCCGTTTGACAAGATAGAACGGTTTTTCCGTGAATATCTTAAATGATAAACATTGGCCGGCCAGTAGCAGGGGGTAGGTGGAATCACCTTTCCTGTGTCCGGTCGGCTAATAAAAGATTGTTTTACTGGTTCAATAGTCTGATATTGATAACCTGTCTGCCTTCAATGGGTATGAGTGGATAGTCTCTTTTATTTCCAAATATAAGAAAAATGTGCTATAAAGGAAATAGTTGGTGATAAAATGTTTGTCATCTTATTATAATTGTTACCTTTGTGGGTCTTATAATTATGGAAAACCATGAAAATAACAATTCTACAAAGAAATATAGAATGGGCGAATCCTCAAGTAAATATAGAACGGGCTGATGAGGCTGTCAATCGCTTGCCGGATGCTGACTTGTTTGTTTTGCCCGAAATGTTCTCCACCGGTTTTTGTACTAAGCCAGAGGGCGTGGCCGAGAGCGCCGACAGTGAGACATTGCACTGGATGCAACGTAAAGCGGCCGAACGCAATTGTGCTATTGCCGGAAGTGTGGCAGTGCAGGAAAATGGAAAATATTATAACCGTTTCTATTTTGTACATCCCGATGGAACGGTGCAGCATTATGATAAAAAGCATTTATTCACTTATGGGGGAGAGGATAAGCAGTTTACTGCCGGTACCGAAAGGGTTGTGGTACACTATCGGGGCGTGCGTATTCTGCTGGAAGTATGTTACGACCTCCGTTTCCCAGTGTGGTCTCGTAATTTAGGCGACTATGATATGATACTTTATGTAGCTAGTTGGCCTACCCCCCGTGTAGATGCATGGAGTGCATTGCTCCGTGCCCGTGCCATAGAGAACCAATGTTATGTGGCAGGAGTCAATCGGATGGGAACTGACCCGGCTTGCGAATATTCGGGCGGAAGTGCTATTATAGATCCGTATGGAAAAACGATGGCCGAATGTCCCTGGAGCTGCGAAAGCGAAGCCACTGCAGAGATAGATATGGAGAAATTGGCAGCATTTCGTGAGAAATTTCCGGTGCTGGATGATGCCGATTCTTTTAGCTTGCTATAAAAGAAGAACGGATGAAATCGAATAATAACTAATAATATAAATAGATAATGACAGAAAAGAGATTATTGTTGGGCGATGAAGCGATTGCCTTGGGAGCGATACATGCCGGAATATCGGGTGTGTATGCTTATCCGGGAACACCGTCTACAGAGATTACGGAATTTATACAAAATGATAAGCTGGCACAGGAAAGAAAACTGCATAGCACTTGGTGTACGAATGAAAAGACTGCAATGGAGGCTGCCTTGGGGATGTCTTATGCAGGCAAGCGTGCTTTGGTATGCATGAAACATGTAGGTATGAATGTGGCTGCCGATGCTTTTGTCAATTCAGCGATTACAGGGGTAAATGGCGGACTGGTGGTGTTGGCTGCTGATGATCCGTCCATGCATTCTTCACAAAATGAACAGGACTCCCGTTTCTATGGAAAGTTTGCAATGCTTCCCATTCTGGAACCGTCAAATCAGCAAGAGGCTTATGACATGATGAAC
This sequence comes from Phocaeicola faecalis, assembly GCF_021730445.1. Taxonomy (GTDB): domain Bacteria; phylum Bacteroidota; class Bacteroidia; order Bacteroidales; family Bacteroidaceae; genus Phocaeicola; species Phocaeicola faecalis. The sequence continues at coordinate 963,169 of NZ_JADNRM010000001.1, read as the reverse complement.
TATGCCTATATGCTTTCGGAAAGGTTGAAGTTACCGGTATTGATGCGTGTCGTCACTCGTTTGGCACACTCACGCTCCAGTGTGGAAGTGGCAGGAATCCGGGAAGAGAATCAACTGAATCCCGACTGTGAACGTACTCATTGGGTATTGTTGCCGGCTATTGCACGCAATCAATATGCTGCTTTGATAAAGAAACAGGAACGGTTGGATGGGGCTTCAAAGATGTCGTCATACAATGGTTTGGAAGGTTTTAATCCGCAAGGTGATTATAAGTATGGTATTATTGCCTGCGGTATCGGATATAATTATGTGAAGGAGAATATAGCGGACGATGGCTCTGTTCCTGTATTGAAAGTATCACAATATCCTTTACCGGCAGATATGATTCAGGAGATGGCGGATCATTGCGAATATATTTTGGTTGTGGAAGACGGGCAGCCTTTCGTCGAAGAACAGGTGAAAGCTTTTCTTGGTTGCGATTATCCTGTGAAAGGCCGTTTGACCGGTGACCTTCCCCGTACAGGCGAATTGACTCCCGACAATGTGGGCAATGCTGTCGGTTGGGTTACCCAATGTTCTTTTGTTACTCCACAGGTGGTGATGCCCCGTCCTCCGGCTTTGTGTCAGGGTTGCGGTCACCGTGATGTGTACGATGCATTGAATAAGGTTGCTGCCGAATATCCCGGTGCACGTATTTTCGGTGATATCGGTTGTTATACTTTGGGTGCATTGCCTCCATTCCGTGCTATCGACAGTTGTGTGGATATGGGTGCTTCTATTACAATGGCAAAAGGTGCTGCGGATGCAGGTGTCTTTCCCGCTATTTCCGTTATCGGCGACTCTACCTTTACTCATTCGGGTATGACCGGATTGTTGGATGCCGTCAATGATAAAGCGAATATTACGGTTATTATTTCTGATAACCTGACCACAGCCATGACCGGTGGACAGGATTCGGCAGGTACAAATAAGTTTGAAGCCATTTGCCTGGGATTGGGGGTAGAGCCTGAGCATGTACGCGTGGTGGTTCCGTTGCCTAAGAACATGGAGGAAATAACCCGCATCATCCGCGAAGAAATAGAATATAAAGGAGTATCTGTTATCATTCCGCGCCGTGAATGTGTGCAGACTTTAAATCGTAAATTGAGACAGAAAAGAGTAGAAAAGGCATGAGAAAAGATATTATACTTTCAGGGGTAGGAGGACAAGGTATCCTCACTATCGCTACTATTATAGGAGAAGCCGCAACTGTTGCAGGGCTTAACTTGAAGCAAGCCGAAGTGCACGGCATGAGTCAGCGTGGAGGTGATGTACAGTCTAATCTCCGTCTTTCGGACGAATCACTCCACTCAGATCTCATCTCATTGGGAAAAGCGGATTTGATTATTTCCATGGAGCCTATGGAGGCTTTGCGCTATCTGCCTTATCTGGAAAAAGAGGGATGGGTGGTTACTTCGGCAAATTTGTTTAAGAATATTCCCAATTACCCCGATGAGGAGGAGCTGATGAGAACACTGAATACTCTTCCGCGTGTAGTCCAACTGGAAATAGAAGATATAGCGAAGGAAAATAATATGCCGAAATGTGCGAATGTCATCTTGTTGGGTATGGCTGCTAAATTTATTGAAATTCTGTCACCTGAACAACTGCGTGAAAGCATTGGCCGGGTGTTTGCTTCTAAAGGTGAGAAAATCGTGGAAATGAATAAGCAGGCTTTTGATATAGGTTTGAAAGCAGTGAAGAACTGGTAAGATGCTATGAAGATATTTAGTGAAGAATTGGTAGAGAGAGCTGTGTCGGAACTGCATATTGCCGACCTCTCACAGGCAACCATCGGTGATGTATTGTTGGTTGCCCAATATCTGGAAAAGGAAACCGGTATTCCTTTTATTCGAATGGATCAGGGATCTCCGGGGCTTCCTGCCAATCAAATAGGCATCGAAGCCGAAAAAGCGGCACTTGACAGAGGAGTCGGTTCACAATATCCGGCTGCTGCGGGTGTGGCAGAGTTGAAGAATGAAGCTTCCCGCTTTGTAAAGGCATTTATGAATGTGGATGTTTCTCCGCGTGCCTGTGTACCGACTACGGGCTCGGTTGCAGGTTCTTTTGGCTCGTTTATTGCTTGTACGCAGCGCATTCCCGGTAAAAACAAGGTTTTGTTTATCGATCCCGGATTTCCGATTCAGAAATCCCAGCTTCGCATTATAGGAGTACAATGGGAAGAGTTTGATGTTTACGATTATCGGGGGGCCGCTTTGCATGATAAACTGGAAAGTATGTTGAGCACAGGCGAAATAGCCGCTATTGTATATTCCAATCCGAATAATCCGGCATGGATTTGTTTGGAAGAGGAAGAATTGGCCATTATCGGTGAACTGGCAACTCAATATGATGTGGTTGTGATGGAGGACTTAGCTTATTTCTGCATGGATTTCCGTCGTGATTTGGGACATCCGTTTGAACCGCCTTATCCTCCTACGGTAGCACGTTATACGGATAATTATATTTTAATGTTGTCTTCTTCCAAGATTTTCAGTTATGCAGGCCAGCGCATGGCATTGACATGCATTAGTGATAAGTTGTTTGACTGTCAGTATCCGGCATTGGCAGAACGCTATAAAGATGCAGGTGTCTTCGGGCCTACTTTGATAGCTTCCATTCTTTATATGATAACTTCGGGTTGCACGGCATCCACTCAATATGCTTATGCAGAGATGCTCCGCCTGTCTACCGAAGGTAAGATTAATTTTGTGGAGGATACTCGTGAGTATGCTCGTCGTGCCGAACGCATGAAGAAGATATTTACCGACAACGGTTTCCACATTGTTTATGATTATGATGCGACTCAGGTGGTTGGAGACGGATTTTTCTTCACTATCGGTTATGGCAAGATGAAAGGTGGCGAGTTGCTGCGTGAATTGTTGTATTATGGTGTGAGTAGTATTTCGCTTTCGACTACCGGAAGTGAGCAGGAAGGTGTGCGGGCTTGTACTTCAAGAATGAGAGAAGAACTGTATCCTGTCATGGAAGAACGTATGAAGGCTTTCCATGAAGATCATCCATGATATATGAAAGAATGACATAAATAAAATCAATCTATTACTATGATTTGGAACAACAATAAAGAATGTATGAGCCGGGATGAGATGCATGCGCTTCAAAGCAAGCGCTTGCAGAAATTGGTAGCGCTGGTCTATCATAATGTCCCGTTCTATCGTAATAAAATGCAGGAAATGGATTTGTCTCCCGATGATATCCGTAGCATTGATGATATCGTGAAACTTCCTTTTACTACCAAACAGGATTTGCGGGACAATTATCCTTATGGGCTTCAGGCGGCTCCTGCCTCTGAAATAGTGCGTGTGCATGCCTCTTCGGGCACTACAGGAAATCCTACCATTGTGGGCTATACGCGTCGTGACTTATCTGTGTGGTCGGAAGTAATGTCTCGTTGTCTTGCCGCTTATGGGGTGACTCGGGAAGATACGTTCTCGGTGAGCTATGGTTATGGCTTGTTTACCGGTGGTTTGGGTGCTCATTATGGTGTGGAAAATTTAGGTGCGACGGTTATTCCGGCATCTACGGGAAATACTGAGAAACATGTGCGTCTGATTCGTGATTTAGGCATAACCGGTATTGCTTGTACTCCGTCATACGCTCTTTATCTGGCGGAAACGGTGGAACGCATGGGACTTACTAAAGATGATATAAAACTGCGTATCGGTGCTTTTGGTGCAGAACCTTGGACCGACAATATGCGCAGGGAAATTGAGGAACGGTTGGGCTTGAAAGGTTATAATCTGTATGGATTGAGCGAAATTATGGGGCCGGGCGTTTCTTTCGAATGTCAGGAACAAAATGGCTCACATATTAATGAAGATCATTTCTATCCTGAAATTATTAACCCTGAAACATTGGAGCAACTTCCTAACGGACAGCAAGGTGAGTTGGTATTCACTACGCTTACCAAAGAAGGAATGCCGTTACTGCGTTACCGCACAAAAGATTTATGTTCGTTGATGGAGGGTACTTGTGCCTGTGGCCGTACCAGTGTTCGCATGAGCCGCATCATGGGACGTAGTGATGATATGCTGATTATTCGTGGTATCAATGTATTTCCCTCACAAGTGGAAAGTGTTATATTGGGAATGCCCGAATTTGAACCTCAATATATGTTGGTGGTTGACAGGCAAAACAACCTTGATATCCTTCAGGTTCAGGTTGAGGTTCGTCGTGACTTCTTCTCAGATGATTTAGGCCGTATGCTTGCTATGAAAAAGACATTGAGTGACAAATTGAAGAGCGTGCTTTCTATCAGTGCGGATATTAAACTGATGGAGCCGAACAGCATCAGCCGTAGCGAAGGAAAGAGCAAACACGTGATAGATAAACGAGTATTAAAATAAAAACCTTACGCAATATGACAATTAAGCAATTATCTGTTTTTTTGGAAAATAAAACCGGAAGAATTAATGATGTAGCAAAGACATTGGCGAAGTATGACATTAATATGCACGCGTTCAGCATGGCTGAATCGACTGATTTTGGAATTCTTCGTCTGATTGTTTCTGATGTCGATAAAGCAGTGGAAGCGCTCCGTGCTGAAAATTTTGCTGTAATGCTGACCGATGTGGTATGTATCAGTTGCCCGAATGTGGCAGGTTCTTTGTCGGCAATTCTGGAATGTCTGGCTGTCGAACAAATTTTTATTGAATATATGTATGCTTTCGCTCAGGGCGATACGGCAAACGTGGTCATACGTCCTAATGACTTGAAGAAATGTGTACAGGTATTGGAGAAATGTCAATGTGATATTCTGAATAAAAACAGTCTGTAAGATTTTCGTTTATTCGTTATGGTATAGAAAAAGGCAGTCTCGTTTGTCGGGACTGCCTTTTCTGTTGGAGTAGGTTATTAATTATTCGGCGATACAAATAGAAACACGGTTTTCTTCAGCTGTTGAGAAAGGCTGAACTGTGTCACCTTTGTAATCTACATTAATTCTGTTTTCAGTGATACCTTTAGCTTTCAAAGCTTCTGCAACAGCATTGGCACGCTTTTGCGAGATTGTTTTGTTGTAAGCGGCAGTACCGGTTTGAGCATCTGCATAACCGGTGATAGTTACTTTAGCATTAGGATATTTATTCAAATAATCCACGATGCTGTTTACTTTACCCAGTTCAGCTTCTTTAATTTTAGAAGAGTTGATAACGAAGAAGATGTTTTCTGTCAAAGCTTCAACTTTTACAGGTTTAGGTTCTTCCTTTACAACCGGTTGCGGTTTGGGTTCTTCTTTAGGGGCAGGAGCAGGAGCCGGTTCATAATAAACGGGTTCTGTCTTCTTGTAAGTCTTGCCAAATTTGAAAGTCAAACCTACTAAACCGTTGAACTGCCAGTCTGCATTACCGGCTTTCTTTGAATTGTACTTGTCAGATAATGCGTTGGCATTCACTTCCAAGTTGACGAATACGTGGTCGCTCAAACGAATGTTTGCGCCCAAACCTCCACGTCCTACAATGAAGTTTTTGCTGTCATTCCATAAATATCTTAACGCGTGTCCCTGTGCATTGATAGCTACAGCTTCATCATTGTCAAATGCATGGTTGAAACCTACTCCTAAGAAACCATAAGCATTGAATACACGTTTCGGATTGAATTTGCAGAATAAAGCACTTAAATCCAACATTGCATCTACATTACCCTGTACAAATTTATATTTATACACGGTTGAAGGAGAAGCCCAGGCTCCTTTTGCTTCCCAGGCACTTACTCCGGCACGCAGACCAAATAATGGACTGAATTGGTAACCCCCTGTAACTTGTGCAGCCGGTGATATCAAATCCGAGAAACTAGCCTCACCCAAAGTATGGCTAGCACCACCTTGAATTTGCATAAACCAATGAGGGTTGAATACTACTTTACCTTCTTCTTTCACTTCCTGAGCAAAAGAACTAACTGTGCAAAGAGAGAATGCACAGATTAAGAATTTCTTTGTTAAATTTGAGAGTCCCATTTTCTAAAATATTTTGGTGATTTTGCAAAGGTATAAAAAAATAATATATCAACACGTTTTTTCACAAAAATATGTTGATATATTAACGAAATCGGAATTTGAGCTTACCAAATGAGACTGTAATCCGGTTTAGAACAAACTCCAGGCAACGGTCAGTCCTGCCATAACAATGGCTACCATACTCATTAATTTAATAAGTATATTCAGGCTGGGGCCGGATGTATCTTTAAACGGATCTCCCACGGTGTCTCCGGTGACAGTCGCTTTATGTACTTCACTGCCTTTGCCGCCAAAATTGCCTTCTTCCACATATTTTTTGGCATTATCCCATGCACCGCCTGAATTAGCCATGAAAATGGCGAGAACAAAGCCGGATGACAAACCGCCAATCAGTAGTCCGATAACTCCCGGAACACCAAATAAGAGCCCGGTGGCAATAGGTGCAATGATAGCCAGCAGAGACGGAAATACCATTTCACGCTGTGCACCCTTGGTTGAAATTTGTACACATCGTGCGTAGTCGGGTTCGGCTTCACCGGTCAGAATACCTTTTATTTCCCGGAATTGTCTGCGCACTTCTTCCACCATGTGGGCAGCTGCACGTCCCACTGCGTTCATTGTCAGTCCGCAGAATAAGAATGCCATCATGCTGCCGATAAACATTCCCGAAAGGACTTTCGGATTCATCAGTGTCACATCATAGTACAGCATATAGTCTGTGAAACTTGCATTGTGTACTTCGACAGTGATACCGTTAGGCAGTTCCAAAATGGTTTGTCCCAATCGTGTCAGACCGATGCGGATTTCTTCTATATATGATGCCAGCAGCGCCAAGCCTGTGAGTGCGGCAGAGCCAATGGCGAATCCTTTTCCGGTAGCAGCTGTCGTATTGCCTAGAGAATCGAGGGCATCTGTGCGCTTACGTACTTCTTCGCCTAATCCACTCATTTCCGCATTGCCTCCGGCATTGTCGGCTATTGGACCGTAAGCATCGGTAGCAAGTGTGATGCCCAAGGTGGAAAGCATTCCTACAGCGGCAATTCCGATACCATAAAGTCCCATAGAGATATTGGCAAAATCAAAACCTGATGCGAGCCAATAAGAAAGGATTATTCCGACTACTACCGCCAAAACGGGGATAGTGGTAGATACCATGCCCAGTCCGATTCCTGAGATAATCACGGTTGCCGGACCGGTCTTTCCGCTTTCTGCCAGACGTTGCGTCGGTTTATAGGATTGAGAAGTGTAGTACTCGGTAGAACGACCGATGATAATTCCCACTATCAGTCCGATAACCACGGCAAATGAGATATTTATCCAATTTTGTAAATTCAGTATCCAAAGGATAAGGAACGTTGCAACAACTATTAAGGCAGAACTTAGGTTTGTTCCGACAGCCAGTGAACCTAACAGCTCTTTCATTCCTGCATTTTCCTTTGTTCTGACAGAGAAGATTCCCACAATGGAGAGAATAATTCCTACAGCGGCAATCAGCATGGGTGCAATAACAGCTTTAAACTGCATGACTGTATCGTCTGTACCTATATAGGCAGCAGCGCCTAATGCAGCAGTGGCGAGAATTGAACCGCAATAGCTCTCGTACAAATCTGCCCCCATACCAGCTACGTCGCCTACATTGTCACCTACATTGTCGGCAATGGTTGCCGGATTGCGTGGGTCGTCTTCGGGGATGCCGGCTTCTACTTTACCTACAAGGTCGGCACCTACATCGGCAGCCTTAGTATAGATTCCGCCTCCGACACGTGCAAATAAAGCCTGTGTACTGGCTCCCATACCGAATGTCAGCATGGTGGTGGTAATGATACACAATTTGGCAGATGGATTCATGACGTCTGCCGGAATACATTTATCCAGCAATAGATACCAAAACGAAATGTCAAATAAGCCGAGTCCTACCACAACCAGTCCCATGACCGCTCCGCTTCGGAATGCGACACGCAAGCCTTTGTTCAAAGAACTGCGGGCTGCATTGGCGGTACGCGCTGAAGCATACGTTGCCGTTTTCATTCCCAAAAAGCCGGAAAGTCCGGAGAAGAAACCGCCGGTGAGGAAGGCTATAGGCACCCAGGCGTTTTGCAGGTTGAAACCATAAGCCATGATAGAGAATAGAATGACCAGTCCCAGAAATACCAGTCCCACTACCTTATATTGCTGTTTGAGATAGGACATGGCGCCTTGACGTACATACAAAGCGATTTTCTCCATCGTTGGAGTTCCTTCGCTTTCGCGCATCATTTGTCTGTAGAAATACCAAGCGAGTACCAATGCCAATAAAGAGGCGATGGGTACAATCCAGAAAAGATAGGTTTCCATACGCAGTATTGATTTAGAAGTTACTTTCCAAAGATAAAAAAAATAAGTGATATTCAAGGGTATAGGACTACTTTTTTATTTGTTAAGGAAAAGAGAAAAGTAATTGGGATATTGTGGGCTGTTAGGGTTGTGGAATATGTTGGGGATGTCTGCGGGAGACTTTTCGGGAAGCGGAAAAGGTTTACCGTTTCATGAGGGGGTGTCGAAACTATTTCGATAAAAGGGAAGTTTCGACACATCCCCGTGAAACGATAAAGCTGTCCGGATTCATATAAGCATTCGGACGATATAGTGATAAAAGGTGGACGTGGAAATAGTTATTTCCCATACAGCTTATCTATCAAGTCACTACGGCCTATCTTGCGTAATTCATTGATGATGGCACGACGTTCTTCGGGTTTATACCAGAAGAAGAACATTCGTTGCGCCAATTTTTCCTTTTGTGTCTTGGCTGAAAATACCGGTTGCAAAGTATAGGGATGATAGCCCGTATACCAAGCTTCGGTAGCGACGGTCATGGGAGTGGGAGTGAAGTCCTGTACCTGTTCCAAATGGAAGTCCAACCTTTTGGTGATGACTGCCAGCTCTGCCATATCTTCTTCTGTGCATCCGGGATGGCTGCTTATAAAATAAGGAATGATTTGCTGTTTCAGGTTCAACTCCTTATTGATTTTATCGAATGTTTTCTTGAATTCATAGAACTGAGAGAACGAAGGCTTCCGCATGATGTGCAACACTTGCTCGCTGGTATGTTCAGGAGCAACTTTCAGCCGTCCGCTTACATGTTTGGCTATCAGCTCGCGCGTATATTCCGCAGTGCTGCGGTTGACCGCCGGGTCTTTGCTTTGATACTGCAACAGGTCGTAACGTACACCGCTTCCGATAAAGCTTTTCTTTATTCCCGGTATAGCATCTACCGAGCGATAGATGTCGAGTAGCGGGCGATGGTCGGTATTCAGGTTCGGACATACTTTAGGATGGATGCAGGACGGACGTTTGCAACGCCGACATTTGTTTTCATCCATTCCATGCATGGCATACATATTGGCACTTGGTCCTCCCAAATCGCTCAGATAACCTTTGAAATCAGGCATTTCTGTAATTTCTTTCACTTCTTTCAGAATACTTTCCTTGCTTCGGCTGACTATAAATTTTCCTTGATGGGCAGAAATGGTGCAGAAAGAACATCCGCCGAAACATCCCCGATGGAGGTTGACGGAGAATTTAATCATATCATAAGCCGGGATACGTTTTCCCTTATATTTGGGATGGGGCAGTCGGGTATATGGCAGGTCGAAAGACATATCCAGTTCTCCCTGTGTCATTGGAGGATAGGGAGGATTGACCACGACGGTATTGTTTCCTACATTTTGCAGGATGCGGGAAGCTTCGTACTTATTGCTTTCCTCCTCGATGAAACGGAAGTTCTCTGCTTGTTTTTTCTTGTCCTTCAGACATTCTTCATGAGAGTGGAGAATGATGTCGGGCTTTTCCTTACTGTTGTGCTCGGATGTTGTGCTGATGTCTTGGAGCGGATACATGGGGTCGCCCCTACGGATTATGTAGGCTGTTTGTAAGATATCATGTGGAATAGGAAAACTGGCTGCTGTAGGGGCAGACCCATGTGTCTGTCCGGTAGCATCCGTCAGTGCTTTCATCCTTTTACAAAGTTCTGTAATCGGCTTTTCTCCCATTCCATAAATCAGTAAGTCCGCTCCCGAGTCTATTAAAATAGACTTACGCACACAGTCCTGCCAATAGTCGTAATGGGTGACACGGCGTAAAGAAGCCTCGATTCCACCTAAAATGACAGGTACATCCGGATATAGTTGTTTCAGAATCTGTGTATATACAATACTGGGATATTCGGGACGCATATCGTGACGTCCATCGGGGGTATAAGCATCTTCACTGCGTAAGCGTTTATTGGCAGTATACTTATTCACCATACTGTCCATACATCCGGCGGATACGCCGAAAAAAAGACGTGGACGCCCCAGCTTTTTAAAATCGCGCAGGTCGTCACGCCAGTTAGGTTGAGGCACGATAGCTACTCTTAGTCCTTGTGCCTCTAATAATCTTCCGATAACGGCTGGCCCGAAAGAAGGATGGTCTACATACGCATCTCCGCTAAACAAGATAACATCCAGGTTATCCCATCCACGCAGTTCAACTTCTTTCTTTGTTGTCGGCAGCCAATCTGTAAGTTTATGTTCTTTCAACTCCTTTTTATTCTTCTTTTTGGTCTTCTTCTTCATCCTGATTCTTTTCTCTTTCCCAACGTATATAGAGCAAAATCAATTGATGAAGTCCGAAGGCTTTCATATTATTATGATAAATCACGTCTATGCAAAGGTCGAGCAATTCTTTGTTGTTTCCCTCTTCGCTAGTAATCAGTGAGCGTATATTCAGTTTTAATTTTTCCAGTACAGACTCATCTACAATGCCGTTACTGTCTATTAAGTGCTGAAATAGAGCATATTTCTCAATCGTTTGCAGGTTTTCTTCTGAAATATCCATGCTACGTGTGCCTGAGGCATTTGTTTGTATAGTGTACATAGTCTTTATTTTAATGGTTTATACGGACAAAGTTAGGCGTTTTTATGAAATAACCTCTACTTTACTTCTTTATTTTCATAGAAAATTCTTATTTGCTTCCGAAGAAACTTAATATTGCACTCATTATCCGTGTCCGTTGCTGCACTTCTTCGATACTTTCAAAAGGAAAACCCAGTACAAAAGTGCGGTAATTGCCTTTGTAGGCAATGCCGGCACTGTAATTGCCGGGAGTGTACACAAAAGTGGAATAAGCCGGTGCGACAGGAGTCAGGCAGTCGGGGGCAGGTACGGCATACGTTTTTTCATTCACGGTGCAGGGAATGGTGAAGTGGGTGTTGGCACCGTAAATATTGCCTGATGTTTTTCCGCCCATACTTCCACCAAAACTGTATTTCAGTATGTTTTCGGTAAAGTCAAGTGCTGAAGGGCCGTTCATATTGCTGCCGATATAAGAACCGCTAACCAATATATTTCCACCACGGCGGCAATAATCCGTGATAAGTTGTTGTATGATAGGGGAGAAAGGTTGTTTCTCTGCACCCATGATGAGGTCTGTGACCGGATAGTCTGTCAGTCGGACAAATCCGTTTTCTACTGATTCGTCGCTGCATGAGACAAAGGAATATCCTCCGGCGGATTGTATGGCTTTGCCGTGCACGAAAGGATAATCGAAAGTGTTTCCGGCTATCAGCATTCCTTCGAGCTCACTGCCACTGTATCCCAGTCCGTCGTTTGTTTCGCGTCCGATGCGGCTTCGGTCAAAGCTTTGTTGTGCACCGCAATAGGCTGGCGTGTGTATATAAGGTATTCCCGGATCTGCCTTCAAGTCAAATCCTTGTATAAAATTCGATTCTACGGTAGCGGGACCGCTTAGACGATTGAATGCATTTACTATTAAAACCGTTCCTTTGCTTTTTCTGGCTTTATAGGCTGACAGGATTTCGGAAGGGAAACTTTCTCCTCCACGATTGACGGCAGTGACTTTGAAACTGTATACCAATCCCGGTTCGGCTTCGAAAGTGTATTCTGTGTCGCGCACCAGTGTACCGTTGTCAAACCCGCCATGCCCCAAACGCGTATAAACGATATATTCCCGGGCTTTTGCCGTGGGTTCTAACGGGTCGTCTACTGCCTGCCAACTTAGGCGGAACGTATTTTTCTTGTTCCCTTCGGCAATTGAAAAATTGTTGACCGGCAAGGGTTGTACGACATACTCGGTGCCATGCATAGTGGCTATATACTTTAAGATTGATTTATAAACCGAACGTGCAACCGTGAATTTGAATCGGGGATCATGTCCCAGTTTAAGGTCGGCAAAGTTTTGGTGAGAGAGCAGTTCCAGAATCATGGATGGAACACCCGGCAGGCGTGTTTCACTGTAATTGCGGTTCCATAGACTGCGGCGTGGCCATTGAATGCCGAATCCGGCGGAGATGTCCCGTTGCAGTCCGGTCAGTACCATATCTGCCAAGTCGCGGGAAGCATATCGAGAGATTCCGGCATTTAATTTTCCGTTGTTGCAGTCGGTGGTATAAATACCCAATGTCCCGATCAGTTCGTCCTCTTTAGAGAAACCGGCATCACTGTGCAGCCCGAAAGTCATTTCAAACGGTACTCCCAAACCTTGTTCTTGCGGATTATAGACGGAGCCTCCATTCATATAATTCATCATCCGACTGCGGCTGTTTATATCATCGGTATAATCGTTCTTACCTTCACTGGGGCTATATATACTGTAAGGCATTCCTGCCCATTGTGCTGCATAACGTGCTCCTTCCAGATAACGTGGAAGTCCGCTGGTACTTCCTCTTCTCGAAATATTTCCCATACCTCCCCCGAAGCGGACAGCATCGGCGCATACCACTCCTTTCTGGTTGCTCTCATTACTTAATATCACCATTCCGTAATCATTGGTTCCTTTGTCAAATTCAAAAGTCCCCAGATACACCCAAGTGCCTCCACCTATTTGCTGGTTGACTTTGAATTCGGTCACTCCGCCTTTGTGGAAAACCAGATATTTGGCGTTGCTTATACTTTCGGGCAATGTCTGATAAGAAACGTATACGGCATATTTACCTGTTTCGGGAATGTCGGGAATCCATTGTGCAAAAGCCTTTTCAGGCTTCTTCTCTGTTGCGGCGAAGCGTGTCGTACCGTCTTGAAAGGGATTTTGCCCGTCTGTATAAACCGAACGCTTTTGGGCAAATCCTGCTAATGGGGAAGTTAGCCATTTCCCTTTGCGGCTTTTTACTTCTTGGTAAATGCTGTTTTGTGAAACCGTATTATTGTCTACTATCACTTCATTGCGTTGCCAGTCGCGTTCGCGTGGTGTATAAACAATGGCACCGGCGTTTTCCAGCATGGGGATGATATAAGGAACGACAAAAGACTGTGTGAAGAGATCTTCTGTGGTACAGAATAAACGCGGGCGTTGCCATTCCCAACTGCCTTTGTCATTCTTATAATACTTTCCATGGCTTTGCCATAAGGCGATATGTCTGCCTTCCAATCCTTTAGGGGCGGAGTAGGGGCGTGACATATTCTGTACCCAAGGGCTACCTTTATAGTCAATTCGTTGCCACAGCCTGTTTTTATCCTGTTTCTTTTGTAATATATTGGGGATTAATTCTTCAATCGGCTTTCCGTCTGTGTAAATGGTAATGTCGTAATAGTTGACCGGGCCGGGAAGACTTTGTTTCAGCAACCTGTAAATGGCTTCCGTATTTTCAGGTGTGAAAGGTTGGTAGCCAAAGTTTGCATTGGCATAAACATCCAGCTTCTTCTTGCTGTGATTTACTTCATAGCGATCAAGTCTACATTTGCCGATATTAGCATAAGACGTCTCAAAATTGGTGAAGAAATCCTTTAGGCGTTGTTCCACGTTGGCGTCTAAGACTTGTGCCGGCATGTACAATATTCCTGCCATTATCAGCAAGAATAACAAAAATATCTTTTTCATGTTGTCTGTTTCTTTATTTTATGGTTGCGAAGTTAAGACTTTTTGTTCGCTTTGTCATCCTGACTAAGTTATAATGAACCTAAATGAAACGAATTATCTTTAATTTATGCTTTGTATCACGAAAAACCTCGTTTTCGCTTGCTTTGTACAAAGGATGTGAGGATTGAAAATGATGATTTGAAGGATGGAAGCATGAAGTCACCACTAAGCTTTTTTCTTACAGATTTAGGAAAAAGTTTACTGCTGTTATTATTCATGCACTTCTTTTAAACGCGGCAAATAAAAAATGGACTCCTTTATTTGCCAAATATAAATCCTAACCCTATAGAAAAATAACTTAGGTTGTTATCAAAAATACTTTGATATACATTGGGATCATCTCTGTTCCATTTAGGAGTATAGTCCGGATTGGCATGCCAGTCGGCCATAATCATGCCACCTTTTATCTGCATTGCGATGCCGGGAGCCACTGCAAATTCATATCCTAAAGTCAAAGAAATAGCGAAATAACCTTTACTGAAAGTGCTGTTTCCATACTGTTTACTGTATAATTCATCATTATAATGGAGATAGCCCATACCTCCCGATCCCCAAAAGCCTTGTTTTCCGTTTGCCCATAGACCACGAAAGGTTAAAGTGGGCGCAATATAGTGGCTGTACATTTTACTTTTATACTTGCTGCTGCCTATATAATCATAAGAGATTCCTAAACCTACAGTCGGTGTGTAATAATGTCTAAATTCTGCACTCAGATTATAACATACAGGATTGTTTGTAATGTCCATATAGTCTCCTTTACTATTCGAAATACCTCCGGCAATACCGCTTCCGAATGAAAAACTGTTTTTCAGAGGAAGGTAGCTTTGTGCTTGGGAACCTAAGTGGCAAGCAGCTGCAAGAATTGCAATAAGAAAAAACTTTCTGTCCATTTGTCCTGTTCATGAAGTGTTATGTGGGTGTAAATGTAGTAAAAGTTATTGTATTGTAAATTCTGAACAGAGTTTTTTTTAGTGTCATTATAAAAACGTACCACAATTACTATGAAATATGCCATTCATGTCATTGTGGTACGTTCTTTTTTAGAAGAGAAAAGATTATTCTACTTTTCCGATACTGAAATTTTCGGGATGTTTTCCTTTGAAATTCTTATAATACAATTTAATATCACGCATATCTTTCTCTAAATCCCCGCTTGGGTGAATCACCTTTTCAGCAGTGATACATTTCTTTTCGTAATCTATACCTACTAATATGATGGGCAAACCGGCTCCTTGAGCAATGTAATAAAAACCTTTTTTCCAGTTCGGATTTGCTTTGCGTGTGCCTTCTGGAGTAATGGCCAAATGAAATTTCTTGCTTGATTTGGCAATGTTAATCATTTGGTCTACTAATGAGGTTTTGCGGCTGCGGTCTACCGGAATTCCCCCCATCCAACGGAAGATGGGGCCTAAAGGCCAAAAAAACCAGTCTTTTTTCATCATGAAGCCTGTCTCGCGACCAATTGCTCCCATGAATAATTTGCCGATAAACAAATCCCAATTGGTGGTATGCGGGGCTGCACAAATAATGTATTTGTCATAATCGGGAACAGAGACTTTGGTCTTCCACCCCAATAGTTTGTAGTAGATAAAACTACAAATAGCTTTCTTCATTCTTTTTATCAGTGTTATGCTTTTGATGCCTTATCCATTTCGTCTGCCACTATTTTTATTTCTTTGTCCAGGTCTTCGTGCAGTTTCTTATAGAAACCTTTTACATTGCCCGGTTCGGTGTGGCTGATACGTGGAATCAATGCCAATACATTGTGTATTGCATGGATAACAGCTTCACGGTTAACACCTTCCATCAGGGTAGCAAAAAATAAATCACTTGCTATATAGGTTATTTTTTTCTTTAAATTTCTTCTACTTGCCATAATTGTAATGTTTTTAAGTTAATACAAAAATCTAATTTCGCGGTAAAGTTAGCATTTTTATTTGTATACGTTTTCATATTTGCGAAAAAAGAGCGAAATTTGCACGTGATTTCTAAATGAGTTTATACACCTTTAAATAGAATAATAGAATATGACTAAAAGTGCATTACAAATTGCCAGAGCTGCTTATCAGCCCAAACTTCCTAAAGCGTTGAAAGGCGCAGTTAAAGTTAAGGAAGGTGAACCTACACAGTCTGTAGCTGACCAGGAAGCTATCAAAGCATTGTTCCCTAACACATACGGAATGCCGTTGATACAGTTCGTTGAAGGCGAAGCTGTTAATCTGCCTGCTATCAATGTAGGTGTAATTCTGTCCGGTGGACAGGCTCCCGGCGGACACAATGTGATTTCAGGTTTGTTCGACGGTATCAAGGCGCTGAACAAAGACAGTAAATTGTTTGGTTTCATCTTGGGCCCCGGTGGTTTGGTTGACCATAACTACATGGAGCTGACTGCTGATATCATTGACGAATACCGCAATACCGGTGGTTTTGATATTATCGGTTCGGGACGTACCAAACTGGAAAAAGTAGAACAGTTTGATAAAGGTTTGGAAATTATCAAAGAACTGGGCATTAAGGCATTGGTAATCATCGGTGGTGATGACTCTAACACCAACGCTTGCGTATTGGCAGAATATTATGCAGCCAAGAATTGTGGCGTACAGGTTATCGGTTGTCCGAAGACTATCGACGGTGACTTGAAGAACGAAATGATTGAAACTTCTTTCGGTTTCGATACTGCTTGTAAGACTTATGCCGAAGTTATCGGTAACATCCAGCGTGACTGTAACTCTGCACGTAAATACTGGCACTTCATTAAATTGATGGGACGTTCGGCTTCTCACATCGCTTTGGAATGTGCTTTGCAGGTTCAGCCTAACGTATGTATCATTTCTGAAGAAGTTGAAGCTAAAGATATGTCTTTGGATGATGTAGTAACTTACATCGCTCAGATTGTAGCCGACCGTGCTGCTCAGGGTAACAACTTCGGTACAGTATTGATTCCTGAAGGTTTGGTAGAGTTTATTCCTGCCATGAAGAGACTGATTGCTGAATTGAACGACTTCCTGGCTGCTAATGCTGCGGAATTTGCTTTGATTAAGAAATCTCATCAACGTGAATATATCATTTCTAAGTTGTCTAAAGAAAACTCGGCTATCTATGCTTCACTGCCCGAAGGTGTTGCCCGTCAGTTGTCATTAGACCGTGACCCGCACGGAAACGTACAGGTATCATTGATTGAAACAGAAAAACTGTTGTCTGAAATGGTGGCTACTAAGTTGGCACAGTGGAAAGAAGAAGGCAAGTATGTTGGTAAGTTTGCTGCTCAGCACCACTTCTTCGGTTACGAAGGACGTTGCGCTGCTCCGTCAAACTTCGATGCTGACTATTGCTATTCATTGGGTTACACTGCATCTATGTTGATTGCTAACGGTAAGACCGGCTATATGTCTTCAGTTCGCAACACGACAGCTCCTGCAGCAGAATGGATTGCAGGTGGTGTGCCTATCACAATGATGATGAATATGGAACGTCGTCATGGCGAAATGAAACCGGTTATCCAGAAAGCCTTGGTGAAACTGGACGGTGCTCCTTTCAAGAAGTTCGCTTCACAGCGTGACAAGTGGGCTGCTGAAACAGACTATGTATATCCGGGTCCTATCCAGTACTTCGGTCCTACAGAAGTTTGTGACGAGCCGACTAAGACTCTGCAGTTGGAACAAGGTAAATAATTTATAGAAATATTAATACTGTAGGGGCGAGGTGTTTTCGCTCGAATACACTTTATGGTGTGTTTTCGGGGGAATTCAGTTCGCCCTTGCTTTAAATAATTCGGTATATATCAACACTAAATGAGTAAGCAACCGCCCATATCGGTGGTGAACAAACCACGCAAGACGACTTCCCGGAAATCTTCTTCTTCTCCGCGCAAACCGCGGAAAAAAGGTGCTTCGCCCCATAAAAAGAAGGTTATCAAGAAATGGGAAATTCCAACTTGGCTTTATTATATCCTGATGGGGGTGATTACCGTTGTGTTTTTAAGTGCTTTCTTCTATTTTTTTATCCGTCCTTATTCTTACCGTTGGAAACCTTGTTATGGTTTGAAAGCATACGGTGTGTGTATGCCGGCCGGTTTTCATATTCATGGTATTGATATATCCCATTATCAGGGAAATATTGACTGGCAACGGCTGACGCAGACCCGCCAAAGTCAATTCCCTATTCATTTCATCTTTATGAAAGCTTCCGAAGGCGGAGATTATGGCGATCGTGTTTTTCAGGAAAATTTTGATTCAGCCAAGGTTTATGGGTTTATTCGAGGGGCTTATCATTTCTATAATCCGAAAACAGATCCGGTTCGTCAAGCTGATTTCTTTATCAATTCCGTAAAGCTGGATGCGGGTGATTTGCCTCCCGTACTCGATATTGAAAAACGTGGAGATGACGCCCGAACTCTTCGTCGGGATTTAAAAATATGGCTGGATAGAATAGAGAGACATTATAAAGTGAAGCCTATCCTTTACACTTCTTATAAATTCAAGACTCGTTACCTCAATGATTCTATATTTGATTCTTATCCTTATTGGATTGCTCATTATTATGTCGATTCGGTGGAATATAAAGGTAATTGGAAATTCTGGCAGCATACAGATGTGGGTACACTTCCCGGTATTAGGGAAAAAGTAGATTTGAACATATTCAATGGCTCACTGGAGGAATTGAAATGCATGACTATTCGTTGAGGCATCTCATAAAAGAATGTGGCATTTGTTCGATTTTACGTAAAGTGTCCGTTTTCGGACATTGGCTTTAAATGTATCGTTTTGATTATCAAAACGATATTGCTGTGGCACATACTTTGTTTTGAGAAAGTGAATCAATTATGTGCATATTATGATAAGAAAGTATTTTAATCAAGCTCTTCACTTAATCAGGCAGAATCCATTGTTCAGTGGTTTCTATATACTTGGAACCGGATTAGCCATATCGATGGTCATGTTATTAGTCGTTATCTATTATATAAAGGTAGCAGGGATTTATCCGGAAACTAATCGTTCGCGGATGATGGTCATATCGGATGTGCATATGCAGAATGTCGATGATCCCAGTTCTAATTCGACCGGTTTGATAGCCTACCATATAGTGAAAGACTTTTTTTATAATCTGAAAGGTACAGAGGCTGTTTCGGCTATAGGAACTTATGTGGCAGGAGATGGTTATGCTCAGTTGCCTTCTTCCAAACATCGCATACCGGTCGTACAAAAAGCAGTGGATGTTGCCTTTTGGAAGGTTTTCGACTTTCACTTTATAGATGGAGTTCCGTTTAGCGAATCCGATTTTGCCAGCGGCATTCATCACATTGTCATTTCAGAGGAAGTGGCGCAACGGATTTTTAATACTTCGAAGGTTGTGGGAAAGTATCTTACGATAGATTTTGTGGAGTACAAAATATGCGGAGTAGTCAAGACACCCAGTTATGCCACGGAACTGAGTTATGCACAGGTATGGATTCCATATACTTGTTTTCCAGGGTATGATAAGTATAATCAATACGATGCGCTAGGTGCTTATGAAGTAGTCATCTTGGCACATTCGTCTTCTGATTTTGGTGGCATAAAAGCCCAAGTCGATGAATTTACCCGAAAGTTTAATGCTATTTCTCATGATGGTTATAAACTGCTTTGGCACGGACAGCCTTACGCTTACTGGAAAACATTATTCCGTGTGGACTCTATGACGGATTTGGATTTTATGAAGATTTTCCGTCAGATAGGGGTTATTCTGCTGATGCTGTTGTTAGTGCCGGCATTGAACTTATCAGGTATGATATCGGGACGGATGGAAAAACGTTTGCCCGAGATAGGAGTGAGAAAAGCATTTGGAGCAACGTCTCATGTATTGTTTTCACAAATAATCTGGGAGAATCTAATCTTGACTGTTATTGGCGGTTGTTTGGGGTTGGTTATATCTTATGGGATGGTGCTATTGTCTAAAAATTGGTTGCTTACTTTGCTGGACGACAATGTAGCGGCATTACCTGATGGGGTAGGCGTGAGCATAACTCCCCAAATGCTGTTCAATCCTGTTCTGTTTATAGTGACCTTCCTGATATGTGTGGTGATAAATTTGCTTTCAGCCGTTATCCCGGCGTATCTTTCTCTGCGAAAAGATATTGTGTATTCCATTAATAAACAAAAATAAGAGGTTATGTTGCATCATATATTTAGAAACCTTTGGAACTCGCGTAAGCGTAATGTATGGATATTGTTGGAGTTGATTGTCATTACCATTGTATGCTGGATGGTGGTCGATCCTTTATTTGTTATTTTCTATAACAAGTCGATTCCTGACGGATATGAGGCGGACGGATTGTACAGGCTTCAGCTTTCTGTGGTTCCTTCCGATGAAGAGATCCGCCCGGAAGATTTCCGGCAATTGATGGAACGGCTCCGAAGCCATGAACAAATCGAGTCGGCTACTTATGTACTCAATAACCATTATCCTTGTTCGCGTGGAAATAGTTTCAATAATCTTACTTTGGATACAATGAGTGTCCGTGTCGCCTTTATGAATTTTGTTCCGCACACCGATTTCTTTCAAACCTGGCGCATACGTTCGGCTAAAGACGGTACGTGGGAAAGCCTTGAAAATGCCGAATATACAGTGAACAGTATCTTGATGACTTCAGATGCCGCCGCTTGCCTTTCGCCCGATAAAGATTTGACCGGAGGTGTGGTTTATGTGAGAGATAGTATTCCTCTGAAGGTAGTGGCATTGATGCAACCGGTCAAAATGAAAAATTGTATGCAGCCTTATTATCTCCGTCTCAATGCACATACCGACGGCATTCCGTCATGGGCTTACGATGGAGGCTTGATTGTCTTTGCCCGTACAAAACCCGGAGTAGTGGAAACTCGCTTCATAGAGGAATTTATTCCTTGGATGGAAGAGTATTTGGCAGTGGGAAGATTGTTTGTCAGCAAGATTGAACCTTTCAGTAAAGTACGTGAACAGAGTGACCTGAAAGAGGGGGCTACCAGTGAGATTCGTATTAAATATGCCCTTTGTTATTTTTTTCTGGTGAACTTGTTTTTAGGGGTCAGCGGGACATTTTGGTTGAGTACCCGTACACGTCGGGAGGAAATGGGAGTAAGGCTGTCTTATGGGGCATCTCCCAGACGTATTCGTCTTTTATTGTTGGGTGAAGCCGGTGTGTTGACCACAATAGCAGTACTGATAGGTTGTCTTTTTTATTTCCAATGGGTGCTGAAAGATGGATTTTATGTGTTGTCGAGTATGGCACCTAGTGATAATATGCGTTATATTACTAATCATTTTGCAATTCATTTTTTGATAGTGTCGGTGATTGTGTATCTTGTTATGATGGCGGTAACATGGATTGGGGTATGGATACCGGCTTATAATATCAGTAAAATATCTCCTGTGGAAGCACTGAAAGATGAATAATGTTTTTATATTTGCCGTATGAATGTAGTAATGAATATATTGTGGATTGTTTTGGGCGGGCTGTTTATTTGCATCGAATACATTATAGCCAGCCTGTTGTTGATGGTTACCATTGTCGGTATTCCTTTTGGTTTACAGACTTTGAAGCTGTCTGTTCTGGCACTCTGTCCGTTTGGTATGCAAGTGCGTAGCTGTCCCGGCGGTGACGGTTGTTTGAGTGTTTTGATGAATATACTTTGGATATTGGTAGGAGGTATCTGGATAAGTTTGTCCCATTTGGCTTTCGGACTGTTATTATGCATCACCATTATCGGTATTCCATTTGGTTTGCAACATTTCAAGTTAGCAGGATTGGCACTTACTCCTTTCGGAAAAGAGATAGTTTAAGTCGTGCTGTCATAGAAAAAGAGTGTGTCAAAATGTGAATAATACTGTCGTTAAGTTCGTAGGGGCGAGGTTCGCTCGCCCGAAAACAGTTTGCTTTGTGTCTTCGGGCAGGCAAACCCTGCCCCTACAGCTGACGATGGGATAGACCGGTTTAGTTTTGGCACACTCCCTTTTTCTATGAATGTTATTTTTCTCTGTTATGATAGATTAATATCCGGGATTCTGTTTGATATTCGGATTCTTATCAAGTACATCAGTTTGAGAGAATGGTAAATAACGGTTCTTCGGAGCAAACTTACGTGGTTCAATTGTTGCTGTTCCTGTAACTTCTGCACGTTTGTAAGGATCGGTTTCACTATAATTGATAGTACCGGTAATACGTTTTAAATCACCGTTCATTAAAGTTTCTGCCAACATCTTGCCACTGGCATCTTTCCAACGCAGGATATCTGCACGGCGCAAACCTTCACCTGCAAATTCTACGCAACGCTCACGACGGATTAACTCACGTAATTTATCCTGAGTGTCATATTTTGTTCTGACTACTTTAGGCATACCTACGCGTTCACGAATCTGGTCGATATAGTTGTACACCTGGTCTGATGGGCCGTTTAATTCGTTTTCGGCTTCTGCCCAACTTAACAGTACTTCTGCATAACGGAATACGATAACACAGGCGGCAGAGTTCTCCGGATTTGAATACTGCTCATACGGATCAAGGTATTTAGCCCATGTTAAAGCTGTTTTTGAGGCATTGTCCGTGTAGGTAGGAAAGTTTTTGTTCTTTGAACCATCAGCCAATTTCTCATCCAATGTATTCAATATCTTTCCTCTCCATTCTTGTCCGGGATAAAGGATACTCATATCCATACGCGGGTCACGATTGGCAAAAGGATGTTTGGCATCATAATAGTCTGCAGCTTCTTCTTTTGTCAAGCCATTGTCCATTTCATACATGTCGACCAAGTTCTGTGTGGGAACAATTGAAGACCATCCTGCATCCTCATTATTATACATGTGACCAATAAGGTCTAACGCAAAGACATTTTCAAGACGCTGGTCTGCCAATATGATTTCTTTAGAATCTATACCTGTCAGTTTGAATAAGTTTTCATAATCGGAATCCAATTCGTATTGTTTTAAATCGATAATAGCCTGAGCTGCATCTTTTGCTTTCTGCCAGTCACCGTAATACAGTGCTTCGCGCATTTTGGTAGCCAGAACAGCTCCTTTGGCAATACGTCCGCGTGCTGCCGGAGTGGTGTTGATGGCTGTAAGTGCATCGTCCAAGTCCTGTGCAATTTGTTCGCGTACTTCTGCTTCCGTATTACGCGGTACCTGTGCTTCTTCGGCCGTAGTATAAGAACCGATAATGGGTACACCGCCATACCACCAGTTCATAATGAAATAGCTATAGGCACGGATGGCTTTGGCTTCGGCAATCAGCTCTTCTTTTTTGCCCGCAGTGGTGAATTCTACATTGTCGATGTTTTCTAACACTGTATTGCAACGGCGGATAATGGCAAAGTCATAGAAAGAAGCACCGGTTGTTCCACTTGATAAAGAACCGTCGCCCCAAGGACGCCATCCTTCCCATGTGAAGTTGTTATATCCTATATCGGAACCGCAGTCTAAATATAGAAGGGCGTAGGGATCTAATAATCCATTGTAGCAACCTACTACAAAACTCTCGGCGTCAATCTCTGTTTTCCAGGTTGTTGCAGGAGAAAGGGCATCTTTCGGAGCCGTATCCAGAAAATCTGAACATGAAGCAGAAAGCAATGCGATACCTGCTAATAAATATGTTGATAAACGTTTCATATTGTTCTATATTAATTAATTGATTATAAAAGGTTTAGAATGTAATGTTAACTCCGAATGAATGTGTCTTATTCAAAGGATAACTGGACAGACGTTCACTGACTGTTTCCGGGTCTACATTAATTGGCATATCGTCAAATGTCAGCAAGTTTTCTGCTGAATAGTATACACGCAGATTTTGAATACCCCATTTTTCTAACCAATTTTTAGGGAATGTATAGCCTAACTGAATGGTTTTCATGCGGAGATAGCTTGTGTCCATAATCCAGAAATCAGAAAGTACATTAGATGCTTCACTTGGTGATACACGAGCTTCAGCTACGCGTGGCATGCTTGCATTTTTGTTTTCGGGTGTCCAGCTATCCAGCCAAGCAGTTGACGGATGTCCCGCACTACCGGAGAATTCACCGAATGCTTCTTTGGTAAATGCATATCCTACACCGGCTGCACCATTGAAGTTCATTGATAAGTCTACGTTCTTATAACCGACATTAATATTGAAGCCAAATGTGAATTTCGGGTCTTTGGTTCTATAAAGCTCACGGTCATCTGCTGAAATCTTACCGTCACCGTTTGCATCTACATAACGTAAGTCACCTGCTTTGAAATCTTGTCCGAAAGGATATCCGTCCATAGCAGAGTATTTTGCTTGCCATGCAGCAGCTTCTTCATCAGACTGGAAGAATCCGTCTGTACGATATACGAACCATGAATTGATAGGAGAACCTACTTCGCGCATAAAACTGCCGTCAGCCATACGGTCTACACCACCCAAGTTCTCAATGGTATTCTTGTTGTAGGCAAAGTTTCCTGAAACACCGAAAGTCCAATCGTTCCATGTGTCGTTGTAGGCTAACTGAACTTCAATACCGCTATTCTTCATTGCACCTACATTGTCTTTGTATGCGCCCAAGGCAAATTCTTTAGGTACAGCGACATTCATGATGATATCGGTGGTCTTTCTGTTGTAGTAGTCAATAGAACCGGTCAGCTTATTGAATAAAATGAAGTCTACACCAATACCCCAAGTAGTAGCTTTTTCCCAAGAAAGAGAAGCCATTTTGTATGAACCTTGATAGTATCCTGTCACTAACGAACCTCCGAACGGATAGTTGGCGCCGAGGTTGTATGTATTCATCCATGGATAGTAGTCTCCTCCGGTCGGAGTGCCGTCTCCCAAAGCATCCTGGTTTCCCAACTGGCCCCAAGAACCGCGAATTTTAAGGCTTGACAACCAACTATCTCTTAAGTTTTCCATAAATGATTCTTCACTGATACGCCATGCACCGGAGAATGAAGGGAAGTATCCCCAACGGTTACCCGGAGCAAAACGAGAAGATGCATCGGCACGGAAGTTGGCTTCGAACAAATATTTTCCTTTATAATCGTAGTTGATACGACCGAAGTAAGACAACATGTTCAATTCTCGTGTAAAACCGCTATTGGTCTGAGTAGCAGTTGCACCTGCATTCATATCGTCCAATTCATTATTCGGAAAGTTTTCACGATACATTTCATTGTAACGTACATCGTATGCTTCTGCATGATAACCCAACATTGCCTTTAAATTGTGGTCACCTAACTGTTTGTCGAAATTCAGCAAAGCATCGAAATTGTAACGGTTCCAGTTTCTGAATGATTCAGTTAAACTATTGGGACGTGCAGCCTGTGCCGGGTCATTGTTGATTTTCTTCACGAAAGCTTTGTAGTGCTGGTCATCATTGACATAAGCTCCCGATACGGTTGCTGTAAGACAATCCAGAACTTTGTAATCAACAGACAACATACCGGTGAAGTTCTGATTATATTTATCAACTGTCGATTTAGAATCCAGCCATGCAATCGGGTTACCGTCATTGGTTGAGCCATAAGTTCCATCTTCATTCTTGATGGGAATCATCGGGCTTAAGATATTGAGCTGGCGGATAATCTGGTCTGAAGAACCACCACCATAGTTTGAGTTAGGGTCTTTATAGTCATTCTTGATATAGGCCAAATTCATGCGTACATGCCACTTCTTGGTTATGTCTACGTCTAAGTTCATACGTCCGTTGAACTGGCTACGTTCTGAATTGGGAAGAATACCGGTTTGTCCCAGATAACCTACAGAAGCCATATATCTTGCATTCTCTGTACCACCGTTGATGCTTACATTGTGCTTATGCAGAACACCTGTTTTATAGGCAGCATCATTCCAGTCAGTATTAGGATGTCCGTATGGGTCGGAGCCATTCTCAAACAAGCGGATATCTTCATCTGAATAACGATGGGGATTATTATTGTTATCATCGATACGGTTGTACAGTCTGGCATAATCGGCAGAGCTTACACGGTCAATGGTTGCTGTTGCATTTTGAATACCTACATAGCCGTTGTATGAGATACGGGGAGCGCCGGTCTTACCGCGTTTAGTAGTAATCAAAATTACACCGTTAGATGCTTTAGAACCATAGATGGCTGCGGAAGAAGCATCTTTCAATACTGATATACTTTCAATATCATTCGGGTCAAGGTCGTTCATGGAACCACTTTCTACACCGTCAATCAAGATATAGGGAGATGCATTATTCAAAGTTCCTACACCGCGGATTCTAATATTGCTTCCGTCTTCACCGGGACGTCCTTGGCCTGCGGTAATTGTTACACCCGGCATCAACCCTTGCAAACCGCTTGATACATTCGAGATAGGGCGATTGGTTAACTCATCACTGTTTACCTGTGCAACAGCACCGGAGAGGTTGGCCTTTTTCTGTGTGCCGTAACCTACGACAACCACTTCACTCAGAACTTCAGTGTCATCTTTCAACACAATATTGAGAGATTCGCCGTTCCATTTAATTTCTTGTTTTTGGTACCCCACATAGGAGATTACGATGATATCTCCTTTCTTCACGTTAGTTAGGGCAAAATTACCTTCAAAGTCGGTAATTGCTCCGTTGGTGGTTCCTTTCACTACTACAGAAGCACCAATGATGGATTCTCCTGTAGCGTCTTTTACAATACCTTTACATGTTTCATTTTGTTGTACGATAGCAGAAGCGTTAACTCCAGAAGCTGTAACAGCAGAAATGGTTCCCGTAGAGAAAGTTCCCAAGAACAATAACATGCTAACTGATTTCAGTCGTTTTAACATAATATTGAATTTTAAAGTGTTTGATTGAAATCCAAAGCTCTAAAAGGATAAGTTCTTCTAGAACTATCGCTGTTTATAAATCATTGATAATCAATACTAACATTAAATGAGTTCATCGTTTATTCATGCTGTAAGTAACAATAAATGAGAAAAAAAGACATGATTTCTACCGATTTTCTATTCGCTTCTATTAATCTCCCTATCATTATATTACTGTTTATAACGGTTTTACATGGATATTCATATACATATTGTAGGTAAAAAGAGTTTTATATATTATCATTATATTACTAAAATTCTACCAACTAAATAGTTAAGTCTCTTTAGAGTCGCTCTTTAATTAAATGTTTTTAGCGTTTGATTGTTAAATCACACGGAAAAACAAAGATTATTTTCAAAAATGATTGTTCTTTTTTAAAAATATTATATATTTGCGCCATTAATCTAAATCATATTGAAAAACATAGTTCTAGAAGAACTACGTTGGTAGTAACTTATTTATTATCTTTAAATTAATACTTTATGTTAAAGAGAGTCAAGTCGGTCAGTATGCTGCTATTCCTTATGGCTGCATCTACAGGAAGCATGAACGCAATTTCCGCTCCTGCAACGGCAAGTTCAAATGCTATTGAACAGCAGACCGAAACCTGTAAAGGAATTGTAAAGGATGCCACAGGTGAAACTGTAATTGGCGCATCCGTAGTAGTAAAAGGCACAACCAATGGTACTATTACCGGTATCGACGGTGATTTTACCTTAAGTGGAGTACCTAAAGGAAGCACTCTTGTGGTTTCCTATGTAGGTTACCTTACTCAAGAAATTAAATTTAATGGTCAGCCAATCAATGTGGTCTTGAAAGAAGACAGTCAAACTTTGGATGAAGTAGTTGTAGTAGGTTATGGTGTGCAGAAAAAGGCAAACCTGACTGGTTCTGTTGCTTCTATCAATGCAGAAGCTCTAGAATCTCGCTCTGTTGCCAGTGTTTCTGCAGCTATGGCAGGACAAATGCCTGGTGTAACTGCTATTCAAACATCAGGTGCACCGGGTGCACAGACAGGTACCATTACTATTCGTGGTAAGAATTCAATTAATGCGGCAAGTCCGTTGGTTATTGTTGATGGTATCCCCGGCAGTATGAATAATATTGATCCGCAGGATATTGAATCTCTTTCTGTATTGAAAGATGCTGCTTCATCTGCCATTTATGGTGTGCAGGCCGCCAATGGTGTTATTGTAATTACCACTAAAAAGGGTAAGAAAGGACAAAAAGCACGTGTTAGTTATTCGGGAACTGTATCTTGGTCAAGCCCGACAGCAACTTTGGATTTCTTAGGCTCTGCTGATTATGCTGTCTTATATAATGAAGCAACACTTAATGAAAACCCAAATGCTGCTTTAACTTATTCGGAAAACGATATCCAGAAATTCCGTGATGGTTCAGATCCTATCGGTCACCCCAATATAGATTGGTATAAAGAAGTTATGAAAAACAGTGCTATAGAAACTCAACATAGCCTCTCTATTAATGGTGGTTCTGAAAATACTACTTATATGGCTTCTTTAGGTTATTTATATCAGGACGGTCTTTCGCAAGAAAAGAACTATGAACGTTATAATGGACGTGTAAATATAGATTCAAAAGTTGCCAAATGGGTCAATATAGGATTAAATGCTTCTGCATATCGTGGTTTGAATAATGATGAGGCTGAGGGGTTTGGCTCTTTATTACAATATGTCAACCGTATTTCTCCTACAATTGGTATCTACGATGAGGACGGCAATTATGAATATGCCGGATATCAGAATCCGGTTGCACAGCAAGGCAAAACTGGTATTTACCGCCAGTTGGACCAACAGTTAAATGCAACAGCTTATATCAACATCACTCCGCTTGAAGGATTAAGCATCAAAGGAGTATATTCATTAAGACATGATTATCGTGATATTCGCAAATTCAAAAGACATTGGAGTTATGGAACCTTCGATTCTGGAAAACGCGAAGGTGAACACAATTATTACAATTGGAATTGGTATACCACTCAGCTATTGGTTAACTACAACAAAACTTTCGGTAAACACAGCATAGGCTTATTGGCAGGTTTTGAACAAGTAGACTATACTTATAGATATACAGAGGCCAAACGTACTGGCGGTGGTAATGATGAATTGGAAGAATCATTGAATACTCTTGATGCATCATCGCAAACAAATAAAGACGGTGGTTATGACACTGGTCGTCAATCTTATTTTGGACGTATCCAATATGATTATGAAAATAAGTATTTGTTCGAGGCCAATCTTCGTACAGATGCTTCATCCCGCTTTCCTAAAGATAACCGTTGGGGTGTGTTCCCTGCCTTCTCTGCAGGATGGAGAGTCTCTGAAGAAGCATTCGTTAAAGACAACGTAGATTGGTTAAGCAATTTGAAGTTACGCCTTGGTTGGGGTAGAACCGGTAATGAAGAGTTGAAGAGCGATGATATTTATCCGGCTGTAGCTACTTATAAGTATGGCAGTTATATGTTTGGCAATACGCTTTATTCTACCACTTACGAATCACGTTATGTAAACAATAACTTGAAATGGGCAACTGTTACCAATTATGAATTAGGTTTGGAAGCCGGTTTCTTGAATAATAAAGTTGGATTTGAACTTTCTTTATACAAGAAAAAAACAAATGATATGTTGCTGTATTTGCCGATTCAAGGAGTGATTGGTATGGATGCCCCTGCTCAGAATGCAGGTAGTGTAGAAAATACCGGTTTTGACTTGAGTATTTTCCATAATAACAGTATCAACAAAGATTGGAGCTATGCAATTAATTTCAATGTGGCTTATGTGAAGAACGAGATTACTGACATGAACGGTACAGAAGGTGTTGACCCGGACAATGGCAAGTATTGGCGTTTGGAAGGTTATCCTATCGGTTCTTTCTATGGATATGTAGCTAACGGATATTTCAATACCGAAGATGAATTAAAGAACTATCCTAAGCGCTTGGGAAGCGAAAAGCTGGGAGATATCAAATATGTAGACAGAGACGGAAACGGTAAGATTAATGCAGCTGACCAGACTGTTATCGGTAAAAACTTCCCAAGTTGGACTGGTGGTTTGAACCTTGCTGTATATTACAAAGATTTTGATTTGTCTATGTTGTGGCAGGGTGCATTTGATGTAGATGCTTACTATACAGGTGAGGCTTCTTATGCATTCTATAATGGAGGTAAAGTATTGAAAAAACATTTGGATCGTTGGACACCCGAAAACCATAATGCTAGCTATCCGCGTATAACTAAGAGTTCACAGACAAACTTTGTTACTTCTTCATTCTGGTTGGAAGATGCTTCGTATGTGCGTCTGAAGAATATTTCGTTAGGATATAATCTACCCAAAAGTCTGTTAACTAAGATAGGCATTGAAAAAGCAAAAGTATTTGTATCTGGTGAAAACTTGTTGACTTTCTCAGGCCTAGACGGTGTAGATCCTGAATCACCATCCGATACTCGCGGTGCATTCTATTCTAACGTGAAGAAAATTTCTTTAGGACTTAAAGTTTCATTCTAATACTTATTAATGCAATATGAAAAAGAACTATTTATATATCCTTGCTTCAACTGTTTTATTGGGATTTACTTCTTGTGTTGACTTGGATCGCTATCCATTGGAGGAACTCTCGGATGGAAGTTTTTGGAAAACTGCCAAAGATGCAGAAATGATTGTTTCCGACTTGTACGGTGGACTACCTGGTGCTATGGATGTAGATGGTGACATCAATTCCGACAATGCAGTGCATGGTATCAAATGGGCTGCCGGTAATGTATCGAAGGGTATCTATGACCCTCAAGATATGTCTTGGAGTGGAAATTATGCTAACATCAGACAAGCCAATTTGATATTGAGCAAAATAGATGAAATTCCGGATTATAACCAAGCTGAAAAGGATAAAGCATTAGGACAGACATATTTCTTCCGCGCTTTCCAATATTTTGATTTGATTCGTACTTTTGGTGATGTTCCTTACATTGACAAACCGTTGGAATTGTCTGACCAGGAAGGTATTACTCGTACTCCGAGAGCTGAAGTTTATACTAAATTAATGGCGGACTTTGACAAAGCAATCGAACTTTTACCTACCACATGGCCGGAATCAGATTATGGACGTATCACTAAAGGTGCGGCAATGGCAATGAAAGCACGCGCAGCTTTGTATTATGGCGATTGGCAAGTAGCTGCAGATAATGCAAAGAAAGTAATGGATTTGGGGCTTTATGAGCTGTATGATAAAAATAATACCGGAAAATATGAAGAATTATTTTGGGAAAAATCTGATGGTTGTAAAGAATTTATTTTAGTAAATCAATACAATGCACCGGACAAAACTTCGTATCTGATTGGTTGGGAATGTTTTCCGACTTTAGGTTGGGGCGGTATCAATCCCACTCAGAGCTTGGTAGATGCTTTTGAGGATATCGAAGGTGCACCTATCAGCAAATCTAAAATTTACGATGAAAAAAATCCGTTTGAGAAGCGTGACCCGCGTTTGGAAGTGAATGTATTGCACGATGGTGAAGTTATGTATGGAGTTACTATCAAAGTTGCTCCTCTACCCTCTAGTGGGGATACAGGTGTCAGCATTAACCGAGATGCTACTGCTACCGGATATTATCAGCAAAAATGGTTAGACCCAAGCATTGATCCACAATCACAAGGATGGGATATGGGCAAAGATGGTGTTGTTATCCGTTATGCTGAGGTTTTACTGACTTACGCCGAAGCAATGAATGAACTGAATGGATTGAGCAGCGAAGCTTTTGATGCTGTTAATCAGGTTCGTAAACGTGTAGGTATGCCTATCTTGCAAAACTCGGATGCAAGCAAACCTACTTATTGTGGTAGTCAAGACGAACTTCGTCAACGTATCCGTAATGAATGGCGTGTGGAATTTGCACTTGAAGGTGGTAAGCGGCAATGGGATATCCGTCGTTGGGGTATTGCTAAAGAAGTTTTGAACGCTCCGTTCCAAGGTTTGAAATATCGTTTGGAAGATTCGGATAAAGCACATCCTAAAGATAATGGAAAGATTTGTATCTTGTATGAAGGCGACAATATTCAATTGACAGGAAGCAAGTATGAAGATCATAATTATGTTTATCCTGTTCCGCAAAGTGAAATTAATTTAAATCCGAATCTGACCCAGAATCCTGGCTATTAAGCATTCTGATTTATTTCAAAGGAAAATGTATAAGAGGTGGGGGCACAGGAGCGTGCTTCCACCTATTACATATAGTATGATAAACCTGAAAAGATTCTATGAATAAAAAAATAACTTATATAATAGGAGGCATTTTGTTTCTTCTTTACTATTTAGCGTATAGAAGTGCATTGTCTCATCTGATTTTTTATCACGAACAACATCACTTATTTCTTTTCTCTAAAGAATATTTTCTCCAGCAAGTACATTCGGAGGGATTAATAAGCTATCTCACTGATTTTTTTATTCAATTCTTTTATTATCCTATTATCGGTAGTGCTTTATTGGCATTGTTACTCTCGTTAGTCTATTTGCTAACCTACCATGCATTATATTTGCTAACAGGAAAAAGAGATTTACTACATCTTTCTATTCTCCCATCACTTGCTTTGTTCTTTTACACTATGCGGGCTGAACATTCGCTTACCTTATTAATTGGCAGCATCTTTTTATTGTTTTTTTTTATAGTTTTTTTGTTGATGATACAACATCGTGGACTACCTCTGTCTTTTATGCGTAGGATGCATATATCTAATAAAACTTTACGTTTGATATTGATTGTACTTCCACTGCCGATTTATGTTGCAGGTGGTTATTATTATTTCATTCGCACTTATAATCGAGGGGAACGTATCATGTTGAAAACAGAACAGTTAGTCAAATCCGGTGAATGGGAGAAAGTATTGGAATATACTAACGGATATTTAATGACCGGACGCAGCAACCAGCTTATTTCTTATTTTCATCATTTAGCACTTTATCATACAGGTCAGCTGCCTTATCGTTTGTTGGATTATCCACAAAAACAGGGAGTTAAGGGCCTCTATTTCCCATGGAACAGCGACAGTCGTGAGAGTGAATACGGACATATTCTCTATGAGGAGTTGGGATATATCAATGAAGCACAACGCTGGGAGTTTGAGTCGATGGTGGTATGGGGAGAGACAGCCCCCCACCTGATAAATTTGGCACGGTATAACATTGTAAACCACCGCCCGCTAGTGGCACAACGCTTTATTAATAAGCTAAAACAATCTCTTTTTTATCGGGAAGCAGCATTGGAGCTTGAGTCATTGGTAAATGGGGGGAAGGTTCCCGGGCTGAGAAACGCATTGGATGGAAAGGTGGATACTCCGGCACGGTTTGCCAATGTCTTGAATATAGGGCCGGAATTGCAATATTTATGTGAGAATGACAGCACCAACAAAATGGCTTTTGAGTATTTAATGAGTAATTTATTACTGAGTAACCATGTGGTTCGTTTTGTGGATAACTTGAAATTGATGTCGCATTTTTCTTATACGGAACTTCCTCGCATTTATGAAGAGGCTCTTTATATTTATAAATTAGGTGTTGGCGAGGAAGAGTTTTCAAAGGTAGGGATAAAGATAAGCCCGGCAACGGAAGATCGGTTTAAACGATATTATGGCCTTGTGCAAAGCAAGCAGTGGGGCACTTTGCAGAAGGAGTTTGGAAATACATATTGGTTTTATTTGAATTATATCAGTCCTTATGGCAATAAGGTGATAGCTAATTAATGGAAAATTATATGAGAATACAGAATCTGCTTTACTATACATTACTTGTTTTTCTGTCCGGATGTACACAATATCATCAGGCAGAAAGCATGAGTGATAGGTTACCATTGGTTTATCCTGATTATACGGATGTAACTTTCCCTATGAATATCGCTCCTCCTAACTTTAGAATCCAGGAGGAAGGGGAGGCTTTCCAGACGGAAATAGGATGTGGGGAAGAAAGCGGCTACATGCTGATTCAGGATGACGAACCGGTAGTCCGCATACCGGAAAAAAAGTGGAAGGCCTTGCTGGAAAAAGCTGCCGGCAAAAAAATATATTTTAGAATCACGGTTAAACAGCATGGCAGATGGATGCGTTATGCCGATATTCAAAATAGTATATCTGCTCATGAAATAGATCCTTTTTTGGCGTATCGTCTGCTTTATCCCGGATATGAGCTTTGGAACGAGATGGGGATTTATCAGCGTGACCTGACAACGTATGAGCAGACTCCCATTGCGGAAAACAGGGATTTTGGGAAGCAATGTATTAACTGCCATACGTTTAACCGGAACTCTCCCGATACAATGATGGTTCATGTACGCGGCAAACAGGGAGGCACTTTGATTTCCCTGAATGGTGAGATTGAGAAGGTTAATCCCAAACCTGAGGAATACACGCATGGCGCCACTTATCCCGCCTGGCATCCTTCCGGTAAATATATTGCCTTTTCTGCCAATGAGATACAGCAGTTTTTCCATTCTTCCGGACGGAAACCTATAGAGGTGTCTGATTTGGCTGCCGACCTGATGGTTTATGATGTGCAGACTCACGAAGCTTTTACCGACTCGTTGGTTTATGGTGAACAGTATATGGAGACTTTTCCGACCTGGAGTCCGGATGGAAAGCAGATTTATTTCTGTCGTGCAGAAGGATACCGTCAAGGGATGCCTTTGGATAGCATCCGGTATGATTTATACCGTATACATTTTGATGCGGAGCATTCCAAACTGCATACATTGGAATGTGTCTATAAGGCGTCGGCACTCCATAAGAGCGTTTCCTTTCCGAGAATTTCACCGGATGGCAGGTTCCTTGTATTTACTCAGTCTGATTACGGTAATTTCTCCATCTGGCATCCTGAAAGTGATTTGTATCTGCTTGACCTGGCTACAGGTGATGTACGGAATATCACGGAAGTGAATAGTGACAATGTAGATAGTTTTCATACTTGGTCTTCGACGGGGCGATGGCTGGTTTTCAGTAGCAAACGTCTGGATGGTTTGTGGGCCCGTCCGTTTTTTGCGTATTTTGATTCCGAAACAGGACATTTTGGCAAGCCTTTCCTGCTGCCTCAGAAGAATCCCGATTTTTATGATACCTTTACATATACTTATAACTTACCGGAATTAATCAAGGCACCTGTAAGGACTGGCAAAAAGTTGTTGAAAACAATAGCTCAACCGATACATCAGACCAAAATAAAAAATTAACTGTCCGTTTTAAGGAAAATATATAAAATATTATCTTAATAAAGACGTGTGTTAGTTAATATTGTATTAACAAAATAAGTAGTTGCTAATCAATTGGTTATTCTGCTTTTGGAATATCTGGAAAAGGGATATTATCAAAGTACCGGGGATGGAAAAACAGATAAAAAAAGCAGTAATAACTGATTGGGTAGAATTTTAGTAACTTCATACTAGTGTTATGATATATAATAAGGAGGCCTTAAAAGAGTATTTCCACGGAATATTGCTAATAAAGCTGAATTAGCACCTTATTTAAGCGGTTTAAATACATAAACTAGTAGGATGCAGGTAGAAAATATTTGGCCAAATAGACTCCACAGAGCGTATGGAGGCGTTTTTATGAAGTCGGATTTATTTCTATCGTTTTGATTATCAGTAAAGTAGTTTAGAGAATAATTCTAGAAGAACTATGGTATATAGTTCTTATTTATTATTCTTTAAATTAATACTTTATGTTGAAGAGAGTCAAGTCGGTCAGTATGCTGCTATTCCTTATGGCTGCATCTACAGGAAGCATGAACGCTGTTTCTGCTCCTGCAATGGCAAGTTCAAATGCTATTGAACAACAGACCGGAATCTGTAAAGGAATTGTAAAGGATGCCACAGGTGAAACTGTAATTGGCGCATCCGTAGTAGTAAAAGGTACAACTAATGGTACTATTACCGGTATCGATGGTGATTTCACCTTAAGTGGAGTACCTAAGGGGAGTACTCTTGTGATTTCTTTTGTGGGCTATGTCACACAAGAAATAAAGTTTAATGGTCAGGCGCTTGACATTGTCTTGAAAGAAGACAGCAAGACTTTGGATGAAGTAGTTGTGGTGGGTTATGGCGTGCAAAAGAAGGTAAACCTGACCGGTTCGGTAACTGCTGTCGGCCCTGAAGAATTGACAACACACGCTAATACTAACCTGTTGGCTACAGTTCAAGGTCAGGTTCCGGGTGTTACCATCATCTCTCGTCCGGGTTCCGATCCAGCAATCAATATGCGCGGCCGCGGTAACTTGGGTACATCGGCTCCGTTGTTTGTTGTCGATGGAGCTATTGCAGATGCCGGTTTCTTTTCCAGCTTGGACCCGAATTCCATTGAAAGCATTTCATTCTTAAAAGATGCGGCTTCATCAGCTATCTATGGTTCGCGTGCTGCATACGGTGTAGTATTGGTGAAGACTAAAGGTGGTAAGGAAGGTAAAGTGAAAGTAAGCTATGACGGAACTGTCAGCTTGAAGTTTGCTACTTATACTCCGAAAGTGTTAGGCTCTGAATGGTATGCCCGTTTGAGTAACGAAGCGGCATTGAATGAAAACCCCAATACGGCATCACTTCCTTATACAGAGGAAGCTATTCAGAAATTCCGTGACGGTAGCGACCCTGATATGTATCCTAATACAAATTGGTATGATTTGGTATTGGATGACCAAGCGGTGATGACCAAACATTCTGTCAGCATCAGTGGTGGCAATAAAGTGAAGTATTATACTTCATTAGGTTATATGTATGATGATAAGTTTACACCGGGATCTAGTTCTAATCGTTATAACTTGATATCAAATCTTTCTTCAGATGTGAACGATTGGCTGTCTTGGCGTTCGAATATCAATTATATCCAAAATACATCGGATACAGAAACCGGTGGTATCGCTTATGTTAATTTGCTGACTATTCCTTCTACTTATGTGGCTCGCCAGAGTAATGGAGAATGGGGTAGTTACGAAGGTGGAAAGCCGGCTGCTTTAGTGAATATGCAGCGCAATCCGTTACGTCAATTGGAAGAAGGCGGATGGAATAAGAGTAAGTCTGAAAATACATTGATAAACTTGGCTGTAGATATCAAACCGGTAAAAGGATTGGTGTTAACCGGTGAAATGATTTATAAGGCGTATGATTATAAATATAGAGTCTATGAGGCTAACCGTCCTAAAATCAAGGACTTTGTTACCGGTAAAGAATTAAATGGTACCGATGTTACAGACTCTAAAATGACTTATGACTGGCAGGAAAACAGCCGTTTGACATACAATGGTTTAGCTAACTATACATGGAGTAATGATATTCACAGTATTGGTGTCTTAGGAGGTATCTCTTATGAACATTACCAGTATCAGAAACAAAAATCCTATCGTAAGAAATTTCCGACTAATGGGATGACTGATATCAATGGCGGTTCCAGTGCTCCTAATGATATGTATACGGAAGGTGGTACCAATGAAGATAAGTTGATGTCTTATTTCGCACGTGTCAATTATTCTTATAAAGACCGTTATCTGTTTGAGGCTAATCTTCGTGCGGATGCTTCTTCTCGTTTCCACAAAGATAATCGTTGGGGTATCTTCCCTTCATTTTCTGCCGGATGGCGTGTGAACCAAGAGGAGTTTATGAAAGATATTCATTGGATTAACAACTTGAAGGTACGTGCTTCTTGGGGACAGTTGGGTAATATCAACAACGTAGGTCAATACGATTATTTCTCAACTTATGAGCAGGGAGACAACTATAACTTTGAAGATACAGTTGTGAATGGTATCATTGAAGCAAAACCGGCAAACGTAGGTTTGGGCTGGGAAACTGTAACTGTTACCAATATCGGTGTGGACTTTGATATCTTTAATGGTTTATTGAGCTTTACCGGTGACTACTATGATAAGCAGACCAAAGATATTTTGATGTCTTATCCGAGCCCTGCTGAAATAGGTATTCCTTCAAAGTATAAAGTTTCTCAGAATATCGGTAAGGTTAGCAACAAAGGTATTGAAATTGCTATAACGCATAATAATAGAATAGGTGATTTTTCTTATTCTATCGGTGGTAACATTACCAAAAACTGGAATAAAGTAAAGGATTTGGGCGTGAACGATCCGATGATTGAGGATCCATGGATTAAGAAGGTAGGTTATGCCATCGGTACATTCTATGGTTATCGTTCAGACGGCTTGCTTACTCAGGAAGATATCGATAACGGTAATTACATTACAGACGGTAATTCAAAACCCAATGCCGGTGATATTAAATATGTTGACCTTGACGGTGATAAGAAATTGACGGATAAGGATAGGGACTATATCGGCTGTGACGTTCCCGATATTACTTACGGTATCAATTTGAGTATGCAGTACAAAGGATTTGACCTGAGTGTGTTCGGTCAGGGTGTAAGCGGTACTAAAGTTCGTTTCTATCAGGAACAGGCGTGGGCGTTCTCCGATTATGCCAGCCCCCGTGAGTATCACTTGAAACGTTGGACTGTAGAAAATCCGAATCCGAATGCAGCTTATCCGCGTATTTACCCGCGTACCAGTGCACATTCTACATTTAATAATAAGTTCTCGGATTTCTGGTTGTTTGATGCAGACTATTTCCGTATCAAGAATATCACATTGGGATATACGTTCCAAAAGAATGTAGTACAGAGTTTGGGTGTAGAAGCACTGAAACTTTATGTAGCGGCAGAAAATCCGTTTACTATCCGTGCCGACCACAGAATGGAAGACTTTGACCCTGAAACAGCTTCAGGCCGTGGTGGAAATACACGAGGCACTGCTTCTCTATCATTTGGTGTAAATCTAACTTTCTAATAAAAAGACAAAATGAAGACATATAATAAATTAATCAAAAATATTTTCTTCTGTACTGTTTTGGGAGCAACTGTCTGCAGTTGCGACTTGGATGTGGAGCCTACTTCCAACATCGCTACAGAAACTTTCTGGAAAACAGAAAAAGACGCATGGTATAATTTAAATGCTATTTATGCTAATTCGATTCCCGGCAGTAATGTTCATGGAGATTCTTATACCGAAGATGTATATTGTCAGTATTCCTGGGAGTCATCAGGACCGACATTCCTTCAGGATGGTTTTAGTCCATTGTATGACTCGGGCTGGAATTTTGAGACGATTCGTAAGCAGAACAACTTTTTGGCAGAGGTTGAAAACTGTGTAATGGATGAAGATTTAAAGAAACGTTTTATTGCCGAAGTGCGTGCAATGCGTGCCTGGACTTATTTAGGAATGACAATTACTTTTGGTAAAGTGCCTTTGATTACGGAAGTATTGCCTTATGATGCTCCTAATGTTCCTCGTGATGAAGTCAGTGTAATCCGTAAATTTATTTTAGATGAACTGACAGAAGCAGCAGCCGTATTGCCTGCTAAATACGCCGGAGGATATCCTAATGAAAAAGGGCGTATGACCAAATATGCTGCTTTGGCGGTGAAAGCAAGAGCTGCACTTTATTTTGGAGAATATGCAATAGCTGAACAGGCTGCAAAAGAAATCATGGATAATGGAGGTTTTTCACTGTTTAAAATTAGTCAGTTGACTGAAACTCAGCAGAAGGAAGCGGATGAAATGGCGCTGTATGTTGATTTTGATAAATATGGCATTGACCGTGACGAATTTATTAAAGGTATGTTTAGTTATGAGTCTTTATGGCATACGGAAAACGGTAATCCGGACAATCCTGAATATATCATGACTCGCCAATATACAGCATCAAACTGGGATTATCAGGATATGGTCCGTTACACAAGTATGCGTCCTAACCAATTGGGTGGATGGTCGTCTGTGACACCGACTCAAAACCTGGTGGACAGTTATTGGACTGTCGATGGAAAAGAACCTAGTACTCCGTCCAGAGACGAACGCGCTGCAGCTTATGCAAAAATAAAAGCCGATCTGGATGCTTATACCCCTCCTGCCGGAGAAGCCAAGTTCCTGGCATTTGTGAAGGATGTAACTGCCAACGGTAAGTTGAAAGATTACGAATATATGCAGGAATTCCGTAACCGTGATAGCCGCATGTATGTTTCCATTCTGTTCCCATTCAAGAGTTGGTATGAGACAGATGGTGGAACGGACTTTGCTTATGAATGGATTAAGGGCGGTAACAATGAATCTAAAACAGGTTTTAATTTCCGTAAAATGGTTGCTTTGGAGAACGACCCCAATAATGCAGGACAAGCTACAGGAGACTATCCTTGTATTCGTTATGCAGAAATCTTGTTGATATATGCCGAGGCTCATACTCAGACTACAGGATTTGACTCTCAGACTCAAGCAGCACTTAACCAATTGCGTGACCGTTGCGGTATGCCCGACGTTCCTGCCGGTTTAAGCAAGGAAGCCGGTTTGGAACTGATTGCAAACGAACGCCGTATTGAGTTGGCTGCAGAAGGTTTCCGCAGTGATGATATGTATCGTTATAGTGATGAATACTGGAACAAGCACATAAATAATGTAGAGATTGCATCTCCTGATGGTGATAATATTATTACTATGAGTTGGAGCTCTCGCATGCACTTGAGACCTATTCCTCAAACTGCAATCGACTTGAATCCGCTTTTGGCTAATGACCAGAATCCGGGTTACTAAAATCCTATAAATCTTTTTATACAATAGGATTAATTATATAAAGAAGAAAGCCGGCTGAATGATGGAAGATTCAGTCGGCTTTTTTAATTGGTATGGGACTCTTTTTATTGCATGATGAATTTCACTGCAGCCCAATTGTTCTTTTCCCTGTGATGGATAAATTTCATTCCCAGACTTTCCGCTTTTTCCCGGATGGCAGGAATGTCCTGCACATAGAATCCGCTCATGTAAAGCTCGGAACCGGTATGCATGCAAGCAGCGTACTGAGGCATATCCGCCAATAATATATTGCGGTTGATATTGGCGATAATGACATCAAAAGGTTTGCGTCCCTTCAATAAGGAGGCATCTCCCAATTCTACCGTAATATTATTAATCTGATTAAGAATAATATTGTCTTTGGAATTGTTTACACACCAATCGTCTATGTCAATGGCAGTAACGGGATTGGCGCCACGCATGGAAGCCAGGATAGCAAGAATGGAGGTGCCGCATCCCATATCCAGTACAGACTTGTCTTTTAAGTCGGCATCCAGCAGTTCGCTGATGATGGAACTTGTCGTTTCATGGTGCCCCGTTCCGAAAGCCATTTGGGGATTAATCAATATTTCGTACTCTGTTTTCGGAGTATCCTTGTGGAAAGTGCTGTGAATGCAGCAACGGTCACCGATAACGATAGGTTGGAAGAAATTCTTTTCCCATTCTTCATTCCAGTTTTTATCTTCAGCCTCTTTGACAGTATATTCCACTTTTGCGTCAGGAATGGGAAATTCCGCTACCATTTCCTCCAGTACTTCTTTATTGAACAGAGTTTGCTGGATGTAGGCCTGTACACCGCCTTCACATTCCACAAAACTCTCGAATCCGATATCTCCTGCCAATGCCGATACTACATCATTGATTGTTTCCGTGCAGGGATGGGTATAGAATGTAACTTCAAAATATTTCATACGTCTTTGTTTATTCGATTACTTTGCGGAGTAATGCTTCCATTTCGTTTTTGAAGATTCCGGCTTCGTGCACTTTCACTCCGTCCACATAAAAAGTCGGAACATAGTAATAGTCATATTGGTCGGCTATATCAGGATGTTGTGTTTCCTCTATCATTTCTATTTCTATCGGTTGGAATTCAGGGTATTCTTCTTTCAACTCTTCGATGTAGCGCAATGCCTTTTTGCAAAACGGACATCTTTCCTGATAAAATAATTTCACTGTTTTCATGTGGTTGTCTATTTTAGGTTTATATTTCTTCACATACCGGCATTTCCATTCCTCTATATACCACCACAATCTTATGCAGAGTGGTGGTGCCGACAGCTTTCTTCACGCTGTCCGTATCAGCATAGCGGATGGCGTTGGTAAAGTGGTCATACTCGTCGATGAAAAGATAAATTTTCTGACCGGCACGTTCGCATTCATGATAAAGATAATCCAACAGATTGACGGCTCCCTCTTTCTCGTCCAGTTTTTCCTTGATGCCTTGCGGCAAATACGCTGCATATACATCGCAAAAATAGTCGAAACAGATTTTGCAATGCGCATCCAGTCCTTCGCGGTAGTTGCACAACTCACCGTTGATGCCGGAGAAGTTGAGATAAATCACCAGATAGCTGTTGCGATTCTGCGTAGGATGCTTCCCGATATATAAATCACCGAAAAGTTCCTCGAATCTGTCCTTGGTGCGTATGTCGTAATAGTGCTGCAACATATTTATTGTCAGGTTTTTACCGAAGCGGCGCGGACGGATAAAGAAGAAAAAACGGTCCGATTGTTCTATTAAGGGGATAAATGATGTTTTGTCTACGTAATAGTAATCGTCACGGCGGATGACAGCAAAGTTCATCATGCCGTAAGGCAACCGTTTTCTGTTGGGCACTATATATTCTTCCATAATTTGTTCCTTTTTTAAAGAAATATTCCTTTATAAATGGATAGTGACAAAGATAACTTCTTTTCATTACTTTCACAAACAAACCCTTTGTCTTTTTGTTTCGGATTTTTCTTCTCACAATAAAGCTGGATGTAATTATGCTCTCATTTGTGGCATAATTCGCTTATAATAAGTGTGCTATTGATGATGGTAACATAAATGAGTGGGAGTGTGTCCAAACTAAACCGACCTATCCCATCGTCAGCTGTAGGGGCAGGGTTTGCCTGCCCGAAGACACAAAGCCTGAAGACACAAAGCAAACTGTTTTCGGGCGAGCGAACCTCGCCCCTACGAACGAAACGACAGCATTATCCACGTTTTAACACACCCACATTCTCATCTT
Organism: Phocaeicola faecalis; assembly: GCF_021730445.1. Taxonomy (GTDB): domain Bacteria; phylum Bacteroidota; class Bacteroidia; order Bacteroidales; family Bacteroidaceae; genus Phocaeicola; species Phocaeicola faecalis. Next base: position 920,578 of record NZ_JADNRM010000001.1, on the reverse strand, counting down.
GAAAAATAAATTATTCCAACTTGACTACATGGCACAAAGTACCTCTGATACTGGCTCTTTTGGGTACATTCAGCTTATGCAGAATATGTCCGAACCAATTTATCTTATTGATAGGCAGCTTGTCACGCGTGTTCTCTTGGAGGTAATTGAAAATCTCCATGGCAGTCAGCCATTCTCCCTCTTTATCAGCGGTAGCAGAAAAAAAGTTACAATTGAACAAATGCTCCAAAGGCGAAATTTGCTCGAATTTGCTGTTGCTTTGACGCAAAACAGCCTCATCTTCATCATTCAGCCAGTAACGTTACTGCTGATAAAGCAATGGCATGGCTTGTGCATAGAGCTGGCGGTAGTCTATGGTGTTTATTATGTACCTCAACATGGAGAAGATAATGTTCTGGCATGTGGAGAAGACAGCGTGTGTTTTATTCTTTGTCCTTGTCTGCTTTTCCCTTTCTTTTATTTGTTTACGTACTGTTCTTTTCCTATCTTTGTATGTTTATCATTGCTTGACCACCTTCGTGGTTAAATCTAACCACGAAGGTGGTCAAAGTTAACTACGAAGGTGGTTAAGTCTAACCACGTCCGTGGTTAACAGATATTGAAAGTTCATTAATAAAAGAAGAACAGTATGGCAATACAATTTGATTGGTATGAAAATCCTAAAAACTCTGAGCAGCAAGGAGAAAAGACTATTTTTCATCCGCGTCTCCGGCTGAATGGAAAGGTGAGCACGGCCCAGCTTCGCGCCCGTATACAGAAATATTGTACGTTGACGGAGACGGATGTGGTTGCTGTGCTCGATGCGCTGTCGCATGCCATGGGCGAGGAACTGGCGGAGGGCAAGCAGGTGCATCTGGACGGCATCGGCTTTTTCCGTCCTAACCTGGTGAGCACCGAGCTGGTAACCGAAGAAACGAAGCGCAAAAGTACGAAGGTGAAACTCAAGGGGATTGTCTATCGTCCCGACCAAATATTGATGGATGAAGTGGGAAAGGTAAAGGTACAACGTACTCGGTTCTCTTTCCACTCGAGTAAACTGGCCAATGAGGAAATTGATGCGCTGCTGACGGAATATTTCACGACTCATGATTTTGTGCAGCGGAAGAGCTTCCAACTTCTTTGCGGCATGACGCAAACCACGGCCAACCGCCATTTACGCCGCTTGTGTGAAGAAGGAAAGCTGATAAATGTGGGACTTCCCAAACAACCGGTTTACAAGCCGATAAATGGATATTGTATTGTGAATAAGTAAGTTAAGTGCGTATTGTAAAAAATGAAGGGTGAGAGCATGAGAGTAATGCTCTCACCCTTTATTATGCTCTCATGGCGTGCATCGTGTTCATTGCCAATGAGTTGGAATTGCGGGTGAGAGCATGAGAGTATAAGTGGGTGCAACTTATCATTGTGTTATTTCACCAAACTCATTAGCGTATCATAATTATCAATCTTACTATATTTGACTTCGGAACTACTTAATTGCTCGAAAAGTTTCTCCGCACAAGCTATTTTGTTTTTCTGTTCCTTGTTCTTTAAAATCAAGTCGTATGCTGAAATATCATCCGGTTGGTCTGAACCATGTTTTATATCACTATTGACACTTCTTCCTTTTTTGTCAATGCTGAAATAACCCGCATGGGTTTCATGCGTGGAAATACTTCCCAGATAGGCCATGTAATCAGCATCAAACATATTCTGATTGTTGTTCAGTTTCATATCCTATTCCTCCAACAGTTTTTTTAGCTCTTCTGTATCGGGTAATGCTTTACGCAAAGGCTCTGGCATATCATCAACCGTTTTATAAGTGGCTACACCCATCGGTTTATTGTAATCTTGGATAATGTACTCAACAAAGTCTTTGTTAGCATTTTTGCAAAGAACTATGCCGATAGTAGGATTCTCGTGTGGTTTCTTTACCTTGTCGTCAAGAATGCGAATATAGGTCATTAACTGGCCTAAATAGGATGGCTTGAAAGCTCCGTCCTTTAATTCTACGACTACCATTGAATTCAAGGCACGATTGAAAAAGAGAAGGTCCGGAAAGAAATCCTCGGCATAAACTTCTAAATGATACTGATTGCCTATAAATGAGAAATCCGTTCCAAAGGTCATAATGAAATCTTTTACCCTTTTTATAATTTCCTTTTCGATTACACGTTCATCTACATCAATCTTGTCTCGTTCACCTATTTGTTCCACATTTATGAAGTCCAATGTATAGTTATCCTTGAACATCATTACTGCCTTGCGAGCTAAATTTGATGCTTTAATGGTTCTATCGAAATTATTAGGCATTTCAGACTGATGTTGATAGGCATCCTCCTTAATAATCTTCACCAATGCCTCTACCGATAGATGTTCTACTGCACAATGATGAATATAGTAGTATCTTTGATTTATATCCTGTACCTTTGAATATATTTCAACGTGATGCGTAAAAGGAACATTGAAAAAATCCTCCACAGGAAAATCCTGTATATCAGAGAATGTCCATTCATTAGACCTGGCTGTAATTTCATTGGAAACATCATGTGGTAAATCGTCCGTTGTAACGGACGATTTGGCGATTTCAATTTCGTCCGTTGTAACGGACGAAGTTGCATCGAGCATATTCCAATTCTCATAGAATAGTCTCATCTTCTTTAAACTGGTGGCCGAAAAGCCTCTCAGTCCGGGCAATTCTCTTTGTAATTGGCTGCTGATTGTTTTTAAAGCACCTGTCCCCCAAGCTCCCTTGCGGGTTTTGACGGACAGATATTTTCCCACGCCAAAGTATAGAGCCAACTGGATGCGATTGACACTTTTCAAAGCTTCATATTGACTTTGAAGAATTGCTGTTTTGATAGCTTCTACGGCATCTTTATATTGTGATATTCCATTCATTTATATTATTTATTAGTTTGGGCAGTTCCATTTTCCTCTATAAAAGACCGTTTAATCAGGTTCTTGTGGCTGGTTAAAGGTGCATATAGATGCAAAGATACAAAATACTTCATTCAAGAAGCGGTACCGGCCGGTAATTTTGAAGAAATAGCTTCGTATCCTACTGAATAAAAGTAAAATAGGGAAATCCCTACCAACTAATAGGGATTTTCTTTGTTATGTAGTAAAACCTCGGGCTATCTTTGTACCAGAAAAAAAGGATAAAATAACAAATAAACAAGTAACGAGTATGAAAAAGATTGTATTGGCTTCGCTTATGATGGCGTGCTTGCCTTTCCTGGCAATAGCACAAAGCGTAGAAGACGACCTTTATTTCATCCCGAAGAAGAAAGCCGAAAAGAAGGAAGAGGTTAAGCAGGCGGTAAAGGTAACTGTTCCGCAGAAGCAGAATAATACCACTGTCTATGCTGCTCCCGGCTCTACGGTTGTCGTAAAGGATGTAAAAGGCAATACGCGTGATGTGGATGAGTATAACCGTCGCTATACTTCACGGGATAATACGTTCTCGATGGAGAATGATACTTTATATATCGAGGAAAAACCCTTGAATGAGAGAGGCGAGTGGGTAAATGGTTTCGAAGGTTCTCAGGATGATTATGAATATGCCATGCGTATCGTTCGTTTCAGAAATCCCCGATATGCTATTCCGGTGAGCAGCCCGCTGTATTGGGATGTGGTTTACGGATTGTCTTCTTGGGATTGGAATGTGTACGATGACGGATTGTATGCTTATGCGTTTCCTACTTACACCAACAGATTATGGTGGGATTGGCGCTTTAACTATCCTTACAGACCGAGTTGGGGATTCAGTTGGGGATGGAGCTCACCGTGGTATTACAGCAGTTGGTATCCAAATTACTGGTATGGCGGCTACTGGGGCGGCGGTTATTGGGGACATCATCCTTGGCACAACCATTATTATCCCAGCTACGGTTGGGGCGGCGGCTACTGGGGTGGCGGACATGGATGGTATGGTTCCAATGCTCATCGTCCGGGCATTCATGCCGGCAGATATAACAACAATTATAACTCGTCACGCCCGAACCGTAATAATTACGTAAACAATTATGGTCGCACTAACAGTAACTCTTATGTGGGACGCAGTGAAGGCGGACGTACCGGCGCAAGTAGTTATCGTTCGGTAGGACGCAGCGGTTCCAGCTCGGGAAGAGTGGTTTCCGGTTCGGATAAATCAAATTCAGTCCGCCCGGGAAGAACGGTATATCGCTCTCGTACCGGAGAAAACATATCAGTCGGTCAGTCGACAGGTGTACGGAATGAGAATACGTATAGCCGTCCGGAGGCAGGAAGAGGTTCTTCCTACAATAGGCCCAGCAGCACTCGCAGCAGTGTTTCAGGCTCGTCTTCTTATCAGAGAAACGCTAACAGTACGGTAGGGCGCGGAGCATATCGCAGCAACAATAGCAACAGCTCCTCTCGCGGTAATTCTTATTCAAGGGGTAATTCTTATTCACGTGAGAATTCGACTTCCCGGAATAATACATCGACCTCCAGAAGTAATTCGTCATACCGCAGCAACAGCTCTTCGTCATCTTCACGCAGCAGCTATTCGAGCGGTGGAAGCAGTGTCTCACGCAGCTCCGGCGGTGGTGGCGGTTCTCGTTCAAGCGGTGGCGGTGGCTCTCGCAGAAGATGAGTTTGAAAATTAAACTAGACAGATGATAGAATTAAATAGACTTGGTATATGAAAAATAAAGTAATACTAACCGCTTGTGCGTTGCTGGCAATGGCAACGGCAAGCGCACAAAATGCATACGATGCCGAGCGGTTGCTCGGTAATGACTTGAACGGAACGGCTCGTTTCGTGGGTATGGGTGGTGCAATGGGTGCCTTGGGCGGAGATATGTCTGTAATGGGTACAAACCCTGCCGGTATTGGTATTTATCGCAGCAATGATGTCGCATTGTCTTTCGGTTTTAATAATACGGCGGCGAAGAGTAACTTTTATGGCATGTCAATGAAGGAAGACCGGACACGCGCTTCTTTTGACCAAATCGGTTTTGTATACAGTAATAAGATAGGTAATAATACCTCTCTGCGTTTTGTGAACTTTGGGTTCAACTATCATAAGAGCAAGAATTTTAACCGCTTGTTCTCGATGGGAGGAATATTGGATAACGGTCTCTCGCAGAGTTGGCAATTGGCTGAACTGATGAACGGTGGAATGGCGGGTGTAGGAGTTACCGGTCCTGAATCGTTTCAGGATAAGATTATAAATGTCGATAATCCTTATACAAAGTTTTGGAATAAGTTGCCGGTGTTGGGAGTCTTGGGAGCCCAGACCGGTGTGGTGGACTGGCCGGCCGGTCAGGATAAGGTGATGGGGTGGAACTGTTATAGCAATAACTTCTTCAGCAAGGAGACCGGTGGCATCAATCAATATGATTTCAATGTATCTTTCAATATAGAGGACAGGGTGTATCTGGGTGCTACATTAGGAGTATATGATGTCAGCTATAATCGCTTCTCCTCTTATACGGAAGAATTGAATGATGATTTCGGCAAAGAAAACGGCGGTTATACCTTAGATAATTATTATGCTTTGGACGGAACCGGTATTGACTTGAAACTGGGTGTGATTGTCCGTCCCTTCGAAAGTTCGCCTTTCCGTTTTGGCTTTGCCGTGCATACTCCCACATGGTATGATTTGAGAGAGAGCTATGATGCCACTTTATCTTCAAACATTGATTATTACGGCGAGGCATACAATCAGAATCTTGGTGATTTCTTGATTGGACGTGATTATGATTATCTGACTTATGATTATAATCTGACTACACCGTGGAAGTTCAATGTCAGTGCAGGTACTACTGTCGGAGGCCTGGTAGCCGTAGGTGCTGAATATGAATACTCGGATTATTCTTCCAGTAAATTAGAGGACGTGGATGGTTATCCGTTGGGCGACCAGTCAAGTGTGAATGATTACTTGAAAGGTGTTCACAATCTGCGTGTAGGTATGGAAGCACGTATTGTTCCAGAGTTTAGCATTCGTGCCGGATATAACTATACATCGGCTGCTTTTGCCAAGGATTCTTATAATGCGCTGGCTTTGTATAGCACACATACCGATTATAATAATACAGAGTCGAAGAATACGTTTACTTTCGGTTTAGGTTATCGTGGAAGCGTGATATATGCCGATTTAGCCTATAAATATGATATGTATAAGTCTAAGTTCTATCCTTTTGACGATGTGGAACTGAAAGCCGCACAGGTGGATAACTCACGTCATCAACTGTTGTTCACTGTAGGAGCGCGTTTTTAATGGATTTATTGTGAGTCTAATATAATTAAATTAAATGTGAATGTATCAGGAGCGAAGCATTGCTCTTGATACATTTTTTTTGTAGCGGGGATTGTGAGTTAAAGGGAAAAAGCAGTCTGTTACTTGTAACGCAAGAGTTGGGAGTTTACCGGATATATGATTGTTTTCTCGGTATTTGGTTGAAGGAGAATTATTAATATGCCACTATTTATGACGGTATTCTTTCTTTTTCCAGAAGTTGAGTCCGACATATACGCGTAGGGTTCCGAAAGTATTAGTCAGTGAAAAGTCTTCTTTCCGATAATCGTAGGTGTGCATGACCAATGCGGCACCTGCGAAGTATTTACTGTTATTATAGACGATGGAGGCACGGGTAATCAAGTCGAAATTGATATCTTTTATCCAATGGGTACGGGGCTGGGGCGTATCGTCTATCTTTGATTTCTTATAGGCGATGGCGGGAAGGAGTGAAAGGTTGGATACCCAGTTCTTGGCAAAGACCCAGTTATAACCGTAGCCCAGACAAAGGCTGTAATCCGAATATTTCACTTTCTTGAAAAGTAAAGCATTGTGTAACTGTTCCCTCATCTCGGTCGGCAGCTTATCATAATCAAAGGAAATATTATGTTGCGAGTAAGAGAATCCTGCCATTAAAGAGCCGGCGCTTTTCCTCTGGTTGGTAGATTGGCTGTAGGCGGCAGGGTAAGAGAAGCGTTTGTAATTGAATATCCAGTAGGCGTTCAAACCCTTGATTTTACTTTGGAAGCCGTTGAAGTCCATATTTTTGACTGGCTCGTTTAATTGGAAACCATTGTATGAGCGTATCTTGAAATCGCTTCCGGTCTTTCTCCAATATAAGTCTACACCAAATTTAGAGCTGTAAAGGTTGAGTGCCATTTCTGTTTTTTTGGCTTTGTTTTTGTGTCCGCCAAAGATGTCTTTTACATCAAAAGAGTATCCCAAGAATATCCACCGCCAACCAAAATAAACTCCTAACTTGAAATTGGCGTTCGGTGAGAAACTTATGCTTTGTTCACCGTTATTGTTGTTGCTGCCCAATCGGTAGTATTCATACCAACTGCTGTGTTCCAACATAAATGCCAGATTATAAAGATTGGGTGAGATGAACGTGGTGTCGATGGCATTGAACTCTTTGCCCACCTTTCTGATTTTACGGCCGGTGTGACGCACTGTGGTGGCAATGCCGTCTGTCAGATTGACAAGAACGCCTTTATTGTTTTGCACTGTCGTGTCCTTCTCTATCTCTTCTTGTGCGGAAGCACTCAGGATATAAAGAAAGAAACTGAGCAGCAAACAGATTTTTCGGGCGTTTGTCATAAATGTGATATTAAAGTTTATTTAAAATACGATCCATTACCCAGTTTGTGGGAGTAGCACTGATTCCGTCACAGGTACAGATTGCCTTTCCTTGCAGATGCTCTACCACCGCCTTGATAAGAGGGAGTTGTACGTGAGGGGGATTTTCGGGGAGGAATTCTTCACGTCCTCTTTCTGTGTGCAGAGCGATGGGTTCGTAAGTGAAGACTGAGAAACAAATCATTCCCTTGTCGCCGATGATTTCGATGCGGTCTTCTTTGGCTGATTCATGTGCCACAAAGCACCATGAGCCGGAACCGGGCAGACCGGAATCAAATTTGAAACAGGCGCTGATGGTGTCTTCTGCCTGATAGAGACCGCCACGGTTACTTTTATATCCTTCAGCTTCGAGTATGCAGCCGAACATATCTTGCAGCAAGTCTAATTGATGGGGGGCGAGGTCGTAGAAGTAGCCGCCTCCTGCAATGTCTGCCTGTACACGCCAAGGCAGGTTCGTGCTGTTATAATCGAGGTTACGCGGAGGTTGGGCAAAACGGATTTGTATGTTGATTACATTGCCGACTTCTCCGTTCTCTACCATTTGGCGTACTTTCTGAAAGTAGGGAAGATAGCGGCGGTAGTAAGCTACAAAACACGGAACACCAGTTTCTTGCGAAATGCGGTTGATGCGGGCGCAGTCTTCATAACTGGCTGCCATCGGCTTTTCAATATAGACAGGTTTTCCGGCCTTCATTGCCATGATAGCAAAGGTGGCATGGGAAGAGGGGGGCGTGGCGATATAGACGGCATTTACATCTTCATCACCAATGAGTTGCTGCACGTCGGTATACCAACGTGGAATATTGTGTCGTTTGGCATAAGATTCTGCTTTTTCTTTGTTGCGACTCATCACAGCCACTACTTGAGAGCCTTCAATCATAGCGAAGGCGGGTCCACTCTTTTTCTCGGTTACTTCACCGCAACCGATAAAACCCCATTTTACTGTTTCTAGCTTGTTCATTACTATACTATTTTCGTCATTCCTCTTGAAATGACAACAATTCAGATTGCAAATATATTAAGATTTTGCAACTTAATCCGTATAAGAAATCACTTATTATAGTATTTCTTCTGTAGTTCTCTGAATTCGGGGGTCTGTGTGTAAGTGTCGAGCCATGCATTCAAACTGTCCAGCAAGATGGGGGAATGTTTGCTTACTCCCCATGAATAGAATTGGGTGAAGCTGATGGCTGTCTCTATGTCCAGTTGTGGAAAATCATTGATGGAGGCTTGGGCTATGCTTTCGTCGCATACCGTGTAGTCTATATCTCCGTGAGCCACCATTGCCAACAGTTGTTCGGGGCCGTATTTCTCTACTTCTTGAATGTAAATGGTATCTCCGATTTCATTGCTCAGATTATGGATGCGGAGCAGAGCGGGTGAGCCTTTGACCACGTGAAGGGTTTTACGTGCTAGCTCTAATTGGCTGTGGATATACATACTGTCGTTTTCCTGTTCGGGTTTACGTTGTACCAGCACTTGCTTGTTGAGAAGGATGGGGTGGGTGAACAGCAATGAGTCTTTTGATTCGCTGGTCACTATGGTGCTGTTTGCCAGTATGTCGTATTTTCCGGTTAATATGCCTTCCTGTCTTTTTTCGAAACTCATTTCCGGAGTAATTTCAGGCGCCAGTCCTTTGCTGCGGGCAAACGCATTCAATAATTCATAATGAAAACCGCTTACGGTATCTCCGTCGGCAAAATAACTGATGGAATTATATTCTGTTACAGCCCGCAGAACTCCCGATTCGACGATAGCCTGGTAGTCTCGCGGTTCACTCTTCTCTTTCTCTTTTTTGGGGAAAAGGAGGGTATAGAGGGCGACAGCCACAATTCCTATTATGATATATTTCAAATATCTCTTCATCACTGCGGTTAGTCAAAGAAATTCCATGAGAGTCCGAACTTAATCATTTTCGGATTGACCGGATAATGGGGTGCAAGGAAGTATCTTGAACTGCCCGAACCCTGATTGATATGATACATCATTACAAAGAAACGAGTACGTTTCAAGTGCAGATTGGCATAGACATTGATGATAGGATAAGAACCGATTTCAATCTTGTCTTCGGGGTTCTGATTATAGAATTGACCGATGGCAGGAGAATAGTCCGGTGCATAATACTTGGTGAAGTAACGCACATCGGCTCCCAGTTCCAGTTGGAGCACTTTCTTGGCAAGTCCTGTTTTGATATAGAGATTGCCATACATAGATAGTTCGGGCAAAGGCAGGATATCTTGCTTGCTCGATTTCTGATAAGCTACTTCACCGTCCAGATGCAGGATGCCGAATTTAAACTTTTGCTGCAACACAGCACTTAATACCTGAATATTTCCGGTGTATTGCTCTACGGCAGCATTGTTCTTAAAGGAGAGGATTTTGCCTTCACTGTCCTTTACAGGGACACTTGTATTGGCAAGGTAGGTGTAGTTCTTGATATTCTCTACGCCGGCACGCAAAGTCGTTCCCCATTTGTCGAAACTCAATTTTCCTTCCAGTCGGGTACGCATGATTTTGGATAGGTCATCATTATTCCACCAGTAATGCTTGGAATGGAAATGCCTGAAATAGAAGACCGGATTCTGGTTCTTGATAAATGCATTGGCTTCCAGCCGAACGGTGTCGCCAAATAGAGGTATATTCAAATCTCCGTTACCTTCGATATTGAATTGTCCGGCATCTTCACCTGCGATAGCCAGCTCGCCTAAAACATTATAGTGCAGCAGTTTGCCTTGACGCTTGGACAATTGGCCTCCAATGGATAGTACGCTTTCTTTATAATGCTCCAAACGGCGTTCTTTGGGAACATCTGTCGTATCTGTCAGTGTAAAGTTGCGGTATTCGTAACTCATAAAAGCGGTAAGTCCTGCCTTGGCCCATTTGTTGAAGCCTTCGTGCAGTGATATGCCGATGGTATTTTTGATGGAAGAGCGTCGGGTCTTGTCAATAGAGTCATTACCCAAATAATTGTGTTCAAAATATTTCTGATTCTGTTCGTCATCATAAGAGATGTATTTGCGTCCGTTCAGGTCGACTTGCAACGTGTGGATGAAGCTGGTGACAGGAACAAATTCCTGGATAATCCTTACAGAATCTTTAGCTACACTGTCCGTCTTTTCTTTGTGAAAGCCAAGGTTGTAGCGCTGGGTCATAAATACATGATAGCTGGTATTATGGTTCCATACTTTATTCAGGTTGGTGGGAATATCATAGGATTTGTATTCCTTTTTTCCTTCCGCCATGTCCAAAGGATTGGTGATATAGCGGTCGTCGGCGATACCGCCGTTCTCAGCCATTTTCAGGTTGTCATTGTTGAAGACAAAGTGCATATTGTATTTGTCTCCCCGATAGCTGGCAAACAGTCCCCCATTAAAGAATGCTGTAGACTGGCTGGCGTAGAGACCGCGTCCGTAAAGATAATCGATATAAAAACCGATACCGAATCGCTTGTTGGCATTGATGGCGAAGTAAGACTTGAAACGCTCTTCACCGTTACGGCTGTCGAAAGTCTTGTAATAGCTCAGATTGGTAAAGGGGGAAAGCGTATTGGTAAATATGATGTCTTCCGGACGGAGCACGGTAAGGTCATAAGGGTCGGTAAAAAAGAACTGGCTGGCATCCCGGCGGTCGAAAAAAAGACGTGACAGGCGGGGAGAACCTAAGTTACCCAGATAATTATATTGTCCGGTCATGCCTCCGGTGTCGTTTGTATTTTGGAAAGCGTGCGTCAGGGTGTCCACCGGCACGACGGTCACATTACCGAAGCGGCTGTCTATTTTCCATGAATATAGTCCGATGGGAATGGTATTTGCATCGACTACGGCAGTTGTATCTATGGGGTTTCCATTACGGTCGCGCTGCCCCATGCTTAATCCGCTGGCAGAAGAACCGAAGTTATTATTCAGTGTGTTTTGTGCTTGCAACACCACTTGGCTGCACAAAAACATTAATAGAATGAGTGAGAATATTCTTTTCATAACGCCCGCAAAGATACAATATAAAAATAAAAGGAAGAGCTTTTCCACTGTGGAAAGTTCTTCCTTTTATTATTCGTTTAGAGTTATTTTAACTTACTGAGGCTTAATAATCTCCATTCCGATGTGAATTGCTTCTTCGTTTACGGGGATAAGGTGGTGGTGGCGTTCGGGCAATGTCTTGCGTAACGCTTTCAGTACACTTTCAATGGCTACCACCGGACGCAGTTTCAATAATCCTCCCAAAACAATCATATTGAATGTTTTGGCAATGCCGCGTTCATTGGCTGCATCCATAGCATCGATGCGGTAAATTTGAATGTCTTTGCGGGTCGGCGGTTCAATAATGCCATATCCGTCGTAAATCAGAATACCTCCCGGTTTTACCTTGTTTTCAAACTTAGCCAGTGAAGGCTGGTTCAGTATGATGGCCGTATCATATTGGCTGAGAATGGGAGAGGAGATGCGTTCATCGCTGACGATAACTGTAACGTTGGCGGTTCCTCCTCGTTGTTCGGGGCCGTATGCCGGCATCCAGGTCACTTCCTTGTCTTCCATCAGTCCCGAGTAAGCCAGTATCTTACCCATTGACAATACGCCCTGACCGCCAAATCCTGCTATAATTATTTCCTGTTTCATCACTTCTGTTTTTTTATTCTTTATCTTTCAAATCGCCTAACGGATAGAAGGGGAACATGTGTTCCACCATCCACTCATTGGATGCCTGAGGTGTCATCTTCCAGCCTGAGTTACAGGTGGAAACAATTTCTACCAGATTGGAACCTTTTCCGTTCATCGAGTTCTCGAAAGCTTTGCGGATGGCTTTCTTTGCCTTGCGGATAGCGGCAACTGTATGAACAGCCTGACGGGTGACGTAGGCTGTACCCTCCAGCGTGGCGGCTATTTCGGTCATCTTCAACGGATAACCGTGGATGGTTACGTCGCGGCCGTAAGGACAGGTAGCGGTTTTCATACCGATTAGTGTGGTTGGAGCCATCTGGCCGCCGGTCATACCGTAAATGGCATTATTGATAAAGATGATGGTAATGTTTTCTCCTCTGTTTAGCGCATGGATGGTTTCGGCAGTACCGATACATGCCAAGTCGCCGTCACCTTGATAAGTGAATACCAGACGGTCGGGCCATAAACGCTTCACGGCTGTGGCAACGGCAGGTGCACGTCCGTGGGCAGCTTCCTGCCAGTCGATGTCCAGATAGTTATATGCAAATACGGCACATCCCACCGGCGATATGCCGACGGTTTTGTCTTCCATGCCCATTTCTTCGATTACTTCGGCTATCAGCTTATGAACCACACCGTGGCTGCATCCGGGACAGTAGTGCATCGGATTGTCGTTCATCAGCGTTGGTTTTTTGTAAACCAGGTTTTCGGGTTTTATGATTTCTTCTTTTGTCATATTTTCTCCTCCTATCGCTTAACACATGAACCGTAAAAAGAACTCTATCAGCTTGGTAAAGATAGCTGCGGCGCAAACATAGATGAATATTTTAAAGTCACTGACAAAGAAGTAGGTAAGAACGGCTGCCAGTGCCAATACCATAAATATGATATTCAATATGTTTCTAATCAGATTCGTGTTCATACGGTTATTATTTAATAATTTTTTCTTTGAGTGCGGCAACTACTTCATCCGGGTCGGGAACGATACCTCCCAAACGTCCGAAGTATTCGACGGGCACTTTACATTCTACAGCCAGACGGACGTCTTCCACCATTTGTCCGGCATTCAGTTCTACGGTGAGGATACCTTTTACCTGGCGGCTGCGTTCGGCAATTGCTTTAGATGGGAACGGCCACAATGTAATAGGACGGAGCAAGCCGACTTTGATGCCTTCTGCACGTGCTTCCTCCATTGCTTTTTGAGCAATGCGGGCACATGAGCCGAAAGCGACAATTAAATATTCGGCATCGTCGCAATGAATTTCTTCATAGCGCACTTCTTTTTCTTCTATTTCGGCATATTTCTGCTGAAGATGGATGTTGCGCTTTTCCATTTCGGCAGGGTCCAATTCTAATGAAGTCACAATGTTGGGACCGCGATGCTTGAGTCTGCCGAAGGTTGCCCATGGACAACGTGCCATGACTTCTTCGTCAGTGAGGCGCGGACGCTGTTCGGGTAATACCACTTTTTCCATCATTTGTCCGATAACACCATCTGCCAGAATGATGGCAGGATTGCGGTATTTAAATGCCAAATCGAAAGCAAGTCCTACAAAATCAGCCATTTCTTGAACTGATGCCGGTGCGAGGGCTATTAAGCGATAGTCACCGTGTCCTCCACCTTTTACAGTTTGAAAGTAGTCTGCTTGACTGGGCTGGATAGTACCCAGACCGGGACCTCCACGCATGACATTTACAATTAAACAAGGAAGCTCGGCTCCTGCGATGTATGAAATGCCTTCTTGTTTCAAGCTCACACCGGGGCTTGAAGAAGAGGTCATAACCATTTTTCCGCTGGCTGCACCTCCGTATACCATGTTGATAGCTGCTACTTCGCTTTCGGCCTGAAGCACTACCATTCCGGTAGTTTCCCATGGCTTTTCATCGGCAAGAGTTTCCAATATTTCCGATTGGGGGGTGATGGGATAGCCGAAATAACCGTCTACTCCAAAGCGGATGGCGGCATGGGCTATGGCTTCATTTCCCTTCATTAAAACGACTTCTTCTGCCATATGTTTCTTATTTTTTATTGTTGTTTTACTTTATATACACTGATGCATCCATCGGGACACACTGTAGCACAAGACGCGCAGCCGTTGCAAGTATCTTCCAATACTTGTTGGGCAAACGTATATCCTTTCTTATTCACTTCTTTGGCGGTGAGCGATATTACATGTAGCGGACACGCCACCACACAGAGATTGCAGCCTTTGCAACGCTCTGTGTCGACCACAATTGCACCTTTAATTTTTGCCATAGGGGTTAGTTATTATTGATTATACATGTCTTTGTTATAGAAATTAAGAATATCCATCAGCATGGTATGGGCCTGGACTGCCGGACTTTTGGGATTTTGTTCGATGGCTTCCAGATAGTTGTTCAGAGCTTGTTGCCAGTCACCTTTTTTGCGATAGGCATTGCCCAGCAAATAATAGGCTTCATCTTTAGAACCCTGATGGTTTCCGATGAAATTAGTTAGCGCGTCAATCGCTGTATCTGTTTCTCCTTGTTCTATAAGTTTCTTTATGTCTGATAATTGCTCTGCCATTGCTTATGGTAATAATCTTGTTGCATACAAAGATACTCTTTATTTGTAACTAACAGGAAGTTTAAAGTGGAAAAAACGAGCTTTCTGCTAAATTCATTTAAAACTTTATGTCCGCGAGGCAGGTGAAAATGTCCTTTTGTTTTTCCTAATGATTTGATTATGATAGAAATAGTTTCAAGTGAAACCATTAAAAATCGGCTCTGTTATTTATTCTTAAAGAGAACAATCGTCCCACGACTGTGAAGGGAATCCTCTCAGGGTCGTGGGACGATAGAGCAGTCGGCACGGTATGTCCGGCTGTTTTTGTTTCGGCGGACTTTATTTTATGATTTCACCAACATACATATTGTATGTTTTCTGTCCGTCGTTGTTTGGATTCATTTTTTTCGCTTCTTCGCCAGTGATGTTCTGTTGCATCAGTTTTTTACACTTGACCACTACGCACGGTTCATTGTTGCCTTGCATGTAGAAAGAAACCGTATAGTTGTCGCTTTGTGACAGAAGCATATTTCCCATTGTTTTCTGTGTGTCAATCAGACAAAACGCTACGTCTTTGCCGAATAGCTTTCCAAATCCGCCCCAACATTCTTTGCCGATTTCGAATTGTTCGTCGTTGCCTGCGGTGATGGTCATACGGACAGAGGCTTGTATTTGTGCATCAACGTTTTGGGCTGTTGGTGCAATTGGAGCTGTTGGTGCAATTGGAGCTATTGGTGCAATTGGAGCAGTCGGTGCAACAGGGGCTGTTGGTGCAACTGGAGCAGTCGGTGCAACAGGGGCTGTTGGTGCAACCGGAGCTGTAGGCTGCGTATTGGCAGTGTTGGATTGTGTCACAGTTACGCCCGGAGTAGCCATGGTTACGGCCGGAGTCGGTGCAACGGGAGCCGGCTGTAATCCCAAAGCAATCATTCTGTTGCCTAATGATGACTGGATGGATTTGAACAGTTCATCTTTCAGGTCAATTGTTTTTCTTCTGAATTTGCCGCAAATGGGGGCCAGCTTAGTCTTTGACTTGTTGAGTGCCATATCGTCGGTAATCCATTCTTCGGCAGTATATTTTTCGCCGCCGTCACGAGCTTCATCGTACCAGTAGCGGATACGTGTCATTTCCAAATCGCATTTGCCCGGTTTGCAGGTCATAAGAAATTGGTAATAAATGCGTGTTCTGTCTAATGACAATGCTGAGGAGGTGAATACAAGGTATTCTTCTCCACCGGCTGCTATTGTACCTTCTTCTTTATTGGTATAAAGAACGCGTGCGTTGAGTTTGCCATCAGGTTTGAAGTATGTATTGGCCCAGTCAAGCAATGCGTCATACAGTTGTTCTTGCGAGAGGGCAGGAACTTGCATTTCTGTGGTAAAAGAAACTTTTCCATCGACAACGGGAATAGCTCCCGCCAAATATTTCTCATCGGTTTGTGCCTTGGCAAATAGTGGCAGACAGATAAGTACTGAAAGTAGAAACTTCTTCATAGTAATAATATTAATTGTTTTAATAGTAAGCAAAGATAGAAATAAAAAAAAAGAGAAGCTATAAAGCCTCTCTTTTTTTACTTTTATTATTATAGCTTGAAATCTACTTCACAGGTATCTTGTCGATACGTTTCTGATGACGCCCGCCTTCGAAATCGGTTGAGAAGAATTCGTTCATGATTTTGTCTGCCATTTCATGGTCAATGAAACGCCCCGGCATTACCAAAACGTTGGCATCATTATGCTGACGTGCCAGATGAGCAATCTCGGGCATCCAGCACAATGCGGCACGAATGCCCTGATGTTTGTTCAGGGTCATGCTGATACCTTCACCGCTACCGCAGATGGCAATACCCGGATAACATTCTCCGGCTTCGACTGCCAGTGCCAATGGGTGTGCAAAATCAGGGTAGTCACAACTGTCTGTGCTGTGGGTACCAAAATCTTCAAACGGATAGTTCTTGGCTTTCAGCCAAGACTTTACATACTCTTTCAATTCAAATCCGGCGTGGTCGGATGCCAAACCTATTTTTTTCATGCCAGCATTTCCTTTACCTGGTTATACACATTCTGTGCCGTGAAGCCCAGTTTTTCATCCAATACTTTATAAGGAGCAGAGAATCCGAATGATTCCAATCCCCATATTTTGCCATTTGCACCTACCAGACCTTGAAGATTGATGGGCAGACCGGCTGTCAGACCGAATACTTTGGCATCGGCAGGGATAACACTGTTTTGATATTCTTTGCTCTGATTGCGGAACAGACCTTCTGACGGTACTGAGACAATGCGTACTTTGACACCGTCTTTGCGGAGCAGTTCTGCACCTGCCACTAAAGTGGATACTTCGGAGCCGGAAGCTACAAGAACTACGTCGGGGTCAGCATCCGAACCTGCAACAATGTAAGCACCTTTTTCTACTTGGCTGTAGTTGTTGCCTGCGGGCAGGTTGTTGATATTCTGACGAGAGAAAATCAAAGCAGTCGGAGTAGAGGTGTTCTCCATTGCCAGTTTCCATGCAACGGTGGCTTCTTCTACATCGGCCGGACGGAGTACCAACATGGAGTTGTGTCCTTTGTGGTTCTTCAGTTTTTCCATCAGACGGATTTGTGCTTCTTGTTCTACCGGTTCGTGAGTAGGACCGTCTTCACCTACACGGAAAGCATCGTGTGACCAAATGAACTTAATGGGAAGTTCCATTAGGGCTGCCATACGGATAGCCGGTTTCATGTAGTCTGAGAAGACAAAGAAAGTGGCACATGCAGCGATGATACCACCGTGCAAAACCATACCCAGACAGCAACATGCCATGGTCAGTTCGGATACGCCTGCTTGCAAGAAGGCACCGCTGAAATCACCATAAGTGAATGCATGGGTTTTCTTCAGGAATCCGTCTGTTTTGTCGGAGTTGGACAAATCGGCAGAAGATACAATCATGTTTTCTACTTCGGTAGCCAATACTCCTAGAACAGTTGCTGATGCGGCACGGGTGGCGGCATTGGCTTTCTGTTCGATAGCGTTCCAATCGATTTGGGGAGTCTTGCCCGAGAACCAGAAGTTCATTTTGGCTGCCAGTTCGGGGTTTGCCTTTGTCCATTCGGCCTTGTATGCATATCTTTCGGCTACGATTTTTTTCAGTTCTTCTTTGCGTTTAGCATAGAGCTCTTCCACTTCTGTAAAAATCTGAAATGGATTTTCGAGGTCACCACCCAGATTCTTAATGGTGTTGATATATGCGTCGCCACCCAAAGGAGCACCGTGGGTACCGCAGTTGCGTTCATAGCTTGAATTATCCGCTTTGCGTGCGCCTTTTCCCATCACGGTTTTACCGATAATCAATGTCGGTTTGCCGGTTACGGTTTTGGCTTCGGTCAGTGCGGCACGAATGGCATCAGGGTCATTGCCGTCGATAGTCATTACTTTCCAGTGCCAGGCTTCGTATTTCTTGGCGACATCTTCGCTGGTAACCGCATTCGTTTCGGTAGAAAGCTGAATGTCGTTTGAATCATAGAACATAATGAGATTATCCAAGCCCAAGTGACCGGCCAAACGACCTGCTCCCTGAGAAATTTCTTCCTGGATACCCCCATCTGAGATGTAAGCATATATAGTCTGATTCATCACGTCTCCCAAACGGGCTTTCAGGAACTTGGCTGCGATGGCTGCACCTACCGCAAATGTATGTCCCTGTCCCAAAGGACCGGATGTGTTCTCAATACCGCGCATGATGTTCACTTCGGGATGGCCCGGAGTGGGGCTTCCCCATTGGCGGAATTCTTTTAGTTCGTCTATGGTGAACTTGCCACTCATTGCTAATACGGAGTAAAGCATCGGTGACATGTGTCCCGGGTCGAGGAAGAAGCGGTCACGACCTTCCCAACACGGATTTTCCGGGTCATATACTAAGAACTCTGAAAAGAGTACGTTTATGAAATCAGCGCCACCCATGGCACCGCCGGGGTGACCGGAATTGGCTTTCTCTACCATCGCTGCGGCTAAAATACGGATATTATCGGCTGCGCGATTCATTAGTTTCTTATCATTCATAGCGTAAAATGTTATTTATGGTGCAAAGATAATTAAATCTTTGATAATGTCATTCCTAACTCTATGAAGAATATTCTATAGAATATATTTTCATCTTTCGGTCTAACAAACTGGTATGGTTTATGGTTTGTTTTATTTATAAAAGTTCCAGCAATTGTTTTTTTACTGTATCTACTCCCGGGAAGCCGGTAAACTTATTTTTGATGCTTCCTTCTTTATCAATAATCATATAAGTGGGCACTCCCTGAATGCTGAATTGTTTGTTGATGTAAGCCCATTGTGCATTGGTGAGGCGATAATGCTCTCCATGAATGTCGGAAATCATGTTTTCCCATGTTTCTTTTGGCGAGTTTTCACCGGCAATGAATAAATATACTATGTCTTTGCCTGCCAATTCTTCTTTCATTGGCTTCATATTTTTCATTGCCATTTGGCAGGGGCCGCACCAGGTTGCCCAGAAATCTACCAGCACGACTTTTCCTCTGAACTTGGAGATGATGGATGCGAATAAATCTTCATTTGCTACCTCACCGGTTTCGTTGACGGTGAACCCTGTTTTCTTTTTGTTGGCTTCAATCGTTTCTATCAGCTTATTGTTCATCGAAGTCAGTTTTTCCAGATAGTAAGGGTTTTCCATCTGGCGAATTTCCTGAAAATCGGTTTCTGTCAACGGTCGGAAGTCGGTGATTTTTTCGGCATATTTCATTGCTTTGCGTATATCAAAGAAAAATCCTTTATCAGTACCCATATAGTCGGTCACTACTTTCATGCCGGCTTCTTGTACTTTCTTGCTGTATTCCATGAACAGCGGGTCATATTTCTTTCTCAAATCCTGCATCTTTTCGGCTAATGCTTTGGCACTTTTTCCTGCATCAATACTGTCTTTATATGCTTTGATGACTGCTGCATCTTCGGCCGAAGTCCGGTCTGACGAACTAACATAGCTGAATATGTCTTTCATATTGCCGTCCAATGGAACGCGTATTTCATAGCCTAAATATTTTAGCATTCTGGAATAGCCGTTACAGTAAAGCATCTCATTGCTGTTCATTGCTCCTATGGTTCTTATATAGTCATAATAGTCGGCTGGCAAATCGGGGGCCTTATAGCTCTTGTATGCTTCTCTTTCGGGTAGCCCACTATAATATATATGTGCATTCATCAAATTTGAGTCGATGCTGTTAAGTGCTGCGATGCATTGGTATTTATTGTCTATCAGTAACAGTTGACGGGATGCATTGTCCAGTTCTTTAGCGTTTTGTATGGTTGAATTTCTGTCTTGGTATTTATTCAGGCAATAGGCTTTATATTCTTCTGCCGACATATTATATACATCTTTCAGAAAATCTTTTCCTTTCCATTCGGTTGCCCATTTGCTGTTCAGGGTTTTGTTGAGTTGCGCCATTGTGCCTGAGAAATACAGCTTTTCTCCTTCCTGTTGGTTTTGTTTCAGCAATTTGCTTTGCGAACGGCTGATTTCCCGTAAGTTAATGACAACTTTTGTTTCTTCTCCGGGAGCCACAAATAGTGTGCTTATTTTCTCCCTTCCCATCACTAAATCAAGGCTGGTCGGAGCGGAGAGATCGATTACTGTACAGAAGCTGCCGTCTTCTTTGATTTCGATGGGTATTTCGCTTTCGTTACCGGTCAATAACTCACAAAGGTAGGCATTCAAGTTGAGTTGATAGTTTGGTTTATAGTCCAGAAGTTTTCCACTTAGTGTAGCCTTTCCCATTGTCAATTGAGGAGTGGGTAATGTTTCTATAGCGTTTGTTTTTTGTGTTACCTTTTCCGGCAACACTAATTCGGGCAATTTCCCATTTAAAGGAATGCCCCATACTTTGTAGCAATCTTCGCAGTCACTTTCTATAAAGTCTATGGTCTTTACGGTAGCCGGCAGGGTAGGGAATATCAGACTGAAAGTAGCCTCACCGCTGTCGGGCATCCAGAATTCTTTGTCGAGGGTAATGCCGTTGCCCGACCGGATGGGAAATTTTTCACCGTTATCAGCCAGCAGATAACTTTCTCCACTGATTCGAATCCAGTAGTGAGGACGATAATAGGCTTTGATGTCCAGAACGGTAGCGGTATCAGAGAGGGTGATTTGGTTGATTTCTACTGTAGATGTGTTACGGGCGATGAACGGAGGCTGGTTCACTTTACGTTCTTGGGCTTGTATGGAGCATAAGGTTCCCAGAACTAACAATAATGTGCATAATGTTTTCATGATATAGTTTTGTTTTAGAAAAAAGCCGCCATTGATTTTCATTGTTCAATGGCGGCTAATTTAAGTTTATTTTGACTTTTGTGTCAAGTTCACATATCTGTGAATTTAGATTAATTTACGAGAACCGTCGCTGATAACTACATCGTAAACTTTCGGGCTGCGACCGAATTTTTCTTTGAATCTTTCTTTTGCGGTAGTGATGAATGTTTCATAAAGTTCATTCTTCACTAAGTTGATAGTACATCCGCCAAAGCCACCGCCCATCACACGTGAGCCGGTAACACCGCAATCGAATGCGATATCATTTAAGAAGTCAAGTTCTTCGCAGCTAACTTCATATAATTTGCTCATGCCATTGTGTGTTTCGTACATTTTCTGGCCGACAGTTTCGTAATCACCTCTTTCCAATGCGTCACAAACATCAAGTACACGTTGGATTTCTTCGATTACATATTCTGCACGCATGTAGTCTTCTTCGCTGATGTCAGCTTTAGCTTCCTGCAACATTTCCATTGTACAGTCACGCAAGAATTCTACGTGCGGATGCTTCTTTTGGATAGCAGCAACAGCGGCTTCACAGCTTTGACGGCGTTTGTTGTATGCAGATGATGCCAATTCGTGTTTGACTACAGAGTCTACCAATACCAAACGGTATCCTTCTGGCTTGAATGGGAAATATTGGTATTCCAATGAACGGCAATCCAAACGAATTAAACTGCCTGCTTTACCGAATACAGAAGCAAACTGGTCCATGATACCGCAGTTTACACCACAATAATTATGTTCAGTTGCCTGACCTATTTTAGCCAATTCGAATTTATCTATTTTGTTGTCGCCAAACAAATCATTGATGGCAAAAGCATAGGTACTTTCCAATGCAGCTGATGAAGACATACCGGCACCCAAGGGCACATCACCCGCAAATGCAGTATCAAAGCCTTTTACGTTTACGCCACGCTTAATCATTTCACGGCAAACTCCGAAGATATATCTTGCCCAACTAGCTTTAGGGGCATCTTCTTCGTTTAAACCGAATTCTACATAGTCTTTCAGGTCGATAGAGTAAGCGCGTACTTTATCTGTTCCGTTAGGTTTGATTTCAGCAATCATGCCTTTATCTACAGCACCCGGAAATACGAAACCACCGTTATAATCGGTATGTTCACCAATGAGGTTGATACGGCCGGGTGAAGCATATACTGAACCTGTTGTGCCATCAAAATGCTTGATGAAGCGACTTCTTACATATTCTATGTCCATGATAATTCTATAATTTAAAGGTTAATATATCGCATTTATTATTATTCTGCTTCTCTTCTTGTAACCTTGCTGCCGATAAGAGCGTAGAACAGCAGGTAGACAGCGCAAGCTACTACACACCAGAAGCTCTGAATATAGCCTACGAGGTCGGCAACGGTGGCTTGGATAAACATCATCACAGCACAACCGAATACCATTGTCATAAAGATACCGGAAGCGATGGCTGTGTACTTGCCAAGACCTTCAACTGCCATATTGAAAATAGCTCCCCACATTACTGAAGTACAAAGACCTACCAGTAAGAATGAGAAGATGCCCAGAGGAATTTCTTCCCAAATAATTTGGAGGGTACCCCAATTCACACCGGGGAAAGCTA
Organism: Phocaeicola faecalis; assembly: GCF_021730445.1. GTDB lineage: Bacteria > Bacteroidota > Bacteroidia > Bacteroidales > Bacteroidaceae > Phocaeicola > Phocaeicola faecalis. The sequence continues at coordinate 897,889 of NZ_JADNRM010000001.1, read as the reverse complement.
CTTTGATGGAAGGTGCAAACATACCGAATAAAACAAGAATGATAGTAGCTGATGATACAACGGTAATCATGGTACGGCTTGATACTTTTTCACCGATGCTGGCGCCTACGAAGCGGCCAATCAGCATCATGAACCAATAAACTGCCACAATCATACCTACTGTACTGGCGGGGAGTCCGTAGTCACTGATAAGGTACTGTTGTACAAAGTTAGGTACACCTACTTCGATGCCCATATATACGAAAATACCCAAAGTACCCAGTGCAAAGTGACGGTAGCTCATTGCGCCTTTGATAAGGTCGAGCTGCACGGGAGCTTGTTTGGGTTCTTCAATTTTAGTAAATGAGATAACGATGAAAGCCACTACAAAAATAGCAAGTGCAATCATCAAGGCAGGTGTTGCATCAGAAATCTTGGCTTTTGCAGCATCACCGATGAGGGCACCCATCAGGATATAACAAGCTACAGCTGCGGTAGAATTGAATACACCACCAATCTGAATCAGCTGGTTACCGCTGTTACCACCACCTCCAAGGAGATTCAGCATAGGGTTAACCACGCAGTTAAGGATACACATACACAGACCGGCGATGAAAGCACCAATCAGGTAAACAGTAAATACGAGACCGAGATTATTGTCCACATCCATCAGACCGCTAATCCATTGGATAAGGATACCTATACTACCTACGACAAGACCGATAAGAGCTGTTCTCTTATAGCCATACTTGGAGATAAGCATACCGGCGGGGATACCCATTACGAGGTAAGCGATAAAGTTACCATAGTTACCAATCTGTGCAAGCACATTCGAAATTGGTCCCTGGTTTTTGATAATTGTTGCCATAGGTGTACACAAGTTAGTCACGAAGGCAATCATTGCAAAAAGGGCAATCATGATGATGATAGCACCCCATTGTTTTGTTTTTTGAGCCATTGTTAGATCGTTCTTTATGTTTATTTTTAAAATTGTTTTTGCTTATTTTTCTACGCCGAATTTATAGACGGTTATCTGTGTATATGCCTCTCCCGGTTTTAATACACAAGAAGGGAAATGGCCTTTATTCGGAGTGTCAGGGAAGTGCTGTGCTTCAAAGCAGATAGCGCTTCTGGCAGGGAAAGTAGCTCCGTGAGCTCCTTCAAAACCATTGTGCCAGTTGGCGGTATAGACTTGAACACCCGGTTCGGTGGTGTAAACTTCCATGCTACGTCCGCTTTCGGGTTCAACACATTTGGCGGCAAAGCTAAGCGTTCCTTGTTCGCGTTTATTGAGTACGTAGCAATGGTCATAGCCGGCACCAAACTCTAATTGTTCGAATTTATCATTAATGCGGCTACCCACGGCATGAGGAGTGCGGAAATCCATCGGTGTACCTTCTACTTTGGCTATCTCGCCGGTAGGAATAGATACATTATTCATAGGAGTATAAAAGTCTGCATTAATGGTTACGATGTTGTTTTCAACACTTGCCGTAGGATTGGCAATACCTGAAAGGCTGAAAAAGCCGTGGTGAGTGAGATTGACTAACGTTGTTTTATCTGTTACTGCTGAGTAGGTTATGATGAATTCATTCTGGTTACTCAGTGTATAAACTACAGTTACATCCAGATTTCCGGGGAAGCCTTCTTCGCCATCTGCAGATAAATAATGTAGCTTTAAACTTTGCGGAGTGACTTGTTCTGCGTCCCAAACACGTGCGTGAAAACCGGTTGGTCCGCCGTGTAGTGAGTTTGGCCCGTTATTGATTGTCAGTGAGTATTCCTGACCCTCTAAAAGGAATTTCCCGTTTGCGATACGATTTCCATAACGTCCTACCAATGTACTCAGAAAAGGTTCGTGACTGTTGATTACGTGGTCTATACTATCATGCCCTTGGATGACATTAGCAAATTTACCGTTTCTATCGGGAGCCATAATTGCCAAGACAGCACCACCATAATTGGTGACAGCTATTTCAACTCCATTTTCATTTTTTAGTATGAAAAGGTCTGTTTGTTTCCCATTTACTGTTTTTTGAAAGTCGGCCCGTTTCAGACCGCACAAATTCTCATCGGAAGTTGATGTGTTTATCATATTATTGAAAATCTTTTTATAGTAAGTATAAAACTATTGCAAATAAAAAGATTTTCTTCGGTATTCCCAAACTTTTTGTGGAAAAGTGAACTCGCTAAACGTGAAATTTTAATAAATCAGCTACGATAAAGCTGCTTCCGCCAACAAAAATGAAGTCATTTTCGCAAGAATGTTGTTTTGCTGCTTCTACTGCTGCTTTTACGTTGGGATAAGTCCGGCCTTGTAAACCAGCTTGTTGTGCCAATTCCTGTAAGTCATTTTCCGGCAGGGCTCGGTGTACACTGGCACGGGTGAAATAATAAATGGCATCTTTGGGTAGCATACTGAGCACTCCGCTGATATCTTTGTCATTTACCATGCCTATCACGACATGCAAGCGATCATATTTTTGATGTCTCAATTGTTCTGCGATGTAGGAAATGCCTCCGACATTGTGTCCGGTGTCGCATACCAATGCAGGATGTTCTTCTAACTTCTGCCAACGTCCCATCAGGCCTGTCAGTTTTGAGACATGGGCGAATCCTTCGCGTACATTCTCTTCGCTGAAGTGGTAGCCTATTTCTTTTAATTGGCGAATGGAGGAGAGCAGTGTGTTCGTGTTTTTAAGTTGGCACAGTCCTCCCAATTCCCCTTTTAAATCAGTGTAGTCGGTTGTCTGATAAATTCGTTCGCCTGTTTCGTTCACAGAGGAACTTTGTAAGAGATGTTCTTCTTCGGCAAATAGGATAGGGGCATGAACTTTCCGTGCGCGTTCAATAAAGACCGGTTTGGTCTCGGGAGTAGTTTCGCCAATGACGACTGGTGTGTTTTCTTTGATGATACCGGCTTTCTCTCCGGCAATCTTTGCCAGTGTATTACCGAGAAACTGTACGTGGTCAAAACTGATGTTGGTAATGAGACAGAGGTCGGGATGAATAATATTGGTGCAGTCCAAGCGTCCGCCCAGTCCCACTTCAATAATAGCTACATCTACTTGTTGGGTAGCAAAATAATGGAAAGCCATAGCGGTGGTAAGTTCAAAGAAAGAGGGGTGGAGCGGCTCGAAGAAGGCACGGTGCTTTTTAACAAAATCAATTACAAACTCTTGAGAAACCGGAGTTCCATTGATGCGGATTCGTTCGCGAAAGTCGATGAGGTGAGGAGAAGTATAGAGTCCTGTTTTATATCCTGCAGATTGTAGGATTGCGGCTAATGTGTGTGAACATGAACCTTTTCCATTGGTGCCGGCTACATGGATGGTACGAAATTTGCGATGAGGATGTTCGAAATATTCATCTAAAAGACAAGTGTTTTCTAATCCTTCTTTATAGGCATCTTTTCCTATATGTTGGAAAAGGGGGGCACTATTATATAAATAATCCAGTGTTTCTTCGTAAGTCATAATCGTAAAAGTTGTTATCCGTTATGATGGCGTGTGACAAAAATGGTCGGATATAAGGGTAAAATACACTTCCATCCACCGTAAAAATGCAAGTATCGTATCTCTATGGTGGATGAAAGTGTTATCTTAGTCATGGCCCGACGGCTATAAAGCAGTTAATCAAAGAAGTTCTTGAATTTTTTGAATATCTTCTCCTTAATGCTCAGGTTCGGTTTGAAGTTGTCAGATTCCTGCATCTTCTCCATGATTTGCTTTTCTTCTTTGTTCATTGTTTCGGGTACGTATACACTGACATTGACCAACAAATCACCGGTGCCTGTGCTATATCCATAGCTGTTTACATTTGGCAATCCTTTACCTCGCAAGCGTAGCACTTTGCCCGGTTGGGTTCCTGCTTCAATCTTTACTTTTACTTTACTGTCGATAGTCGGGATTTCCACAGTTCCGCCCAAGGCAGCTGTAGGGATACTTAATAGCAAGTTGTATATCAAATCATTTTCATCACGAATTAGGTCGGGATGAGATTCTTCTTCAATGACAACAAGCAAATCACCCGGTACTCCGTTGTGTTTTCCGGCATTACCTTTTCCGTTTACTGTCAGTTGCATACCTTCGGCTACTCCGGCAGGGATTTTTACTTCCACCACTTCTTCGCCATATACGATGCCCTCACCCGAACAAACCTTACATTTGTTTTTGATGATTTTACCTTCACCGTTACATTGGGGGCATACACTTTGCGATTGCACCATTCCGAAGATACTTTGTTGGGTGCGTGTCACACTGCCTGTTCCGTGACAAGTAGGACACGTTTCCGTACCTCCTTCTCCTTCGGCACCTGAGCCGTGGCAGTGATCACATGCCACATATTTTTTTAATTTGAATTTCTTTTCTACTCCCGTAGAAATTTCTTTCAAGCTCAGTTTGACCTTGACACGTAAGTCCGAACCACGGTATTTTCGTTGAGAGGCACGTCCGCCTCCACCGAAACCGCTGAAGCCTCCGAAACCTCCACCACGTCCGCCGAATATATCGCCGAACATAGAGAAAATATCGTCCATAGACATACCTTGCCCGAATCCTTCGAAACCGCCACCGGCAGCTCCACTCATGCCTGCATGTCCGAACTGGTCGTAACGGGCGCGCTTGTCAGGGTTGCTCAGTACATCGTATGCTTCGGCAGCTTCTTTGAATTTCTCTTCCGCTTCTTTATCTCCCGGATTTTTATCAGGATGATATTGTATCGCTTTCTTGCGGTATGCTTTCTTTATAACATCAATAGTGGCTGTCTTGTCCACTTCCAGAACTTCGTAATAGTCTCTTTTTGCCATGTTGTTTTATGATACTATTTTATTGAGCCACTACTACCTTGGCGTGGCGGATTACTTTGTCATTCAGCTTATAGCCTGTCTGAACGCAGTCCAGGATTTTTCCTTTTTGTTCTTCAGACGGCGCAGGAACTAATGCGATGGCTTCGTGATAATCGGTATCAAAATCTTTGCCGTCAGTTTCTATTTTCTGAAGTCCTTCCTGATTCAATACCTTTAAGAATTTATTGTAAATCAGTTCGATGCCTTCGCGCATTGCTTTTACGTCGTCCGAGGTTTCTGAAGTTTTCACGGCACGTTCCAAATCATCCAGAATAGGCAGAATGGCGGAGATTGTTTTTTCACCTCCGTTTTTAATTAACTCCGCTTTTTCCTTCATGGTACGTTTGCGGTAATTGTCGAACTCGGCAGAAAGACGTAAATACTTGTCATGCTGCTCTTCTATGGTCTTTTGAGCGTCAGCCAAATCCTTGTTCACCTTCTCTTCAGCAGATAATTCTTCTGCTGCTTCCTTTTGAGTCTCTTCGTCAAGAACAGCTTCTTCTGCCTTTTCTTGGTTTCTCAAAACTTCCTCATCCTGAGGTTGGTTCTTCTCTGTTGGGTTCATATTCTTATTAAACTTTTTGTTTTTCTTATTCTTACTCATAATCAGTCAGGGTTTTTAGGTTAATTTATTGCTAACAAATTTCGTGCCTACTTGTTTCCCCGACTCAAATATTTTGCAAAAGTAGGGAAAATATGTCACACTGGCATACTTTTCTGAATTAAAATGCCTACCTTTGCACTTTCAAAAATCGAAATAACATATAAATAAGGTATATAAGGATGATTACAGTTTCAAACTTAGCCATTCAATTTGGTAAAAGAGTATTGTATAATGATGTGAATATGAAGTTCACCAACGGCAATATTTACGGAGTAATCGGTGCAAATGGTGCCGGAAAATCGACTTTTCTGAAAGCAATTTCAGGCGAGTTGGAGCCGACTAAAGGGTCTGTGATATTGGGACCGGGCGAACGCCTGTCCGTATTGAGCCAGGACCATTTTAAATTTGATGAATATACCGTGATGGACACGGTTATGATGGGACATACAGTGTTATGGGATATTATGAAGCAGCGCGAAGAACTGTATGCCAAGACCGATTTTACGGATGAGGATGGCTTGAAAGTATCTGAACTGGAAGAAAAGTTTGCTGAGTTGGACGGTTGGAATGCCGAGAGTGATGCAGCTATGCTGCTGAGTGGACTTGGCATCAAGGAGGATAAGCATTATATGAAGATGGGTGATTTGAGCGGTAAAGAAAAGGTGCGTGTCATGTTGGCACAAGCTCTTTACGGAAACCCGGACAACTTGTTGCTTGATGAGCCGACCAATGACTTGGATATGGAAACGGTAACATGGTTGGAAGAATATCTTTCCAATTTTGAGCACACTGTATTGGTTGTGAGTCATGACCGACACTTCCTTGACTCTGTTTGTACACATACGGTTGATATTGATTTTGGTAAGGTGAATCTGTTTGCCGGAAACTATAGCTTCTGGTATGAGTCTAGTCAGTTGGCACTTCGGCAGCAGCAGAACCAAAAGGCAAAAGCTGAAGAGAAGAAAAAGGAATTGGAAGAGTTTATCCGTCGTTTTAGTGCGAATGTGGCAAAGAGTAAACAGACTACCAGTCGCAAGAAAATGTTGGAGAAACTGAATGTAGAAGAAATTAAACCGTCTTCTCGTAAATATCCGGGTATTATCTTTACTCCCGACCGTGAACCGGGAAACCAAATTCTTGAAGTATCGGGTTTGCGTGCCGAGACAGAAGATGGAGTGGTCTTGTTTAATGATGTGAACTTTAATGTTGAAAAAGGGGATAAGATTGTATTCTTGAGCCGTGACCCTCGTGCCATGACTGCTCTTTTTGAAATTATTAACGGAAATCGTAAGCCGCAAGCCGGTAAATTCGACTGGGGAGTAACAATAACCACCGCTTATTTGCCGTTGGATAATACTGATTTCTTTGAATGCGACTTGAATCTGGTAGACTGGTTAAGCCAGTTTGGTGAAGGAAATGAAGTCTATATGAAAGGTTTCTTGGGGCGTATGTTGTTCTCGGGTGAAGAAGTGCTGAAAAAAGTAAATGTTCTTTCGGGAGGCGAGAAGATGCGTTGTATGATTGCCCGTATGCAGTTGCGCAATGCCAACTGTCTGATTCTTGATACACCGACCAACCACTTGGACTTGGAGTCTATTCAGGCTTTCAATAATAACTTGAAGAGTTATAAGGGAAATATATTATTCGCTTCTCATGACCATGAATTCATCGAAACGGTTGCTAACCGTATCATTGAATTAACTCCGAATGGCATTATCGACAAGATGATGGAATATGATGAATATATCACTTCGGATCATATTAAGGAAATGCGTGCACGTATGTATGGAGCATAGTATGTTTCTAGGATAATCATTTTCAAGATAAAGAGATAGGCTGCTGTTTTCATCAGCATGGAGATGTGTCGAAACTCTCCTTTTATCGAAATCACCCTCGCTACAACTATCTGTGGCGAGGGTGATTCTTTATCCGCTTTTTGATTAGCCGTCAAGATTTGCTTTTATTCTTCCATGTTTCGGCATATTCGTTCAGGATTCTGCGAATACTCAGTCCTATCTTGATGTAATCTTTCTCATTGAGATTAGCTAAAGAAACTCGTACGCTCCATTCAGGTCCGTCAAAACCTCCTCCGTTCAACACCACCAATCCGGTTTCTGTTGCCAGACGGAAGACCACATTTAGTGGATTATATGTCGACTTCAGATAATTGACAAAGTCATCGCCATAGAATTTCTTTGCCCATACCAGCATATCTATTTCTGAATAATATCCGGCGCGAAGCGGGTCATCGGGTAAAATAAATCCAGTATTATCCCATAATGCTTTCAGTCGGCTATGAATCAGATGAAGCATGGCGTGACGATATTTATCCTCTTTGTCGAGCAATGAGAAAGCAGCAAACAATGACATTTGCATCTGCTGTGGAAGTGACAGTCCGGCAGTATGGTTAAGAGCAACCTGTCGGCTGTCGGCCACCATGCGGTCAATGAATTTCATCTTTTCCACGTCTGTTGTCAAAGAACCGTATCGCTTAGCAAGCTCGCTTTTACGTTTGCGGGGCAAAGCGGCAATTAGTTTGTCGAATACATTATTCTCGTGGACGGCATTGACGGCTATACGCCATCCGGTGGCTCCGAAATATTTCGAGAATGAATATACGCAGATGGTATTGAACGGTAAATCTGCCAGCAGGCTTCTAAATCCGGGAACGAAAGTACCGTAGACATCATCTGTTACTATCATCAAGTTCGGATTCCAACGATTTACTACATCTTTGATGGCATCTACACATTCCTTGTTCAGTTCATAGCTGGGCGGATTGCTCGGGTTGATTACAAACAGGGCTTTGTACTTCGGGTCGCGCAACTTGTTGATATCCTCTACTTTGTACTGCCAAGTGTGCAGGCCGTTTTCGTCCATCGTGTCGGCACTGATATTCAGTACATCATAATCGTAACGCGCCAATTCGGGTATTTCGATGTACGGAGTAAAGGCAGGAACCATCAAGGCGATACTGTCTCCACGATGTAGCAGGAAGTTTTCTTCCAGTGAATCGAATACATAGCACATGCCTGCCGTACCGCCTTCGGTGGCAAAAAGATCAAAGTTGCCTTGCGGGGGACGTCCGTCACACATTTCCCGGTTCAGGTAGTCGCGTACAAGTATCTCTGTATACTTCAAGATACGGTCAGGCATTGGATATTGGTCGCCTGCCATACTGTCGGCCCACTCATGTACTAATGAATCAGGGTCGACGGCATGTTCCATCAACATATAATTATAAGTACGCTTCAGCAGGTCAATTCCCGGTTCGCCTTCATGGGTCTTCAGCCACAGTTCAAACCGTTGGGCGATACCTTCTTTTTGAGGAATACCAGCTATTCCTTCCGGCATATCCATGACACGTCGAGATTCTGCAATAGCGAAAGACCCCAAGGTGAAGAAGGCTTCACGAGCTTCGGTAGCAATCCAGTTGGGATTTCCTCTTCCCGCATTCAGCATGACGTGCGCCATCTTCTTTACACTTTCATCTGCCATTTCTATCAAACGGTTCTTGAGCTCAAAGGGACTAATCTTTTCCAGATTCTTGTCCATTTTCGCTACACTGCTCTTATCGCTTAAATATTCCATAATGTTATAAGGTTTAGGTGATTATACTAATAAAACAATGACTACTCCCCAAATAATGAGAAGGGTATTTCCCACAGCGTAAGTCACTGTATAGCCAAGTGATGGGGTTTCACTACCCACAGCCTCCTGAATAGCTCCCAGTGCAGCAGTGGTAGTTCGTGCTCCGGCTGTACATCCCAATGCCAGTGCAGGGTGGAAGTGAAATACATATCTGGCCAATATCAGCCCCAACAGCAGAGGCAATGAGGTGGCAAGAACACCGATGACAAAAAGCATCGGTCCCACTTCTTTTAATCCTTGAATGAAGCTGGGCCCTGCAGAGATTCCCACTACAGCTATAAACATATTCAGTCCTACATTATTTAACACCCATAGAGAGGATTCGGGTATTTGTCCGAATGTGGGGCGTTTACTGCGTAACCATCCGAATACCAAACCTGCAATCAGTGCTCCTCCGCTGGTGCTAAGGCTGATGGGGACTCCGCCTATATGAATGGCTAAGGCACCGATGATACCTCCTATTAAGATGCCGATACCGACAAATACCATATCGGTAGCATTGGTCGGGCGGTCGATATATCCTAATTGTTTGGCAGCTGTCTCTACTTCTTTCTTCAATCCAACCAATTCTAATGTATCACCCGAATCGATTACCGTCTGAGCAAATACGGGAATATCGATGCCTGCACGTTTGATGCGTCTTACACTTACTCCGTGCATGAAAGGTTGTTTGCGGATGAATTCAAGTTTACGGTTGGCATACGGCTTTTTATGTATCATGACCGGCAATACCTCTACAGGAAAATCAAGTAACTGGGGATCTATTATTTCTTCGCCAATCCAATCTTCTTCGCCTATAGCAAATTCACGGCGTCCGCTTAATACTACTTCGTCACCTTTTTGTAATAATTGTCCTGGCAGAATCTCGTTGATGATAGTATGATTATGTCTCATCCTTTCAACAAACAGCCTTTTCCCTTGTGAAACAAAGTAAGATTCGAGTTGCTCTACCGTTTTGCCGTTTCCAAACCAATCGTTTTCTATATTGTAGGCACGGAATACGACCGGTCGACGCGCGTGTTCAAAACCGGGTTCATCGGCTTCGCTGGTTCCCATTTGGGCTTCCAATTCTTTACAGGCAGCTTTCACTTTTTCAAGTCCGCCCAACATTTTCGGACCCAAGGAAGAGAGTACCCACGCCGATCCTGCAGTTCCGTAAATATAAGTAACAGCATAAGCAACGGGAATGATATTTATCATGTTGCTTTTCTGCTCTGCACTGATGTTTAATCCATTGATGGTGTCGTCCGCTACTCCGATAACTGCGGAAATGGTCTGTGCGCCTGCCAGTAACCCGGCTGCTTCGCCTGCATTATAGCCCATAATAAGTGCTAAAAGCCAGGTTATAACCAAACAGCCGACACACATCAAAACGGCAAAGCCCACTTGTGGTAAACCATCTTTTTTTAATCCGCGAAAGAATTGCGGTCCTACTTTGTAACCGATGGCAAATAAAAATAGCAGAAAGAAAACGGATTTGACAGGTTCCTCAATGGTGATGTTGAGTTGTCCTACCAATACTCCGACTAAAAGTACGCTGGTAACAATTCCTAAACTGAATTGTCCTACTTTTATTTTACCAATCCAGAATCCTGCGGCAATAGTGAGAAAAATTGCCAATTCCGAATGTTGTCTTAACAGGTGTATTATCCATTCCATATATTCCTATTTCTTTTATAATTGCAGTCTACAACAGAAGGGAGAAAAAGAAGTTGAGTTAAAATCATGCAAATTGTGCATAGTTCTAATATTTTTTGTTTTATTTGCACAGATAGGATGATTGGAGTATGAAAATTGAAGCGATTGTAAAATATATTGTAGTAAGCTTCTTACTGTTTGCAAACTTGAGTTGTAAAGATAATAAAGACGAAACACTTATAGCAAAAGTAACAGATCTGACAGGAGAAGAAGAGGTTATATCGGATATAGAGTATGATAGTGACGGCAGAATAATACGTTATGGTGATACTCCGATAGTATATGAAGGCGATAAGGTAACCGTAGGAGAAATGGATTGCCTTCATTCGGGAAGTAAGCTTTGCTCGGTAACTTTTAAAATGGCTAAAGGCAAGGCAATAGAAAGTCGTACACGTTGTTTGCTGAAAAGAGGTGCGGAAACGTGGGATGCTTTTAAGACTTCGACTTATGAATATGGGGCTGATACGCTGTGTATCAGGTCGGACTATTTTGGGGTGGAAGAAAAGAATTTCTTGAAACACGTCTGTACGAAATATATATTTGGCGATGATGGAAAACTGACGGAATCCATTACTTCACATCGTGAATCAAACGACAGTACTTATGTGTGTCACAGTTATTATAATTATGATAATCACATTAATTATCGGGCAAATTTGAATATACAGGCTTATGTAATGGATAGTGACGGCTTGGACGGCTTTTTCTATTTTTTACTGAACCTGGGAGATTTTAGGGTAGACACGGTTTTACCCAATGATATCGGACGTTGTATAAATCATGGTAGCGAGACTTATAACGTGCATGCTAATTATAGGTTGGATGATGAATCTCCGATAAAGATAGAAGTCCTGTATAATTACACAAAACTTCTATCCCGTATCGAATTATCTTATAAATCATTAAAGTAGCGCATCCAATAAGATGTAGATATCCTCTTCCGAAAATCCTTTTTCGATAAGATATTCTTTGTCTTCCAGACAGAAAGTAAGGAACGAGTCACTGTCTTCGCACATGCTCTGTGCTTTTTGATAATACTGAATGGCTGTTTCGGTATTTCCCAATGTATAGTATAAATGCCCTGCATTCATCCAGTCTTGCATTTTGGGTTTGGGAGCCTGAAGCAGCAGATCATAATATTTACGTGCTTCTTCATACTTGCCGATGACAAATGAACACCAGCCGATAGCACGGCGTGCATTGTTGGGATTCTTTTCCAGATATTCCACTTTAAAGAAGTAGCCTAAGGCCTCTTCGTATCTTTTCAAAGCTACCAGACATTGGCCTATCTGCAAGGACAGGTTTAAGTTGTCGGGCTGAACACTTTCTATTTTTTTGAAGTATTGCAGTGCTTGTTCAGGCATATCCAGCTTTTGATAGCATAAAGCTAAATGACGATTGGTCCATAAAGTATCCGGGGCAATAATATCAGCCTGTTTATAATAATCCAACGCCTCATTGTAACATCCCGTTTTCTGGAGGGAATAACCGGCTTTTTGCCATAGCTCGGAATTTGCTTTATTCTCTTCAAGCAGAATACTGTAGAGTTGGAATGCCTCCTCCATATAATTTTTCTGAAAGAAATAATCTGCCAGCTTTTTCAGCTCTTCCGGCCGGGTTATTGCTTTTTTAAGGCTGTTATAATTCCACAGTTCAAAACTATTTTCGAAGATGTCTTTTTCTTCGGAACGGCGTGACCATAATTTAAAGAAGCGATATAAATCATGAATATACTGGCGGCTGATATTCTCTTTTTTCACGGTAGCCTTGGCTAGCTTTGTTATCTGTTCCATTTGTTCTTGCGATACAGAACTTTGCTCGTTCATCTGATGTATCATCATCTTTTTTTGTGGTTCAGGCATTTGTATTAAGCTGAAACAGAAAGAATATTTATCAGAGCTGCAAAAGGTATTACTATTGAGTATAACGTCCAATAGAGATACTCCCTTTTCCTCATCATTTCCAAACATGGAAACGATATCGGGGAATTGGCGGTCGAAAGGATAAAACCAGTGTGACATCTGGCGGAAAAACGGGAACTGTTTTAGTTGGGAGAACGTACTCATATAAACATCTGCTCCTTCCATTTGTAATTCGCCCATTTCACGCAACTTGTCACTAATGCCCGATTTGTCAATCCAAATTTCCCATTCCGGGTTAAGATCGTCAGAGTCTTCTGCTTCATCTAATCCGATTCGGTTGGAGTTTCCGATATTCGGACTTTTCATCATTTCAGGAAGGATTTCTTCCCGCATCTTCCTGTCTATTTCCTGTGTTTCGCGTGAAAGCAGCAATTGAATCTGTACGGTATGCAGATTTTTGATAAAATCGTCATCTTCATTGAGTAACGAGAGCTTTGCACGTGCTTCGGGATACATCATGATACGGTGCTCATAGAAAAGTATAGTTATCACTATACCTACGATAGCGCGTTGGTTCACCATAGGGTCAGGGTGATTGTACGCTTCGAGGAGTAGCATAAATTTCCGTATATCGAAAATCTTGGATTGGTTCATGGTGATAGCACTGATGAAGACACAAAGGTCATTGACCGGTACCAAAAGAGAATTAAGCAGTGCCTGAGCTTCCAAAGCTTCGGCTTCCGTCCAATATAAAGAAGTCCAAGTTCTTTCGAATAACTCATTGAGTGCTTTTTCATGACGTTCGCGTATTCCTGCTAATTCTTTTTCACGGCGATTGGCATCACTGTAAATCAGAGGAGCTGTCGCTGTATCTTCCGTATAGGCTTCCAATTGCATTTGTAGTTCGGGAAGAGTATGCGGTTTAGTATGTTCGTAAGTGCGTATCAAATCATAATATAAAGCAAAAGATGATGTACTTTTCTTCATGGTATATGTCCGTTCTGCCATTTCGTAGGCCGATCGGAATATTTTATTATACATATCCTTTTGTTTTGGATCTTTCATGCCTTTCGCATTGTATTGCAACATCAAATCGTATGTCGTTTGCAGTGCTTCTACATCAGTGCGCAACTGCCAGTTGGAACATTGAGTGGCAATTGCATAGATTTGTACCAATGCTTCTTTCAAACGATGACGCTCGAGTAAGTTGAAGATGTATTCTATTTCATCATACATATTAGTCATAAGTTATATTGTTTATTTATGTGTAAAAACAACCGAAAGCTCTTTTAAGTTCTCATTTTAACCAAGTAGCACGCTTCCATATATATTCCATCGGCCCATGTGAATGATGACTCATCCACCAGCGGCAGAATGTAAATTGCAAAATGAAGAACGCGATACCGGCCAGACAACTGACGGTGATACCAAACTGGTTGTGAAGAGCAAATCCCCAGTTATAATATAGCATAGAACCTACTATGCTTTGAGTAATATAGTTGGTAAGACTCATTTTCCCATAAGGAGTGATTTTCATTAAAAGATGGTGTAGGTTCGTATTATAGAATGCAAAGATAACCCCCGAAACCAATACCAGCATAAATGAGAAGTTAGAAAGCGAGGTGATGATAAGTGACAAGGGGGTCAATATTGATTTGTTGACAATGAACGTCGGCAACATATTGCCTAATCCGTATAAAGGAAAGAATGCGATAAGCGCACCGGCAAGTATTTTATTCCATACCTTCAGGTGCTCTTTTTGGAATAGTCCGCGTCGTCCGATTAACATACCCAACAAAAACAAAGCTGCTGTTTGGAATACACGTCCATGGTCCCATGCCCAGGCAAGGCTGGCTATTTGCCCTTCCCATAAATTCACACGGACGGTTTCCAGGAATGAACCGTGACTTTGTACAGCAAAAGTAGCATCCCAAAAACTACGGGTGGGAATGGCCGGAGTGACAAAAGACGAATCCAGACAGGCACGTATTACATAATAAAGAGGCAAGGGCTGAATCAGTAGTACACAAGCCAAAAGAAATACCCATTTATCTTTTAGCCGGCAGGTAAGCGGCAGGATAAAACCGACCAGTGAGTAAAGTACCAGCACCTCGGCTGTGAAGAAACTGGCATTGATATTGCCTATCAGGAATAAAAGAACGAGTCGCCAGCAAAATCGTAACCGGAAATCATTGCCGCGCATACGTTGGTTATCGTTCTGAATAAAAAAACTGAAGCCGAACAGAAGAGCAAATACAGCGTAAGCTTTTCCTCCGAACATGAAGAATAATCCATCCCAGATAGCTTTGTCCGTAAAGTTAAGCCAGTCACTCTGAGTGGCTGTGTCAGGAAATGAATAGAAATTGAAATGTTCGATAGAATGCAGAATAATGATTCCCATTACTGCTAATCCACGTAGCACATCAGCTACATCTATACGTGCGTGTCCTTTAATTGCGTTTTTTATTACTTTTGTTTCCATGATTAAAGCATTGAGTTGCAAAAGTAGGCAAAATATTAAATAGTTGGTTATAATTAGAGGAAGTAAAAAGAAAATTCTCTAATTTTGTTCCCATCTTAAACGAAGATATGGACATTTCGGAATTACAACGTATATATGCCGGACACCCGAATACTGCGGGCTTGGCTGCGTTACTGGAAGATTCCTCGGTGAGGACTATTTTCCTAGGAGGATTACATGCTTCAGCGGCACCTTTATTTATTTCCTCCTTTATCAGAGAGAATAAACAGACGTTTGTCTTTATATTGGGCGACCAGGAAGAGGCAGGTTATTTTTATCATGACTTGACGCAAGTAAATGGAGAAGAGAATATTTTATTCTTTCCTTCTTCATATCGTCGTGCCGTCAAGTACGGACAAAAGGATGCGGCCAATGAGATTCTCCGTACGGAAGTATTGAGCCGTTTGCAAAAAGGTGATACACTGTGTATTGTGACCTATCCCGATGCTCTTGCCGAGAAGGTTGTTTCACAAGAGGAACTGACTGATAAAACATTGAAGCTGAGTGTGGGTGAACATGTGGATACCGAGTTTATCGCAGAAGTGCTTACCGGCTATGGGTTTGAGCATGTGGATTATGTGTATGAACCGGGACAATATGCAGTGAGAGGAAGTATTATCGATGTTTTTTCTTTTGCCTCAGAGTTTCCTTATCGTATAGACTTCTTTGGCGATGAGGTGGACAGTATCCGTACGTTTGAAGTTGAGAATCAGCTCTCGAAGGAAAAGAAACAAAGCGTGGCTATTGTACCGGAGCTGACAAAATCAACGGATGGAAGCGGCGTTTCCTTTTTTGAGTTTATATCAAGGGATGCTGTATTGGCTATGAAAGATTTCTTGTGGGTACGGGAAAGAATTCAATCCGTCAGAGATGAGGCTCTTTCTCCACAGGCCTTGGCCGCTTATGAGGGGGAGAAAACAGAATTGATGAGTCTGGAGACAAAGTTGATAGATGGTGCTGAATTTACAGTCCGTGCGGTAGAGTTCAAAAGAATGGAATTCGGAAATAAGCCTACAGGTACTCCGCAGGCAACCTTGACCTTTGATACAAGTGCGCAACCGATTTTCCACAAGAATTTTGATTTGGTAAGCAGTACGTTTACCGATTATCTGGAACAAGGCTATACATTATATATATGTACGGACAGTGAGAAGCAGGCAAATCGACTGAAAGACATTTTCGAGGAGCGAGGAGATAAAATAGCATTTACTCCGGTCAATAAGACTTTGCACGAAGGGTTTAGTGATAATAATCTGCGGAGCTGTTTCTTCACCGACCACCAAATATTCGACCGTTTTCATAAATACAATCTTCGGAGTGATAAGGCCCGTAGTGGCAAAGTGGCATTGACGCTAAAAGAGTTGAGCCAATTTGAACCGGGGGATTATGTGGTGCACATTGACCATGGAGTGGGAAGGTTTGCCGGATTGGTGCGTATTCCTAACGGTGATACCACACAAGAGGTTATCAAATTGGTTTATCAAAATGAAGATGTTGTCTTTGTATCCATTCATTCCTTACACAAGATTTCCAAGTATAAAGGGAAAGAAGGAGAGACTCCGCGCCTGAATAAACTGGGAACCGGGGCTTGGGAGAAAATGAAAGAACGCACCAAGACTAAGATTAAAGATATAGCCCGTGACTTGATTAAGTTATATTCTCAGCGTAAGCAGGAGAAAGGTTTCAGTTATACTCCTGACAGCTTTTTGCAGCATGAGCTGGAGGCTAGCTTTATTTATGAAGATACTCCCGACCAACTTAAAACGACTCAGGATGTAAAAGCTGATATGGAAAGCGAACGTCCGATGGACCGCTTGGTGTGCGGGGATGTTGGTTTTGGAAAAACGGAAATTGCAGTACGTGCTGCTTTTAAGGCTGTGGCGGACAACAAACAAGTGGCGGTACTTGTACCGACTACCGTATTGGCGTATCAGCACTTTCAGACTTTTCGCGAACGGTTGAAAGATTTTCCTTGTAAGGTGGATTATTTGAGCCGTGCCCGCAGTGCAAAAGATAGTTCGCGCATCGTAAAAGAACTGGAAGACGGTAAAATTAATATTTTGATCGGTACGCATAAGATTATCGGTAAGAGTATAAAATTCAAGGATTTAGGACTGCTGATTATAGATGAAGAACAGAAATTCGGAGTCAGTGTGAAAGAAAAACTTCGCCAGATAAAAGTAAATGTTGATACCTTGACCATGACAGCTACTCCTATTCCGCGTACGTTGCAGTTTTCACTGATGGGAGCGCGTGACCTTTCTGTGATACAGACTCCCCCTCCCAATCGTTATCCTATCCAGACTGAGGTGCATACGTTCAATGAAGAGATTATTACTGAAGCAATTAACTTTGAGATGAGTCGTAACGGTCAGGTGTTTTTTGTCAATAATAGAATCCAAAATTTGGTGGAGCT
Source organism: Phocaeicola faecalis (assembly GCF_021730445.1). Lineage (GTDB taxonomy): Bacteria > Bacteroidota > Bacteroidia > Bacteroidales > Bacteroidaceae > Phocaeicola > Phocaeicola faecalis. The sequence continues at coordinate 880,312 of NZ_JADNRM010000001.1, read as the reverse complement.
GGAGGCTATGATTAAACGGAACATTCCGGACTGCCGTGTTTGTATCGGGCATGGACAGATGGAGCCGGAGAAACTAGAGAAGATAATCTTTGACTTTGTGAACTATGATTATGATGTGTTGTTGGCGACTACAATTATTGAAAGTGGAATCGATATCCCCAATGCCAACACTATTATCATTAATCAGGCACAGAATTTCGGATTGAGTGATTTGCATCAGATGCGTGGACGCGTGGGACGCAGCAATAAGAAGGCATTTTGTTATTTATTGGCTCCTCCACTCACTTCGTTGACTCCCGAAGCTAAACGCCGCCTGCAGGCTATAGAGAATTTTAGTGATTTGGGTAGCGGCATCCACATTGCCATGCAAGACTTGGATATTCGTGGCGCAGGAAATATGTTGGGCGCTGAACAGAGCGGTTTCATCGCTGATTTGGGATACGAGACGTATCAGAAGATTCTGGCTGAGGCTGTGAAAGAGTTGAAAGAGGATGAATTTGCAGACCTTTATGCCGAAGAGCTGCAAGCGGCAGGTGAGGAGAAAATAAGTGGCGAAAACTTTGTGGATGAGTGCTTGGTGGAAAGTGACTTGGAGTTATTATTTCCCAATGAATACATTCCCAGCAGTAGCGAACGTATGTTGCTCTATCGTGAATTGGATGGTTTGGAGCTGGATAAAGATGTGCTTGCGTTCAAATCCCGTTTGGAAGACCGTTTCGGAAAGGTTCCGCGTGAAGGTCAGGAATTGCTTCGCATTGTTCCGTTGCGCCGGATGGCAAAGCGCTTGGGTGCAGAAAAGGTTTTTCTGAAAGCCGGACGGATGACGCTGTTTTTTGTGAGTAACCCTGACAGCCCTTATTATCAGAGCGCAGCTTTTGGAAAAGTGATTGATTATATGGGTAAGAATCCCCGTTATTGTAATCTTCGTGAGCAGAATGGTAAACGCAGTATGGTTATAAAGAATGTGGAGACAGTAGAAACGGCCGTCAGCATTTTGCAAGAAATAGTGAGCCTGTGATACGCGGGACGTAGCGGAATATTTGGTGTTTCCGAATATTCTCTTTATCTTGCCGGTCATTAATGTTTAAACCGTATTCTTTTATGCGACAGCTTTTTATACTGTTCAGTTTGTGCTTTAGTCTTTCGCTTACTGCGCAAGAGAAAATAACCTTGTTGTTTGTAGGAGACCTGATGCAGCATCAGGCACAAATTGAGGCTGCTCGTGTGGGGACATCATCGTATGACTATTCTTCGTGTTTCAAGCATGTAAAAGAGGAGATAAGTGCGGCAGATTTGGCCATTGCCAATCTGGAAGTGACATTGGGAGGCAAGCCCTATAGCGGTTATCCGGCTTTTAGTGCTCCCGACGAATATTTGTATGCTGTCAAAGAGGCCGGTTTTGACGTATTGCTCACAGCGAACAATCATTGTCTTGACCGAAGAAAAAGAGGATTGGAGCGCACTGTCTTCATGCTGGACTCCTTAAATATTCCACATGCGGGTACCTATATAAATAAAGACAAGCGGTCTGAGGATTATCCTTTATTGATAGAAAAGAATAATTTCCGCATCGTTCTGCTTAATTATACTTATGGGACAAACGGCATTGAAGTTACTCCGCCCAATGTGGTGAACTACATTGATAGGGAACAAATAAAAAAAGATATTCTTAAGGCGCGTCGTATGATGCCCGACGTCATTATAGCGTGTATGCATTGGGGCATAGAATATCGTTCATTACCTGAGCGTTCGGAACGGGACCTGGCAGATTGGATGATAACCCAGGGGGTGGATCATGTGATAGGCTCACATCCTCATGTGCTTCAACCCATGGAGGTCATACAAGATAAGCATACTCCCGCCAAGCATGTGGTTGCTTATTCTTTAGGCAATTTTATATCGAATATGTCGAAGGAAGATACGGATGGTGGAGTTATGGTGAAATTGGAATTACAGCGTATTTTCAGGATTACTCGTTTGATTAACTGTGATTATTCATTTGTTTGGACTTCACGTCCCAATTTAAGTGGGAAAAAAAACTTTGAGCTTTATCCGGCTTCTTTTCTTGATAAACCGATTAAGAATGAGGAACTTAGTGTGATGAAACGTTTCCTTATAAGAGCTAGAAAGCTGTTTGGTATACACAATAAAGGGGTAAAAGAATACTTTTTTGAATAATTTTTCGGCAAAAAGTTTGCAGATATAAAAAAAAGCCTTACCTTTGCATCGCTTTTGAAAGGAAAGCCAATACGGTGGCTGTAGTTCAGTTGGTTAGAGCGTCAGATTGTGGTTCTGAATGTCGTGGGTTCGAGTCCCATCTGCCACCCCGCAAAAAGAGGAAATTCGATAAGAATTTCCTCTTTTTTATTGTATATAAGGCGTTTACGCAAGGAATATCGGGTCAATCCGAAAGCCCTGTGAGTGACAAGCGTGAACTATGAGTTACAATGCTGACGTCCAATCAGGTGTTCGTGTGATGTACTTGATTTATAATACTTTGGAAGGATGTATGTTTTTAGCATTGCAAACTTTAAATGTTTCTCAAATATTATACCCACATACTTTTTGACTTGACCCGGAATATCGGGTCAATCTGAAAACCCTGTGGGTCTGTTAAATCTACGCTGCTAATTTGCATAATCTAAAAATGAAGAATGGACGCTTACTCCGGCAGATTTGGCCATGTCTCTCCCTGCAGCCTACTCGATTACTTTGATTTAGTCAATCATTCCTCCCAAGAAACTAGCTTCATTCTCTTCCTTGAGGGAAATAATTATGAGTTTTGGGCTACTGTATATTAAAAAAATCATTATTTTTGCATCGGATAGGGAAATCCTGTCCAAAAACATTTTAGAAAATAAGAAGCGTTATGCTCATCTCTTGCGAATGAAAACCTAGGAAATTTTCAAAGCGAACAAGAATAGGCATAGTGGTTCTCACGCTATAGCGTGGGCTGCTATTACTACATCTGTTCGCAAAGGTTTTCCTAGGACCTTCATTCAAAGACGTGGCATTGCAGTTCCACGCTTCCGTGTATAATAAAGTTATGTGCTTTAGGGGCGAGGCACTTGATAGGGTATGAAAAAAAAATATCTTGTTTTTGTTGCCGCATTCGGTTTATGGAATACTTCAGGAAAAATGATGATGCGCTGCTGCCTGTTGTTCTGTTTGCTGGTAGCGTTTGTAGCTTGCTCCTCCAAGAAGCAAGGCGATGCTGTAACCGCATCTGATAGTATCGTTTCCATGTTGGAACAGCATATTTCCGAACCTTTGGAGGGGAGTTGGGAGATGTCTGCAATTAAAGATCCTTCACTTAGAGGGCAGATGGGGGAGGTGGACGACATAGTCTATAGTATGGAACTTAACCTTTCCGAACGGACTTTTACTGCGAACAATGATTTGCCGAGTGGAAATGGAAAGAGTTATGGTTGGATGGACTTCTCTAATGTTTCCCGTATTTATCACTATGATATAGATTCTGTATCCTATTTGGGTCACAATTCTTATAGGGTGGTGTCAATCGGCACATGGCAAGATTTGTCTGTGGATACGCTAGTCTATTATCCTGAAACAAAGGCTGTCTATATCAAGAATATGGACTATACTTTTCATCTGATACCGGATGACAAACCTTTTAATGGCGAATGGGAATACACCGATAAGAATGTTGAGGACTTTTCTACTCTATATTATAGATTGAGCCTGTATAAGAAAATTAAAGCACCTCAGGACAACGAATTTATGGGACAGGAATGTTATGGGTATGGCATTTATAGCAGCGTGGATGATGCTTATTATGTCATTGATTCCATCATTGAAATAAATAAGGATTATGCAAAAGTGCAACGGCGTTTTGCCGATTATCCGGAAGAGGCTCCCCTTGAAATGACATTGAAATTCAACCGTGATGATGGCTCTTTGACTATTGACGGAGAAGTCAGAGCACCTGTCAAACAATGAAACATAGAATATAAATCAACAATAAAACAATTATGAGACATTTTACTTATTTGGGAATGGGATTGCTCTTGGCCATCGTCCTGTTTGTTTCTTGCTCTTCTGGTTACGATAGTGAAATTGATTACTCCTTGATGCCTGTAAAGCAGGGTGACAACTGGGGATATATCAATGCAAAAGGAGAATATGTGATTAACCCCCAATTTAATAACGCATCCTGCTTTTCGGATGGATTGGCGGAAGTGTGGGTTGATGGGAAAGCCGGATTCATAGACAAATCAGGAAAGTATGTTATAAGTCCTCAGTATAATAGTGCAACGGCTTTTTGCGAAGGCAGGGCATGGGTAGTAAAGCCTATGGGAGCACCGGAACTGATAGATACGAAGGGACGTTCTCTTCTTACCTTGAAAAAAGTACGTCGTGCGTATAACTATGCCGAAGGACTTGCTGTCATGGTAGATGATAGCGGAAAAACTTGGGTTATTGATAAAGATGGTAAGAAAGTTTTTGACTTACCCGAAGGAATGTCTTTCGAATCAAATTTCTCGGACGGACTGGCTGCTGTACAGAATAAGGATTGGAAATACGGATATGTGGACAAAAAGGGAAAAATCGTGATAAACTGCCAATTTGATGCAGCCGGTTTCTTTTTGGATGGAAAGGCGATTGTTAAGTCGGGTGATATGTATGGAGTAATTGATAAGTCGGGCAAGTATGTGATTAATCCTCAGTTTGCGGAAATGAAAGCGGATGGCGACCGATATGTCATAAAGATGGGAGATTCATATGGATGGTGTGATGCGAAAGGGAAAATTATTATCAATCCACAGTTTAAATGGGCTTCATTCTTCCATTCAGACTTGGCAGTTGTTGTCATGGGAAAACAGTGTGGTTATGTCGATAAATCGGGAAAGATAGAAATCAATCCACAGTTTGAGTCAGCTGTTGTTTTTATGGATAAGATAGCTTGGGTACAGTCAAACGGTAAGTGGGGACTAATAGACAAGGAAGGTAAGTTCGTGGCAAATCCTCAGTTTGATCTTGTTCTAATTCCGGATAGGCTGTTTATGCCCTTAAGGGAGGGGGTAACATCCGAATTTTTTGACATAGAGGGTATTGTCTCTTGGGTAAAGGATATGTTGGACGGCAATAAGGTAGATAAAATGAATGTATCTCAAACAAGCATTCAGGAGTTCCGCACTAAATATGGATTGGATGGAAAATCGACTTCTTTGAAAAAAGAATATTCACGTGACTTGTCCTATATACTCGAAGCTCATGGCACTTTTCACGAAATGGTTTCAGACGGATGGTGGGGACAGACAGCAGTGGAGAAACCTACTGCTAAGATAGACTATATGACTTTACATCTGCAAGTGAAGGAAAATAGAAACACTCGCCCTTTGTATGATGCTTTGCTAAATGCGCTGGGTGGGAATGACGGGAAGCGTGCTTCAGGACAACATATAAAAATGTCGGCAGGTCCCGGTTATATCACAATCTATGCAAGTGACGGCAACCTGCCACGTGTAGATACGGGATGGAGCAATTAATAAGAATAGCAAAAAACGGGCATTAATTATGGAATATATTTTTACGTGGATATTTTTGCTATGTACTGTGGTAGAAGTGGCGTAGGTGATTATGATGAAAGAATTGGCATGAGCCTGTTCGATAAAAGTTCCAAAGATTGCCAGTTTACGCTTCTTTAAAGATAAAGTCTTAGATGTGATTGATTCCGATGTTTGTTTAGAGTTTAGATAAATTCAATACTTATTATTTTTAGTGAATATGGAAATGAAGAAGATATTATTGACAGTTATATGTACTTTGTGTGCAATGGTAGTGGTTGCTCAGAATGATTATGATACCGAAACAGGTATTCGTCTTTATAAAAATAAAGATTACCAAGCAGCAGTTCCTTACTTCCAACGGGCTGCGAAAAATGGCAGCCTGAAGGCTTTAGACTTTTTAGGATATATGTATGAGCTTGGAAAAGGTGTGGAAAAGAATTATACCATTGCTTTGAACCTTTATAAAAAGGGAGAGGCACGCAATTATGCTCCTTGTTTGGCGAATATCGGAAGGCTCTATAAAGAAGGGCGTGGTGTAACCAAGAATAAAACTACAGCCTATACATATTTTATGAAAGCTGCCGAGCAGGAAGATAGTGACGGGGAATTAGGAGTTTATTATGCAAAATTATTTGGAGAAGGTACAGAAAAAGATTTGTCAGGAGCGTTGACCTATGCGGAAAGAGCTGCCAATCATGGGGAAACATGGTTATATACTGATATTGGAAATATGTATTATGAAGGCATAGGGACAGATATAAATAAAAAGAAAGCATTTGAATGGTACACCAAGAAGGATGGAGAATATGATAATCCGACCAAGTTGCGGGTGGCGGAGATACTTTATTCCGGTGTAATAATAGTGAATGGTTCGCCAATAGAGCAGTCTCTTATTGTTTTGGAGGAACTTTTGGCGGATGGGTATGAAGACGCCCGTTCTCTGCATTGTATAGTGAAGGCTGAATATGAGGAACAGGTGAAGGCTGCCAATAAAGTAGTTGCGCCAAAGATGACAGAAGCGGTCAAGACTTATCTTAGCAATTATAGGAGACCGGGAGCTCCTGCAATAAAAAGTGCCGGATATGGTGAAATACAGATAACTTTTACAGTAACATCGAGTGGAAGCATTTCTAATCCTACTTATAGGAAACGTGTATTGGTATCAATGGACGAGGCAGCAATGCGAATGGTGAATAATATGCCAAAATGGATTCCGGGGACGAAGGGCGGATATAGTACTAATATGAAGGTTACTATAGGAGTTACTTGGTATCCATCGCAACATATAAGAATGGTGGCTTATTCATATTAGAACAATAGAAAGTTATGAAACAGATAAATGTATTGATAGTGTGTATGCTGCTTGCAGCTTGCTCTGGCAGGCCAAAGAATAGTGCAACAACTGATGCAGTTGTGGCCGATTCAATAGCGATAGATACTGTGAATGTTGACAATGTATTGTTTGAAGACAGAGATATGCTTGATATCTTTATTAACATGAATGATGAATTGATGGTGGGAGGAGATTATCTAAGAATGGATCAACTGAAGGATAGAGTTGTGGAGTTTATCTCTAACCCGTATAATGATGAAACACTGCCAAAGAAAGTTATAAAGAATATTCCTTACTTTGGTGACATATTCGTTGCTGTCAATCATGTTATTTGTGTGCGGAAGCATGTGAAAACAAGCGATGTTGCTTTTCAGACTGTGATGAATGAATTGAAAGCTGCCTATAAACAGTTATGGAATGAACTGGCTAATGAAAAATGGAACAAAGAGTTTGTGGAATGTGCACCGACAGAACAGCAAGCTATCAAGGCTATATATCCGCAACGAATTGCGTTAGAACCTTATCAGTTTAAATAGATGCAAATGTTTGAACCTAAAAAAGGGGATGTATCGAATGCTTCAGTCAAAGATGTCATAATATATGTATAGGCTTATGCGTACGTACGTGTAGCCCGATGCGTACGTACGTGTAGGCTTACGCGTATATACGTGCAGGCCTATGCCACCGTATGTGTTGACCGATGCGTACATGCGCATGAAAAAATAGGCAGCTCACACTGAATGTTGCAAAAAGACCTTGATGTTTTCAAAAAAGCTCGGTATGTTTTCTAAAAACTCCAGCACCTTTTTTAAAAAGCTCGGCATGTTTTTCATGTAGAGGCAGATAGGATTACCCTTTCTCTCACTAATTCGGTCATTCCTTTTTCTCCGTTCATCCTTACATTTTAATCCAAATATGCACAGAATCAGTCGGTTAAGAATGACAGGATATCCCTTCATCCTCGTTTCAGCCGTGCTGCCCAAGTCTTTTCAAATCTGCCTTCAACTAGTCAACCAAAAAACAGAGTACACAAAGAGTACACATTAAGTACACAAAGAGTACACAAGAAGCACATTAGTACACAAAGAGTACACATTAAGTACACAAAGAGTACACAAGAAACACATTAGTACACAAAGAGTACACATTAAGTACATAAAGAGTACACAGGAAACACATTAGTACACAAAGAGTACACATTAAGTACACAAGGAGTACACATTAAGTACACAAGGAGTACACAAGGAGTACACAAAGAGTACACAAAGAGTGTACATTGCCTTACGGATGAAAGGAGGCTGAGAGGCTGATGACGAGATGTCTATTCACTATCGGAACCCCCACCGGTAGGGCGTTTCAATGGTTAGTGAAAGAAGGAAGGAAGAAACAGAATTTCGTTTGTAGGACGAATGAAAAGAACAATAAAAGAGTCTGGATATATACAAAAAGAGGTTGCTGAATCATTCGGTCTAACTTTGCCCGAAACAAAGTGGGTAGCACCCATATCGTTATCAATCGTGGATTGGCTTTATTTTAGATTTTAATTTATCGTTGAATCGAAAAAATACATTAAATTTGTTCCTCAAACGCATAATAGCAATAAAACAATGAGCAATACTTTAAAGTTGACCTTAATCTGTAGCTTGTTATTCCATGTCTTGATGGGTAAAGCTGCCGGAGTCGAAGAATTGAAACAGATAAAAGAGAATTATAGGCAGATGTTGATACCGTCATCCGCAGAACAGGATTCATTGCTTTCGGATTTGGTAAAGATAAAACCGGAAAAGGAAATGTCCGATCAGGCGGTGGTGGAGTTGCACCAACTTTATCCTTTTGATTTAAAGAAAATAGACGGATATTTGGCATTAATGACGGCAGACGGTTCGTGGACTGACATTAATTATGCAGATACCAAACGTTCGGGTTGGGAACCAAAACTTCATGCGGAACGAATATTGGAACTGTCAAAACTATATTACTCGGAAACTACAAAGTATTATCATTCGGAAAAGGTAAAAGAGGCAATTCATTTAGCTTTGAAATATTGGTTTGATGCCAAGCCCCGTTGCTTGAATTGGTGGTATAACCAGATTGGTATTCCTAAAACACTGGGGGCTGCTTTCATTTTATTGGAGGAACAGCTGACTGAACAGGAACGCCGGGCTGCTGTGGCAGTAATGGAGAACGCTAAGTTTGGGATGACGGGACAGAATAAAGTATGGCTGGCCGGAAATGTATTGATTCGGGCTCTTTTGCAAAATGATGCAGATTTAGTGAAGGCTGCAAGGGATGCCATTGCATCGGAAATCGTATTGGGGCGAAAAGAAGGCATTAAAGATGATTGGAGTTTTCACCAGCATGGCCCGCAGCAGCAATTCGGAAATTACGGATTGTCTTTTGTCACGGGGATGAGTTTTTTCTTTCGGTTGTTCAAAGATACCGGCTATGAGTTCACCGGACAGCAGAGGGAAATATTAGTTTCGCTGATTGACAAAGGTTATAGATGGGTGATATGGAACAGATATATGGATGTCAGCTCGTTGGGACGGCAATTCTTTCATAATGCTCAGATACATAAGGCATATAGTTTGGCCTTTGCTGCTGAAGATATGGGATTGGAAGGTTTTCCTGTGCATGGCAATACATTGATAGGTCATAAACATTTTGATGATTCCGATTATACGGTTCATCGTAGCAGGGATTGGATGTCTTCGGTTAAAATGGCTTCTCGTAGAGTGATTGGTACGGAACTGGTAAATGAAGATAATCTGAAAGGATATTATTTGGGAGACGGAGCAACTTATTATTATGTTCGGGGAGATGAGTACCTGGAAGCATTTCCTTTCTGGGACTGGCGGAAGATACCGGGTGTCACTTCGTATGAGGATATTGCGCCGATTCCCAATGTAAATGTGACAAGGTCTGGGAATAACAGCGATTTAGTGGGTGGCTTGAGTAATGGGAAAATCGGAATGACGGCTATGGAGTTGAACCGTGACGGGCTGGAAGTGCATAAGGCATGGCTGTTTGCCGATAAATTTGTTTTCTGTTTGGGAGCGGATATTCATTCGGATACCACGTTGTGTGTTACGACTTCTATAGACCAGCGTTCAAAGAACGGAGAACTTTATGTTTGGAAGAAGAAGAAATGGAGTGCAATTACAGGAACAGAAGCGTTCCGGCAAAAAGATTTGCGTTTCTTTCATGATTCCGTCGGTTATATCGTTTTGGGCGGGGATACGTGTGTGGCCCAATCGGAAGAACGCGAGGGACGTTGGAGCGATTTTATGGGAATGTATACGCCTGCTACTCTTCATGGAGAAGTGGCGGCATTGCATTTGCGTCATGGTGTGAAGCCGTCGGGGGCTTCCTATCAGTATATTGTTCTTCCTGCCGCTACAAAGAAAGATGTGGAAGAGTTTGATTCAAAGATGATTAGAGTCATTAAAAATGATAAGGTTGCTCAGGTTGTCTCTTCTCCGGCGTGTGGAGAAGGATATTGGATGGCTGTTTATCAATCAGAAAGTTTTAATGTCGAAGGAATATCTTTTAAAGCAGTTCTTCCGGGAATCTATTATGTAGAGAGGGGATGGGGAGGTCTGGAAATTAAGTTATCCTCTCCTTTTAGAGTTTCGAAATAAATAAATTGCGGATGCAGCTATATAGCCGAAAAGAAAGTATTGAACGGATGAATGACTTGGCCGGCAAAGGCAGGCCGTTTCTCTTTGTCACAGATTATAGGCAGGAACATTCCTATGTGGAGGAAATCAGTGAGGTTGATTCAGATTTTTGTCGATATAGTTTTAATGGGGTAACCAATGTAGAAAAGGAGTGCGAAGAATATGATGGGACATTAATATGGGAAGTTGCTCCACCGGCTTTGGAAGAATATCGTATCGCCTTTGATGTGGTGAAGGATAATATTTTGGCCGGCAATAGTTATCTCACCAATTTGACCTGTAAGGTTCCGGTTGAGACTAACTTGACGCTGGAAGCTATTTTTCGGTATTCCGACGCAAAATACAAGTTGTGGCTGAAAGATACATTGGTCTGTTTCTCACCCGAAATTTTTGTCCGTATTGAGGAAGGAAAGATAAAGTCGTTTCCCATGAAGGGTACCATCGACGCTTCATTGCCTGATGCACGCCGGCTTTTGATGAATGATAGGAAGGAGGCAGCCGAGCATGCGACTATTGTAGATTTAATTCGGAATGACTTGAGTATGGTATCGGAACAGGTAACTGTCACCCGTTATCGTTATTGTGATTGTCTGGAAACGAATAAGGGGCCGATACTTCAGACAAGTTCAGAGATTTGCGGGGTGTTGCCTGAAGATTATTTGTCACATATCGGAGATATTGTTTTCAGGCTCTTGCCTGCCGGCTCCATAACCGGTGCTCCAAAGCCGAAAACAATGGAAATTATTGCTGAAGCCGAAAACTATGAACGGGGCTTTTATACCGGGGTAATGGGATATTTCGACGGCCGTAATTTGGATAGTGCCGTGATGATACGTTTCATAGAACAGGAGAACGGACATCTTTATTTTAAAGCGGGTGGGGGCATTACTAGCAAAAGTGCTTTGGAAAGTGAATATAATGAAGTAATACAGAAAATATATGTGCCGATTTATTGAAACCATACGGATAGAGAAAGGAAATGCCTGCAATCTGTTTTATCATAATCAGCGGTTAAACGAGGTGCGTAGGTATTTCCGGCCGGAATGCGCACCCTTGCTGTTGGAAAATTATTTGCAATTGTCTGCTGATATGAATAGTGTGAAATGCAGAGTGGTGTATACGGAAGAGGGTATAACGGAGGTATCTTATTCTCTTTATGAGATGCGGCCTGTCAGATCTCTGCGTATGGTCTGTTCGGATACCATAGATTATTCTTTCAAGAGTACGGATAGGGAAGAGTTGAATCGTTTGTTTCAGATTCGTCAGGATAAGGATGATATATTGATAGTGAAGAATGGGCTATTGACAGATACTTCTATTGCTAATATTGCTTTATATGACGGTAATGACTGGTGTACTCCCTTGCATCCTTTGCTGAAGGGGACCAAGCGGGCGGAATTGTTGGATAAAGGCGTATTGAAAGAAAAAGAAATAAAAAAGGAAGAACTGTCATCTTTTTCGGCAGTCAGATTGTTTAATGCAATGATAGGCTGGGGAGCCATAGAGTTTCCGGTTGCCAATGTGTCTGACTAGATTGTTAATCGCAGGCATTTTTTTGAGAATTTCTTTTGTTCCCTTAAATAATTTGCTATATTTGCAAAAAAAATATAAATATAGGTAGGGTATGAGATTGCGGACAGTTGCAAAATTAGGTGTAGTGCTTTCTGTTGTATTGTTCTGTATAGCAGTTGGCTTTTATGGATTTACACGATTGAGCATGACCGATAGAGGTCGGGAGTTCAATCTCTTCTCCTTGGTACCCTCAACTAGCATTGGTGTTTTGGAAAGCGATAACATCACTTATTTTTTGAACGATTTTCCACAACTTAATTATAGTAATGAACTGGGAGATTTTCAGTTTCCCGGCTTGTTCAATTTTATTCTTGGAGGATTGAATGAGTATACCACTCAGAAAGCGCATGGTTTGAGCAGTCAGATGAGTCGTTTATTGGTGAGTTTTCATGCTCCGGGTTCTCCGCGTGATCAGGTTGTGTATTTCCGCATGGGTGCAGGAGATGAAAAGCTGCTTGCCAATATGCTGCAAGAGCGTGCTCCGGGCGATTTTCAGCCGAAGAAGGAAAAGTACAGGGGAAAGGCTATTTATATTTATCCTTTGAGCAATAATGACTTTTTGGCCGTTTATAGTGAGTCGGGATTTTTTGTTGTGAGCTATCAGAAACGGTTGATAGAAGAAGTTATAGATGCCAAAGAGGATGAAACGGCATTGAGTGATGACGCGGTATTCTCGAAGGCTCTTGAGAAAAAGAAATCTCATAATTTCCTCACATTATACGGTCGTACGCCTTCGATGCCTTTCCTGCAGAATAATAACCGTTGTTGGAGTGAATTTGATTTTCACATGAATAGTGATGTGGTATACCTCACAGGGGACACTTTTATGCCCGATACTTGCAGTTGTACTTCCGAATTTATGGCAAAAATGCAGGCTGTGCCCGATGTCAAGGAAGACAGTATTGTTATCTCGGGCAATAAAGATTCGATGAACGGATATATGGATGAGGCAATAGAAGAAAATGACGGTAGCGGTCGGACACTGTTTGACGAGTGCGTGGCCAATCTCTCTCGTGATGCTGCTTTCATGTTAGTGGCCGATATGCATAAGGTATCTGAAGATCCTGAGCGTTTTCGCCCTTATCTGCCTCCGTTTATTTTAGAGAATGCTACTTTATTTCATTCATTTATTCTGTCTACCCAACTGTCCATTTCAGATGACCGTCTTTCCCATATTATGGTGCTGACATATAAGGACTAACGTAACTTATGCTGATGAAAGTGCGGAGCTACTTTTGCCCGAAAATAGAATAAAGAAGCAACCGTTAATACTGCCCCGAATAAATAAGCTATTTTGAAGGTGGCTATTTGTGCGATATATCCGCCTACCAGCATACCTGCTCCTATCCCTACATCCCATGAAGTAAGATAGGTGCTGGTAGCCGTACCTCGTTGGCTGTTGGGAGCCAGATTGACAAACAATGTATTGAATGCCGGAAACATGGTTCCAAAACCGATGCCTAGTAATAAAGCTATGAAAAAGAAGAAATAGGTAGTCCACTGTAGGCTGAAGTCGATTAACCACCCGCAGGCACTCAGGCCGAAAAAGCAGAAACAAACCAAATAAAGTCCGGCTTCAATAACTTGTGTTATCTTTCCACGGTCGACCAATCGCCCGCTGAACAGTCGGCTGGTAGCCATTCCGAAAGCCATGAATGTGAAAAAGAAACCTGTCTCAGCCGTAATTCCTATTTGTTGCGAATACATGGCGATATAGTTGGAAGTCATTCCGTAAGGAACGGACAATAGCAATAGGCAAATTCCGGCGGGAATACCCTTTAATAAAATGAATCGGTCGAGTGATATCGGTTCTCTTTTAACAGGTTCTTTAGCAGGTGTTTTCACCAGTGATGCCATGACCAGTCCCAAAGCACAACTGGCGAGTGCACACCAAAATATCACTTCAAAAGAGTATGCATTATGTAGAAATAATCCTACCATCGGTCCGATACTCATTGCTGTGTTGTTCATCATTCCATAATATCCCAATCCTTCTCCACGCCGGGAGCTGGGCATAATATCGATTACTACCGTATTTCCCGCTACAGTGACCGTTCCAAAAGCGAAGCCGTGGAATATGCGGATGAGTGTGAATAAAGTGAGTGTGCCGGCCAACAGATATCCGCCAAAGGCAGCCGTAAAAAGAAAATAAGCTAATAAATAAAGTGGCTTTCTGGCAAAAGTATCCAACAGATAGCCCGAAAACGGACGGATACATAAGGCGGCCATTGTGTAGCATGAAAGGATAATACCAATGGTTCCTTTTTCGCTGTTAAATACCTCAGCCAGATAAAACGGCAGTACCGGCATTAATAAATAGAAACCAAAGTAGAGCAGAAAGTTGGCTGCGAGAATTTCTATATAGTTTTTTGTTACTAGCTTATCTTTCATACATTATTATATAAAGAAACGATTAACAGACAAAAGAATGTTCCGTCTATTAATCGTTTTATGAAATTCAAAACAAAGACTGATTAATTGGCAGCTTCGAACTCTTTTAAGAAACGTGTATCATTTTCAGAGAACAAACGCAAGTCGTTTACACGATATTTCAGGTTGGTGATACGTTCGATACCCATACCTAATGCATATCCCGAGTAAACTTTGCTGTCAATGCCATTGGCTTCCAATACATTCGGGTCTACCATACCGCAACCCAAAATTTCTACCCAGCCGGTTCCTTTGCAGAACGGACATCCTTTTCCGCCGCAGATATTACAGCTGATATCCATTTCCGCACTTGGCTCGGTAAAGGGGAAGTAGGAAGGACGCAGACGAATCTGAGTTTCGGCACCGAACATTTCCTTCGCAAATAGAAGCAATACTTGTTTCAAGTCGGTAAATGATACGTTCTTGTCAATATAGAGAGCTTCTACCTGATGGAAAAAGGCATGTGCACGATAGCTGATAGCCTCGTTACGATATACACGACCCGGACAAATAATTCGGATGGGTGGCTGGGTGCTTTCCATTACCCGGCTTTGTACAGATGAAGTATGTGTACGTAAAATGACGTTGCCCTGTACATGCTCAGGATTGGCTTCAACGAAGAAAGTATCCTGCATATCGCGAGCCGGATGATCTTCGGCAAAGTTCATGGAAGAAAAAACATGCCAGTCATCTTCTATTTCCGGTCCATCGGCAATGCTGAAACCGAGGCGGTGGAAAATATCGATAATTTCATTCTTGACAATGCTTAACGGATGGCGGGTTCCTAATTCAATAGGATATGCCGTGCGGGTAAGGTCCATTTCGGCAGCTCCGTTGTCTTGTGTCTCAAAAGTTTCTTTCAGCGTGGTAATACGTTCTTGAGCCTTGTTTTTCAGCTCATTCAGCTTCATTCCCACTTCTTTCTTTTGGTCGGCAGGTACATTGCGGAAGTCTGCCATCAACTCATTAATTGCCCCTTTTTTACTAAGATATTTAATACGCAGGGCTTCTAATTCCTCTGCATTAGCAGCGTGTAAGCCTTCAATTTCCTGAAGTAATTGTTCTATTTTAGCTAACATACTTTTTTCTTTATTTTTTTAATGACCGCAAAGTTAGCGAATTAAACCGAATATTTTGCTGAAAACTAAAAAAAGAGATATTTTTGCATCGATTTTTTCTAAAAATAGAAAATGAGAAAACTAATTATCGGAGTTTGTCTGGTTATGCTGGTCAGCTCCTGTGGAGGCGGTAAAAAGAAAATAGACCCCTTCGAGATGCTCACTGAAGAGATTGATTCGTTGACAGCCGTTCCTGATACGGCAGAGGCGATGGAGGTGGTAGAAGAAGAACCGATGGTTCCGGCTACTGCTGATGAAAGTTTTGCTGACTTTATCTACAATTTTGCGATTGATGAAAAGCTGCAAGTGTCGCGTATCGTGTTCCCGTTGCCTTATTATACGATGGATAAGAAGGAACATATCGAAAAGAAAGATTGGGAGCATGACTTGTTGTTCAGTCAATTAGACTCTTATACTGTTCTTTTTGACAAGACGGTGGATATGGAAGCTGAGAAAGATACTACTGCTACCAGTGTGAAGATTGAGTGGATTTATTTAAAGACGAACAAGATAAAGCGATATTATTTTGAACGTTTGAAGGGGCTCTGGAAGTTGGAAGCCATTGATTTTGCAGATATGCCGAAGAGTGAGGACACCAAGGAGAACTTTTATGAGTTTTATGAACGTTTTGCCAATGATTCTGTTTTTCAGCAAACACGCCTTCATCATCCACTGAAGTTTGTTACGGTAGATCCGGACGATGAATTTCAGATAATAGAAACGACTCTTGAAACGGGACAGTGGTTTGCTTTCCAACCGGTGCTTCCCCGTGAGTTTTTGACAAATGTAAATTATGGACAAAACGAGAATCCTAAATCGAATACAAAGGTAATCGAGATAAAAGGATTCGGTAATGGATTTAACAATACGCTTTACTTTGAACGGCGCAATGGACTGTGGAAGTTAGTGCAGTTTGAGGATTTAAGCGATTAACCCAATTAATGACGGATGAGAGAAATAAAGGACTATTCACTGTTGCCGCATAATACTTTCGGCATGGATGTAAAAGCGTCTGTGTTTGTAGAATATGAGTCGGTTGCTGAATTGAAGACTATATTATTAAATAAGGATTATTTAGAATCTTCATGGCTACACATTGGCGGTGGCAGTAATTTGTTGTTTACGGCAGATTATGAAGGGGCTGTTTTACATTCGGCCATTCATGGTTATGAGGTGGTGAGTGAGAATGATAGAACTGTCGAAGTCAGGGTAGGAGCCGGAGAAATATGGGATGATTTTGTAGCTTTTGCCGTGCAGCACGGATGGTACGGTGCGGAGAATTTATCTTTGATACCGGGGGAAGTGGGAGCTTCGGCTGTGCAAAATATTGGTGCATACGGTGCCGAGGCGAAAGATTTGATTGTTTCGGTAGAAACGGTAGAAGTCGCTACAGGGCGGGAACGTGTGTTTTCTAATGCTGAATGCCACTATGCCTATCGTGAGAGTATATTTAAAAAAGAATTAAAAGGAAAATATATAGTTACTTATGTGACTTACCGTCTTGGAAAACATCCTCTTTTTAATCTTGAATATGGCAATGTGAGAGGTGAATTGGAAAAACGCGGATGCGGGGTAACACTCGAAAACGTGCGCAATACAGTAATAGCGATACGTGAGGCAAAGTTGCCGGATCCAAAAGTGCAGGGCAATGCAGGAAGTTTTTTTATGAATCCTGTTGTGCCGCGTCTGCAATTCGAGACATTGCTAAGAGAATATCCTGAGATGCCTCATTATGATATGGGGGAAGATAAAGTCAAGATTCCGGCAGCGTGGATGATTGATTGTTGTGGCTGGAAAGGTAAACAAGTAGGCAATGCAGGTGTTCATTCTAAACAGGCTTTGGTATTGGTAAATTGTGGAGGGGCTACCGGAAGAGAAATCGTGGATTTGTCCCGGCAGATACAAGAGTCTGTTTTTCTGAAATTCGGGATAACTATTTCTCCCGAAGTGAATTTTATTTAACTATTATATGAAGATTACAATATTAGGTAGCGGAACATCTACGGGAGTACCCGAAATAGGGTGTAAATGTCCGGTTTGTACCAGCAATGATGCTCGGGATAACCGTTTGCGTTGTTCGGGACTGATAGAAACGGAAGGAGTGCGGATTCTGATGGATTGCGGTCCCGATTTCCGTGAACAGATGATACGCCTGAATGACTTTAAACCCCTTGATGCTGTATTAATCAGTCATGAGCATTATGACCATGTGGGTGGTTTGGATGATTTACGCCCTTTTTGCCGTTTCCGTGATGTGCCGGTTTATGCGGAACGATATACGGCAGAGCGTTTGCGTCAACGTATTCCTTATTGTTTTGCAGAGCATCTATATCCGGGAGTGCCTCGCATTCTATTGGAAGAGATTGTCCCGGACTCTCCTTTTACAGTCAGTAATTCGGAAGGAACTGAGATAGAGATTATTCCCATCCGTGTGATGCATGGCAAACTTCCTATTTTGGGATACCGCATTGGCAACATGGCGTGGATTACAGATATGTTGACCATGCCGGAGTCGGAGTATGAACTTCTGGATGGACTGGATGTGCTGGTAATGAATGCCTTGCGTCCCCAATCTCATAATACGCACCAAAATTTGCAGGAGGCGTTGGATAATGCAAAGCGCATCGGGGCTAAAGAAACTTATTTTATTCACATGAGTCATCACATGGGGCTACATTCGGAAGTTGAGAAACTGCTTCCCCCTCATGTGCATTTTGCTTATGACGGAGAAGTAATTTCTGTCGGTTAGATTTTCGGTTTTAATGAATATTGGCAGAGTCCGTTTAGTCCACATTCTTCACATTTGGGAGTTCTGGCCATGCACACATACCTGCCGTGCAAGATGAGCCAGTGGTGGGCTGTCGGAACGATTTCTTCCGGGATGTATTTCATCAGATATTTTTCGGTCGCCAGCGGAGTAGTACAAGTTTGCGGCACCAGACCGATGCGGTGGCTTACTCGAAACACATGAGTATCTACTGCCATTGCCGCTTTATTGAATACTACGCTTTGAATGACATTAGCTGTTTTTCTTCCTACTCCCGGCAACTTAATCAGTTCTTCCAGTGTGCCGGGCACTTCACTATGGAAGTCTTTGACCAACATTTGTGCCATGCCCACCAGATGCTTTGCTTTATTATTGGGATAGCTCACACTGCGGATGTATTCATAGATGACTTCCGGAGTAGAGGCTGCTAAAGCTTCCGGCGTAGGGAAATCCCGATAGAGGGGCGGGGTAATCATGTTTACGCGTTTGTCCGTGCATTGTGCACTGAGGATGACCGCTATCAGCAGTTCAAACGGATTGTTATAATGCAGTTCCGTTTCTGCAACAGGCATTGCATTTTGAAAATACGTTATTACCTTATCATATAATTCTTTCTTTCTCATGATGGTCCTTAACTTATTCCCGAGGTCTTTAATTTAAATTAGTTACAAAGATAATATTGTTTCTGAAAAAAGTGCGTATCTTTGCATCCGAATTTCACAATAGACGTATGATTGCCGTGAATAGCGGTCGTGTATTCTAGAACACCACGTAAAAAACAGGAAAAATGAAGAATAATAACACTGTATCTGTATCTTTTATGTTGCTTGGCATACTGTTTTGTGTATGTCTTGTTGCAGCAAACTTATTGGAAACCAAGGTAGTCCAGATTTGGAAAATTACTGCTACTGCCGGGCTTGTCGTATTTCCTATTTCTTATATCATCAATGACTGCATAGCCGAAGTATGGGGCTTCCGTAAGGCAAGGCTGATTATTTGGATGGGCTTTGCCATGAATTTTATGGTTGTCGCACTGGGGCAATTGGCGATTATGATGCCTGCGGCACCGTTTTGGGAAGGCGAAGAGGGCTTCAATTTCGTTTTCGGCATGGCACCGCGTATTGCTGTGGCAAGTCTGACTGCTTTTTTGATTGGTTCTTTTCTCAATGCTTATGTCATGAGCAAGATGAAGCTGGCTTCGGGAGGCAAGAATTTCTCACTTCGCGCCATCACTTCTACATTGGTGGGTGAAAGTGCCGATTCGCTGATTTTCTTTCCGATTGCTTTCGGGGGACTGATGCCGGTGAGTGAGTTGATTAAAATGATGATTCTGCAAGCTCTTTTAAAAACACTTTATGAAATCATTATCCTCCCTGTTACCATCCGTGTGGTGAATTATATAAAGAAGGTGGACGGAAGTGATGTTTATGACGAGAATATTTCCTACAACGTATTAAAAATCAAAGAACTGTAATATATGAATAGGAGTGATGCATTGGTTGTGTTCAGCGGTGGGCAGGACTCGACTACTTGTCTGTTTTGGGCAAAGAAACATTTTAGAAAAGTATATGCGTTGAGTTTTGTCTATGGACAAAAACATGTGAAAGAGGTAGAACTGGCACGTTCCATAGCTGCCGGGGCAGGAGTAGAGTTTGAAGCGATGGATGTTTCTTTTATCGGCCATCTGGGTAAGAATTCATTGACAGATGCCAGTATTGCAATGGATAAGGAGAAACCGGCCGATAGTTTCCCGAATACGTTTGTTCCGGGGCGTAACCTGTTCTTCTTGAGCATTGCAGCCGTTTATGCTCGCGAACATGGCATCAATCATATTGTGACCGGTGTGTCTCAGACTGATTTCAGCGGTTATCCCGATTGTCGGGATGCTTTTATCAAGTCATTGAATGTCACGCTCAATCTTGCCATGGATGAGCAATTCGTTCTTCATACTCCGCTGATGTGGATTGATAAGGCGGAAACATGGGCACTGGCGGATGAATTGGGAGTTCTTGATTTGATTCGCCGGGAAACATTAACTTGTTATAATGGCATTCAGGGGGATGGATGCGGACATTGTCCGGCATGCAAGCTTCGCCGTGAAGGTTTGGAAAAATACCTGGCAAGTAAGAAGTGATTTCTTGAAACTAAAAAATAATAACTATATGGAAAGAAAAGATGAATTGACAATATTAGGGAAGAAGACCGAATACAAGCAGGATTATGCTCCTGAGGTACTGGAATCTTTTGTAAACAAGCATCCCGGAAATGATTATTGGGTGCGTTTCAATTGTCCCGAATTTACCAGTCTTTGCCCCATCACCGGACAACCGGATTTTGCTGAGATTCGTATTTCTTATCTGCCCGACATGAAGATGGTAGAAAGCAAGAGCCTGAAACTTTATCTGTTCAGCTTTCGTAATCACGGTGATTTTCATGAAGATTGTGTAAATATCATTATGAAGGACTTGATTAAGTTGATGAATCCTAAGTATATCGAAGTGACCGGCATCTTTACTCCGCGTGGCGGCATCTCTATTTATCCATATTGCAATTACGGACGTCCGGGAACTAAGTATGAAGAGTTGGCGCAATACCGTTTGCGTAATCACGATTTATAGGCGATAGGCTTCCACCGATAGGGTGTGTGCTTAGAGGTCACTCCCTTCGGCGGAAACAAAATATCTTATGATAATTCCAGTCCCAACGCTTCTTTTAATTTCAGCAGGTTGGGATTCTTTTTACTCATCATCTGGAAACGTTCTACATGACTGTAAGCACGTATATTTTCAGTCGGAGCGCTTACCCGGACTGTCATCGTTATCTTTCGGTTATGGAGACGTTCGCGCAAATGGTTTTGAATAGCCTGAACTAACTGCATCATATATTTTTCTACCATCTCATTGTCTACCAATACTTCGAAGGTGGTATCATTCAGCAGCTTCGGATTCATGTTCATCATGCGTGCCGAGTTCGCTTTCTCTTCAATCGGCAGATTAGCTGCAAATTCACGCCAATAATAGTTCAAATCCTTTTCGTTAAAGATATAATCCTCGTAAGAGGCAGCACTTGAGGCAGCGGTTGCATGGATGGCAGCAGTTGTTTTTTCATTTGTTTTCTCTGCTGTTTGTTCATGCAGGGGACGACGTATGGACATACTCAACGTACCCGCCTTAAACACCGGAATCTTTTTCTCTTCTCTGGCTTGGGGCAGCGGACTTGGACGGCCTGCATTCACAGAACCGGCCGCACCCTGTGGTGCAGTCGACGATGAAGCAGCCGGAGCAACACCGGTCTGTGCAGCGGCAACCGGAGCCTGAGGCTGTGATTGCGTAGTAACTTCAGAAGTTGCTTGCTGCGTAAATATGGGTTTGAGTTGATTCTTCTTAGGGCTGCGCCCACCAACCAAATCGTCAGCGTCGGGTAAGGTCAGTTGTGCACATTGTATCAGTGTCAGCTCTACCAGCAGACGTTTGTTCTTGCTGGCGCGATAACTTAAATCACAGTCGTTGCACAGTTTCATGGCCCGATACAGGAACTTGGCGTCACATTTCCGGGCTTGTGCCTGATAACGCTCGCGTATGCTTGCCCCTACTTCCAGTAATTGCAGGGTTGAGTCATCCTTACTCACCAATAAATCGCGGAAATGCGAAGAGAGCCCCGTAATAAAGTGGTTGCCGTCGAATCCTTTTTTCAGTACATCATTGAAGAGCAGCATTGCTTCGGGTACCTTGTTTTCGAGCAATAAATCCGTCAATGTAAAGTAGTATTCATAATCCAGCACGTTCAGGTTCTCGATGACACTTTTATAAGTGATGTTTCCCCCTGTAAAGCTCACCACCTGGTCAAAGATGGAGAGTGCATCACGCATACCTCCGTCCGCTTTTTGGGCAATGACGGTCAGCGCTTCGGGCTCGGCATTGATATGTTCCTGTTTTGCTACATATTGCAGATGCTCTGTGGTATCTTTAATTCCGATACGGTTGAAATCATAAATCTGGCAACGGCTCAGGATGGTAGGCAATATCTTATGCTTTTCGGTAGTGGCAAGGATAAAGATGGCATGATGAGGAGGCTCTTCCAGGGTCTTCAGAAAAGCATTGAAGGCAGCTTGGGACAGCATGTGCACCTCGTCAATGATATATACTTTGTATTTGCCAATCTGTGGCGGGATGCGTACTTGCTCTATCAACGAACGGATATCTTCCACCGAGTTATTGCTGGCAGCATCCAACTCATGAATGTTATAGGAGCGTTGCTCATTAAAGGCAAGGCACGATTCACACTGGTTGCACGCCTCTCCGTCAGCGGTAGGAGACAGGCAGTTGATGGTTTTGGCGAAGATACGTGCACACGTTGTCTTCCCCACACCGCGTGGTCCGCAGAACAGGTAGGCATGTGCCAGCTTGCCGGTAGCAATCGCATTTTTCAGGGTAGTGGTCAAAGCACGTTGGCCCACAACCGATTCGAATGTAACGGGACGATATTTTCGTGCCGATACGATATAATTTTCCATAAGCGGAGTTCCTTTACTAAATATGAGTTCTGCAAAAGTACATAAATTATCGGTGTTTTTATGTATGGTTGCCTGAAATATTTCTATCTTTGCACAAAGGAGAAAAAAGAACGTTCGTTATGAGTAAATTGCTGACTATTTGGAACTACATCCGGCACCATAAGTATATGATTACGGTGCTGATATTTATTGTGGTTATCGGTTTCTTGGATGAAAACAGTCTGATTCAGCGTGTGCAGCATCGCAATGAAATCAGTGCGCTGAACAGTGAAATCGAAAAATACAGAAAGCAATATGAAGAGGATACCGAGAAGCTGAAAGAGTTGACCAGCAATCCCGAGGCTTTGGAGAAAATAGCCCGTGAGAAGTATCTGATGAAGAAACCAAATGAGGATGTTTACGTTTTTGAATAATGAAACTACCTGTATATAAGGCAATATCTTTTAATGGTATTATATTAGAAGGCGGGCATTCTAAACCTTGGGTGGTTTCGGTAAATGCTGAAGGAGAGTTGAAGCCTTTTGTCGTGAAACTATATCGGACTATTGATATCGAGGCCAGGAATAAGATGACAGCCGAGATATTGGGATGTCTATTTGCAGAAGATTTTGATTTATTGTCACCGACTCCTGCAATAATAGAATTTACGGACGAATTCAGGATGTCTTTGGGTAAGGAATATGAAGAAATCCTGAACTTATTGGACGAAAGGGCAAAGTTTGGCACTGAATATTATGAAGGTACGTTTTTGTTTGCTCCCCAGATGTCTTTAGAAGAAGCTTCAAAAATAATTCAGGTTGATACATTATACGCTTTTGATTATTTTATTTGTAATAGAGATAGAACTTTGAGAAAGCCCAATTTGTTGATAAAGGATGGAAAAGGTATTTTAATAGACCACGAAATGGCTTTGGAAATAGATAATGAAACTATCTCCCGTTTTCAAGAGGAAAAGTGGAATGACAAATATCAATATCACTTATTTTATAGACTTTTGAAGGAGGCAGACCGGCAGTCGAAAGCTACTTTTTTCGAGGAATTTGAATTTTATCTGCAATCATTAAGATTAAAGAAGTATGATGATATCTTTGCGCAATTAAGTGAGTTCGGTTTTACGAACTTAAGAAAAGAATTACTGGAAGAATATTTTCAAGCAGTATTAAAAGAACCGCTAAAGTTTAAGAATATATTGAGAAAATCCATAGAATGAGACGAATAGTATATAGCTTGTTACAATACCGTCATTCATTATTGCGTAGTGACACATTCAATATTGGTATTGTTTTTTATTTTCCGGATGAGGGAGATAAAATGTTATTTTATTGTTCACCGAATATAAAAGCATTAAAAAGTTTATACCCCGATATGGATTATCAAATGCTTATTACCTATTTAAGTTATATCAACGACAATGTACAGCGAGGGCGTATTAAGCATTATATGGGAACATCTGTAGACGTGGAGTTGAAAATATTTTTGAAGAAATACGTTTTGCTTGAAGATGCTACAGTACTACGTTTTGACGAACCTGTTATCATATCTAATATTGAACATGGTAAATCTATTGATATGTTGAAAAATTATACAAAAGTACTTCTTTCTTTTAGGGATGGCAACGAATATAATCAAATTAGTAATTTATTAATGCAGTAATCTGTATTCAGAATAATGAAGAATCTTTATAATATAATATCTATGGCAGGCGCCGGACTGTTGCTGGTTGGTGCTATATTGCAAATAACTCGTTGGGACTTTGCCCCTTATCTGTATACATTGGGTGCGGTGATGTTCGGTTATGTGCAGGTGATGGGGAATCGGTATGATGGCAGTAACTTTATCATCAAGCGATTGCGGAAGCAGCAAATCTTTGGTGCCATTGCATTGGTTTTTGCGGGGGTACTGATGTTTACGATGAACCGTAATGAGTGGATTGTCTGTCTTTCCATTGCTGCCGTACTCGAACTGTATACAGCATTCCGCATTCCGCAGGAATTGGATAAAGAGAACAAATAGCTCTTTCTCATCCTTTAATAGCACTTTCTCATCCTTTGAACAAAATATCGGTTTTGTTCTATTTTGATGCATCTCTACACATCATGCAAGACTAATATGAATGATAAGTCCTGGCATTAGTCAGATTAAGCCCTTTTTTCCTTTAGGCTAAGTCCTCACATACGGCAAACTTTTATAGACTGCGGCAATGGACTGTACGGTCTGCTGCGGTGGACTGTACGGTCTGTTACGGTGGACTGTACGGTCCATTGCCGAAGTCTGTAATAATCTTCCGCTTAAAAGACCTTAATCAATAGCAGGAAATGGCTTAACCTTCCTTTTGTTTGCAGATAAAAAAGCAGGTAACCGGTTTGGGATAATCTCTTGGCTCCGGGTATCTATAAAAGGGAGTGTGTCAAAACTAAACCAGTCTATCCAATCGTCAGTTGTAGGGGCAGGGTTTGCCTGCCCGAAGACACAAAGTAAACTGTTTTCGGGCGAGCGAACCTCGCCCCTACGAACGAAACGACAGCATTATCCACGTTTTGACACAACCCCCTTAGAGATGACGGTGAAGGGAATGTGTCAAAATGAAAACAAATTGCCGCTATTCCACGATAGTCATTTCGTCTACCAGATGTTTTGCACCTGCAAACTTGTCGATGATAAACAAAGTATATCGGATATCTACACAAGCGGCACGTTGTAACTGGGGATTGTAGGCAATATCGCCTGTCAAACCTTCGTAGTTACGGTCGAATCCGGTACCGATTAATTCGCCTTTACTGTTGAAGACAGGTGAACCGGAGTTACCTCCCGTATTGTCGGTGGCTGTGGCAAAACAGATAGGCATTTCTCCGTTCTTCATGGCATAACGGCCGAAATCCTTGTTGTTATATAATTCTTTTAGTTTTGCCGGTACCACGAACTCGAAATTATCCGGGTCTTCTTTTTCCATTACGCCTTTCAGCGTCGTATAATAGCTGTATACCACTCCGTCCTTCGGGCTGTAAGAACCTATTTTTCCGTAAGTGAGGCGTAATGTAGAGTTGGCATCGGGATAAATGGGCGTACCTTCCTGCTGTTTCAGTTTCATCATGCCTTCCACCCATGTCTTGTGTGCCAGGTTGTACGCGTCCGTTTCCGCTTTCATGGCCTTGTCGGTATCTTCATAACCTTCGTTTACAGACTTGGCATATTGCACCATTAAGTCGTTTTCTATGGTTTTGGCGTCCGGTTTAGCTATGAACTGGTCAAAGGCTTCACGACTGCGGAAGATAGAAGTATCGAAACAGGCATCTACAAATGCATCGATATCTCCTTTGAACTTCTTGTCTATCACCCGGAATATGCTGATTCGCTGTTCGGCAGGAATCAGTTCGGCATAAGTCTTTAATAATGCCTTTGAGACTTTGCGGTCTACTTCGGGACTGTAATCCTTGTTGAAGAACTTGTCGGCCCGCTTGCTCAACTGGCTCAATGCATAATCCAGCGGATTGATTTCTTTGGTAGCGTGGGGCACTTTGTAACCTTGTTTCAGTGCTTCCAGCACTTGGTCTGTGGAAGGGATTTTATAGAATTCCGTTCCCAGTTTGCAAACTTCATAGATGGCTTGCTGGTGATAAACAGCGTCATGGCGTTTGCTTACAATGTCGCGGATGGCATCAAATGCTTTTTGATAAGTATCTGTTCCTGTTTCACGACCGTATGCCAGAAGTTTTTCTTGTTGCTGCTTCTTGGTGTCGAGCACATTGAGGTGAATCAGTCCTTCGTTCATGCCGATGGCATTCTTCCAGTAGTTGGCCGAAGATGCATACTTGCTGGCATACTGGATGCGTACTTTGTCACTTTTCAGCATTTCTTCGAGCAGATTGTTGAGGCGTACCGTACGCACTGTTTTACGCATGAAATTGGTTGTCTGCATACGTTCTTCCACTTCGTCGGAAATCATATAGCGCCAGTTGCGTCCGGGGAAACCCATTACGAAAGTAAAGTCGCCTTCTTTTACGCCACTTAAATTGATGGTGAGGTGTTTCTTCACTTTCAGAGGAACATTAGTCTCATTGTATTCGGCCGGTTTACCATCGGGAGTAGCATATATGCGGAACATGGAAAAGTCACCGCAGTGACGGGGCCACATCCAGTTGTCGGTGTCGGCTCCAAACTTACCGATGGAAGAGGGGGGAGCTCCCACCATACGGACATCTTTGTAGATGGTCTTTACAAAAAGATAGTAACGGTTTGCTCCATAGAAAGGCTTCAACTCCAAGGCGGTGAACGGAGTGACTTCTATATTTTCCTTTTTGGCAAAGCGTTCGGCTACTTTGCTGAGATAAGACGGAGAGAGATAGTTCAATCCTTCCGGGTCCTTGTCTTTTGCCAGCTGTTCTTTGACGTAAGGAGTAATATCCAGAATCTTGTCGATAAAAGTGACGGTCAAACCGTCGCACGGCAATTCCTCCTTGCGGGTCATTGCCCAGAATCCGTCTGTCAGGTAGTCGTGCTCCACCGAACTGTGTTGCTGGATGTATCCGTAACCGCAGTGGTGGTTGGTCAGTACCAGTCCTTCCGATGAAATAATCTCACCGGTGCAGCCTCCGCCGAAGTGTACCACGGCATCTTTCAGGCTGATGCTGTCGGGGCAATATACTTTGTCAATGCCGATGTCCAGTCCCATGTCATACATGGTAGCGGCATTTTGTTCTTTCAGGTCTGTCAACATCCACATCCCCTCGTCGGCATGGCCGGCCAGGGTAGTGATGCTGAGAAGTGATAGTATGATTGTCTTTTTCATTATTCTACTATTGTCATTTCGTCAATCAGGTGACTGCAACCACCCAGCTTGTCAATAATAAAGAGTACATAGCGGATATCTACGGCAATACAGCGTTGGAGGTTATTGTCAAAGTTGATATCTCCACTCAGTGATTCCCAGTTACCGTCAAAGGCGGTACCAATCAGTTCGCCGTTGCCGTTGATGACCGGAGAACCTGAGTTGCCACCTGTAATGTCATTGGTAGTGAGGAAACAAGTGGGCATCTCACCGTTAGGCAGTGCGTAACGTCCGAAGTCTTTGGCGGTATAGAGCTCTTTCAGCTTGGCTGGAACTACGAATTCAGGGTTAGTGGGGTCTTCTTTTTCCATCACGCCTTTCAATGTCGTATAATACTTGTAGTGTATACCGTCTTTCGGATTATAAGATTTCACGTTACCGTAAGTCAGGCGAATGGTGAAGTTGGCATCCGGTGCTTTAGGTTCGGGAGAATACATTTCGCATAAACCGCGTACATACGTTTTGTGCAGCAGTTCCAATCCTTTGAGTGAAGTTGACAATTCCTTAACCAATTCATTACCCAGTGCATATTTGGATTTGACAAAGGCATACATCGGGTCTTTCTCAAGAGCTTTTACATTAGGTTTGCTGATGAATTTATTGAAATTCTTTTCATTGGAGAAGATGGAATTATCATATAAATTGTCGATATATGCATCATAGTTGCCCTTGAAATCATTTCGGATTGTTTGATAGAAAGAAGGCAATGCTTCCGCCTCTACCATTTCGGCGTAGAGGGGCAACAGGGCTTTAGCCACTTTGCGGTCTACTTCATGGTCATAATCCTTGTTGTGAACGGATTTATAAACGTTCTTCATCATATCGGTATATTTTTTGATACCGGCTTTATCCTTGTTCTTTATTGCCACTTTCAGGCTGTCCATCACAATATAAGGAGTACCGAACTCAATGCCGCTTCTCAAAATCTCATTGAAGCAAGTGAACTGATAAAGAATAGGATTGCTCTTTTCGATGATGGCATCGATTTCTCCTACTACCTTTGCATAGTCGGCCTGATTGTTGTCTTTTGCAAACTTGGCAAAGCGGGCTTCTTGAGCTGCTTTGGTTTCCAGCACCTTATTGTCTACGATAGCTTTGTTCATACCGATGGAATTCTTCCAGTAGTTGCTGCTTCCCGCATATTTGCTGGCATACTGAATGCGTACTTTGTCGCTGGCTGCCATTTCTTTTTTCAGCACATCCTGACGGGTACCGCGAATGCGGATACGAGGCTCATTGCTGGCAGTCATGCGCTGTTTCACTTCGCTTTGAGTCAAATAGCGGCTGGTGCTTCCGGGGAAACCCATAATCATGGCATAGTCACCTTCTTCGATGCCTTTCAATGAAATGGCCAAATGTTTCTTTGCCTTGAGAGGGATATTGTTCTCGTTGTATTCGGCCGGTTCGCCGTTAGCGTCTGCATAGATACGGAATACAGAGAAGTCGCAAGTATGGCGGGGCCACATCCAGTTGTCGGTTTCACCACCGAATTTACCGATAGATGAAGGAGGTGCGGCAACCATGCGTACGTCACTGTATGTTTTTAAATAAATCAGATAAAACTTGTTTCCGGCATAGAAAGGAAGTGCTTGTGCACTGATACCCGGTTTTCCGTTCAGGTCACTTGCTTTCAGTTCCTCGTTGGCGAATTTATATAAGAAAGGTTGGCCGAATGTTTCTTCCTCTTTCACTTCTCCGGCTTTAACCTTTGCATTTATCTTATCTGTGACATCCACAATACGTTCTACAAATTTGAACTTCAATCCCGGAGTAGGGAGTTCTTCTTTTCGGTTCTTTGCCCAGAAGCCATCCGTCAGATAGTCATGTTCCACTGAACTGTGTTGCTGGATAGAAGCATATCCGCAATGATGATTGGTCAGGATAAGTCCGTCGGGAGAAATAATTTCTCCTGTGCATCCTCCACCGAATATACCTACTGCATCTTTCAGCGAAACTTTGTTGGGGTTGTAGATGTCGTCGGCATCCAGTTTCAGCCCCTGTGCTTTCATGCGGTCTGCCAAGTGCTGCTCCTGCATCAGTTGCAACAACCACATACCTTCGTCTGCCTTCGATGGCAAGAATGCCACGCACATTAATGCGAGCATTAAAAGTTTAAATCTTTTCATGTTGTGTACTAAATGTTATTTCTTTATACTTATATCGGTTACAAAAATAGGAAAAAAACGGCAAGTATCACCCAAAAAACTCAATCACAGTGATAATCTTCTATTAAGTTTTAAATTTTAATAAAAAATTTTTGTCAGTGGATTATAGATTGTACCTTTGCTCACCGAAAAATAGTAAAGGGTGTGTAGATGAGCATGAATAAACTTTTTTTCTCCGTAGTGTCTTTATTGGCTTTGACCTCGTGTGCTAGCGAATATAAAATAGAAGGTAGTTCTTCTGTTTCGAGGTTGGATGGAAAGATGCTGTTTATAAAAGTTCCCGATGGTAACCGCATGGTGAAGGTCGATTCTGCCGAGGTTATTCATGGGATATTTAAAATGGAAGGAGTTTTGGATTCGTCCGTTATCGCCTCTTTATATATGGATGATATAAATATCATGCCTTTTGTTATCGAAAAAGGAAAGATAGCCATTAACATCGACAATGCCCGCATCATGGTAAGCGGAACTCCGCTTAATGACCGTCTCTATGATTTTGTAGGAAAGAAAACTTCGCTTGATGATCGTGCCTACGAGTTGGAGCGTAAGGAAAGCCGCATGATTATGGATGGGAAAGACCCCGATGAGATTCACCATGTTATTATGACAGAACGTGAAAAACTGGCTGCCGAGATGAATGACTTGGCAAAGCAGTTCATTAAAAAGAATTATGATAATGTATTGGGACCGGGGGTATTTATCATGATATGCAGCAATTTTGATTATCCGGTCATGACTCCGATGATTGAGGAAATTGTCAATGATGCTCCCGATAGTTTCAAAAACAACCCGATGGTAAAGGAGTATATCACAGTAGCCCGTGCCAATATGGAGAAACTGAAGAGTACACAATCCGTTCCCCTTGACTAAAGATTATTGATCAGGATTGTCCACTTTTCCCTGATATTCTTCCGGCAATGACTTTTCTATTTCTTTGTAAGCTTCTTCCATGGTTGCCTTTATATTGTCTATTCCTTGAGTTTGGGGATATATCGGTTTATGAATGACCAGTGTCATCGGATGCCATGAGACGAAACCTCCGGTACGCGGAAGGACGTTGAATGAACCGATAATGGTAAGCGGCACTACCGGCAACTGTAACTCGTCTGCCAGTTGGAAAGCTCCTTTCTTAAAATACCCCATGTGTCCTGTGAAAGTGCGTGCTCCTTCGGGAAATACGACCAGTGAAGTGCCGTTCTGCAATACGCTGCGGGCATGTTCAATTGTCTCTTTTACTTTCTTCGGTCCGGATTTATCTACAAAGATGTGTCCTGCCGCTTCGCATGCCTTGCCAACGAAAGGCATTTTCCGCAGGCTCTTCTTCATCATCCATTTGAAGTTGCGCCCCAGAAAACCATAAATAAGGAATATGTCGAATGACCCCTGATGGTTGGCGACAAAGACGTATGAAGTCTTGTCCAGCACTTCGGGATGTCCCACCACCTTTACAGGAATCAGGAGTACATAGCAGAATAGTTGTGACCAGATTTTCCCCGGATAATATCCCCAAACGTGCGGGTCGCCTATCCATGAGCCCACAATGGTGACAAGGGCTGTAAGTATTGTCAATACAAGAAGTATAGGAAGTGCTATAAATATCTGATATAAAATATAGAGTGCTTTCATGGGTTTTAATTTTTGAATCATACAAAGATACTAAAAAAGATAATTTATCGGGCAAACAGTAATAAGTTATCATTGAAAAACATGCGACTATTCTTTTTTTAAAGTGATGACCGTTATTTCCGGCCATGCTCCAAGACGCATGGGAAACATCAGATAGCCCAGTCCCACATTGACAAAAAGTGCTTGGTTGCCTTCCCGGTATAATCCGTTGTGCTCGGGGTAAACAAACTTGGCCGGGGAGAATCCGAAGATGCTGAATTGCATTTCATGGGTATGTCCCGACAGCATTAACTGCACATCACTTTCGGGCAATACCTCGCGGCGCCAATGGGTGGGGTCATGGCTGAGCAACACTTTAAACATTCCGTCTGTACCCTTCAAGGCTTTGGGAAGGTCGCCATGATTGGGGAAAGGAGGATTACCGCTATTTTCCACTCCCACCAAAGCAATGCTGTCGTGACCTCGGTGAATGACGGTATGTTCATTATTCAGCAGTTGCCAGCCCATACGTGCTTCTTTAGCCAACAAACTGTCGAGATTGGCTTGTTGTTCAGCTTCTGTCTTCCATTTGATATAGGGAGAATAGTCATGATTCCCCAGTACTGAGTAGACTCCGTCTTTACCTTTTATCTGGCTCAGTATGGGTATAAATTCATCTAGCTCGGTGGCTATGTTGTTGACAATGTCACCTGTAAAAACCACCAAGTCAGCTTGTTCGGCATTGACCATATCCACGGCTTTTTGTATTGCTTTTCCATTCCGTGTCCAACTGCCCGAATGGATGTCCGACAGTTGGAGAATGCGATATCCGTCAAAAGCATCCGGCAAATCTTTATAGCCGATAGTCACTTCTCTGATTTGAAAATGCTGTTTCCCTTCGGTAGAGCCATATACGACGTATGTCAATGATGCCAGTGCCAGTACGCCTGCAATATAGCCTCCATAGAGCCTTCGTCCCGAAATGAGGAAAAGCAGTTTCATGATAAGGATGACGATGACAAATATGGCTTTAGGTACGGCAAAGCATAGGAATATCAACAGAAAATTGCTAAGCCGATACATGGAATCGGGCATTGGCTCGTGGATAGAGAAAATCACCGCCATTCCTGTGAGTAGGAATAATGTTGGTATCCAATAAGCCCAGCGAATCCATTTTTGTGAAACACGGCGGATGTAAGCTCTGTATATATACCAGTCGGGCAATACCAACAGTAATAAGAAAAATATAAAGAGTTTTATTAGCATCATGGCAATGAGTCTTTTTTTATGATATCTATAGATTGGCAGCCAGAAACTTTTTCATTTCCTCTATACTCATCCTGCGCCGGTTGGCATAATCGGCCAGTTGGTCTTCGCCTATTTTCCCTATGGAGAAATAGCGCGAGGCAGGATGGGCGAACATCAGTCCGCTGACAGAAGCATGAGGTCTCATCATGCCATTCTCGGTCAGGGAGATACCGATTTGTTTCATGTCCAGCAGTTCGTCCAATACGAAATTGACGGATTGGTCGGGCAATGAAGGATAGCCGACGGCAGGGCGGATTCCCTGATACTTCTCATTATGTAAATCTTTTATATTAAGATTCTCGTCGGGAGCGTATCCCCATATCGTTTTACGGATATCTTCGTGTAATTTCTCGGCAGTTGCTTCCGCCAAACGGTCGGCAAGGGTCTGCACCAACATCCGTTTATAGTCATCTCTGTCGTAAAGATGTTCCATACCGGCATCCACAGTGGTGGCAAATGCTCCTATTTTATCTTTGATGCCCGACGACAGGGGACGTATAAAATCGCTCAAGCAGAGAAACGGTTCGTCTGCTTTGAGTTTAGCTGCCTGCTGACGCAGCAAAGGAAAACGTGTACCACCGTCCAACCATAAATTATCGCCATCGGCATTGGCGTCCATCAGACGAAAAACACCATGCGTCTCAAAATCGGCATCCAGTTCATTCAACATTCTGTTGGCTTCTTTCGACAGTTGCATTGCTTCTGCAGCTTTCGACCGTTCTTCTTCGGGAAAACCGGCCAACCACATGGCACGGCATGAATCGCAACCATGTATATCGGCTATGGCAGCATATTTAGGCTGGAATCCCCATGCATGAAAGAAATAAATCCAGTTTATGTATTCACTGACCTGGTGTATTTTGTAATGTACAATCATCGTTTAAATCTCAGTTCTTTTCCTCTGTGAGCTTCGTCCACTTGGTGGTTGTGATAGACTAAATGCCCGTTGACGAACGTTTTTTCTACTTTCGAGTGGAATGTCTGTCCTTCCATAGGACTCCATCCGCATTTGCTCAAGATGCAGTCGGAAGTGACTGTCCATTGACTGTCGGGGTTTACCAGAACCAAATCAGCATAATACCCCGGTCGGATAAATCCCCGCTCTTCTATATGATATAATTCAGCGGGAGCATGACACATTTTCTGTACCAGTTGTTCGATGGTCAGTACTCCTTCCCGTACCAGTTCCATGGTGGCCACCAACGAGAATTGTATCATCGGCATACCCGAAACGGCCTTTAAAGCACCGCCTTGTTTCTCTTTCAGCAAATGGGGGGCATGGTCGGTACCGATTACATCGATACGGTCGGTGGGCAAAGCCTGTCGTAATGCTTCACGGTCGGCTGCAGTCTTGATGGCCGGATTGCACTTGATGCGTGCTCCCTGCGTTTCATAATCTTTATCGCAGAAGTAGAGATGCGAAACACATGCCTCTGATGTTATCTGCTTTTCGCTCAATGGCTTGTCTTCAAATAAGCTCAGTTCGTCGGCCGTGCTCACATGTAAAATGTGCAAGCGTGCTCCTGTTTCTTTGGCTAGTTTTACTGCCAGAGAAGAAGAGTGCATGCAAGCCTCTGCACTCCGTATTTCGGGATGATATTTGATGTCCGGGTCTTCTCCGTATTTTTCTTTGAAAGCAGCAGTATTTGCACTGATGATGGATTGTTCCTCGCAGTGGGTGGCAATCAGCATACCGGCATTGGCAAAAACTTTGCGCAACACTTCCATGCGGTCTACCAGCATATTGCCGGTACTGGCTCCCATGAAGAGTTTTACACCGCATATACGGGTTTTGTCCAGTTGGGGCAGCATATCTGCATTGTTGTTGGTGGCACCGAAATAAAATGAGTAATTCACTACACTTTTCGTGGCGGCATCGGCAAACTTAGCTTCCAGCGCTTCGAGATTGGTGGTCTGTGGAGTTGTATTGGGCATATCCATAAAAGAAGTCACCCCTCCGGCAGCTGCTGCTGTACTCTCTGTATGCATATCCGCCTTATGAGTCAGTCCCGGGTCGCGAAAATGCACATGGTCATCTATCACACCGGGTATCAGGTAGCAACCTCCGGCATCTATTTCCTCGTCACAGGGATGGAGTGGGAGAGTGCCGTTTGCCATTACTTCCGCTATTCTGTCATTTTCAATTACAACCGAACCGTGAAAAGTCTTTCCTTCATTCACAATTCGTGCATTCTTTATCCAAGTACGTTTCATAAGTTTTTCTTTTGAGGATATTTATGGAACCAGCTATACCATTTCAGTTGGATAACTCCCATAATCGCTTCGCCGAAAATGCTGCTGTTCATTTTGGAAGTCCCCAGTTCGCGATTGACAAAGATAACCGGGACTTCGGCTATTTTGAATCCGCATTTATAAGCGGTGAATTTCATTTCTATTTGGAAGGCATATCCTTTGAAACGGATTTTGTCCAATCCGATGGTTTCAAGTACTTGCCGACGATAGCATTTGAATCCGGCTGTGGTGTCGTGGATGGGCAGACCGGTGATGATGCGTACATATTTCGATGCAAAATAAGACATCAAGACACGTCCCATCGGCCAGTTTACAACATTTACTCCACTGACGTAACGCGAGCCGATGGCTACGTCATAACCTTCATGGGCACATTTGTCATACAATCGGGGCAAATCATTGGGATTGTGGCTGAAGTCGGCGTCCATTTCGAATACATAGTCATATCCTTTTTCTATCGCCCACTTGAACCCGGTGATATAGGCAGTTCCCAACCCCAGCTTACCCTTGCGCTCTATCATGAACAGGCGGTCGGGAAACTCCTGCTGCAACCGGCGTACAATGGCCGCTGTGCCGTCAGGAGAACTGTCTTCTATAATTAAAATATGAAAGAACTTCTCCAGGCCGAATACAGCCCGGATAATATTTTCTATATTCTCCTTCTCGTTATAGGTCGGTATAATAATGATGCTATCGGATTTCTCCATACGTTTATTTGTGTTAGCTGAATAAATATCATACAAATGTAATTAATATATTATGAACCTCTGCAGAATTTAATTTTATTAAATAAAAAAAGAAGGGTTAACCCTGCTTTCATGCACGGATAACCCTTTCATTTTACAGAATAGTTTAGTTTTCTTTAGAAAGCCACACCTACGCGGAATCCGAAGTTTTGTAGTTTATCCATGTCGTAGTTAAACACAGTTCCCTTGTTGGTGGAGTAGTTGTAGAATCCGGCCAAATGGAAACCGATGCTGTTGGGCCATGGGTAAATGTTTACACCGATTTCGGGAGATACATAGAAGCCCCATGTATCATCTTTCACTTCGTAGATGTAGAAGTCGCTAGACATCTTTGTATAGTTGGCACCCAGCTTCAATCCGATGTAGGGTTGAAAGACACCGTCACTGAAGCGATAGTGAGTGGCAAAACCGAAAGGCAACTGGAATACGGAGTGTTGCTGGTCGGTGGTCAGTGCAGACGAATTGTTGATAGGCAATGTCTGACGCGGAATGTATTCATTGTTAGTGTGATAGTTGATAAATGCACCGATAGATAAATCGGGCAAAACATAATATCCACCTTCAAAGTTCATACCCCAGCCACTTGCTTTGTTTGAAAAGTTGTTGCTGATGGGAGCACTGAACTGCCAGTCTACATTAAAGTAGGTCATCGGAGTGATTTGTGCTTTTGCCGGTAGAGCAAAGGCAATGGCGATGGCAGCTACCGCCATTATTCTATAAGTAAAATATTTTATAGTTTTCATAAACTTGCTAATTTATTAAAATGATTTATTTGTTTATTTCTTCAAATAAGGGCTCTGAGTAAATGCCTGATTGATAGCCGTTGTAGCACGGTTCACATTCAGACTTCCGCTGCTACCGATTAAACCGCTGATGTAGGCATTCCATACAACAGGTAGTTTTTCTTTAGCTCCTTCGGGTGCACCCAGATTAACTAAATCAGCCAGTAATGAACCGGTGCTGTAGCTATAAGTGATGGAGTACGGGTAGTACCATCCACCTCCCCAGTATCCGCCCCAGTATCCGGGAATCCAATAACCGGGATAATAGTTCCACCATGGGCCGTTGTTATAATAGCCGCTAAAGTAGTAAGTGCTGGCTACGTAGCTCAATTGCAATCCGAGGTCGGCATCTTCTTTGTCTAATGCACGCATATAACCGGCGCCGTCCATTTTTGCAACGAATGCGCTGATAATCAGTTGAGCGTTATCATCTTTCCAGTATTCCGGTTCTTTAGAATCACCGATTACAAGAATGCTGTCGGGAACGTAATAAGTGCTGAAGCTGTTGAATTTAGCACTAGTGTCATGATTGGTAAATACCAGATACTCATTGTCCAGTTTGTCCATGTCCGGGTCTTTTTCGCAAGATACCAAGGCAAAGACCGCC
Organism: Phocaeicola faecalis; assembly: GCF_021730445.1. Taxonomy (GTDB): domain Bacteria; phylum Bacteroidota; class Bacteroidia; order Bacteroidales; family Bacteroidaceae; genus Phocaeicola; species Phocaeicola faecalis. The sequence continues at coordinate 843,077 of NZ_JADNRM010000001.1, read as the reverse complement.
AGAAGGATAGGAATTAATTTTTTCATGTCAAGTTTTTGTTTAAGTTAATACTAATTTTTTTCGTTTGTTGTACTCCTAAAAACGAAGGAGTTACGCTTTTGTTCACTACAATCGTTTTTTTTGTGAACATTTTCTCATCGGACAAAGCTATTCGTTAAAACTTCTTTTTGAGCGTGTAGTTTAGTTTTGATATCGCTTTTTTGAAATCTTTGCCCACCATGGTCAGCGCACTGTCGCCTTCGGCTACAAAATTGGTCTTTTCATGGCCAGGAGCTGCCGAAACAAGTTGGTAGATAATGGCGGTGCTGTCATTGGGGATACCGATAATGGTTACAACGGTACCGCTATCAGAAAAGACCTGGTCTTGCCCGTTGTTGGCACCCAGGTAAGTGGTAGTCAAATTATATGTACCCAGAGAGTCTTCTCCCACTTCCTGCAGGGTGAGCAGATAGTTGATGCCCGAGACATCGGCACCCGGCAAAACCCCTTCGTAGGTATAGGTCTGTAAATCGCCCAAAGTGCTGTCATTGACTGCAAACAGAGAGTCACTTTCACTTTCGGCTATCATTTCGGCAGATTTATTTCCTTTGGAGCCGCAAGAAACAATCATGGCAGCCAAAGCTGCTGCAATAAATACTTTTTTCATTGTTAAGTCAGGTTTTTAATGGTTATTTGGCTAAATAACACCTGCCTGACTTATTTTGTTTAGCGGAGTGAATTTTTTTGTATTTAGCGTAACAGCACGCCGTTTATTTTCTTTCTGCTGAATGAGTTATAAAGTACTTTTGCCGATTGGGTTTCTGTTTCTTCCGACTTTTCCGCATCGGGCATTGTACCGGTAGTAATTAATGAGAGGGTATTTCTCAGCATCAACTCGTTTTCATCGCCCAACGGGAGGAGGGGAGAGATAAGTCCTCTTTCGTTCAATTTATAATCGGGGGTGATGCCGTTTACATAATCCGCTTTTCCATCGGCATTGAGGACGTATGCCACTACCGGCCATAAGATGAAGTCTATCTCATCGTTGGTGTAGCCGGACATGGCAACCGGTTTTCCGACTGTAGTTTCACCTATCACGACCACATTGTCGTCACCCATGTAAGGACGCAGACAGTTGATTACGGCTTCGGATGCCGAAGCGGTAAAAGTAGAAGTGATGACATACAGTTTGTTCAGATTAAGATTCTGTGCCGAAGTTGTCGATATAAAATTATAAGTTGTGTCTTGCGGAGTTGTAATATCATTGTATTGCATGGTGCAAAACGGTTTGCCGAGCGCCGATTCCGGAGCCAGCAGGCTGGCTAGTTCTTGCGCACACGTCAGATAGCCGCCGGGATTATAACGGAGGTCAAGAATAAATGCATCAGGAGCTTCACTCTTGAATTCCGAGAAAATCTGCAACATCTGTTGTGCGTAGTCTGTTTCGTATCCGTTGTCTAGGGGCCCGGTACTGAATTTGTTATATACCATGTAGGCAATTTTCTTGCCGTCTACATTAAATACTTTATTGACATAAAAAGGATTTACTTCCACCGGACGCGATGCTCCGATAGAAAGCACGTCGACATCCGTCCAAACATAGTCGCCTTCACTGGCAATGATACTTTTTCTGGTCAATGTGGTAGCGCCTCCCGAAATCAGATAACCATAGTTGTTGACATTGATTTGTGCATCTCCTACGGCAGAAATCCAGTCGCCGCGTCGAAGCCCCGCTTCGGATGCCGGTGAATCGGGAAGAACGAACAATACTCGCGCATAGGTGTGTGAAGTTGTTCCCAGCGGATCGGTGACGAGTTCGAAATCGAATCCGTAAGTCGATGTCTGGTTGAGGAAAGAACGGCTGACATTGGTCTTCATTTCTACATACGAGAATGGGTCACCCTTTCCATCCAATGCCTGCGAATAGAGTAACTTCCGTAGAAACTCCTCCGGTTCGGCAAAATAATCCTTTTCAGAAATTTCGGGCATTTGGTCGTACCACAGATAGTGCTGTTTCATCACTTCCTCTATCCACATATCATCGCCCACGAGTGCGTAATACTCTCCACTGCGGTCTACTCCGCACGACGTAATGAAAAATAGAGTTGTCAGCAAGTAAAATGTATGTAGTAAATATTTCATTTTATATCGTTTTTTAGGTTTGCAAAGCTAGGTATTTTATTCGTAAATCAGATATTTTTCTCTCATCTTTTTATATTCCTCCAGTTCCTTTTGCCATCCGGCACGAATTTCTTCTTCACTTTTTCCTTCCGTGATTTGCTTTCTGACCTTTCGGTTTCCCACCAAAATGTCAAACCACTGAGGGCGGGTAAAGAATTTATCGGCCTTTCCCATATTCTTGTATTCCTGATAATAACTTATGACGTATCTTAAAGAGAACCCTTTAGGGGGCAACAGGCTTTTCATGTTATTTCCATAGCAATACTGTCCTTTGTACATTGGATTTTTGTCAAAACCTTCCAAAGCTTCCGGCTTGAACCGGAAGGAAGACAGGCGGATGTCCGGCGAGCCGATGACTTGAAAAGGGTGATGGGTGCCCCGGCCCACACTGATGGCAGTGCCTTCGAAGGGGCACAGTGAAGGATAAAGCGCAATTGCCTGGTCGTTAGGCAGATTGGGAGAAGGTTTCACAGGAAGAGAGTAAGAGTCACCGTGTTTCCATCCCTTTACGGGAATGACAGTCAGCTTGCATTTCCGTTTCCCCGCCAGCCATCCTTCACCGTTTATCATTTGCGCGAGTTCGCCCACAGTGCAGCCGTGCAACACAGGAATGGGGTGCATGCTTACGAAGCTTTTTAATTCTTTTATCCGAACAGGGCCGTCCGTATAGTCACAAGGATTAGGCCGGTCGGTGACAATCAGCTCTTTATGGTTCTCTGCGCATGCTTCCATTACATAATGCATGGTGCTGATATAAGTATAGAATCGTGCTCCTACATCCTGAATATCGAACACCACCACATCGATGTCCTGCATCTGTTGTGGCGTGGGTTTCTTGTTTTTTCCGTAGAGTGATTGGATGAGGATACCTGTGCTGATATCTTTGCCGTTCTTAACTGTTTCGCCGGCATCGGCATTTCCCCTGAATCCGTGTTCGGGCGCAAATACTTTTTTTATGTTGATATTCGAGGCAAGCAGTGTATCCAGCAGATGTACATTGCCTATTATTGATGTTTGGTTTACCACCAATGCCACCCGTTTGCTGCCCAGCAAAGGGAGCAGAGTTTCCATTTGTTCGGCTCCGTTTATTACCTTCTGGGCAGACAAAGCATTGATAATAAACAAAAAAGAAAGAAGGAAAAGATATTTTGTTTTCATGTTTATATGCGGATTATTTTGTAATATTGCACAAAAATAAGAATTTAATTGAAGATGGACGCACTTGCTATCATTAATAAATATTATCCTGAAGAAAACGAGTTGAAACATATTCTGCTCACCCATAGTCGTTCGGTAGCTGACAAAGCGTTGCAGATTGCCGTCAAACACCCAGAACTTCATTTGGATACCGGTTTTTTGGAAGAGGCCGCCCTGTTGCACGACATCGGTATTTTTATGACTGACGCTTCCGGTATTCAGTGTTTTGGCATTCATCCATACATTTGTCACGGCTATTTAGGCTCCGAACTGCTGATGAACGAAGGGTATCCCCGCCATGCATTGGTTTGCGAGCGTCACACTGGGGCCGGAATGTCATTACAAAGCATCATAGAGCAGGATTTACCGATTCCGCATCGTGATATGGTTCCTGTTTCGATAGAAGAGCAGGTTATTTGTTTTGCAGATAAATTCTTTTCTAAAACACATCTTGACAGAGAGAAAAGCGTAGAAAAGGCGTTGAAAAGCATTTCGCGCTATGGAGAAGATGGAGTGATACGCTTTAAGCATTGGTGTGAATGTTTCTTGTGATAGAATAAGACTTAGAGCTTGTTTAAAAATGGCTGAAATCTTTTTATTATAAAGCTTCCGTATCAGCCGAATCGTTTCTTCCTCTCTCCTTTCATTAGCCGTTGAAACGTCCTGTTGATAGGCTTCCGGCCATGAAGGGACATCCCGTCACCGCTCTTTCAGCCTCCTTTCATTCGTAAAAAGCGGGAATTGCTTTTTAACTTTTTCGATAGCGCTTTCATTGACTGTAGGGGCGGACCCATGTGTCCGCCTGATAGCCCCGATAGCTTGAAGTGAACTGTTCCCGGGCAGACATACGGGTCTGTTCCTACAAAAAACGGCAGGCTGAAAAGATGTGTAGGAGTACACAGCTTGCATTGTGTGCTTTGAAGGCAGATTGTGAAGGGACTTGGGAAGCACGGCTGAAACGAGGATGAAGGGATGTACTGTCATCTTCAACCATTTGACAGCCAGTGTGTTTTGATTAAAATGTAAGGATGAAGGGAAAAGAAGGAATGACCGGATTGGGGAGGGGTGATTCCATCTGCCTCTACATGAAAAGGTGCTGATGTTTTTAAAAAACTTCCCGAACTTTTCCAAAAACTCCCCGAGCTTTTTTGAAAACATCAAGGTCTTTTTGTGTACGTACGCATGGGTCTACACATACGGTGGCACAGGCCTACACGTACGTACGCATAAGCCTACGCATATATACGCATCGGGCTACACGTATATACATATAAATCTGCACGTATAGGGGGAGATGGAAAGGTGATAATCTTATCTTATACTCTATCTTTTTCTGATAGATTTATTGAGACGAAACTAATATAAAAATCGGCAATAACAAACTTATGAGTAACTAATAAAATAAATTAAATATCCGCTTAATAGTTCATAATTGGCGGATTATGCTTAATTTTGCTCCCCAAAGCGTAAAAGTATTGTGAATGACGCCACTAAAACGACATAGATTTATACCATTTTTACTACTATTTGCCTGCCTGATGCTTTCGTTAAGCTCGGGCGCACAACGCAGAAGGAGGAACCCGGCATCAGGTAGAGATACCCTGAACGTAGATACAACACAGGTAGATACGCTTTCGGTAGATACTGTTGCACCTAAAAAGAAACAGCCATTGGACGCTCCCGTAGTATATGAGGCTAACGATTCCATTGTATTTACCGAAGGCGGATATGCGCATCTGTATGGCGACGGAAAGGTGAACTATGAAAAGATTGAACTGACTTCTGCCGTAATCACCATGAATATGGACAGTAGTACGGTATACGCCCGCGGTGTTCCTGATTCGGTAGGCGTAGAAACCGGTACTCCTATCTTTAAGGATGGAGAGACTCCATACGAGTCTAAAATCATGCGCTACAATTTCAAGACTAAAAAAGGATTTATCAACAATATCGTGACTCAGCAGGGTGAAGGATATGTCACCAGTGAAGAGTCTAAAAAAGGAGCGGGTGATGAGCTTTATCTTCGTCACGGTAGATATACTACTTGTGACCAGCATGATCATCCTCACTTTTATCTGAAACTTTCGATGGCGAAAGTACGCCCCAAGAAGAACGTGGTTTTTGGACCCGCACAGTTGGTAGTGGAAGATGTGCCTCTGCCTATTGCCGTGCCATTCGGGTTCTTCCCTTTCAACAGCAGCTACTCTTCAGGATTCATCATGCCTACTTATGGTGATGAAATGAATCGCGGTTTCTATTTGCGTGACGGCGGATATTATTTTGCCATCAGTGACCGTATGGATTTGAAGCTTTTGGGTGAAATCTTTACGAAAGGGTCATGGGGGCTTTCTGCACAGTCCAATTATAATAAGAGGTATAAATATAGCGGCAACTTTAATGCCAGTTATTTGGTGACCAAGACCGGTGAGAAAAATATGCCGGACTATAGTGTGACGAAGGACTTCAAACTTTCATGGAGCCATCGTCAGGATGCAAAAGCAAGCCCGAACAGTTCATTCTCTGCCAATGTGAATTTTGCTACCAGCAGTTACGACCGCCGGAGCATCAGCAGTTTGTATGATCCTAACCAATACTCAAATAATACCAAGACATCAAGTGTGAGCTATTCGCGCAACTTTCCCGAAATCGGTTTGAACCTGTCGAGTACGTTCAACCTTTCTCAGAATACGAAAGACTCATCTATTAATGTCACATTGCCCGACTTGAATATTTCTTTGAACCGTATTTATCCTTTCAAACGCAAGAACGGTGCCGGAGACGAACGCTGGTATGAGAAAATTTCTTTTCAGTATACGGGGCATTTGACCAATAGTATCAATACAAAAGATAATTTGATTCTGAAGCAGGGTATCAGTAAATGGAATAATGGTATGCAACATAATATTCCGGTTTCCGCTACTTTCACTCTGTTCAAATACTTTAATGTGGTGCCTTCATTCAATTATACCGAACGTTGGTATACACGCAAGATTGAGCAAAGCTATGATCCTAATGCTGTCGGAAATGTGAAGCGGGATACCATCAATGGGTTTAGCCGTGTATATGATTACAGAATGGGTATTCAGGTGAATACTAAACTGTATGGTATGTATAAGCCTTGGAAGAAACTGTTTGGTGATAGGATTGATGCTATCCGCCATGTCATGACTCCGTCTGTTTCTGTCAATTATGCTCCTGATTTCGGGGCTTCTCATTATGGATATTACAAAACGTATCAATATACGGACGAGAATGGAGAGGTGCGCACTGTGGAATATTCACCGTTTGCCGGTCAGTCATTCTCACCTCCGGGTAAAGGAAAGTCGGAGAGCTTTACTTTCGCACTGGATAATAATGTGGAAATGAAGGTGAAAACGGCTAATGACTCCATAAAGAAGGTGAGTCTCATTGACCAGTTATCGGCATCGCTTACTTATAATGCGGCGGCTGAAACTCGTCCGTGGAGTGACTTGAGCATGAATCTGCGTTTGAAACTGACAAAGAGTTATACTTTCAGCATGAATACATCGTTTGCTACGTATGGGTATAAGTTTGATGAAAACGGAAATGTGGTAGATAATGACCGTACAGAATGGTCTTATGGACGTTTTGGACGTTTTAAAGGATATAGCGGTTCTTTCTCTTACACATTGAATAATGATACATGGAAGAAGTGGTTCAGTCCGAAGGATGATAAGGACTCGAAAGATAAGAATAAAGGGAATGACAACGAGGCGCTTGATCAATATGATGACGAAAATACTGAAAAGGAAGACGAGGATAAATCCGGCTTGCGCAAGACGGAAGCTGCAGCTGTGGATACGGATGGGTATATGGCATTCAAGATGCCGTGGTCTCTGAGTTTGAGTTATAGCTACAGCATCAGTGAAGACAGGTCGAAGGAAATTAATAAGAAGAGTATGCGTTATCCTTATGCGGTCAGTCATTCACTGAATGTGTCGGGTAATATAAAATTAGGCAGCCGTTGGAATATCAACTGTTCTTCGGGTTATGACTTTAATACTAAGGAGATGTCTATGACAACGGTGAATATCAGCCGTGACTTGCACTGTTTCAATATGAGTTGTGGTTTGGTGTTCGGTCCGTTTACTTCTTATAATTTCAGTATCCGTGCAGCTTCGAACTTGCTGACGGATGCACTGAAATGGGACCAGCGTAGTAATACGGGCAGCTCGGTTACTTGGTATTAAAACGATAGAGAAGTCTACCACTGTATGGGTTGTTGCCCATGGGCTGTCAGATACTCATTGGCTCGGCTGAAATGTTTGTTTCCGAAGAATCCGTTATATGCTGATAGGGGTGACGGATGTGCGGATGCCAGTACTAAGTGTTTGTTTCTGTCGATAAATGCTCCTTTTTTCTGTGCATAAGCTCCCCATAGGATAAATACCAGATTTTCTCTTTCTTCTGCCAATGCTCGAATAGCTGCATCGGTAAATTCTTCCCAGCCTTGGCGTTGGTGCGAAGCGGCCTGGTGTGCGCGTACTGTCAGTGTGGCGTTGAGCATCAGCACTCCCTGGTTAGCCCATCGTGTCAAATTTCCTGTGGTGGGGATAGGAGTTCCCAAGTCGCTTTGTATTTCTTTGAAAATATTCTGCAAGGAAGGTGGAAAAGGAACACCGTCATTTACCGAAAAACAAAGGCCATGCGCTTGTCCGGGGCCATGATAGGGGTCTTGCCCAATAATTACCACTTTCACTTTGTTAAAAGGGCAAAGGTTGAAAGCGTTGAATATCAATCTTCCGGGAGGGTAGACAGTGGTAGTCTGATATTCTTGTCTTACAAAGTTAGTAAGTTTCACGAAGTAGTCTTTTTCAAATTCAGGAGCCAAATGTTGCTTCCAGCTTTCTTCTATTTGTACGTTCATTCTAATTCCTTTTTAGTTAAAACATGCCCTAAAGATAAGCGTATTTTGTAAATGTGACAAATAAAAAGCACGAATCCGGCCGATTCGTGCTTAAAAATAGGGCTGATTGATTATCAAATGAGTTGCATGCCCAGTTGTGCACATTCTTTTCTCATTTCTTCAGGCCAAATGCTGGCTTGAATTTCTCCGATATGTGCTTTTTGCAGGTAGAGCATACACAAACGTGACTGTCCGATACCGCCTCCGATACAGAGGGGCAGTGTGCCTTCCAACAGGCGTTTATGGAAATAGAGTTCTTTACGCTTTTCCTGTCCGCTCAGAGTCAGTTGGCGAAGCAGTGCTTCCTTGTCTACACGGATACCCATTGAAGAAAGTTCCACTGAACGGTCGAGTACTTTGTCCCAAACCAATAGGTCACCGTTCAATCCCGGCAAATTATTTTCGGGGTTGACTGTAGAATAGTCGTCATAGTCTGGTGCACGGAGGTCGTGTTCTTTTCCATCGCTTAACCGGCATCCGATACCAATAATAAATACGGCTCCGTATTTTTGTGCAATAGCGTGTTCACGTTCCTTCGGAGTCTTGTCCGGATACATCTGCAGCAATTCTTCCGAATGGATGAAATGGATGTCATGGGGCAGGAACGGTTTGATTTGCGGATACATTTCACATACCATATATTCAGTGCGGCGCATGGCTGCGTATATACGTGTGACAATCTCTTTCAGGAAATGGACGTTGCGTTGTTCTTTGGTAATCACTCGTTCCCAGTCCCATTGGTCGACATAGAGTGAATGTAGATTGCCCAGCTCTTCGTCTGCACGGATAGCATTCATATCAGTATAAATTCCGTATCCGGGCTCGATATTATATTCTGCCAAAGTAAGTCTTTTCCATTTGGCAAGTGAGTGAACAACTTCTGCTTGTGCGTCTCCTAAGTCTTTGATTGGGAAAGAAACAGGACGTTCGGTTCCGCTTAGGTCATCATTGATACCCATTCCTTTCAAAACGAACAATGGGGCCGTCACACGACGAAGGCGTAACTCTGATGATAAGTTCTGCTGGAAGAACTCCTTTATTTGCTTGATGCCCAACTCTGTTTGCTTTAAATCCAGCAAAGGTTTATAGTTGGCAGGTTTAATAAGGTAACTCATTATATATTGTTCTAATTATTTTAATAGTTCGCAAATATAGAAATTATTTGTGATAATGTTATTGTTTTGACCGAAAATATAGTCAAATTGATTGTTTTATGCTTAAATTAACGAGCAAAATATCATTTTACTTCATAAAATCTGTTTTTTATTAGGAGAAAGAAGATATATTTTGTACTTTTGCACGTTCATTAAAATAACGCACCCGTAGTTCAATGGATAGAATACCGGATTCCGGTTCCGACGATATGAGTTCGATTCTCATCGGGTGTACGAATTTAGCAACCTCCTGACAGACTTCTGTCAGGAGGTTTTTTCTAAATAATACTTTCCCTCTGTGAACCTTTTTTCTTCTTTCTAGTTATTCCATTATGAAACTTTTGAAAAAGTCTCTTATTATTTAGCTTTTTCTTAAAAAATAACGCTAATAAATGATATTGTTTGTTTTGTAGATTGTATATATTAAAAATGCGAGTATATATTCGCCTTGCAGATTAAAATATTTGCTTATATGGTTGTTTTGAGACTGACGATTAATTAAACTTATTTATTTAAACATTAAATTATCAACTAAATCTGAGATTCATGAAGAAGGCTCTCTTTTTAATGATGTGCTTATGCTTCTCAATTAGTGTATTAGCACAAGCAAAGACGGTAACGGGAACGGTGGAAGATGCTACCGGAGAACCGATTATCGGGGCAAGTGTTCTGGAAATGGGCACAACAAATGGTACAATAACTGACGTAGACGGTAACTTTACTCTTCAAGTTCCGGAAGGAGCAAAACTTGAAGTGAGTTTTCTTGGTTACAAATCACAGCAAATTGTGGTGGGCGCACAGAGCCATTACAAGGTGGTGTTGAAAGAAGATACTGAGGTGTTGGATGAGGTAGTAGTTGTGGGATATGGTGTGAAGCAAAAACGCTCTACTATGACTACGGCTATTTCAAAAATGGATAATAAGGTACTCGAAAATGCAGCGATTGCTAATGCGGCACAGGCATTGCAGGGGTCTGTCAGTGGTTTGCGGGTGACAAATACATCCGGTGCTCCGGGTAGTTCGCCCACTATCGTACTGCGTGGTGGTGCCGGTATCGAATCTGCCGGAAGTCCGCTGGTGGTAGTAGACGGAGTTGTTCGCTCGATGGATGATGTCAATCCAGCGGATATCGAGTCAATCCAAGTATTAAAAGATGCAGCTTCGACTGCTATTTATGGTGCCCGTGCCAATAACGGTGTCATTTTGGTGCAGACCAAGAAAGGAAAAGAGGGGGTTGCCCAGATTTCTTATAAATTTAAGGGTGGTCTGAACTTTGCCCGCAAAGGATATGAATACATGGATGCCGAAAACTACATTAAATACGGACGTTTGGGACGTCAGTATTCGGGTGGTAGCTTATCACAAATTGATGGTATGCGCGGTTATGGTGCTGTGTACGGTCAGAATAACCCTGAACAATTTTCTATCAGATACCTGGATGGCAATGAAGATTTACTGCAGGACGGATGGAGACAAATGACTGACCCTATTTCGGGCAAGCAAATTGTGTTTAAAGATTATGGCACTACTTTGAGAGATGAAGTATATAAAGATCCTGCCTTCACTCAAGACCACTATCTGAACTTTACCGGCGGTAATGAAAAAGGTACTTTTGCTGCATCGTTGGGCTATTACTCGGAAGATGGTACTGTAAAAGGTACTCAGTACAGACGTTTTAGCGGTACATTGAACGGTAACTATAAAGTATTGCCTATCTTGAATATCAAGGGAGGGGTGAATTTCTCTACTTCAGAAGCTCCGCAATTGTATTATGATGATACGGCTGACTTGTTCGAACGTTTACAGAGTGTGGAACCGACATGGAATCCTTTCCTGCCGGATGGTTCGCCCAACTATGGTTATGGTAAAAGAGATGGTAACCCTTTGTATTGGCTCGATAAGTTGACTAATAAAAACAATACCCGCCGCACTACGCTGAATATTGGTGCCGATCTTGAGTTGATTAAAGATAAATTGTATTTGAGAGAAAACAGCTCGTTATATTATTCAGATTATACGAAAGAAACTTTTGATAAGGCGTATCGTGACTATTGGAATGAAAATACGCAGCGTAAAGCCTCTTTCGAATATACACGTACTATTCAGCAACAGCATAGTTTGCAGTTGGAATATACCGATACTTTTAAAGAGAAGCATAATGTTTCTGCCATGGTGGGAGGTGAATACTTTGAAAATCAATATTTGCAATATAAAGGCACAGCCGATGGTGCTCCTTTCGACCAGATACCGACATTGAATGTTTCCGGCCGTGATAATATGTGGTCTTATTCTTACCGTCAGGGATATCGTATCGCTTCCGGTTTTGCACGTGTGACTTATGATTACGAACGGCGTTACCTGTTTACTGCTGTGATGCGTTATGACGGTATTTCTAAATTGTCGGATAACCGTTGGGGCTTCTTCCCCGGTGTGTCTGCCGGATGGAATGTTCACGAGGAAGCTTTCTTTAAGGATAGTGAGCTGGCAAAAGTAGTATCTACTGTGAAACCCCGTATCTCTTACGGTATCAACGGTAATGTAAACGGCATTGGAAATTATGATGTGTATGGAGTTTATGATAAGCAGACTGCTTATAATGGAACGACAGGTATCTTGAATACGGGAGTGATTAACTCAAAATTGAAATGGGAAAAGAGTAAATCTTTTGAATTGGGGCTGGATTTGGGATTCTTGGATAATCGTTATAATTTGATATTGGATTATTATAACCGTACCACATCCGATTTGCTGACTAATGTTAATTTGCCGGGCTATACCGGTTTTGATTCTTTCAAAACAAATTTGGGAAGTCTTCGTAATACCGGTTTTGAAGTGGAAGGTAACTTAAGCTTGATTCGTAATCCGAAAGGCTTTAACTGGGATTTCTCTTTTAATGCTTCATTGGTACATAATAAGATTATTAAGCTTCCTTATAATGGAAACGAAAACAACCGCCAGGGCGGTACTCAGGTTTTTGACCCTAAAACACAACAGGTGATTTGGGTAGGCGGTTATCAGGAAGGGCATACCATGGGAGATATTTATGCTTATAAGCAAGTGAAGATTCTTAGTGATTGGAATGAGGTGAATACCATGGCAGGTGATTATATTGATATGATTGCCGGACTTTATGGACCTAACGTAAGTGATGCCGATAAAAAGAAGTATGGTTTGACAAAACCCATTGAACCGGGTGATGTTTTGTGGGCGGATTTGGATGGAAACCATAAAATAGACCAGCTGGACCGCGTGAAAGTAGGTAATATTTATCCTAAATGGACAGGTGGTTTCTCTACTACGCTTTCTTATAAGAGTGTGTCTTTATACGGACGGTTTGATTTTGCTTTGGGACATACTATTCTGAATATGGTGGCTATGCGTTCTTTGGGACAGTCTGTTGGTTTCAAGAATATAATTAAGGAAGGACTGAAGACTTGGACGGAAGAGAATACGAATACCAATCTGCCGAAATCTTATTATGATGACTCTACCAACAAGAAAAATATTTATCGTGATACGAAGGGTAGCGATATTACTTCTGTTAATGATAGAAGTTCCAGATTCTATGAAAAAGGGGATTATCTGGCCTTGAGAGAATTAACTTTGAATTGGAAATTACCTGTTAACTGGGTGTCTAAGGTGGGCATGACAAATGCGTCTGTGTATATCACGGGGCAGAACTTGTTCTATATCACCGGCTATAGCGGTTCTTCTCCCGAAGCTCCGTTGACTTATCCGGGTGTGGATACCGGACGTTATCCTACACCGAGAACAGTGTTGGTAGGTGCCTCTGTATCATTCTAAGTTTATTATAATAAAAGAAGAAACGATTTATGAAAAATAAGATTATATCATTAGCCATCATGACAGCTTCCCTTTTTACAATGACGGGATGTTTGGATATGGATCCGGTAAGTAGTATTACCGATAAGAATATGTGGGAGAGTGAGGGTCAGTTTACTTCGTTTGTTTATGGGGTACACAGTCGCTTACGTGCAAATTCTTTCAATATGTTTATTTTAGGAGAGTTGCGCTCGGATATTTATAATCCTTCTACCGGATGGACGGGAGAGAGTAATAAGGTGGAGGAAATTACTTCTAATATATTAAGTCAGGAACGTCCGGGATTGAGCAACTTTGCAGGTCTGTATAGTAATATTAACCAGATAAATCTGTTTATCAGTAAAGCTGCCAATACGAATTTGTTAAAGGAGAAAGATAAGGCTTATTATTTGGGACAGATGTATGGCTTGAGAGCATTCTATTATTTCCATTTACTTCGTTCATGGGGAGATGTGGTTTGGACAGACCAACCGAGCACAGGCTTTGAAATCGGTAAACTGGATAAGGCGGCTAGTCCGGCTACGGAAATAATGGAAAAGATTAAAGCGGATATACAAAGCTCGGAAGACTATTTTGGCACAGATTACAGTTTTCGTGAATCACGTACATTTTGGTCGAAAGCTGCAACACTGATGCTGAAAGCTGAAGTCTATTTGTGGTCCGGTCGCCAAATGGGAGGTGGAACAGCCGATGCTACAGTTGCTCAGAATGCTTTGACCGACATTCAGAGTCATATCTCCAGAGAAACTCTTGATTTGATGCCAAACTATACAGACGTGTTTGCTTATGACGATAAAGGTAATGAGGAGATTATCTTTACCATTCATAATAAACAGAACGAAACAGATTTGTTTGGCGGCAGTTGGAGAAATAATCTGGTGCCTCAAAGAGCTACATTGAGTCTTTATTATGATAAAGAGACAGACGGACAGTTTGAATTGAATTTCAATGGTAACATGTATTATCCTATAAGAAATGAGTTGTACGACAACTTTGATGACTTAGATACCAGAAAACAAGGAACTCTGAAAGCTGCCTTTACAATGGATGCACCACACGATTATGTAGGATGTTTCCCTTATAAATATCGTGGCACTACCCCGTCGGGAGCTTCAGAAAGACTTTTTGCCGATGATTTTCCTGTATACCGTTATGCCGATTTATTGTTGATGTTGGCTGAAGCCAAGTCGTTGACCGGAGGAGATCCGACTACCGAAATCAATTTGATACGTGCCCGTGCTTATAAGACTAATTATGATGCGGCCACAATGGGGTATCCGAATATGGCAGGTGACAAAGACGGCATCAATGAGGTTTTATTGAGAGAACGCTATAAGGAATTTATGTTCGAAGGCAAACGTTGGTATGATCTGCGTCGTTTCGGCAATGAATATGTATTTGAGTACACTACTGCCGATGCTTCTTACCCTCAACGCTTGTTGTGGCCTATCGACAAGAATACATTGACAAATAACCCTGCTTTGGAACAAACTCCGGGATATTAATCGCATTTCTTGCCTAAATAATAAAATAAAGGTGGTTTTTTATCATAAAAAGATAAAGAATCACCTTTTTATTTTCATATTACAATAAAATATTTTATTTTTACCCGCGTAATTAAACAATAATATTATGAAACGAATTTCTTGGTTGTTAGGAACTCTTTTATTCCTCTCTCCTTTACAAATGAGTGCTCAAAAGCAGGATACGGTTGCTGTGCGCGAAACACGTATCCCGGTATTGATTGAACGACAGGACAATGAACTGTTTAATTTGCGTATAGATGCTACGCAAAGTCAGGTGTTGAATGATGTGAAACTTAGTTTCGGCAAAGAAGTGAATCTGAATGAAATAGAAGCAGTGAAGCTTTATTATGGCGGAACAGAAAGTGCTGAGAGAAAAGGAAAAACTTATTTTGCTCCCGTTGATTATATTCCAAGTAATACTCCGGGTAAGACATTGGCTGCTAATCCTGCTTATTCGATTTTGAAAGCAGAAGTAAAAGCTCCGAAAAGAGATATTGTGTTTAAAGTAGACCAAAAATTGTATCCGGGGGTGAACTATTTTTGGGTGAGTTTACAGATGAAACCGACTGCTTCCGTGCTTGCAAAGGTATCGGCAGAAGTGACAGGTGTAACGATGGATGGTCAGGCTGCTCCGGTGAAAGTGGTGCGTAAAACTGATACTCATTATATGGGAGTTGGTGTTCGTCATGCCGGTGATGATGGAGTGGCAGCTTATCGTATACCGGGATTGGCGACTTCCAATAAAGGTACGCTACTTGGTGTATATGATGTTCGTCACAACAACAGCGCAGACTTGCAAGAATATGTGGAAATAGGTTTGAGCAGAAGTACAGACGGCGGACAGACTTGGGAAAAGATGCGTATTCCGATGTCTTTCGGTGAACATGAAGGTTTGCCAAAAGCTCAGAATGGGGTGGGAGACCCTGCTATCTTGGTGGACAAGAAGACTGGTACTATCTGGATTATAGCAGCGTGGACACACGGAATGGGTAACGGACGTGCTTGGTGGAATTCTCAACCGGGAATGGATATGCATCATACCGCACAACTTATGTTGGTGAAGAGTGATGATGACGGTAAAACATGGTCTGAACCGATAAATATTACGGAACAGGTAAAAGATCCTTCTTGGTATTTCTTGTTACAAGGTCCGGGTAGAGGTATTTCGATGGATGATGGCACGTTGGTATTTGCCAGCCAATATATCGGAAGTGATAGAATTCCTAATGCAGGTATTATCTATAGTAAAGACCATGGTAAGACATGGAATATCAGTTCATTGGCACGTACCAATACGACAGAATCACAAGTTGCTGAAATAGAGCCGGGGGTATTGATGCTGAATATGCGCGATAACCGTGGCGGCAGTCGTGCGGTATCTACTACTACCGATATGGGTAAAACTTGGAAAGAGCATGTTTCCTCTCGTACTTCTTTGCAGGAACCGGTATGTATGGCGAGCCTGATTAGTGTGAAGGCCAAAGACAATGTGCTAGGCAAAGATATTCTGTTGTTCTCTAATCCGAATGATACAAAGAATCGTCACAGCATCACAATTAAGGCAAGCCTTGATGGTGGAGTGACTTGGTTGCCCGAAAACCAGTTGTTGCTGGATGCCGGATGGGGTTGGGGATATTCTTGCCTGACTATGATTGATAAAGAAACAGTAGGTATATTATATGAAAGTAGTGTGGCTCACATGACTTTCCAGGCTATTAAACTGAAGGATATTATCAAAACTAAATAAATGAAATGTAGATTAACCTGTCTCATAGGTATGATATTTGTCTGTGCTATAATTATAGCACAGACAAATGCTTATCCGTTACTTCCTATGCCACAGAGTTATATAGTAACGGATAAGTCGTTTACAATGGGAAAGGTAAAGCTTTCTACTCCGGTTTTGAAGTCGGAGTGGGAGGCTTTTATTGTAAATGCCGGTGGGGAGTTGGCAGACAAAGCTACTGCTGAGATTAAAGTAGAACTTCTTCCGGTTATTGATGGGGTCAAGTTAAATCCGGATGAGGCATATAGATTGTCTGTGTCCGGAAAATTGATTAAGATAGAGGCTGTTACAGAACGTGGGGTGTATTGGGCTTTGCAAACGCTCCGTCAGTTAGAAAAGAAAAAAGGAAAGAAAAGCAACTTTGCCGGTTGTGAGATTGTGGATTGGCCGGCTTTCCGGATACGTGGCTTTATGCAGGATGTAGGTCGCAGCTATATTTCGATGGAAGAATTAAAACGGGAAATAGAGATACTGTCTCGTTTTAAAATCAATGTATTTCATTGGCATCTTACCGAGAATCAGGCATGGCGTTTGGAGAGTAAGATATTCCCGATGCTGAATGACAGTATTAATACAATCCGTATGCCGGGTAAGTATTATACACTGGAGGAAGCGCGTGAATTGGTGGACTTTTGTAAACAACATCAAGTCATGTTGATTCCCGAAATAGATATGCCGGGACATAGTGCTGCCTTTATCCGTACTTTCCGTCACGATATGCAGAGTCCTGAAGGAATGAAAATCTTGAAACTGTTGATAGATGAAGTTTGTGAGACCTTTGATGTGCCTTATTTGCATATCGGCACCGATGAAGTAGCTTTTACTAATCCTGATTTTGTTCCAGAAATGGTATCTTATGTGCGTTCAAAAGGCAAGAAGGTGATTTCTTGGAATCCCGGTTGGCATTATAAGCCGGGAGAAATAGATATGACCCATTTGTGGAGCTATCGTGGAAAGGCGCAACCGGGTATTCCTGCCATTGATTCCAAATTTCATTATTTGAATCACTTCGATACATTTGCCGATTTGGTTGCCCTGTATAACAGTCGTATATATAATAAGGTAGAAGGAAGTAATGATATAGCCGGTACCATATTGGCTATATGGAATGACCGGATGATTTCAAAAGAAGAAGATATGATTGTTCAAAATGGATTGTATCCCAATATGCTTGCCATTGCCGAGCGTGCATGGAGAGGTGGCGGATCAGAATACTTCGACGGGAATGGAACGATGTTTCCTGATGAGAATACAGAAACATTCCATGAGTTTTCCGATTTTGAAAATCGTATGTTATGGCATAAAGAACATACATTCAAAGGCTATCCTTTTGCGTATGTGAAACAGACTAATGTGAAATGGAACATTACCGATGCCTTTCCCAACGATGGGGACTTGTCAAAAGTATTTCCTCCCGAACAGGAGTTGAAAGAATCCTATGAGTATAAAGGGAAAACGTATGGAACACGCGAAGCTATTGGTGCCGGCATTTATCTGCGTCACGTTTGGGGAACATTGGTTCCGGGTTTTTATAAAAATCCTAAGGAAGACCATACCGCTTATGCTTATACATGGGTTTATTCTCCCAAAGATCAAGAGGTGGGGTTGTGGGCTGAGTTTCAGAATTACAGCCGTTCCGAGATGGATTTGGCCCCATTACAAGGAAAGTGGGATTATAAAGGCAGTCGGATATGGATTAACGATCAGGAAATAATGCCTCCCGTGTGGACAGCCACTCATCGGGTAAAAAGTAATGAAGTACCTTTGGGTAATGAAAATTGTGTGGTGCGTCCTCCATTGCTGGTCCATTTAAATAAAGGTTGGAACAAAGTATTCCTGAAGTTGCCGATAGGCAAGTTTAGAATGGACGAAACACGTCTTGTCAAGTGGATGTTTACTACCGTCTTTGTTACTCCGGATGGTGAAAAAGCAGTAGAAGGATTAATTTATTCACCTAAAAAACAACTATAAAATGAAAAACATTGCTTTACTTTTGTTGGGGCTTTTCTTTGCACTTCCCCAATTTGCCCAAGAACGCAAATATTCTACATTCTATGAGCAACGTGCAACTTTATTCGAAGAACTTCCGGTTACTTCGAAAGATATCATCTTTTTGGGCAACAGTATAACTAACGGATGTGAGTGGGGTGAGCTTTTCCAGAATTCTCATGTGAAAAACAGGGGAATCAGTGGTGATATCTGTATGGGAGTATACGACCGTCTTAATCCTATTGTAAAGGGAAAGCCGGCTAAAATATTTCTTTTAATAGGTATTAATGATGTGGCGCGAGGAACGTCGGCAGATACAATTGTTGCAAGAATCGAAATGATTGTAAAGAAAATAAAGGCAGAATCTCCGAAAACTAAATTATATTTGCAAAGTGTATTGCCCGTCAACGATTGTTATGGTATGTTTGGCGGACACACCTCTCGTTGGCAGGTTGTGAAGCAGATAAACGATTTGTTGAAACCTTTGGCAGAGAAGGAGGGAGCTGCGTATGTTGATTTGTATAGCCACTTTGTGGATGGAGATACCGGAAAGATGAACCCTCAATATTCCAATGATGGTCTGCATTTATTGGGAAAAGGCTATCTGTTGTGGCGTGATATTGTGAAACCTTATGTTGATAAGAAATGAAAAAGACACTGATACTTTTTATAAGCCTTTTTTTCTGTGTTGCTCTTTTTGCACAGAAAAAAATCAAAGTTGCTTGTGTGGGTAATAGCATTACTTATGGTTATACATTGCCCGACCGTGAAACTAATGCTTATCCGGCAAAGTTACAAAAAATGCTGGGGGGCGATTATATGGTTGGTAACTTTGGAAAATCCGGTGCTACTTTATTGAATAAAGGTCATCGTCCTTATATGCAGCAGGAGGAATACCGTAAGGCAATTGATTTTGCCGGTGATATCGTTGTCATCCATCTGGGTATCAATGATACAGATCCGCGAGACTGGCCTAATTATCGTGATTTCTTTATTAACGACTATAGGGCGTTGATAGATTCTTTTCGTGTGGCTAATCCCAAATGTCGCATTTTGATTGCGCGTCTTACGCCGATTGCCGACCGTCATCCCCGTTTTGAGTCGGGCACACGTGATTGGCATGGTGAAATACAATTGGCTATCGAGAATATTGCTAAATATACCGGTATCCAGTTAATTGATTTCCATGAACCACTGTATCCTTATCCGTTCATGTTGCCCGATGCGGTTCATCCCAATGTGGAGGGAGCTGAAATATTGGCTAAGACTGTATATGAAGGTATTACCGGAGATTTTGGCGGGTTGAAGATGAGCCCGTTGTATACTGACAATATGGTGCTGCAACATGGAAAGCCGTTGACTATTCAGGGTACTGCCAATGCCAGCGATAAAATAACTGTATCTATCGCACATCAGAAACGGAACGTTGTAGCAGGCATGGATGGTAAATGGTCTGTCACTCTCTCACCTTTAAAAGCAGGAGGACCTTATACATTAGCTATTTCTTCGGATAAGGAAAAACTTACCTATAACAATGTGTTGGCTGGAGAAGTATGGCTTTGTTCCGGGCAGTCGAATATGGAATTCTATTTGAATTGGAGTGCGACCGCCAAACGTGATGTGCCACAAACTGCCAATAATAATATCCGTTTTTTTGATATGAAAGCGCGTTGGCGTACAGATGCAGTCGAATGGAATGCTTCCGTTCTTGATTCTTTGAATCATTTGCAATATTATAAAGATACGCAATGGACAGTTTGTTCTCCAAAAACGGCCGGCAATTTCTCCGCCGTGGCTTATTATTTCGGCAAGATGTTGCAGGATAGTCTGCAAGTGCCTGTCGGGTTGATTTGCAATGCCATCGGCGGTTCACCTACTGAAGCATGGGTAGACCGTAGTTCGTTGGAATATCACTTTCCGGCTATTTTGCGTAATTGGACTAAAAATGATTTTATTCAAGACTGGGTGCGTGGACGTGTTGCTTTGAATGTTAAAAAGTCAACTGATAAATTGCAGCGTCATCCCTACGAACCTTGTTATCTGTACGAATCGGGTATTCGTCCTTTGCAACAATTCCCTATTAAAGGTATTATTTGGTATCAGGGAGAGTCGAATGCGCATAATCGCGAAGCACACGAAAAACTGTTTAAATTATTAGTTGACAGTTGGCGCAAGAACTGGGCAGATAATGAGTTACCTTTTTATTATGTGCAGTTATCGAGTATCGACCGTCCGTCATGGCCTTGGTTCCGCGATAGCCAGCGTCGTTTCTTGACACAAATCTCCAATACAGGTATGGCGGTGACTTCGGATAAAGGAGATTCCTTGAATGTACATCCTACACATAAGCAGGAAGTAGGGGAACGTCTGGCTGTTTGGGCCTTAAACAAGACTTATCATCATAAAAATGTAGTGCCTTCAGGACCGCTTTTCAAATCTGTGTCCTTTAAAAATGGGGCAGCTTATATTTCTTTTGATTATTCTGAGGGTCTTCATGCATCAGATAACAATGAAATTCGTACCTTTGAGCTGGCTGGAGATGACCAATTGTTTTATCCGGCAAAAGCTGTCGTCGTGAACGGCGAATTAAAAATATGGAGTGACAAGGTAAAAGAGCCGACAATAGTGCGTTATGGTTGGCAACCGTTTACTCGTGCCAATCTGGTGAATGGTGCAGGGTTGCCGGCTTCAACGTTCCGTTCGGATGTGAAATAACGATAGGGGAAGCTTTACGCTTCCCCGTTGGAACGATAAAAAGATGTAAGATATGAGAAAATTGCGAATGTTAATGATGATGGGATGCATCCCCATGATATTAGGTGCCAAGGAGTATAAGGAGCCTGAGAAGATAAACCTGAATAAAGGATGGGAATTCAACCAGGCAGGCAAGAATGAGTGGTTGCCGGCTATAGTTCCTAGTACGGTACACCAGAATTTGATAAGCTATGGTATCATTCCGAATCCTTTTTATGGTAAGAACGAAGAGAAGGTGCAATGGGTGGAAAAGGAGGATTGGACATATAGAACTACTTTCAATGTGACGGACGAACAGCTGGCACGTGATGCTGCCGTACTCCAGTTTGAAGGATTGGATACTTATGCTGATATTTATCTGAACGGCTCTTTATTGGAACGTACAGACAATATGTTTGTCGGTTATACTCTTCCTGTGAAAGAGGTATTGAGGAAGGGGGAAAACCGTTTACAGGTCTATTTCCATTCACCCATCAAACAGGCATTACCGCAATGGGAAACAAACGGATTCGACTATCCGGCAGACAATGACCATAGTGACAAGCGTGTCAGTATCTATACCCGTAAAGCACCTTACAGCTATGGATGGGATTGGGGTATTCGATTGGCTACCAGTGGTATATGGCGTCCCGTACATTTGGTTTATTATGATGTGGCAGCTATTGAGGATTATTATGTGCGCCAAGCATCGGTAACTGAGGAATTGGCGAAGGTCGAGAATCAGTTGGCAATAAATAATATCACTTCTACTCCTCAAAAGGCGGAAGTGACCGTGAGTTATTCTTATAAAGACGGTGAAAAGACAACGAAGCAGAAAGAAGTGACCCTGCAACCGGGTGCGAATGAAATCAATATACCCATAGAAATCGCCAATCCTCATCTTTGGATGCCGAATGGTTGGGGCGAACCTGCTTTATATGACTTTGAAGCTCAGGTAAAGGTGGATGGCAAAGTGATTGCTTCCAAGCAGGAACGTATCGGACTGCGTAATATCCGTGTAGTAAAGGAGAAAGATGCCCAAGGTGAATCTTTCTATTTCGAGGTAAACGGTAAACCGATGTTCGCTAAGGGAGCGAACTTCATTCCCGATGATGCTTCGTTGCCCAATGTCACGCCTGAACGCTACCACCGATTATTCAAAGATGTGAAAGAGGCCAATATGAACATGCTTCGTGTATGGGGTGGCGGTGTGTATGAGGATGATGCTTTTTATAAGGAAGCCGATGAAAACGGTATCCTGATTTGGCAGGACTTCATTTTTGCTTGTACCACTTATCCGTCAGACCCTGCTTTCTTGAAGCGTGTGGAGGCGGAAGCCGACTACAATATCAAGCGTTTGCGCAATCATGCAAGTTTGGCCATGTGGTGTGGAAATAATGAAATCTATGAAGGAATGCGTTATTGGGGATGGGACAAGAAATATACCGACCCTGCCATAATGGAAGGTATGAAACAAGGATACGACAAACTGTTCCGTGAATTGCTGCCCCGCAAGGTGAAAGAATTGGATGCCGACCGCTTCTATATGCACGGCTCTCCTTACGAAGCCAATTGGGGACGCCCGGAGAGTTGGAAGATAGCCGACAGCCATAACTGGGGGACATGGTATGGACAGAAACCCTTCGAGAGTTTCGATACGGAGATACCTCGTTTTATGAGCGAATATGGTTTCCAGGCATTCCCGGAAATGAAGACTATTGCCACTTTCGCCGCACCCGAAGATTATGCGTTGGAATCGGAAGTGATGAATGCCCATCAGAAGGCTTCTACCGGTAACTTCTTGATTAAAAAGACGATGGGGCTGTATTATAAGGTTCCCGAAGACTTTGAACAACTGGTGTACTTGGGCTTGGTATTGCAAGGACAAGGGATGCGTCATGGGATGGAAGCCCATCGCCGCAACCGTCCTTATTGTATGGGCACGCTTTATTGGCAGCTGAATGACAGTTGGCCGGTTGTTTCTTGGTCGAGCATCGATTATTATGGAAACTGGAAAGCCATGCACTATCAGGCAAAGAGGGCTTTCGCTCCGGTATTGGTGGATGCAATAAAAGAAGGGGATGATTTGAATATCTATGTAATGTCCGACAAGTTGGAAGCCGATAAAGATGTCACCCTTCAGTTGCGTCTGATGGATTTTGACGGGAAAGTATTAAAGAAGCAAGAGATAAAAGGTGAAGTGCCCGCTAATGCTTCTACCTTATATTATAAGGAGAAGTACGAGGGAATGACTCCTAATCCAAGGAATACCTTCTTACTGATGACGCTGAAAAACAAGAAAGGCGAAGTATTGTCCGAAGAAATTTATTATTTCAACTTTGCCAAAGAGCAGGATTTGCCTAAGGCTGATATACGCTATAAGGTGAAGCAAATGGATGGCAAGTGTGAGATAACACTATCTTCCAAGCAGTTGGCAAGAGATGTGTTTATCGAAATACCTAAGCAGTTGGAACCCACCTTATTGGAGTCTTCTCTTCAGGGAGCAAGGTTCTCTGATAATTTCTTCGACCTGTTGCCGGGACAAACGAAGAAAGTGGTGGTTACTTCCGAGGAGTTGTTGAAAGATGGGAAATTGGATATTCGTATCCATCAATTAAGCGATACTAACTAATCAATTAAGTATATATTATGAAACATTTAATGAGCCTAGCAGGGCTGTCTGTGGCAGGTTTGATGCTTGTATCCTGCAACACACAAGTAAAAGAAGCAAATTATCAGGTTATCCCGTTGCCGCAGGAAATCTCGGTAATGGAACAGGCTGCTCCGTTCATTTTGTCGGAGGGTACAAAGATTATGTATCCCGAAGGCAATGAGAAAATGCAAAAGAATGCAGAGTTCTTGGCAAGTTATATTAAAGATTTGACCGGAAAAAGCTTGACTGTACAAGCCGGTACGGAAGGTAAAGGTATTCTCTTGCAATTGGGAGGGAATGCAGAAAATCCGGAAGGTTATCAATTGAAAGTGACGGATGCCAATGTCGTGATATCCGGTCCGACAGAAGCCGGTGTTTTCTATGGTATCCAGACATTGCGTAAGTCTATTCCGGTGGTACAAGGCATGGACATTGCTTTGCCCGCAGTAGAAATCAGTGACTATCCTCGTTTTTCTTATCGTGGAGCACATTTGGATGTGTCTCGCCATTTCTTCCCGGTCGACTCGGTGAAACGTTTTATTGATATGTTGGCTTTGCATAACATTAACCGTTTCCACTGGCACATCTCTGATGACCAAGGATGGAGAATCGAAATCAAGAGCCGTCCCGGATTGACGGAAGTCGGTTCAAAGAGAACAGAAACTGTAATCGGACATAATACCGGTAAATATGACGGTCAGCCTTATGGTGGTTTCTATACTCAGGAAGAAGCAAAAGAAATCGTTGCCTATGCTGCCGACCAACATATTACGGTTGTTCCTGAAATCGATATGCCGGGACACATGCAGGCTGCTTTGACCGCTTATCCGGAATTGGGATGTACAGGAGGCCCGTATGAAGTATGGAAAATATGGGGTATATCGGATGATGTACTGTGTGCCGGAAATGATGAGACACTGAAGTTTATTGACGATGTATTGGGTGAAATCATTGAGATTTTCCCGTCTGAATATATTCATGTAGGAGGTGACGAATGTCCGAAAGTGCGTTGGAAAACTTGTCCGAAGTGCCAGGCACGTATCAAGGCATTGGGTATAAAGGGTGATAAGAAACATTCGGCAGAAGAATATTTGCAGAGCTTCATTATCAATCATGCAGAGAAGTTCTTGAATGACAAAGGTCGTCAGATTATAGGCTGGGACGAAATTCTGGAAGGTGGATTGGCCCCCAACTCAACTGTTATGTCATGGCGTGGCGAATCAGGCGGTATAGAGGCTGCCAAGCAGAAACATGATGTGATTATGTCGCCGAATACTTATCTGTATTTTGATTATTATCAGTCTAAGGACGTTGAGAATGAGCCGGAAGCCATCGGTGGTTATCTGCCTATCGAAAGAGTTTATTCTTATGAGCCGATGCCTAAGTCTCTCACTCCTGAAGAACAAAAGTATATAAAAGGTGTACAGGCTAACTTGTGGACGGAATATATTCCTACTTTCAGTCAGGTAGAATACATGGAATTGCCTCGTATGGCTGCTTTGGCCGAAGTACAATGGACAATGCCTGCGAAGAAAAATTATGAAGACTTCTTGAAACGTTTGCCGCAACTGGTAGATGTATACGATGTATATAAGTACAATTATGCTACTCATGTATTTGATGTAAATGCTGTTTTCACTCCTAATCCGCAGGATGGAACATTGGATGTAACTTTATCTACTATTGATAATTGTCCGATTTATTACACATTGGATGGAAGCGAGCCGACTGCTGCGTCAGCACAGTATACAGAACCTTTGAAACTCAAAGAAAACTGCACTTTCCAGGCAGTGGCAGTTCGTCCTACAGGAAACAGCCGTGTGGTGAAAGAGGACATCGCTTTCAACAAGGCAAGTATGAAACCTATCACTATGTTGCAGCCGGTAAATAAGCAATATGAATTTAACGGTGCTCCCACTTTGGTGGATGGATTGAAAGGTAATGGAAATTATAAGACAGGCCGTTGGATTGCTTTCTATAAAAATGACATGGAAGCTGTGATTGATTTGAAAGAACCGACCGAAATTCAAAGTGCTTCTATCTCTACTTGTGTAGAAAAGGGGGACTGGGTATTTGATGCTCGTGCCCTTTCTGTAGCAGTGTCCGAAGACGGTCTGAACTTTAAAGAAGTTGCTTCAGAAAAATATCCTGCCATGAAGCAGGATGACAAGAACGGAGTGTTTAACCATACATTGACATTCTCACCGGTTAAGGCTCGTTATGTCAAGGTGACAGCTTTGACGGAACATAGCATTCCTGCTTGGCATGGTGGTAAAGGCAATCCTGCCTTCTTGTTTGTAGATGAAATTTCGTTGAACTGATTAATCCATAGCTTGTGTGACAAAGAAACAATTATATGGAAATTTGCTGGCTGTATTAGTGGGTGGTTTATTGGCATGCAGTGCATGCCATCACACTGATGCGTCCGGTTCTGAAATATCTCTTGAGAAAATGAACGGCTTCCCTTCGGGGAATGCCGCTTTTCTTAAGGGAGTTTCTGCTTTATATGCAGGAGTAACAGAAGGCCGTTTGATAATGGCGGGTGGATGTAATTTCCCGGATATTCCTGTTGCCGATGGCGGAAAAAAGGTGTTTTATAATGAAGTTTATGCCACTCCTTTATCATCGGATACCACCTTCCGGTGGAAACAAATAGGTCTTTTGCCTGAAGCGTCAGCGTATGGAGTAACTATTTCTACACAAAAAGGGTTAATTTGTGTTGGAGGAACTACTGCTGATGGTAGTATATCTGATGTATTTCTTTTATCTTTGCAAGAAGACGCCCTGGTAACCGATACTTTACCTTCTTTACCCGTGACTGTCGATAATATGGCAGGTGCCTTAATCGGTGATTTGCTGTATATCGTAGGAGGAAATGTGAATGGTGTTCCCTCTTCGGATATGTATTCGCTGGATTTGTCAAACTTGGATAAGGGATGGCAGAAAGAGGCCAATGTGCCCGGCGAACCGAGAGTGCAACCGGTATGTGCGGCACAGGGAGGAAAACTTTATGTTTGGGGAGGCTTTGCTCCGGCTGTAGATGGACGCGAGGCAACCTTGTCTGTGGACGGTTATGTATATTCACCCGAGACGAAAGAATGGACTTCGGTAGCGACCCCGGTCGATAAAGAAAGAAAAAGTATTTCATTGGGAGGTGGAGCAGCCGTTCCTTGGGGAGAAGAGGCTATTTTGTGTGTGGGCGGTGTCAATAAGGATATATTCCTGAAAGCCTTGCAGGGCATTTATGCGGGAAAAGAATATCTGTCGCATCCGGTGGAGTGGTATCAGTTCAATAAGAATCTGTTGCTTTACTATCCTGCGAAAGATGAATGGAACTCTTTGGGTGAATATGAACAGGGAGCACGTGCAGGAGCAGCTTTGGTTGCCGACGGAGTTTATACTTATATAATAAATGGTGAATTAAAACCGGGTATTCGTACCAATGAAATAAACAGAATTAAAGAGAATAGAAAATGAGGAAACTTACACTATTGGCAGGTGTGGCGTTGAGCCTGTTGTTGGCGGGTTGCGCCAAGGAACAGAAAGAGACACTTTCTGTGATTCCCGTTCCATTGAGTGCAGACTTGCAAAAGGGTGCTTTTCAATTGAATAATCAAACAAAATTATGGATAGATGCACCCCAAGAGGATAAAACGGTATTGGCAGACTACATGGCCGGCTCTCCTTATCAATTGGACGCTGCTCTGGAAGAAGTGGCCGATAATGCGGTCATTCTTCAACAAGTAGACCGGTTGCCGGATATTACTTCGCCCGAAGGATATGTATTGGAAGTAACTCCGAAGCAGGTAAAAATCCGGGCTACCTCGGGTGCAGGACTTTTTTATGGTGTCCAGACATTCCTTCAAATGGTCAATGAGAAAAAGGAATTGCCGGTAGGAACCGTTACCGACGAGCCACGCTTTGCCTATCGTGGTATGATGCTCGATGTTTCCCGTCATTTCTTTGATGTGAATTTTGTGAAAAAGCAGATTGATGCTTTTGCCTATTATAAACTGAACCGCCTCCATTTACATCTGACTGATGCGGCAGGCTGGCGTATTGAAATAGATAAATATCCCCATCTCACTGAATTTGCTGCGTGGCGTGAGTTCCCCACCTGGAAAGAATGGTGGAACAATGGTCGTCAATATCGTGAAGAAGGTAGTGAGAATGCTTATGGAGGCTATTACACCAAAGAGGATATCCGTGAATTGGTGGCTTATGCCAAAGCTCGTTATATAACCATCATTCCCGAAATAGAAATGCCGGCACACTCGGAAGAAGTATTGACGGCTTATCCCGAACTGTCTTGTACACACGAACCTTATAAGCAGGCTGATTTCTGTGTGGGCAATGAAAAGACTTTTGAATTTCTGGAGAATGTGCTGACGGAAGTGATGGAATTATTCCCGTCCGAATATATCCATATTGGTGGAGATGAGGCGGGTAAAGCATCTTGGCCTACTTGTAAGTTATGTCAGGCACGGATGAAGAAGGAAGGTTTGAAAGATGTGAACGAATTGCAGAGTTATCTGATTCATCGCATTGAAATGTTCCTGAATGCCCACAACCGCAAACTGTTGGGGTGGGATGAAATTCTTGAAGGAGGATTGGCACCTAATGCTACAGTTATGTCATGGCGTGGAACGGAAGGAGGAATGAAAGCGGTGGAAGCCGGTCATAAGGCTATTATGACTCCGGGTGAATTTTGTTATTTTGATTCTTATCAGGATGCACCGGATTCTCAGCCCGAGGCTATCGGCGGGTATCTGCCTTTGTCCAAAGTCTATTCCTTTAATCCGGTACCTGATACGTTGAGTGCCGAAAAGGTGGGACTGGTGTATGGTGTGCAGGCAAATCTGTTTACAGAATATATTCCGACACCCGAGCATGCTGAAATGATGATTTACCCCCGTGTTCTTGCGTTGGCGGAAGTTGCCTGGAGTGCACCGTCGAAGAAGAATTATGAAGACTTCCATGTACGGGCTCTAAAAGCGGTGGAAGAATTGAAAAAATCCGGTTATTATCCGTTTGAACTGAAAAATGAAATCGGTAACCGTCCCGGAGCTGATAAGCCGGTGGAACATCTGGCAGTAGGGAAGAAAGTGACTTATGGCCCTGATGCTGCTTATTATCCCGGATATGCTGCCGGGGGGGATACGGCTTTGGTCGATGGTGTCCGTGGCGGATGGACGTATGGTGATAAGCGTTGGCAAGGTTTCATTGACAAGAAAAGAATGGATGTTACGATTGATTTGGAGAAAGAGACGGAACTTCATTTTATCGGTGCAGACTTTATGCAGGTTTGCGGACCGGAGGTATTTATGCCTGCCGAAGTGACAATCTCTATATCCGATGATGGTAAAGACTTTACAGAATTGAAGCATATCGAGCATAAAGTAGTGAAAGACGATAAGGTAACTTTTACCAATTTTGGTTGGGAAGGCAATGCTAAAGGACGCTATGTACGTTATCAGGCAACTTCCGGCGAGTTTGGTGGTTTCTTGTTTACAGATGAAGTTGTAATTAAATAAATGACTATGATACGAAAACTGAGTATTTTGACCGGTGTCGCATTGTTTTCTTTGCTGACTGCAATGGCGCAAAAAGAACCGGCCGATTATGTGAATCCTTTTGTGGGGACTACGAATTATGGGACGACTAATCCCGGTGCGATGTGTCCGCAGGGAATGATGTCGGTTACGCCTCTCAATGTATTGGGGGATGTACCCGAAAATAAGATTAACAAGGACAGCACCTGGTGGTCTACTCCTTACGAGTTCAATAATAAGTATATGACAGGATTTGCCCATGTCAACCTGAGTGGTGTGGGTTGCCCCGAATTAGGCTCTTTACTGCTGATGCCGACCACCGGAAAGCTGAATGTTGATTTTAATACTTACGGAAGTGTGTACAGCAATGAATTGGCTACTCCCGGCTATTATACCAATGTATTGGATAAGTATAATGTAAAGTGCGAAGTGACGGCTACTCCCCGAACCAGCATGGCACGTTTCACTTTTCCGGCAGGACAAAGCAATATCTTGCTGAATCTGGGTGAGGGATTGACAAACGAGAGTGGCGCAACAGTGCGTTTTGTCAATGACCGTGAGATTGAAGGAACCAAGTTGCTGGGTACTTTTTGTTATAACCCGCAAGCTGTATTCCCAATATATTTTGTGATGCGCATTAATAAAGTACCGGCAAAACGCGGCTACTGGAAAATGATGCGTCCGATGGGGGTGGAAGCACAGTGGGATGACACGGCAGGCAAGTATAAACTTTACACTGCCTACACAAAGGAAATGAGCGGTGACGATGTCGGTGCATGGTTTACTTTTGACTCGACAGTGAGCGAAACGATAGAAGTCAGCATGGGCGTATCCTTTGTGAGCATCGAGAATGCACGTTTGAATCTTGAAAAGGAGCAACCGTTCGGAACTACATTCGACAAACTGCGTGCCGAAGCACGCAAGATGTGGAATGACGACCTTTCACGCATCACTGTCAAAGGCGGAACAGAAGAACAAAAAGGAGTATTCTATACCGCCATGTATCACACTCTTATCCATCCGAATATCCTTCAGGACGTTAGCGGTCAATACCCGCAGATGGAAGGCGATAAGATTCTGACTACCAACCGTAACCGTTATACGGTATTCTCATTGTGGGATACATATCGCAACGTACACCAATTGATGACGCTGGTATATCCTGAGCGCCAGATGGATATGATTCATACCATGCTCGGAATGTATAAGGAACATGGATGGTTCCCTAAATGGGAACTTTACGGACGTGAGACGCTGACAATGGAAGGCGACCCTTCCATTCCGGTTATTGTGGACAGTTGGATGAAAGGTCTTCAGGACTTCGACATCAACTTGGCATATAAAGGTATGTATAAGTCGGCCACTACTCCGGGTAAGGATAACCTGATGCGCCCGGATAATGATGACTATATGGCAAAGGGATATGTGCCGATGGAAAGCCAATATGATAACTCTGTTTCACATGCCTTGGAATATTATGTGGCAGATTATGCGCTGTCTACTTTGGCAGAAGAACTGGGAAAGAAAGAAGATGCCAAGCTGTTCCGCAAACGTTCTATGGGTTATAAGAATTATTTCTGCAAAGAATTTGGCACTCTGCGTCCCATTACGCAGGAAGGCAAGTTCTATGAACCGTTCGACCCCAAAGAAGGAGCAAACTTTGCACCCAGTCCCGGTTTCCACGAAGGAAATGCATGGAATTACACTTTCTTTGTTCCTCATGATATCAAAGGGCTGACAAAATTGATGGGTGGCGACAAGAAGTTCGTAGATAAGCTGCAAAGTGTGTTCGATGAAGGAAATTATGACCCTGCCAACGAACCGGACATTGCCTATCCGTACTTGTTCAGCCGTTTCAAAGGCGAAGAATGGCGTACTCAGAAATTGGTAAAAGAGTTGCTGGCCAAACACTTCACTACCAAACCTGACGGTATCCCCGGAAATGATGATACAGGTACTATGTCTACATGGGCTATTTTCAGTATGATGGGATTGTATCCTGATTGCCCCGGTGTACCCGAATATACATTGACCACTCCGACTTTTGATGAGATAACCATTAAGCTTGACCCTAAATATTGGGGTAAAGACAAACTGGTCATCAAGAAGGAAGGTCATGGAGACTATATCAAGGAAATCAGATTAGGAAACAAGAAAGTGAATAAATACCTTATTTCTCATGAGGACTTGATTAAGGCGGGAGAGATAACTTTTGTTGTTACAGACCATATCAATAAATAAGAAAGACTATGAATACTAAACGATTTTTATGTGCCGCGTTGGGGGCTATCTGTTCCCTTGCTTTCATGCAAGCGCAGGTAAGAACCGAGCAGACCTTTGAAAAAGGGTGGAAGTTCACTCGTGAAGACAATGCAGACTTTGCGAAGCCCGGATTTAATGATGCCAAGTGGCAGAACGTTACCGTTCCCCATGATTGGGCTATTTACGGGCCATTCAGTATAAACAATGATAAGCAGGAGATGGCAATTACCCAGGATGGGCAAACCGAAGCAATGGAACATGCCGGACGTACCGGCGGACTTCCTTTTGTAGGAACGGGTTGGTATCGCCTCAACTTTGATGCTCCTTCTTTTGAAAAAGGCAAGAAAGCTACATTGATATTTGACGGTGCCATGAGTCATGCCCGCGTATATATCAACGGACAAGAGGCAGGATACTGGCCTTATGGCTATAACTCATTTTATGTGGATGCTACACCTTATCTGAAGCCGGGAGAGAAGAACGAACTGGCAGTCCGTCTGGAAAACGAGCGCGAATCTTCACGTTGGTATCCCGGAGCAGGGCTGTATCGCAATGTGCATTTGGTAGTGACAGAAGATGTACATATCCCGACATGGGGAACTGTCATCACAACTCCTGTTGTGGAGGACGGTTTTGCAAGAGTCAATGTGAAGACTGACTTAGTAATGCCCAAAGGGAAAAATGTCGGTGATTACCGCATTGTAACAGAAATACTGAATCCCGAAGGAAAGAGAATCTCTTCGGATGACAGACCGGGAGATAGACTGGACGGAACCTTCTTCAACCAGAATTTTGTTGTGTATCATCCTTCTTTATGGTCACCTGAGAATCCGGCATTGTACACTGCAGTTTCTAAAGTCTACGATGGCGAGACATTGAAGGATGAATATACGACTCGTTTTGGTATCCGTACATTGGAGATTGTACCTGATAAGGGCTTCTTCCTGAATGGCAAACTTACAAAATTCAAAGGAGTTTGTAATCATCATGATTTAGGCCCTTTGGGTGGTGCTGTGAATGATGCGGCTATCCGTCGTCAAATCCGCATATTGAAGGATATGGGCTGTAACGCCATCCGTACTTCTCATAACATGCCTGCTCCCGAGCTGGTAGAGGCGTGTGACGAGATGGGGATGATGTTGATGCCGGAATCATTCGACGAATGGAAATCGGCAAAAATGGCGAACGGCTATCATAAGGAGTTTGACGAATGGGCAGAGAAAGACCTGGTGAACCTTATCCGTCACTATCGCAATAATCCGAGTGTCGTGATGTGGTGCATCGGTAATGAAGTGCCCGACCAATGGAATGGAAGTAACGGACCGAAACTTTCACGTATGTTGCAGGATATCTGCCATCGCGAAGACCCGACCCGCCCGGTCACTCAGGGTATGGATGCCCCTGACGCCGTAGTCAACAATAATATGGCGGCTACTATGGACATAGCCGGATTTAACTATCGTCCCCACAAGTATCCCGAAAATTATAAGAAGTTGCCGCAACAGATTATTTTGGGTAGTGAGACTGCTTCCACTGTCAGCTCTCGCGGTGTATATAAATTCCCTGTAACCCGTCAGGCTATGAAGAAGTATGATGACCATCAGTCTTCATCATACGATGTGGAACACTGCGGATGGTCTAACTTGCCCGAAGACGACTGGATTTGGCATGATGACAAACCATGGGCTATCGGAGAATTTGTATGGACAGGCTTTGATTATCTGGGTGAACCGACACCTTATTATACAGATTGGCCCAGCCATTCTTCTTTATTTGGTATCATTGACCTTGCCGGCCTGCCTAAAGACCGTTACTATCTCTACCGTAGCCATTGGAACAAGGACGAAGAGACCCTCCATATCCTTCCTCATTGGACATGGCCGGGACGTGAAGGCGAAGTCACTCCGATTTTTGTATACACCAACTATCCTGCGGCAGAAGTGTTTATCAATGGTAAGAGTCAGGGCAAGCGCACAAAAGACCTGAGCGTTACTCCCGAGAATAGTGCCGATTCAGCCTCTACCGCCGACTTCAAACGCCAGCAGCGCTATCGTCTGATGTGGATGGATACAAAGTATGAGCCGGGAACGGTAAAAGTAGTGGCTTACAATGACAAGGGAGAAGCGGTGGCCGAAAAAGAAATTCACACAGCCGGCAAGCCCGACCATATCGAACTGGTGGCCGACCGTAACGAAATCAAGGCGGACGGCAAAGACCTGTCATTCGTGACCGTGAGAGTGGTAGACAAGGACGGTAATTTATGCCCCGATGCACAACACCTCATCAAATATTCGGTGAAGGGTGCAGGAACGTATCGTGCCGGAGCCAATGGTAATCCCGCTTCATTGGAACTTTTCCATCTTCCGCAGATGAAAGTTTTCAACGGAATGATGACTGCCATTGTTCAAAGTACCGATAAACCGGGCGAGATAACATTAACCGCAACAGGCAAAGGACTTAAATCAGGTAGGCTAGTTTTAATGAGTAAGTAAAAAGATTTGTTTGAATTCCCTCTATCTGTGCCCCGCTTGATTTTATTAAGCGGGGCTTTTTATATTAAAATAGTTAGAAAATAATTCAGGATATCTGCAGCTAACTGTGAAAAAGTTAGTAATTTTGTTCCCATATTTAATATGCTGTTTAGAAATCCTAATTTTATTACTATATTATGTTGACCCAAATCATAAACGCGAAGATACTCACTCCTCAGGGATGGTTAAAGGACGGTTCTGTCCTGATGCGCGACAACAAAATTTTAGAAGTAACAAACTGTGACCTGGCCGTTATCGGAGCCGAGCTGATTGACGCCAAAGGTATGTATGTAGTTCCCGGCGGTGTGGAAATCCACGTTCATGGCGGTGGCGGCGGCGACTTTATGGAAGGTACTGAAGAGGCTTTCCGTACAGCGATTAACGCTCACATGAAGCATGGTACTACCAGTATTTTCCCTACTTTGTCTTCATCCACAGTGCCGATGATTGAAGCGGCTGCCGAAACCTGTACCAAGATGATGGCTGAACCCGATAGCCCGGTGCTTGGTCTGCACCTCGAAGGACATTATCTTAATATGAAAATGGCAGGCGGCCAGATGCCCGAAAACATCAAAGACCCGGACCCGAAGGAATATATTCCTATTGTAGAGAAGTGGGGCTGTATCAAACGTTGGGATGCCGCTCCCGAATTGCCGGGCGCCATGCAGTTTGGTAAATATATCACAGGAAAAGGCATCTTGGCTTCAGTGGCTCATACCCAAGCCGAATATGATGATATCCGTGCTGCCTACGAATCGGGTTATTCTCATGCCACTCATTTCTATAATGCGATGCCGGGCTTCCACAAACGTCGTGAATACAAGTACGAAGGTACGGTGGAAAGTATCTACCTGATAGACGATATGACTGTAGAAGTTGTGGCAGACGGCATCCATGTTCCTCCCACCATCTTGCGCTTGATTTACAAGATTAAAGGTGTGGAACGCGCTTGTGTTATCACCGATGCCTTGTCGTGTGCAGCCAGTGACAGTAATGTGGCTTTTGACCCCCGTGTCATTATTGAAGACGGTGTCTGTAAGTTGGCCGACCGTTCCGCTTTGGCAGGAAGTGTGGCTACCATGGACCGCTTGATTCGTACGTTGGTGCAGAAAGCTGAAATTCCGTTGGAAGATGCTATCCGTATGGCTTCGGAAACTCCGTCCAAGATTATGGGAGTATATGACCGCAAGGGTTCACTGCAGAAAGGCAAAGATGCCGATATGCTCATTCTTGACCAGGATTTGAATATCCGCGCTGTATGGGCAATGGGTAAGCTGGTAGAAGGAACTTATACTCTGTAAGAACAGGCTGAATAAGAACGGAAATAGGACTTTATAAAATCTCCTTTCACACCAAACAGGATGTAACTCTATTGGGGTACAGCATGTTAGGGTGAAAGGAGATTTTTTGCCTCTTTCTTTTCCCTTTAGAAATAATTATTTCCCATTTCCTTTTGCGCATCGTTTATTTATCTATATTTGCCCATACTATTAATCATAAAACGATGTGTGATGAACAAACATTTCTTCAGGCTTTCCTGCTGTTTTTTCATAGCAGCTATATTATCTTCCTGTAGTGGGAATCAAAAGGCTGCTCCAATGACGGAAAATGGCATGACTGTAATTCCCTTTGAATCGGCTGTCCAAGATGAGAGAGAACTGTCGATGAGCGATTTTGTGGCAAACGTAGACTATATTCCTCTGCAAACGGATTCCAATTGCCTAGTCGGTAATTTGTGGGATAACGGGGTTGTCCGTTCTTCAAAATATTTCTTTTTGGCAGTAGGAGACAACTTGCTTCAGTATGCTTTGGACGGAAAGTTTATCCGCGTGCTAGGAGGGATAGGCGGTGGACCGGGAGAATACAATTGGATAAGCGATATAGATGTCAATGACCGGTCGCAGCGTCTTTTTGTTGGCGATATAGGCAAGATAAATGTATATGATACGGAAACCGGCGATTTTATTTGCTCATATCCTACGAATGATGAAACTTTTCAGTTCAAGGTGAAGAACGACAGTACCCTTTTCCGCTTCCTTTATAATTCGACAGGCAAAGTGGCTACCCGGGTCTTGATTTCCGATGCTCATGGCGATACACTTCGCGCTTATCCCCGCCATGATTTATTCGATGTAGAAGAGGGGATGGTCTTTATGATTGGTTCGTCCGACGACCGTTTTATGTATCGTTGCGGAGATGACATTTGCTATCGGGAGAACTATAACGATACCATTTTTACGGTGACCGAACAGGAACTCATTCCGCGTTATGTATTCGACTTAGGCAAATATCATCTGCCGTCCGATTATCGTTTTGAACTTCTTGGCGATGATGATAAGTTTAATTCTCTGGCCAGTTCTTATCTGTCTATTCATCCGATTGAAGTGGCGGATTTTGTATTTATCCCATACGCATATTGGGCGGGGGAAGGTAAACGGGAGAATATGATGGCTATCTATGATAAGCGCAAAAACGAATGTTATAAAGTGGCGGGCGGCGCATTGAAGAATGATATGGATGGCTTGTTTGATTTTCGTCCGGCTATTGCTTTGGATGATTATACACTGTTGAAAGTAGTGCAGGCTTCCCAAGTCCTCAGGTATGCCGAGAAAAATCCTTCGGTCTTGGAAAATGAGAGATTGAAGAACTTGCAGGAAGATGATAATCCGGTGCTGATGGTCGTGACACTGAAGCAACAGCCCTGAGAAGGGAATGTTCTTTCCAGGTCTCGGGAAATATCTTTTTAGCGAGTTTCACTTCTTCTTCAAGAACTGCAAAATTATAGGTCGTCAATGCCATGTTCGGTGCGCGGTTGATGCGGGAGCTTGCATAGTTGAGGCTGTCGGTCCGCAGAACACAATGAAACCGTTGTTCTTTGTGAACATCAAACTATGTTATCAGGCTGTCTTCCTATATGTCGTATCCTTTTGTTTATTCATTCAGTTTTTTAAGAAAGGGGGCAAATACGTGATTATCTTTCTCCTTAACCCATCTTTTCCTTTCTATTAAGCCTTTATCTCCTAAAGATTAAGTACTTTTGTACAGAAGTGTTCTATCTCCAAAAGTTGCGGAGTTAATTCCATAACCTTTGGAGATAACTCCATAGACTTTGGAGTTAAG
The DNA here is from genome assembly GCF_021730445.1 of Phocaeicola faecalis. Classification (GTDB taxonomy): domain Bacteria; phylum Bacteroidota; class Bacteroidia; order Bacteroidales; family Bacteroidaceae; genus Phocaeicola; species Phocaeicola faecalis. The sequence goes on along the minus strand of NZ_JADNRM010000001.1, from coordinate 805,644 downwards.
TCCAAAGCTTATGGAGATAGAATATGATAGGAGGAAAACCCTTGGCCATAAGGCAGAAAAGGCTTACGCATACGGATAAAATCTTTTAATAATGGAGATACAATATGATTTCAAGACCAATCCTTTCAAGGAAAAGGATGGCAAGCCGGTGCTTTATCCGGCGGTAGTGGTGAAGGAAACGATTACTACCGACCACATAGTGAAGGAATTGTCCAGGCACAGTGCATACTCGGCAGGCTGTGTGATGGGAGTGCTGCAGGAGGTGTCCGATGCCATTGTGTCTCATTTGCGGCAAGGGAGAAATGTGCGGTTGGATGGGCTGGGTACGTTTTCTCTTGCTTTGTCCTCGCGTGAGGTGACAGACCGGAAGGAGATACGTGCGGCATCCGTGAAGATAAAGAAGGTGAACTTCCGTCCGGTGCCGGAGCTGGTGAAGCGGGTGCGGCAGGAAACGGAAATCCTCCGTGCCGACTTCGGCTTCCTTCCTACAGTGAAGAAATATAATAAGGAGGAGCGCTGGACGCTGCTGGAGGCTTATCTGAAAGAACACGGTTCCATTACACGTCTGGCCTATTCGGAATGGCTGGGGGTGGCGCGTACCACGGCTGCCTACGAACTGAAGGCATGGTATGAGGAGAAGAGATTGGACAAAAAGGGAAGGCACGCCCATGCAGTGTATGTGCTGCGCCAGCAGGAAAGTGTCACAGAAGTCTAGTTCCTTTACATGTTTTCAGCTGCCTAGGGTAGCAGAAGGACCGGTATCAACGGATTGTAGCAAAATGTTGGCTGGATGATGAATATGATTGGATGAGGTGTATACCTTATATATACTATGTGGGTGGTTTGGCTGGAAATCCTATCTTTTTCTTTGCTGCAAACTAGAATGGGCGGGAATTGGAATAAATTAAAGGGAATTGTTCTTGTTATCGATTCTTTTTGATTAACATTGTAGTTATGAATAAAATTTTCACTTAATACAAGATGAGTGCTATGAAAAAAAGTATTTTTACTCTTCTTTTCTGTTTTGTCTCAGTTTCTCTGTTTTCCCAAAAGGCATATACTCCGGATTGGGAATCACTGGACAAACGTCCGGTTCCGGCTTGGTTTGAAGACGCCAAATTTGGTGTTTTTATTCACTGGGGGTTGTATTCCGTACCGGGCTGGTCGCCTAAAGGTACTTACTCCGAATGGTATAAGTATTGGTTGGAAAACAAGAAATTGATGGGGAACGGTGATTTTACCGGTACGGAAATCTATGATTTTCATACGGCGATGTATGGCAGGGACTTCACTTATGCCGATTTTGCTCCCATGTTCAAGGCGATGAGTTATGACGCCAATGAGTGGGCGAAGTTGTTTGAACGTGCAGGTGCCCGTTATGCGGTGTTGACAACCAAGCATCACGACGGCTATGCGTTATGGCCTAGCAAGGAGGCTTCCACATCGTATGGCAGACCTTGGAACAGTATGGTGATAGGGGCTCATCGTGATTTGGTGGGCGAATATGTGGATGCGTTGCGGAAGACTCATATAAAAGTGGGATGTTATTTCTCGCTTCGCGAATGGGGGAATCCGTTGTACACCAAAGAGACAATGGAATTGTTTTATGAAAAACATTTCTTTCCTCAGCTGAAAGATTTGGTGAATACGTATAAACCGGACTTGATTTGGTCGGATGGCCCTGATGCAATGAATGATAAAGTATGGCAGGCGGAAAGAACATTGGCATGGCTTTATTCTGAATCTCCGGTGAAAGACAGTATTGTGGTAAATGACCGTTGGGCAAATAATACAGGGCGGAAACATGGGGATTATTATACCAGAGAGTACAGCAATTCGGATGCATCTTATAATAAGCCATGGGAGGAATGCCGGGGGATAGGGCTTTCTTTCGGATATAATCAGAATGAGGATTTGGAAGATTATACTTCTCCTAAGGCATTGGTTCTGACCTTGGTTAATATCGTAAGTAATGGCGGAAACCTGCTGCTTGATGTAGGTCCGAACGCGAATGGTAAAATTCCGCCGATTATGCAGGAACGTCTGGTTCAGATGGGAGACTGGCTGAAAGTAAACGGTGAGGCGATTTATGGAACGCGCGCTTGGATACGCTCTTGCCAGTGGACGAAGGGAAACCGGGAATGGAAATCAAAGGAAAAACACTATGTGAGCGGTGATGCTATCTTAAAGCAGACAGTGAATCCTGATCCGGGTTATGCGGTGAAAGAGGTATTCTTTACCAAAAAGGGGAAGACTGTATATGCCATTTTGCCTGCATATCCGAAAAATACCATAAAATTGAAGGATATCCATTCTACCGGCAAGACAAAAATCTCTTTGCTGGGTTCCAAGGAGAAAGTCAGCTGGAAGCAAAAGGGAGATGATATTGTAGTGGAAATGCCGGCTTTGTATATGGATGAAATGCCATGTGACTATGCCTGGACATTAAAAATGGAAAATATGGCAGACTGATTTTTTTCTTTTCCCTACTCGCTGGCATTCTCTTTATATATTCCGGATTGGAAAGTAAAAGTCATGCCGGCGGGTAGGGTAGGAAAAGCCGGAAAAGGCGGCACTTCACAAACAGACTGTTTATAAGCCGATAAACGGATATTTCGCTGTGGATGCATGAAATCAGCAAAACGTGTAAGCAAACTCTATCTCTTTTCCGGTTACCGATTTATTACTTGTCTTTATTTGAATTTATATATTGCTATGCAATTATTGTCGTCTTCTTTCAGCTTTAAAGCCATCTCTTTCAACTTTCCGCTAAGTTTTCCCTCGTTTAGTTTCTCCAGTACGAATTCTGTTTTATAATGTCCCACTACCTGATTCTTGGGATGATTGGATATGAACTGTTGGTGAGGGAAAATATTCCATATATCCCATTTATCCGTGACGTTAAATTCCGGATTCTTACTTTTGGTTTTTAGTCTTTACAAAAGAAGTAAAATGAAATTGGAAGATAAAATTTTATGAAGATAAAAACTGAATATATGTCATGAAACATAAAATGATACCTCTTTTCTATCGATGAATTTGACAACAATGAGAATGGTCTTGTTGAGAACCGGATTTCATAAACCCAAAGGCGGGTTTCGTAAAATGCCTGGCACAGAAATAGGCTTGCTTGTCGGAAGTGAGTATATTTGTTTTCAAATAAATATTTAAACTTAATACGATGAGAGAGAACATTATTATTCCGTTGAGCATTTGTGTGGCTGTGCTCACCGGTTGCAGTGGAAAGAACCAAACGGATTATGATGCCGTGCCAAATGTCATCGATGTGGAAGAGGCTTTTCATAACCGGAAGAATATCACTTTGACCGACTTGGGAGAACAGGTGAGATATATTCCTCTCGAAACCACCGATTCTTCGGTAGTGGCTGTGTCTTCTTTGACGGCAATGGCAGTGACGGATAAATTTATTCTTATCGGTGCAAGCAGTGTGCCAATTAAAGTGTTTGATAAGGAAAACGGACGGTATGTCGGTCAGGTGGGGCAAATAGGAAATGGTCCGGAGGAGTATCCCCACGGAACTAATTTTATGGCAGATCCGATAACGCAAACTATTTATGTTCGTATTTCGCCGACTAAGTATCAGAGTTATGACGCAAAGGGCAAGTTTCTGAAAACCGTGTCATGGGAAGAAAGTGCACGGGGGACAATTGTCGCTCCTTATTTTATGGGAGACAAATTCTTTACTTATGTCAATCTTCCTTCGGAGCATACTACTGTTTTTTCTTACTCTTATGACGGAGCCGGCGGAGAAAAATCGGATTCGCTGCCTGTGAAGGGGGACAATAAGTTTCCCGGTGGAAAGCCTAAATTAGTGTTGCCTTTGGTCGGGGCCGAGGTGTTGGGAGGAAAAACATATCTAATGCAGTTTGAAAACAACAAGTGGACATACGGACATCAGAATAATAATGCCTATTGGCATCTGCATGGGGAATTACGTATGAAGGATACGTTTAATGATACCATTTTTGCAATGAAGGACGACTTCCGGCATCCGGTGCCCGAGATTGTTTTTCACATGGGGAAATGGGGAGGTTTTGAACGATATGAGGAGGCGGGTGTTATGACAGATAAACTAATTGTTACGCGGGTGATGGAAACGGAGCATGTCGTTTATTTTAATTTGTTTCAGAATATGTATGACGTGGACAGCTGGTTGAAGGGACGTAATAGTCTTGCCTATGCAGGTGTTTATAACAAGGCTACCGGAGTGACGAAAATACAGGAGTCTGCCGGTATAGAGAATTCATTGGAAGGCTTGCCTCGTTTCAGTGTATATAATGTATCGACGGCCGGCGAGTTGGTGGTTTGTTATCAAACCGAAACGTTGATAGAGGCCCGTGAGAAAATGCTTTCGGAAGAACAGCCGGAATGGTTGAAACAGTTGCAGGAGGATGATAATCCTGTTATCTTATTAATAAAATGACAATGAGGTATCTTATATTATCAAATAATAATCTCTTGTTGAGGGTAGCTGCCGACAGGATAGCGTATGTGGCTTCCGATGGCAGTTACTCGGTCTTGACATTGATTGGGGGTGAGGAGCATACTTTTTCTTTTAATCTTTCTGTATTCGAAAGGCATATAGAGCAACAACTCCAGTCGGAAGCCCAGGGTTTCATGAGGATAGGGCGGAGCCTGATTGTAAATAGCAACTATATTTATATGGTAAATTTAGCGAAGCAGGAATTGGTTTTATATGATTCGGGTTTCAAAGAGAGGTTTGTTCTTCAGGTACCCAAAGAGGCTTTGAAGGCGTTGAAGTCTGCCCTTGAAGATTCATGTAATAATAGGAGGTCGGATGTATGAAAAAAGATATAAAAGAGGATGAAGTTTATTTTCTGGGACAGAAAGGGGTGAATAAAAGGTTTCAGAAGAAGAATCGGTTAAAGCAAGGTTTGTCGTGGTTGCCGGTATTGGTCATGGCCTTGGTCGTGATAGGTTTTTGGATGATGGTTAATGGGCGGGATGCTCGCAAGGCGGATACATTGACTTTGCAGGGGGAATTGCTGGATACGGTCTCCGTCCTGCCTCCGGGGGCGCGGATGCCTCGTTTCAAAGGTTCGGAAGATGTATCCGGATTTGTGAAATGGATAACGGAGAATTTGCGCTATCCCGAAGGATATGAGGAGGAAGGGGGATTGGTGGTGATAGGTTTTCTGGTTCAGGCAAATGGTGAACTCGGAGAAATAAAGGTGTTGAAGTCTCCGGGCAACAAGGCTTTTGAGGAAGCTGTCATAGGTTTGCTGCAACGTTCTCCCCAATGGGAACCGGCGGAACTTGCCAATGGTGAAAAGGTGAATATGAAGTTCACTTTGCCGGTATTGTTTGGAACTGCAAATTGATGCGGAAGGTAGGTAATTGGAAAGCTTTTCCTATCTTTGTGGCATACAAACAGTGAAACTAATGAAAGATGACAAGAAAGAGCAGGAGTATTTTGTCTCCTATATCACCAAGCAGCAGTGCATTGGTGAAGAAGTATCGGTTGCCGGTTTTCTTCGGAAATATGCTTCCCGATACCATAACGCCGCTTTTATATCATCCGATCCGGTTCAGTTTCCGCATCGCTATCATCGGAAGGAAGATATAGAAATAAGCGGTTTCCTGACAGCATATCTGAGTTTTGGTGCCCGGCCTCAGATACTGAAGGCGGCAGAGAGGCTGGATGCCGCCATGCATCGTAAACCTTTGGCTTATGTATTGTCGGAAGATTGGAAATCGGATTTCTGTGGGGAGGACTCTTTCTATCGCACGGTGTCGAAAAACAAAATGGCAGAATTGTTTCATTGGTTGCATGGAATATATACAGCATACGGCTGTATGGAGGCGGCTTTGATGGTGTGTCGGGAAGGTTCTCCGATGCAGCGTCTATGCCGCTTATTGGGTGTGTCGGACAAGGCGCCGCAAAAGAAACTGAATATGTTTCTTCGTTGGATGATACGGCGTGACTCGGAAGTTGATTTCGGTATTTGGACTTCTTTTTCGCCTTGCGACTTATTGATTCCACTGGATACTCATGTCAGTGAAGTGGCCCATCGGCTTCATCTTACTCAAAGTAAATCTTATACACTGAATAACGCAAAGACCATTACCCGGGCACTTGCCGAGGTCTTTCCGGGCGATCCGTGTCTGGGAGACTTTGCGTTATTCGGTTATGGAATTAATGAAGGAGAATGACTTATATCTTTTCTATTTTTGCCAAATATCCTCCTCCCGAGAGTAAGTCAAGTTTTAGTGTTTTGCCGGATTTGATTTTGCGGTTGCTGATGACGATTTGTTTGTAGTCACCGCTTTTATCCGATGCGATGGTCATCCGGTAAGTGCCTTTGGAAAGGAAATCCGTCTTGAGTTCGCCTTTATAGGGCGTTTCACCGTTAAGTACGGAAAGATACCATGTATCGCCGCTTCTTCTGGCTAAAGCTGCCAGTTCTCCGATGCGGCTTTCGGGCAGTACCTTGGTTTCATCCCAAACCACCGGAACTTCTTCGATAAACATCCGTCCCGGACAGGTTAACATATCTTCCATGTCGGCTGCAAAGATCAGCATGGGGGAGGTAAACACATAGATACTTGCCAACTGATGGGTGAAGCTGACCGAAGGCGGACAGAATTGTCGGAAGTTCAATGGTGTATAATCCGCAGCACCTGCCAGCCAACGGGTAAAAGGCAACACTGTATTGTGATAAGGCCATGCCGGACCGGGTGCCCAACTATTCTCAGCTCCTACGGATTCCAATCCGCGTACAGCTTCTTTTGCCAGAAGGTTGGGATATGTGTAGCTGTCTCCCGTTGGTTTGTTTACTCCATGAAAGATGACCATCAAATGTGCTTTGGCTGCATCTTTCAAAATATTTTCCATTAAGTTGACGGTAAAGAGGTTCTCGGTATGGAAGAAATCAATCTTCAGTCCTTTGACACCTGCTTCGGTACATTTCTTCATAAAGCTGGCTCGTTCGTCAGCATCTACCAGCCCTATGTCGGTCTTGTTGCCCGAACGGGGAGAGGAAGGTCGCCACACCCAAATGTCTACCTTCTTGGCTTTGGCATAGTCTGTCAGTTCTTTTAAAAGCTCCCATTTGGAGCGTCCGTTGGCATTCTTTTCTGTTTCTCCCCAAAGTTCCCAACCATCGTCTACCACTACCGATTGTAGTCCTAGTTCGGCTGCTCCATCTACATATTTTTTATGGTTGGCTACGCTGAGTCGGTCATTGCCTTCTACCAGCCATGTGAAAACAGAACGTCCTGGTTTAATCCATTCCGTATCTTTTCCTTTTGGGAAAAGGGTGGGATTGGGACGGTCGGATACTTGGGCGATGATTTGGTTATTGACTAAACCGTCTAGGTCTTCGGCCAGCATCAGTACGCGCCATGGGGTGGCGATTTCATTTTCTCCGTTGCGTGGCGAGGTAATCCACGGTATGTTACGAACCTCTTCATGCCAGTATTTGGACTGTGGGATACCGGTGATGATTCCACTTTCCACATGTCCTTTGTTTTCTACATAGCCAAACTGTACACGGTTGTTTTCTTTGCCGAATAAAACAGCCCCATGAAAGTTGAAAAGATTGGCTTCTGTGATGGCGGCATAGGTTCCGTCCGGCAAAAGGAATGTGGCAGGAGGAGCCAGCAATTCGTCTTTGATGGCATCGGTATTCCGGTCTTGATAGGATTGTATCCATCCATATTGGAATGGGCCACTGGCATACCATACGTGTGTGCCTGATGGGAAAGTGTAGGCTGTTTGTTCACCGTAAATGCAACGGGGGCCGTCCGAAGGGATACGATAACGGAGGGTTACTCCGTCATCGAATTCCCATGAGTCTATGTAATAGATACTTCCGTCCTTTTTTTCTATAGTATATGTCTTATACTTTCCGGATGTTGTATTGGCGGTGCTACTCTTTACTTCTTTTCCGAGTAACTGGTTGTCTACATTCATTCCCAAGGGGGAGGAAAGGATGACAGGCTGTCCTTTGAATGAGACGGTGAAGTTGAGTTGGCCTGCCTCTACCCCGATGTTCATTTTGGTCTGTTGTGCTTGAAGGAAGCACGGGATGGAAAAGGCAAATGCCAGATAAGTCAGTTTTCTGAATTTCATGATATTTATATAGGTTTAATTAGTTATTCAATTACATACCAAGTATATCCCCTTGCCGGGATTTTGACGGTAAGGTTCACTGTGTAATCTCTGTTCAGGGTATAGTTTGCCGGTGTACCTTCCTGCTCGCGGATGCTGGCTGTTTTTGTCAGTCCGGTGTAGTAGAGCGGAAGTTGGATATTACGTGTCATTTCTTTGTCGGTAGGGTTATAGAACATGGCCAGCCCTTTTTCTTTTCCGGCAGGATTAACGTGCATGATACCATCCCAGTCGCGGGCATCCGGTTTGCGCAAGTGGATGATATCGCTATTCAGTATGTTTCGGTATTTCTTATACCAGCTGATAATTTCCACCACTACTTTTTTAGTTTCGGGAGTATCATACAAACGCGGGCCGCGATAGCAGGCTTGTACTCCTGCACCATAATTTTGGAACATCAGTGTTTTGTATTCGTATAAATGTTCACTCAAAGGCTCCAGTGTGGCAGCTGCTCCGCCTCCTTGGTATTCCACCAATGGAACAAAGCTCCATAAGGAGGAAGGAATACGTTCGAAAGTGCAGTCATAGTTCAGTTGGCGGGTGTGGATAAGCTGTCGGTCGCGTGGTAATGACCAGTTGACTTCACGATAGCCGATGCCTACCTTGGTAGAGCCGTTCAAGAAATAAAAGTCGGGTACATTGAGGTAGATTCCGTTTTCGCACATCCAGTGATAAAGTTCTGTTATCTTATAAAATTGATTCCATTGCGAGTCCTTCAGTCCTTTATGGTGGGGATGGACGGTCGAGGCACAGAAATCTCCCGGATAAGAGCCATCGTGTTCAAAGCAACGCATTCCGGTTTTCTCGAAGAAAGTCTTTATCTTATGGAAATATTCATAGCCCCAGTCGCTGCACAGGCAGGGCGAACTGCCGAATGTCATGCCGCCTCGCTTCCCTGTTTTCGGATTGATGACATCCACCTCGTCGCTAATCCAGCGGCTGGCAAGCAGAGAGTAGCACCCCATTTCGATGCCTTTGTCACGGGCGTAGTCCACAAACGCTTTGTATTTGGCTATGTTTGCATCCGATATGTCTTCGGCATTCAGGCCCGAACCAAAACTCAGGATAATCATTTCATAGCCTGTTTCGGCACATTGGTCGATGGCACGGTACACTGTTTCCGGATGGGTTGAGGTGAGATGCATGAAGATGGGATTTTCTGTAGTCCACGGTGCGATGGTGCGGTACATTTTGCGGGTAAACAGTCCTTTACGTTCACGGTCGTAGCTGTCGAACGGCATTTCGTAGACACTGAAAGAACGGAAAGTTCCTTTGGACGGAACGGCCTGGTCGGGTCCCATTTTGGGAGAAACTTCCAGTATGCAAGGGGTTTGCAGCAAATAGTTTCGTTGCGAGGTATAATCGGGATCGGTCACCCATTTTTCGGTAATGTCTGTTTCTTTTTCCGTGAAACTTCCGGCACAGGCATAATCGCTTTCTATATGGATATTGGGCAAAAGGAACTTGGAAGGGTCACCCCCTCCGGGAGATTCAGGTTCGGCAAAAGCGAGGTATTCCAATTGGAATGTGTCGATGTTGATAGGCAGGCCGGATTGGTTTATCACTTCAAATCGTTTGCGGATGACGGGAATTTTATCGTATATCGATACATGGAGTTTCACAATGACATCTTTTAGTTCCTTGTCACCACGCAAAGTAAAGATGATTTCACTGCCGGTTGCCGTTTCTTTATTGAGTGCCCAGCGGCTGCGTGCCCATTTAATATCTTCCTTGATGGGGGCAATTTCAAAGTCTTCCACCAAAAAAGATTCGGGAATGCTAGTCATGTTCTCTATCCATCTATCTTCAATGTAAGCCCGTTCCGGCTGTCCGGCCAATCCCCCGATTAAGTGTTTCTTACCATCAATTTGTATGCTCCCTTCACTGCTGACAGCACGAAGCATACTTTCTCCGGTCATACGGTTGATGATATTGGTTGTGGCCAGATTCGGGAAAATCCGGAAAGTGCGGGATACCATTGGATTGGCTACGATAATGCTTTTACCGTCTGCTGAAGCATAGATGCCCGCTTTGGCTTTTTCGGGTGTGATTAACCAGTCAAAGTCGGTTTTTGTAGAGGCGGGCACGGATAAGACAGGGAGCTTGCTGATTTTATCTGCCAGTTTGCGGGATACATTGGTTGCCATTTCCGGCCCTTTTCCTGCATATCCCGCATGGACGGTTTCGGGCTGGGTTGATTTATACTCAATGGTCGGAGTAATCCACAAAGCATTGTCACCACTGCCACCATCGTCTGTTGGTTCTACCAATAATTCTAATATACGGATTCCTTTTAAGTCTACATCTATGGAGAGAGGGGATTCCTTGCCGTGCAGGATGCCACTGTTGTAAAGCTCTTTGCCGTCGCCTTTCACAATAAAGCAAACAGATCCTTTATCTATTTTGCCACTTGTGCCGGCCAGTCCCAAGAATTGTTTATCATTGCCTTCTTTGCGAAAATAAAGTTTTGTTCCGTTTACTAATGGAAGGATGGCCAAGCTTTTGTCCGAAATATCGATTTTGCTGTCTGCGATACCTATTTGGGAACGCAGACGCGTGGCATCTCCGTGAAGGTCTATTTTCAGGATGCTTTTGGCATGGGTACCTATCACTTCATTGTAAGTTTTTCCATTGATGGCGGCTTGTTCTCCGGTGACAGACTTTCCATCCTGTACTTTTCCATACTCTTGCCACATTTGAGATAGGTCTAGTTCTGATAGTTTTATCGTATGTTGGGCTTGCCCACTCAGGCAGACAAAGAGAGCGCCGGCTAGTAATAAATTCTTTTTATTCATATAAATCTTTTAAATGTGTTTTTATTTATTGTCAATATCTGTCTTTTCCGGTTGGACAGGTTCCTGATGGTAGTATCAGGTGTCTTCTGGTGGCAGGACTGCAACAAAAGGACAGAAATGGCTTTTTATGTAACAAAGGAAAGAATAATAAATGTATAAATCAATGGATTTTCTTGTTTAAAACATGGATTATGTTTTTGTGTTCCATTGATTTGAGATAAGAGTGTGTCAAAAGCTCTAAATGACAGTTATATCGTAAATCATTATTTTGACACACTCTTTCTTTTTTAGTATTTCTATTTCCTATTCATACGGATTGAATGTTCCGTTGTCCCAATCTTGCGTTTGCTCCAACTTGGAATTGGTTTCTAAATGCTTGTTGGGAATGGCATAGAAATAATAGTTGTTTTGGAAATTGATTTCATATTTCTGGTCTAATACCACCACCGAATCTTTAAAATAGGTCGTATAGTCTTTGTCTATGTCTATATTGTCTTTTATTTTGTCGAATTCGATGGGGGAAATCTTTAGTTTGGGCAAAAGACCATGACGTCGGGTTCCATTCATTTCGGATGCGAACATGCGTCGTCGGCGCAAATCCCAGTAGCGTTTGCCTTCATAGGCAAATTCTATTTTACGTTCCAACATGATGGCAGCTATCATTTCATCGTGTGACATGTTTGCTTTCAGACCATACATGCCATTGCTTCCGGCTTCTATTCCGGCGCGTTGGCGAATGCGTTTTAAAACTCCGTAAGCTTCATCCAGTTTTCCATTTTCGGCAGCACATTCGGCATAGTTCATCAAGACTTCGGTAAAACGTATTTCTATCCAGTCGGTACTGCTTCTTTCAGTATAATAGGGAGTATAGCTTACATTGATGGCTTTCCGGCAATAGAAACCGCTGCTGCTGGGGTTAAGGGTAGAGTGTCCTTGGTATGTCCATTGGATTCTACCTTTTTTACCACTCAATTCCCATATGCATCCATTATAGGCTATGGTGCTGGTGAAGCGGGGATCACGGTTTTGCCAGAAGTGAAGCGGGTCATAATCGGGCGATTCTGTAATGGGAGTACCAGTAATCATAGGGTAAGATTCTACCATTTCCTTTGTAGGTTGGTTGCAGCCCGAATAATTTTGTGCTTCCGACAAAGGGCGTGTCGCAGCATCCCAATGGTGGGTCAGGTCGGGTTCCTGGTAGCGTGTAACGAATAATACTTCTTTATTCATTTCATCAAACCAGATATTCTCATAACTATCGTACAGCCCATATCCGTTGGCTTCTATTTGTTCGGTTGCCATTTTGTTGTACGTATATGCTGTTTCCCAGCGTTCCGCTTTGTTCTCTGGATTGAATTGCGGGCTGGCATAATAGAGCAGAATCCGGCCTTTCAGTGCCATTACGGTTGCTTTTGTAAAGCGTCCTTCGTCATCTCCTGTCCATTTCCAGGGCAGGGCATCGATAGCATCGTCCAAATCTTTGATGATTAAGTTGATGCATTCCGAAGTTTTGTTACGGGTGACATATAAGTCATCGGTCAATGCCTGCGGTTCCAGAATTATAGGAACTCCACCGTATAAACGTACCATTTGGAAATATCTCCAAGCTCTTAAAACAAGTGCCTGGGCTTTTAATGAGGTTTTGGTTGCGTTATCTATATTTCCGGTTTCGATACTGCTTAACATGATATTGATGTTACGGATTTCTTTGTATGGCCAACTATCTATTGAGGCTGTGGTGAGCTGACCGTATAAAATACCTGTTTCACCATAAGCTTCGTCTGAATACCCGGCTACGTTCTGATCCCAGCCCGGAAGGTTGTCACGATACAATTTGTTCAGATAAGCAGTAGCATATTGGGCATTGTTCCAAACATCTTCTTCGGTGATGGCAGATAAGTCTTTTTTATCTAAAACATCAATACATCCCGAAAGGGCGGCAGCTGTTAATACGCTATATAATAAATATTTTATTTTCATGATATTTTCATATTTAAAGAGTTAGAAACTGACATTGATACCAAATGAATAAGTCCGCATCAACGGGTAATTCATGATGCTTGAGTTCTCCGGATCATAAGCTTTAATTTTATCTTGCAGCAGGAACAGGTTGGTTCCCATCAGGAAGAATTTCATTTGTGAAAGACCCCATTTGGATACCAGTTGTTGCGGCAGCTGGTAAGTGATATTCACATTCTTCAAGCGCAGGAATGAAGTATCTTGAATCCAGAAAGTCGATTCTTCAGAAGCTCCGTTGTCGGCTCCTGCCCTTGGGAACTTGGCATCCGTGTTCTCCGGTGTCCAATAATCTGCCCTCCATGCATATGCGGAAGCTTCCATTCCTTCCCATTCTGTACGCTGGTCATAAAAACGTTTGCCTCCGGCTACACCTTGGAAGAATAAGTCCACACTTAATCCTTTCCATGCCCCACCCACGGAGAAGCCGTAATTGATGGGGGATTTGGTGTGTTTTATAATCCATTCTTTATCATTATCGTCAATCTTTCCATCCGGTTCGTCCGAGTTTGCACCTCTTATATCCCTGTAATTCAGCATTCCCAGTTCCGGTTTTTTCCCAAAGATGGTATATCCTTCGGGCAGTGCGTCGAGGTCGGCTTGTGTACGGATGATGCCGGTTGCCACATATCCCATGCTGCGGTCTGTGTTATATTCTAATTCTGATTTATAAGGACGTAAGTTTTCAGCTTCGTCTTTAGTGATTAGCTTATTGGTGGCGTAGCCAAAGTTGGCATTGATATTATAGGTAAAGTCTTTTCCTATTTTGTCTTTGTAGGAAAGTTCTATTTCGAAACCTTTCGTGTCAATCGTTGCGTAGTTTTCTTTAGGCATGACTCCTCCGAAGGTGGAAGGCAGGCTGGCCAGGCGGTCTCCTAAAATATCGTAGGTATGTTTATAGAATCCACCGGCACTTAATGACAGGCGGTTGCGTAAGATCTGCATATCAAATCCGTAATCTATATCTAATGACTTTTCCCAAGTGATTTCGGCATTGGGGATTACATCAGCGGAAACTCCGTTGCTTAGCGCACCGAAATAGGCGCCTGAATTCAAGTTGTAGCGTTGCATCCATTGCCAGCCTCCCACAGCATCATTTCCCAGCAAGCCTATGGAGCCGCGGAGTTTCAGGTAATCAATGAAACGGACGTTGTTTTTGAAGAAATTTTCTTCTGAGATTCTCCATGCTGCCGATACTGATGGGAAGAATCCCCAACGGTGTTTTGGGTCGAAGTTGACAGAACCGTCATAGCGGAAGGAGGCTTCCAGCAGGTATTTGTTGTCGTATGTATATCCCAGGCGGCCTACATAAGAAAGGCGACCGCTTTCTGAACCTTTACCGTTGAATGTCGAATCTTTAGGATCGGAGCTTCCGGCAAAAATCTGGTCTACGGCCGAAGAGATGAAATAGTTGCGTTGTCCGTCCATCCAGTCGGTTGTGCCTTCATACTGTTCGTATACAAACAGGGCGTTGATATCGTGCTTGCCGAAGGTATTGTTGTAAGTCACCATGGCATTGAGCTGGTAGCTATTGTCGTTATTGTATTTTTCGTATAGGAAATCTCCGTCATCTCTGGTTTTCACATAGTCCAGTTCATTGGTCTGTATATGGTTGTGTGAACCTGTGGTCTTGAAAACATACAGGTCGTAAGGACGGCTGAACTGTTTAATGAAAGTATGCCGTTCATATTTGTTGTATGCCAGTTTCAGGCTTAAGCCTTTGATGAAAGGAACATCATATTGGAAGGCTACGTTTACTTCATAGTTGGAATAACGCTTTTTATTGTATCCGCTATTTCCATTGATTACTTCCATCGGGTGCCATGCCAGGTAGGTCCCGTTGGGTTTCCCGTCAATATAAGGGGCAAAAAGTCCGCGGCGCAGCAATCCGTTGTATAGGTTGTTCATATTGTCGTTGTCATTGTCCCATTTCCAATAAGGTTTATGGTCGTTGCGTGTATCCATGTTCAAGTTCAAAGATACTTTCAGGTCTTTGGTGATATTGGCGTCAATATTGCTGCGGATACTGTATTTTTTGAAATTAAGGTTGTCGAATGAACCTGTTTCGTAATAATAGTTTCCACCGATAAAATAGCGCACCTTGTCATTACCACCGTTTACATTCAGCGAATGGCGGGTGACAACGGGGGATTTCCAGGTCTCATCCATCCAGTCGTATGAGTGATTTTTGTAATATTCCAGTTCATCTTCGGCATAATATTGAGCATCGCCTTCAGGAACCAAATGGTTGCGCAAAGCTTCATTGGTGTATAAAGCTTGCTCGTATGCATTGAACATATCTGGTATCTTGGTTGCTTCCGATACACCGATTGATCCTGTATAATTGATGGTCGGTTTGCCTATCTTACCCTTTTTGGTAGTAACCAGGATAACACCGTTGGCGGCACGCGAACCATAAATGGCCGCCGAAGCACCGTCTTTCAAAACGGAAAGGTTTTCTACTTCACTGGCGTCCAGCCCATCGAAGGCAAACTTGTCACGGACCACGCCGTCAATGATGTACAGCGGGTCGGTGCTGTTCCAAGTACCGTCGGCACGGATGGATACGGATGAGCCACCTCCCGGTTTGCCGGCTGTTTGGGTGATGTTGACTCCGGCCAACCGACCGCTTAATGCATTGGAAAGGTTGGAGGCGGGTACATTTTCGATTACTTCGGAATTGATGGAGGCTACCGAACCGGTCAGGTTGACTTTCTTTTGGGTGCCATAGCCTATCACAACGACTTCTTCAAGGGCTTGTGAATCTTCCTGAAGGATGATGGAAACCATGCTTTTGTTGCCTATCGCTATATTTTGGCCGATGTAGCCGATATAAGAGATAGCTAAGGTTGCTTTGTCCCCTACTTCAAGGGTAAAATGCCCATCTATGTCTGTAATGGTTCCGTTGGTCGTTCCTTTTTCCAGTACACTGGCACCGATGATGGCTTCCCCATTTTTGTCAATGACCGTCCCCGTCACCTTTTTTTTAGTTTGCTGTGCAACATGAGTTTTATCGTTTTTGGGGGAGAATACGATATAATTGTTGGTATGTTCGTATTTTAGATTGGAACTTTTCAGCAGTTCTTTTAGCATTTCGCTTACTTTGGCTTTCTTCTTTGACAAAGTAACAATGCTCTTCACATTCAGTTCTCTGTTGCTGTACACTACCAAATAGTCTGTCTGTTTTTCTATTTCAGAGAAAAGGGTTTCTACCGTTACAGCGTTTGAAGGTAGTTCTATTACAGCGTTTTGTGCTTTACCGGTAGAAGCAAATAAGGGGAAAGCACAGAAAAACGTCAAAAATATAGTTACTTTCATAATATTTAATGTCCTGTTTTGCGTTTTTAGGCATAAAAGATGCCCTAACAAAGGTTTTATTTTCATATCTTTGTTTCCGATTAAGTTAATAATTTCTAGATTTTTGAAAGGGTTTGGAATACGTTATGCTTAATGTCGGGTTGGCAGGTGTTGGCGCATCTGCCGACTTCTTTTTTGATTAAGGCATACGTGTGGATGGATATTCTTCTTATGTTTTCATGGTTCTTCTTGATTTTATGGATTAGACAATAAGGTTAACGGTATAAAGTAATTTCATTCGTATTCTCTTTTTGTTTTATTTTGAAAGGGTGTATTTTCTGGATAATCCGCAAGACCTCCATTACCCCGTCGCGCTGGCGGAACTTTCCTGTGTATTCGTATTCCAGTATGGAGGTGTCTTTGACGATGATTTTCACGTCATAATAGAGTTCCAGTTTTTTCAATATATCTTTCAGCTTTTGTTTGTTGAAAGCATAAAGACCGTCTTTCCAGATGATGGGGTCTTTAGTGATGGGTACCACCAAGAAACGTCCATTGGCAGTTGCGGTTAGCTGTTGTTCAGGGCTTAACAGAACTCCTTGTTGTTCTTGTTCGGGATGGTAGACGCGTACGGATCCTTCCAACAGTGCAACGGTCACTTCTTCGGTAGGATAGTTGAACACATTGAACTGGGTGCCGAGTGCTTTTACATCCACCTTACCGGTAGAGACTATAAACGGCAAAGAGCCTTTCGCCACTTCAAAGAAAGCTTCTCCGCTGAGTTTTACCCGGCGTTCCTCACCGAATATGGAAGGATAGGTGAGGGTGGAACCGGCATTCACCCATACTTTGCTGCCGTCCGGCAGTACAATATGTGCGCGTTGTCCGGCCGGGACAGAGAGTTCCTGAGTGACAGGTTGTGGTATATCCATAGTGATAAACGAGTAAGTAACCCACCATGTGGAAACCATACAGGCAATGACGATAGCTGCATAGCGTAACAAATGGAATGACAATCTTTTCTTTTTTTCTATCTGTCGGGCTTTCATGAAACGCTTCAGGCTTTCCTTACCTAATAATTCGTTTTTTTCTTGTGGGTGGAGTTTTACCAGTGATTGCAAGTGCTGGCAATTTATCATTTCCTTCTTCAGTTCTTGGTTGGAAAAGGCCTCCTGCAGTAAAGCTTTCCTTTCTTCTTTACTGAGTTCTCCTGCGTAATATTTTATAATTCGATGGTCCATTTTTTATCTGTTCTGTATAGTAAACGAAGGAAGAGAAAGAATCCGCCAAAAGAAAATGAAAAAAATCAGGGAAGAGCAAATAAAAAAAGAAGTAGAGGCAGGCAGTCTTTTAATTCCTCGCGTAATTTTTTGTATGCAATGGCCATTTGTGATTCTACGGTGTTGATGGATATTTGCAGTTCTGAGGCTATTTGCTGTTGTTTTTTACCTTCCAGTTTGTTCATGATAAAAATGCTTCGGCACCGTTCGGGGAGTTTCTGCAGAGCTTGTTTCAAACGTTCTTCTATGCCGGTTTCATCGGGGAAGTTAGTATTGAGGATTTCCAAAGAATCATATTTCATGCGTAAGGCCATATCAAATTCGTTTTGCATTTCGGCTACAGCTTCCTGTTCGTTCACCCGTTTGCGTAAGTAGTCGAGGCATTTGTTTTTGATGGAAGTAAACAGGTAAGCTGTAAGGTTGGTGTATGCGTCCAACCGGTCGCAGTGTTCGTATAAATGTAGGAACACGTCTTGAACGATGTTTTCGGCATCACTTTCGGACAATACATATTCGCGTGCGAAATAAATAGCACGCGAATACCATGTGATATAGAACTGTTCAAAGTTTGTCATGACGAATCACTTAAATGATTTAAATGCAAAATTAAGATTTTATATTGAAATATTTAAAAATGATAAGGATGAATGACTTATGGATGTTTTTTTACTATAAAAGAGTCTTTATAGCAGTTGCTGTATTTGTTCTTTTTTGAGTTCCGTATCAGGATGGAATGCCGGACTGCTCATGTATTTTTTCAAGCTATATAACAGTTGTCGGGCTTCGGGGCGTTTATCCATGTCTTGCCAAAAGTCTATACCTGAAACCAATATTTTTCCTTTACCTACTTTAGCTTCGAACAATAAGGCTAAGGGGCGATTGGTAAACCAGTCGTCGATGACGCGGACAATGGGATGTAGCTTGGGAGAAAGTTCGCAGAACTCAATTGCTCCGGAATGGCTCATGGCATCCCACCATTGGTAATCGCTATGATATTCTGTGGGGAATTCACTTAGAGCCGGATGTGCGGGATTGCATAATATGCCCAAGGTGTGAGGTGCTTGTTTGGCAGTCCATGCCGTATTCCAGAAAATGCTGGAGAAGCCTATCTGGATATCGCCCCCCAGTTCTTTGGACAAACTTCCTTTCTTTAGTGAAAGTAATACTGTGGCTCCTTTCTCAAGTGTGTTTAGGGTGATGGCATCCAAGCGATCGGTCATACAGATTTTATTTTCATTGGGAATGGCTTGTTGGGCTGTTGGGTATACCCAGATGTTCCAGTCATTTTTTCTATTGTTTACTGAAACTTCTAACACCAAGCGTTGTGGTGTGGTTACGGTAGTGAGTGGAGCAACTATTTCTCCTAAAGCAAAATTATTGCCGACAGGTATTTCTTTTGCATTCCATTCTCCTGATTGGAGGATGTTTCCTGTAACATCACGTAAAGTCCATCCGGTAGTTGCGTTTTTCAGAGGGCTATCTCCGTAGTGAGCGACCTCTACAGATGCTTTCAAAGTTTCATTGTTTGTGAAAATTAGTTTGGGCAGGCGTGCCAATGGTACGGTGGCATTGCAGAAACGGCTGTATTCTTCGGGAGAGATATATCCTTTCTCTTCCCAAAAGGCATCAAGCACACCTACCAGTGCGGTGCCTTGTCCCGGAAAATCGTATAAACCCAGCAATTGGAATCCTCCGAAGTCTTTAGTGCGGAGGGCGGCTTCTATGTCGGCTTTGTAACAAAGTACTTGTAATTTTCCAGATGCTAGAAGGAAACTATCGGCAAGGGCTTCCATGCCATTCTCTTGTAGACTTTCTTGGAATATTTCAAAGTTGGTAGGGCGCATTACACCTGTATACTTTTTCATTTCTTTAAAATTGGGATAGACGCACCATTGTCCTATTTCATGGCTTACTATGGGCTGAGTGAACCGGTTAATATATTCAGACCAATCGTAGTCCGTACGTGGTGTTTGGGCATTGATGATACTATTCAACCCTTGTCCCCATCCCTGTATGCGTGGCGAGGAATCGCTTAAAAAATCACTGACAGGCAAGTTGGGCCATCCGCCTGCAGTGCTATAAATTCGCCTGTTATCTTGTTTTTTCCAATAGGAGGTAAATTCGGCCAGATAATTATTGCTTCCTGCACCGGCAGGTTCATTGCCGTACATCATCATGCAGAAAGAAGGATGATTGCCAAAAGTTCTCACTATAGCTTCGCTTTCTTTTAGTATAAAGGCGTCCAATGGTTTCCCATCTCCGATGGTGGTGCTGCTGTTTGCCCAGGATGAGCACTCTATTTCCAGGTACATTCCCATTTTGTCGGCTGCACAAAAAGCAGCTTCGGGAGGACACCAGGAATGAAAACGTATATGATTCATACCGTGATTACGGCAGGCTGTGAATATCTTTTCCCATGAGGCTTGGTCGGTAGGTGGGTAGCCGGTTTTGGGAAAAACTGCACAATCCAGTGTTCCACGTAGAAAGACAGGACGTCCGTTGATGGTGATGTGGCGGTTTATTACTCTGAAATCGCGCATACCGAACTGCTCTGTATGAGTATCGGTAACCGTTGTTTCTTGATTGGTCAGGCTGGCTTTCAATGTATATAAATTCGGATTGAACTCATCCCACAGACAAATATTGTCTCCTAATGGAAGTATTGTTTCGGTTTTGTTCTCGCCGGGAAGGAGCACTACTTCTTGTTGTATGCTTTTCCCATTGGCTTTTAAGGTTAGAATAGCGGTGACTTTTGTCTTTTTTCTGTTTTTCAAGCATGTTTTTACGCGAATGTTTTTAGCACTGATATCAGGATAAATATCTGTGTGTGCTATGTTTACTTGTGGGCGGACTTGCAGGCACATGTCGCCTATTACTCCGTTCCAGTTACCTTGCGTGTGGTCTGAAATACTGTGTGAGTTTTCTCCCGGATCAATGTCTTTTATTCTGTTATCTATACGTAAAGTGAGTGTATGCTTGCCGGGAGTGAGTACATCGGATAAATCATATTGATGGGGAGTTCCGAGTGTGTTCTGCATGCCTATTTCTTTATCATCTACCCATAAACGTGTTTCCCAATGGCATCGTTCCAGAAAAAGAGAGATATCTTGCTGTTTCCAGTCGGTTGGAATATTTACTTCTTTCCGATACCATGCTGCACCTTTGTAGTATTTTACTGGTTGTAGCCAAAAAGGTATTTTGATGTTATCGGAGTTACGATATTTGGCATAACGTTCATTTTTAAAATAAGACTCATCGTTGATGCTTCCTGTCCAAGGTGTGCTAATGTCAATATCTTTTCCTAATCCATTGGAAGCCATGGAACCGGGCAACAGGATGCTGCCGCTCCAATTGGCGGAGTCTGTAGTAAATTGCCATTTACCTGTCAGATTAATCCGGTTTTTAGGTTGTGAACATGAAACTGTTAACAGGGATAAGAATAATAAAGTGTTGATTTTCATTTGTTTGATTACTTATGGTAATTGGTTAATGATATGTCAAATGTTGTCTCCTGCCCGTATTTTTTATTTCCTATCTGTGCGGAAAGGTGCTACAGGAAGTCCTTCTGCATTGAATAAATTTCCTACAGTCGCATCATCGAAACAGTAACGGACAGCAATCGGCTGTTTTACTTTGGGTGAAGAAACTATCAGCAGGTTTTCTTTGATATGTGCATTGGCAGGTACGAAATTTCCGTCATTTCCGGCTATCGTTACTCCTCTGATTTTTTTGTCGGGACATACTAATTTCTTTTCTGTATGACTAAAAGAGAGGATAGCTTTTCCTTTTTTGATGGTCATTTGTGTGAAGAAAGGTGTTTCATAACCTTTTTTTAATACTTTGTAAGTTTTTCCCAATACCAAATTAGCCAGTCTAAAGCCGGCTTCAGCTTTTTGGGCGGGATGGATGTTGTCAGGGTCACCAATATCGGTAGTGGTTATCAGTCCTACATTATCAACTCTATGTGCTACTTGTTCTTGTGCTTCACGTATCAATGCGGGACCATTATTGGTAGAATGATAGTTGTATGGAGCTATTTGAACCATGTAAAAAGGAAAATTCTTACCGAAACCTTTTCGCCAACTTGCAATCATCTTTTCCATGAGCAAATTATATGATGACGGATTGTCTCTGTTTGATTCTCCTTGATACCAAATGGCTCCGGCAATGTCGTATGGCATTAACGGATGAATCATGCTGTTGTAAAGAACTCCCGGTGTTACCGGCCACCAGGGGTAAGGTTTGTTTATTATTGCTTCGGCAATGACTTTGTTGTTTATGACCGTGTCTTGCGGAGTCCATACTTCTGCAGGAGTTCCTCCCCATGCGGAAACAATTAATCCTATGGGTACATTGAGTTTCTGTTGCAGACGTTTGCCGAAAAAATAAGCTATGGCACTTCGCTTTTGCATTACTTCGGGGGTACATTGTTCCCATTGTGCATAGCAATTTTCTTGTGGAGATTTGCTCCCTTGTTTGCTCAGACTGAAGAAACGTATGTGAGGATGGTTAGCGTTGTTAATTTCTTCTTGCTGGTTATGGATTCCGTTATTGGGGCTCCATTCCATGTTTGACTGTCCACTGCATAACCATACTTCGCCCAATAGGATATCTTTCAGTATTATTTTGTTTTCTTTCCTGTTATTGGTGAATATTTGCAGGGTGTATGGACCCCCGTGCCCGCAGGTGGGAATTTTGGTGCTCCAACGTCCGCAGTCATCTACAGAGGTTGAAATGGTATCATTGGGCATCCAGCTTCCTACTAATTTGACCGTAGTGCTTGCTTCTCCCCAGCCCCAAATAGAAACAGTACTTTGCTGTTGGAGTACCATGTGGTCCGAGAATATGGTCGGTAAATGTATTTGGGTAGAAGTTTGCCCATTTGTAACTGCACTATAGCATAATGCAAGAAAAATAGAAATAGTTTTAATAGTTCTTTTCATTATATTGTATAGATTAAGGTGAATGAATATTCCTGATAGAGGAATAGATTTACAAAAGAAATAATAATTGTTGTATAATCCCATAGATATTTTAGCTTAAATGATGGATTATATTTCTATTTTTGAGGGGGAATATTGTTTGGATGAAAATAAAAATCCCCGGTCAGGATATCACATCCTCCGGGGATTTACTTTTACTTTAAAGGTTAGTATAAATAGGTTAGGTCTTATACTTCTTATAGTGGAACATACTCTACAAACGCTTCCATTGCTTCATAGCATGCCAAACCTAGCTGGTCATACAATGCTGCTGTGCCGCGGTTGCGGTCTTCACTACGTTGCCAGAACAGACGTTCGTCATTACCCAAGAACGGTGCACTTTCCATTTGAGACTGGTGTTTCAAGATGGAGTTACGTTTAGCACGCAGCTCTTCGGGGCTGAACGGAACAGCCATTTCGATATTCTCTATTTCCCATTCTGCCCATGCACCACGGTACATCCATGTGCGGCAGTCTTTCAGCCATTCAGCTCCTGCTTCCTTTTCAATATCGATGGCGGCAAGAACAGCATCGGTACATACGCGGTGGGTTCCGTGCGGGTCAGCCAAGTCGCCGGCTACGAATATCTGGTGAGGCTTCACTTCGCGTAACAAATTCAGTACGATTTCTACGTCGGCTTCGCTGATAGGATTCTTTTCAATCTTACCGGTTTCGTAGAACGGCAGGTCGAGGAAGTGGCAACGGCTCAAAGGAACTTGGTTGAAAGTACAAGCTGTGCGGGCTTCACCGCGGCGAATCAGGCCTTTGATGGTCAGGATGTCGCGTGTGTCCATATCGCCTTCCTTCTTTGCTGCAAGGAATTTCTTGATTTCAGCATACTTGTTTTTGATGGTCTCGTTGGAGTTGTCATCGAACAGTTGGTTGAAGCCATTGATAAAGTGCATGAAACGTACCACTTCCTCATCACCTACGGCAATATTTCCGGAAGTCTCGTATGCAACGTGCACCTCATGACCTTGTTGAACCAAACGGCGCAAAGTGCCACCCATTGAGATAACATCGTCGTCAGGGTGCGGAGAGAAGATTACCACACGTTTGGGAAACGGTTTTGCGCGTTCGGGACGATAGGTATCATCTGCATTCGGTTTGCCGCCCGGCCATCCGGTGATGGTATGCTGCAAATCATTGAATATTTTAATATTCACGTTGTAAGCAGAACCATAGAGTGCCAGCAGTTCGCTCAATCCGTTTTCATTATAGTCTTTGTTGGTAAGCTTCAGAATAGGCTTTTTCGTCTTCAGACATAACCATACGATGGCACTGCGAATCAATTTGTCATTCCACTCACAGTTGGTTACCAGCCATGGACGTTGGATACGGGTCAAGTGAGATGCTGCTGCCAGGTCAATGCAGACATTTGCATTGTTGTGCAGCTGCAGGTAAGAAGCGGGAAGTGTGTCACTTACTTTATCTTCTACTGCTTTTTTGATGATATCGGCTTTGTCGTCGCCCCATGCCAACAGATAAACCTTGCGTGCTGCCATGATAGTGGCAACGCCCATAGTGATGGAACAAGGAGGAAGATTGTCAACGCCCAGATTGTGTGCGGCTTCGGCACGCGAAGTGGAGTCAATCAGAATCAGTCGGGTAGGTGAGCTGAGGCTTGAGCCCGGTTCGTTCATGGCAATATTACCTTCACGGCCGATGCCCATTAAAATGATATCCATACCGCCAAATGTCTGGATGCGTTGTTCATACAGACGGCAGTATTCGATTACGGCTTCCTGAGGAATAGTACCGTCAATCGTAAACACATTCTGCTTATCGATATCTATCTGGCCCAAAAACAGTTCGTTGAGTTGTGCGAAACTGCTTCCTGCACCTTCGGCGGCCAAAGGATAGTATTCATATAAGTTGAAGATGACTACATTGCGGAAACTCAGTCCTTCGTCTTTATGCTTACGGACGAGTTCGGCATATAGCGGACGCAATGAAGCACCTGTTCCGGCACCAATCACGCAGAATTTTCCTTCGCGCTGGCGTTCCTGAATCTTGGCAGCTATTTCATTGGCGATGTGTTGCACTCCTTCGTCCACCGTTTCGTAGATGTCTGTCGGCACCTTTTCAAAACGGGTGAGAACGGAACGCTCTACCGCATTTTCGGGTTTATAATACTTCGGAGATACTCTGTTAAGAGAAATCTGCGAACTTAGATTTGTTCTCATAAAGTTACAAATTAGCTTTTTCGATGTCTTTGAAATACTTGTAAGTACTTACTTTCAGTTCATCTGTAGCTGATTCATCACAAACAATGATGCCATGTTGATGCATTTGCAATGCACTGATAGTCCACATTTGGGTGATACCGCCTTCGACAGCATGTTGCAATGCGCGGGCCTTGTTGTGACCGTTGCAGATAATCAGCACTTCTTTGGCTGAAAGAACAGTTCCTACACCTACTGTTAACGCAGTTTTGGGAACTTTGTTCACGTCATTGTCAAAAAAGCGTGAGTTTGCAATGATGGTATCGGTAGTCAGTGTCTTGATACGGGTGCGAGAAGACAGAGAAGAGCCCGGTTCGTTGAAAGCGATGTGGCCGTCAGGACCGATACCGCCCATAAACAGGTCGATGCCACCGATTTCGGCAATCTGCTTTTCGTAGTTTGCACATTCAGCTTCCAAGTCTGCTGCGTTTCCGTTCAGGATATGTACATTTTCTTTCTTGATGTCGATATGGTTGAAGAAATTCTTCCACATGAATGTGTGGTAGCTTTCAGGATGGTCTTCGGGTAGACCGACATATTCATCCATGTTGAAAGTAACAACGTTCTGGAAAGATACTTTTCCTTGCTTGTTCAGTTCAATCAGCGCTTTGTACATACCCAGCGGTGATGAACCGGTAGGACATCCCAATACGAATGGCTTTTCGGGAGTAGGGTTTGCCGCATTAATTTTACTTGCTACATAGTTTGCTGCCCATTGTGACAGTTTTTGATAATCAGGTTCGATAATTACTCTCATGGTTCTTTCTTTTTAAAGTTTTAAGTTAACTATTCGTTTTATTCTATTTATTGTCTGTTTTAGGATGAACTATTCACCCGAGATGCAATATTACTGAAAATCGGGGACATTCCCTTCAATAAATTGTTTTTTTCTTCCTGAAGGAGTGATTTTCTTTGTTTTATTAGCATTCTCTTTCGTTTTTATGGAAAATAACATTAAAAAACGGTTTTTCTAAAATGAAAAAGAGAGAATGGGATGGAAGGTCGGATGCATGCTATCTTCTTTAATTTATTAGGAAAGAAATAGGGGGGGATGCAGGTCATGGCTGATATTGATATGTAAATGATTTAGTAATGGAGTGCAATGAGTGAATTTATTTATTATATAGGGCTTATTTAATAATCGCCTGATTTGTGGGTGCGTAAACGGTATTGACAAATAATTCCTTGAAATTAGAAATAATTGACAGAAAGGTATAATATATTAGGTTTTATAAAATCTTTTTGCAAAATTCTCTCTTTGTGGAATGTGCTTTCATAAAAAAATAACTATATTTGTGAGCATTAACGGAATATTTTAATATGGGTGATAAGTTGTTGAAAGAGATAGAAAAAGGCTCTAAGTTGGCTGTGATGAAGAAACGTATCATCACACATTATATTTATAATGGTAGTTCTACCATTACTGATTTGGCAAGAGAAATGGATTTGAGTGTACCTACTGTCACAAAATTCATTGATGAAATGTGTGAGGATGGGTACATCAATGACTATGGAAAGTTGGAAACCAGTGGAGGCAGACATCCTAGTCTGTATGGACTGAATGCAGAGTCTGGCTATTTTGTCGGAGTAGAGGTGCGCCAGTTCTCTATTCACATGGGGTTGATTAACTTTAAAGGTGACGTGATGCAGCTAAAGATGAACGTACCTTTTAGAGCGAAGAATACTCCTGAATGCTTGGATGAGCTGTGCAAGATAATAAAACAATTCCTTCAGAAACTTCCGATAGAACAGGATAAGGTATTGAATATTAATGTGAATCTTTCGGGACGTGTAAATCCTGATTTGGGATACAGTTATAGTATCTTTAATTTTGATGAGCGTCCGCTGTCGGATATTATTTCTGAAAAATTGGGCGGTTTCCGGGTGTCGATTGATAATGATACGCGTGCAATGATATATGGTGAGTATATGCAGGGTGCGGTGAAAGGTGAAAAGAACATCATTCTCATCAATGTCAGTTGGGGGCTGGGTATGGGCATTATCATTGATGGAAAGCTTTATAAAGGAAAATCAGGTTTCTCCGGCGAATTCGGACATAATTACGGATATGAAAATGAGATTATCTGTCATTGTGGAAAGAAAGGATGTATAGAGACTGAAGTTTCAGGTTCTGCCTTGCAGCGTATTTTATTGGAGCATATTAATAATGGAGAGACTTCTATTATTTCGAACAGTAGGAAGAACCTTGAGGAAATAACGCTTGATGATATTATTGCTGCTGTGAACAAAGAAGATTTGCTTTGTATTGAGTTGGTAGAAGAAATTGGCGTGAAGTTGGGAAGGCATGTTGCCGGATTGATTAATATATTTAATCCTGAACTGGTGATTATCGGCGGTGATCTTTCTCGCACAGGAGATTATCTGATACAGCCTATTACGACGGCAATCCGCAAGTATACGCTCAACTTGATGAATCGCGATTCTGTGATTGTGGAATCTAAATTGAAGGAGAGAGCCGGTATTATCGGTGCGTGCATGCTTTCTAGAAGCAAATTGTTTGAGTCTTAGCCTTTCTTTCGGTATATCTAGGGCAGATTAAATCCGCCCGAATGTACACGGTAAATCTTGAGGATGTGTAGACACTCTCATAAACTAAAAGTCACCCTCGCCACAGGTCGTTGTAGCGAGGGTGATTTTGATAAAGGGAGAGTTTTGACAGCTCCAGGTAACAATGTAACAGTTCTTTTTATTTGTATGCCAGTTCTCGTTTTAATATTTCCCAATCCTCATTAAATGCAGGCATGGAAGGAAATAACAGGTTTGCCCCTTCATCCCATAGCACTTGGTCGGGCAAAGGACCGGTGTTTACCGCAATCGTAAAGATGCCCGCAGCTACTCCGGCTTGTACTCCTAATGGCGCATTTTCTATAACGAGTGCTTCATTGGGCTGGAGGTGGGCTTTCTTTAAAGCCATTAAGTAAGGTTCGGGATTAGGTTTACCGTATTTTACGTCGAAAGCGGTAACCATCAGTTCCTTTTTAAATATGCCGGGGAAATTGTGGTTTAGTCTGTCTAATAGAGAGGTCTGTCCCGAACCGGTTACTACCATCGGAATGAGGCCTTCTTCTTTGATTTTTATCAGGACCTCATAGGCACCGGGCATTCTTTCTGCTATAGGGCATTTGTTGAATTCCTCAGTTTTTGCCTGATAAATCGCTTTGATTTCTTCTTCTGTAGCGTCATGTCCGCGTTCACGGCGGCTTACGATGTTTATCGTTGAGGCTCCTGTACGGCCTTCGTGCATGTAAGCTTCATCACGACTGAGCCCGAAGCCGAAACGGAGCATCACTTTGTGCCATGATTCGGCATGATTGGGCATAGAGTTGAATAATACGCCATCCATATCAAATAATACGGCTTTCAGATGGATGGCATCGTATCCGTGAGATTGGAGATAATTGTTTATTGCTTTTTGGAACATTATTTTATTGTATCATAATGAAGCACGGATTACACAGATTCGCAGTCTTTAGTGGAACTGCATTCATCTGTGAAATCCGTGCCTAAATAAAAATCTTATAAATTATAATCTAGCTTGGATTGCTTTAGATTCTTCTTCGTATCCCGGTTTGTTCAACAGAGCGAACATATTCTTTTTGTATGCTTCCACACCCGGTTGGTTGAAAGGATTAACACCAAGAATATAGCCACTGATGCCGCAACCGATTTCAAAGAAGTAAATAATTTCTCCCAAATAGAATTCGTTCAGTTCAGGAACAATCAGACGCATATTGGGAACACCACCGTCTACGTGTGCCAATTGAGTACCCAGTTCTGCCATCTTATTTACTTCATCTACACGTTTTCCGGCCAAGAAGTTTAATCCGTCGAGGTTTGCCTCATCCGAAGGAACTTCAAGTTTATGATTCGGCTTCTCGACAGAGATTACTGTTTCGAAGATAGTACGTTCGCCTTCCTGAATCCATTGTCCCATAGAGTGGAGGTCTGTTGAGAAGTCTACAGAAGCGGGGAAGATACCTTTGTTTTCTTTACCTTCAGATTCTCCATACAGTTGTTTCCACCATTCTGATACATAATGCAATTTAGGCTGGAAGTTTACTAGAATTTCAATCTTTTTGCCGTCTTGGTATAAGGCATTACGGGTTGCTGCGTAAACGGCTGCGGGATTTTCTGCGAAAGGTGTATTGGGATTGCTGCAAAGAGACTCCATTGTGCGCGCACCTTCCACTAATTTAACGATGTCATATCCGGTTACTGCAATAGGCAATAAACCTACGGGGGTCAATACAGAGAAGCGACCGCCTACGTTATCCGGAATAATGAATGATTTATAGCCTTCCTTGTCGGCTGTTACACGTGCTGCTCCTTTCTTGGCATCGGTAATGGCTACAATTACTTTTTTTGCCATTTCTTTGCCACGTTGGTCTTCGCATTGTTTTTTCAGCAGGCGGAAAGCCAAAGCTGTTTCTGTAGTAGTACCTGATTTAGAGATATTAATTACACCGAATTTCTTGTCTTTCAAGAACTCTGTCAGTTCGAACAAGTAATCTTCACCGATATTATGTCCTGCGTAAATGATAGTCGGAGCATTTTTCTTTTCCTGCAACCATTGGAAGCTATTAGACAAAGCCTCAATGATGGCGCGTGCACCAAGATAACTGCCACCGATACCGGCAACGATGACTACTTCACAGTTTTCGCGAAGTACCCGAGCTGTTTCTTGCAAATCAGTCAAGTGCTCGGCAGTAATTGATGAAGGCAAGTGTAGCCAGCCTAAGAAATCATTACCTTTACCTGTACCGTTTTCCAGTGTTTCAATGCAGGTTTTTACCTGAGGTGCATAAGCAGCAATCGTTTCTTTTGAAACAAATCCGGCTACTTTGTCGATGTTTAAACTAATATTCTTCATTGTATCTGAATTTTATCTGAATGAATCAGTTAATAATTTTATCTCAATCATGGGCGAGATGCGCTCGTACAATATATTGTAAACGGCATCTACGATGGGCATGTTCACGTGCAAGTGCTTATTTAACTCCTTAATACATTTTGTGCCGTAGTAGCCTTCTGCTATCATTTCCATCTCTATTTGTGCGCTTTTTACGGAATACCCCTTACCAATCATTGTACCAAACACACGGTTTCGGCTGAAATTGGAATAAGAAGTAACAAGTAAGTCTCCCAAATAAGCGGAATCGTCGATGGAGCGTTCTACGGGGTGTACGGTGTTGAGGAAACGATTCATTTCCTGTATGGCATTCGATATCAATACTGCTTGAAAGTTATCGCCATATTTCAAACCACTGCAAATACCGGCAGCAATGGCATAAATATTCTTCAATACAGAAGCATATTCGATACCTGCTACATCGGGGCTTACTGAGGTCTTGATATAATGTCCGGCCAGTTGGCGGGCAAAGATTTTGGCTTTGTCAATATCCTTGCAACCGATAGTCAGATAAGAAAGACGCTCCAAAGCGACTTCTTCTGCATGGCAAGGTCCTGCGATAACGGCAATGTTGTCTTCGGGAACACCGTATACTTTATTAAAATAGTCGGAAACAATCAGGTTCTCGTCGGGGACGATACCTTTAATAGCTGTGACGATGAACTTGTCCTTTATTTTGGTTTTCAGCTTTTTGAGGTGGCTTTTTAGATAAGGTGAGGGAGTTACAAATATCAGCGTATCCGACTCCTTGACTATCTTGTTTATATCCGACGAAAAGTTGATGCGCTTGATGTCAAAGCGCACACTGGTCAGATAAGCCGGATTATGGCCGAGACGTTTGAATTCTTCAATTCGGTCGTCACGACGCATATACCAGTTGATTGATTCAGACTGAGCCAAGACTATCTTTGCAATAGCCGTGGCCCAGCTGCCACCACCCATTATTGCTATTTTACCGGGCAATTTCATGTTTTGTCAATTAGATTTTGCTAATCCATCCGGCTACTTCATCTACCGTCGGATTGGTCAATTCCAATTTATATTTCTTATTTATACCACAGATGTCTTGGTGTAACTTCTGCGGGTTTACATCTTTCATATCACTCACTAAGTTGTAACCGACTTTTTGAATGGCGGGAACCCACTCTTCTGCAATGCCTAGTTCCATGAACTTGGTTGCCGGGTCTTTCGGAGTAATTTTTTCAGGACGCATCTGCGGGAAGAACAATACTTCCTGAATATAAGGTTTGCCTGTCATCAGCATCACCAATCGGTCGATACCGATACCGATACCCGAAGTGGGAGGCATACCATATTGTAATGCACGCAAGAAATCCTGGTCAATAATCATTGCTTCGTCATCACCCTTGTCGGCCAGCTTCATCTGTTCCTTGAAACGCTCTTCCTGATCAATCGGATCGTTAAGCTCAGAATAGGCATTCGCTAATTCTTTACCATTTACCATCAGTTCAAAGCGTTCTGTCAGTCCCGGTTTAGAACGGTGCATTTTTGTCAGCGGTGACATTTCTACCGGATAGTCAGTAATGAAAGTCGGTTGGATATAAGTACCTTCACAGAACTCTCCGAAGATTTCGTCTATCAGTTTTCCTTTACCCATTGTTTCATCAATCTCTTCCATTTTCAGCTCTTTGCAAACCTGACGTATTTCCTCTTCAGTCTTATCGTTGAGGTCATAACCGGTCTTTTCCTTAATGGCTTCCAAAATGGGCAAGCGGCGGTAAGGAGCCTTAAAACTGATTGTTTTTCCGTCAATAATACTATCTGTACTTCCGTTTACAGCAATACAGATGCGTTCCAATAATTTTTCGGTGAAGCTCATCATCCAGTTGTAATCCTTGTACTGAACATAAAGTTCCATACAGGTAAACTCTGGATTATGGTTCTTGTCCATACCTTCATTACGGAAGTTCTTGCCGATTTCGTATACACCTTCAAAACCACCTACGATGAGTCGCTTCAGATAAAGTTCTGTTGCAATACGCAGATAGAGGTCTATATCCAATGAATTATGGTGTGTTGTGAATGGACGTGCACTTGCTCCACCGGGAATGGATTGAAGGATAGGAGTTTCCACTTCTGTATAACCGGCTTCATCCAAAGCGGTACGCAGTGTTTTAACTACGATGGCACGTTTCTCAAAAGTTTCTTTTACACCTTCGTTGACAATCAGGTCGACATAACGTTGGCGATAACGCAATTCCGGATCTTCGAATTTGTCATAAGCTACGCCATCCTTATATTTTACGATAGGCAGCGGTTTCAGGGATTTAGACAGTACAGTCAGCTTTTTGGCATGGATACTGATTTCACCCATCTGTGTTTTGAACACGTATCCTTCGATACCAACGAAGTCACCAAGATCCAGCAGACGTTTGAATACTACATTGTATAAATCCTTATTTTCATCCGGACAGATATCATCACGGGTAATATATACCTGAATACGGCCTTTGGAGTCTTGCAATTCGATAAATGATGCTTTACCCATTACACGGCGGCTCATCATACGTCCGGCTACCGATACTTTGCGGGGTTCTGCTTCATCTTCTTTGAACTCGGCTTTTATATCTGTAGAAAATGCGTTGGTTACATACTCAGCTGCGGGGTACGGGTCAATGCCCATAGCGCGCATTTCATTCAGACTGTTCCGTCTGATAATCTCCTGTTCACTTAGTTCTAATACGTTCATCCTGTTAAAACATTAACTCAATTTGGAGGCAAAAATACGAAAGATTTTGCAAAGTACCTCATTTAGACTTATTTTTATTTCGATAAGTCTCCATCTTGTGCCAGTTCACATACCATGGAAATCATAAACAACAGACTGATGGCTCCGCAAGCAACAAGGAGAGTAATATTGATGAGACGTGCTTTTAAGTGGGTTGCAGTGTGCAGGTTGGCCGCTATGTATTCTTTAAAGAAAAGGTATAATCCGGGAACGGCTGAACTTGCCAGTAAGAAATCTTCGGGAATCTGGAAGAAATAAGTTTTGGTAAAACCGATAAGTGCCCAATGACACAGGAATAAAATGAGGAAAAGATTGACTCGTCGTGAAAAAGCCAGTAATAGTCCGATGGTGAATACTGCTACCGAACACGGCATGACCGGAGAAGTCATCATGGGGAAATGCATACCGCGGGCCGCAGAAAACAGGGGGTAGGCCAAAGGAAGGAAACATAATAAGACGGCCAGTTTCTGGTGTTTGTGGTTCAACTCGAAGGGAGTGTAATCCACTATTAAATCGTAAATCCAGAAAAGGCACATGATTCCCCAAAAAAGAGCTAATGCATTGCTGTAGCTGCGCGGGTCACAATAAATATGATAATAAACTACGGCTACCCATGCATTGATAAAAATAAGATAAAGCTTCATTCCCTTTTTCTTTGAAGGGGTGGGATGGTGGAACAATGAGCAGGTAAGCCATAAGCCAACAAGGGTGATAATTAGTTGGTAAATCCATGTTCTGGCATTATACTGAGCGATTGTTTCCCAAAAAATATTCATCTTGATGTGGTTATTGGTTAAATTCGGGCGGCAAAATTACAAAAAAACGATTGAATAGTCTATCTTTGTGGCAAATTATAAATGGAGAATGCAATGAAAAAGCTTATGAGTTTAATGATGTTGGTTTGCGCATGCTTGCTCAGCCAACCGATGCAGGCACAGAAGAAGGATATAACTCCTGATGATGCCGGTTATATAGTGAAGGTAGGCGATATGGCCCCTGATTTCGAAATGGAACTGACAAACGGACAAAAGGTGAAACTTTCCGATTTGCGTGGTAAAGTGGTTATGCTTCAGTTTACGGCCAGTTGGTGTGGCGTTTGTCGTAAGGAAATGCCTTTTATAGAAAAGGATATTTGGCAGAAGCACAAAGATAATAAAGCGTTTGCTCTTTACGGAGTAGATCGTGACGAACCGCTTGATAAGGTAGTAGCTTTTGCCAAGCAGACAGGGGTGACTTATCCTTTAGGACTGGATCCGGGTGCAGATATTTTTGCAAAATATGCAGACCGTAAGGCCGGTATTACTCGTAATGTGTTGATTGACAAGACCGGTAGGATTGTGATGTTGACTCGTCTTTATAATACAGAAGAGTTTGCTTCATTATGTAAAAAGATAGATGAAATGTTGGGTGAAAAGTAATTGGGAATGAGATTTATAATAATACTGATTACGTCATTATTTGTCTTGTCTCTTTCATCGTTTGCACAGAATAAGAAGCCTCGTACCGGCAAGGAACCTCTTTTTGGAAAAGAACTTGCCACTTATCAAATAACCTCTAACGAGCTTAGTGGAGCTTGTTTCTATTTGGTGAGTGGGCATGGAGGTCCTGACCCGGGGGCAATCGGTATTTATCAGGGGCGTCAGTTGCATGAGGATGAATATGCTTATGATATCATTCTTCGTTTGGCACGTGAACTGTTGACACGGGGAGCGAAAGTACACATTATTATTCAAGATAAGAAAGACGGTATCCGTAACGGCCATATTTTATCGAATAGCAAGCGGGAAACTTGTATGGGAGATCCTATTCCTTTGAATCAGGTGGAACGGCTAAAGCAACGTTGTAACTGGGTTGACAAGTTGTTTAAGAAAGATAAAAGTAATTATAAACGGGCAGTCTTTATTCATGTGGATAGCAGGAGTAAGGGGAAGCAAACGGATGTGTTCTTTTATCATGCTCCGGGCAGTAGCAAAGGTAAACGCTTGGCGAATAACTTACATCGCACTTTTGATAAGAAATACGACAAGCATCAGCCCAACCGAGGTTTCACCGGAACGGTGAGTGAACGTAACCTTTATGTGTTGCGCAACACGCAACCGGTGGCGGTGTTTTTGGAACTTGGAAATATTCAAAACAAGCGCGACCAGCAAAGACTGGTATTGCAGAACAACCGTCAGGCATTGGCTAAATGGATAGCAGAAGGCATAGTAACTGATTATAAGAAAGGGAAGTAATGGACAACTTCCTTTTTTTCATATTCAATAAGAAAAATTTGTTAAACTAAAGATGTACTATTGCCTGTGCCCGACAAATTTGTATATTTGAAACTCGTATATCTGATTTATCGATTGAAAAACTAAACACAAACAATTATGAGTAGTAATATCTTCTTAATTATCGCTCTTATCACAACCGGAATCTTTGTGATACAATTTATTCTTTCTATTTTTTTCGGAGACATTGATACGGATGTGGACGTAGATGCTGATATCAGCAGTGTGGTGTCTTTTAAAGGACTTACCCATTTTGGCATTGGCTTTGGCTGGTATATGTATCTGGCGGGAAATACGGATGTAGTCAGTTATATCATAGGTATATTAATAGGTCTTTTCTTTGTGTTGGCTGTTTGGTTTCTCTATAAGAAAGCTTATCAGTTGCAGCAGGTAAACCGTAGTGAAAAAACAGATCAATTGGTGGGAAGGGAAAGTACTATTTATTTTAAGCATGGTGATGGAAAATATACCGTCCAGATAAAGCGTGATGGTGCTATCCGTGAGATGGATGTGGTTTCGGAAAGTGGAAAGACTTATCAAACCGGAGATAAAACAATCATTACAGCTTATAAAGATGGTACATTATATATTCAATAATTGAAACTTTAAAGAAATAATCTATGACACAAGAAATGATGATTATGGCTGCTATATTGGTAGCAGTCATTTTACTTACTTTTATCGGTATCCTTTCTCGTTACCGTAAGTGTAAAAGTGATGAAGTACTCGTGGTATACGGTAAGACAGGTAATGACAAGAAGTCGGCGAAACTGTATCACGGTGGTGCTGCTTTTGTTTGGCCCATTATACAAGGGTATGAATTTCTGTCTATGAAACCGATGCAGATAGACTGCAAGTTGACCGGTGCCTTGTCTGCACAGAATATTCGCGTGGATGTACCTACTACTATTACGGTAGCCATCAGTACCGACCCCGAAGTGATGCAAAATGCAGCCGAACGCATGTTGGGGTTGACTATGGACGATAAGCAAAATCTGATTACCGATGTCGTTTACGGACAGATGCGTTTGGTCATTGCCGACATGACTATTGAGGAACTGAACTCGGATCGTGATAAATTTCTTTCAAAGGTGAAGGATAATATCGATACGGAACTTCGTAAGTTTGGACTTTATTTGATGAATATCAATATCAGCGATATCCGTGATGCTGCTAATTATATTGTCAACTTAGGTAAAGAAGCCGAGAGTAAAGCGCAGAATGAAGCACAGGCAAATATTGAGGAACAAGAGAAATTGGGTGCAATCAAGATAGCCAATCAGATTAAGGAACGTGAGACAAAGGTTGCCGAGACTCGTAAAGATCAGGATATTGCGATTGCCGAAACCAAGAAGCAGCAGGAAATATCGGTTGCTAATGCCGATAAAGACCGTATCTCTCAGGTAGCTATTGCCAATGCGGAAAAAGAGTCTCAGGTGGCAAAAGCTGAAGCCGAAAAGAATATTCGCATAGAACAAGCTAATACTGAAAAAGAAAGTCGTATTGCCGAGTTGAACTCGGATATGGAGATTAAGCAGGCTGAAGCTGCCAAGAAAGCGGCTATCGGACGAAATGAAGCACAAAAGGCTATTGCACAATCTGATGCGGAACTGGCAGTGACACAGGCCAACGCTGACAAACAAGCCGGTGAAGCGTCTGCCCGCTCGGAAGCAGCCGTGCAGACTGCTCGCGAAATTGCCCAAAAAGAAGTAGAAGAAGCGAAGGCACGTAAGGTGGAATCTTCATTGAAAGCAGATAAAATTGTTCCTGCTGAAATAGCCAAACAGGAAGCTGTTTTGCAAGCGGATGCCGTTGCTGAGAAAATAACCCGTGAGGCAGAGGCACGAGCAAAGGCTTTGCTGGCTCAGGCTCAGGCTGAAGCTCAGGCTATCAAGATGAAATTGGAAGCGGAAGCAGATGGTAAGAAGAAATCATTACTTGCCGAAGCTGAAGGTTTCGAAGCAATGGTGAAAGCTGCCGAATCGAATCCGGCAATTGCCATTCAGTATAAGATGGTAGACCAATGGAAGGAAATCGCCGGTGAACAGGTGAAAGCATTTGAACATATTAATTTGGGTAATATTACAGTGTTTGACGGAGGCAACGGTGGGACAAGTAATTTCTTGAACACGTTGGTGAAAACAGTGGCTCCGAGCCTTGGGGTACTTGATAAATTGCCCATTGGAGAGACAGTGAAAGGAATCATTAATCCGGAAGAAAAGAAAGAGGAGAAGACGGAAGATAAGAAAAAATAGAGATTGAATTTGTTCAGCTTATATAGTGTTGTTGAACATTAAAGAGCTGAAGGTGGAAGTTGTATCAAAATAACACCGGCTTATCATTTTGTGGTAGAGGCGGGTAACTTGGGAGTTTTGATACACTTCCTTTTGCTTATGGCAGTTTTGTTTGATACATTTCTATCATCTTCATAGCCTCTTCTTTTATCTTAATTCTTACTGAAGTAGGAGAGAATACTTCTATATTACTGCCGTATGATAACAATTCCTGTATCAATTCATAGGATAAATAGGCTTTAATCTGAAAAATACCTTCTTTGATTTCCGTTTGGGAATGATGGATAGGGCGGGTACGAAAGTAAGGAATCTGTCTGCTGTTTACCTTAAAGACGATAATCTCCAGCTCCAAGTGGGGGGAATAGGTAATGCCATAACAATTATTGAAATAAGAATGCTGGTTAAAGTCCTTGGGAATAGAGAACGCTTCTTCTGTAAGAGCAATGTCTTCTATTCTGTCGAAAGAAAAAGTCCGTATTTGCTGATGACGGGAAGAGAATCCCAACACATACCATCGCTGTTTGAACACCTTTAAGCAGTAGGGTGAAAACAAAGTGGTATATTTATTATCGTTGAAAGGGTGATAAGATAATTCTATCTTTGCGGACATTTCCATTGCTTCCAGTATGTCGGGGAGGTAGAAGTATCCATAAGCGGGTTCTTCAAGCAAGATGCGTTCTTGCATAGTCCGGTATCTTTGCAAAAGATTGGAAACGGACAGAGTTTTTAATAACCAGTTTCGAATACTGTTTTCTTGAAATATTTCAGGGTCTTCAAAATAATACTCATGTGTTTTGGCATTGTAGTCAATATTTATGTCAAACAATCTTTCTACTTTGTTTCTTGTCTCTTGAAAAGTTCGTCTTCCCAAGCGTTTACCATAACTGATATTGCTTTTCTTCCATGCTTTTTCTATCTGCTCTCTGGTGGCTTTCTTTTTTCGGTATAAGAAATCTGCCAACCACAATGCTTTGTCTGTGACCATTGTATTTTTGATTTATTTTCTTGCAAACATAATAAAAAAAAGAGCAATGCACATATATCTTGTGCAGAAATGCCGGACCTTTGCAATAGAGATAGAGAAAATAATTGTTTTACTAAAATTTGAAAAGATTATGGCATACTTTACAGCCCTTGAGTTAATTAAAGTGGAAGGCAATAATGAATCGGTAGTGTGTAGAACGGAAGACGTCGGTTTTGATCATCAAAAACTCCGTGCCCTTTATTTCTTTCGTGAGCTATACGATGGTTATATGGATTATTTTTTGGAGGTATCTAAAAAGCAGTTGCCCGAAGTATATAAGAAAACAAAAAGTTCTTGGGCGGATAAATCTAGCGATGAAGCATTGGAGGCTATTATATCACGTACTGATTATGATTATATCCGCATTAATATTTATGAGTTTGATTACGGAATGGAATGAACTTAACTTATTCTGCTTTCATTCTGTTTTTTACCTTTGTATAATTTCAACACTAACTTTTGGCTATAACATGAATTGTACTTACACTGATATCCGGCTTCGGATATCAGTGTAAGTATGATTATCTTATTTTGATTTCACAATTGTCCAAACTATCAATGATAGCCAGTGATTCAATGCGTATGCCCGCGTTGCGTAAGTAATCACCACCGTGTTGGAATGACTTCTCGATGATAAAGCCCATGCCTGCAAGTTTGGCTCCCGCTTTCTCTACCAGGTCGATAATACCTTTGGCGGCATTGCCATTGGCGAGGAAGTCGTCAATAAAAAGAACACGGTCCCCTTTTTGGAGAAAGTCTTTACTGACACAAACATCGTAAGAGTGGTCTTTGGTGAAAGAATATACACTGGTGGTGAGCATATTTTCCATAGTAACGGGCTTTTTCTTCTTTGCGAAGACCACAGGGAGTTCAAGCAGATATCCCACCATGATGGCAGGTGCGATTCCGCTGGCCTCGATTGTCATTACTTTATTGATGTTGGTTGAGGCGAAACGACGTACAAATTCCACGGCTATAGATTTCATCAGGATGGGGTCCATCTGGTGGTTGATGAAGTTATCTACTTTTAAGATACCTCCTTCAAAACATTTGCCGTCTCGTAAGATTCGTTCTTTTAATACTTTCATTGGTTGTGTGACTTTTGATAATGGTGGTAAAATTACAAATTCTCCGCCCAAATACATAAAGCAAGTTGTTTTGGGCGGATTTTATTCATTCTTACAGCGAAATATAACAATACTTGTTTCTTACATGCTATCTGGCGTTACCATTGGTTGTAATGTATGTTTTCCTGCTTGAATTTATCTTTTGGTTCCTCATTGCGTTGGGGATAACCGATAGGGATTAAGTTGAAGGGTACAATATATTCGGGCAATGACAGGACGGCGCGTACATTTTCTATACGTTGTTCTTCCGGATAAACAGCTGTCCATACAGCTCCCAATCCCAAAGCCTCGGCTGCCAGCAATAGATTTTCGGAAGCTGCAGAACAGTCCAACATCCAATATTGTCCGAGTTCTCCATTCAATGATTTGGTTAAATCACCGCAGACCACGATGGCCATGGGTGCTTCCGCAGTCATTTTGGCATACGGCAATACTTGTGCCAAATGGTTCAATACTTCTTTGTCGTCTATTACGATAAAAGACCAAGGTTGCTTGTTCACAGCCGAGGGAGCAGCCATAGCCGCTTTTAGCATGATGTCCACTTTTTCCTTTTCCACAGGTCGGGATGTATAAGAACGGACACTCTTGCGTGCCATAATTATTTCGATAGCACTTTTCTCTTTTTTGATATTTTCGTTTTTATCCATATTTTGGCAACTTTCCATCGTCATTACTGATAACACAACAGCAGGTAATAACTTGAATATTGTATTTGTATTCATTTTTAGTAAATGATTAGTAATTTAAGTGGAACTCGACCACTGCTTCAATTCCCTTACGGAAAATATCGAGGGGAATGTTTTCATTGGGAGAGTGAATAGCGTTGCTTTCCAATCCGAATCCCATCAATACCGTTTTTATACCCAGAATCTGTTCAAAGTCGCTGATAATGGGGATACTTCCTCCCCGGCGAACGGCAAGCGGCTTTTTCCCGAAGGCTTTGGTAAATCCTTTTTCGGCAGCTTGATAGGCAGGGAGGGTTATAGGGCAAACATAACCTTCGCCACCATGCATGGGAGTTACTTTTACTTTTACATAATCGGGAGTGACAGTATTGATATAATCGACAAACAATTTGGATATCTTCTCATGATTCTGGTGCGGAACGAGACGGCAGGATACCTTGGCGTAAGCCTTTGATGGCAATACGGTTTTAGAGCCTTCACCCGTATATCCTCCCCAAATACCACAAATATCGAATGACGGACGACAACTGTTACGCTCCAACGTAGAATATCCTTTTTCGCCTTTCAATGCCTTTACATCAATGGCGGCCATATATTTTTGTTCGTCGAAAGGTATTTGGGCAATCATTTCGCGTTCTGCGACAGGCACTTCTTCCACATCATCGTAGAAATGGGGAACCGTGATGCGACCGTCTTCATCAATGACTTTTGCCAACATGCTGCATAAGGTATTGATGGGGTTGGCCACTGCTCCGCCGAAATGACCTGAGTGAAGGTCGCGGTTAGGGCCTGTCACTTCGATTTCCCAATATGCCAGCCCGCGTAGTCCGGTAGTCAGCGAGGGAAGGTCGGCTCCCAGCATACTTGTATCCGAGACTAGGATAACATCAGCTTTCAACAGTTCTTTATGCTCTTTGATGAAAGCATTCAGACTGGGTGAACCGATTTCTTCTTCTCCTTCGAAGATAAATTTTACATTGTGCTTCAACAGTCCGTGCTTCACCACATATTCGAAGGCTTTTACCTGAATCATGGATTGCCCCTTATCGTCATCCGCACCGCGTGCCCAGATATGTCCGTCACGTATTTCGGGCTCAAACGGTTGGCTTTTCCAAAGTTCCAGCGGCTCTGCGGGCATTACATCGTAATGCGCATATATTAATATTGTAGGGGCTTCGTCGCTGATATGTTTTTGTGCGAATACCAATGGGTTGCCTTGAGACGGCATAATCATTGCTTCGTCTGCTCCCGCCTCCAGCAACAGTTCTTTCCAGCGTTGGGCACAAGCAAGCATGTCGTCTTTATGTTCGGGCAATGCACTGATACTGGGAATGCGAATGAGACTGAAGAGTTCTTCCATGAAGCGGGCTTCATTTTCTTTAATGTATTGTTTAATTTCCATAGCTGAATGATTTTTTATCGGGCTAAAGTTAACGCTCCCGAGGAAAAGAAAAAAATTATAAAACTTAAATAAAAGAAAAATGTACATATAAAAAGCCCAAAGAGAAGCACACAGGCTGTTTGTCTCTTTGGACTTTCTATAAAGATAATTCTTATAATTGAGTGGTTCTGTCTATCAAATAGTAATCTAAAATAGTGATGGCTGCCATGGCTTCTACAATCGGAACGGCGCGGGGCAATACGCAGGGGTCATGACGTCCCTTGGCTTTCATAGTGGTGTCGATGCCATTGACATTTACGGTGTGTTGTTCCATTAGCACTGTTGCGACTGGTTTGAATGCAACACGGAAATAGATATCCTGTCCGTTGCTGATGCCGCCTTGAATGCCGCCGGAGTAATTGGTTTTTGTTTCCACCCGTCCGCCGTTGTTGTAGAATACATCATTTTGTTCGCTACCCCTCAGTTCCATGGAGTCGAATCCTTGTCCATAGGCAAAGCCTTTCACGGCATTGATGCTCAACATGGCATTTC
Source organism: Phocaeicola faecalis (assembly GCF_021730445.1). GTDB lineage: Bacteria > Bacteroidota > Bacteroidia > Bacteroidales > Bacteroidaceae > Phocaeicola > Phocaeicola faecalis. Next base: position 763,878 of record NZ_JADNRM010000001.1, on the reverse strand, counting down.
CCAATGCAGCGTGCAGTTTACCGAATACAGGTTGTCCCAATCCGATAGGACATCCTTTAATCACACAACTAATCACACCACCGATGGTATCGCCTTCACCTTTGACTTTCCAGATAAGTTCTGCCATTTCTTTTGCTTTTTCAAGGTCGGGACAACGGACATCATTGCTTTCAATCAGGTCGAGGTCGTAGCTTTTATAGTCTTGCTCCAGCTTGATAGGTCCCACTTGTGAGGTATAGGCTGTCACGGTAATGCCCAGTTGCTTTAAAGCAAGTTTGGCAAGTGAACCGGCCACTACGCGCGAAATTGTTTCACGCGCCGATGAACGTCCTCCGCCACGATAGTCGCGGATGCCGTATTTTTCCATATAAGTATAGTCCGCATGCGAAGGGCGGAAGAGATTCTTTATATTCTCGTAGTCGTTGGAATGTTGGTTCTTGTTCCATACCACGAAACCAATGGGACAGCCTGTAGACTTTCCATCAAAGATGCCTGAAAGGAACTCCACTGTGTCGGGTTCCTTGCGACTGGTGGTAAGGAGCGATTGTCCGGGACGGCGGCGGTTCAGTTCCTTCTGTACAAAATCCATATCGATGTCGATACCTGCCGGAAAACCGTCAATTACACCACCGACACCGGGGCCGTGAGACTCACCGAAACTCGTTAATCGGAAAATGTTACCAAATGAATTAAACATGTTGTTTGTAGTTTTAAAAGTTTCTATTCGTAAAGATAACGATTTTCCTGAAACAATGGTTATCTTTCAGGTAAAATTTTACTTTTCCACTCTTAATCCTTTGTATACTCTTCACGGCTTTTTTTATCGTGTCTTTAGCCGGTCTAAGGCTTTTCTTCCTTAGGGTTAAGTCTTTTTATACAGCTGACTATTACGTCCCATTGCGGTAGGACGTAGTAGCCTGCCATTCAAAAAGCTTAAGCCTTCCGTATGAAAGGCTTAGTACTCCTTATGGATTAAATAAATCGGTCTGTAAATGCTTTCACCCTTTCCGTATATTCCTTGGTGTGGATGAGATATGAATGTGCATGGTCGGCATCCGGAACTATCCATAGCTCTTTAGGTTCAGGTTTTGCCTCATATAATTTGTATACCATCCAGGTCGGAACATAATCGTCTTTGTCACCGTGAATGAAGAACATGGGGAGCTGGCATCGGGCGACTTGTTTTAAAGCGGATGCTTCTTTAAATCCCCATCCATATTCCAGTTGGCATAGCCAGTCGGCTGTGTACATTAATGGAAATTGGGGAAGGCCGAACTGGGATTTCAGTTCTTTGGAGAATTGGTCCCATACATTGGTATATCCGCAGTCCTCGATAAAACATTTTACATAGTCGGGCTGAGGTTCCCCCGACACCATCATTGTCGTGGCTGCTCCCATTGAGATGCCATGTACCACCATACGGGTGCTGTCGCCATATATTTCGTTGGCTGTTTTCATCCATTGCATGACGTCTTTACGGTCGAGCCATCCCATCTGAATGGCATCTCCTCCGCTCAGTCCCGTGTCTTTAAGGTCGGGTAAGAGAATGTTGAAGCCTAGCTCTTTGCTATACATATAGCCAATCATCATCATGCGGATAGCGTTATCGGTATATCCGTGAACAATGACGGCGGTTTTCGAGGTAGGCTGTGCGGCAGCTACATAATAGGCATGCATTTTGACATTGTCCGGGGCATAGATAAATGTATCTTTAAGAGCACCTGCGTTTTGTAAACTGTCTTTCCACGGCTTCAGATAAGGGTAAGTGTCGAACATATACTGCCATGAGCCGGCCAAATCCCTTCCCCGGTTATCGGGACGAAGAGAGTAGTTGAGCATATATTGGCTGGCTCCCAGCAGAATAACGGTAAGAAGAACGAGCACAAGGCCCGTTCCGATAAGATATTTCTTTTTCATACTTTATTTATTCCATATATCCCAAGCACCGAAAGCCTGCAACAGCAGCATCTCCAAACCGTTTTTGGTGACAGCTCCCTTATCGGCTCCTTTCTTCATGAATAGGGTGGTGTCGGGATTATACAACAAATCATAAAGCAAATGGTTGGGGGTAAGGCACTCGTATGGAATATGGGGATATTCGTTGGCACGAGGATACATCCCCACCGGTGTACAGTTGACGATTACTTTGTATTCGTCCATCACTTCAGGTGTTAAATCCTCGTATGTGAACATCCCTTCGCGGGGGGTGCGTGACACGAATTTAGCTTCCAGTCCTAACTTTTTAAGTCCATGGTAAATGGCTTTGGAAGCGCCCCCTGTGCCTAGTATCAAAGCTTTCTTGTGCTGCGGTTCCAACAGTGGCTCAATAGATTGGGTAAATCCCAGAATATCAGAGTTATATCCGATTAGTTTGATTTTTCCTTTAGCGGGGCGGATGATTTTAATCACATTTACAGCACCGATGGCGGCTGCATCAGGGTCTAATTCGTCTAAATAAGAAATGACTTGTTCTTTATAAGGAATGGTGACGTTCAGACCTACCAAATCATGATTTTCCAGCAAAACGCCGGGCAGTTCCTTGATGGAAGGTATTTCGAAGTTTACATATTCGGCGTCAATATTTTCGGAGTTAAACTTCTCATTGAAGAAGTTCTTTGAGAAAGAATGTCCGAGTGGATAACCTATCAAACCATATTTTTTCATAAAACTCTTGCTTTTAGTTATTTTGTTGCTAAATAAAGTGTACAGATACCCAATGTCAATCGTTTAAAGTTTACTTGGCTGAAACCGGCTTTGCGGATGATGTCAGTCATGATTTCTCCTTGTGGAAAAGCCTTGATGGATTGGGGTAGGTAAGTGTATGCACTTTGGTCTTTGGAAAGAAGTTTTCCGAGGGTGGGGATAACTACTTTGGAATAAATGGCATATAATTGTTTCATAGGGAACCAATCCGGTTCGGAAAGTTCGAGGATGACTAATTTTCCGTTGTCGTCGAGTACGCGGTGCATCTCACGCAACCCTTTATCGAGGTCTTCAAAATTGCGTACGCCGAAGGCTACTGTGATAGCATCGAAGCGTTTGTCGGGGAAAGTGAGTGCCGTACAATCTTCTTTGGCGAAGGAAATGCGGTTCTCCAAGCCGGCAGCTTTTACTTTTTCACGCCCCACATTCATCATGCCTTCCGATATGTCCGTGCCTATCAGTTCTTCGGGTTGAAGGATGCGGCAGGCTTGAATGGCAAAGTCACCGGTGCCGGTGGCTACATCCATCATACGTTGCGGATGAAAAGGCTTCAGCCAATTGATGGCTTTGCGGCGCCAACTTTTATCTATATTCCATGATAGGGCATGATTCAGTTGGTCGTAGGCAGGAGCAATGTTGTCGAACATTTTCTCTACCTGCACGCTTTTCTTTTCGTCGGCGTTGTAGGGCTTGATATTTTCTTGTGGATAGTTAGTCATACGCTTCTTTATATATAGGGGGAAATCCGGGGCGGATTCAGTCCGTCCCGGATACATTCTCCTTTTTAAACGAGGAGAGTCATTTATTTAAGGTATTCGGTAACGTTCTTTTCGATACGTTCGGCGATATTGTCTGTATCTGCTTTTACAAACTTCTCACCGGTGATATGTTCGAACAATTCCATATAGCGTTCGCTGATAGAGTTTACGATTTCGGGAGTCATTTCAGGAACCTGTTGTCCTTCTTTACCCTGGAAACCGTTTTCCATCAGCCATTCACGTACAAACTCTTTAGAAAGTTGTTTCTGGGGTTCACCTTTAGCAAAGCGTTCCTCGTAACCTTCCGAGTAGAAATAGCGGCTTGAGTCGGGAGTATGGATTTCGTCCATCAGGTAGATAGTGCCGTTGTGCTTACCGAATTCATATTTGGTATCTACCAGAATCAATCCGCGTTCGGCAGCGATTTCTGTACCGCGTTTGAACAAAGCCAATGTATATTTCTCCAAAATTTCATATTCTTCAGGAGTAGCCAAACCTTGTTTCAAGATTTCTTCCTTCGAAATATCTTCGTCGTGTAGACCCATTTCAGCCTTGGTGGTCGGGGTTACAATGGGTTCCGGGAACTTTTGGTTTTCTTTCATCCCTTCGGGAAGTTTCACACCGCAGATTTCGCGGACACCGTTTTTATAAGCACGCCATGCGCTACCGCAAAGATAACCGCGAACGATCATTTCTACAGGGAATCCCTGGCACATAACACCTACGGTTACCATAGGGTCGGGAGTAGCCATTTTCCAGTTGGGGCAGATGTCGGTGGTTGCATCCAGGAATTTGGCTGCAATCTGGTTCAGCATTTGTCCTTTGTAGGGGATACCTTCGGGCAGAACTACATCGAATGCAGAGATACGGTCTGTAGCTACCATTACTAACTTTTCGTCATTGATGTTGTACACATCACGCACTTTGCCGTGGTACACGTTCTTTTGTCCCGGAAAGTTAAAGTCTGTTCTTGTTAATGCTTTACTCATGTCTTTTTTATATTAAATGAATTGTTTTTCTTCTTGCAGGGTCAGATAGTCTTTTTTGATTTGTCGACCGCAGCTTTTTCCATCCGCTCGGCTTTCTGTTTTTCCTCGAACTTCTCATAAGCATCCACAATGCGGGTAACCAGCTTATGTCGCACGATATCTTTTTTATTCAGTTCGATAAAGCTGATACCCTTTACTCCTTTCAGAATTTTCAAAGCCTGCACCAGTCCCGAAGTTTGTGATGAGGGCAAATCTATTTGCGTCATATCTCCCGTAACAATCATTTTGGTGTTCATGCCCATACGGGTGAGGAACATTTTGATTTGCTGTGTCGTGGTATTCTGAGCCTCGTCCAATATCACCACGGCATCGTTCAGTGTACGTCCGCGCATAAATGCCAGAGGAGCAATCTGAATCACATTCAGTTCCATATATTCTTTCAGCTTGGCAGCCGGAATCATATCCTGCAGAGCATCATACAGCGGTTGCAGATAAGGATCAATCTTATCTTTCATATCACCGGGAAGGAAACCGAGTTTTTCACCGGCTTCCACAGCCGGGCGGCTTAGAATGATTTTCTTGATTTCCTTGTTTTTCAGAGAGCGTACAGCAAGCGCGATAGCGGTATAAGTCTTTCCGGAACCGGCCGGACCGATGGCAAACAGCATATCGTTCTTTTCGTACTCCTGCACCAGTTTCAACTGATTGGGGCTGCGAGGCACGATAGGCTTCCCCGTCACACTGAATACAATCGTGTCGCCGGTCTTTTCCACTTGGGGTTTGCGTCCTTTGACAATATCCAGAATGACTTCCTCCTTCAATGAATTATACTGGGCACAATATTTTTCCAGTGCCAGAATACTCTCTTCGAAAGCACACATTTCTTCTTCGTCCCCCATCACTTTAATGACATTTCCACGTGCCACGATTCTCAGCTTGGGGTACAAAGCTTGTATCATTTGCATATTGGCGTTGTTTACACCATAAAAAATAACAGGATCAATATCCTCTAAAACAATATGTTTTTCTATCATTTAACTAGTTTAGGTACAGATGTACTATTTTATAGGGTGCAAATTTAATGAAAGGTTTTCATTGTTTTCATTTTCCGGGGCAATTTATTTGCATAAGCTTTTCCTGAAAAAAGATTTTAGGTTATCTTTGCCCGGCAATAATGAAAAAGACAATAAAGTTATGAATTATATGAAATGTGCATGTTGCACACTGTTTTCTCTTCTGTTTACTTTGACGGTGTCTTCGGGGTGTAAGGAAAAAGATATGTCCATGAAGATGAATGAACCTCGTAATATAAAAGGTGTAATCAGTTATAAACGCAGTTTTGGTGATTTGAATGATACTCATTTGAGTGTGGCAAAGCGGATTGGTATCCGCCCTTTGGCCTCCCGTGCAGAAGCGGAAGGATTGGGCGGTAAGTTGGTGGAGGTTGCTCCATGCGAGCGATATGCCATGGATTCGCTTACACATTCCATTCCTTTTTTGGTGCCGAAAGCCGGTGCATTATTGGATACTATCGGAGCTAATTTTCTGGATTCACTGACTTGCAAAGGATTGAACCCGAATCAAATCATCGTTACTTCCGTACTTCGTACTTCCGACGACGTCAAGCGTTTGCGTCGCCGTAACGGAAATGCTTCCGCAAACTCAGCTCATGCTTTCGGAACCACATTTGACGTGAGTTACCGTCGTTTTAAAAAGGTGGAAGACCCTGACGGACGTCCTATGCAGGATGTGAGTGCCGATACGTTAAAACTTGTTTTGGCTGAAGTGTTGCGTGACCTTCGGAAAGCAGACAGATGTTACATTAAGTATGAGTTAAAGCAAGGATGTTTTCACATCACTGCCCGCTAATCCGGACTGTTGTTTTTAAACCTCTTATTTAGATTTTAAAATGCGATACTTTATATATCTGGCTTACGACGGAACAAATTATCATGGTTGGCAAATCCAGCCCAACGGTATGAGTGTGCAGGAAGCGTTGATGCGTGCGCTTTCCACTTTCTTGAGAAAAGAGATAGAGGTGGTGGGAGCAGGACGCACGGATGCCGGTGTGCACGCCCGGCTCATGGTGGCGCATTTTGACTTTGAGAGTGAATTGGATGGGGCGCAGATAACGGATAAGCTGAACCGTCTGCTTCCTCCCGATATTGCCGTATATGGCGTAAAGCGGGTGAAGGATGATGCGCATGCCCGCTTTGATGCCACTTATCGCACTTATAAATATTATGTAACTACCCGGAAAGAGCCTTTTAACCGTCAATACGCATGGCGCCTTTTCAATGAGCCGGATTTCGGGAAGATGAATGAGGCGGCCCGTACTTTGTTTGATTATACCGATTTCACCAGTTTTAGCAAGTTGCATACCGATGTAAAGACGAATAATTGCAAGATAATGCATGCCGAGTGGACACAAGTCAGTGAAACGGAATGGGTATTTACAATTCAGGCAGACCGCTTTTTGAGGAACATGGTCAGGGCTGTGGTGGGTACATTGATAGAAGTGGGCCGTGGAAAACTTTCGATAGAGGGTTTCAGGCAAGTCATAGAGAAAAAGGATAGATGCAGTGCCGGAAGTTCAGTGCCGGGACACGCTCTGTTTTTGGTCGATGTGGGATATCCGGAAGACCTGTTCATCCTGTAAGGAGGAGATTATTGCTTTTCGGTAAGATATTTCCAATAGCGCACAGGCATATCTTGCCGGTGTTTTCTCGGATTCCGCCGTTCCTTGATGCAGATAGCCTTGAAATAAGTCTTCCATAATTGTTGGAAGAGCTTCTCATCGTTATCCATCAGGCTTTCGTTCAACATACCTGTGACCAAATGGGCCTGCCGGGGATTTTCAAAAGTAACTTCTTTCATCTCTTTCAAGTCGTAATAATATCCGTATTGCCGTTTCACGTCGTAGATTAGCCACGGTTGGTCGGCAAAGCGGTCTTTGAAATGCTCCACAGTCAGGGGAAGAGCATTGAACTGTGGTTCGACAGCGGCAAAGAATGTTCCGTCCACAGCTTTCTGAAAGCGGACGAACTGCATCAGGTGTATTCGCTCTCCATCCACCTTCTTATAGATTTTTGACAATTCAAGAACGTCTGCATCTGCAAAGTTTGTCTCGATGGAACGAGGCGAGTCGATTGCTTTTCTCATATAGCGGAACAACATTTTGTCTACTTCCGGCAGCTCCGACAGCCAGCAATAGGTGAGGGCGGACAGGGCATGGCAGGATATTCTCTTCTCTAATCCGCGCCACACGCGCATTGCTTTGCCTTCATCGGTGATGACGGTAAAGGTTTCGTTGTAAAATAGCGGTAGCGGCTCACCTTCCATCAAAAGCAAGTCGGGGAAAGTCTTGCGGGAGTAGGCATCAAAAATGCAGGTTAGCAAGCCTTCGAAGGTATGGTCGTAGATAAAGATATTCATTCGTTTTCGGGTTCTTCAAATTCTAATATCAGTTGTCGCTCATCTGTCTTTCTCTTAGGCTTGGGTACCAACAGTTTCCGTACTCCCGAAGGGGTGAGTTCGTTTACCGTTCGGGTGGGGAGCTCGTTGCAGGTGATAAAATATTGTGCTTTCTTCATCACTACTCCTATTTTCTTCAACTCATAGAATCCCAATTTCGAGAAGCGGCGCGAAGCGACGATAAACCTAGCCGATTTCACCCCGATGCCCGGTACACGAAGTATCATCTCGTAGTCGGCCTGGTTGATGTCTACCGGAAATTGTTCGGGATGCCGAAGTGCCCAGCTCAGTTTGGGGTCGATTTCCAAATCAAGGTCGGGGTAGGAATCATCCACAATTTCTTCCACTTTAAACTGATAAAACCGCAACAGCCAGTCTGCCTGATACAAACGGTTCTCGCGTACCAAAGGGGGCTGCTTCAGTGCCGGAAGTCGCTTGTCGTAAGTATTGACCGAAATATAGCCCGAATAATAAACGCGCCGCATCGTGGGGTGTCGGTACAGTGAAGAGGAAAGATACAATATATCCTTATCTGATTCCGACGTGGCTCCGACAATCATCTGTGTGCTTTGCCCGGCAGGGACGAAGCGTGGGGCATGGCGGAACTTCTTTCTGTCCTCTTTATTCATGAGCACCCCCTGCTGAATGTAGCGCATGGGTCGGTATACACTTTGGTGGTCTTTTTCGGGAGCGAGAAGTTTGAGATTCTCCTCTTTAGGTATCTCTATGTTTACGCTCAGACGGTCGGCATAGAGTCCGGCCTCGTTCACCAGCTCGCGACTGGCACCCGGGATGCTTTTCAGATGGATGTAACCGTTGAACCGGTGTACGAGCCGCAAGTCTTTGGCAACCCGTACGAGGCGCTCCATCGTGTAGTCGGGATTTCGCACTACGCCCGAGCTCAGGAAAAGTCCTTCGATGTAATTGCGCCGGTAGAACTCGATGGTGAGGTCTACCAATTCGCTCACCGAGAGCGTGGCACGGGGAATGTCGTTACTGCGGCGGTTGATGCAGTAGGCGCAATCGTAAATGCAATAATTGGTGAGCATGATTTTGAGCAGCGAGATGCATCGCCCGTCCTCAGCAAAACTATGGCAGATACCCCAACCTCCAACAGTGTTTCCCAGTGTGCCCGATGAATTGCGGCGCACTGTCCCGCTGCTGGAGCAGGACACATCGTATTTGGCAGATTCCGCCAGTATCTTGAGTTTGGCAAGGACGTTTTCGTTCATATCTTCAACAGGGATATTTTCGCCAAAAATACAGATAGTGTTTGAAACAGGCAAGGGCTTTCTGATTATTTATATCAAATTGGATATTCCTTTTCGAGGCTTTTGTTGTAACTTTGCACCCGATTAAAAAACAGGTAAAAAGATGATGTGGTTACTTTTAGCTTTTCTCTCGGCGGCATTGCTGGGATTCTATGATGTATTTAAAAAGCAGTCGTTAAAGAACAATGCAGTGATTCCCGTACTCACGCTGAATACGTTGTTCTCCAGTTTGATATTCCTTCCGTTTATTGTGCTGTCGGCATGGCGTCCCGATACATTGGAAGGCGGACTTTTCTTTGTTCCCGTGGTGGGGTGGGAGGTACACCGATTTATTGTTTTGAAGTCTGTCATTGTCCTTTCTTCGTGGATATTGGGATATTTCGGCATGAAGAATCTTCCGATAACCATTGTGGGGCCGATTAACGCCACCCGTCCGGTGATGGTATTGGTGGGAGCCTTGCTGGTGTTTGGCGAACGACTGAATCTCTATCAGTGGATAGGGGTATTGATGGCGGTCTTTTCTTTTTTTATGCTGAGCCGAAGCGGAAAGAAGGAGGGCATTGACTTTAAACATAATAAGTGGATTTATTTCATTGTGATGGCTGCTGTGTTGGGAGCTGTCAGCGGACTGTATGACAAATATCTGATGGCGCCTGTCAGTCAGGGAGGCATCGGGCTGGACCGCATGGTGGTGCAGTCGTGGTATAACATTTACCAGTTGTTTATGATGAGTGCCGTGCTGATGCTGCTGTGGTGGCCGAAGCGACAGGCGACCACTCCTTTCCGCTGGGATTGGTGCATCATACTGATATCCATCTTCCTTTCGGCTGCCGACTTTGTCTATTTCTATGCATTGAGTCTTGACGGTGCCATGATTTCCATTGTTTCGATGGTGAGGCGAGGTAGCGTGATTGTTTCCTTTATTTTCGGTGCAATGGTGTTCCGCGAGAAGAACCTCAAAAGCAAAGCGGTAGACTTGGCACTGGTGCTTATCGGTATGATATTTCTTTATTTCGGAAGTCGGTGAGGGGTGTCGTCAGATAGTCCCGACAAGAATATACGCCTGATAAGCAGTCTGTTGGTATATTGGAGTGAGGGACAGGTAGCCTGATTTTATCCTTCCTCCCTCTAACAGCAGAGGGTGCTGGAGGCGCAAGAACCGGTCGGCCTGTTCCGCTTCACCGGGCGAAGCATAATATTCTATTGCGTAGCGGCCTTGCACACGGTCACACACATATCTGTCATAAACCATCCGGGCCACTACTCCCATATTCATCCGCAGATTGATTTCCACACAGGGATGAATGGCATAACCTGTCTTCGCCAAAGACGTGCGACATATCATCATGTCCACTCCCAGATAACCTTCATACCCGCCTATGGTGTGTGCCAGTTCATCTGCCATCCGTCTGCAGAGCCGATGGAATACGGATGTGGGGACGTAGGCCGACAGCTTTTTCAGAATATCGGCATCGGCTGCCAAAAAATTTTCTTTATAAATGCCACGCTTGTCCGTTTCAAACAGAGAATAACCTGCAAAGCGCACCTCACCCTTTCCGTTGCTGAAAAATTCCATTGCAAAGTCTTTCACCTTATCATAAAACGGTTCGCCCACCACTGCCTGCTGGGTGTGGAGCACGTGTTGCACCCAACCTTTCAGCGGGCGGGTAAATGCTCCCGAAGTGTACTGAATCCCTCGTCCGCTGCCCGACCATGGAGACTTCAGCACGGCCTGCGGATACGAACGGACAAAGTATTCGACTTCCTCCTCTGTGTGAAACAGAAAAGATTCACCTACAAACGGAGTATGGGCCTCCGTATCTTCAGGAAGAGTGGGAAAATCCTCCATCGCACCATTATATTCCGATACTGCAGACGAGGAATATAACCGTTGCCCCCTATGAATGGAAGACAGTACACGCACCGCCGTCTGGCGCCCCGACAGTTCACGGACACGCTTCATCTCTTCATCCGTAAGACAGGCTGAATCCGTTATTCCTGCCTCGTGTAACCGACGGAGCAAAGAGGGGTTCCAGCCCCAGGGAGATATCTTAGTATAGGAAGAAGATAGTCCGGTGACAAACTCCACAGCAGGCAGCAGCGGAGACAGAACTTTCATTTGTATGTCGTGGGGAGCAACATCTGTCAGCACCGCATCTCCCGGTGCGGCATACCACGCCGGGAGCACCGACAAATCGGCTGCCATCCGTCGCGCACTGGCTGGCGGCATGTAATACGAATCACCACACGCCAATGCCATATCATTTTCAGGGTTAAACAGATAAAGAGTTTTCATTTACAGTGCAAAGATAGGAATTTCCCTGTCTATTAAAAGAAGAAAAATAATAATATTTTGCTATCTCCAGTTTGCAATTTGAATTAGTATTGCTATATTTGCAGCCGATAAAAAAGCAACCATGGAAACCTTTTACAGAACACACAGTTATCTGGTGGAACATACAAATGCTCCTGTTCGCCGGGACCTGATGGACGAAATAGACTGGAACGACAGACTGATCGGTATCAAGGGAACTCGTGGCGTGGGGAAGACGACTTTCCTCCTGCAATATGCAAAAGAAAAGTTCGGCACAGACCGTTCATGCCTGTTTATCAACATGAACAACTTCTATTTCTCTAAATATACACTGGTGGATTTTGCTGGAGAATTTGTCAAACGCGGAGGCAAGGTCTTGTTGATAGACCAAGTGTTTAAATACCCCGAATGGAGCCACGACCTACGTGCGTGTTATGAAAAGTTTCCCGGGCTGAAAATTGTATTCACGGGTTCGTCCGTGATGAGGCTGAAAGAAGAAAATCCCGAACTGAGTGGCATCGTAAAGGTGTATTACCTGAGAGGTTTCTCTTTTCGCGAATACCTGAATCTGCAAAGCGGAAACAATTTCCGTGCCTATACCTTACAAGATATTTTAGAGAATCATGAACAGATAGCGAAAACAATCTTGCGCAACGTCAAACCGCTTGATTTTTTTCAGGATTATCTGCATCACGGTTTCTATCCGTTCTTCCTTGAGAAGCGCAACTTCTCGGAGAATTTGTTGAAAACCATGAACATGATGATAGAAGTGGATATACTTCTTATCAAACAAATTGAATTGAAATATCTCTCGAAGATAAAAAAATTACTATATTTGCTAGCTGTGGACGGACCTGTGGCTCCGAACGTCAGCCAGTTGGCTACGGAGATTCAAACCTCGCGTGCCACGGTGATGAATTACATTAAGTATCTGGCAGATGCGCGTCTCATTAATATGGTGTATCCGAAGGGGGAGGAATTTCCTAAAAAACCATCAAAACTGATGATGCACAACACCAACCTGATGTATTCCATTTATCCGGTGAAGGTCGATGAACAAGATGTTCTGGACACCTTTTTTATGAACACAATGTATAAAGACCACAAACTGTATAAAGGCGATAAAGGCACTTCGTTTATGGTAGACGGTAACTTGCACTTCCGCATCTGTGCCGAAGGATGCAAGTTCAAGAACAACCCGAACGTATATTATGCCCCCCACAAGCTGGAATTGGGACACGGCAATCAGATTCCGTTGTGGCTTTTCGGCTTTTTATATTAAGAGATAGAGAATAATTTTAATTACCTAATAATTAGTAATTGTATGACTAAACAAAAAAAATTCATCACTTGTGATGGTAATCAGGCAGCAGCACATATCTCGTATATGTTCTCTGAAGTAGCTGCTATCTACCCCATCACTCCGTCGTCTACTATGGCTGAATACGTAGACGAATGGGCTGCCGCAGGTCGTAAAAACATCTTCGGCGAAACAGTTTTGGTACAGGAAATGCAGTCAGAAGGGGGTGCAGCAGGTGCTGTTCACGGTTCTCTTCAGGCAGGTGCGTTGACTACCACTTACACTGCATCACAGGGATTGTTGCTGATGATTCCTAACATGTACAAAATTGCCGGTGAATTCCTGCCTTGCGTGTTCCACGTATCGGCTCGTACGTTGGCTTCTCACGCATTGTGTATTTTCGGTGACCATCAGGACGTAATGTCTGCACGTCAGACCGGTTTCGCAATGTTGGCAGAAGGTTCTGTACAAGAAGTTATGGATTTGGCCGGTGTCGCTCATCTGGCTACCATCAAGTCACGTGTTCCGTTCATGAACTTCTTCGATGGTTTCCGTACCTCTCACGAAATTCAGAAAATCGAAATGCTGGAAAATGAAGACCTGGCAGGTCTGATTGACCAACAGGCTTTGGCTGAATTCCGCGCACGCGCATTGAATCCCAACAAGCCGGTTGCCCGTGGTATGGCTGAAAATCCTGACCACTTCTTCCAGCACAGAGAATCTTGCAACAACTTCTATGAAGCAGTTCCCGCTATCGTAGAAGAATATATGAATGAAATCTCCAAAATCACAGGCCGCAAATACGGTTTGTTCGATTACTATGGTGCCGAAGATGCAGAACGCGTCATCATCGCTATGGGCTCTGTTACAGAAGCTGCTCGCGAAGCTATCGACTACTTGATGAGCAAAGGTGAGAAAGTGGGTATGGTTGCCGTACACCTGTACCGTCCGTTCTCTGCTAAACACTTCCTGGCTGCTGTACCTAAGACTGCCAAGACTATCGCAGTTCTTGACCGTACTAAAGAACCGGGAGCTAACGGCGAACCTTTGTATCTGGATGTTAAAGACTGCTTCTATGGTGCAGAAAACGCTCCGGTTATCGTAGGCGGCCGTTACGGTTTGGGTTCTAAGGACACTACTCCTTCTCAGATTTTGGCTGTATTCAAGAACTTGTCTCTGCCGATGCCGAAGAATCACTTCACTATCGGTATCGTAGACGACGTCACTTTCACTTCTCTTCCTCAGGAAGCAGAAATCGCACTGGGCGGTGAAGGTATGTTCGAAGCTAAATTCTACGGACTGGGTGCCGACGGTACAGTAGGAGCCAACAAGAACTCTGTAAAGATTATCGGTGACAACACCGACAAGCACTGTCAGGCTTACTTCTCATACGACTCAAAGAAATCAGGTGGTTTCACTTGCTCTCACTTGCGTTTCGGTGATACTCCTATCCGTTCTACTTATTTGGTAAACACTCCGAATTTCGTAGCTTGCCACGTACAGGCTTACCTGCACATGTACGATGTGACTCGCGGACTTCGTGACAACGGTTCATTCCTGTTGAATACCATTTGGGAAGGTGAAGAACTGGCTAAGAATCTGCCTAACAAAGTGAAGAAATACTTCGCACAACATAATATCACTGTTTACTATATCAATGCCACTCAGATTGCACAGGAAATCGGTTTGGGTAACCGTACCAACACCATCCTGCAGTCAGCATTCTTCCGTATCACAGGCGTTATTCCTGTTGACTTGGCTGTAGAACAGATGAAGAAATTCATCGTTAAGTCATACGGCAAGAAGGGTGAAGACGTGGTGAACAAGAACTACGCAGCCGTTGACCGTGGCGGTGAATACAAACAATTGCCTGTTGACCCCGCATGGGTGAACCTGCCGGATGATCCGAAGGCTGAAAACAACGATCCTGCTTTCATCAACGAAGTGGTTCGTCCTATCAACGCTCAGGATGGCGACTTGCTGCCGGTTTCTGCATTCAAGGGTATCGAAGACGGTACTTGGCATCAGGGAACAGCTCAGTACGAAAAACGTGGTGTAGCTGCATTCGTTCCCGAATGGAATGCTGAAAACTGTATCCAGTGTAACAAGTGTGCATACGTTTGTCCTCACGCTTCTATCCGTCCGTTCGTGCTCGATGCTGAAGAACAGAAGGGTGCTCAGTTCGAAACACTGAAAGCTGTAGGAAAGCAATTTGACGGTATGACATTCCGTATCCAGGTTGACGTACTCGACTGTCTGGGTTGCGGTAACTGTGCCGATGTTTGTCCGGGCAATCCGAAGAAGGGTGGCAAGGCTTTGACCATGAAACACTTGGAAAGCCAGTTGCCTCAGGCTGCCAACTGGGAATATTGCTCTAAGAATGTGAAGAGCAAACAGCACTTGGTAGACATCAAGGCTAACGTGAAGAACTCTCAGTTCGCTACTCCGTTGTTCGAGTTCTCAGGAGCTTGCTCAGGTTGTGGTGAAACTCCGTATGTGAAACTGATTTCTCAGTTGTTCGGCGACCGTGAAATGGTTGCTAACGCTACCGGATGTTCTTCTATCTACTCAGGTTCAGTACCTTCAACTCCTTATACTACTAATGAAAAGGGTCAGGGTCCTGCTTGGGCTAACTCACTGTTCGAGGACTTCTGCGAATTCGGTCTGGGTATGACTTTGGCCGACAAGAAACTTCGTGTACGTATCGAAGCTGCCATGAAGGATGCTATCGCCAGCGATACTTGTCCTGCTGAATACAAAGAAGCATTCCAGGAATGGATGGACGGCAAAAACGATGCTGACAAGAGCAAGGCTGCTGCCGAAAAGATTATCCCGATGGTAGAAGCTGCTAAAGACAAATGTGCAAACTGCGCTACAATCGCCGAATTCAAGAACTACTTGGTGAAGAAGAGCCAGTGGATTATCGGTGGTGACGGTGCTTCTTATGATATCGGTTACGGTGGTCTGGACCACGTGATTGCTTCAGGCGAAGATGTAAACATCCTGGTACTGGATACCGAAGTTTACTCTAACACCGGAGGTCAGTCATCTAAAGCCACTCCGCTGGGTGCTATCGCTAAGTTTGCCGCTTCAGGTAAGCGTGTTCGCAAGAAAGACCTTGGTATGATTGCTACTACTTACGGTTATGTATATGTAGCTCAGATTGCCATGGGTGCTGACCAGGCCCAGACCTTGAAAGCTATCCGCGAAGCAGAAGCTTACCCCGGACCATCATTGGTTATCGCTTACGCTCCGTGTATCAACCACGGTTTGAAGGCCGGTATGGGTAAGAGTCAGGCAGAAGAGGCTAAGGCTGTAGAATGCGGTTACTGGCACTTGTGGCGTTTCAACCCGGCTTTGGAAGAAGAAGGCAAGAATCCGTTCATGCTTGATTCTAAAGAACCGAAGTGGGAAGAATTCCAAGACTATCTGAAAGGTGAGGTACGTTTTGCTTCTGTAGCAAAACAATATCCTGCTGAAGCTGCTGACCTGTTTGCTGCTTGCGAAGAAATGGCTAAGAAACGTTATGCTTCTTACAAGCGTATGACTGCTATGAATTGGGGTGAATAACTCAATCATATAAATTATTAAGGAAAGGGGATGTGCCGTGAGACACATTCCCTTTTATTATATCATCGCCTTAACGCTTAGCATGAAAATCGCTAGTGCATTCCTTGTTGGCAAGATATGGAACATACCATCTGAACAGAAGAACTGAAGATGTTCTATTACCGTGGTTTTCATCAGTGGGGTAAAATCAATGACTATTTGACTGGTACTTGCCTCAGTACACAAGATAATTTCAAGGAATTGATGTCATATTTCAAAATAAAGGAATAACTGTTTTTTTTGAGTTTGTACCTGTTGAGGAAGTGGCGGACAGGGTAAATAGTACCCTCGAAAAGTACCCTGTAAGCGAAGAAAGTTCGGTGGAAAAGTACCCTGTATCGCCTTTTTTGTTTGTTTCCTTGCTGCAGGTAAGCCACAAAACATTTATGCAATAGCCATTATCATGCTATTAGCTGAGTGAGTATATGGCTGGTAATACACAGAACTCAAGCAACAATTATCTACTTGATTCCATAGAAAACACACAGCAACCATGAACCCCATAAACGCAAAAAGCGTGCAACTCACCAGAGCTGCACGCTTTTGCTTATTGTTTATTATCTATCTCTTATCGAAATTATTTGACTTCCTCAAAGTCAGCATCCTGAATATCTTCTTTACCATTAGAAGAAGCTCCCTGTGCACCTTGTTGTCCTGCACCTGCGCCCGGACCGGCCTGAGCGCCACCTTGCGCACCGCTCTGAGCATACATTTCAGCACTTGCAGCCTGGAATGCAGTGTTCAGTTCAGCCATAGCAGTATCCACAGCAGCTACATCCTGAGCCTTGTGAGCATCTTTCAGTTTCTGAAGAGCAGCTTCAATCGGAGCCTTCTTGTCGGCCGGCAACTTGTCGCCCAACTCCTTCAACTGATTTTCTGTCTGGAAAATCATAGAGTCAGCCTGATTCATCTTGTCAATCTTTTCACGTTCCTTCTTGTCGGCTTCTGCATTAGCTTCAGCTTCGGCTTTCATCTTTTCGATTTCCTCCTTGCTCAAGCCGGATGAAGCTTCGATACGGATAGCCTGTTCCTTGCCGGTAGCCTTATCCTTGGCAGATACTTTCAAGATACCGTTGGCGTCGATATCGAATGTCACCTCAATCTGAGGTACACCACGGCGGGCAGGAGCGATGCCTGTCAGGTTAAACTGACCGATTGACTTGTTCTGTGCGGCCATCGGACGTTCACCCTGAAGTACGTGGATAGTCACTTCGGTCTGGTTGTCGGCAGCAGTAGAGAAAGTTTCGCTCTTACGTGCCGGGATAGTAGTGTTGGCATCAATCAGCTTGGTCATCACACCACCCAATGTTTCGATACCCATTGACAACGGAGTTACGTCCAGCAATACTACGCCCTTGATTTCGTCTGTCAAAACAGCACCCTGAACAGCAGCACCTACAGCAACCACTTCATCCGGATTCACACCCTTGGAAGGAGTCTTGCCGAAGAATTTCTCTACCAATTCCTGAACAGCCGGGATACGAGAAGAACCACCTACAAGGATTACTTCATCGATATCTGAGTTGCTCAAACCTGCATCGCTCATCGCTTTCTTACAAGGTTCAAGACAAGCCTGAATCAAGTTGTGAGCCAAAGCTTCGAACTTAGCACGAGTCAAAGTCTTAACCAAGTGCTTAGGCATACCGTCTACCGGCATGATGTATGGCAGGTTGATTTCTGTTGAAGTAGAAGAAGACAATTCAATCTTCGCTTTTTCAGCAGCTTCTTTCAAACGTTGCATTGCCATCGGGTCTTTTGTCAAATCCGCGCCTTCGTCGTTCTTGAATTCCTGTACCAGCCAGTCGATGATTACCTGGTCGAAGTCATCACCACCCAGGTGAGTATCACCGTTGGTAGAAAGCACTTCGAATACACCACCGCCGAATTCGAGGATAGAGATATCGAATGTACCGCCACCGAGGTCGAATACAGCAATTTTCATATCTTTGTGAGCCTTGTCCAGACCATAAGCCAACGCAGCGGCAGTCGGTTCGTTCACGATACGTTTCACTTCCAGACCTGCTATCTGTCCGGCTTCTTTCGTAGCCTGGCGCTGTGAGTCAGAGAAGTATGCCGGAACGGTGATAACGGCTTCGGTCACTTCATGGCCCAAATAGTCTTCGGCAGTTTTTTTCATTTTCTGAAGAATCATGGCCGAGATTTCTTGTGGAGTGTAAAGACGTCCGTCGATGTCTACACGCGGAGTGTTGTTGTCGCCTTTCACTACTTTGTAGGGAACACGTGTCACTTCTTTCTGTACCTGGTCCCAAGTTTCGCCCATGAAACGTTTGATGGAGAAGATAGTACGCTGCGGGTTAGTGATAGCCTGACGTTTTGCAGGGTCACCCACCTTACGTTCGCCGCCGTCGACAAATGCCACGATAGAGGGGGTGGTACGCTTGCCTTCGCTGTTGGCGATTACTACCGGTTCGTTACCTTCAAATACTGAAACACATGAGTTTGTTGTTCCTAAGTCAATTCCAATAATCTTTCCCATAACTGTATATTTTTTATTTATTTGTTTTCAATTAAACTGATTTCCCGGCGAATGGTTCACGAATTTTTTTCTTTTTCTTTTCGTGCACCAACCGCACGCCTTCTATCAAGCAAACGGTATGCCAAAGCAGGAATGGCGGTGGCAACTGACAAAATGGCGCATTCTTTTTCGGTGCCGGCCGACAGAAAAGGCAGAACAGGAGCAACACTGTCAGTTTTTGCATGGAAAAACTCTCAAGAGGTTTTTGAGAAACAATGGAAACACTTTCAGCAAACACCCGCCATTGTTTGCCGAAACAATGGTTACGTTTTAGCCTTACCGTCTAAACAAAAAAGACGCTCCTCAAAGAGAGTTCTTTTCTTGTTTCTTTTTTAATTCTAAATATACTATGAAAGGGTGTCCGGATGTGTGTCCGACTGTTGTTCGAAGAGGGTTCGTATGTTGTTGTTTATCAGTAGGTTGCATGTACAGACTTATGACCAATGAATATTCACAAAAAATGTTAACGAAAAAAGAGGCCGAAACCGCCTGTTTGTATAGTAAAAAAGGAATACCAAAATAACTTTTGGCATTCCTCGTTTATTCTAATAATATCTACTGTCTGTTTATTGTTTCTTCAAGACTAACAGCTCGTTACCGTTTTCTCCGAGCAGATATACTTTACCGTCTTTCATTGAGAAACTTCTTGTCTCGTTCAGCGCGTTCAGCACGATGGTTTCCGTCTCCATGTCGGGACACATCATCATGGTGGTGGCAATATTTTCAAATTTCAGCGAGTTGGCCGCCTTCTCGTCCTGAAGCAAAGCACCGTTGATGCTATTGCAACCTACATTGCCGTAAATGCGGTTCTCGTCGGTATTAAAACCAATGAACGGAGCGACTTCGGCAGTACCCACTATTTTCTTGCCATTTACCAATTCAATGGCCCATTCGCCTGAAAGGTCTGCCAATGAAACCTGCGATTCGTCTTTTTTCTCCAGCGTCAGCATCTTTTTGCCGTCCTCGCCGCATAATGCGATGATTTCGGGTTGGTCTGATACAGTTTCATACGACTTCACCTTGTTCAGCGCGTTCAGTACCTTTTGTTCTGTCTGCATATCGGGACAAGCCATACGTGTGCTTCCGATAGGGCCGAAAGACAATACTCCGGGTTTCAGCGAATCGGCCTCGAAGGTACCCATCATACGGTTGCAGCCACTGTTTCCGTAGATGCGCTTCTGAGCTACGTCAAAACCGATAAAGGGCATTTTCTTATCCGTGATTTTCTGTCCGTCCACTTCGGTGATGTTCCATTCACCGTTCAAGGAAGAGAGTGTTAACATATTCTTGCTGCCACCGCATGAAGCTAAAATCAGTGCACCGGCACAAACAGCCGCCATTTTTAAAATTACTTTTTTCATCATACTTTTTTCGTTAAATCATTTAGTTTAGTGCGCAAAGCTATATATAATTCTTCATTTGCAGTAATAATAAACAATTTTTTTGTACCTTTGCCATACTTTATAAATTAACAAAAAATGATATGAAAAGGTTTTTATGCATGCTATTTTGGGTGGTAGGATGCTGTATAGGCTGTTATGCACAGAACGGCTATATAGTCTCCACTGCATCCCGACAGGCAAGTTCTTCTGTGGAATCACCGGAGAAACAATTTATCGACGACCATTTTAAATACTACAGTCTGTGCGACTGGACACCGGGGATGAAGTTTATGGTCATCCCGGAACGGAAAGACCTTGTCATTCCGGTCTTTAAATCGGCAGAGACCGGCAAGGATGTGGACTCCGGCGAGCTGAAGTACAAGATTATGGAATTTCTGGGTACTGAAGTGACCGACCGGGGATTCGTGCATTTCAATTTTGATTGTGAGGGGAAGCCCTACTACCACGAGGTGAAGAACATCACACTGGAGCAATATTGCATGAAACCCAAAGCCGGCATTCCGACCCTTGCCTATCTGGGCGATGTGGATATCGCCAAGGATTTGCTGGAAGGCGAAACGCTGTATATGCGCACCGACAAAGTGCGTATAGACGACCCTAACAGCACCTCCGGCTACAAGGAAGTGCACATCGGCCTGAATGAGAAGGTGACAGTGACCGCCGTGGGAGTGGACAGTCGGGCCTTTCCGGTGAAGATTGTATTCTCCGATTCCAAGGGAAACACGTATTATCAGCCGGTAGCCATCTCAAAGACCAACTGCGGGATGCTCGACAATGATTTTATCATGGAAAAGAAAAATAAATATTTCCCCAATGCCTTCAGTTTCAGTGATGCCAATGCCAAGAAAGCCCGGACACTGATGGAGAAATATGGCAAAAAGCCCGTTTACCTGAAAGCGGAGACGGCATGTACCGACGATGCCGGCATGACTGTCAAACTGCCTAAATACACGCAGTTCGTCATCAAAGACATCATTGCCGAAAACGGAACTCAGTCTGTGACACTCGAACTGGCCGCTGCAGATGGAAAGTCTTACCGGATAAAGACGACTTTCGTACACGCAAGCGTCACCAACCTGGCCTTGCGCAACGACAACTATTTTGCCGATATCTTTGGCATCGGCAACCTGCGTGCCAAATACCCCGATACCACCGAAGAGACCTGGGACCTCATCAGCCACGGCGAAGTGCGCAAAGGCATGACAACAGACGAATGCCGCTTGTCTTTAGGCGACCCCATCCGCGTGCACAAAGTGACGGGAGGATATGAAACTTGGTATTATCAAAGAAAATCCTTGGATTTTACCCATAAGAAACTGGAACGTATCAACTAATACCCAAAATATTTTGTTATCTTTGCCCGGCAAACGGTATGTTTTACCGGGCAATTTATTTTTTAATCTAAAGAGAACAAATGGGTAAAGTATTAATTATCGGTGCAGGCGGTGTAGGTACTGTCGTGGCACACAAAGTGGCTCAGAATCCTGATGTTTTTACAGACATTATGATTGCCAGCCGCACCAAATCAAAATGTGATGCAATCGTTAAGGCAATCGGTAATCCTGCTATTAAAACAGCTCAGGTCGATGCAGACAATGTAGACGAACTGGTGGAACTTTTTAATAGTTTTAAACCCGAAATCGTTATCAATGTAGCCCTGCCTTATCAGGACCTTACCATTATGGAGGCCTGTCTGAAAGCCGGAGTGAACTATCTGGATACAGCCAATTATGAACCGAAAGATGAAGCCCACTTCGAATACAGCTGGCAATGGGCTTACAAGAAACGTTTCGAAGAAGCCGGTCTGACAGCTATTCTCGGTTGCGGTTTCGACCCGGGGGTAAGCGGCATCTATACGGCGTATGCTGCCAAGCACCACTTTGATGAGATGCATTATCTGGACATCGTGGACTGCAATGCCGGTAATCATCATAAGGCATTTGCCACCAACTTCAATCCCGAAATCAATATTCGCGAAATCACTCAAAACGGACGTTATTATGAAGACGGCAAATGGGTGACTACCAAGCCGCTGGAATTTCATAAGGATTTGACTTATCCCAACATCGGTCCCCGTGACTCGTATTTGCTGTATCACGAAGAACTGGAGTCGTTGGTCAAGAATTTCCCGACTATCAAGCGCGCCCGCTTCTGGATGACTTTCGGACAGGAGTATCTGACTCACTTGCGTGTAATCCAGAATATCGGTATGGCACGCATCGACGAAATAGATTATAACGGCATGAAAATTGTTCCCTTGCAATTCCTGAAAGCCGTATTGCCCAACCCGCAGGATTTGGGTGAGAACTACGAAGGCGAAACCTCTATCGGTTGCCGCATCCGTGGTATCAAAGACGGCAAAGAGCGCACTTACTATGTGTATAATAACTGTAGCCACCAGGAAGCTTACAAGGAAACCGGTATGCAGGGCGTCAGCTATACCACCGGTGTGCCTGCCATGATTGGTGCCATGATGTTCCTCAAAGGACTGTGGAAACGTGCCGGTGTATGGAATGTGGAAGAGTTTGACCCGGACCCGTTCATGGAACAGCTCAATAAGCAGGGTTTGCCTTGGCACGAAGTGTTGGACGGAGATTTGGAACTTTAAAAACAGGGACAGGATATGAACGTAGGAGACAAGGCTCCCGAAATACTGGGCTTGAACGAAAAGGGAGAAGAAATTCGTTTGAGCAATTATAAAGGAAAGAAAATAGTACTCTATTTTTATCCTAAAGATATGACTTCCGGTTGCACTGCACAGGCGTGCAACCTGCGTGACAACTATTCCGAACTGCGTGCCAAAGGTTACGAAGTGATAGGGGTGAGTGTCAACGATGCCAAGTCGCATCAGAAGTTTATCGAGAAAAACGAACTGCCTTTTACGCTAATCGCAGACACCGACAAGAAACTGGTGGAGCAGTTTGGCGTATGGGGCGAGAAGAGTATGTATGGACGCAAATATATGGGTACGTTCCGCACTACTTTTATCATAAACGAAGAAGGTGTAATCGAGCGTGTCATCTCTCCCAAAGAGGTGAAGACAAAAGAGCACGCTCAGCAAATTTTATAATTTACTTAACAGACCAAAAAGAAATCTTATGGCTAAAAAAGATAACGAAGAAATTCCATTCACAGCAGGGCCGGGTGCCGGAACCAGCGAAAAACTGAAAGCGCTGCAAGCTGCAATGGACAAGATAGAGAAGAACTTCGGCAAAGGCTCTATCATGAAATTGGGAGATGAAAACGTTCAGCAGGTAGAGGTGATTCCGACCGGTTCCATCGCCTTGAACGCCGCACTCGGCGTAGGCGGTTATCCGAAAGGAAGAATTATTGAAATATACGGCCCTGAATCATCCGGTAAAACAACATTGGCTATCCATGCGATTGCCGAAGCTCAAAAAGCGGGAGGTATCGCTGCATTTATCGACGCGGAACATGCATTCGACCGTTTCTATGCCTCCAAACTGGGAGTGGATGTAGATAACCTGTGGATTTCTCAGCCGGACAACGGCGAGCAGGCATTGGAAATTGCGGAACAGTTGATTCGCTCTTCGGCCATCGATATTATTGTGATTGACTCTGTTGCGGCACTGACACCGAAAGCTGAAATCGAAGGTGATATGGGTGACAATAAAGTGGGACTTCAGGCACGTTTGATGTCACAGGCATTGCGCAAGCTCACCTCTGCCATCAGCAAGACCAATACGACTTGTATCTTTATCAACCAGTTGCGTGAGAAAATCGGTGTAATGTTCGGCAATCCCGAAACAACCACCGGTGGTAATGCCTTGAAGTTCTATGCTTCGGTACGTCTGGATATCCGTCGTGCCACACAGTTGAAGGACGGCGAGGAAGTAATCGGAAATCAGACACGTGTAAAGGTGGTGAAGAATAAAGTGGCTCCTCCTTTCCGCAAAGCCGAATTCGATATCATGTTTGGCGAAGGTATCTCCAGAGCCGGAGAAATTATCGATTTGGGAGCCGAACTCGGCATTATCAAGAAAAGCGGTTCGTGGTACAGCTATAATGATACCAAACTGGGACAAGGCCGTGATGCTTCCAAACAGGTTATTCAGGACAACCCCGAACTGGCGGAAGAACTGGAAGGACTTATCTTTGCCGCACTGAAGGATAAAGAATAAATATACTGTTTAGGCACGGATGATGCGGATGGATACGGAGGATTAGTTCCGTAAAAATCCGTAATCTCCGTGCCTAAACTATAAATGGCTTCGCACGAATACTCCATCCGGCTTATTTCTTCAGCTCAAAGCCCAGCATCAGACCGTCATAAGCTCCCGCCACACTGTTGATGGTGGCTGCGGTGGAGTTCACTTTCGATGCTGCTCCGGTAATGGTCTTCAGGATGGACATCAATTTGTCCGCTTTGAACACCATACTCATGTCATTGCCTGTCACTGTGACATAAGCCACAGTCTTCAGTCCCAGTTTGCCTGTCATGGTAATGGTCTTTGCGGCATCATCAAACACATAAGTCCCCGTAACCGTACGTTTTTTCATCTGATAAGAGTAAGTTCCGTCTTCATTGAAAGTGTAGCGGATATTATCCATACCTACTTTGTTATACACGGCCGTCATTTTCTCTTCCACTTCCTTAGCAGCCACTTCGCCACCGGCCTTTGCCAACAGGTTCTCACTTTCGAACTGACATTCAGGACCGGAGTACGTCCATGTGCCGATAATAGAAGAAGCCGTTGTAGCCTTATTTCCGACAACAGCCTTCGCCACCCCCGACAATATGGATTTCAAATCCTGTGCTCCGGCATTGGCAGACACCCCACACATCACCAATAAAATCCAAATACTTTTCAGTAAAATTCTCTTCTTCATCTTTCTATTAGGTTTTATTAAACGGTTGCAAAGATACGATAAAGCTTTCTATAAAACAATTTGATGCATATCAAACCCTTTTTCTGTTGTGATTTGTAGTTCAGCGTATCCGAAAATTTACTATCTTTGCTGCATAACACCATGAAAAACCAAAATAAATATGAGTATTGTAACCAATTTGAAATGTACATTGGCTGTCACAGCCGGACTATGTTCTTCGTTTGCTTACGCGCAAAAACATCCACATGTTATCTTGATAATGACTGACCAACAACGGGGCGACGCCTTGGGCTGTATGGGCAATGAGACTGTCATCTCTCCCAATCTGGACCGGTTGGCCGGCGAGGGAACACTGTTTATGAATGGATATTCTTCTTGTCCCAGCAGTACTCCTGCTCGTGCGGGAATGCTCACCGGACTTTCTCCCTGGCATCACGGCTTGCTGGGCTATGGAGAAGTGTCACCCGAATATAAATATGAGATGCCGCAGATGATGAAGGATGCCGGCTATTACACTTTCGGTATCGGAAAGATGCATTGGCATCCGCAGCGCGTCAAACACGGCTTTGAGGGGACGTTGCTGGATGAAAGCGGACGCATAGAAGACCCTAACTTCACCAGTGACTATCGCCAGTGGTTCCAGATACAGGCCCCCGGAAAGAATCCCGATGAGACCGGTATCGGCTGGAACGACCACAGTGCTTCCATCTATAAATTGTCGGAAAATCTTCATCCCACTTATTGGACGGGAGAGATGGCTTGCCAGCTTATTCAAAACTATGACAATAATGAGAAGCCATTATTCCTGAAGGTATCCTTTGCACGCCCTCACAGTCCGTATGATCCGCCGCAGCGATATCTCGATATGTATAAAGATGCTCAGGTGCCCGATCCGTTTATCGGTGACTGGTGTGGCAAATGGGCCGGGCAGCTTGACCCTGAAAAGGCTGCCAAAGATGCGCCTTACGGCAACTTCGGTGACGAGTATGCGCGTAATTCCAAACGTTATTATTATGCCAATATCACGTTTATAGACGAGCAGATAGGTCGCGTGGTGAAGGCTTTGAAAGAAAAAGGTATGTATGACAATGCCTTGATTATCTTTGTATCCGATCATGGTGACATGATGGGCGACCATTATCATTGGAGAAAGACATATCCGTATGAAGGCTCTACACATATTCCTTATATCGTGAAATGGCCTGCAGCAGAGAAAGTGGCTCCGGGAAAAGTGGATGCTCCTGTAGAACTTCGTGACCTTCTTCCTACTTTCCTCGAAACAGCCGATGCAACTGTTCCTGCCGATATGGACGGACGTTCGTTGCTGGCACTGGCCAAAGGTACGGAAACCAACTGGCGCAAATATATCGATTTGGAGCATGCTACCTGTTATAGTGCCGATAATTATTGGTGTGCCCTGACTGACGGCAAGATTAAGTACGTTTGGTATTTCCACACCGGAGAAGAACAACTGTTCGATATGGTAAAAGACCCGAAAGAACTGCACAATGCTGCCAACGACAAGAAATATAAAAAGCAACTGGCTGAGATGCGTGCTGAAATGGTGCGCCATCTGAGCGAACGCGGTGAAGAGTTTGTGAAAGACGGACAATTGGTGGTGCGTGAAAAGACTATGCTCTACGGACCTAATTATCCGAAAAAGAAATGATACTCACTTGATTTATCTCGTAGGGGTTGTGTCAAAATGTGGATAATACTGTCGTTTAGTTCGTAGGGGCGAGGTTCGCTCGCCCGAAAACAGTTTGCCTTGTGTCTTCGGGCTTTGTGTCTTCGGACTTTGTGTCTTCGGGCTTTGTGTCTTCGGGCTTTGTGTCTTCGGGCAGGCAAACCCTGCCCCTACAGCTGACGATTGGATAGGCCATTTTAGTTTTGACACACCTCTACGGTATAATCATTTCCTCATCATGTTATAATTGATAGAAAGAGTCCTGCAATGTTTTCTTAAACTTCTTTGAGACAATCAGCTCTGTTATTTTTTCGAAAGGAGGGTACATGACGCAACGGTTCTCCTTTATCATTATCAGATAATTGATATTGATGATATAAGATTGGTGTATCTGCACAAAGCAGGGAGCGTACTCTGTTATCTGATGCGCTGTGGTATTTTTCTTCAGTAGCAGGGGAACCTGATTGTTCAGTACCACCTCCCATAATTTGCGGTCGGAGTTATAGCGGAAGAACCCGATATCGATAGAACGGAGAACGCGCAAGTCATTGGTGGGAGTGGAAATCATAAATGTATGTTCGCCGGCCGAATATACTTGTGGCGGAATAGTCACCGGTGCAGCCGGTTCGTCCATCTTTTTCAGAAAACGGGTGATAATGCAGTCCAGTTCTTTCCTGTCTATCGGTTTCAGCAAATAATCGAAAGCAGACTCGCGGATGGCATTAATCATGTATTTGTCATAGGCAGTATAAAAGACCACCTGCATGCTCCATGTAACACAACTGTTGGTCTGCTCCAACAGCTCCATCCCTTTCATGTCGGGTAACTCCACATCCAGAAACAAAATATCGGGACGAAGCTTGTCTATCATTTTCTTTCCATTAGAGCCATTGCGGGCAATACCCTCTATTGCCAACTGTCCATAACGCTTCAGCTCCATGCAAAGGTTATCCGCCGAATACTCATCATCATCTATAATCAATACTTTATAAAGCCTGTCCATATAATTTGTTTACCATGATTAATGAAACAAAAGTAGAGAAACATCTTTTAAGATACAAACCGATAATTCTGCATTTGTGGATATCCGGCTTCAAACAGGAACTATCCGTGTGAAAATAGTCGTTAAACAGCTTTTTAAAAGTTATAATCATAACCTTGGGGAAGTATCACGACAAATTCGCAACCTGTTTCTCCTCCTCCCAGCGGCACATTATTGACAGCGATGTCTATATGCTTCTTGTTATGGCCGTTGAGCATCTGAACCGTTTGAAGAATTACTTTCATGCCGGTTCCCGTACCCCGGTTGTGGCTGCTTGCCCTGTATCCTCCGCCGTTGTCCCTTATCTTGATGCAGATGGCTCCCGTCGGTTCACGCCTGATGTCAATCCACAGATTCTTTTTCCCCGGTTTATCCCTTAGTGCATGCTTGATGGCATTCTCCACCGGAATCTGAATCATCATGGCAGGAAGAATCTCGCGGGCGGAATCGATGGTTTCATCCACATGGACAGACAGTGCGAAAGTGTCTCCCAGTGATTTGCGTTCCAGTTCTATATAGGTCTGTACAAAGTCGAGTTCTTCATCCAGAGTGACACAGAGGTGCTCGGTCAGTTCAAGGTTGCGGCGCATCAACTTTACCAACTGTTGCATGTTCTCGCCGTGTCCGTTGCTATGGCTGTTCATTTCCCTGTTCAGCACATTGAAGATGAAGTGGGGCGAAACACGGTTGCGGATATTCTCCATGCGCAGCGTGTTAATCATGTTCTGGCTGCGCATTCTGAGCAGGTGGCGTTGCTTCTTATTGTAAAGATAGATAAAGACAACCAATATCAGAATCAGGAAACAGACAGACATCCACACATACATGCGCTGGTGGAGTTCCAGCACCTCGTTTTCTTTCTGCTGAATGAATATCTTTTGCTTCATCAGCGTAGTGTCCTGCCGGTATTTCAAGTCGATTTCGGCGGTGCGCATCTTGATGCGCTCATTGCGGGTGGAGTCGTCAATGCGCTGGTTCTCCCGCTGATAATGATAGGCTTTCTTATAGTCTCCCGTTTCCTCGTAATAATGCTGTAGGTAGCGGTTACGGATGTGCAGCATATTGGGCTCCACATAATCGGGCTTCACGGCTTCGGCAAGACGTTTGCGTGCCAAGGCGAGATTGTTTTGTTTCAATGCCAGTTCTATCAGCTGTGTATCCAGATAATAGAGTGCGCTGATGTTTCCGATAGACCGGAAGAAATCCTCACACTTAGCCAGATAGAAAGCGGCGGAATCTGTTTGATTCATCAGCAGGAAGGTCTCTCCCAAATTCATCTCGCTCAGGTGAACCTCGAAAACCATATCGGGATAAGTGTGTGCAAATGCCAGTTCTTTTCTGAACATTTCGAGTGCACGCGGATAATCCTTGCGGAAGTAATAGGAGTTTCCGCGGTTGTTGAGGTAAATGCATTTCTCGTAAGGCATCATCTCTTCATATTGGCGGGCAGCCATGTCGTAGTAATAGTCGCACAATTCGAAATCGCGCAATTCCATATATACTTGTGCCAATCCGTAGTAGGCCGGGAAGCGTTTGGCTTCGGGAATGCGCAGTGAGTCGAAAAACGACAGTGCCTTCCGATACCACAATGCACCTTTATCGTATTGTCCTGTGCGTACGTAGGCATCGGCAAGGTTTATTGAAATGTCGGGCAACACTTCTTTTCTGTCTCCGTTCAGTCGATAGTTGAGTGCCTTGCTGAAACAAATGACTGCCGAGTCTACCAATGCCTGGCGTGCGAGTACATTTCCGCGCATATTATAGATGTCGGCATATAAATCGGATACTTGCGGTGTGAGTGCGTTGCGACGGCAATAGGCTTCTGCCTGATTCATGCACACGGCGGCGGAATCCATATCCGACCGGAACATATAGGCTTTGGCCAGCAACATCATATAGTAGTAATAAGTGGTGCTGTCGGCGGTGGCAGCCATACGCTTCT
Organism: Phocaeicola faecalis; assembly: GCF_021730445.1. Taxonomy (GTDB): domain Bacteria; phylum Bacteroidota; class Bacteroidia; order Bacteroidales; family Bacteroidaceae; genus Phocaeicola; species Phocaeicola faecalis. Next base: position 733,999 of record NZ_JADNRM010000001.1, on the reverse strand, counting down.
GTGTTTCGGCGCAGACATATCGGGGATTCTTGGACAAGGAGTCGTTGACTTCCTGAAAGAACTGGAGATAGGTGTCAAAAGCATTGAATGCCCTTTTCTGTTTTGTCCCACAAGAAATGACACACGCGGCTCCCAGCATTATACTCCAGAAGCTCGTCAGCATCTTTATTCGTATTTTCATAGTAGGTGTGCTAATAGTTTGTTTACAAACATACGTAAAAAGAAACAAATTGAAGCACAAATATCCTATTTTTAAATCTCTACCATTGATATTGGATGGAAAGAAGATACTCGCGCGGCCGGAGTTTTACCCATGAAGTGGAGCTTTGTACAGCCGAATATAGGGTATAACTGTATTCCTTTTTATTTAGTAAATTGGTGACGGAGGCTGTGAAGCGCCATTTTCCCACACGCTGTACCAGTGAAGCGTCTGCCAGCCATGTGTTGAGATGCTGTGTGCGGTCGATGTCATTATAAAAATGTTCTCCCGAAAGCCGGAAATCAGTATCGCCCCATCCCATGCTCAGTGTCAGGCGCTGTGACAGGTTCCACAGGGCATCCAGCCGTTTGTCGTCGCCTATTTTTGAACTCCCGCAACTCAATTTGGCTTGATACGCAGCTTCAAACAGTCGGGAAGGCGCCCATATTATCTTGGGTTCAACCGACAGATAGTCATAACGGTAGTCCTGAACCACTCCGTCATTGCACTGTTTTCCTTTGGTGCGGCCCATGGTCAGTTCGACGGACGACTTCAAATTCCAGTCATATACTCCTTTGGACAGGACGGAATGTAGCGTGTAATTTTCGTCAGAGTTGCTTTTTTCATAAGGGGAAAGGTAGAAGATGCCATCTTTATAATCACTCCGTGTCATTAAGTTATGGTCTGTGTGAAGATAGGCGAACGATACTGTCCGTATGCCAACTCTCTTGCGCTGAACGTGCAGATTAGTTATTTGCGGAGGGCACTTCGCAATGACAATACAGTCAAGATAGACTCGCTGATGAGAAAGGGTTATATGTTGCGCGAAGACTTCTGAAAATAATCCTTTCATATTCGTTTTGTCATATCATGAAACATCCTTACCTTTACCCGAAAATAAACTTCTAAGTAAAAAAGGAATAAAATGGAAACAATATCTAATTCTGTTCTTACCGTCGGTATCAGTGAGCATGGGGCCGAACTGCAAAGCATTCGGAAAAACGGAAAGGAATATCTGTGGCAGGGAGATGCCCGCTTTTGGGGACGCCGTTCGCCTCTTCTATTTCCCATAGTAGGGCGTATGTGGGAAGATACCTACCGCTATGCGGGTAACTCTTACCGGATGGGGCAGCACGGTTTTGCCCGCGATACGGATTTTAAAGTGACTTATAAAGGGGAGGAGGGAATAGTCTACTGGCTGGAGTCTACACCCGAGATGCTCGGTAAATATCCTTTTCCTTTCCGTCTGATGGTCGGTTATCTGTTGGAAGGTAACCGAATTAGTGTAAAATGGCGTGTAGAGAACCTTGGACAGTTGGATATGTATTTCCAAATCGGAGCTCATCCCGCCTTTAACTTCCCTGGGTTTGATGCATCAGCAGACGAACGCGGATTCTTTGCTTTCGACAGTAAAGAGGAGTTGCGGTATATCGTTCCGGTGGAGAAGGGGTGCGTGTCACCGGAGCTTCATACATTGGAACGGGATGCGGACGGACTGATGAAAATAGATACACATACGTTTGACTGTGATACATATATCTTTCAGGATGCGCAACTTAAGAAAGTGACCTTGCTGGACAGGGAGAAGAACCCTCACGTCAGTCTGGAGTTTGACACTCCGCTGGTGGCGTTGTGGTCGCCTGCCAAGGCTCATCCCGATTGTCCGTTTGTCTGCATCGAGCCGTGGTATGGCCGTTGTGATGCCGTCGGGTTTGACGGAGAGCTGAAAGATAGGGAATGGATTCAGAAATTAGGAAGCAAAGAGGTATTTGATGTGAGTTACAGCATCATTATAGAGTAATAGCCGGAATAATTACCATGATAACAGTGTGTGGGTGTGTCAGAACGTGAATCATGCTGTCGTTTCGTTCGTAGGGGCGAGGTTCGCTCGCCCGAAAACAGTTTGCTTTGTATCTTCGGGCAGGCAAACCCTGCCCCTACAGCTGACGATGGGATAGGTCGGTTTAGTTTTGACACACTCCCACAGTTTTAATCTGCATCTGTAAATTTACTTACTTAACTCTTCCAATATTTGATGCCGGATGCTGCGGAAATGGTCACTCTCGGTATCATACAGTGTCCAGTGAAATACAACCAGCCGGCAGAGTTCTCGTGCCAGTTCGGGATTCTTCTTTTCCAACATTTTCAGGAGCGTATAGTCGGCAATACCGTCGCGCATAGCTTCCAGACGGATGGAACCATACAGCTTTCCGTTGTTAGGGTAGACTATCCAGCTGTCTCCTCCGGGTAGTGTATTGCCTCCTTCCTCATTCATGCGGGTTGTTTCCTTGTAAGGATTATTGCCGGTAAACCATTGGTTGAATCCCCAATGCAGATATCCTGTTGCCCCATATTTGAAGTTGAGCCAGTGAATGAGGCGGGTCTTGATGAGCGGTTGCTCCAAGAAACGGTTGGCAAAGTCGCCTTGAGGGGCAAGGCAGGTGTAGAACCACGTTTCGTCTCCCTGTTTTTGTCTTTCGCGATAGAAGTCATACCCCTCCTTATAGAAGTTGAGTTGCGGCACCCAGATGTCGAGAATATTCTCAAGGTCATGAGTATGGCAAGCCTCTATGATTTTGATGTCCGGACACTGCTGTTTCACAAATCGGGCGATAGCCACATAGCTTTTTATATTGTCGCTTGTAGGCTCGTCGGCAATGTGCTGTGCATACAGTACTTCCGGATATGCTTCTTTCAGATGGGCGGCAAGCGAGGGGATAAACTGGCGATAGAAGTTGACAGCCTGTTCCGATTCCATAGGATATTGTACCAATTTCTTCTTGCCGTTCTCATACTGAGGGACATAGGGCGCGAATTGGCTGCTCCAGTCTCCCGAACGTCCGGCAATATGTCCGCCTTCGAGCATTTTCAATACACCGGCCTGATGGAAGATTTCTATCATTTTGTCGAATCGGGAGTAGTCGAAAGTATAGGTTCCGTTTTTCTCCTCAAACTCGATGTGTTCCAGCGGTGAGAGCAGGATAACGTTGGAATAGCATTCCTTCATTTTATCGGCCAGTGCCTGCACCATTTCCCAGTAAGCGTCCGAGTAAGGTTCCACCTCTTTCCCGCCATTGAATATTTTCATTTTGTCGGGTGATGTGCCAAACCAATTGGTTACCCATAAATCCGGTTGGGGCATGACGACGGGGTAAACTTTTACGCTGATTTCTTTTTTCAACTCAAAGGTTTGGTTGTCCATTGTTCCTTTGAGGCTGAATGTGGCTTTATAGTTTCCGGCTTCCGCATCGGTGGGAACGGGAACGGAAATCCAGATGGGCTGCGCCACATCACGTGCCACGGATTGTCCGTTTTGCTCGATAATGGGGTCGGGATAGTAGTGTGACAGAGAGGTGATGGCGTCTTTGGCGCGGTCGGGTGTCTGTCGGCCCACCCGCACATAATCTACAAAACCCGTACGCGGGGTACTTTGTAACTGTGTTCCTTTTTCGTTGGTGAACGCCGTAACCTGTGCCGACAATTCCTTCAATGGCAGTGCGGCTCTCACTGCAAACTGGAAGGTGGCGTGCTCGCCTGCAGCCACTTCTTCGGTCTCGTCATACTCGGGGAAGAAGTTTGATTCTCTGAATACTTTCAGAAAGGGGTCTACTTGTGTAAATGTAATCCGATTTTCTGTGGTAGGTGTTCCACAGGCGGAAATGATAAATAAAAGACAAATTAAATAAAGGTTTTTCATAAATCGATACTGTTTAAATGATTATAATATTTTGTTTGCTGTTATCAGTTTCCCATTGGCGGAGATGCCCTGTATCACCATGAACAGGGGAGCTTGGGGAGGAGCCGTAAAGATTATATCTGCTTTTCCCTTTTTTATCTTTATGTCGGGCTGCCAATAGACCGTTTTTCTCCTCATTTCTTTTTCTGTACTTTCGTTGTTTGTCGGATAATGAGGGACATAAAAGTGCTGTTTCACCTGACAGCCTTGCGGAACAATTACGCGGAAGTTGGATTTCTTATTCGCCATTGCCGTCGGGTTGTCCGCTTTGCTGACTAACATGATGGCTCCGTTGGCAGCTCGTCTGCCCAGTGTGACCAGTCCGGCTACGTCTTTTATCACTTCAATGGATTCTACGGCAGAGATGGGGAAACTCACAAATTCGCCGAAGGATACTTCCAGTCCGTCGATAATGAGCATGGCAGGCACTTCCTCACCATAACGTTTGATGATATAATACTCTTGCACGTTGACCTCGTCTTTGGCATATTGTACCCCGGGAATGTGCATCATGAAGTCGCGCACGGACGCATAGGGCGAAAGAGTCATTTCTGTGGGGCTGTATGCCCGGTTGAAGTCCGAGTGCACCCTTGCTGCTCCGGGTGATAGCTTTTGTCTTTGTTTGCGGGCGGTTACGATTACATTATCCATCTGCAGTTCCCATGCCACACTGTCGGGACGTTTCGGTCTGTTCTTATCATAAAGCATGATGTTTTCTTCGTAGCTTTCCGTTTCGGGAATGTGGGCATGGAGCATGCTGATGCGTTCCACCCGGGGACGTTTTTCTTTGTTTATTTGCACTGCTACGTGTGTTCCGCCTTTGGCTGTATATGCTTGTATCAGAAAATGGGTGTTCGGGACAAACGACAGATGGTCGAAGAGGAAATAGCCTTCGGGGTCGGTCTTTGTAGTCTTGAATATCTTGCCATCGAAAGACAGCAGGGTGACGGTGGCTTGAGGGATACCCTTGTTTGCGTTTCGGTTGGAGATGATGCGGCCTTGTATCAGTTCTGTTGTTTCTGCGGGGATGTTTGTAACGCAGTTTGCTGTATCGGCCGAAGCATCAAAAGCAGTCCATGCCTGTGTCAGCATTAGCAAATCTTGGCGGAAACTGTCGTGCGTGACATCTCCGCTGAAGTAAGAGGCCGGTTGTTCGATATAGCCCCGGAGGTAGGGGGTCAGAAGATAGGCTGACAGGATGTTGGAGGTGGTGTCTTGCCGGGCGTATCGTGTGTCGGTGACCGACAGGGAGATATTTCCATCCGGCAGTGCGTTGCCGACAGGGTCGGTCAGGGTAAGCGTGATGCGGCATTGGTTGTCTGCTTTCCGGCTAACTTCTGTGTGTGTATTGAGTTTGATGTTCAAAGGCGCATTCAGCACGGTGCGTGTGCTCTGTGGCAAGCCGTTACGGTCTGTGAGTGTAAGCCGAATGACTCCGGCCGGAAGTGTGGCTTTGGACAAGCGGCAGATGTGACCGGCGTGCAGGGGCAGGGTGGCTAATACACTGTCTTGCGACTCCACCCTGAGTGTATATTCCTCCGGGGTGTGACCTGCCGGATTCTTTTTTATGCCGACAATAATCTCTTCTTTTTTATAAGGGTTGGCCCATAGGGATACGGCGTTGTCTTTTGGCTCGGGCAGGGCAAATCGGAGCACTTTTCCGCGATGCGTGCACACTGCCGTATAGGTTTCGCCGGGCCGGATTTCAAAGGCAAAGCTTCCCATACCCAGATGTTCCGACCGGAAGTGAACGATAGTGTCTCCGGTAGAGCCGGTGATATATCCGGTGATGTTCGCTCCCAGTCCGTCGGCTTGCAATGCCTTGAATGCAATACGTGTCAAAGTGCCTGTCGGCAAGTGTCCGCCTTCGGGGAAAAAGGAGACGTGGAAGGCATCGGTGTTTTTGTTTGTGGCAAGGCGGGGCTGCATGCGGCGGTGGGCACTGACGGTGATGGGGGTATAGTGGAACCGGGGAATGGGTAGGGATGCCGAACGTAGGGTGTAGAAGCGCAGCGTGTAGTGGCCTGGGGCAATGCTGTCGGGTAATGGGAAGAAGCCGGCGAATCCTTCTTCGCCGACTTTGATTTTTTCGGTTGCCATGCGAATGGTGTCGTGCAGCAGTTCGGCATACACAAAGTGACTGTAGCTTTCGGCTTGCTGTCGTGTGTCCATCACATAGACTTGAAACCACACGGTGTCTCCGGCACAGAAATTGCAGCGGTCGGTGTGTACGTATATTGTTTCATACGACTGATGATGACCGGCTGCCGTTACTGTGCAGAGGAGGAGCAGGCTGAACAAGTACAGTAACATTGTTTTCATTATAAGTGTTCTATTTTTATGGTGAATGTATAGCTATTGTCATTAAACAAAGCTTTATCTTCAACTTATGGCGAGATTAGAAAATATATTGCAATCCCAGTTGCAGTCGTCTCCAGTTGGCATCAATGATGAAGTTTTTGGATTTTATCATGGCTCCGCTTTTTCTGTCCTCTCCGTTGAATCCGATGAATAGATATTTGAGCAGGATGCTGAAATGGTTGTTCAGGGCATAGGATGCTCCGGGATTGATGCCTCCTTCGACATCATTTTTACCCAAGTGTCTGATGGCAGAAACTTGCATATCCATAAAGATATTGAATTTGCCGGGATGCAGGAAGTTATATCGCATATAGGGTGTATAAGTAGTTCTTTTTTCGTCTTCCATTATGCTTTCAAATTGTATTTTGAATCCGGCTGCCCAATGGCGGTTGATTTGGTAACCGATGGATGGAGTCAGTACGGCATATCTTGCATAGCCAAGATGAAAAAGCAATGGATTTTCTACAGTAGAGGATACAAACGCGGTTTTCACTTCTCCGTATCCTCCGTTCATTTCGACAAAGAAACCTTTTTCTTTAGTCTGTGTGGTTGCTGTGGCGATACTAAGGAGCAGTAGGATGATGAGGGTGAATAGTTTTGTTTTCATATCATTATTTTTAAGGTAAATGAGTAGGTCTTTGAAAAAGAACAAAGAAAAGGGTATTCTCTCGAACCCCCTTTTCCATCACAGTTATGTTAAGACGATTATTCTGTTTTCAGAATGATTATCATTAACATTTTCTTATCGTTATACCTATTTACAAACTTATTCCAATGCGCGTCCGGCTGTCATAGGCCAATAAGGATTTTGATACATGGTTGAAGTCTTGATATCGTTGGGGTCGCTGGCGCTCAATGTGAAGTCTTGTACGCCAAGAGGTTCCAGATAGAATGCTTTCTTCCATGTATATCCGTTGAACAATTGGTTGTTTGTTTCGGTACGTCCCATCGGACGGACATACTTGCTGACAGAAGCGGCTGAAATGTTTGCATTGCTTGTTCCGTCGGCTATCAAAGTTGATTTGCCGGTGGCATCTACATATTTTTTGTAAGCTTCGTCCCACAGGTTCATGCCTTCCAGCATATAGTGTCCGGTGATGGCAGGATCCCATGAACGCCATCTTTTCAGGTCATCCCAACGCATACCTTCCGAGATAAATTCGCAACGGCGTTCGCGACGGATGTTGTAGAGTGTAGCGTCTACTTTCCGGTCGCCGGAGAAGACTGCCAAATCACCATATACGGTACCGCCCACTACGTTGGCTTCTTTGTCTAAGTTGGTGTTGGCAATGGTCAGATTATAATCTTCGCTTACACCTGCACGGCGGCGGATGGCCTTCCAATAACCTGCGGCATCATTGTCCAATGAACCGTTCTTTTCATAGCATGCTTCGATATAGTTCAGGTAGGCTTCGGCAGCACGGAACACGATGGCTCCTGTGGTACAAATGATAGTGTTGCTCTTGTACTGGTCGTAATCGTAGTTATAATATTTACGTGGACGGTAACCCGTAAAGTCTTGTAGTTCCACACTGCTTGTCACCAAAGGAATGGTGTCCAGAATCACTGCTTCGTTGTTCTTGGCAACGGCAGGGTCGGCAGGGTCGCTACGGACAATGTCTTCTTCACCGAATACAAAGAGTTGCAGACGTTCGTCACGTCCTTCTTTCTCCATGGATACGCTCAAGTCGCCTTTGTAACCCGAACCGTCGGCATAGTAAGGCAAACCGTTTTGCATCAGGAAGGAAGTGATGTAGCTACGTGAAAGTCCCAGTTGGTCACCGCCAGCCGACAAGATGTAGGCTGCATCGTGAGTATAACCGATGCTCAGGTTGTACTGTTTCCAAAGTAATACTTCGGAAATGCTGCTCAAATCTTCTTGGCTGAACATATCGAAGTAAGGATTCCATCCGTCGGTTTGTCCTAAAACGGGATTCATCTGATGCGAGTTGCCGGTCAGCGTACAATGGTCGGCAACGGCTTTGGCAGCGCTCATGGCTTCGGTCAGGAAGAAATTGATTTCTCCTGTAATGTCGAAAGTCTTTCCCTGGTTGTATGCCATGTCTTTTCCGGGCCATGTATCGTCACCCGGAACACGTCCGGTGCCTTTGTGGTATTTTTCAAAGGTAGCTTCAAACAACGCTACGCGTGACTTGAGCAGCTGTGCGGTTTGCTTGTTGATACGCTGGTTGTTTTGGAAACCTTGGTCTTTCAGACGTGAGATAGCTGTATCAAGGTCTTTCAATATGAAACGTGCCACTTCGTTACGTGGAGCGCGCTGGCTCAGTTCCTTCAGTATGGCCTGATCGTCGGGCAACACTTGGTCGATAATGGGAAAATCGCCATAGCGAACCAATGCCTGATAGTATGCCAATGCACGAAAGAAATAGGCTTCGCCGATATAATGGCTCAGAATGGTCTTGTCGCCTTGGATGCTTCCTGCTTCTTCTTTCGGAAGGACTTGTTCAAGCAGCCAGTTCCATACACGGGCACGTGAAGTGTAAGTTTGGAAGTTCTTGCCCGAAGGTACTTGTTTTTCTCCGGCAAACCAATCTAAGTCACCTGTTTGTGAAAACAGGTTGTCTGTATTATTGTCATTGAGTGTCATACCGCTACGCCAGTTCTTGTCATGGTAAAGAGACTGCTGGCGAGAGTTTTGCAGGTAAGAGTAGTAGTTGATAACGTATGCACCCACTTGGTCTACAGTTGTGAAATAGGCTTCAGGGGTTACATTGGTTATCGGCTCACGGTCTAAAAAATCATTGCAGGAAGTCAGTGTTGATGCTCCCAGACCGATAAGTGAGCAGATGTAGATATGTTTTAAACTTAATTTCATATTCGTATTTTTTTAGAAGTTAACATTTACACCGACAGAGAGGGTTCTTTGCAACGGATACAGTTTACCCGGTCCCCAGTCGCCACCCAGTGTTTCGGGGTCGAATACAGAACTGATGCCTGTCCAAGTGAGCAGATTGTCGCCGGAAACGTAGAAACGTACAGATTCCATGGCAGCCTTTTTAGTCCAGCTTTTGGGCAAAGTATAACCTACTTGTACGTTCTTTACACGCAGGTATGCCGCATTCTGTAAATATCCGCTTTGAACTTCCTGATTCTTTTTGATATTTCCGAAGTAAGGTTTCGGATAATATGCGTTTGTGTGTTCAGGTGTCCAATAGTCCAGATGCTCGGTGAAGCAGGCTGATTGCCATTCGTCACCGCTGGCTCCCCAGAAGTACGGGCCATCCAGCCAGTAGTCGCGTTTCATGGTTCCTTGCAAGAAGATGGAGAAATCCAGTCCTTTCCATGAACCGTCTACCGTGAAACCGAAGTTGTAGCGTGCATAACTGTTACCGATAACTTTCAAGTCGCCATGGTCGTTAAGGGTTTTGGAACCGGAAGTCACTTCTCCGTCTCCGTTCAAGTCGGCATACATAATATCGCCGGCACCCCATTTAGAACCCCAGTTGGGTTTGTTGTTGGCTAAATGGGCATCCATTTCTTCTTGAGTCTGTGCGATACCTACTGTGGTGTATCCCCAGATGGTTCCGTCCAGCTTGTTGTTGTACCAACTGTAGATATCACCGCTTTCATTCGGATATTTCAGTACCTTACGCTGTCCGTCGGCCAAAGTGAAGCGTACTCCATAGTTGAAGTCTTCGATACGGTCTCTCCATGATAATTCCATTTCCCAACCGTAAGATTTCATATCGGCATTGTTTATCTTCGGGGCAGATGCACCCAAAATACCGGGAAGGGTGGGAGCAGGACCTACCATATCGTAAGTATAGCGTTGGTAGTAGTCGAATGAACCGGTCAGTCGGTTGTCAAAAAGACCGAAGTCTACACCGACGTTCCATGATTCTACGGTTTCCCAAGTCAATACACTGCTGACGATGCCCGGAAGAGATGCTGTGTTTTGGCGTACTCCGTTGAGCAACCAGCCTGAGTTGTTTGTTCCCACAGGCATGCTTTGGAAGAACGGATACCAGGCTTCGGTTTCATTGTTACCCAATTGTCCCCATGAACCTCTCAGTTTCAAGGTGCCGATTACGTTTGACAATGGTTTGAAGAATTCTTCACGTGAAATGTTCCATCCCACTGAGAATGATGGGAACAGTCCCCAGCGTTTGTCGCCGATGAAGCGTGAAGAACCATCATAACGTAAGTTGGCTTCCAACAGATAGCGCTCTTTGTAGTTGTAGTTGACACGTCCGAAGAAACCGGCGATAGCCAATTCGGATGCACTGTTGTAAGCGTTTTTATTGTCCTGTGTGGTGTTCAGTTCAGGCACGCTGGAAGTGATAAGATCTGTACCGAAACCGGTCAGGCCGCCTTTCTTGTAAAGCTCGGCATTGAAACCTGCCATTACTTTAAAGTAGTGGTCGCCTATGGTTTTGGAATAATCACTGAAAATATTGGTTGAGAAGTAGTCTTCGCTGGCGCGGTAGTCTTGTACTTCCGAATAGCCGGCAGCACCTCCGTTCCAAGACAGTGCATAAGGGTTATTGTCGGTATCGTAACCGTAGATTGGCAATACAGCCCAATGGTATTTTTCATTGTATTGGCGCAAGCTGCCTTCTACGTTGATGTGCCAGTCCTTGATGGGCTCGAATACGAATTGAATCTGATTGGTTATCCAGTTCTTTTCACTGGTTTGTTTTCCACCTTCTTCCATTTGTATGATTTCCATATCGGCAGACCAGTGTCCGTTGGGATCGACTACCGGACAGGTCGGCCAGCGGCGTGCGATGTTGTGGAAGAACAGTCCTGTCATGTAAGTCGGACGGTCATAGTTCTCGCGTGTCCATTTGTTATTATAATTCATGGTAATCCAATCGGCAAGTTTCACGGATATTTTTCCGTTCAGTGTATAACGCTGGAACTTGTCGCTACCGTGACGTAACAGACCCTTTTGGTCAAGGAAGCTACCGCTTAGCAAATAGGTGATTTTGTCGTTACCGCCATTGATACTTAAATTGTGTTCTTGTGAAGGCACCCAACTGTCATAGAATTCATCAAACCAGTTGGTATTGGCAAATGCACCTCCGTAGTTCTGCCAACGTCCGTTGGTACCGGCTACCGTACCGTAATATTCCGGTTTGGTGGGGTCGGTGTATCCGCCGCTCATGTATGTCTTGATGCGGTTCATATCGTCTTCATCGAAGATGACAGTACCGTAAGCATTGCGCTGAGCTTCATTGAAATAAGTTGCAAAGTCCAATGAGTTGGTCATATTAGGTTTTTGGATAGCATCCGAAAAACGGAGATTACCTGAATAGTTGACTCTTGTTTTTCCGCTATTACCGTTCTTGGTGGTAATTAGAATAACACCGAATGCAGCACGTGCACCGTAAATAGAAGAAGAGGCGGCATCTTTCAGTACTGACACATTGGCAATATCATTAGGGTTTACCGTATTCATATCGCCTTCGATTCCGTCAATCAAAATCAAGGGATTGCCACTGGAGCCGTCACCGATGGTACCTGCACCACGGATGTTGATATTAAGAGAAGCATCCAATGCACCACCGCTGTTGCCCACTGACATATTCAATCCCGGAATCTGACCTTGCAAGGCTTGTGCCACATTCTGTACGGGGCGTGATTCCAGCACTTTGGAGTCGACCATACTCACGGCACCGGTTACATTTACTTTTTTCTGCGTACCATAACCTACTACAACGACTTCATCCAACATTTGTGTGTCGTCTTTCAAGATGATGTTCAAGGGAGTTCCTGTCCACTTTACTTCCATCGTTTCATATCCCACAAAAGAAATCACCAATGTACTTCCTTTGGGAACGTTGTTCAAGGTAAAGTCTCCATCTATACCTGTGATGGTACCGTTGGTACTTCCTTTTACTACCACAGATGCACCGATAACGGTTTCACCTGTTCCGTCTTTTACAACTCCGGTGCATGTGCCGTTTTGCTGGACAGCGTCAATACCCGTCACTCTTTCCCCGGATGATGCGTAAACTGCTCCTCCACTGATAGTTGAGAGGAATAGTAACATACCGACTGATTTGAGATGTTTTAACATATTACTATTATTTAATTGTTTGTGAAAAACATGTGAATCCATGAATGGAATAAGTTCCAACAGAACTATGTTTTTCAGGATTGGTGAGGAAAAATAGTATGATTAACAGCCTGGCATGACTTAAAAGAGGGGTGAAATGTTCAGTTAAGGTTCTTATATTCTACCCGATTTTATAGTGCTTCACCTTAAAATTGCAGTAAGATTGGAGTATAAAAGGTTATTCAGATGTACTGAATAGCATTCTATTGCCTGTGCTTATTGTGTGATATTTTATAAAAATGATATTTTTTATAAAAATCACCGCGTCCTCTCGCTTGTTATTTTAAAAATATTGTATATTTGCGGTGTTAATCTAAATTTTATTGAAAAACATAGTTCTGTTGGAACTTATCCGCTTGTCCTTGTTTTCGGCTTGCAAACTTCATCAAGATGTAGGCCCAGTAGAAAATTAGTATGCCATATATCTTCGTAATTCTGAATGGAAGGAGCTTTTTAGAGATAAATCATTTCGTGATTGCTTAACCACGGTCGTGGTTAAGTCTGCTCACGGTCGTGGTTAAACTTAGTCACCCCTGTGGTTAACGGACATCTTACTTTCGTCAGTAAAAGAAGGAACAGAAGCATTGTATGCTGACGGAGTACTTCATGGTCAACCGGAATTGATGTGATTCTCTGCAAAATCAAACGCATGTTTTTTTGCGTCGTTTTCCCATTAACGGTGCTTGTCCGGGAAGGAAAGGCCGGAATATGAGGCACTTTCACAAACAACCTGTTTATAAGCCGATAAACGGATGTTGCGCTGTGAATGAATGATATAACTGAGGTGCGTAAGAAAAAGGAGTGAGAGAATGGGGACATAAGCGGGTGCAACTTATTATTGTGTTCTGAGTTCAAGTTCTAAAAGCGATACTTCATTTTGTTTGCAGAGTAGAAAAAGAATAGAAAATTATGCTGCTTTCAAAGTACTCAAAAGGGGGGGAGAAGTAGAATGGATGGAATTATATATATGTTGAATATATTTTTATTGTTCCAGCCTCGTTTCAGGGATTTTCAACCGTCTGTTTTCATTTTGATAAATAAATCCCTCTTTTAAAGAACGTTAATATAATGTATTCGGAACGCAGTAATCTTTCACACTTAGCATTATAGCAGTGTGTCTGAAGGACATTTCGGTAATAATAAAATAAGAAATATGAAAAGAATGAATGTATGGATTGCCGTAGTAGGTATGGCAATGGCTTTTTCTGCTTGTAAGCCGGGGGCTAAAACAAACCAGGAAACAGAGGAAACGAAGGTGACAGAACAAAAAACGGGTGACGATAAAGACGAACACGGATGTATCGCTTCGGCAGGTTATGTGTGGAGTGCACTGAAGAAAGACTGCATCCGTCCTTTTGAGGCCGGCGTAAAAGTGCCCGGTATCACAGCCGACAATAACACAACGGCGGCTTATGTGGTTTTTGCAGAAGATTCTACCTGTGCGGAATTATTTGTTGCGACCGTGAAAGGTGGCGTGTTGCTGGATAAAGCGGAAGCTGTCTGGAAGAATGACTCTCTGGATTTTGTAGTGAAGCAGGATGCCGGCCGGTGGACTATCACTGAAAAGGGAACTGAAGTTTTTGCCGGAGAATAAAATCCGTCTGCCGAAAATGAATAAAAAAACAGGCGTGAATATTGCGGAGAAACACGGGATAAGAGAATTATTCCGTGACATTCGCATTCTTCACGCCTTGGAAACAATTTAAAGATATAAGTTTGTCGATTAGTGGCAATGTCCGCATCCGCAACTTTCGTCGTGACTGCCGCAACCATCTCCGCAACCGTCTCCGCAGTCACCGCAACCGCATCCGCAACCTTCGCCGCTCATCATATTCAGCGTCTCTTGAATTTCTTCGTTGGTGGCAGGACGTGATTCTGTTACTTCGCCCACAAAAGTCAGGTCTTTGCCTGCATGGGGATGGTTCAGGTCAACAGTTACCGTATCGGCGGTTACTTCGCCCACAGTGGCATAGAAGTGATGTCCTTCATTGTCTTGCAAAGGGATAACGGCTCCCTCGAAGATACGTTCTGCATCAAATACACCGTCGATGGTGAACATTTCTTTAGATACAGTGCGTACACCTTCAGGCATATATTCTCCGTAAGCTTCTGCGCTTGGAATGACGAAATCGAATTTATCGCCTTTGTTCAGGGCGGCAACTTCGCTTTCGAAGCGTTCAAGCGTGGTTCCCAGTCCTGAAATGAATTGGAAGGGGTGCTCTGCGGTTGCTTCTTCTACTAATGTTTTCTGACCGTCTTGCATAACGTACAGTTTGTATGCTACGGTAATGTACTTATTTTCCATGTTTTTTATATTATAAATATACTGAATTACGTGCGGGAATTGTTTTCCCGGCGTGCAAAGATACAAATTAATTCATATCCCAACAGATTATTCCGCCTAAGTATTACGTTATTTTGTCAGAATGATAGATTGTTTGTCTGTGTTCGGAAGCTTTGTGCTCCTTCAGGGATGAAAGAAAATGCATCGCTTTGTGATAAAATGATTTTTTTAAAGCTCGTTTGGTTACGAATGATAATTTATAAGAAAAAAAATCTTCATTTTATTTGTTTGTTACGAAAAACGCTTTACCTTTGCAGTCGTTAAAGCAACAAAGAAAAAAGATATATGAACGTTACTACTCTAAATAACCTGGCAGTCCTGCATATTATTCGCTTCGTGGTGGTCACACTGGGAGAGTGAGAAAGGTTGTGTATGTGTAGTTGTACATAAAAGATATATTTGAAGGCCTTTCTCACATGGATGAGAAAGGCTTTTTTAGTAATAGAAAGTTAGGACGTTTTAGACAATAGAATAAAATGAAAAATCAGTTACGCAGCTCGTATAGCACACAAGGTCGCCGGATGGCAGGGGCCAGAGCCCTTTGGGTGGCAAATGGCATGAAGAAAGAAATGATGGGAAAACCCATTATTGCAATAGTAAACTCGTTTACCCAATTTGTCCCCGGACACACACACTTGCATGGGATAGGTCAGCAGGTGAAGGCTGAAATAGAGAAGTTGGGATGCTTTGCAGCTGAATTTAATACCATTGCTATCGATGACGGTATTGCCATGGGCCACGATGGAATGCTCTATTCACTGCCAAGTCGTGATATTATAGCCGATAGTGTGGAGTATATGGTCAATGCTCATAAAGCGGATGCGATGGTATGCATCAGTAACTGTGACAAAATAACTCCGGGTATGCTTATGGCGGCCATGCGGTTGAACATTCCCACTGTGTTTGTATCGGGAGGACCGATGGAAGCAGGAGAATGGAACAACCGGCATCTTGACCTGATTGATGCGATGATTAAATCGGCAGATTCATCGGTCAGTGATGAAGAGGTGGCTCAAATAGAGAATAATGCTTGTCCCGGCTGCGGCTGTTGCTCGGGAATGTTTACCGCCAACTCTATGAATTGCCTGAATGAGGCTATCGGACTGGGGCTGCCGGGGAACGGAACAATTCTGGCTACTCATGCCAACCGTACCCGGCTGTTTAAAGATGCGGCCGCATTAATCGTAAAAAATGCATATAAATATTATGAAGAAGGGGATGACAGTGTGTTGCCGCGCAGCATTGCCACTCGTGATGCTTTCCTCAATGCCATGACGTTGGATATAGCTATGGGAGGGTCTACCAATACGGTTCTTCACCTGTTGGCTATTGCTCATGAAGGTGGGGTGGACTTTACAATGGATGATATCGATATGTTGTCACGCCGTGTGCCTTGTCTTTGCAAGGTGGCTCCCAATACACAGAAATATCATATTCAGGATGTAAATCGTGCAGGAGGTATCCTTAATATATTAGGTGAGTTGGCCAAGGGCGGTCTGCTGAAAACAGATGTGAACCGTGTGGATGGTATGACACTGGCAGATGCTATCAGAAAATACAGTGTGACTGTAGACGAGCCGGATGCTGATGCTGAACGTATCTACTCTAGTGCCCCGGGCAATAAATTTAATATTACGTTGGGTTCTCAGAATGCAACGTACAAAGAACTCGACACCGACCGTGCCAATGGTTGTATCCGCGACTTGGAACATGCCTACAGCAAGGACGGCGGGTTGGCCGTACTGAAGGGGAATATCGCTCAAGACGGTTGTGTGGTAAAAACAGCCGGAGTGGACGAAAGTATTTGGAAATTTTCGGGACCGGCCAAGGTGTTTGATTCACAGGATGCTGCTTGCGAGGGCATCTTGGGCGGAAAGGTGGTGAGTGGCGATGTCGTCGTGATTACCCACGAAGGGCCGAAAGGTGGCCCCGGTATGCAGGAAATGCTTTATCCCACTTCTTATATCAAATCAAAACATCTCGGAAAGGAGTGTGCCTTGATAACCGACGGACGCTTTAGTGGCGGTACGTCAGGACTGAGTATCGGACATATTTCTCCTGAGGCTGCCGCAGGCGGAAACATCGGGAAAATAGTGGATGGAGATATCATCGAAATCGATATTCCGAACCGCAGTATCAATGTGAAACTGAGTGACGAAGAGCTTGCAGCACGTCCCATGACTCCGGTGACCCGCAACCGCTACGTGCCGAAGAGTCTGAAAGCCTATGCCAGCATGGTGAGTTCGGCAGACAAGGGCGGTGTGAGAATCATTGACTAATAAAAAGAAATAGATATTATATGGCAAAAGAACAAATAACAGGAGCAGAGGCCTTGATGCGTTCCTTGGAGCATCAGGGGGTAAAGACTCTTTTCGGATATCCGGGAGGCTCCATCATGCCTACTTTTGATGCTTTATATCATCATCGAGATACATTAAATCATATATTGGTTCGTCACGAACAGGGAGCTGCTCATGCGGCACAAGGTTTTGCCCGCGTGTCGGGTGAAGTGGGAGTCTGTCTGGTCACCAGCGGTCCCGGCGCGACGAATACCATCACCGGCATTGCCGATGCCATGATTGACAGTACGCCTATCGTGGTAATTGCCGGACAGGTGGGCGCATCGTTCTTGGGAACAGATGCGTTTCAGGAGGTCGACTTGGTGGGTGTCACTCAGCCTATCTCCAAATGGAGCTACCAGATTCGTCGGGCAGAGGATGTGGCTTGGGCAGTGGCACGCGCTTTTTATATTGCCAAAAGTGGACGTCCCGGTCCTGTTGTGCTAGATTTTGCCAAGAATGCTCAGGTGGAGATGGTGGACTATGAACCGATGAAACTTGATTTTATCCGCAGCTATGACCCTGAACCCAATCCGGATAAGGAGTGTCTGCAGGAAGCTGCCGAATTGATAAACGGTGCTTGTAAACCATTGGTTTTAGTCGGCCAGGGAGTGGAACTCGGCAATGCGCAAGATGAACTTCGTGCTTTCATTGAGAAAGCTGATATGCCTTGCGGGTGTACCTTGCTGGGACTGTCGGCACTTCCTACAAACCACAGACTCAACAAAGGTATGTTGGGTATGCACGGTAATCTTGGGCCGAATGTCAAAACCAATGAGTGTGACGTGTTGATAGCCGTGGGAATGCGTTTTGATGACCGTGTGACCGGTAAGCTTGATACATACGCCCGACAAGCGAAAATCATTCATCTGGATATCGATTCGTCGGAAATAGATAAGAATGTAAAGGTGGACGTGCCTGTGTTGGGCAATTGCAAACAGACGCTTGCCATGCTGACACAACTTATCGGTGAAAACAAGCATACAGAATGGATTGACAGTTTTGCCGAATATGAAAAAACGGAGTATGAACAGGTTATCGAAAAAGAGATTCATCCCCGCGAAGGCGCACTGAATATGGGAGAGGTGGTCCGCGCCGTGAGCGAGGCTTCACATCACGAAGCTATTCTGGTGACCGATGTGGGACAGAACCAGATGATGGCGGCACGCTACTTTAAGTACAGCAAGAACCGTAGCATCGTTACTTCCGGCGGGCTGGGCACCATGGGCTTCGGTCTGCCTGCCGCAATCGGTGCCACTTTCGGACGCCCCGACCGCACCGTGTGTGTGTTTATGGGTGACGGAGGATTGCAGATGAATCTTCAGGAACTGGGAACTGTTATGGAACAAAAGGCTCCGGTGAAGATTATTCTTCTGAACAATAATTATCTGGGCAATGTTCGTCAATGGCAGGCAATGTTCTTCGGACGCCGTTACTCGTTTACGCCGATGCTGAATCCGGATTACATGAAAATAGCCGAAGCCTACGAGATTCCTGCCCGACGTGTGATGGAGCGGGAGGAGTTGCAGGATGCCATCCATGAAATGCTGACTACCGACGGGCCGTTCCTTTTGGAAGCCTGCGTGATAGAGGAAGGTAATGTGTTGCCGATGACGCCTCCGGGAGGTTCGGTAAACCAGATGTTGTTAGAATGTTAAAAGAGTAAGGTTATGGATAAGACATTATATACATTAATCGTCCATTCGGAGAATATTGCCGGTTTGCTGAACCAGATTACTGCTGTGTTTACCCGCCGGCAGATTAATATAGAAAGCCTCAATGTTTCGGCTTCGTCTATCAAAGGAGTTCATAAATACACCATTACGGCGTGGACTACCAAGGACATTATCGAAAAGGTGGTGAAGCAGATAGAAAAGAAAATCGATGTATTGCAGGCGCATTATTTCACCGATGACGAAATCTTTCTGCACGAGATAGCACTCTATAAGGTGTCCATACCCGAGTTTCAGTCCAATCCCATCGCATCGAAAGTGATTCGCCGTTATAACGCACGCATTGTGGAGGTGAATCCGGTCTTTGCCATTGTCGAGAAGGCGGGCATGACCGAGGAAATCACTTCTTTATATGAGGAGTTGCAGGCACTGGGCTGTGTATTGCAGTTCGTCCGTTCGGGACGTGTGGCTATCACGACCAGTTGCTTTGAACGTGTCAATGAGTATCTGATACAGCGTGAGGAAAAATATCGTCAACAAAAGGAAGAAAAGGAGCTGTGATGAGTGACAATAAAGTTGGAACATACAAGTTTGTGGCAGAGCCTTTCCATTGCGACTTCACCGGAAAACTGACCATGAGTGTGCTGGGCAATCATCTGTTGAACTGTGCCGGCTTCCATGCGGCCGACCGTGGATTCGGTATTGCCACATTGAATGAAAACCATTATACATGGGTGCTTTCCCGCCTGGCTGTCGAACTGGAAGAGATGCCTCGCGAGTACGAATCTTTCAGTATTCAGACTTGGGTGGAGAATGTTTATCGACTTTTTACCGACCGTAACTTTGCTATTCTCGACAAGGAGGGAAATGCTGTGGGCTATGCCCGTTCGGTGTGGGCGATGATAAGCATGGAGACTCGTAAGCCTGCCGATTTGCTGACGCTCCACGGAGGGAGCATCACTGACTATGTGTGTGATAAGGATTGTCCTATCTCCAAGCCGGGCCGTATCAAAGTGACTGAAAAGACACCTCTTGTCGAGTATCGGACGAAATACAGTGATATCGACATCAACGGGCATGTAAATAGTATTAAGTATATCGAACATATCCTCGATTTGTTTCCCATCGAAGTGTTCAAGGAAAAACAGGTAAAGCGTTTTGAAATGGCATACGTGGCAGAAAGCTATTATGGCGATGTATTGAGTTTCTATCGCGAGGAAGTGAGAGAGAACGAATATGATATAGAAGTAAAAAAGAATGGCGCGGAAGTCGTTGTTCGCAGTAAAGTGATATTGATTTAATTTAATAACAATAGGGCGGCGCAGTGTTGCCCGTAAAAATTAGTTTTAAAATGGCACAATTGAATTTTGGCGGTGTTACAGAAACTGTAGTTATCCGCGATGAATTTCCTTTGGAAAAAGCACGTGAAGTATTGAAAGATGAAACAATCGCTGTAATCGGTTATGGTGTACAGGGTCCGGGTCAGTCATTGAACCTGCGTGACAATGGTTTCAACGTAATCGTTGGTCAGCGTCCGGGAAAAACATATGAAAAAGCGGTTGCTGACGGATGGGTTCCGGGCGAAACTCTGTTCGGCATTGAAGAAGCCTGTCAGAAAGCAAGCATCATTATGTGCCTGTTGTCTGATGCTGCTGTTATGTCTGTATGGCCTACCATTAAACCTTGTCTTACTCCGGGTAAGGCTCTGTATTTCTCTCATGGTTTTGCCATTACTTGGAGCGACCGCACGGGTGTGGTTCCTCCTGCTGATGTCGACGTGATTATGGTTGCTCCCAAAGGTTCGGGAACTTCATTGCGTACCATGTTCCTCGAAGGTCGTGGCTTGAACTCTTCATACGCCATCTATCAGGATGTAACCGGTAAGGCTTACGAACGTACTATTGCTCTAGGTATCGGTATCGGTTCCGGCTATCTGTTCGAGACTACTTTCCAGCGTGAAGCCACTTCAGATTTGACAGGTGAGCGCGGTTCATTGATGGGGGCTATTCAGGGATTGTTGTTGGCACAGTACGAAGTGTTGCGTGAAAACGGACATACTCCTTCTGAAGCATTCAACGAAACTGTAGAAGAACTGACTCAGTCATTGATGCCGTTGTTCGCTAAGAACGGTATGGACTGGATGTATGCTAACTGTTCTACTACTGCCCAGCGTGGTGCATTGGACTGGATGACTCCGTTCCACGATGCTATCAAGCCTGTAGTTGAAAAACTGTATCACAGCGTGAAAACCGGTAATGAAGCTCAGATTTCTATCGATTCTAACTCTAAGCCCGATTATCGCGAAAAGTTGGAAGAAGAATTGAAAGCATTGCGTGAAAGCGAAATGTGGCAGACTGCCGTTACTGTTCGTAAACTTCGTCCTGAAAACAATTAATACTCTGTATTGGATATTATAAAAAAGGTGTGTCGGAATGAGAAGACCTTGTGTCTGTTATTCTTTGGCACACCCTTTTTTTGTATGAAGCGGCTTTGTCTTTTTAATAAGTAGCCGGTGTACTCCATCCTCCTGAAAGAGTTAGATTGTCTACTCCCAGTAAAGGCAGATTCAGCGGGACTGATATGGTAATATTGCCGATGGCGGTTTTGACAACTGTTCCCAGTAAAGTTCCCACTATTGGGATACCTCCCAATAGTCCGTCCAGATTTGGGATGGTGGACAGCTTGAGGGATAAGGTTAGCGAATGATTTCCATCTGTCTGTTGGGCATACGATTTTAGTCCTAAGTCCAAAAAAGAATAATCTGAACGGTATCGGTAGTTGGTATTTACATTGGCTTGTATTGGATCGTTAATGTCGATAAAAGTTCCGTTTAAGAGTAGAGAACTGTCTATAATCCGGTCAATCAGTAAACCGGATACTAATCCTTGTTTAATGACATTGATATTGCGTACATCAAATGTTCCGTGAAAACCTTTAATGAGAATGTCTTTCTCACTATATATATTTCCTCCTGTAAAGGCGTATTTAAAGCGTTGGTCACCTGTAAAGTAGTCTTTTACGGTCAGATTGAAATCCATTGTCTTAGGGAAATTCCGTATAGTCACTACTGCGGTACTGGCTTCGCTGGTTGCCCATGGGTTGAGTAATACGCCTAGAAATGCCAATAAGCCTTGCTGGTCAGCATTACCCGTTAATGCAAGTCCGAGTTGGTTGACTAATTGTTTTAACAGCATATCATACAATGCATTTGTGACCGGTTCCACCAGTCCGCCTACAACTAGATTGACAGCTGCGTCCAGTCCGCCTAGCACTGTATAGATTGCATTTCCTAGGGTGCCAAGATCTAATGCCGGTTTTAATAGTCCCGGAAGTAAACCTTGTACGGTGGTGCGAATGATGTTTTTATATCCTACCTGTGTCACGATATTGTTTACTAGCGCATTTAGGGCTGTTTGTGCATCTACAAAATTGCGGTGCAGTTTTAGCATGCTGATGATACGTTGCAACAATACATAGGGTTGGGGAGTAGCATCCGAGAAAGATACTTTAGCCCAATAATATTCAGATGTGTCCGTAAATTCTGCATTAGGCAGTACAATACGTCCGTTGGCATAGGTCGTTTGATAATTGGTAAGTACATCTGTGTATGTAGTTCCACTACTTGAAGTGTAAGGAAACAGTGTCTTTTCTACATTGGCAGTGAACACAGCGATATAATTTCCTTTGGGTAATGTATCTTTGACTGCAGTTAAAGGCCATGTAGTTATACCGTTGCCCGGAGTTAAAATCACTTTCTCCTTGATATATTCTCCTGTTGATTTATAGATGATATAACGGAGATGGCGGACTCGACCGTCGGCACCTGTCACTGCGGCACGGGAACGGTTGCCGAATGTGGGTGAGAAATTGACTTCAAAGCAGCCTTCGGGTAAATTCTCTGCTCCTTCATTTACTTCAGGAGGTTGCTGTTCGGTTTCCGGTAAAGCAGGTGGCAGGAGGTCTGTCTCGCTGTTACATCCGGTGAATAAAGACAATACAAGTCCACCTGTAATTATCCATTGAAATATTTTCATCTCCGTTGGGTTTAATGATTAATTATTGAATACCATCCCAAGTATTATCATCCAGATTTACATTATGTGTTAGTATAAATCCTAGATTGATTTTGGAGTAGTCGCCTGTCACCGTCAGTTGATAATTAGGAAGGAAGATGAACCGGTTGCCTGATACTTTACCTGGTTCGTCGGCTACCTTAATGGTATAACGTTCGGTGAATGAACCGTAAGATACATCCAAATAAAAGAGCGTTTTCCGGGCATCGGGGATGGCTAGTAGATAATAGCTTAGATTGACGCTTCCTGATGTGGGTACTTGTGTGCCCAGTATTCTTGGAGAACCGTCTCCTGTTGTCTGCCATAACATTGCGCTTCCATCTGTAATCCGTGTGGCGGTGACCAAATTCTCTGCAACCAGTGTGACGAATTTAACAAAGGTTGGAATATTGTTTATCTGGACTGTCAGCCCGCTGACAATACGTTTTAGCGTTCCGGTTATCTGATTGACTTGTCCCGGTAGAAATGCTGTGCCAATTGCTGTTCCATTCATATTTCCTATGCATTGGCAACTGAAAAATTCGGGTACTCCATAGGTCGGATTGATTGGCTTTACATAAAGATTGGCCAATGTTGCCGGAGTAGATACCGATCCTATATCAAACAGTCTTGAGGCGGCTGTGGGGTTATTGAAATTATAATCATTCCGATTATATCCCAGTACGACAATGCGATAGGTGGAAGTTGCCTGAAGATTAAGCTTTGTAGAAGTGACAGGAAAAGAGTGGAGGGTTATCTGCTTGGCGGCAGCATAATCGGGCACAAAATTGGCCGGTTCACTCGTTGCAAGAGATTCATTTGTCTTGCGGAAAGGTAATATCAGAATACGGTTGACGGATAAGGTAGCATTATCGGAAGCACGGCTCAGCGCATCCTCATACTGGATATTTATCTCTACCGGAATTGTGTTGTCTTTCTGTGGCATCTCCGGTTCATCAATGTCATCTGTTGTGCATGCTGTCAGCCATAGGGCCGACAGCAATGCTGCAACTGAAAAATAAAGTATATGCCTTTTCCTTGTCATTCCTTTATGAATTTAAGCTTATTGGATAACCATATTATGTATCACTTCCCATGCCGGATTGATGGAAATTACGATAGCCTGATCTGTCAGCAAGTCAATCGGAGAGTCGTCGTCACCCATTTCGGGAGTACCGCCATTGGTGTTACCTGCCTGTGTCTTCGTTCCCAATGCATAGAAATGATTAGCCAAGATATTGAATGAACTGTTACCGTCTGTATCTTTTACAACCCAAGTTTTAAGGGGATTGTTGCCGGCATCATATAGTCCCAAAGTCATAGTGACATTGCTGACCGGCATGAAGAATGAACCGCTAAGTTGTGAATTGGGCAGTTTTACTACTCCATGACCGGAAAGGTCATTACCGGCATACACTCCTCCGGTGATTGTCTGGCCGGATAGATCTATATTGATGATATTATAGGGAGTGACATTGGATGTAATGGCAGCTCCGTTTGTGATATTCACTTCTTTATTGGCATCACTGACGGATAGACGAAGATATTTCACATCTGTTCCGTTTATGTTTTGAGGGATATTTTTGAAGTAGCCCAGTACACCTGCCACTTTACGAGTCATCGAGATGCTGACACGCGTTCCTCCGTTATTGCTGACGTTTGCTTGGCTCCATCCTGCAAATATCTCGGATTCGTCACCTGATTGTGCAATGGTAGCCATCATATTGTCGAAATTGTGAGCCGTCTCAGGCGAACTGATATTGAACAAGTCGGTCTGATCGCGACCTATTGCTAGAAATTTATAATCACCAGCACTGAGTTTCTCGCTGTTTCCGATGGAGTAACGCATGAAGGTAGTGCCGTCGCTCCATCCCGAAATGGTGAACGACTTGGAGTAAACATAGTCACTCCCATTGTTGAGAAACGCATATACAACAACACGTGTTACATGTTGTGTAGCTTCCTGACTATAGATTGAGCCACGAGAAGTGCCGCCATCTTTTAATTCGTTTACGGCTGAAATCTCGAAAGTAACACCTGTTTCGGCATTTTCACTTGACGGCGCAGGATTGTCATTGTCAGAGCATGCAAACAAAAACATGCTCAGCATAGCGAGAAACATCAATTTTTTCATTTTATAAAATAATTAAGTGGTTAAAAAAATAGATATGCAAAATTATTCGATTGTTAAATGATGGACTAATGTCCATTCTTTGTCTGAATAAACCCAGATATTCCATGCATCTGTATCTTTGTCGAAGTCGACACTAACAGCTGACAGTTCATTGCGGCGGATGTTTAATTCCATTTCGGGAACGGTCAACAGAGCAGAACTCTTTCCTTCTGAATAGAAACTGAGGTTCAGGCGGGTGCTTTTTTCGGTGATAGACGGAGAGACAGCCAGCGCATTTATTTCCTGTGGACGGCTATCTTTTTCGATGGTTGCCGAGCCTTGATAGTTCAGCAAACTGTCCACTTGACTGTATATCCCTTTCACGCTTTGATGCATCCGTGTTACATAAGAGGGAAAGTTCTTGCAGAAAATCAATAGTTTTCCTTTGGTACGTTGGAGTGCAATGCTTGCAGAGCTGCTGTTGCAGTTACAGAAATCTATTGTTCCTATATAGATATCTGTATGCTCAGTGCTTTGGGGATGCAATATTCCGGCTAGGGTTCCATCTGTCATATTTCCCCATGCGGTAAGATTATACTCTCCCAAAGGTAGATTATGGAAAACCAATTTGTAAGTCCGGTCGTTGCCTGTGACGGCTGTTACCAATGATTGGCTGACAGTTTTTCCGGTATATTTATCGGTGAGTGCATAATATATGGTATTTTGGAAATGTCCGAAAGGTTGGTCTTCCTGCTCGAAGGGGTATTGGGGGTATTGACTGATATTAGCGTAGTTCTTGTCAGCCACTGCTATTTCGACTGTATAGTCTGTTCGGCAGTTGTCGTCATCCTCGTCTATGCAG
This sequence comes from Phocaeicola faecalis, assembly GCF_021730445.1. Classification (GTDB taxonomy): domain Bacteria; phylum Bacteroidota; class Bacteroidia; order Bacteroidales; family Bacteroidaceae; genus Phocaeicola; species Phocaeicola faecalis. The sequence goes on along the minus strand of NZ_JADNRM010000001.1, from coordinate 708,238 downwards.
GCTGACATCAGTGATAATACTGCCGCACATACTATATAAAATACTTTTCTCATATTTTGCTTTTTAGTCACGTGTAATGAACGTAGCGTTAGGAGAATATGTTTTATGTAGTAAGAGAATAAATGTTTAAATAAATACAAAATAGTTTTGGGGCCTTACGGAAGGTATATTGTGATAATGGTATTGTGGGGGAGTTCTATTTTCTCTGGTGTTTTGGTGCTCATCAGAAATTTATTTGATATAATTAAAAAAGGTGCACCAAGATTATTATCCTGATACACCTCTTTCCCATTATATGGATTTTAATGATTTCTTGCTTTAGAAGTATAAGTAGCGGTCGTCTTTTACTTCTGCTTTCTTATACAAGTCACTGATAAAGCTACTTGAATAGCGTGCTGCCATATTTTCCAAGTTGCTTTCTTCTGTCTTGGCATCGAATGTTTCGGCACTCTTGTCCTTATTGATAACCTGCATTACATATACACCTGCATTACCCTTGATAGGAGCAGTAGTCTTGTTTACTTCTGTTTTACCGGCAAAAGCACCCAATACAGGTTCGCTTGCACGAGTCACAGAAACATACGCGGGAGCTGCAAAAGTGATATGTTTTACTGTATCGCTCACTGCATTTGCAGCACTCTTGGCTTTATTAATGTCTGCACCGTTCAATTCTGCCATAATCTTTTCTGCTTTCTTATCTTTGATAATTTCAGATTTCAGCATATCTGCCACCAAATTGATGTTACGGTAGCCGGCAGGATTAATCTTTTCGAGTGTAACTACCATCAGATGGTCGTTCTCACCACATTCATACAGCGGAGAAACTTCACCTTCTTTAGCTGCAAAAATCCATTTCAATGCGTCGCGAGTACCTTTTACACCACCTACATAGTGTTCACCGCTACGGAAATCGGCACGTTCCAACAAACGGTAACCGTTGTCTTCTGCGTTGGCTACAATCTTGTCTATTGTAGTGTTCTGTGCTACAAACTGGCTGAAATCATTGTATGCCTTGTTGTAAGTTTCTTTGCTGAATTCTACCGGACGTTTGATGATTGCCACTTGATATTTATCTTTCATGGCCTTCTTATCCATCACCTGAAGGATAACGTTAGCTTGACCGATTTGCAGATTGTTCAGTTCTTTAATACCGCCATTAATCAAGGTATTGATAAACTTAGCGTTTTCTGCATCAAGGGCAGCACCTTCATAATTACGTGCTGTCAACCAACTTGCTTCACCTGTCTGACCGTATTTCTGAGCGAGCTCAGCAAAGTCTGCACCACCTTTCAGAGCAGTGAAAATACTGTCTGCCAAAGTTTTAGTCTTTGCTTCTGTATCAGCATATACTTGAATCTGACGGAATTGGATGGAGTCAGGAGCTGTTTGTTTCGCTAAAATTCTGAAAGCGTTGTATGAGTCATCAGCTTGATTATAGTAAGGACCGTAAACTTCACCGAGCTTAACTGAATCCAAACGAGCTACGATGTCGTTAGGAAGTACAGTCTTGTTCACAACTACTTCAGAGAAAGGTACTACAGAGTTAGTAGAACGAACGAATGTGCTCATGTCGGCAGCATTAGCCAATTGAGTAGAATATTCTGTAACTTCGTCTAAAACTTCTTTGCGGTCTTCGTCAGAAGGAGTAACCAAAACATCAATGTATTTGATGTTGCGAGTTTCTATCGGCTGTTCGAAAGTGTCTTTTTTCTTATTGTAAAGCGCTTTGATTTCTTCGTTTGAAACAGTGATTGTAGAATCGCTGATAGAAGAATAAGGAACGGCAGCCAACAATACATCAGTCTGCTCTGTACGTGAAGCAAATGCATCTTCGGCAGAAACAGGATTTGAGATTAATGATTTAGCCAGCAAGTTCTGATATTTTTCAGCCAAAGCGGTTTGTTTCAAAGTCTTTTCGATAAAGTTCCAGAATGCACCCATCTTCTGATAGTATTCTACATACTGTGCAGGCATTTGGCTTTTACCCATGTTGGCATAGTCTACCAAGAACTTTTTCAACATATCTTTGTCGAATGCACCGGTTTGCGGGTTGCGGAACGGAGTCTGCATCAGCAATGGGTGAGTGCCTTCTTCGATAATTGCTTGGATTTCAGCATCGCTTACTGTCAAACCTAGTTTCTTGGCTTCTGCTGCAATTAATTGATTGTTTACGTAAGATTGCCAAACTTGGTCTTTCACTTGAGTCAGTTGGTCATCGTTAAGAGAGTTCAAGCCTTGAGTCAGCTTAATAACTTCTGCGTATTCATCAACCATTTTCTGATACTCTTGTGCGGTGAGTGTTTTTCCATTGACTTCACCTACGTCTTGTTTTCCCTGATGCGGCTGGAGTACTTTCCAAGCGTCACCCGCAATAAATGCGAAAAGGGCAAGACCGATTACAACGACCAACAAAGGGCCTTTACTTCTAATTGTTTGTAATGTTGCCATTTCTAAATTATACTATTTTGTTTATTGTTTTTCTATACTTTATAGATTTAGCGCACGAAGATACAAAAAATGCGGTTTACAATCTATTTTATTGTGAAAAAAATCTGTTATCCGGTCACTTTCAGCTTTACAAGCTCGATTTTGGTGGCTGTGACTTTAATTATTTTGAACTGGAAATTGTCGAACTTTATCACTTCATGCATTTTGGGAAAGCTTTGGTAGTGGTGCAGGATGAGGCCGCCGATGGTTTGGTATTCATCGCTTTCGGGCAAGTTGAGTGAGAAAAGTTCGTTTGCCTTTTCTATTTCCAAACGTCCTGAAAGAACGTATTCGTTGTCACCGATTTCTTTAGCTATGTAAGATGTGGTATCATGTTCGTCTTCTATTTCACCAAAAATCTCTTCTACCAAGTCTTCCAGTGCCACAATGCCTGAAGTGCCGCCGAACTCGTCGACCACCACTGCCAGCGATTTCTTTTGTTGCATGAATAGTTTCATCAGCTTGTGCGCGCCCATAGTTTCGGGAACAATAGGGAGTTGGCGGATATGTTCGGTCCAGTCGGTTACTTCGCGGAACATCTCTGATGAATGGATATAGCCTACAATATTGTCTATATTCTCCTTGTATACAATGATTTTGCTGATTCCACTTTCTATGAAACGTGCTTTCAGTTCTTCGAGTGAAGTGTCGTATTCGATGGCTACTATTTCGGTACGTGGAACCATGCAGTCACGAATCTTTATATTGGAAAAGTCAAGTGCATTTTGGAATATTTTGATTTCGGTATCAATTTCTTTTTTATTGTCGACATCTTGGATGCTGCTTTGGATGAAATAGTCCAAATCTACTTTTGTAAAGGCTTTGTCACTGGCTTCCTTATTTACTTTTATACCTAAGATACGCAATATCAGGTTAGATAGTCCTGATGCAAATTTGCTGATAGGGTAGAGGATTATGTAGCAGATAAATGCGGGAACGGCGAATATGTTCAGTGTTAAGTTGGGATTGATTTTAAATAGTGTTTTGGGTAGGAATTCGCCGGTCACCAGGATGATTAATGTTGATATGATAGTTTGAATCAGTACCAGTAAGAGTTCATTGTTAATGAGTCCTGCCAAAATGTTCTGCTCGATGACCTGCGCCATCAAGATACCGTAGATGACGAGGGCTATATTGTTTCCTACCAACATGGTAGAAATGAAATTGTTCGGGTTATGAAAGAAGATGGAAAGGATGCGAGAGGTGAGGCTCTGGCTATTGCGGTCCATCTCAAAGCGTAATTTATTTGAGGAAACAAAAGCAATTTCCATTCCTGAAAAGAAGGCGGAAAAGGCCATTGTGATTATTATTTCTATGATGATGCCCATAATGATAATTAATTAATGTATCGAGTCGGTCTTGATACTGTCCGAAGCAGTGGCTTTTGTGCTGTCTGCCGGGGCTGTGTCTTCTACAACAAACTCACCGCCACTGTTATAGATTTCATACTCGGTCAGTTGTTGGTTCGACTTGAATCCATACTGCCCGTTTATAATGCTTTTGTCTGCTTGTTCAATATGGATAGGCTTGTCGGAATAGATTTGTTCTTTAGCTTCGTCCCAGAACAGAAGTTGTGTGTCAAATTTGTCCCCTTGAAGGTTGCGGATATGTACATTGCTTCTCAGTTCCCAAAGTTTCTTTTTCTCGTAATAATAAGCTGTATCGGCTTTGATGCTGGCATCGATATGGAACAGTGAATCGAATTTTTCCAGATAGACTCCTTTTTCGAAAGCCCAATAAGGCGGGTTCTTTTTATCGTAGATTTCCCACTCTTCGGTAATGATTTTGTAGCGTGTGATGCCCGAATCGGATATTAAGGTAGTCACTCCCAGCGTTCTCATGGTGGGGAGGGAATCACGTTCGGTTATGGCTTCTGCCAGGTTTTTATTGTCTCCCGAGCATGCGGGGAATAAAACAAACATAACAGTTGTCCAAACGACAACTGTTATGTTCATAAATATAAGGTGTGAATTTCGTTTTTTTACAACTGACATAATTATCTGATAGTAGTTGTTTCACCAATCCATCCGCCGATTGTTACACTGTCGCCTTTCTTTAATCCGAGGAAGAACAAGTCTTCGTCTTTCGGAGTATAGCGTGAGTAAGTACCAATCAACTTGTTTGCTTCTTCTTCTACGCTTGAATCTACACTCTTAGCTCTCTGCAATTTGTCGATAACTGCAAAATATGTACACTTGTTCAATGCATTCTCATCGCTCCAGTTGGGGCTTGATGCATACATATTAGCAATCAGGATGTAAGGCTTACCGTTGTTTCCGTCCAAAGAGATAGATTTCAATGCATATTGTTTAGCTTTGCTCAACTGTTTTTTGTTAAACAGGATGGCAGAAGTCTTATAGCAATAATCTGCTTTCTTCACAGGGTCTTGTTCCAGTTCGATGGCCTGGTCGAAGTATGTGATACATTTATCCAAATCGCCTTTCTTGAAATACATATATCCGCAACCGATAGCTGTTTCAGAAGTCGGTTCGATAGCGTGTGCATGTTCAGATGCAGCAAAGTATGCTTCCTGTTCTGTACATCCCAGCATTTGCATTACACTGATTACTTGTTTCAGATAGTCCAGATTAGTCTTGTTCTGTTCAACTTTCGGAGCATAAATAGATTGTAAGTTATCGCAAGTAGCTACACCACTGTTGATGAAGAATGCGTCGATGTTGTCTTTGGCAACTTTCAGCAGTTCTTTGGTCTTTGCTTTAGTTTCTTTTTTGAATGCTGCGTCTGCATAACCGGCAGCAGCGATATAGTCTTGAATGAACTGTTCTTTGTGTGCTTCGTCAGCCTTTACCTTACGTCCGGAAACATCAGTAAATTCTTGAAGTACAAAGTAGTCAGCGTTATCTTTCTCTAAATCAACGGCTTCTTTGAACAAATTGTATGCGGTGTTCAGGTCAGGACATCCCATTGTGAAATAGTCATGAGCTTTCATTCCGATGATAGAGCCTTTGGTTACAGGAGTTTTAACGTAACCGTTCAATATGTCCAAGTATTTGATGCGTTGATCGTATACATTCATCAGTTCTTCAAAATATTGTTTTTGTTTAGCTGCATCTTTTTCATTGGCAATGAACCAACGAAGAATCTTTGCACCGTTTGTGTAAGTACCTGCCTGAGCAATCGGAGCTTCATTGAATACGCTCTTCCATGGAGTATAAGCATCCTTGAAGTTGTTTGTTTTTACGTACTCAGAATAGATACTAATGTTTTTCAGACAGTTAATACTGTCTTGACCATGACCATACCTTGAACCGTCTGACGCTCCGGTTTGAGCGAAAGAAGCTGTTGCACTTAAAGAAAGAGCGAACAGCGCTGTTACCATCTTCATTTTCATCGTATATAAATTTAGTTGTTATTATTTTAAAACTTTATCTTTTGGGTTTGTTAATCGACTTTCCACTTCATAAACCAACGTTCGTTAAAGGTCAGTCCGATATTGATTTTCAAATAATTCTCTTCCAACATTCCTTTAACTTTCGGACTTACTTTTACATATTGTCCCGAGATATTCAGGATGGACTTGCTTTGGAACAGCGGGAAACCGAAACCGGCACTTACTCCATATTCGCGGGTCCCGTCCTGACCGTCCACTTTGGTATATGGGTCTGAATAATATCCACCAACGCGGTAGCGGATACGTTTCAGATAATTGTGGCTGTAGGGACTAGGAATAAACTCAGCACCTACGGCTATTTTTGTGCGGTTGCAGAAGTAATTCTTCTCATTATAGAATTTTGCATCCTCCCATTTTTGATAAGTGAAATCAGCACCCACAGTCAGTCGGTTGTCATATACATAAGTCAAACCTGCGCCAAACGTATGCGGCAGACTGAATGCGTTGGTAATCGTATCACCTGTCTGGGTGGAAGGATAATCAGCTCCGTTCAACCACTTCTGATTATATTTATATCCTTTGCCATTCATCGAATGTCCCAATGAATATACAGCACCAAAGTTTAAAACGTGTTTTTTATTGAACTTATAGCTATATTGCAAACCGAAGTCTAATTTATAATCATTGATGGATATCTTGTCTAATCTGACACTGCTGAATGAACTAGAGTTGCTGAAAGCAGTCGTTACAGAGTGTGTGATATCACCATATATATAAGAGATGTTTGCACCGATTGACAGATTGTCGAGCACTTTGAAGCCTACACCTGCAAATACTTGTTGCAACCCTCCATCACCGGCATAAGAAGCAGTCTTGTTGATAACAGTTCCGTCTTCATCCTTAGTCAATTCGGAAGTGTTACTCAGACTGTATCCTACCGTCGAGAAAGGGATAAATCCCACAGCCATTCCCATACGTTTCCATAAACGGAACTGCATAGCCAAGTAGTCGAAACTTGAATTCTTAGCGTTGGTCTTTATATTGCCTTCCTTGAAGTTGGCATTTTGCAAAGTCATGCCGGCATCAAACAAGAACGTCAAAGAATCGACTGCCGTATATGACGCCGGATTAGATGCGTTGATTTGATAACCGTTTCTTACCCCGTAGGCTATTCCACCCATCGCTTTGCTATTGCCGAAGCCCTGGTCGGCCAATGAACCGAACCCATAGCGCGTATAAGGTGAGTTTGTGCTTGTTTGGGCTACGGCTAGCCCAGTGAATGTGAGTATAATTAACGCACTAATCAGTCTTTTATAATTTATCATTATAGCTTAATATTCTGTTTAAACCTTTCAATACTAAAAATCTATCTGCAAAGATGATACTTTTTAAGTTTGTATCAAAAGAAAAATCATCTCCGCCTGTTAAAAAAACCAAAAGTTCGGGGTAATTCTTTTGAATAAGGGAGATGTATCCACTCATTTCAAGTTCCATACCTCTGATGACTCCGGCCCGAATAGCAGTTTCCGTCGTTTGTCCGTAAAGGGGAATGTCTCCTTTGGCACTGACTTTAGGTAGCTTGTCCGTAAATATATTGAGTGCTTTGAAGCGCATACGCATTCCGGGAGATATATTGCCACCATGGTATTGGTGTTGTGCATCGATGAAATCGTATGTGACACATGTTCCGGCGTCAATGACCAGTATGTCATTGTTGGGCTTTAGCCATGTAGCGGCTACGACGGCGGCCAGCCTGTCCATTCCCAGCGTTTGCGGTGTCTTGTATAGGTTGGTAATGGGGACCGGAGTTTCGTGACTTAGTTCTATGATTTTAAAGGGCAACTTGTCCAGTTGTCGACGGATCGTGTTGCTTAATGTGATGACAGAGGCGATGATACCTCGTTCCAAGGGGTATCGGGAGCAAAGCATCGGAAGGCTATCCAATGAATGATTGGAACCGCGAAATACTTCTACCAATTCGTCTTTGTCAAAGATAGCCAGCTTGGCTACTGAATTTCCTATATCAATTATTAAATTCACAACTTTGCTTTTATGGCTGCAAAGTAACGTAAAAAAACAATAGGAATTGCAATAAAAAACGGTATTTGTGAGGTATTAATTAATATTTAGGTGTACTTTTGCAGCGTGAATTGTAATTTTGATACGGATGAAGAACGATTTCAGTGCGTATCAAAACATTGGATTAATATGAAGAAACTACTTGTTCTACTTTATTTAATATTGGCTTCTTGGGGTGTCCGTGCCCAGCAGGATAGTGTAAAAGTGAGTTTGCTGACTTGTGCGCCGGGAACCGAGATTTATGAATTGTTCGGCCATACCGCTATTCGTTATGAAAATCCGGCGGAGGGGCAGGACTTGGTCTTTAATTATGGTATCTTCAGTTTTAATACTCCTAATTTTGAGATGCGCTTTATAAAAGGTGAAACTGATTATCGACTGGGAGTAGTGCCTTATTCTTATTTTGAAGGAGAATATGCCATGCGCGGTTCGTCGGTTTATCAACAAGTGCTAAACCTTACCGCTGAAGAGAAACAAAAGATATGGAATTTGCTCGAAGAAAATTATCGTCCCGAGAACCGGGTTTACCGTTATAATTACTTTTACGATAATTGTACTACGCGTGCGCGTGATAAGATAGAGGACTGTATCAATGGGAAAGTGGTTTATCCGGAAGCGGAAGAAGGGGTCACTTTCAGGGATATTGTTCATCGGTGTACGGAAGGGAATGAATGGGATGAATTAGGAATTGATCTTTGTCTAGGCAGTGAGGCGGATGCTCCTATCGATGGAAGAAAACAGATGTTCGCTCCTTTTAATATGCTGGAAGCGGCAAGGGCAGCAGTCATTATGCAGGGTGACAGTGTTCGTCCGCTGGTGCTCAGTGAGTCAAAGGTGGTGGATGTGGAGCCGGAAGAAGCGGAAGCAGGTTTCCCATTGTCTCCTCTGTCGTGTGCATGCATATTATTGGTTGTGACTTGCATGATTGCGTGGCTTCAATTGAAATGGAAGAAGGTGATTTGGGCCTGGGATTTGTTCTTGTTCGGAGCGCAGGGGATAGCCGGATGCATCATCGCTTTTTTATTTTTCTTTTCCATTCAGCCGACAGTCGGTTCCAATTGGCTGATTATTTTGTTCAATCCCATTCCCCTTATTTACTTGCCGGTGATGATTTATAAGGCGATAAAAGGGCAAAAAGACCTCTATCATCTAATAAATGTGGTGTGTTTAACACTTTTTATAATGATAATGCCGTTTATACAGCAAAAATTCAACGTAACGGTATTACCTTTGGCACTGTGTTTGCTTGTATGCTCTGCAGGCCACCTAATTTTATATTACAGACAAAACAGTAAATGAAAGGACGCATCTTAACTTCTCTTCTGACCGTAATAGCATTAACGGGACTTCAGGCACAAAATGTTCCTGCAGTTCCTAAGTTGGTGGTAGGGCTTACTATCGACCAATTGCGGACAGACTATATAGAAGCTTTTTCGGCTTTGTATGGAGAACGGGGATTCAAACGGTTGTGGAAAGAAGGTAGAATATACTTGAATGCAGAATATGATTTTATCAATGTGGATAAATCATCGTCTGTGGCCGCTATTTATTCGGGAACCACTCCTTATACCAACGGTATTGTAGGGAATAACTGGATGGATCGTGCCACTCTGCGCGTGATTAATTGTGTGGACGACAATAACTTTATGGGAATTTATACTTCCGAGTCCACTTCTCCTGCAAAATTGAAAGTGTCAAACTTGTCAGACGAACTGACAGTGGCTACACAAGGGGTGGCAGAAGTTTATTCTATCGCTCCGACTCGTGAAATGGCAGTACTGGCTGCCGGTCATGCAGCCAAAGGTGCTTTTTGGATTAATGATGAAACAGGAAAATGGAGTGGAAGTACATATTATGGCACTTTCCCTTCCTGGATTTCTACGTATAACGATTATCAGGGGCTTGATTTCCGCATCGGTGATATGGTGTGGGGACCTTATCTGCCTGTTACCGCTTATAAATATCTGACTACAGAAACCAAGCAGCTGACTTTTAAACATAATTTTGATGATGAAAGGAAGCTGAAATACAGAAGACTGAAAACCAGTCCTTATGCCAATGACGAGGTGAACCGTTTGGTGAACGCTTGTCTCAATTCTACCCCTATCGGCAAGGATAATGTGCCGGATTTGTTGTCTTTGGCTTATTATGCCGGAAACTATGACCACAAATCTCCGTCCGAGTTGCCACTGGAAATGCAGGATACTTACGTTCGTCTGGATAATAGCATCGCCGAGCTGCTGGATATGATTGATAGAAAAGTGGGTTTGCACAACACTCTTTTCTTCATTACTTCCACCGGATATACAGATCCCGAACCGGCTGATCCTCCTCAATATAAAATACCGAGCGGAGAATTCTATATTCAGCGTTGCTCTGCATTGTTAAACCTTTATTTGGCTGCCATTTATGGCGAGGGCCAGTATGTGGAAGCTCATCACGAACAGGAAATCTATTTGAATCATAAGTTTATTGAGCAAAAACAGCTTAACTATACTGAGATATTGACTCGTTCGTCAGAATTTCTGGTGCAGTTTAGCGGTGTGAAAGACGTCTATTCTTCACAACGTTTGCAGTTAGGCTCTTGGACTCCCACCATCGACAAAATAAAGAACAGCTATAATCCGGCATGTTCGGGTGACTTGTGGATAGAAGTTCTGCCCGGCTGGTCGGTTATCCGTGAACATTCTTTAGACAAAAGGGTAGTGCGCGATGCTTATGCTTCTTCGCCCCTCGTTTTAGTGGGATGGAATATGAAGCCCGAAATTATTCACACCCCTGTGAAGATTGGCAATATTGCACCTACTGTAGCTCATTTCATGCGCATCCGGGCGCCCAATGCCTCTACTTTGGCCCCGATGACTGGCATCCGCAAATAATATTTAGAGAGAGAAGTGCAAATAAATCAGCATTTTATTTTAACTTTGCACTTTCAAAATTAACCAAATTAGAAAATAATAAAAACAAAAATACAATGGGATTTAATGAATTTATCGGCAAATTGTTTGGAAACAAGGCCACCCGCGACATGAAAGAAATAAAACCGTGGGTAGACAAAATCAAGGCTGTATATCCGGAAATTGCCAAACTGAGCAATGATGAACTTCGTGCCAAAACAGAGGAATTGAAAAAGTATATCCACGACTCGGCTACGGAAGAACAAAAAAAGATAGAAGAGCTGAAGGCTACTATCGAGACTACTGAGTTAGAAGATCGTGAAGGCATCTTTACGCAGATTGACAAGTTGGAAAAAGAAGTGCTTGAAAAGTATGAAAAAGCACTGGATGATGTACTTCCTCAAGCTTTTGCCATCGTAAAAGATACAGCCCGCCGATTCTCTGAAAATCCTGAAATCGAAGTGACTGCCACTGACTTTGACCGTAACTTGGCTGCACAGGGAAAAGACTTTGTCCGCATCGAAGGCGATAAAGCGATTTGGCAAAACCACTGGATTGCCGGCGGTAACGATATGGCATGGGGAATGGTGCACTATGATGTACAGTTGTTTGGTGGTGTCGTTTTGCACAAAGGTAAGATTGCAGAAATGGCAACCGGTGAAGGTAAGACGTTGGTAGCTACTTTGCCGGTATTCCTGAATGCTTTGACCGGTAACGGTGTGCACGTGGTGACCGTCAATGATTATTTGTCAAAACGTGACTCGGAATGGATGGGGCCGCTTTATCAGTTCCATGGATTGAGTGTCGATTGTATCGACAAGCATCAGCCTAACTCTGACGCACGCCGCAAGGCATACATGGCCGACATCACTTTCGGTACAAATAATGAATTTGGTTTTGACTACCTGCGTGACAATATGGCTGTCAGTCCGAAGGATTTGGTGCAGCGTAAACATAATTATGCCATTGTCGATGAGGTCGACTCCGTATTGATTGACGATGCGCGTACTCCGTTGATTATTTCAGGACCTGTTCCAAAAGGCGAGGATCAACTGTTTGAACAGCTCCGTCCGTTGGTTGAGCGTCTGTTTGAAGCTCAGAAGAAACTGGCTACCCAATACCTTGCCGATGCAAAACGTTTGATTGCATCCGATGACAAGAAAGATCAGGAAGAAGGATTCCTTGCCCTGTTCCGCAGTCACAAGGCGTTGCCTAAGAACAAGCCGTTGATTAAGTTCTTGAGTGAATCGGGCATTAAGGCCGGTATGCTGAAAACCGAAGAAATCTATATGGAGCAGAACAACAAGCGTATGCCTGAAGCTACTGATCCTTTGTTCTTCGTGATTGACGAAAAGCAGAACAGTGTGGATTTGACAGATAAAGGTATCGACCTGATTACCGGAAATGCTGAAGATCCTACTTTATTCGTATTGCCTGATATCACTTCTCAGTTGTCGGCCTTGGAAAACGAGACCGAACTGTCGGAAGAAGAGAAATTGGCCAAGAAGGATGAGTTGATGACGAATTATGCCATCAAGTCAGAACGTGTACACACTATCAACCAGCTTTTGAAAGCATACGCCATGTTCGAAAAGGACGATGAGTATGTGGTGATTGACGGACAGGTGAAGATTGTAGACGAACAGACCGGCCGTATCATGGAAGGTCGTCGTTACTCAGATGGTTTGCACCAGGCTATCGAGGCTAAGGAAAGAGTAAAAGTAGAAGCGGCAACCCAGACTTTTGCCACTATTACTTTGCAGAACTATTTCCGTATGTATCACAAGCTCTCGGGTATGACCGGTACTGCCGAAACGGAAGCTGGCGAATTTTGGGATATCTATAAATTGGATGTTGTTGTCATCCCGACCAACCGTCCGATTGCACGTAAAGATATGAATGACCGCGTTTACAAGACTAAACGTGAAAAATATAAAGCTGTTATCGAAGAGATTGAAGAAATGGTAAAAGCAGGACGCCCTGTTCTGGTAGGTACTACTTCTGTAGAAATCTCTGAAATGTTGAGCAAGATGCTGTCAATGCGCAAGATTGAGCACAATGTGCTGAATGCAAAACTGCATCAGAAAGAAGCTGACATCGTTGCCCAGGCCGGTCAGAAGAGTATCGTGACCATTGCAACCAATATGGCAGGTCGTGGTACCGATATCAAGCTTAGTCCAGAAGTGAAAGCAGCGGGCGGTTTGGCAATTATCGGTACGGAACGTCACGAAAGCCGTCGTGTAGACCGCCAGTTGCGTGGTCGTGCAGGCCGTCAGGGTGACCCGGGTTCTTCTGTATTCTTCGTTTCATTGGAAGACGACCTGATGCGTTTGTTCTCGTCAGACCGTATTGCCAGTGTCATGGACAGACTCGGATTTAAGGAAGGCGAAATGATTGAACACAAGATGATTTCCAATTCTATCGAGCGTGCCCAGAAGAAAGTGGAAGAAAACAACTTCGGTATCCGTAAACGCTTGCTTGAATATGATGACGTGATGAACAAACAGCGTGTCGCTGTCTATACGAAGCGTCGCCATGCTTTGATGGGTGAACGTATCGGCATGGATATCGTGAATATGATTTGGGACCGTTGCGTGTATGCAGTGGAATTGGGCGATTATGATAATGTGAAGATGGAAATGTTGCAGACTTTGGCGATGGAACCTCCTTTCACAGAAGAAGAATTCAATGCGAAGAAGCAGGAAGACTTGGCAGAACTGACTTTCGAGGCAGCAATGAACAACTTCAAACGCAAGACAGAACGCATGGCTCAGATTGCCAACCCTGTTATCAAGCAAGTGTTCGAGTTGCAGGGACACATGTATGAAAACATTATGATTCCTATTACAGACGGCAAGCGTTTGTATAATATCTCTGTCAACCTGAAAGCTGCGTATGAAACAGAAGGTAAGGAAATCGTGAAGTCATTCGAGAAAGCCATCTTGCTGCATACCATCGATGATGCCTGGAAGGAAAACTTGCGCGAACTGGACGAGTTGAAACATTCCGTGCAAAATGCAAGCTATGAGCAGAAAGACCCGTTGTTGATATTTAAGCTGGAATCAGTGAACCTGTTTGATAACATGGTCAATAAGATTAATAACAATACCATCTCCGTATTGACTCGCGGACAGATTCCTGTACAGGAACCGGAGCAAGTGCGCGAAGCAGCTCCCGAACCGGCAGCTCCCCGTCAGCAATATAGAGAAGAAAAACGGGATTTAGGTGACCCCGATCAGCAAGCAGCAGCCGGCCACGACACTCGTGAAGTGAAACGCGAACCGGTGCGTGCAGAAAAGACAGTAGGCCGTAATGACCTGTGTCCGTGCGGAAGTGGTAAGAAATATAAGAACTGCCACGGAAAAAATGCCTGATAAATAGACCCTTTCATAGAAACGTCTGAGCAGAATTTTCTGCTTAGACGTTTTTTTATTCCTTTTAACTAATAAGTTCCTGTAAATAGCTTACTTTTGTCCTTATAAGTAATATTGGTCAGATATGAATAAAACGATTTCATTAATAGCGATAGTCACCGGCTTGGCTTTGGCTTCATGCGGAAGTTTGCAAACGATTTCTTTTGAACAGTTGCAGGCTGCCGATGTCAGTTTTCCTGATGTCGTGCGAAACGTGGCTGTGGTAAACAACATGCCTGTCTACAAAGCGGGAGACAGCCATGATGTGATTAGTGTGGAACTGAAAGGAGACGGTAAAATCGCTGCCGAAGCTTTGGCGGAGGAAATAGCGAATGCTAATTACTTTGAGCAAGTAATCATTTGTGATTCCGCTTTGCGCGGACAGGATACCGAGCTACGTGAAGATGTGATGCTGACTCAGGATGAAGTACAGAAATTGGCTGCCGATTTGGGTGCCGATTTAATATTCTCCTTCGACCGATTGGATATCCAGACCAAGCGGGGAGTTTTATTTATAGATACATTTGATGGAGGTTTCCAGGTAGATGCAGTGGACGGTATGGTTGCCCCCGTTATCAGAATATATATCCCTTCGCGGGAGCGTCCCATGCTCAGTTTCAGTAAACAGGATACCATATCATGGGAAATTGAACCTACCTTATCAGACAAAAAAATCGTAAAGGAAGCTTCGGAATATGCTGCTACCATGCCTGTCGACTACCTTCTTCCGCATTGGAGGGAAGTATCGCGCTTTTATTTTGACGGAGGCAATGTGGGGATGCGCGATGCTGGAGTATATGTGCGCGAGAATAACTGGGACCGTGCATTTGAGCTGTGGAAGCAGATATACGATAAAAGCAAAGGACGTCAAAAAATGCGTGCAGCATTTAATATAGGATTATATTATGAAATGAAAGACGACCCTGCAACCGCCATAGAATGGGTGGAAAAAGCAGATAAATTGGCGAAAGCCGGTACGACGGAAGCCACCGTTATTGCTCTCTATTTATTGAGACTGAAGGAGCGTGAGGCCCAATTGCCCCAGTTAAACATACAAATGAATCGTTTCAAAGATAATTTTTAAGGAATAAGTGTTGCATGAAAGATTTTTTTTGTACTTTTGAATATAAATAATTAAATAAAATTGATTTTGGTATGAAACTCAGTGCACAGTCACATGCTTCTATTGTATCATCCCTTCAGGAAGCAATCGATAAATTTATTGCTGATGGAGAGAAAACGGTAGTTACCGATATTCATTTGCAGCCTAAGCAGGATAGCGGTGAACTAGTATTATTTAATGATGATGACGAGGAATTGTCGCGTACCATAATCGAAGAGTGGGTGGATTATGATGGAGATGATTTTTACACTATTGTCGAACGGATTCTGAGAGGAGAGCTCAATTGTCTGCAGGAATCCGGAAAGTTGGATAATCTTTGTATCATGAAGCCGTATTCTTTTGTGTTGGTGGATGAAGACAAGGAAACGGTAGCCGAACTTCTGCTGGTAGACGATGAAGATACATTGTTATTGAACGATGAATTGCTGAAAGGATTAGACGAAGAACTGGATGCCTTTTTGAAAGATTTGCTTGAGAAGTAACCGCTTCGGAGTGATGGGCATTCCTACCCCAAACAATGGGCATTGTTTGGGAAAACTGTTACCATTGTTTGGAAAAAGTGTCTCCATTGTTTGCTGAAGTCCTCATGAGACTTTTTTAAAAGCCCACGGCCTTTTTTCCTGAGTCGGCCATTGGAATTGTTTTCAGGAGGAATGTCGTTTGAAATACTGCTTTCTCATCCATCTGTCGAATAACAGGCATAAAGAAATGACTATAATAAACATGAAGTAGAAAGAAGGAATTTCTATCTTATGAGCCTCCGGAAGTTGTATCGGTTGCAAGAAATCCTTCAGACTACTGCCGAAATAATAGATTAATCCGGCAATGCCGCTTGCCAGCAGGAGCAGGGAAGCGATAATAGTAGCCCATAATGTTCTTTGTTCCATTCTTTTTTCGCGAAGCAAAGCAGCTTCTTCCACTTTCTGCATGGTGCGGAAAGTAAAGTTGGAGGACAGGCGGAATTGAGTCTGTTCCTTTATTGCTCTTTTCAGTCCTTTATCTTTCAGTTCTTCGTTCATTGTTCTTCTTTGGTTATAAGTACATATAGTTTTTTACGTATACGGTGTAACTTCACTTTCGTGTTGCTTTCCGTCATTCCCAGTATGAGGGCAATCTCGCTGACAGGCTTGTCTTCCATATAAAATAAAGTAATGACGGCCCGTTCGTCTGCATCAAGCTTTTCCATGGCTTTGTTCAGCCTGGCTATCTGCTCCTCGCTCTCATCGTTCAGCGTATCATCTACTTGTTCGTCCGAAATGTTGGCAAGCAGCGTATCATCCATGTCAAATAAATCGTATTTTTTCTTTCGTACGGCCGAAATTGCGGTATTGTAAGCGATACGGTATATCCATGTCGAAAAGTTACTTTCCGCTTTGAATGAAGAGAGGTGTTGAAAAGCTTTAAGGAAAGTATCCTGTGTAAGTTCTTCTGCATCCTCCTGGCTGGCAACGATACGGACAATCAAGGTAAATACCTGCTGGCTGTATTTTTCCAAAAAATATTCATAGCGGGAAGTTTTTCCTTCCAATACATCTTGAATGATATGTGCTTCGTCGTATTCCATTTCATCTCTTTAGACGCATGCATATAGATAAGGTTACACATTTTGAATAAAAAATATTTTTTTGCGTAAAGTTGTAACCTGACCGGAAATGCTGCGTCTAAAGGGTACAAAGGAACAAAAATAATAACTTAAAAAGAAACGATTATGATGGATTTTATTATGGTGCCTGCTATTATGGCCATTATCACTTTGGGAATTTACAAGCTGTTCGAACTGTTTGTCTGCAAAAAGGAACGGTTGACTATTATCGAAAAGATGGGAGAGAAGTTTACTCCCGATATGCTGGAGCATAAGATTAACTTCTCTTCGATTAGCAACTTCTCTTTTTCGGCTTTGAAGTTGGGGTGTTTGTTTACAGGAATGGGATTGGGACTGTTACTCGGTTATGTGATTTGTGCCAGCACCATACCGGGTTACATTACCGGTGATAAACTTACTTACTATCAGAGGAGTATTCCTGAACTTATTTATGGAGCCAGTGTCCTGCTGTTGGGCGGTGTAGGTCTGTTGGTGGCGTTTATTGTCGAACTGAATATGAATAAGAAGTAAGAACAGCTCACGATATACACACAACACACACACATGAAAAAGGGATGCCGAAAAGATAATCGGCATCCCTTTTTTGACAGTTATTCTTTACTATTCATTTCTAATCGGCATTCGAGTTACATTGGGTTAGTATCCGAAAATCTCTTCCTGAGTAAGTTCCTCGATTGGAGCTATCGTTTTCAGTGCTTCCATGTCCAGCTCTTTCTTGTCACCCAGTATGCAATAAGTATAGGTGCGGTCTTTCATCCATTTCTTTTGGAAATCGATAACGTCTTGCAGGGTCATCTTTTGTACGTCATTGTATTGTTTGATGCGTCTGTCGACGTTCACACCCATATCTTGAGCATAAATGTATGACCAAAGGATGTTATCCTTAATAATGCGGTCGGTGCGCAGACGGGAAATGATACCTTCTTTTGCCAGTTTGAAAGCAGCTTCCGATTCCGGCATATTATTGATGATGTCATTGAAAGTCTTGATAGCATCCATCATCTTGTCATTCTGAGTCGCTATTTGGGTTTGCACGGTGTATGGATAAACGGCCTTGCCGCTTGTCACGATTCCTGCCCATGCAGAATAAGCCAAACCGCGTGATTCGCGCATTTCTTGGAAGACAATGGAGTTCATGCCGCCACCGAAGTATTCATTGTACAAACTGCGGATGGGTTCAACTTCCGGGTCAAACTTTTCTTCGCGATTAGAATACTGTACCATGTAAATCTGTTTTGCTTCGTATGGAGCAATCAAGACCTTATTGGCAGGAGTGGGCTGCATCACAAATTTCTTGCCGGCCGGAATATCTTTCAACTGTGCAGGGACTTTATGATATTTATTCAATACGCCGGTCAACTCTTGTTCCGAGCTGGGACCGTAATACATGATGCGGTGTTTGAACGAAGTCAGTTTATGGATGCGGTCAGTCAGTTCCGACGGATTCATATTCTGCAATTCTTCTGTAGACAATAAATTACGTGTTGCCGATTCTTTTCCAAAAACAGCATAATTCAGCAGGCGTATAAAGTTCTGCATTTGGTTTAATTTGGCATCCGTGCGTGATTTCAGAATGTTCTTCACCATGTTGTCGTAGGCCGTCTTGTCGGGTTGTGCGTCAGCCAATATCTTCTCGAATAATTCGATAGCCTGAGGCAGATTTTCGTTCAATCCTGACAGTGTAATATACGTGCGGTCGTCACCCGGAGATACGTTGAATGAACAAGCCAAGCCATAGAACTTGCTGTTTATTTGTTCCAGCGTCATGTCCGAAGTGCCGAGGAATCTCAGATATTGTGCGGCTGTTCCCAGTTTCTTGTCATTGTTATTACCCATTTCGAAGATATAGCGCATGTAGAACAAGTCATTGGTAGTGTTCTGTTTGTACAGGACAGGAACCTCTTTGTTCCATGCAAACTGATTCATATCTTTGTTGTAATCGATAAATACCGGTTCGATGGGTTGCACCTTGCTGCCTTGTATTTCTTTTAGGAATTCGCTGGCAGTGTCACGGTTCATAACAATAGGAGTGATTTCCGGTTTAGAGATTTTCTTTTCGTTCGGGTCTTTTCCGGTTTTCTTATAGACAACGGCGTAATTGCTGTCTGTGAAGTATTTGTTGGCAAAGGCAACAATGTCTGCTTTAGTCAGTTTCGACATACGTTCGAGTGCAGTCACTTCGTCTGCCCAGTCGGTTCCGTTTACAAAGGACTCAACAAACATATCGGCACGAATACTGTTGTATTCCAATTGCTGTATCTGGTATTTCTTGAAGTTGTTGATGTTGGCTTGCAGCATATTCTCATCAAAGTCACCTGATTTCAGCTTGGCTATTTCACCCAAGAACAAATCCTTCACTTCGTCCAGTGTTTGTCCTTCTTTGGTGCGTCCTTGCATGATGAAAGCGCAGTAGTCCGACAAATTATACACATAAGCATAGGCTCCCAATACTTTTTGTTGTTGGTTGAGGTCAATATCTATCAGACCGGCCTTGCCGTTATTCATAATCTGGCTGACAATTTGCAGCGTTTCATATTCTTTGCTTGCCGAGCCGGGGAATCTCCATGCCAATGTCACAGACTCGGCATCAGGACCGAGGACTTCGCGTACAATGGGTGTGGTAATCGGTGCTTCGGGCTCGACAGCCAGTTTGGGAAGATTGGGATTGGGCTTCATGTCACCGAAATACTTGTCGATAGTGACAATCATTTCATCAGGATTGAAATCGCCCGACAGACAGATGGCCATATTGTTGGGCACATACCAGGTTTTATAGTAATTCTTGATATTGGTGATAGAAGGGTTCTTTAAGTCATCCTGTGTACCTAGCACGGTCTGTGTGCCATATGGATGGTGGGGGAAGAGTGCTGCAAACATGGTTTCGTTCACCTTGCGGGGGTCTTGTGTGAGAGACATGTTCTTTTCTTCGTAAACAGTTTCAAGCTCGGTGTGGAAACCGCGTATAATGCTGTTCTTGAAACGGTCAGCCTGTATCTTAGCCCAGTTTTCTACCTGATTGGAAGGAATGTCTTCGGTGTAGCAGGTTACGTCGAAGCTGGTATAAGCATTGGTTCCGTTGGCTCCGATGGCTGCCATCAGTTTGTCATATTCATTGGGAATGGCATATTTTGAAGCTTCGTATGACAAGCTGTCTATAACGTGATAGATGGCTTTCCGCTGAGCTTCATCCGTTGTTTTGCGATACACTTCAAATTGTTGTTCAATTTGGTCGAGCAACGGACGTTCTGCTTCATAGTTTTGTGTACCGAAGTGTGTGGTGCCTTTAAACATCAGGTGTTCAAAGTAGTGTGCCAAACCGGTTGTTTCGGCCGGGTCGTTCTTTCCACCCACACGTACGGCAATGTAGGTTTGGATACGCGGGGTTTCTTTGTTGACAGTCATGTAGACTTTCAACCCATTGTCCAATGTGTAGATACGTGCTTTTAGCGGGTCATTGGGAACCGTCGTGTAGCGATAGTCCTTGGGAGCGGCGCTACTGATACTTGCCGAAGATAAAAGAAACAACGACAAGCATACGAGTTTTGTCAGTTTGTTCATAGATGTTTTTCATTAAAAAGATTAATAACAAAGGTAGAAATAAGTTTGAGACATTTTCCTTTTGAAATGCTTTATTAACAGATAAATAAAAAAAAGAGGTGCAACTCTTAGAAAAGTGCACCTCCTTTGGGGATAAATAGTTTATCTGCCGTTTATTTTTTCAAAGCGGCTATGCTTTCTTTCAGTGAAGCAATCTTGCTTTCGGCATCGGCTTGTTTTTTGCGTTCCATGTCGATGACATTTGCCGGAGCCTTGCTGACGAATTTCTCGTTGCTCAGCTTCTTCAGTACGCTTTGCAGGAAACCTTCCTGATAGTTAAGGTCGGCTTCCAGTTTGGCCAATTCTTCTTCTACATTAATCATGCCTCCCAGCGGAATGAAGTATTCTGTGGTTCCCACCATGAATGAGGCAGCGCCTTCGGGCTTTTCATTGACAATGCCGACGGTGGTGAGGTTACCCATTTTCTTCACGACTTCGGCATACGACATGAGGAACGTATTTTCACCCATAACCTGCATTTCCAATGCTTCTTTTTGTGCAATGTTCTTTTGCAGGCGGATGTTACGGATGCCCGAGATTACTTCCTTTAACTGGTCGAATGTGTTGCACAACTGAATGCTCTGTTCCTGATTTCTGTCTGCGTAAGATTCCATTTGCGCAGTCATAATGCTTTCACCTTCCTTGCGGTCGTAAATATGTTGCCACAACTCTTCGGTGATGAACGGCATGAACGGATGAAGTTGTCTCAACAATACATCAAAGAAGTGCAGTGTCGTTTCATAAGTCTTTTTGTCAATCGGCTGTCCGTAAGCCGGTTTAATCATTTCGAGATACCAGCTTGAGAATTCGTCCCAGAACAGTTTGTATACCGCCATCAGTGCTTCGCTCAGACGGTATTTGCTGAACAAATCGTCTATTTCGGCAGAGACTTTGACGAGCAGGCTGTCAAACCATTCGGTTGCCAGTTGTGCATACTCGGGCTGTTCGATGTCGGCTACTTCCCATCCTTTCACCAAACGGAAAGCATTCCAAATCTTGTTGTTGAAGTTACGTCCCTGTTCGCAAAGCGTATCATCAAATAAGATATCATTTCCGGCAGGAGCAGACAACATCATACCCATACGCACACCGTCGGCGCCATATCTTTCAATCAAGTCCAACGGGTCGGGTGAGTTACCCAATGATTTGGACATCTTGCGTCCCAGCTTGTCACGAACGATACCTGTGAAGTAAACGTTCTTGAACGGCATATCACCTTTGTATTCGTAGCCTGCCATAATCATTCGGGCTACCCAGAAGAAGATGATATCCGGGCCGGTCACCAAATCGCTGGTGGGGTAGTAGTAGTTGATTTCTTCGTTGTTCGGATTATTGATGCCGTTAAACAGCGAGATAGGCCATAACCATGAAGAGAACCAAGTGTCCAGACAGTCTTCATCCTGACGTAGGTCTTCCGCTTTCAGGGTGGTGTCGCCGGTTTTTTCCTGAGCCAGTTTCACAGCTTCTTCGAGAGTCTCGGCCACTACATAACCGCCTTGAGGCAGGAAGTATGCCGGAATACGGTGTCCCCACCACAACTGGCGGCTGATACACCAGTCCTTGATGTTTTCCAACCAGTTCTTGTATGTGTTTTTATATTTGGCAGGATAGAACTTCAGTTCGTCGTTCATTACCGGCGGCAAAGCCATATCAGCAAAATGCTGCATCTTGAGGAACCATTGCATAGACAACTTTGGCTCGATGGCCACGTTGGTGCGTTCAGAGAAACCTACCTTATTGGTATAAGCTTCTACCTTTTCCATCAATCCGGCTTCCTGCAAGTCCTTTTCGATTTGAGCGCGGACATCAAAACGGTCCATGCCTACATACAGTCCGGCTGCTTCGCTCAGCGTTCCGTTATCATTGAAGATATCGATACTGGGCAGGTTGTACTTTTCTCCCAGCATATAGTCGTTTACATCGTGTGCCGGGGTAACTTTCAAGCATCCTGTACCAAACTCAATGTCTACATAATCGTCTTCGATGACGGGAATGACACGTCCTACCAACGGAACAATCACTTTCTTTCCGCTTAACCAACGGTTCTTCACGTCTTTGGGGTTGATACACATGGCGGTATCGCCCATAATGGTTTCAGGACGTGTGGTAGCTACTACGGCATACCGTCTGCCTTGTTCGTCACGGTGCACAATTTCACCTTCGGCTCCGGTTTCGCCCGACATGTCGTCATCGGCTACATAATATCTCAGGTAATACAGTTTGCTGTGCTCTTCCTTATATATCACTTCTTCGTCACTGAGGGCGGTCAGTGCCTTCGGGTCCCAGTTTACCATACGCACGCCACGGTAAATCAGTCCTTTCTTGTAAAGGTCGACAAACACTTTGATAACACTTTCGCTGCGTTCTTCATCCATGGTGAATGCAGTGCGGTCCCAGTCGCAAGATGCACCCAGCTTGCGGAGCTGTTTCAGGATGATGCCTCCGTGCTCGTCGGTCCAGTCCCAAGCGTGTTTCAGAAACTCGTCACGGGTCAAATCCGTTTTCTTGATGCCTTGTTGGGCCAGTTTGTTCACCACTTTGGCTTCGGTGGCGATAGAGGCATGGTCAGTGCCCGGCACCCAGCAAGCATTTTTGCCTTCCATGCGTGCACGGCGTACTAATATATCCTGAATGGTATTGTTTAGCATGTGTCCCATGTGGAGCACTCCAGTTACGTTAGGGGGCGGAATGACGACTGTGTAAGGTTCACGTCCGTCGGGTTTTGAACTAAAGAGTTTGTTGTCCAGCCAATACTGGTACCATTTTCCCTCCACGTCAGCGGGATTGTACTTACTTGCTAATTCCATTTTTATATTCTGTTTATTTAATTGATTATCGCATAATTGGTTGCAAAATTAATAAAAGTCGTTGGAATATTATGTACTTTTGCACCACAAAATGATTTTTAGACAAATAGATTATGCATACAAGAAAAGAACAGATGGAGGCGTTCGGACGCTTTCTGGATATTTTGGATGAATTGAGAGAAAAATGTCCGTGGGACCGGAAGCAGACGAATGAGAGTCTTCGTCCCAATACAATCGAAGAAACTTACGAGCTTTGTGATGCCTTGATGAAGGATGATAAAAAGGATATTTGCAAAGAACTGGGCGATGTGTTGCTGCATGTGGCTTTCTATGCCAAGATAGGCAGCGAGACCGGTGATTTCGATATAAAAGATGTGTGCGACCGTCTTTGTGAAAAACTTATTTTCCGTCATCCGCACGTCTTTGGCGAGGTGAAGGCGGATACAGCCGAAAAGGTGACGGAGAATTGGGAGCAGTTGAAAATGAAGGAGAAGGATGGAAATAAGATGGTGTTGAGTGGTGTTCCTTCCGCGTTGCCTTCATTGATTAAGGCTTACCGCATTCAGGATAAAGCCCGTAATGTGGGATTCGACTGGGAAGAGCGTTCGCAAGTCTGGAGTAAGGTGAAAGAGGAGATAGGCGAATTTGAAGCGGAAGTGGAGAATATGGATAAAGAAAAGGCGGAGGCGGAGTTTGGTGATGTGATGTTCAGCCTGATTAATGCTGCCCGTCTGTATAAGATTAACCCCGATAATGCGTTGGAACATACGAACCAGAAATTCATCCGTCGCTTTAATTATCTGGAAGAGCATACCATCAAACAAGGTAAAGACCTGAGGGATATGTCATTGGAGGAAATGGATGCCGTTTGGAATGAGGCGAAAAGTAAGGGATTATAACTTGTCTTTTCTCTTCGAAAATCATCGTTGGAGGTATGGATTTACACGTACGTACGTGTGAGGCGATACGTATATACGTGTGGGGCGATACGTACGTATGTGTAGCCTCACACGGACGTACGTATAATGCCACGCGTATATACGCGTGAATTTTGATGAGTATTCATTGTTTCAAAGGATATCGGTTGGCGCAATCTGCACACAATCCTTTCAATACATAATTGACCGAGTTGACCGTGAATCCCTGAGGAAGTGTGACCATAGGAATATGAATGCTTTTCAGGCAAAAGGTGCGATGGCACTTCTCGCAATAAAAGTGGGTATGGAGGTCGTCTACTTCACAATTACAGTCATTGCTGCAAACAGCATATTTCAGAGAGCCCGAACCGTCATCTATGGCATGGATGAGGTGATGAGTCAGAAACAGGGTGATGGTACGATAGATGGTAGACTTGTCTACGGTATCCAAGTCGTTTTCCAAATCTAATAAAGAAAAAGCCTCTTTGTGCTGCATCATGGTTTTCAGAATAAGAAGGCGTATGGCTGTTGGCTTTATTTCTCGTTGCTCCAGTTTCTTTAAATATAGGTCTTCGTTCATGATAGTAATTTTATTAATGAAACAAAGATAGCAAAAATAAGATGCAACTAATTTGCAAATTATGTATTATCTTTACCTCATTATTTAATTAAGCGATATGAAAAAACTATTTTGTACTCTATTAGTTAGTCTTTTGTGCCTGTCAGGAAGTGTGGTGCAGGCAGCCAAAGTGGATACGCTGTCTGTGCACAGCAATGCAATGAATAGGAATATAACTGTATTGACGGTACGTCCCGATAAGGCAGTGGGCGGAGAAAAGTGTCCGGTAATTTACTTGTTGCACGGGCACGGTGGAAATGCTTTCACATGGATGACGATAAAACCTGATTTACCTCAAATAGCCGACCGTGAAGGTATCATTTTTGTATGCCCCGATGGTAAAAACAGTTGGTATTGGGATAGTCCGCGTAATAAGGACTATCGGTATGAGAGTTTTGTTGCCAAAGAATTGGTGGAATATATAGATAAGAACTTTGCCACAAAAACAGATAGAAGCGGACGCGTCATCACAGGATTGAGTATGGGTGGTCATGGAGGAATGTGGCTCTCCATCCGGCATCAAGATATTTTTGGCGGAGGGGGCAGCATGAGCGGCGGATTGGATATTCGTCCGTTTCCCGATAGTTGGAACATGAAGGCCCAGCTTGGTGAGTATGCTTCGAATAAAGAGGTATGGGATAGTCACACCGTTATCAACCAGCTGGATAAACTGCAAAATGGTGCTTTGGCAATTATGATTGACTGTGGCGCGGATGATTTCTTTCTAGAGGTGAATAAGGCCGTTCATGAAGCATTGTTAAAACGGGGAATCGGACATGATTTCACCATACGCCCCGGAGCGCACAATCCCCAATATTGGAGTAATGCAATAGATTATCAGATTTTGTTCTTCAAGAATTTTTTTAATAAATCAAAATAAGCGATGGATAAGATTGTTTTTATCACAGGAGCCTCCAGCGGCATCGGTGCCGGATGTGCCCGTAAATTTGCATCTCAAGGTGCAAGATTGATTTTGAATGCTCGTAATGAAGAGAAGTTGTCAACACTGAAAGAGGAGTTGGAGAAGCAGTATGGGACTAAGGTTTGTCTGCTTCCTTTTGATGTGCGTGACCGTAAAGCGGCGGCTGAGGCGTTGGCTTCGCTGCCCGAAGAATGGAAAGCGATTGATGTGCTGATTAATAATGCCGGATTGGTAATCGGAGTGGATAAAGAGCATGAGGGTAATTTGGATGAATGGGATATCGTGATTGACACGAATATCAAGTCATTGTTGGCTATGACCCGACTGGTAGTTCCCGGCATGGTGGCACGCGGTAGGGGACATATCATCAATATAGGTTCGATAGCGGGAGATGCTGCTTATGCGGGAGGAAGCGTTTACTGTGCAACAAAGGCGGCTGTGAAGGCATTGTCCGATGGCTTGCGCATTGATTTGGTAGATACTCCGTTGCGGGTGACTAATATTAAACCGGGATTGGTTGAAACTAATTTCTCGGTAGTCCGTTTCCGTGGTGATAAGGATAAGGCAGATAATGTATATAAAGGAATCCGTCCATTGACCGGTGATGATATTGCAGAAACTGTCTATTTTGCAGCTTCCGTTCCCGAGTATATGCAGATTGCCGAAATGTTGGTGATGCCTACTTTTCAGGCTACCGGAACTATTGTTTCCCGGCATTAATCCATAACCGGTAGAAGTGAAGATACCTGAAGTATTTCAATAAGAAAGGCGGCTCCTGCAAAAAGAAGCCGCCTTTTTTCCATTCTCATTTACCTTTTTACCTTAAAAAACAAATTATAATTCGATAATAAGGGATTGGCGTGCACCTACGGTCATGTGTCGTGTGAGGTCAATCTTTTTGCCGCTGACAAGTTCTTTTCCGCTTTTTGAGTCGTTAGTCATCATACGATAGTGTTCGTTGGCTACCACTTGTTCGGCGTTTGTACTGTTTAGGACAATGAGTTCAGTTTTCCCAGAATTAGTACGTGCGTACATGTATATTCCGTGTTGAGGAATGTGGTACTTAACTGTTTTCTTTTCCATCTTCGTTTAATTTAGTTTGGTTTTACAGCGGCAAATTTATATGTTTTCCAGCATAATTCTAATCTTGTTTCAGCCAAAAAACAAAAAAAGATGTTCATTTCTTAATCTATATCAAGGAAAAAGGGGTTGTGTCAAAACGTGGATAATGCTGTCGTTTCGTTCGTAGGGGCGAGGTTCGCTCGCCCGAAAACAGTTTACTTTGTGTCTTCGGGCAGGCAAACCCTGCCCCTACAGCTGACGATGGGGGATAGGTCGGTTTAGTTTTGACACACTCCCTTACTATTATAATTCAATGAATTACATCAAGAAGCCCAGCAAAATACCGGCTGCAACAGCAGAACCGATTACACCGGCTACGTTCGGACCCATAGCGTGCATCAACAAATAGTTGGTCGGGTCATATTCCAAACCTACTACCTGAGAGATACGTGCAGAGTCGGGCACAGCAGATACTCCGGCATTACCGATAAGCGGATTAATCTTATTATCCTTGCCCAATACCAAGTTGAACAACTTCACGAAGATTACACCCGATGCAGTTGCAATGATGAATGAGAAGGCTCCCAAACCGAAAATCCATAAAGAGTCGGTGGTCAGGAACTCTGAAGCCTGAGTGGAAGCTCCGACTGTCAGTCCTAATAAGATGGTGATTGTATCAATCAGCGGGCCGCGGGCTGTTTCTGCCAAACGACGTGTTACACCACTTTCCTTCAACAGGTTACCAAAGAATAGCATACCCAGCAAAGGTAAACCTGACGGAACGAGGAAACAAGTAAGTAACAAACCGATGATAGGGAACATTACTTTTTCTGTATGAGAAACGACACGCGGCGGTTTCATACGGATTAAACGTTCGTGCTTGGTGGTGAGCAGACGCATGATAGGAGGCTGGATGACCGGTACCAATGCCATATAAGAGTAGGCTGATACCGCAATTGCCCCCATTAGATTAGGTGCCAGCTTGGATGACAAGAAGATGGCGGTAGGGCCGTCAGCACCACCAATGATACCGATAGCACCTGCTTGCATCGGGTCGAAACCGACAGCCAAAGCAGTCATGTATGCACCAAA
This sequence comes from Phocaeicola faecalis, assembly GCF_021730445.1. Lineage (GTDB taxonomy): Bacteria > Bacteroidota > Bacteroidia > Bacteroidales > Bacteroidaceae > Phocaeicola > Phocaeicola faecalis. The sequence continues at coordinate 680,268 of NZ_JADNRM010000001.1, read as the reverse complement.
GATACCAAATTGGGCTGCTGCACCAATCAGCATTAGCTTAGGATTGGAAATCAATGCTGAGAAGTCAGTCATTGCACCGATGCCCAAGAAGATGAGTGGCGGATACCATCCGGAGGTAACTCCTTGATACAGAATGTTAAGTACAGACCCCTCTTCATAGATGCCGACCTTAAGCCCGGCTTCCATGTTGAAAGGAATATTACCGATTAAGATACCGAAACCGATAGGAATCAGCAACATCGGTTCAAATTCTTTGGCTACAGCCAAATATATGAAGAATAAACCTACAAGAATCATAACAAGATGCCCTACCGTAGCATTGGCAAAACCTGTATATGTCCAAAAGTCAGCTAGGTTATTCCCGATAAAATCAATAAATTCTCCCATATTATTCAATAATTACAAGGTCAGTACCTTCAAGAACGGACTCTCCTTTACTTACATTGATGCTGGTAACCTTACCGTCTTTGTCTGCATTGATATTGTTCTCCATCTTCATCGCTTCAAGAATGATGATGGTCTGTCCTTTTTTCACGGTATCGCCGACATTTACTTTGATATCAAGAATAACACCCGGAAGCGGAGATTTAACACCGGATTTGCCGGAAGAAGGAGCAGCCGGTTTGACAACTGTTGTGGTAGGAGCAGCCGGCGCTGTAGATACAGGACGAACCACTGGTTTGACAACGGCTTTAGGAGCCTTTTCCATTTCAACTTTATAAGGAGTGCCATTTACTTCAACATGGGCGATATTGTCTTCTATATCTCCAATGGCTACCTTATATACATTACCATTGATTTTATATTTATATTCTTTCATCGTTTAATCTTTTTATTTGGTGACTTACTTTTTGTGGGGAGTTTCGCGCAAGGTGTAAATCTTAGAACTCCATGGTGAATAGCTGCGTTTGACGCGGGTAATGGTAAGAACTGTTTCTTCCACATCGTGTACGTCGCTTTGCATTTCGTGCATTGCCATAGCAATGGCGGCAAAAACTTCGCCCGGAGCTTCACCCAGTTTCTTCTCTTTCGCTTCCTGTTTGTCTGTGATTCCTTTCACTTTCATGGCATTGCGCTTGCTGAGGTTGACAGAAGCTTTTCCAACTAATTTGAAACAAATGAAGAGCAACAGCAACCCGAAGAATACAACACTCATAGCGGAAATGGACATACCGATACCTATCCCGTCATGCAGTTCGAATTTCTCCATCTTGGCATGACTGTTGATGGTTTTGTTATTTGTACTTGGAGTGACATATTTGTCGGCACTTCCACCTTTCACTTCCCACTTTTCGGCAGCGTCGCTGACACGTGCGTATGATTGGTTTGCACTCAATATACCGGCAGGTACTACAATCTGGTCAAGCAACTTCTTGCCGGAATCATAAAGACCAATCCAGTTTTCAGTGGCGGCATTCAGTTTGAAGTTTGTATGGAAAGTTCCACGGTTAGGTTCGCCGTCAGCCCAGAACAAAGCATGCTGGCGAGGCTTAACCAATGTCATTACATCACCTTTAGGGATAAAATAAGTGGCAGTATCACCAGGCTGGTTACTGACTTTCAGCAAGCAACCGGCAAGGTCTGCGCTACCAAATGACCTGTTGAATATTTCAATCCATGCACTATGTACCCCATAGTCGTCCTGAAAGTTGCTTTCATTTTCAATCAGCACCTCATTCAGCAACAGCTTACTGTTTGATTTTTGTTCTCCACAAGAACTTAATCCCACCATCAGCAGCAGAGAAAGGAATATTCCGATTTTAGTTTTATTCATAATCGTTCTCGTTTTAATGTAAAAAGCCTGATTACAATGGAATATTTCCATGCTTCTTAGCCGGGTTAGTTAATTTCTTAGTCTGCAACTGCTGTAAAGCACGGATGATGCGGAAACGTGTGTTACGCGGTTCAATTACGTCATCAATGTAACCATATTTAGCTGCATTATAAGGATTAGCAAACAGTTTGGTATATTCAGCTTCTTTTTCTGCCAGGAATTGAGCGGGATTTTCCTGGTCTTTTGCTTCGCGGGCAAACAATACTTCTACTGCGCCTGCACCACCCATTACTGCAATTTCGGCTGTAGGCCATGCATAGTTCATATCACCGCGAAGTTGCTTACAACTCATTACAATGTGAGAACCACCGTATGATTTACGCAGCGTAATAGTTACCTTGGGCACAGTAGCTTCGCCGTATGCATACAGCAACTTGGCACCATGCAAGATTACTCCATTGTATTCTTGTCCTGTACCCGGAAGGAAGCCCGGAACGTCTACCAATGATACAATAGGAATATTGAAAGCATCGCAGAAACGAACGAAACGTGCACCCTTGCGAGAAGCGTTGCTGTCAAGTACGCCTGCCAGATATTTCGGCTGATTGGCAACAATACCTACAGACTGACCGTTGAAACGAGCAAAGCCGATAATAATATTTTTGGCATAGTGAGGCTGTACTTCAAGAAACTCGCCATTGTCAACGATAGCACTGATTACTTCGTACATGTCGTAAGGTTTGTTGGGACTGTCGGGGATAATCTCGTTCAAGGAATCTTCCAACCGGTCAATCGGGTCTGTGCAATCGGCATAAGGGGCTTCTTCAAGGTTGTTCTGCGGAATGTAACTCAATAATTTGCGAATCAGAGCCAATCCTTCTTCCTCTGTCTGGGCAGTAAAATGAGTAACTCCGGATTTAGTGGAGTGCACACTTGCACCACCTAAGTTTTCCTGACTTACATCTTCACCTGTCACTGTCTTGACAACTTTCGGTCCGGTCAGGAACATATAAGAAGTGCCTTCCATCATCAGTGTAAAGTCTGTCAGAGCGGGAGAATAAACGGCACCACCGGCACACGGACCGAAGATACCCGAGATTTGGGGAATAACACCTGATGCCATAATATTACGCTGGAATATTTCAGCATAACCGGCAAGTGCATTGATACCCTCCTGAATACGTGCACCACCCGAGTCATTGATACCGATGACCGGAGCGCCCATTTTCATGGCTTGGTCCATAATCTTACATATTTTCATAGACATTGTTTCTGACAAAGAACCGGCAGAAACAGTAAAATCCTGAGCAAATATGTAAACTAAGCGTCCTTCGATGGTACCGCAACCGGTCACTACACCATCGCCCGGATAATGCTTCTTTTCCATACCGAAGTTGGTACATCTATGTTCAACGAACATATCCATTTCCTCGAAGCTTCCTTCGTCCAACAACATTGCAATACGTTCGCGGGCTGTATATTTTCCTTTTTCGTGCTGTTTGGCAATCGCTTTTTCACCACCGCCGAGACGTGCTGTTGCGCGGCGTTCAATAAGCTCTTTAATTTTTTCAAGTTGATTACTCATCTTTGTTCTGCTAATTAAGTTATTATTTGAGGAGAGTATTGTTATTCCTAATCTGCGGGTTATCACACCGATTAGGGTTTCTCACAAAGTTCTGTTAACACACCAAGCGTTGACTTTGGATGTAAAAAGGCAATGTTCAAGCCTTCTGCACCTTTGCGCGGAGCCTTGTCAATCAAACGTATACCTGTAGTTTCTGCTTCAGCCAACGCATTGGCAACACCATCTTCTACAGCAAAAGCCAAATGATGCATACCACCGTTACCGTTGTTTTTTTCAATGAACTTTGCAATAGTACTTTCGGGGCTGGTTGGTTCCAGCAACTCTATTTTTACGTCACCTACTTTCAGGAAAGCAGTTCTTACCTTTTGGTCTTCTACAGTTTCGATGTTGTAGCATTTCAGACCTAATACGTTTTCATAATACGGTAGGGCCTCTTCGATGCTCTTTACAGCGATACCCAAATGTTCGATGTGTGAGATTTTCATGATCTTATAATTTAAATGTTTGGTATAATTCTAATGCTTATCGGATAAAACTGCACAAAGAAAGTAAATTCGGGCTAAATAAAGAAATATTTCTTCAATTTTATTTCTTTTGGAAGGGATGCTTCATAGCAGGTTAAGCAAAAAGTAAGTCTTAATCGTTTTGCAGTTAAATATACATGCGGCATAAAAGGTTGTTCAACCAATTCCAACGGAACCGGAACCAGCGGCGGGTGCTACTTTGTTTACCGCCGAAACGGAGAATGAATTCACGATAACCGTGCTTCTTGAATGGAAGTCCGGCATCCATAAACTCAAAATGTTCACACCCCTCTTCTTGAGCATAGGTGAGGGCGGCCCAGACAGCTAATACACCGGGATATAAAAAGGCGTATGTCTTGCGCATACCTCCTGAAAACCAAAGATATGCATTGCCGTTGGAAAACACACAAACCGATCCTCCGATAATTTTATCTTTGTATTTCACTAAAAAGATTTTTGCCATTTCCTTGTCAGGACGTTGCCATGCCAAAAGACGGAAAAAGTTAAGATCGGGAAAGTGCTTTCTTACTTGAGAAGAGTAGGCTTTCTTCAGCATTTTGGAAAAGGCGGTGATATCCTTGTCATTGTCTGCCACTTCCATATAGGCTCCGTTTTTTAAAGCCTTGTTGATTTGTCTTTTACGGGAGACACTCAGTCGCTCCAATGGAGCCCGGCTATGTAGTGAATTGTATACTCTTAGCCAGTTGATGGGGAAATATTTGTTTTCCCTGAATGCCTTATAGCCAAATAGCGGGTTGTCTAAATTGCGAAACTCTATCAAAAATGATTTTTGCAGGACTTCACGGGTAAGGTGCTCTAATATATAGCTGAAAAGCTCTTCCCGATTCTGAGTTTCATCAAAATATTCTCCATTGCCATATATTTCACAACGCTTGATAATGGAAGGTGGAAAGAGACGTACACTCTTTCGGATGACGGCAAGCAGTTTGGCTACTGGGCGTTCTTCCAAATAGGCCACTATGAGTATAGGTTCATACCCACGGGTTAATTCGTACACACGAAATAGCTCCGTAGAATTGAAAATTGTATATCCCGGCAATGCCGGAATGGAATTTCCTTTGCGATATGTGGTTAGTCTTATCGGCATCTTCTTCGCAAATTTATTATTTTTTGTTTAGCAATCCATATTCTAATTGTATATTTGTGCAGAAAAATAAATAACTGAAAAGATTATGGAACAATTTAGTGACTTGATAAAGAACAGACGTAGTATGCGGAAGTTCACAGGAGAGGAAGTGAATCAGGAGGAAGTTGTAACTTTATTAAAAGCAGCATTGATGTCTCCATCGTCCAAGCGCAGTAATTGTTGGCAGTTCATTGCAGTGGACGATAAAGAAACATTGGAGAAACTCTCTCACAGCAAGGAGATGGGAGCTGCTTTCTTGACAGATGCTGCATTGGCTATTGTAGTGGTGGCTGACCCTTTGGCTAGTGATGTCTGGATTGAAGATGCTGCGATAGCTTCTATTATGATTCAGTTACAAGCGGAAGATTTGGGATTGGGAAGTTGCTGGATACAGGTCCGTGAGCGTTTCACTGCTACCGGTATGCCTTCCGGAGAATATGTGCATGAGGTGCTGGATATTCCTTTGCAGTTGCAGGTGGTCTCTATCATTGCTGTCGGACATAAAGGCATGGAGCGAAAACCTTTTAATGAAGAGCATTTGCAGTGGGAAAAAGTTCATATCAACAAATACGGAGGTAAATAGAAGTGGCTGTAAATCACAAGGATACTTATAAGGCTTCTGCGATATTCCTGATAGTAATGGGAATACTCTATCTGATTGATAAATTAATAGGCTTTGCTGCGCACGGACTGCCTTGGGTGATGCAGAAGGATAATTTATTGCTGTATGCGGCGGTTATCTTTTTATGGTTTAAAGCTGATAAGTCGGTCGGTATTGTTTTGGCTGGAATTTGGTTAATATTGAATATTGGCCTTGTGATAGCCTTGCTGGGGCAAATGTCTGCTTATCTATTGCCGGCAGCTCTGTTGATTATAGGAGTGATTTTATATTTGGTTTCTACCCGATGATGAAAAAGATAGTATTGATAGGTGCCGGAAACGTGGCTACTCATTTGGGAAGTGCGTTGTGTGGGGCAGGATATGATGTGGTGCAAATATACAGTCGGACAAAAGAGTCGGCAATGGAACTGGCTGGTAAACTTTCGACCGAATACACTGTTTCTATTGATGACATTCGATGTGATGCCGATATGTATATTGTGGCGTTGAAGGATTCCGCTTTGCAGGAGTTATTGCCTTTGTTGGTGAAAGGCAGGGAACAGGCTTTCTTTGTACATACGGCGGGCAGTATGCCTATGGATATTTGGAAAGGATATTTGTCCCGTTATGGAGTTTTTTATCCTATGCAAACTTTTAGTAAACAGCGTGCTGTAGATTTTGCCACAGTTCCTTTCTTTGTAGAGGCCGGTGGAGAGGCGGAATTGAATATGCTGAAGGAGCTGGCAGGAAAACTGAGTCCAATGGTATACGAAGCAACCTCTGAACAGCGGAAGTATCTGCATATAGCGGCTGTCTTTGCTTGCAATTTTGCGAATCACATGTATGCACTGAGTGCCCGGATTCTGGAAAAACATCATATTCCTTTTGAAGTGATGTTGAGTCTGATAGATGAAACGGCTAAGAAGGTGCACGAATTGTCTCCGGCAAAAGCTCAGACAGGGCCGGCCATTCGTTATGACGAGAATGTGATTAACCGTCATTTGGATTTATTGGCTGATGTTCCGGATATGCAGGAATTATATGAGAAAATAAGTAAAAGCATTTATAAACAGAAATAGATATGATAAATTATGATTTAACTAAGATAAAGGCATTGGTGTTTGATGTGGATGGTGTGTTGAGTGGTGAGACCATCTATCTTCATCCGAACGGTGAGCCGATGCGTTCTGTGAATATTAAAGATGGCTATGCCCTGCAACTGGCTGTCAAATGTGGTTTGCATGTAGCCATTATTACAGGTGGAAATACTGAAGCGGTGCGTAAACGTTATGAAGGTCTCGGTGTGAAAGATGTATATCTGGGTGCGGCCGTGAAGACAAAAGAATATGCACATCTGAAAGAAAAATACAATTTGAAGGATGAAGAAATACTTTATATGGGCGATGATATCCCCGATTATGAAGTGATGCGTTTGTGTGGCTTGCCTTGTTGTCCGGCAGATGCGGCTCCCGAAATTAAAGAAATAGCTGCTTATATTTCTCATCGTAACGGTGGCTTTGGTTGTGGGCGTGATGTAGTGGAACAAGTGCTGAGAGCGCAAGGAAAATGGATGTCTCACGAAAAAGCCTTTGGATGGTAAGTATGCTATGTTGAAAAATCTGGAGAAATATAAAGTAATACTGGCTTCTAACTCACCCAGACGTAAGGAGCTTCTATCCGGTTTGGGAATTTGTTATGAAGTAAAAACGTTACCCGGCATAGAGGAATCATATCCCGATACTCTTTCAGGAGAAGAGATTCCCGTTTTCATAGCCCGTGAAAAGGCAGATGCTTACCGGCAAACGATGCATTCGGACGAGTTGATTATTACAGCAGATACGATTGTGTGGCTGGATGGCCTGGTTATGGGAAAGCCTGCAGATGAAGAGGATGCCAAGCGTATGCTTCGTTGTCTTTCAGGCAAAACTCATCAAGTGATAACCGGAGTGTGTCTTACCACAACCGAATTTCAAAAAAGCTTTGCCACTGTTACCGATGTGACTTTTGCCGAATTGACAGAAGAGGAAATAGATTATTACGTACAGAAGTATAAACCGATGGATAAAGCCGGTTCTTATGGTATTCAGGAATGGATTGGTTTTGTGGGAGTGGAAGGCATTACAGGTAGTTATTTTAACGTAATGGGCTTGCCTATACAGCGGTTGTATAAGGAACTAAAGAAACTATAGACTTGTAAATTGAACCCAACACGTGCCATTTTTGTTATCATACTAAATAGTAAATAGAAAAATTATGGCTTACAAAATTGCTTTTTACGACACGAAACCTTACGACGAACGCTCGTTTACGGAAGCAAATGAGAAATTTGGCTTTGATATAAGATTTTATAAAGGCCATTTGAATATGAACAATGTGGTGTTGACCAAAGGAGTGGATGTAGTCTGCATCTTCGTAAACGACACGGCTGATGCCGAGGTTATCCGGGCGATGGCGGATAATGGCGTTAAACTGCTGGCTTTGAGATGTGCCGGATATAATAATGTAGATTTGGCTGCTACGGTCGGCCGTATGAAAGTGGTACGTGTTCCGGCTTATTCGCCTTATGCCGTTGCCGAATTTACGGTGGCGTTGATGCTTTCGCTCAATCGCAAGATTCCTCGTGCAACGATGCGCACACGTGATGGCAACTTTTCGTTGCATGGGTTGATGGGGTTTGATATGCATGGCAAGACTGCCGGTATTATCGGCACCGGTAAGATTGCAAAGATACTGATTCAGATTCTTCGCGGGTTCGGGATGAATATATTGGCTTATGACCTTTACCCTGATTATAATTTTGCCCGTGAGCACCAAGTGGTATATTGTTCGTTGGAGGAGCTTTATCATAGTTCCGATATTATTTCTTTGCATTGTCCGTTGACAGAACAGACTAAGTATTTGATTAATGATTATTCTATCAGTAAGATGAAGGATGGGGTAATGATTATCAATACAGGACGCGGCCAGTTGATTCACACCAATGCACTGATTGAAGGATTGAAAACAAAGAAAGTGGGATATGCCGGATTGGATGTATATGAGGAAGAAGGGCAGTACTTTTATGAAGACAAATCGGATAAAATCATTGATGATGATACGTTAGCCCGTTTGTTGTCTTTCAATAATGTGATTGTTACTTCGCATCAGGCTTTCTTTACTAAAGAAGCGATGGCAAATATTGCACATACCACCTTGCAGAATATCAAAGACTTTGCGGAAGGCAGACCCTTGGTAAATGAAGTGCCTGCTTCCTGATAGAAATGGGGGGGGAGAAGTTAATCTCCCCTATAGTAGTACAATAGTGCATGGCGAGCTATGAAGTCGGCATTTCTTTCCACTAATTCTTTCTCTCCATATTCCGGCAACTGTGCATCAGGAATATAATGGTTGTTGATTAAATACTCAAGCAAGTCCGGTGGACATTTAGTGGGTACTGTCAGCAGGTTGAAGGCCTCTCTGATAGCAACTTCCCGGTCGTATAGACTATTTAATGGGTCGGTGATGCATTCGCATATATCATTGGCCAATAGAATGCCTTTTTCCGGATTGGCCATCATGATGAAGTTTCGGTGTTCCTTCATTTGCGGGAGTGTATGATTGTCGTCATCCGGCCATTGTAATATCTGAGTCAGGAAATGATGCAGTTCTTCATATCCGTTCAAATATACTATTTGTGCTCCGTTTGTACCTTTGGTAAAGAGTTCGTAAGTGGTTCGGTTTCGTTCCTTTATCTCATCCGATAAAGTTGGAACATCAGGGTAAAGTCCTTTTATCTGCTGCCAGTCTTCGGTTTGATGGTCGGTTAATGAATCAATCCATTCATATAAAAAGAGTGCCATCGGGCCACAGGGTATGATGTATTTGTCGGAAGCTGTTACTTGTGCGATGTATTCCTGTACAGAGGGTTCGGTGAGATAATTGTGTCCGAACAGCCATAATAGTTTGTGCTCAGCCTCAGCTCTGTCTCTGAACTTCATAAAATACTTCGTCAGTGCATCATTCGCAGGTGCAGTTTCGTATTCTTCATCCAATATCTCGAAGAATGCCTTGGCTGTTTGCCGGATGGAAGGCTCCATCGGATGAATGTAAGGATGCGGATAAGGGGCTTTCTCGAGTGTGTTCCAGATAATGAAACGTATATCCTCCTCATTGATTTCATCTTTGATATAACCGGGATTTATCGTATAGAAGGGGAGTGCGGTTCCGTAAAGTTCCGAATGTTTGTTGACGAAAGACTGCCAAAGTCCCAGTCCCGAAATGACATCTTCCAGATAGGCTGCGGTATACAGACAGATTTTCTTTTTAAAAGCCTCGGGTATTTCATGTAAGGGGCAAATATGGAAAAGGCGGTTTGCCAGTTCCACAAAATAGTTGTCAGAGGGCTGCTGTCGGGTATATGGATGGATAGACAGCCAGTCTTTTATATACAAGTTTGCTTTTTGCATTCTATTATTTATTTGGTTTCATTGCAAAGATATCCGTTTTTGTTTTACTTTGCATCATACAAACTTTGAAATATTGAAAAAAATGGAAATAGATTTAACCACTCCGGCTTTGCTGTTCTCTGCCATATCATTGATAATGTTGGCATATACCAATCGTTTTTTGTCGTATGCCCAGCTTGTCCGTACGTTGAAAGATCAGTATCGTGAGAATCATTCGGCAGTCACGGCCGCTCAAATCATTAATTTGCGGAAACGTCTTTATCTGACCCGCGCTATGCAAGTGACCGGTATTGGCAGCCTGTTATTATGTGTGGTGAGTATGTTTTTAATGTACATACAGTTGTATATGGTGTCGGTTTATATTTTTGGCTTGGCACTTATATTGCTCATTATATCGTTGGGCATTTCTGTCCGTGAGATTTATATCTCGGTCAAGGCATTGGAAATTCACTTGAGTGATATGGATTCTTGATTTATTTTTTGCAGAAAAGAAAAATCGATGAAAAAGTTAATAGATAGTATATTCTTTATAGTGCTGTGCAGTTGTATGGCGCTGGTTTCTTGTATTTCGGACGGTGATGATTCCGATACAGGAAGTATAGAGTTGGTTGCAGGAGACAAATTGCCTGTGTTTGGTGTTACCATGAATGACGGGACAGTCGTGACCAATGAAAGCTTGAGGGGAAAGGTTTCCGTTATCGTATTCTTTAACACCGGTTGCAAAGATTGCCGTCAGGAACTTCCTGTGATACAACAAATATATGAGGATTACCGGGAGATGCCTTTGCTTGCAATCAGCAGGGCGGAAGGTGCCGCGTCTATTGCCGGTTATTGGCAGGAGCAGCATTTGACGTTTCCTTATGCTGCTCAGGAAGACCGGACTGTCTATCATCTTTTTGCTAAATCGGGCATACCCCGTATCTATATAGTTGATGCGGAACTGACTATCCGAAAAGTCTTTACCGACAACCCTTTGGCCGGTTATGATGAACTGGTTGCAGCTATAAATGATGCGTCCTTACGTTAAACCGGTGAAAAAGCGAATCATTCTAGTTCCAATATCATTATTATCGGATTATCGTCTTCACTTATCTCTACGTCCGGTATTTCACCTTTCGCTTCATCTGCCGGAATAAAGAAAGCCATTCTGTTTCCATTGATGCAGGCCGGCAATAACTTGATAACTGCACCCGAAGGAAAACGATAGGGAATTCCTTTTAATGAGGAAAACATATCGGGCCGGGTCAGGATGGCTCTTGAAACAATTTGGTGGGTTTCTTGGCTCCATATCTCACCAAAAGCCTTGTCTTTGTACGAGTACTGTATGAGGTAATATCCGGGAAAAGCTTTGATGGAGATACGTTTGATAAAAGAATCATTTTTATTCCACTTCATAAATTGCTTTACGTCCTCCAATGACGGTGCGTACTTGCCTTTACGCAGGATAAGTTCCGGTTTCAGTCCACCAGGAGTGAGCAGGAAAACACTGTCGCTATAAACATGATTGAACAGGCAAAGTTCCGGACCGCATTCTTCTACGCTTGTTGTCAGCATGATGCCTCCTCGTGTGACATAATCGGCAGTCGGGTTAAAAGGCAGAATGGAAGACTTTACTTGTAGCGCGGTATCCGACACAATGATTTCTGATTTTCCTTTGCTGAAGCTACCGCTACAAAAGTAAGTGTCTCCTTCCGCATGCAGCAGGTAGTTCAACTCGGAATCGACCAAATTGATTTCACGGAACAGTTTTCCCTCTTTGTTATATATAATGTATTTATGGCTTCCGTTATCAAAAATGCGAATGGTGGAGTCTTTCGGGTGATAGACCACGGAAGATAGGCAAGCATATTCTCCGGGGCCGTTTCCGATATGTCGAAAACTACTTAAAAAGTTACCTTTAAAATCGATACGGTGTATCCATTGCTCCTTTCCTTCCGAAATGATGCACATGTCATCACCCAGATAGTCTATCGTAGGGTGTCCGTCCATAAGATGAGAGGAGGAGAGGGGGATATAAGTAATCTTCTTTGCCACACTATTCCATGTGAACGTATCTGGAACTTCTTTGTTGATTGCTGAGGCAAAGTCTAGTATTGGTATGGTGTCTTGTGGGATTGTCTCCTCAGCGGTATCAGCTTGCGGATGGGAATGGCAGGCTGTCATTCCAAAAGCGGTAATCCATAAGATAATGATGTGTGTTTTCATTTTTTATTTGTTTAAGTTAGGTACCTGCAAATGTAGATAATCGGTTGAACTGTACCAATCGTTTACGTAGAATAGATATGGAAGTTTATCAAAAAAGAGAGATGTGCCAAAACTGAAGCAATTTATCATTTTGACACATCTTTCTCTTTATTAATCGGAACGTAATTTGCTATTCAGCAAGGATGGTAAGTTCTGCACCCGATGCATAATCTTGTCCATACTGTTCGCTCAACGCAGTAAACCGGATATAGCGTCCTTTCACCGGTTGGCTGAAGATGACTTTCTTTTCATCTCTGTTACCGGCGAATGTTCCTTTCTGAACAGGCTCGCCCCAGTTCTTGCCATCCATGCTTACGTGGATGGAATATTCTTTGATATTACCGTTATAGCTGTCTTGGCGGGGCATATAAGTAAATCCTTTAATTGTTTTTACTTCACCGGCATCAAGGTCTACCCAATGTGGATACTTGGCTACGGTTACAGAATACATACTGTGCCAATATGTAGTGGGGTCACCGTCTACCAGATTCTTGGCATCGCCATCGTCCACTTCTTCACTGCTGGCATATATCACTTCGGTCTGGATTGTTTCCAACTTCTTGAAAGTTACGCTGGATTTGATGGAAGGATTATTGGCAAACCAAGCTGTAACAGTACCTCCGTCACGCATTGAAATCGGTTCGGTATATTGTTTGGCCTTCTTCTCTTTATTGATAGTATAAAGGATAGAAGCATCCTTGTCGATAGAAGAAAGTTCTACCATACCAGTGCGGCCGCGGGTAATAGTCAAAGGAATGTCACCGGCAGGAGCCACTTGTGCGGCAGCCGATAAATCTTGTGCAGCGGGGCGAATGATGAAACCGATATTATTTTGTCCGGCAAATACACGGTCGTGCATCAACGGGCCACCCTGTCCGCAACTGTTACCACCCAGACCGGTTACGGCAAGGTCGAGATGCAGATAAGTATCACCGGCTTGCGGCAACTGATAAGGATGTCCTGCCAATGTCAGGTCGAGTGCTGAATACTGCAAAGCTGAAGTAGACAGACGGTCTGTAGCCACAAACACAGCTCCCTTACCGGCTTTGTCTGTCAATGCACACCAGCGTACATCTTCATGATTTCCCATATCCTGCGGTTTCGGGAAGTTCACAAATTGGTCGGCAACGGTAGATTTGTGTATTTCGATAAACTGTCCCACTTTACGGTCAGGATAGTTTTCAATCGGGCCACGGCCATAGTATGTATAATTTTCGTAGCGTTGAGGCACTTTCATTATATATCCCAAACGTGGCAATACGAGATTGGGGCGATTGGAAGTGATGCTTGCCTGCAATTCGATAGAGCCGTCGCGGTAGACTGTCCATACCTGGTTGGTAGTGAATTTGAAATCGTCTTCACCAAACGGTTTTTCGGTCAATTCTTTGATACTGTTTTTACCGCTTGAAGTTCCGCCAAGAATCTTGGCTGCATTAGGAGCTTGAGATTCTACTGTGTAGAACAATACGATAGCACCGTCTTTTCTGTTGATAACCTTAGAAGCGGTAACTTGATGCTTCAGGTTGTGCAAACCACATTCGAACCAGCTGGCATAGAACCAGTTGTCATTGTTGGTGAAAGCACGCATTGCGTCAAGTTTCGGACCATTGCCGTCAGCGATAATGGTTTCACCGCCATAGTTCAGGCTATAGATTGTTCCGGTTTCATTGTCAAACTTAGCTTCAAAGTTGTCACCCTTGATGGTAGAGAAACGCGGGTCTGACTGTTTTGCCATTACAAGCTTTCCGTTGCCGTCTGTTGCTTCATTGATAGGAGCGATACCGGTAGCAGTTTTAACCGGAAGCTGTTCCTCAGCCATTACATAACCCTTTTCAGCCCATGGCATATTGTTTCTTAATACAAACTGAACTTTTATAAAGTATTCAGCATTGGCTTTCAGATTATTATATCTGTAAGGTATCGTAACCTGAACACGGGTGCGCGGAGCGATATTTTCAGTATTTAGAACACCGCTTTCTGCTTCTTTGCCGTTTTCATACAAAGCCCATCTGATTTCATATTCCGAAAGGTCCTTAAAGTAGTATTTATTGAAGATTTCGAAGCGGCCTTGCTTTTCGTCAATAGCTTTTACACCAATATGCTGGTACACTTTCTTGGTTTCAAAATATTGTGGTTTCGGTTCCAAGTCGGCAAATACGATACCGTTCATTACAAACTGTCCGTCGTTTGGAGTATCGCCGAAGTCACCACCGTATGCCAAGTAACGTTTGCCATCTTTGGTATAATTATACATAGCCTGGTCTACCCAGTCCCAGATAGCTCCACCACAGAAGAAGTTGGTAGATTCAATAGCATCCCAGTAATCAATCAAGTTACCGCAAGCATTACCCATAGAGTGTGCATATTCCGAGATGTGGAAAGGATATTTGATGTCATAATCACCTTTCACGGCACCGCGTACCCATGAAATGGAAGGATACTGGTTAGAACCCATATCTACAATGTCATTGTTACGTTCATATTGAACAGGGCGAGATTTGTCGGCAACTTTCAACGCATCATAAGCCGCTACGAAGTTTTGGCCCGGACCGGCTTCATTTCCCAATGACCAGATAACGATAGATGGATTGTTGATATTGGCGTGAACCATTTCCATCACACGTGCCACATGAGCATTCTGCCATTCGATAGGGTGAGATAAAGATGCCTTTCCGTAATAATATTCGTGTGATTCGATATTGGCTTCATCTTCCAGATAAATACCATATTTATTACACAGATAATACCAATACGGGTCATCCGGATAGTGAGAGTTACGCACATGGTTGATATTGGCACGTTTCATCATCATGACTTCGTCTTCCATCATTTTGCGGGTGATGGCGTGACCTACACCCGGATTGGTTTCATGACGGTTTACACCTTTCAGTTTTACCGTTTTACCATTTACATAATAGTAACGTCCGGCCAATCCGAATTCATCTTCCGATGCGGGAGTGTCTTTGATTTCCACTTTGCGGAAACCGATATGGGTAGAAACAGTTTCGAGGGTACGTCCTTTTTTATCTTTCAGTTCTCCCACCAATGTATAAAGGTACGGTTTCTCAGCCGACCATTTGTTGGGCTTTTGTACTTTCAGTATTGTTTCGGCAGTTATTTCCTGACCGGCTTCCACCACTGCTACCGGAGTTGTGATACCGGCATTGGTCACTTCGGTATTGTCGTCGGAATACAACTGGTTGGCATACAATGAATATACCATAGAATAGCCTTTGGCAGCTTTCTTTCCGAGGTTGCGGATATCTGCATTGATTTTCAGTTCACCGTCGGTATAAGTTGCGTCCAAGTCGGGAGTTACAACCAAGTCGCGTACGTGCAACTGCGGTACAGCCTGCAAAGCGACTGTACGATAAATACCCGGCAAGCGGAACATATCCTGAGCTTCGAGGAAAGAACCGTCCGAGCTACGGTATACTTCAACAGCTACCACGTTAGTGCCTTTCACCAGATATTTGGTGATATCGAAACTGGCAGTATTGCGTGAGTTCTTTGAAAAACCTACATATTGTCCGTTTATCCAAAGATAGAAGAATGAATCCACACCATCAAAGTTGATGAAGATTTCTTTTCCGTTCCAATCTTCAGGAATTGTAAATTCGCGGCGGTAAGAGCCTACTTCATTACGAGCTTTGAAAGTAGTCCAATTGCTGGGCGGTGTACGCATTACACCTCCGCGCCAGTCGTCCACAGCTACTTTATGTTGGAAAATAACCGGTTGGTTCACATAGATAGGGGTTCCGTACTTTTGTGTTCCGTCTTTTTGGATACCATAAATATTCCAGCTTGAAGGAACCGGAATGTTATCCCATCCTGAAACATCAAATTCTGTTTTGTAGAAATCTTTGGGTCGTTCTTCCGGATTTGGAACCCAATTGAATTTCCAGTCTCCATTCAATGATTGCCAGTAAGCACTGTTTTCCGGCAATACTTTCCGTGCACTTGCCTTATCTTGGAAAGAGAAGAAATAGGCATGAGGTTGTTCTTTGTTCAGCGCCACATTTTCAGGGGATTCCCATTCGTTCCCTTTTGGAGCTTGTTCCGAGGCATAATGAAAGCCTTTCAGGGGTTCTACTTTTGCATAGCTTTGTAATGTAAAGCAGCATAGTAATAGACTGAATGCTAATTTTTGCATATTAAGTTTTGTTCTTAAGGTTAGAAATTTGTTCAAAATTAGTATAATAATTCGGATCGTAAGGCGATTTTCTATGTTTTTTAAGATATATATGAAAATTATGGGAAAAAGCTTATGAACTGATACTGCTTATTTAAACTTCTATCCCTGTAATTGTTTTCAGGGCATAGCCGATTAAAAAACTGACAGCCGCCACACTGAAGCTGAGGACTGCCATTTCGGTGAATCGTTTTTTAAAACTTTCCCCTCTCGCTACTGAATAATAGTAATTGAATAATGCGATGATTAATAACGCCATTATCAGCATGAGGATGAGTGCTGCTATCACATTCTTTATAATAATAAAAGGAGTGACAAGTGCCACGACGGTGATGATATAGGCAATGCCTGTGTAAATGGCTGCTTTGACAGGATGCTTTCCTTGTCCGCCTTCCGATTTTGTAGACAGATATTCGGAAGAGGCCATAGAGAGTGCTGCGGCAATGCCTGTTATACTTCCTGTCAGGGCTATTAATTTGGAATCGCTCAGCGCAAGCGTGAAACCGGCCAGTGCACCTGTGAATTCCACCAATGCATCATTCAGCCCCAGCACTACCGACCCCATATATTCCAATCGTTCTTCATTGATAAGTCCAATCAGTTTGGCTTCATGTATTTCTTCATCTTGTGCCAGCCTCACTAAATCGGCCATTTCAGGATATCGGGCATATCCTTTGTATGAACTTATTTCGCTGCTTTCCATTAGTTTGATTGCAAAAGTAACTCCAAACAGGCGGGCCAGCCAGACAAATTTGGAAATTCTTCTTTGGTCGGGGCGTATGTCTTGTCCCGTATAGCATTTTAATACTTCATAATGCTGCTTTTCTTCCAAGGCTATCTGTTGCATTATCTTTTGGTTTGTACTGTCTTTTTCAATGGTAGCCAAATGAGTATAAACTATGCTTTCTGTTATTTCGTTTTTCTGGAAAGACAGAAATTCTTTAATGATATGCTTGTCTAAATTCATATTCACAGAGTTTTTTTTAACTCTGTAAAGGTAATGATTGAAAACCATATAATAGCCTTTATAAGGCAGGCTTTTTATAAAATATTCCTTTATTCTCTTTTATTTCCATCATTCCTTCGTCAGAATCAGAGAGGAAAGGCGGGAAGCTGAACAGGATATACATTTAATAATCGGCTCCTTCTCTGAGCACATTATTATAATTCTTTGCTTCATCTTTAGATTTTGCCATGATATAAATTCCCTCTATATCATGCTTTTCCCATGTTATATTGTTCACGGTTATTGGTCTTGGTTTATACCGTTATTTAAATGTTGGCTGATGGGCAGTTTGTTAATAGGATATCACATAAAAATGAATAAATGGAATAATCCGTCAGCCGGCTCGGAGCCCCTTTGGGTGGGGGGAGGAGCGACTGACGGATTAGAGGGGAACTCAGATTATAACGATGAGTCCGGAGATGCTTTAAATGACTTCTGCGTTATGTCAGAATCTGTACATTAAAGATAAGGAAGGTACTAATTGTGCTGTCTCACTGATTATTTGATATTTCACTTCTAAGGAGGCAGCCCAATTGGAACCTATATTTAACTGACCTCCAGCTCCAAGGTTAGCTCCGAACTTTCCATCAGCTTCTCCGTCTCCGGATACAATTGCATCCAAATAAGTAATGCCGGCCAGCGGATAGATTCTAACATTCTCTTTACTTACTACATTCCAATGCAAATTGCAGTTGAGATCCCAGAAATTCACTTTCAGGTCATAATACTTCTTTTGAAAATAATAATTAAAAGATGGAGCAAGGGTAAACTGGTCAGATATGTTATAAAGAGCTTTAACCCCAATAGACGGTTTTGAAATATCTGAGGCACAACCATAACCGAGGTTAACACCTGCTGCCCATTTTCCACTTTGTGCGAAAGAAACTGAAGCGATAAATGCCATTGCGACTACTAATAAAAACTTTTTCATAATTCTCTAATTTTAAAATTGATACTATAATTTATTTTCTAACATTCTCCCATTTATAAGTATATGTAATACCATTGACGGTCAGCTTTACAGTCAGTTCGTCTGCCTTTTTTAAGTCGGTAAGGACAAACCCCGACATTATTTCTCCCGGATGAACGGTCGTACGCTCCAGATAACCCAAATCTTCCGGTCTGCCTTCTGCATAGCGCATTCGGTTTTCGTCGATTAATTCTTTCATGCTGATTATGCGCTCTTGAAAAGCTTTAATCGTGTTTGATGTGCCGGCGTTAAACACAGACGCACCCAAGTTGGCATTTATATTACTTTCCTGTTCTTCATTGACTACCACTTTTCTCTTGATAATCTTTTTGGCATTCTTCTTTTTATTCTTGAATACCCTTTTATCATATTCGTCGGCAGTTATCAATTTCATCGCCTTGATATTTTCCTTCTTGGTAGAGGTTACTTCTATTTGAGAAGGATTTAACTCTACATTGACCATACTTTTATTGACAATAAAGAATCCTATCTTACGGTGTGTTCCTATTTCTTTGTTGCTGGAAATACTAGCCCCCACTATCAAGCCGTTTTTATTGTAATAGGGCCATGCCACTCCGTTCTTATACTCAGTCTGTACCTCCTCTTGTGTTGGAGTCTCGAAGATAGGCTTGCCGGTGTTGGTGTCATACTTGGAATAATTGCCGTCCATATCTGTCACTACATAATAATCGGAAGGTATATTGTCTTTGTAGATGCTTAGTCGGCACACCTTTCCATCTTCGGTAAATGAAGAATGGATGCCATTTTTCTGTCCGTCCGACAAGGTATAATGTTCCTTGATATTTCCGTTTTCGTAATAGGCAGTATGTTCTCCTTCTTGTGTCCCTTGCACATAGAAGCATCGTTCGCTGATGTTTCCATTTTTAAAATAACTTAGAATTTCACCGTCGAGCAGATTCTTGGCATCTTCCTTTTCATTCATGCTGATGAACTTTCCTTCTCCCTGAAGTTCACCGCTCATGTAGTAGGTCTTGTAGTACCGTGCTACACTGCTGTCTGCCGGATAAAGGGCAAAACGATAATAGTTTGCAAAAGTCTTGTTGCTGATAACATTCCAATTGCGGTCATAATAAATGGTATCAATCCGGTCTTTCGGCACTTCTATTTTAGGTTGAGCCACTGTGTCCTGTCTGATGGTATCGACTGATATGGTTTGAATACTTGTGGCAGGTAATGATTTTCTCTTTTGGGCAGAACTTACATTATGCCCTCCGATTATCAAAATGCTGATGATTGCAATTTTATAGTTCATAATATGTTTCTTTTATTATAATAGTTTGACTGATTAGAATATTTTTCCACATAACCGATACTTGATGACAGGGTAAACTTTCAGGATATTCATGATGTCCTTAAAACTATCATCAGCTTCTTCCGGCAGTTCACTGATGTTGCCATGATTGGAATAAATCTTGGGTGCTTTTTGAAATTGTACTCCTATCTCATAAGAAAAGCCGATTCGTTTCTTGGGTACGGAGCGTCCAAAGCCGAAACCTAAATAGGGGCGGAAGGAAGCAACCTTCAATCCTCCTGAAATATTTCCGTTTTTATCTATCGGAAGGTGATACTTTCCGATTTCAACACCCACATCCGCTCCTTGTCTGATGAGTGCGAGCAATTCTTCATTGTCGGTGCGGGCATTGATATTCAGTAGACGGCTTCCGCCGAAAGAGGCTCCGGTACATAGAAAGACACCTCCTCTTTTAGACAAATAAATATTGAGTAGCACTTCTCCTGAAGTGCGTTTTAATGCACCTTTTACCTTTATGTCAGTAGAATATTCAGTATCATTATAGGGAATGTCTGTAGAGGCTTTTGATGTGAAACTGAAGTTGGGCATGATATTAATGCCGGCTCTGAGCTCAAAGTAGTTGCCGATGGGGGTGACAACGTCAAATCCTATTCCGGCAGTGCTGGCACTGGCGCCTATGCTTAGCGAATTGAAAAAACCTTTGTCTTCTTGAAAGTATTCGTGTTCCTGAGCTGCAGCGGGAGTAATAATTGTGCATGCCACAAGGAGCATAAGATATTTCAGCAAACTGTTTCCGGGTTTTGCCTTGTGACAGATTGTTATTTGCCGTTTTGTAAAGATGTCATTTGTTATCATAACTTTAACTGTTTAAAATACTCATTTATATTATTCTGTTAATTGTTTTTCGGCTGAAAATGGAAGCACAGTCTCACGACTCCGCTTCCATAAGACTTTTATAAACTTATCTTAATCTTTTCCTATAAGAGGAAAAGATTAATTTTTGCAAAGTTATTAATGTATTTTGATAGAATTAAGTAATGATGTAGACGTATAGGGAATGGAACTGTGGCTGAAATGTCGACATGGCTGTGTTCTTTCTTCCTTTTACTTTTAGGTACAGAAGAGTGGATTGTCCGAGTAGTCATTGGGGAAATTGGCTCATAGATAATACTTCAATATATTAATCACATCCAAGTAACCTTATTGCCGGAATAATTTGCTACATTATTTAACTATGTCAATAGGGTTTGCTTGGATGTGTTATAAGAAGAATGAATTTATTTCTTTGCTAGAGCGGAAGGACGTGCCTGATATAGACGGAACAACCGCTTGAATGTTTCCTTTTTTGAATCGGTCGAGCGTGATTCGGTTACATCTATCTTGCAACCGTCCAGTATGATGATTTCTAAATAGTAATCTTCACCGTCTTCATCTCCCAACGGACCGAATCCTTCTGTGTCATACATTATCATGATTACTTTTTCGCCCGACTGATAACAGATTTCTTTATAGTCCTCCTCGTCAGTGGAATACACTTCTGTGTAATTCAACTTGTCGGCCTGTGCTTTGTAATCGTTATAAAGGTTTGCATCCTCGCTTTTATAGTTCAGTATGACTCCTTTGCCCATCTTGCCTTTATTGATTTGCATTGCCAAATCAATGGGAAGCGGGACTGCAGGCGCAAAGGAAGGAATGTTCAAATCATTGACGGAGGTGACACCTTTCCGGGTAGTCGTGTCAAGAATCAGATAGACATTGATGCGCCCCTCGGCTGTTCCATTATTGCTTTTTCCGTCTCCGGGATTTATAATACAGGTTCCGTTGACATCTATCGTATAAGTATTTGTTTCGGCATTATATTTTATGTTGACGTCTACGCTTCCTATTACGATAGGGTCTCCATAATTGTCGGATATTCCAAAGTCTACACCCGAGTAGGAAGTCTTGTCCGGAGAATAATTGGGAATACCCAAGTATACACTTTCGGACGAAAGAATCAGTTGGTTATCGTTTACCACAATAACTCCTTCCATTTCTGTCGGATTAAATTCGTATGTCCTGATTGTTCCGTCGGACAGTTTGAAAACGAAGACTCCTCCGATGGCGTTCTCGTCACACGTGTTGATGGGACTTAGAGTAATGTCCTCGCCGGTGAGTTGCAGTTCCACTTCTTTTTTGTTGTTTTCGGAAGTTTGTATGTTGAGCGTTGCCGCACCGATATAATCTTGAGGAGCGTAGATAGTGAACAGACCGTCTGTTTCCGTTTGGTAGGGGATAGTTCTTTGGTTATTGTCATAGCTCAGCCATACCACTGCCGATGAACTTCCACTACAGGTGTTTATTATTTGTCCGGTAACGATGGGTACGCAAGGTACTTCAAAATCTATAGTGTAAGTTTCTTCTCCTTCCAAAGCCGGAATCTCATGTGAGACTGTATTGCCATAGTTTCCGTATTCGTCGGGTAGTATCCGGGCGGTCATGGAAGTTCCGGTCGGTACGGTGACATGGTATGCTCCGTCTCTGTCGGTATAGGTGCTGAGTTGTCCCACTCTTACTTTGATGTTTGTCACAGGGCGGTTTTTCGTGTCAAGCACGGTGCCTTGCACAGCGGCTCTCTTCTTGGGGTCGTCGAGGTTGTAGAAAGAGAAATGTTTTACCTTTCCCACATACTCGTTTCCGTTTCGTTGGGCCACGCCTGATTCTATCCATAGTCCGGCCTTCTCATTAAAATACCATAAGGGGATACTTTCGGGCAGGTTTTCGTCCATTCCGTCGGGGATGGGATAGGTCAGGGTGGCAGTCTGTCCGTCTGCCAGTTGTAGCTGGCGTCCGTCTTCCGACAGGAGGTTCACGCCTACTATGCCGTAAGATACCAGTGACACATTGGAGTTGTCCTGTCTCACTGCTGCCAAGTCGCCGCCGGGCATGGCAGTGCTGAACAATGTGGCGGTAGGATTTAGGTAGACGACATCCGCTGTTACGTTTCCTGTATAGTTATTTCCTGTGTTCTGCACGCAATATCCGTTTTGGGGCATTTGTATTTTCATCTTTCCCACTTTCAGTTCGGTGGCAGAAGTTGCCGGATAGGTGGTGGCAGATGTGATTTCATTGTTCCCTTTTTGAATCATGATGATTTCCCAAGTATCTTTTTCCATTGTTTCCAGTGAGCGTGTGATGCTGAAATAACCGTTTTTGGTGAAATGGATGACGGTGCGGTTTGATACCACTCCCGCTTGGCTCAAGCTGAATGTCCCGCTCTCATCTGTCAGTATGGAGACTTCTCCGGTAGTGACGGTTACTCCTGATAATAAGTTTCCTTCAGCATCTTTCACGAATCCTGAAAGACTCAGTGTTTTCATTTCTGCTTTTTCATTGACAGTCACTTCTGTGATGTCCGGGGTAGGTGTGGGGTCTGGTTCCGGGTCGGGAGTGTCCGATTGGGAATCGTCTGAACATCCCGCTGCCAGGAACAGGGGGAGCAGTAAAAGGAATCGTATATGTTTTAATACCATATTGTTAGAGTTTATTATTGTTGTATAAATTGCTGTTGCGGTATGGCGGGGTTATACTTTTTTGTAAATGACCAAATCGCCATATTGGTCTTCTATAGTAAGAGAGGTGGAAGTTAGTTTTTTTATAATTCCACTTGTCGTAATTCCATTTTCAAAAGCCAGCGTTAATACATTATCCTCAACTTCGTATGTACCGTTGAGATTTACTTCAATCCATTTCCCGTCACCGTACACATCATATAGTTTGACTGCGGACTTGAAAGTTCCGTCACTGTTGAAGGTCGTAATCTCAATGTCTTCATCCGATTGGAATTGCCAAGTACCGACAAGGGCGCTTTTATTGATTTCATTGTTCTCTTCATCGTCATCGCTACAAGCGGTTGTAGTCAGGCTAAGGCATACTAATAGCATTAGCCATGTTGTCAGTTTTTGAAATGCTTTCATGCTTTTTGTTTTTAGAATTTGTATATCAAATCAAATGAGCTCTATCTTTTATGGGAAAGAAGCTCTTAACCTTTGCAAAGATATGTATATAGAATGGAGCTCAGTTCGAAAGGCTATAGACAGAAAACTAACAGATATGTAGCTGAATTGGCTACAATTGGACTCTTTCTTAATCAGGACTTTTCATTGATGTTTTGTGAAAACAGCAGAAAGAAATCTTTGTGGAGGATTTGAGAGATTCTAAGAAGTAACTCGGTATCTATGCTTTGCTTCTTAAAGATTTTGTACACATTGGTTCGGTCGCAATAAAGCTTATTGGCGAACCAAGTGACGGAACGTTCTTGGCGGTGAAGTTCCTCTTCGATAAGTTTCCCGATGTGTATCATAGTGCAATAAAAAAGGCGGAACCATTCATTACCTATTTTCAATCTGAGGAACCGCCAAGCACCTTCGTCCACAAATAAGTAAGAACAGTCCACGCCCGATAGAGCGTGAACCTTCATCTACTTATTCTCATGGACTTCAAATTGGCGGTTTTCAGATTGAGAGAATAAGAGCTAAAAGCTCGAATATCTTTTTAATAAGTATAAGAATGGAAACGCTTTTCCAAATGTTTATTCTTTTATTATACATTATAGGAACTGTATCATAGATTAACTACAAATATCAGTTCTGTCAAGAGAAATCCCTGATGGGATTAGGAACATGCAAATCAGAGCTATTGCTTTTTTAGTTTGACTTGCGTATCAATACAATAAATATCATTATTTATACCATAAAGCACATTGTTAGGAATCACATTGAATATTTCAGAAGTTTCATTATGAAGCTCCTCTGGATAATTCATGTCAAAGCCCAGTGCATACATATATTTGATAATTTAGTTTTCTGTGGCTTTGTGTTATGTCATTCCGTGGTTCCTTTCGCTCTAAGTTGCTGCAAATATAATTAAAGTCTTAGGATTAAACAAGAATTTGTTTGAAGTACTAATCGGTGACTTGTAATTATTGGGAGCAGTCTGTTAATGGAATATGATATTCTCATAAGAAGTTGTTCTGCACGACGGAAGCTTATCGTTTTTTTATCTTATCCCCAAAAGGGCTTGAGGTTTTTTTTCAAGTTACAGCCTGCTTGACTTTCATTTATCCAACGCTCTTCCCATTCTGGGTGTTCTTTACGTAAATTGAGAGCAAGTAAGTCACCATCGAAAGATTTACAATGAATATAATAGGAGCACAATCTACTCTTGCCTGCTCCATTTGGACCGGCAATGACTGTAAATTCCGGACGTGCTTCCATGTTTATTTGTTTAGCAAGTAAGCATATCTGCCCTGGCCTCTATTGGCGATACGCGAAATAACTTTATAGCTTCGTTCTTTACGGTTGAATTCTACCAAGTCTTCACTACCATCCGGATTAGCTAAATAAATATTCCCTCTGCTATCTCTGAAAGGTATAGCAATACCTTTAGCCCATCCTTCTAAGTAAATGCGCTCCACTTCTTTGCTAACTTCCTCATTAACCTGTTTGATGGTCTTACCATTAGAGAGAACGATGTTTTCTATTTCAGTATATTCACACATGATTATTTAATAATTTATGGGTTATGCAAATGTAGCTATTTTATAGGTACTGAACAACTATTCAATAGATAAGTTATCGTGGGTCTGTTATTATTCTTGGGGATTTTACATGTCGAGCAAATACCTGTCACCGGATGTTGTCTCCTCCGGTTTTCAACCTCTGCATACGTTTTGAACTCCCTAAGTCGTTTCATTAGCCGGACTAAGCGTTTTCGTCCTTTCGGTTATGCCTGTCTGTCAGTCGGATTACTACAGTCTTCGGCAGCGGACTGTATAGTCCGTTGCAGTGGACCGTACAGTCTGCTACAGTGGACTGTACAGTCCATTGCCGTAGTCTGTAATAATCTTCCGTTTAAAAGGCCTTGGCTGACCCTATGAAACGGTTTATACATCCCTTTGTTTGTTGATATGATATTTAAATCCCCCAGAAAACAATGTGACTCGATATTCTTAATCCTGAAGTGAATATTATAAAGAAAGGGCAACTAACTTAATAGCTGCCCTTGTGATTAATAATATGTAAGAGTTGGTTTACTTCTTGGAGTAATGGTACTTCATTGAGAGTATATCAACCTCTACCCTGTCATCATTTACAGAGTAAACAAGACGATGTTCTGAGGTGATTCTCCTTGACCATTTACCAGTCAATTCATATTTTAGCGGTTCTGGTTTCCCAATCCCAGTATAAGGATGCTCTGCAATATCATTCAGTAAAGCCGTAATCTTATTCAGAATTATTTTATTGCCACTCTGTGCGAAGTATAGATATTCCTTCCGTGCTTGGTCAGATAATATTATTCTGTACATGATGCTCGCTTTAAGAAGTCTTCTATGCTTTCTCCATCATTCTGGGCAAAATAATTGCCGTTCTTAATATCTTCTTCCCCCTGACGTATGGCTTCCATCGTTTCAGGTGACGACATTATATATTCCGTTTCCTTTAATGAGTTGTATTCATCAAGGGAAATCATCACTACTCCTTTACCATTACCACGATTGACAATTACAGTATCATAGTCATCAATCACTGAATCAATGTAACCTTTAAGGTTCGCTCTCAAATCTGTATAGTTAGCTGTTCTCATATATCCTCCTTCTATTTAATGCAAATGTATGTACTTATATGCGTACTTGCAAATTTAATTAGTTAATTATTAGATATAAAGAAAGGACACCAACTTAATGATGCCCTTTCCTCTCTCAATCAACAATCCACTCAGTCCAAGAACCAAGCGTATTCACTATCTCCTAATTTGGCATGTTGGATGCCATCACCCAATTACAATCAATTATAAAAAGAATAGCAAGAGGAAATAAGTATCAGAATAGGAGATAAGCATTGCAGTATAACTAAAATAAAAATCCCCATAACTCATAGAGTTACAGGGATTTCAATATATTGTAATTGTTTAAATTACTTGCTCAAAGCAGTAGCAACGTCAACCGCACAAGCCACTGTACATCCTACCATCGGGTTGTTACCGATACCCAGGAATCCCATCATTTCCACGTGAGCGGGAACTGATGAAGAACCAGCGAACTGAGCGTCTGAGTGCATACGACCCATGGTGTCTGTCATACCGTAAGAAGCAGGACCGGCAGCCATGTTATCCGGGTGAAGAGTACGGCCTGTACCACCACCTGATGCTACTGAGAAATAAGGTTTGCCTGCAAGAACACGTTCTTTCTTGTAAGTACCTGCAACCGGGTGCTGGAAACGAGTCGGGTTAGTAGAGTTACCAGTGATTGATACGTCTACGCCTTCTTTCCACATGATAGCTACACCTTCGCGAACATCGTCAGCTCCGTAGCATTTTACTTTTGCACGAGGACCGTCAGAGTAAGCGATTTCACGAACAACTTTCAGTTCACCTGTGAAGTAATCGAACTCAGTCTGAACGTATGTAAATCCGTTGATACGAGAGATAATCTGTGCAGCATCTTTACCCAGACCGTTCAAGATACAACGCAGAGGCTCTTTACGTACTTTGTCTGCTTTTGCAGCGATTTTGATAGCACCTTCAGCAGCAGCGAATGATTCGTGACCTGCCAGGAATGCGAAGCATTTAGTTTCTTCGCGAAGCAACATAGCAGCCAGGTTACCATGACCGATACCTACCTTACGGTCGTCGGCTACAGAACCCGGAATACAGAATGCCTGCAAACCGATACCGATAGCTTCGGCAGCTTCGGCAGCGTTTTTGCAACCTTTCTTCAGTGCGATGGCAGAACCTACTACGTAAGCCCACTTCGCATTTTCGAAACAGATAGGCTGAGTTTCTTCACAAGTTTTATAAGGATCAAGTCCGGCAGCTTCGCAGATTGCGTTAGCTTCTTCGATGTCTTTGATGCCGTTTTCGTTCAAAGCAGCAATAATCTGTTTGATACGACGGTCTTGGCTTTCGAATTTTACTTCTCTAATCATATTCTTTCCTCCTTATAATTATTCGTGACGTGGATCAATTTTCTTAACAGCTCCCTGTTCTTCAGTTACACGTCCGTAAGTACCTGTAACCTTCTTCAACGCTTCGTTAGCATCAGTACCCTTCTTGATTTCGTCCATGAACTTACCCATGTGAACGAATTCGTAACCGCAGATTTCGTCGTTCTTATCCAGGAATACGTTCTTGATGTAACCTTCAGCCATTTCAAGGTAGCGGGGACCTTTAGCCAAAGTACCATACAAAGTACCTACCTGGCTGCGAAGACCTTTACCCAAGTCTTCCAGACCGGCACCGATAATCAGACCGCCTTCTGAGAAAGCCGACTGAGTACGTCCGTAAACGATTTGAAGGAAAAGTTCGCGCATTGCTGTGTTGATGGCATCACAAACCAAGTCGGTGTTCAATGCTTCCAATACAGTCTTACCCGGAAGGATTTCAGCAGCCATGGCAGCTGAGTGAGTCATACCTGAGCAACCGATAGTTTCTACCAATGCTTCCTGGATGATACCTTCTTTTACGTTGAGGGTTAGTTTACAAGCACCCTGCTGAGGAGCACACCAGCCAATGCCGTGTGTCAAACCAGAGATGTCTTTAATTTCTTTTGATTTTACCCACTTTCCTTCTTCAGGAATAGGAGCCGGTCCGTGATTAGGACCTTTCTTCACAACACACATGTGTTCTACTTCGTGTGAATAAGTCATATTCTTTACGTTTTTTGGTAATAAAATAAATATTCGTAACCACGTGAAAAAGGTTAGTTACCCTTTTCGCCCACAAAGTTAGTCCTTTTATTCTTTTCTGCAACCTGTTGCGTGCCACTTTTTGATATTAAATTAAATAAATTTGTTGTGAGACAATGTTTTGCAAACTAGACTTGCCAAAATCCTTTTTTCTTTCAGCCGAATCACTTATCTTTGTACCTATATATATTATAAGGATGGAAACGAGTAAAATAGAAATTAAGGATGCAGTACTCCGACAGGGTGCTGAGGAAGGTATGGATGAATTTATTAAAGTCTTTACCGATAAGTATTTGGAGGTGACGGGCGGTGTGATTAATGCCGAAACAATGCCGTTGCTCAATGGTTACCAACATTCATTGTTGGGTTATCATTTCTTTCGTGAAGAAATTAATGAAGGGGGCTTCATTCAGTTGATTCAGAATGGTTATGGACCGTATATTTTTGATAATCCTTTTGCTAAGTCGATGCGTCTCTTTGGAGCGAAGGAGTTCTCGAAGTTGGTTTATAATGCCAAGAAGATTTATGATGAGAACCGTGCTGACTTGGAAAAGGACTGCGATGATGAAGAGTTTATGGCAATGTATGAGCAATACGAGGTGTTTGATGAATTGGAAGAGCAGTTTATGGATATGGAGGAGCTTGTCACTGCACAGATTGCCGAATATGTGGACAATAATATAGAGCAGTTTGCGGAAATAGTGGAGTAACTCGACTTGCATATTAATAAAGGTTAATGTTGGGAGAGTTATGCAGTATTTGAGTTTGGAGCTCATTTAATCATTAAAACAACAAAAAAGAGTTGAAGTTTTCCTTTAGACTCGAATCTTTTAATTAATTTTGCAAACCCTAATAATAAAGAGAAGAAAATGAAAAAAATGAAGTTAGCAGTGTTCTTTGCTGCATTGGTATCTGTGTTATCCTTTAGTTCTTGCTTGGACACTAATAGTGAAAGTGCTTATGATGGTGTGGTTCTTGTAACTGTTACAGGTGATGAGTTTCTTGGCTATAAACTATATGCTGATGGTGGTGGTATTTTAGTTCCTACAGTTGCTAATATGAAACAGCTTGGTGATTGGAGCAAGGTTAAACGTGCTCAAGTGGCATTTAAACATTTGGATGAAGTGTTGCCGGAACCTTCGGAAAATACTACATATAAAGTAGAAATAGTTTCTGCTGCTCCATTACATGGAGGTGCTGATATGATTAATACAGCTAGAGATGTAGAAGCTAGAGACACTTTATATAATAACCAAGACCCTGTTATTGATTTAGGAGCAGTCGGTATCTATAAAGGATATATTACATTTACTCCTCAGTTCAATTATAATTCAAGTGCTCCTTACTACTTTAATATGAGTTATGAAGGTGAAGGAAAGGACGGAATTGATCTTGACAATAAAAAGTTGACTTTGACGTTCCATTATGATAATGGAAAAAACGATTCTTATAATTCTATTAACATATTATGTAGCTTCCCTTTCGCTTCTGAATTATATTATAAGTTTAGTGATGTAGGTTCAGACTCTATAAATGTTGTTTTGAGAGCTATCAGTGACAGAAATCTTGAAAATCCTAACTATTTGGAGAAAACAGTTAAAATGGCAGTTAAAGATTTTAAAGCTCCTTCTTACGGATACTAATAAATCATTATATTGAAAGTAGAAAAGTCCTCTTTTCCCTTTGGGAGAAGGGGATTTTTTATACCTTTGCAGTTCATTGAAGTATAACAAAGGTAAATAGATTAAGCATTGAACTACAAAGACTTATTTAATAGAGTGATGTTGTTGATTTCCTCTCCGGCTAAGGCTTGGGCAGAAATCAAGACAGAAGAGGATGGACGAAAAGTGCTTGGCGCATTTGTTTATCCCATGATAGGATTGTGCGGCTTGTCCGTTTTTATAGGCACTTTTATTGGAAATACAGCAGGAGTATCTGCTTTTCAGATAGCAATGACTCGCTGTTGTGCCATTTTTGTGTCTCTCTTTGGAGGGTATTTCTTGGCTGCTTATGCTGTAAATCAGTTGGGAAAGAAATTGCTGAACCGTGGTGAACAGTATGAACTAAACCAACAATTTGTGGGTTATGCCATGGTGGTGACGTTTGTGCTCGATATCATCAGCGGTTTGTTCTCCATCTCCATTTTGCATTGGATACTCCAGTTCTATACCGTGTTTGTGGTGTATGAAGGGGCACGCACACTGATGAAAGTGGAAGAGACTAAACTGACCCGATACACATTGATTGCTTCGGTGATTGTGATTGTTTGTCCGGCGCTCATTGCGGCGGTATTTAATGAGTTATCTGTTATTTTGAATTGATGAAACCGACTCCTGTAAATATAAAAAATAAACGTGCGTCGTTCGATTATGAATTTATCGACACGTACACAGCAGGTATTGTGCTGACCGGAACAGAGATAAAGTCCATTCGTATGGGCAAAGCCAGTCTGGTGGATACCTATTGCTATTTTGTGCGTGGTGAGTTGTGGGTGAAGAATATGCATATCGCAGAATATTTCTATGGTTCGTATAATAACCACACAGCCCGCCGTGAACGTAAGCTGTTGTTGAGCAAGAAAGAGTTGCGCAAATTGGAAGAGGCCGGAAAGAATCCTGGCTTTACCATTGTCCCTGTCCGCTTGTTCCTGAATGAAAAAGGATTGGCAAAATTAGTTATCGCTTTGGCAAAAGGTAAAAAACAATATGATAAGCGCGAGTCCTTGAGGGAAAAGGATGACAGGCGTGAAATGGATAGAATGTTTAAGAGATAGTATATATTGTGAATGGCTACATTGAAGCAGATTATTGATGAACGAATTCTCATCCTCGACGGAGCGATGGGGACAATGATACAAAAATACAACTTATCGGAGCAAGACTTTAGAGGAGAACGGTTTGCACAAGTTGCCGGTCAGATGAAAGGTAACAATGATTTGCTGTGCCTTACCCGCCCCGATGTGATAAAAGATATTCATCGCAAGTATCTGGAAGCAGGTGCAGATATCATCGAGACAAATACGTTTAATGCTCAGCGGGTGTCGATGGCAGATTATCGTATGCAGGATATGTGCCGTGAGATAAACTTGTCGGCGGCCGGAATCGCTCGTGAAATGGCGGATGAATATTCCCGAATGACTCCCCATAAACCGCGCTTTGTGGCAGGTTCTGTCGGTCCTACCAATAAAACATGCTCAATGAGCCCTGATGTGAATAATCCTGCAATGCGTGCACTTACTTATGATGAGTTGGTCAGTGCCTATCGGGAGCAGATGGAAGCATTGTTGGAGGGGGGAGTGGATGCTCTCCTGATAGAGACCATATTTGATACGCTGAATGCCAAGGCTGCTGTTTTTGCGGCTGGGGAGGCAATGCAGGCCGTGGGACGCGAAGTGCCATTGATGCTCTCGGTGACGGTGTCGGATATTGCAGGCCGTACACTTTCCGGTCAGACTTTGGATGCTTTCCTTGCGTCTGTTCAGCATGCCCCTATTTTTTCTATCGGCTTGAATTGCTCTTTCGGCGCCAAGCAGTTGAAACCTTTTTTGGAAGGGCTGGCTGCGCGTGCTCCTTATTATATCAGTGCGTATCCCAATGCAGGACTTCCCAACAGTTTGGGGCAGTATGATCAGACTCCCGGGGATATGGCTTCGGAAGTGAAGGAATACATAGATGAGGGATTGGTGAATATTATCGGCGGATGCTGCGGTACGACTGAAGAATATATTGCCGAATATGTCCCATTGGTGCAGAAGGCACGTCCTCACATTCCGGTCGGTAAACCCGAACGGATGTGGCTCTCGGGGTTGGAGTTGCTTGAGCAGACACCCGAAATCAATTTTATCAATGTGGGCGAACGCTGCAATGTGGCCGGCTCGCGTAAGTTCCTTCGTCTGATAAACGAAAAGAAATACGAAGAGGCATTGAGCATCGCACGCAAGCAGGTGGAAGATGGTGCTTTGGTCATTGATGTCAATATGGACGACGGGCTGCTGGATGCCAAGGAAGAGATGACTGTTTTCCTGAATTTGGTGATGTCTGAACCCGATATTGCACGTGTTCCTGTGATGATTGATTCTTCTAAGTGGGAGGTGATAGAAGCCGGACTGAAGTGTTTGCAAGGTAAGTCTGTCGTCAATTCCATATCACTGAAAGAGGGAGAGGAGAAATTTATAGAACATGCCCGTCTGATTAAGAAGTTGGGAGCTGCAACGGTGGTGATGGCTTTCGACGAAAAGGGGCAGGCTGATACGTTTGAACGGAAGATTGAAGTTTGTTCGCGTGCCTATCGTATCCTGACGGAGCAGGTCGGCTTTAATCCGTATGATATCATCTTCGATTCCAATGTGCTGGCTGTGGCTACGGGAATTGAGGAACATAATAATTATGCTGTTGATTTTATCAAAGCGACCGGTTGGATAAAACAGAATCTTCCCGGAGCGCATGTAAGCGGAGGGGTAAGTAATTTGTCATTCTCTTTCCGTGGCAATAATTATATCCGTGAGGCCATGCATGCCGTATTTCTTTATCATGCCATTCAGCAGGGTATGGATATGGGAATTGTGAATCCCGCCACTTCGGTGCTTTATACCGATATTCCTGCCGATGTGCTGGAACGGATAGAAGATGTGGTGCTGAACCGCCGTCCCGATGCTGCCGAAAGGTTGATTGAAACGGCAGAAGCTTTAAAGAATACCGATGCTGGCAACAAAACGGCGGAACAGGAGCAGTGGCGTGAGGCAGCGGTAGAGATGCGTCTGCAATATGCGTTGATAAAAGGCATCGGCGATTATTTGGAGGAAGATTTGGCGGAAGCGTTGCCGTTATACGAAAAAGCGGTGAATATCATTGAAGGCCCGCTGATGGATGGAATGAACAAGGTGGGTGAGCTTTTTGGAGCCGGAAAAATGTTTTTGCCTCAAGTGGTGAAGACTGCCCGCACCATGAAAAAGGCGGTGGGTATCTTGCAACCGCTTATTGAAGCCGATAAGCAGGAGGGGGCCCGCACTGCCGGAAAAGTATTGATGGCAACTGTGAAAGGTGATGTGCACGATATCGGGAAAAATATCGTATCGGTAGTCATGGCTTGCAATAACTATGAAATTATAGACTTGGGGGTGATGGTTCCTGCCGAAACGATTGTACAGAAAGCCATAGAAGAGAAAGTGGATATCATCGGATTGAGTGGGTTGATTACTCCGTCGCTTGAGGAGATGGCACATGTGGCTGTCGAGTTGCAGCGTGCGGGACTGAATATTCCAATTATGGTTGGCGGTGCTACGACTTCCAAACTTCATACTGCCCTGAAGATTGCTCCTGTTTACGGTGGTCCGGTCATTCACATGAAAGATGCTTCACAAAATGCATTGGTGGCAGCCCGCTTGTTGAATGCTGAGTCGCGCCGGGAGTTTGTGGAGGGAATAAACAGAGAGTATGAAGAGCTCCGCAGCAAGAATGGTGCAAAACAGGTAAAGACCGTTTCTTTGGAAGAGGCGCAAAAGAATAAATTGAATCTTTGGTAAGGAGGTTTATCTTTCAAAGCATTTAAGGAATGATTGAAAAGGGGTTGTGTCAAAATGTGGATAATACTGTCGTTTTGTTCGTATGGGCGAGGTTCGCTCGCCCGAAAACAGTTTGCTTTGTGTCTTCGGGTTTTGTGTCCTCGGGCAGGCAAACCCTGCCCCTACAGCTGACGATTGGATAGGCCATTTTAGTTTTGACACACCTCCTTTTTTTAAAGACGAAAGAGTTTTTTGAAAAGAACAAGGTCTTTTTGGAGGGTTGCTGTCACGAAAAAGCTTCCGCCTTTTTAATTCATTTGATGTTTCACCGCAAATCGTTGAGCATGAGTGGAATAATGCCCTGTTGTGTGTGAAACGTATTTTTTATTAAAGTCCTTTCATAGGTGATTTAGAAATTCTTCCGCTTTAATCAGTGTCTCCGGTTTTCCGATATCTATCAATTGTAAGTTGTCGGCGGGATAGCATTGAATCTTGATGTTTCTGCAAACTTGCAGATAAAAATCAATAATCGAATATTTTCCGGGTCGCATGCCTTTATTCAGCAATAGCGGGTTGATTGCTTGTATGCCGCTGTAAGCATATTCTTGATACTTTCCTTCTTTGTACTCTAATCCGGCAGGCTTCACTTGGCCTGTGTTTTTATTTATCCAGCCACACAACAGATTATTGTCATCAAACAGCAAGTAGCGGGAGGTGATGCGTCTGCTTACCAGCATGGTGGCGTATACATCTGGATTTTGCTGGTGGAAGCGGATTAAATCTTGCAAATCGCAGTTGGATAAGATATCTACGTTATGCAGCAGGATGCCTTCTTTATCTTCATGGAGAGGCGGCATGAAATACTTGCCGGCTTTTTCCAGTCCTCCTCCGGTGTCCAGCAATTCTTCTGTCTCATCAGAAATATAGATATTGACACCGAAATTGTCATTGGCCTTTAAAAAATCGAGAATCTGATTGGCAAAATGGTGTACATTAATCACTATTTCGTCAAATCCCGAAGCTTTCAGCTTTAATATAACATGTTCCAGCATAGGTTTTCCGGCCACTTTTATCAATGCTTTGGGCTTGGTGTCTGTCAGGGGTTTGAGCCGGCTGCCCAGGCCAGCTGCAAAAATCATAGCTTTCATAAAGTCGATTCGAATATTTGTTCTATGTTCTGTTCGCGGTGTATCAGGATAACCTTTACACCGAATGTCCGGTTTAAATGTTCAGCCATGTGTTGGGCTGAATAGACTGACCGGTGTTGTCCGCCGGTACAACCGAAGCATACGGACAGGTTGCTGAAACCTCGCTCCATGTATCGTTTGACCGATGCATCCACCAGTGCATAGGCGTGTTCCAGGAAAGGAAAGATTTCTCCGTCTTCTTCCAAGAAGCGGATGACAGGTTCGTCCAGTCCGGTGAAGGGCTTGTAGCGTTCGTATTTTCCGGGATTGTTCACAGCACGGCAATCGAATACATAACCGCCGCCGTTGCCTGTCGGGTCATCGGGAATACCTTTCTTATAGGCAAAACTCATCACTTTAACCGTCAGTTGGCGTTTCTTCAGCTCGTCCTTGAATTGCTTCAGCTCTGTCAGCTCGCGCAGAACGGAGCATAGGTAAGGATATTCGGGATATTCATCACGCAATAATTGCCTCAGGTTTTCTATGGCATAAGGTACGCTTTGTATGAAATGGGGCTTTTTCTCAAAATACCCGCGAAATCCGTAGGCTCCCAACACTTGCAAGGTGCGGAAGAGTACAAAATGGCGCAGTTGGCTGAAGAAATATTCTTTGTCTACCGGCTTGTATTTGCAAAGCGCGTCAATGTATTCTTCTAAGAGTTCTTTTCTCAATGTGTCCGGATATTTGGCTTTGGCTTGCCATAGGAAAGAGGCTATATCATAGAAAAACGGCCCTTTGCGTCCGCCTTGAAAGTCAATAAACCACGGCTTTCCGTCTTTAATCATTACATTCCGGCTTTGGAAATCGCGATACATGAAAGTAGCTGAAGAGCTGCGGAGCAGTACATCGCTCATCTTCTGGAAATCATCTTCCAGCTTATCCTCCTGAAATTCCAGTCCGGTAGCTTTCAGAAAACAGTATTTAAAGTAGTTCAAATCCCAGAGGATGGAACGTTGGTTGAATTCCGGTTGCGGGTGGCAATGCGAAAAGTCAAATCCGTCGGCTCCTGCGAATTGGATGGCCGGCAGCAGGCGGATAGTCTTGCGGAGCAGTTCTTTTTCTTCTTCCGAGAATACGCTGGTGGTACGGCCTTTTTCGATGGCATGAAATAGTAATGTGTCACCTAAGTCTTCTTGCAGATAGTAAGTTCTGTCTTCCGAGGTGCAATAAACTTCGGGAACAGGAAGACCTTTTTTGCGGAAATGTGCGGCCATGTAGAGAAAAGCGTCGTTCTCTTCGATGGAAGTACCATAAACACCGATTAAATTCTGTGTTCCGGTGAGTCTGAAATAACGTCTGTTGGAACCGGAAGAAGGCAATTCGGTAATCGTCTCGGCGGTTACACCTGTGTATGTCTGGTATAAATGCTGTAAATCTTCTATAATCATGACTTTAGTATTTGTAAGCAAAGATACCAATTAATATTGGTAATAGAAAAATGGGGAGCGACTTCGTTTATTCGCTCCCCATTTTTTATTTGATTTCGATTTCCTCTTTCATGTCTATTTCTTCTCCGTGCATATCAGTAAACTTATATTGCAGGAATGCAAGACTTTGATCGGGGATAATCTTTATTCCGAATCCGTATTTCATTTGCCATTTACGTTTGAGTGACACAAGGCCCTGATTAACGTAAGCAGCAATATACGGGTGGATGTACAGTGTAAATTTCTTAGTCTTCAGCTTATTGACCAGGTAATCAATTTTACTCTCCAATGTATCCGTAAAAAGGATGGATGGTTTGATGCTACCTTTCCCGAAGCAGGTGGGACAGGTTTCATCTGTAGTGACATCCATAGCCGGACGCACGCGTTGGCGGGTAATCTGCATCAGTCCGAACTTACTGAGAGGGAGAATGTTGTGTTTGGCTCTGTCTTTCTGCATATTTTGGCACATGCGTTCATACAGTTTTTGTCTGTTCTCAGCCAGGTTCATGTCTATAAAGTCGACGACAATAATACCACCCATATCACGCAATCTCAACTGGCGTGCCAATTCATCGGCGGCCCCCAGATTGACATCCAGTGCGTTAGCCTCTTGTCCGTTACCGGATTTGGAACGGTTACCGCTATTGACATCCACCACATGAAGTGCTTCAGTATGTTCAATAATCAGGTAAGCTCCACTCTTGTACGAAATCGTTTTACCGAATGAGGACTTGATTTGTTTGGTAATTCCAAAATTGTCGAAGATAGGAAGCTGCCCTTTATACAATTTCACGATTTCTGCCCGTTCAGGGGCGATGAGAGATACATAATCCTTGATTTCGTGGAACACTGTTTCGTCATTTACGTAAATGTTCTCGTATGAAGGATTAAATAAATCGCGCAACATGGCTACCGTGCGGCTGGTCTCTTCATACACCAGTGCAGGAAGTTTGGCTGCTTTTTGTGCTTTTGTAATGGTCTCTTCCCAATGTTTCAGCAAGACTTTAAGCTCGGCATCAAGTTCGGCCACCCTTTTTCCCTCTGCCACAGTGCGAACTATCACTCCGAAGTTTTTCGGTTTGATACTTTGCAACAGTTGCTTGAGGCGGGCGCGTTCTTCGCTCGATTTAATTTTTTGAGATACGGAAACCTTGTCATTGAAAGGGATAAGAACCAGATAACGTCCGGCGAAAGATAATTCGCAGGTCAGTCTGGGTCCCTTGGTTGAAATAGGTTCCTTTACGATTTGCACGATTACTTCCTGACCTTGTTGGAGGGTGGTTGAAACTGTTCCCTCTTTGTCAATGTCAGGCAGCATAGTAGCTTTTGAAATTGGATAAAGTTTTTTGCGGTCGCTTAAAACTTGCTTCAGATACTTCTGATAAGAATGAAATTGAGGTCCTAAGTCTAAATAGTGAAGAAAAGCGTCTTTTTCAAAACCGACATCCACGAAACAGGCATTGAGGCCGGGCATTAGCTTTCTTACCCGTCCCAGATACATATTTCCCACATTGAAAGAAGCACTTCTTCCTTCTTTTTGGAACTCCACCAGCGCCTTGTCTTCCAGAAGCGCAATGGAAATCTCTTTGGGTTGTACGTCTACTACTAGTTCGCTTGTCACTTTAGTATTCTTAAATTATTCACTTTTCTCATTAAACAAAGAACAAACCTGAAAGACAGTTTGTTGCTTTGCAAGGTTTGTTCTTTATTTGTCGTCAGACAGACTACAAATTATTTTTTGCTTTTATGTCTGTTCTTTCTTAGTCTTTTTTTACGCTTGTGCGTTGACATTTTATGTCTTTTTTTCTTCTTTCCGCTTGGCATAGCTTCAAATTTTATGGGTTAATACTCTAGTTGTTTATTTTTTTACTGATAATGTAAATGTCTTTGCTGGCTTAAAAGCCGGAATATTATGTTCCGGAATGATAATCGTAGTGTTCTTTGAAATATTGCGAGCTGTTTTCTGGGCTCTCTTTTTCACAATAAAACTTCCAAAACCACGCAAGTATACATTTTCCTCTCTTGACAAAGATTCCTTAACTGTATCCATGAAAGCTTCAAGTGTATTTAACACTGCTTGTTTATCAGCACCGGTTTTCTTCGTAATTTCGTTTACGATATCTGCTTTAGTCATTTCGCTAATAATTATTGTTATACTTAGTATCTTAATTTTTTGGACTGCAAATATATAGCTTTTCTAGCTCTTTAAGAAATATATTCAGAATAAATTTCCTAAAAAAATCTCTGCTTTGGTTTTCTTGCCTTATTTTTGCAGAATTATTGCACACTTTGTGCTGATTTGTAACGTTGGACATGAATAATTTTGGAAGAATACTAATAGAATGGTATCAGGATAACAGGCGCGACTTGCCTTGGCGCAGGACGAAGAACCCTTATTTAATATGGATTTCGGAGATTATACTGCAACAGACGCGTGTCGCTCAAGGTTATGATTACTATCAACGTTTTGTAAAACGTTTCCCGGATGTGTTTTCGTTGGCAGATGCCGATGAAGATGAGGTTATGAAGTATTGGCAAGGACTGGGTTATTATTCCCGCGCCCGCAATTTGCATGCTGCCGCGCGCAGCATGGCCGAGGCAGGAGGATTTCCCAAGACATATAAAGAGGTGTTGGCCTTGAAAGGGGTAGGGGAATATACTGCGGCTGCCATTTGTTCTTTTGCTTACGGAATGCCTTATGCCGTGGTGGATGGAAATGTCTATCGGGTGCTTTCGAGGTGGTTGGGAATTGAAACGCCCATAGATTCTACAGAAGGGAAGAGGATATTTGCAGAAGTGGCGGCGGAGTTGCTGGATAAAGCACAACCGGGGCTTTACAATCAGGCGATAATGGATTTTGGTGCATTACAGTGCACGCCTGTTTCTCCCAACTGTATGTTTTGTCCTTTCATTGATACTTGTGTCGCCCGGCAAAAGGGGTTGGTGGATACGCTACCTGTGAAACAGCATAAGGCAAAAGTGACTAATCGCTACTTTAATTATATCTATGTACGCATGGGCGCGCATACATTAATCAATAAGCGGACCGGAAATGATATTTGGAAGAATCTGTATGAGCTTCCTTTGATAGAAACGGAGAGCGAAGTGCCCGAAGAAAAGTTCTATGCTTTACCCCAGTGGCAGGAAATGTTGGCTGAAGGTGAGGTTCCGTCAGTACGGCTGGTGCAAAAAGGAGTGAAACATGTCTTATCCCATCGGGTGATTTATGCAAATTTCTATGAGGTTATCCTTCCTGAGAATGCTGCCTCTTTTGCACAGTATCAGAGAATTAGGATAGAAGATTTGCATAAATTTGCTGTTTCTCGCTTGGTAAATCAGTTTTTTTCGCTAATTTTGGAGCCTGATAATTAAAATGGAAGAAAAGAATGTCATTAAATAAAGTGCAATTAATAGGGAATGTAGGTAAAGACCCTGATGTGAGATATTTGGATAATGGTGTTGCGGTGGCTAGTTTTTCTTTGGCTACCACAGACCGTGCATACACCCTGGCAAATGGGACTCAGGTTCCCGAACGTACCGAATGGCATAATATTGTGTTG
Source organism: Phocaeicola faecalis (assembly GCF_021730445.1). Lineage (GTDB taxonomy): Bacteria > Bacteroidota > Bacteroidia > Bacteroidales > Bacteroidaceae > Phocaeicola > Phocaeicola faecalis. The sequence goes on along the minus strand of NZ_JADNRM010000001.1, from coordinate 640,111 downwards.
TGGAGAGGATTGGCGCAAACGGCTGAAAAGTATGTTCGCAAAGGAGATAAACTTTATATTGAAGGTAAAATCCGCAGCCGTTCCTATGATGACCAGAATGGTATCAAACGTACTATCGTTGAAATATTTGCTGACAATATGGAAATGTTGACTCCCCGTACTGCTCCTCAGCAGCAAGGAGGCTATGCGCAACAGGCACAAGCCACTCCACAGCAAGTGTCTTCACAACCGGCATCGCAACAGCCTGCAGCCAATAGTGTGACAGATGATTTACCGTTTTAATTTTAAAGAACCGGATGTTTAACTAAAACCAGATTCCTTGGACCCTGACTCGTATTTATGCCGCTTGGCGGATTTGTTTGACGGTGTGACCGTGACTACTCCTACTATAGGAGCGATTATAGCTATTATATTAGCTGTTATATTATTGTATGCATCAGGCTTTGTGTCTGCTTCAGAAATTGCTTTCTTCTCTCTGTCTCCCGGCGACTTGAGTGAAATAGAGGAAGGGCAGACTTCTTCCGACAGGCGTATCAGTGCGCTGCTGGATGATTCTGAACACTTGTTGGCCACTATTCTGATTTCTAATAATTTTGTGAATGTGACGATAATCATGCTGTGCAATTACTTCTTTGCCAGCACCATTCATTGGGGAAATTCTGTAATACTTGAATTTTTGGTTATAACAGTCATTCTTACTTTCTTATTACTTCTGTTTGGAGAGATAATGCCCAAAATTTATTCGGCGCAGCATACTTTGAAGTTTTGCCGTAAGGCTGCTCCGGTCATTTCTTTTTTGAAGACATTATTTTCTCCTTTGTCTGCTTTGTTGGTTCGCTCTTCATTCTTAATTAATAAATGTGTGGCGAAGAAGAACTATAATATTTCAGTAGACGAATTGTCGCAGGCATTGGAATTGACCGATAAAAATGAGATTTCGGAGGAAAGCAACATTTTGGAGGGAATCATCCGTTTTGGTGGGGAGACCGCCAAAGAGGTGATGACGCCACGTTTGGATATGGTGGATTTGGAAATCAATACTCCTTATGCCGAGGTTCTGAAGTGTATTGTAGATAATGCGTATTCACGTATTCCTGTATATGCCGAGTCACGTGATAACATCAAAGGTATTCTTTATATCAAGGACTTGTTGCCTCATCTGAATAAGATGGATAATTTCCGTTGGCAAACACTGATTCGTCCTGCTTATTTTGTTCCTGAAACAAAAATGATTGATGATTTGCTGCGTGACTTTCAGGCAAATAAGATTCATATTGCCATTGTTGTTGACGAATTCGGAGGTACTTCGGGCATTGTGACCATGGAAGATATCATTGAGGAGATTGTGGGAGAAATCAATGATGAATATGATGATGAAGAACGCACGTATGTGAAACTGAATGACCGTACTTATATTTTCGAGGCTAAAACTCTTTTGTCTGATTTCTATAAAATAATGAAGATAGATTCGGACTTATTTGAGAGAGTAGAAGGGGATGCCGATACGTTGGCCGGTCTTTTGCTTGAGATAAAAGGAGAGTTTCCGGTGTTGCATGAGCGTTTGGATTATGAGAATTATCATTTTGAGGTATTGGAAATGAACACTCGCCGGATTTTGAAAGTAAAGGTCATGGTAGACGAACCCCAAGTGGCAGAAGAAACGAAGTAGTCATTATGCCGTTATATCGGAAAATTAAAGAGAACGGACTGCTGGTCGGAGTATGGAAAACCGACGAAACGATGGAACGGTTATCCGCCTTGCTTGGCGATATCTCTATGTATGAGAAAGAACTGGAGCATTTTACCTCTGATGTGAGAAGATATGAATGGCTGGCCGTACGTGTATTGCTGAAAACATTGTGTGGAGAAGAAAAGAGAGTTGTTTATCTTCCTTCCGGAAAACCATATCTGGCGGATGGCAGTGCTCACATCAGCATATCTCATACGAACGGTTATGTGGCAGTTGCCTTGCATCCGACCGAAGAAGTGGGAATCGATATTGAAAAGTATGGGACAAAGGTTCGTAGGGTTGTCTCACGTTTTGTGCGGCCGGATGAAGAAAAAACGGTGAATCAAGGTAATGAAGTGTATGTATTGCTTCTTCATTGGTCTGCCAAAGAAACATTGTTCAAGGTGATGGGAGTGGAAGGTGTCGACTTTATCCGGCATCTGCATGTTCTGCCTTTTGTCATGGAAGAGGAGGGATGCTTTGAAGCGCAGGAGTATCGGACGGAGAAACGACAGCATTATCGGGTGCGTTATCTTACTCATCCTGAGTTTGTTCTCACTTGGACTATCAAAAAAATGCCAACGTGATTCCCATCAGGTTGGCACTCAAATAAACTTGGCAGAGTTTATTCTTACTAAAAAAACTTTTACCTGATTACCTTTTCTGGATAGTGAAACGGAGAAGATAGCGGATATGAATCATCCTTTATGTTCAGTGTTCCAAGCTCTTTCCTCGAAAGCTTCAGATGTGAATTTGTATAGGCAGGTCTTCTGACTTGTTTCCGCTATAAGCACCTTCCCGGAGATGTTCTCCAGTGGTTGATGGGGTTTGCTTATGCGTTTTGTGAAACATACAGCAGCGGGACTGTTCAGGATTCTCACCTGATTCCCTTTTAATCGTTTATCTTTGGATTAAGGATAAACGAACCGATACGTTGCAAATATACTGCTTATCTTTAGAAAAACAATTAATTCTTTCGGTTTTTATAAAGGGAGGAATAGAATTTTTGCCTTATCTTTGTGGCATAATTTAGAAGAACTATGATTATAGCAGTAGATTTTGACGGAACAATCGTGGAACATAAGTATCCCGCAATAGGTAAAGAAATCCCTTTTGCCATAGAAACATTGAAAAAATTACAGCAAGAACGTCATTTCCTTATATTATGGAGCGTTCGTGAAGGTCGTTTATTGGAAGAAGCGGTGGAGTTCTGCCGTCAGCGGGGATTGGAATTTTATGCTGTCAATAGCAATTATGCCGAGGAGAAAGACAAAAGCCAGCATTATTCGCGTAAGCTGAAGGCAGACTTGTTTATTGATGACCGCAATTTGGGCGGGCTGCCTGATTGGGGGGTGATTTATGATATGGTGCACAATCGCTTGAGCTATGAAGAGGTATATCAAAATCTGAATCGTGAAGAATGCCCTGCTCCAAAAGGTTTTTGGGCAAGGCTTTTCAAATAAGAGGGGCATTCTTTTATTCTTTGCACAGCGTAAATATGAACTCTAGTCCTCCACCGGGATTATTCTTGGCAAAGATAGTCCCGCCATGCAGGATGACTGCGTTTTTCACAATGGCAAGTCCGAGCCCTGTGCCGCCTAATTTGCGTGAGCGTCCTTTATCAACCCGGTAGAAGCGTTCGAACAGGCGGCTTAAATGCTCGGGAGCGACTCCTATACCGGTGTCCGAGAAACTGAAATAATAGAAGCGTTCGTCCTCACGGAAACAACGGACTGTTATCGATATTCCTGTGCCGGCATAGGCGATGGCATTGTCTGTCAGGTTTCTGAAGATGGAATAGAGCAGGGAAGCGTTACCGGATACAGACAGTCCTTGGGGCAGTAAATTAGATGCTGTTATCTGTTTCTCTTCCAGTTCCAAGGCAACTTCATTCAGTATGTTTTGCATCATGCCTGTCAGGTTGACTTGTTCTGTCTCTATCATATTGGGAGCTTCCTCCATACGTGTCAAAACAGAAATATCACGTAATAAATGTGCCAACCGGTTACTTTGAGCATAACTGCGTTCGAGAAATGTGTTCATTTTCTCTCGCGTCAGTCCGGGATTATTGACTATTGTTTCAAGATATCCTTGTATGCTGCTGACCGGGGTTTTTAGTTCGTGGGCGATATTCTGGGTTAGTTGTTTTTTCAATCGTGCCTGTTCTTCCTCTTGGGTGATGTCATTGATAGAAATCTCAAAGCTATCGTCTTGGAAAATAATGCAGTCTACCGAGAAAACACGTCCGCTTTTGTCTATCACAATCGACATCCGTTTTTCTTCCTTGCTGATTGTGCGTTCTTTATTTTTGGCTATGAACTCAGTAATGGGCTGAAGTTCAGGGATGGAGAAGATTTCCTCTGTCGAACTCAGGTTCTTGTCCGAGATGAGGTTGGCGTACTGGGTAAAGAGATTATTAACCAGTATTTCTTGTTTCTTATGGGTAAAGACTCCCAATCCTTCACGGGATATTTGTAAGTGGGTTATCAGTTTCTCTCTTTCGATATACAAATCTTCTTTTGTCTGATGCAGTCGTCTGTATATCTGAATGATATGTTGGGAAATCTCACCCAATTCATTCTTCGGGAATGCTCCCTGCAGGTCAGTGTCTATCGGCTCGTTGCGATCGGCCTTCAAAGCAAATTGTTGCAACTGTGTGATTGACATTCCCAATTTATGCGTAAAACGGTAAAAGATAAAAATCAGAACGAGACTCACCATAAGCGTAAACCATACAAAATGTGAATCTGCCTTTAAATGGTGCATCAGGCTGACACTATAAGGCAATGCGGAACGGATTATATAATGGGTGCCCGGATAATATCGGGCCGAATAGAAAAACTCTCCTCCCAGACTTTCGGACTGGCGGTTGATGGAGTAGCCGCTTCCTTGGCTGATGGCTTTCTTTATTTCTTCCCGGTTAAGGTGGTTGCTGAAATGTAGCGGATTCTGTTCGATATTATCGTATAACACTTTTCCTTCTTTGTCAATCAGAGTGACACGTAGCTCGTTCAATGTATGTTCGTGTACATATTTATCCAGCAGTTCCAGATTCAAGGTATCTTTTTCGCGGAGGAAGTCATTCAGACGGTCATTGTAATTCTGCAGTTGAGTGTTGAGCAGCTCTATTTTATATTCCTTTTCCCTGCGATATTGAAATGCCATGAAACAAACGGCAAAGACAAGAAACAATACAATGACAGAAAGAAAGAGCTTCTTGCTGAACGATAATACATGGCTGGATAGTTCAAGTGTCATAATAAAGCAGACTTTTTTATTGGCATTCAAAGCAATAACCGTATCCCAGGCGTGTGACGATACATTTTCCATATTCTCCGACTTTCTTGCGCAGCCGGGTGATGTTTACATCAATGGTGCGGTCGAGTACATACACTTCTTCTTGCCAGACTTTCGCTAAAATATCTTCGCGGGAAAATACACGTCCTTGATTTTGCAATAGGAGCAGCAGAATTTCAAATTCTTTTTTGGTCAGAGAGACTTCAATACCGTCAATACTCACTTTCTTTTTGGTCATATCCAGTACGAGGCCTTTATAAACCAGTTGCTGCGGAGTATCTTTCTCGTCACCCGATGCTGTGCGACGTAGCACGGCCTTGACGCGTACCATTACTTCGCGCAGGGAGAAAGGTTTTGAAATGTAATCGTCAGCTCCCAAATTAAAGCCGGTCACTGTGTCGTTTTCTGTATCTTTGGCAGTAATGAAAATAATAGGAATAGTGGCGGTGGCTTTATTCTTTTTGAGCATACTTGCCATCTTGAAACCTGAAATCTCACCCATCATGACATCCAGCAAAAGGAGGTCGTATTTGGTGAGATCCATTTTTAAGGCTTCTTCGGCAGAGTTGGCAGTATCTACCAAGTATCCTTCGTTTTCCAAGTTGAATTTAAGAATCTCGCAGAGATCCTCTTCGTCATCAACTACTAAAATGCGGTAATCATTCATGTCGTTCCTCTTTTTATTTAATACAAAACTAATCTTTTCTTGTTTCGCATTGCAAAGATGGAGCGTTTTTATTACTATTTAATGAAACAAATATTACAAATCTGTTACATTGTAGGTATGGTAAACTCACCGGCAACCGGAACACTCATTTGATGCCGTATTTCACTTTCGCTCTTGCCATGACCTAAAAGAAACATCAGTTTTGTAAGGACGGACTCTACTGTGCTGTCATACCCGCTGATTACTCCGGCATCGAGCAGGTGAAGTCCTGTTTCATATCTTCCCATCTCCACGCTTCCCGTAGAACATTGGGAAATATTGATAATGACGATGCCACGGTCGGTAGCTTCTTTCAGTAAGTCGATGAACCAAGGCTTTTGTGGGGCATTGCCCGAACCGTATGTTTTAAGTACCACAGCCCGCAACCCGGGAGTATGAAGGATGTTCCGTATCATATTTTCCTGAATGCCGGGGAAAAGTGTCAGGATGATGACATTGGTGTCATACAGATAATGGGGTTTCAGGGGCACATTGGGATTGGCTTTATGAATGCGGTCATACTCATACTTAATATGAATACCGGCTGTGGCAAGTGACGGATAATTATATGAACGGAAAGCATTGAAGTTTTCCGCATTAATTTTTGTTGTCCGGTTGCCGCGAAGCAGATGGTTTTCAAAGAAGATACATACTTCGGGAACGATGGCCGTACCATCGGGATGTTTGGCGGCGGCAATTTCGATGGAAGTGATAAGATTCTCCTTACCGTCGGTACGCAACATGCCAATGGGGAGCTGGCTGCCTGTCAGGATGACCGGTTTGCTTAGGTTCTCTAACATGAAACTAAGGGCGGAAGCGGTGTATGCCATGGTGTCTGTTCCGTGAAGAATGACAAAACCGTCAAAGTTATCATAATTGTAAGTGATGATTTTTACCAGTTTTGCCCATAAAGAAGGTTCCATGTCGGAAGAATCGATGGGAGGATTGAACTGATAGGAAGAGATGCGGTAATTGAAACGCTTTAACTCCGGGACATTCTCTTGAAGTTGGTCGAAATTGAAGGCTTCTAAAGCACCTGTTTCAGGGTTCTCAATCATACCGATTGTACCACCGGTGTATATTAGCAAAACGGAAGGATATTCACTCTTTATCATAAGTATGTCTTATTGAATTATGGCACAAAGATAGTGAATATGTGGAAATATGGCAAAAGTAAGATGGAGAAATAACAAAATGTTTTTGCTGTTTCTCCATGCATTCATTTAAGTGGTGCCTTTCTTACTCATCGTTTAATGCTTTGAGCAGCTTGTCGGTTGCTTTTTCTGCATCTCCTTTTTCATCGCCTAACAGTGTGACGAACTTGCTTCCGATGATTGCTCCTGCTGCATTGGCGGAGGCTGTTTCGAACGTCTGTTTATTTGATATTCCGAAACCTATCATTCGTGGGTTACGCAAATTCATGGCTGCAATACGTTGAAAATATGTTTGCTTTTGTGCACCGAAATCTTTCTGTGCACCGGTAATGGCTGCCGAGGATACCATATAGATAAATCCGTCTGTATGTTCGTCAATCAGCCGAATGCGTTCCTCGCTCGTTTCGGGTGTAATCAGCATAATGACTTTTATATCATATTTCTCTGCAATGGGTCGAAACTCATTCATGTAATCTTTAAAGGGAAGATCGGGAATGATTACTCCGTCGATGCCAATCTCTTTGCAGGTGAGGCAGAAGTTCTCGAAGCCGAATTGCATGATGGGGTTTAAATATCCCATTAAAACAAGAGGGATTTGTACTTCGTGGCGAATGTCTCTCAGTTGGTTGAAAAGGAGCTGTAGGGTCATACCGTTTTTCAATGCCTGCGTTGCGGCATGCTGGATAACGGGGCCGTCTGCCATCGGGTCGCTGAAAGGAATGCCTATTTCAATCATATCGACTCCCTTGCCTGCCAGCGTTTTAATCACGTTTGCAGTACCATCAGAGGTAGGATAACCGGCGCAAAAATAGATGGATAAGATATCCTTTTGCTTTGTGCTGAATAAATTATTAATTCTGTTCATTCTATGTTAGATTTGATTTGTTCAATAAATGTGTTTAATAACTCTGCATCTTTTTTGCCCGGAGAAATTTCGAATCCGCTATTGAGATCGATGCCTGCCCATGCAGGGTGGCGGAACTCTTTCAGAGCATGCAGGCTGTCGGGCTTTAGTCCGCCGCTCAGCAGAAAGGGGGTGGAACCGTGATACGCCGAAAGCATTTGCCAGTCGAATGTTTTTCCCGAACCGCCAAAGCCGGTACAGGCTGTGTCGAACAGGAAGTAGTCGCAAACACTTTCATAGCAGGCGGTAGGTTTCAAATCACTCGTTCCGGCAATGGAGAAAACTTTGATAACACCTAGTCCGGCACGTTTCAGGTTGAGGCATTGTTCGGGAGTTTCTCTTCCGTGTAATTGGATGTAATGAAGACCGAATTCATTTGCTTTTTGCAATATGATGGGTGTCTTTTCGTTGACAAATACGCCTACGCGTTTACATTGTTCCGGCAGGTAAGCCGGACGGCAGGAGACATAACGGCTCGAATGGGGGAAAAAGATAAACCCCATCCAGTCCGGACCGGCCTGTTCTACCCGGCGAATATTGTCGGGCTCACGCATACCACATACTTTTACAATCATTTTCTGATGTGTTTTTATAACAGACTGATAAACTCTTTCAATGCATCTCCCGGTTGAGGGGCCTTCATGAAATTCTCTCCAATCAAGAAGCCGCGAAAACCGGCTGCACGTAATTGCCGGACGGTCTGTGGGCTGGAAATGCCGCTTTCGGAAACAAGTAACATTTCTTTAGGTAATTTCTCTGCCAGTCGGAAGGAGTTTTCCACGTCTGTATGGAAAGTTCCCAGATTGCGGTTGTTCACTCCCACCATATCGATGTTGTCTTCTATGTATTCCAATTCTTGTTCACTATGAATTTCGAGTAAAACTTCCAATCCCAGTTCGTGTGCTTTGGCGGCCAACATTCTGCATTGCTCTTTCCGGAGTGCGGCAGCAATGAGCAATATTGCATCCGCCCCTACGATGCGGGCTTGATAGAGCTGGTATTCGTCTATAATGAAATCTTTACGCAGAATGGGAAGCTGCACTTTGGAGCGCACAGTACGGATGTCTTTCAGATTACCGCCAAAAAACTTTTCATCTGTCAGGATAGAGAGGGCGGATGCCCCTGCCGCTTCATAGGCGGGAGGAATGATATCAGCTTGTGCGTTTTCTTTTATCCAGCCCTTGGAGGGTGAACGGCGTTTAAACTCGGCAATGATGCCGGAAGGGGATGCCGAAAGGCAGGCACGCATACTTATTCGTGGCATGGGGGCATTGCAGTTGTTTATCAGCAGTTCTTGATGGATGGCTGCTTTTTGCTGTTCGATTTCAAACTGTTTATGGGCAATAATTTCGTCTAATATATCTGTCATAGCTTTTACCTTATAATATATATATATGTGATTGATTTGTATCTTGTATTTCTTGCGCCGGATGGTCAACTGTTTAATTCGATAAACTGTTTTAATGTTTTCAGTGCTTTGCCGCTTTCAAGTGATTCACGGGCAATGGCAACACATTCTTCTATCGGTTTGGCCGGTTCCATGGCTTGGATAGCGAAAGAGGCATTAATCAGTACACAGTCGGTCTGTGCTTTGGTGGCATGGTTCTGCAATACATTATCGAAGATACAGGCAGCTTCCCGGGGAGTTGTACCGCCATAGAGTTCCTCTTGGCGGGCGAGAGAAAAACCGAGTTCCGATGGCTTGTAAATGGTTTCATAACGATTGGTCATTACTTTAAACTCATCTGTGAGGGAGATTTCGTCATATCCGTCCAGGTTATTGACTACGGCAAAACCGATACCGAGCTTTTGAAATACGTTGGTGTAAAGGCGCATTTGGGGAAGGTCTGCCACACCCAGCAATTGGTAAGAGGGCAGGCAAGGATTGACCAATGGCCCGAGAAGATTGAAGATAGTCCGCACTTGTAGGGCTTTGCGTACCGGCCCGACGCTTTTCATGGCGGGATTGAACAGTTGGGCGTGCATATACACCATGCCACATTCTTCCATACTGCGGGTAAGTATTGATGGGTCATTGGTAAATTTAACCCCATGTTGCTCCATTACGTTACTTGCTCCGCTTATGGAGGTTGCACCGTAATTTCCATGTTTTGCTACATGGTATCCGGCACCGGCAACAATAAAGCAAGCGCAGGTAGAGATATTGAACGTATTCTTTCCGTCTCCCCCCGTACCTACAATGTCGATAGGCTTGTAGGCAGAAAAGTCTATGGGTACTCGGGTTGTAAGCAGCGCTTCACGAAAACCGATGAGTTCTTCTACCTTGATGCCGCGCATCTGGAATACAGTGAGCAGGGCGGCTATCTGTGAGTCATTATATCTGCCTTTGGTGATATTGAGCAGTAAGTTTTTCGCTTCTTCGCGGGTCAGTTCCTCATGGTTGAAGAGGCGTGATAATATAGCTTTCATATCGTTTGAATGATTACTTTTATGCATTTAGGAAATTAGCGATTATTGTTTTTCCATCCGGGGTCAGTACAGATTCGGGATGGAATTGGATTCCATGTACATCATATTCTTTATGTTTGAGTGCCATGATATATCCTTCCCGGCTCACAGCCGTTACTTCCAGACAGTCGGGGAATCCGTTTGTGTCTACCACCCATGAGTGATATCTTCCGACGGGCACTTCCTGTGGCAGTCCTCTGAATATATAATCGTCTTTTTCTATGGTTATCGGTGTTTGTACTCCGTGAAAGACTTCACTCAGGTTGGTCAGTTTGGCTCCGAATACTTCTCCGATGGCCTGTTCTCCCAAACATACGCCGAGAATCGGCTTCTTTCCTGCATAAGTCCGGATGACATTCGGCAGCAGTCCGGCTTCGGAGGGGATTCCCGGCCCCGGTGAAAGAATTATTTTATCAAATACCTCCAACTCTTTTGGTAGGAAGGCATCATTGCGCACGACGGTGACTTCCGCACCGAGCTCTTTTACCAAGTGACTTAAGTTGTAGGTGAATGAGTCGTAGTTGTCTATAATTACTATTTTCATACTAGAGTGTCTTTTTACATTTGTTCTGCCAGGAGAATTGCTTTTTTAAGTGCTCCCAGTTTATTGTTTACTTCTTGCAGTTCATATTCTTCGTTGCTTTTTGCAACAATTCCGCCTCCGGCTTGAAACCAAAGTTCATTGTTCCGGCTGACGAAGGTGCGGATAGTGATTGCCTGATTCAGTGTACCGTTTAGTCCGATGAACCCGATACAGCCACCGTAGGCTCCACGGCTGTGCGGCTCATATTGGCTGATGAGTTGCATCGCCTTTACTTTAGGGGCTCCACTCAGGGTACCGGCCGGAAACGTGTCGATGAATGTTTTGATGGGATTGGCATTTTGATTCAGTTCACCGCTGACACGGCTCACCAGATGAATGACATGACTGTAATACTGAGGTTCTTTATAGAATTCTACTTGCACATCTTTACAGTTACGGCTCAGGTCGTTGCGTGCCAAATCTACCAGCATCACGTGTTCGGCATTTTCTTTCGGGTCGGCAAGTAAGGCAGCCGTGAGTTCGGCATCTGTTTGCTTGTCTCCGCTGCGGCGGGTTGTTCCTGCAATGGGGTCGATGGTGGCACGACCTCCTTCTATTTTGCAATGTGTTTCGGGAGATGAACCGAAGATACGGAATCCGCCAAAGTCGAAATAAAACAAATAAGGTGAAGGATTGATACTCCGCAATGCGCGATAGAGTTTGAAGTCATCACCTTCATAACGCTGGATGAACCGGCGCGAGAGAACGATTTGGAACACATCACCACGCATGCAGTGGCTTATGCCTTTCCGGATATTTGCCTTATGCTCCTCATCGGTCAGCGTGCTGGTCGTTTCGCCTATGGCGTGGAAATCGTAGGTCGTATAGTTGCGGTTATGGATGGCTTTTTCTATATAGTCGAGATGGGTCTCCTCATGGTCCTGAAGCATTTCAAGCAGAAGCATTTCATTGCGGAAATCATTAAAGACAATCAGATACTTATATAAGATATAGAGCATTTCGGGAGCGTCGTTTTTGGGGTCGCGACTGTCTTTTACATCAATATGCTCAAAATAGCGCACTGCATTGAAAGTGGTGTAGCCATACAGACCGCAATAATGATTGTATTCTCCGCTTACTTTAAAATGGTTCAGAAAATCGGTTATGGCATAATCTACCTTGTAGCCGTCGGTAATGGTATGCTCTTCTGTGCTGCCGTCGGGGTAAGTGGTGGTGGCGACTCCATGGTTGATGCCGATGCTGGCAATGGGGTTCAGTCCGATAAAGGAACGGTTATTTTCGCTTCCGTGATAGTCGGAGCTCTCCATCAGTGCACTTTGTGGGAAGATGTCGCGTACTTTCAGGTAAGTGCTTACCGGAGTATGAAGGTCACCCAACATCGTCTTGTGCTTAGTAGTATAAGTAAATGTTTTCATCATCTTGCTTCTTCCGGTTTGTTATTCAAATAAGTTTCTGTATCCTTGTCTCCCCGTCCCGAAACGGTAAGTACCACTACATCTTCGGGGCGGAAGTGCATCTTGTCGAGTGCACCCAGTGCATGAGCCGATTCCAACGCCGGAATGATACCTTCCAGGCGGGTCAGTTCAAATGCGGCTCGTATGGCCTCATCATCATTGATAGCCAGAACCATAGCCCGCTTCTGTTGGGCAAGGTTGGCATGCATGGGGCCTATACCCGGATAATCCAGTCCCGCAGAGATAGAATAAGGTTCTTCTATCTGTCCGTCCTCGTTCTGGATGACCAATGTTTTTGCTCCGTGTATGATTCCCATCTTTCCCAGTTGGATAGTAGCTGCCGACATCCCTGTCTCTATGCCTTTCCCGCCGGCTTCGGCCAATACGATTTGCACACGTTCGTCATCGATATAGTGAAAAATAGTACCGGCAGCATTGCTTCCTCCACCCACGCAGGCCATCAGATAATCGGGATAGTCACGACCTTCGTGCTCTTTCAGTTGTTTCCTGATTTCTGCACTAATGACAGATTGCAGTCTTGCCACCATGTCGGGATAAGGATGAGGCCCTACCGTAGAGCCGATTACATAATATGTATCGGCGGGGTGACAACACCAGTCTCGAATCGCTTCATTGGTGGCGTCCTTCAGTGTCATGTTGCCCGATGTGACAGGGCGGACCTCAGCTCCCAGCATTTTCATTTTCTCTACATTGACATGTTGGCGTTCTACATCGGTTTTACCCATATAAACAATGCATTGCATATTCATCAGTGCACAAACGGTTGCGGTTGCCACTCCGTGCTGACCGGCTCCGGTCTCGGCGATGATGCGGCTTTTCCCCATACGCTTGGCAAGTAATACTTGCCCGATGGCATTATTTATTTTGTGTGCTCCTGTATGATTCAGGTCTTCACGTTTCAGATATATTTTACAGCCGTACTTTTCGCTTAGCCGACGGGCAAGATAGAGCGGGGAAGGGCGTCCCACATAGTGGCGCAACAAATCATTGAATTCTTGTTTGAAGTCTTCACTATCCAATACATTTAAATAGGCGTTTCTCAGTTCCTCTACGCAGCGGTGAAGAATCTCGGGGATATAGGCTCCTCCGAACTCGCCGTAATAACCTTCATTGTTTACTTGATAAGTTTTCATTGTGATTGATGTATTTAATTTCTTGTAATTTGCATAAACGAAAAAAGGCCTGTCGTAAGTACGACAGGCCTTCATCTGAATATCCTTTTAGAATGCTAAGTATATACACACGGTCTGGTTCTCTTACGACTTATTCAGTTGCAAGGGACGCCACCAATATGTATTTACTAATATTCTTTTCATTTTTTCTGTTTCTAATTCGATGCAAATGTAATCGTTTTGATTTTATCTCCAAAGAAAAACTTACTTTTTTTTCTATTTATTGGTAACTTCGTTCAATTTGCCTTTAACCACTTCGGCCTGTTGGTTCATTTTTTCCATCACTTCGCCACCTACTCTTTCTGCTTTATGCTTGGCTCGGTGTGCGAAATCATACGCGTCTTCTTCCAAGTCCTGAATAGTATCATAAAGGTCTCTTCTCAGTTTGCGTCCTCTATTGCTGTGGGCAAAACAACTCAATGCACTGCCGACCAACGCACCCAGCGCCAGTCCGACGAAAAATTTTCCATTACTCATAATCTTATTCATTTAATTGGTTTTATCTATGAACATTTCGGCTGTGTGAATGGTTTTTAATGCATCAGTTAATAAATCATTAAAAAGGAAATAAGATGAAACGTAAACTTTGGATAAGAATAGGAGCGGTGGTATTGGCTGCGTTATTGTTGTGGTGGCTCTTTTGGGCTATATTGATTGACGAGGATGAGAACGAGCAGGGCTTACCGGAAACAGAACAAATAGAGGCAGTGGATTAATTCCCTGCCTTTTCCTGTTCTTTTTCGGAAATATTCTGTATATTCGCCTGTTGATTTTCTGTAAAAGCGTAATAGTATAAAAAGTAATAACAATGAAAACAATGAATTATTCTATAATCCGATGCATCTGTGCATTGGTGTTGGGCGTATTATTGGTAGCATGGCCCGAAGCTGCCATTCTGTATCTGGTAATTACCATCGGAGTTTTGTTTCTGGTGCCCGGCTTATTTTCTGTCTTTGGTTATCTCACCCATGGCAAGCAGAATGGGATGTCTTTTCCCATAGCCGGACTGGGTAGTCTGCTGTTCGGCCTTTGGCTGATGATTATGCCGGCATTCTTTGTCGGTATCCTGATGTATGTGTTGGGAGCTGTTCTTGTGTTGGCAGGTGTCAGCCAGATTGTAAACTTGTCTGCCGCCCGCAGTTGGACGGTTGTGCCGGGAGGTTTCTTTATTGTTCCCGTATTGGTACTTATTGCGGGCATTGTTGTTCTGTTTAATCCGTTTACGGCTGCCACTGTGCCTTTCATCATATTGGGAGTCAGCAGCATTGTTTATGGACTTTCGGACTTGGTGAACATTATTCGTTTTCGTCAGAAGAAAGACATCCACACCCCTGTGATAGAGGATGTGACCCCTATTGAAGAGATTTAAACTTAATATATTTATGAAAAAACGACTGAACTACTTATTGATTGTATTATGCTTATTGATTGCTTCTGCATGTAAAAATGGAGCTGTTACCGCAGACTCAGGCAAAGATGAAGGCGCCGGAGGCTGTGAAGGAGAAAAGGCAAAAGCTATTTTGTGGGTGGATTATAAAAAGGGGCGTCCTATCCCTCGCGGAGTTGCTATCAAAACAGTAAAGGTGCGTGCCAAAGTGTTTGCCGATGGCAGTGTAAAAGTGCTTTCTTTCTGTAAGAAACAGTCTTTCAGAGTGGAAGACTACTTGCTGAAGAGATTGAAAGTTTACCGAATCCGGGACTGGGCATTTGAAGGGAATTATATTCAGGCCGGCGAGCAATATTTGCAGTTACGGTATATTCCTTCCTGGATGAAGTAGTAAATAACCATTCATGACGTACTCTGTCAGCGTACAATGCTTCCGTTTCCTCTTTTATTAATGAAAGGAAAATATACATGAACCACGGCCGTGGTTAACTTTAACCACGACTGTGACTAAGTCTAACCACGGTGGTGAGCAGGCTTAACCACGGCCGTGGTTAAGCTATCGCAATAGGCTTTTCCAAGCTATGCATTACTTTATTCTATACTCTCCCTGTATTGCTTCGGCGACATCCCCGTATATCGTTTGAAATACTTTCCAAAGAAAGAAATGTCGGGGAAATTGAGTGAGTAAGCTATTTCCTGAATGGTCATATCTGTCGACTTTAGTTTGGCTTGTGCATCGGTAATAACCAGTTTGGCTATAATGTCCGTCACCGTTTTGCCTGTCACCTTATTTACAGTGGTACTGAGGTGTTGGGGAGAAACGTGCAACAAATCTGCATAAAAAGAAACACTTCGTTCGTTGATATAGTGCTTGATGATATATTGTACAAGCCGTTTCACAATCTCTTCCCCCCGGTTGAAAGAGCGTTTGTCTGTTTCTGTGTTTTGATGGATGCTGCCTACCCCGTGCAGAATGGTCAGCAACATGGTACTGACTAACTCTTTGGTGGGTTGCTCGTCGACTCGTTCCATTTTTATCAATAGCATAAAATAATCCTGAAACAACTCCGTTATCCGGGGTTGCAATGAGATGACCGGCATTTCAATCAGAGCCGAGAGATAATTCATGGTAGAGTTGAAAAAGTTGGCGCCATTCAATAGTTCTTTATTGAATCCTGCCAGAAATAACCGACAGTCATGACTCTGCCGGATGACATGTACAAAGGTGTCGGGCAGGATAGTGACAATATCATTCTCCTTTATTTTGTGTTCGGACAAGTGGATAGTCATGTCACACTCACCACGCAGGCAAAGAATAAACAGACAACCATTCATACGCTGTGGGTAGTGGTAGATACGTCCGAAAGCACCGGTTATGTCAATTTCTGCTATGAAATCTTTGTTCGGTTTAAAGATGTTAATGTCGTCTGTGTACTTCATAAAAATAAAGAAGATTTTGGTTATACACCACAAATATAGGGCAGTTTAAGCAGATTACAAAGAAAATGCTTAAAAATAGACTAATATATCTTACTGTTAGCACTTGTGCACATTTAATAAATGTGAGAACTTTGCATCCGAAAACTAATGTGAAGATTAACAGTATGAAATGTAGAAAATTGTCTATTGTGGCAGTGAGTGTGGTGTTGTTCTGTTCATGTGGACAGCAACCTGCTCAAGAACGAGGACCCCGCCCGGTGAAGTTGGCGGAAGTGGCGTTGTTAAACAAGATTGAGAAATCCTATTCAGGCGTAGTGTCGCCCGACCAATTCAGTGACCTTGCGTTTAAGATGTCCGGCCCGCTGGTGGCTATGAATGTACTCGAAGGGCAGAGAGTGAAAAAGGGAGATGTAGTGGCTGAAATTGACCCGACAGACTATAAGTTGGACTATGATGCAAAGAGAGCTTCGTTCCAGAAAGCGGCATCGCAGATGCAACGTGCAGAAAAGCTGTTGATGAAAAATGCCATATCCATGCAGGAGTTTGAAACGACTCAGGCATCTTACACCAATGCGAAGTCTGCATTCGAAAATGCACAGAATACATTGAACGATACAAAGTTGCGTGCACCGTTTGATGGATTTATCCAAAAGAAATATGTGGAAAACTACCAGCGTGTACAACCGGGACAAGGTGTGGTTTGTCTGGTTAACCCCACTAAATTGCAAGTGGAATTTACCATCCCTGAAACAAATATTGCTTACGTCACTTCTCACGGAAGTATTTTTGTGGAATTTGATGCTTATAAAGGCAAGCTGTTTCAAGCAAAGGTGAAAGAGTATGTGGAAGCATCGCAAGACGGTGCCGGAGTTCCTGTGTTCCTCTATATTGACGACCCTGAATTTGATTTGAAGAAATACCAGGTGTCGGTGGGCTTTTCGTGCCGTGTGGTAGTTAATATTGAAAATGAAACGGTAAAAGAAGGAATCACGGTTCCGTTGTCTGCCGTAGTATTTGATAATACTCTGAATAATAAGATTGTATTCATTTATAATCCGTCTACTCAGAAAGTAGAGAAACGTAAGATTTATGACGAAGGAACCATTGTGGGACGTAATGATTTAATTGTGAGCGGAGAGGTGAAGGCCGGTGAGCAAGTGGTGGCCGCGGGAGCTTCTTATCTCGTAGACGGCCAGCAAGTTAAAATATTAACCGAATAAAAGAGGAGAGGACGAATCATGAATATTCCAAAATATTCTCTGGAGAACCGGAAGGTTATCTACTTTTTTCTGGCTATCTTATTGATAGGTGGAGTTATCTCCTTCTTTAAGTTGCCGAAGAAAGAGGATGCGCCTTTCGTGATAAAGACGGCGGTTCTTGTTACCCAATATCCGGGTGCGAATCCGCATGAAGTGGAGAAATTGATAACCGAACCGATTGAACGTGAGATTCAGTCAATGACTGATGTATATCAGATTAAATCGGAATCTTACTTCGGATTGTCTAAGATTTCTATAGAGTTGCAACCTACTATCGACCCTGATTATATGCCGGTGAAGTGGGATGAGCTGCGTCGTAAGGTGGCAAACATCCAGCCGAAATTGCCTGGCGGTGCATCTACTATCACGGTGAACGATGACTTTGGCGATGTGTATGGTATTTATTATGCACTGACAGCCGACGAGGGCTTTTCATACAAGGACCTGCGTGACTGGGCACAGCGTATCCGTACGCAGCTTACCCCGATTGAGGGTGTGCAGAAGGTGATGCTCTATGGTGAGCAGACGGAAGTAATTAATGTGAAGATATCTACTTCCAAGTTGTCGTCTTTGGGCATTGACCCGACTTCTATTATGGGGATTCTGCAAAAACAGAATGTACAAGTCAATACGGGAGATATCGCTACTGATATTTACCAGTTGCGCTTGCGCACAGAAGGTACTTATACCAGCCTTGAAGATATTGAGAACCAACTGATTGTCAGCAAAGATGGACGTGAAGTGCGTTTAGGAGATATTGCAACGGTGGAACGCGGCTATTATGACCCGCCTTCAACACTGATGCGTGTCAATGGCAAACGTGCCATCGGTATCGGCGTAGCCAGTGGCGCAAAGGATAATGTGGTGGCTGTTGGTAAAGCGGTGGATAAAAGTTTGTCGGAGATAGAACAATTGTTGCCTATCGGTATTGAGTTGTCTTCTCTTTATCCTGAAGATAAAATTGCGGATGAAGCCAATAACGGATTTATTCTCAATTTGATAGAGTCGTTGGTTATTGTGATTCTGATTATCTTTGTAGTGATGGGCTCGCGTGCCGGTATGCTGATTGGTAGTTCGCTGTTGTTCTCTGTAGGAGGTACCTTGCTTATCATGTTGATGTGGGGAGTGGGCTTGAACCGTACTTCTTTGGCTGCATTTATCATTGCCATGGGTATGCTGGTGGATAATGCCATTGTGGTGACGGATAATGCCCAAATCGGTATCAAGCGCGGAAAGTCTCGCTATCTCTCTCTGATAGAAGGCGCCATCAAGCCGCAATGGGCATTGCTGGGAGCGACTTTTATTGCCATTTGTTCGTTCCTGCCGTTGTATCTGGCTCCTGCATCGGTGGCTGAAATTGTAAAACCGCTATTTATCGTGTTGGCTGTTTCGCTGGGCTTAAGTTGGATTTTGGCTTTATGCCAGACTACGACTTTCGGAAACTTTATCTTGAAAGAGGCTACTCCCGGCAGTGAAGGCAAAGACCCGTACGATACCAAAATCTATCATAAGTTTGAGAAACTTCTGACTTTGCTGATTAAGCGCCGTTTTATAACACTGACTACTGTGTTTGTTACTTTGGTGCTTTCGCTGGTCATCATGGCAGTCATGCCTCAGAGTTTCTTCCCGAAGATGAACAAACCTTATTTCCGTGCCGACTTGGTATTTCCGGAAGGTTTCAGCATTCATGCGGTAGACGAAGATGTGATGAAAGTGGAAGATTATCTGAAGAAGAATGAGAAAGTGAAGTCTTATTCTGTAACTTTAGGCGGCACCCCGCTGCGTTACTACCTGGCAAGTTCTTCTTTCGGTCCGAAGTCCAACTATGCCAATGTAATGGTGGAGACAAAGAATCCTGAGGATGCAGCCGAAGTGGAGCAGCAGTTCTATGAACACATGACTCAGAATTTCCCGAATATCATTACCCGTTCGGCATTGTTTGCGTTGTCACCGGTGCCCGAAGCTGCCATTGAAATCGGATTTATCGGTGAGAATCCGGATACGCTGACCGCCTTGGTGGAGCGTGCAAAGAAGATTGCACACGAATGTGATATGGTGACGGATATACGCTCTAACTGGGGCGATAAGGTGCCGGTATGGAAACCGATGTTTTCACAACAGAAAGGATTGCGCCTTGGCATTACCCGCCAACAGGTTGCCAATTCATTCCGTACGGCTACCAATGGTCTGCCGTTGGGCGAATATCGTGAGGGAGATATTTCACTTCCTATCCTG
Source organism: Phocaeicola faecalis (assembly GCF_021730445.1). Taxonomy (GTDB): domain Bacteria; phylum Bacteroidota; class Bacteroidia; order Bacteroidales; family Bacteroidaceae; genus Phocaeicola; species Phocaeicola faecalis. Next base: position 620,340 of record NZ_JADNRM010000001.1, on the reverse strand, counting down.
TTGAAGGATGAAGATGCGGAAAGTATGAACCTGAATGATGTGAAGAGTGTTCCGGTATTCAGTACGAAAGGAAACTCAGTGAAGGTGGAGCAAGTGATTGACAATTTTTCGTTGGGGTATGATTATAATGTAGTGCGTCGTTTCAACCGTGAACGTTGCATGATGATGCAGTGTGAACCGAAACGCGGTGCCAATACGATGGCTGCCTTTAAGCAGGTGTTGGCAGCCGTACAGGAACAGATGCAGTTGCCCGAAGGCTATAAGATGAAATACTTTGGTGAACAGGAGACACAAGATGTAAGTAATGCAGCTTTGGCAAAAAATATTCCGGTGACATTCTTGTTGATTTATGTTGTTTTGTTGTTCCTTTTCCCGAGCAACTATCGCAAGCCGGTATTGATTATGCTGATGCTGCCGTTGGTGTTCATCGGTGTGGTATGGGGACTGTTGCTGTTCGGTAAATCGCTTGACTTTTTTGCCATTTTGGGCTTATTGGGCTTGATTGGTATGAATATCAAGAATGCGATTGTACTGGTAGACGAAATCGGCCTTCAACTGAAAGACGGCAAAGGGGCAGTTCCTGCTGTGGTTGAGGCTACCAAGACACGTATTGTTCCGGTAACTATGGCATCGGGAACTACCATTTTAGGTATGCTTCCTTTGCTGGGTGATGCGATGTTTGCTGGTATGGCGGCTACCATTATGGGTGGTCTGTTTGTATCGACCATTCTCACCATCTTCGTGCTTCCGGTGACTTATTGTATATTCTTTAAAATCAGAGCAGACAGATAATGAAAACAAACTTTATATATATACTTGGAATGGTGTGCTTGTCCGGTACGGTTTCGGCTCAGACTACCGTAAATTATACGGAGTTCGAACAGAAGGTGTTGGATTATAGCCAGACTTTAAAGCAGAGTGTAGCACAACGTACTGCTATGCAGAAAGCAATGAAAGCCGCGAAAACCGCTTTCTTCCCCGCAGTAGATGCAACGGGAAGTTATCAGTATCGCATCAATAAATATGATATGGATTTTGGCGGAATGGCTGTTCCTATGGGGCATGATTCTTACAGTGCCGAAGTGGGAGTTGCCCAACCTATTTATGCAGGAGGAAGTATTTATCATACTTACAAGGCATCACAAATCCAGTCTCGGATAGCTGATAAATCGGTAGATTTGACCACCGATAATCTTATCTACGCCGCAGAAGCCAGTTATTGGGGAACTGCGGCTCAGAAGGAGATGTATCAAACGATGTGTCAGTATGTAGAAATTATCGGTCAGTTGACTAAAGTGTTACAAGATAAGTATGACGACGGCTATATCAGTAAAACAGATTTGATACAAATGCAGACTCGCCTGAAAGAGGCTGAGTTGCAACGTTCCAGCAGTTATCAGTCTTATCAGATAGCTTTGCAGAACATGAATGTGCTGATGGGCTTGGAACCGGATAACGAAGTCGGTCTGCTTGATTCCATTTTCGTCGAGTTGCCTCTGCCTGCTTATATCGGTGCCGATGCTGCGCTGAATGTCCGCCCTGATTACGCCATTTCTCAGTTGGATGTGGATTATCAAAAAAGACAGGTCAGCCTGGCTGCTGCAAAGTATAATCCGTCTTTATCTATTGGCTTTAAAGAGACTTGGGGCACACAAATGTTGAACATTTCGGGCGAAACAATGTTTAATAGTAATGTGTATGCCTCTGTCAAGTTGCCACTGTTCCATTGGGGAGCACGATTTAAGTCGACGGCTGCACAAAAAGCGATTTTACTTGGCAAGCAGTATGCTTTGCAAGATAAACAAGACCAAATCACGAAAGAAGTAGCTAAAGCATGGACTAGTCTGACTGAAAATACCCGTCAGATAGACATTGCTAAAGAAAACTGCAAGTTAGCAGAAGAGAATTTGGATTTGAATACATTTAGTTATACAGAAGGTAAGCTGACTATTCTGGATGTACTTTCTGCACAGTTGACTTGGGTACAGGCATATACAAACCTCATCCAGTCTTATTATGAGCAGAAAATAGCATTGGCAGATTATAGGAAAGCCACCGGTATAAGGTATTTAGGACAGAAATAAGTAATTTCAGACCAAAATCTTATAATTTAAAATGCCACTTTAAAGCAGGTTTGGATTATCTTTGCATCCAAATCTGCTTTTTTTCTTATATATGAATACATTATGAAGAAATTGTTACTTTTGACATGGATATTCGTATGTATGGCAGGCATGGCTTATGCAACTCCCGGACATAGTGAGTTGTTTGAGTTGCCAACAGATACGATACAACACAAAGACAGCACGGTACAGAAAAGAAGCTTCTTCAATAAGTTTCTTGACTACTTTAATGATGCGAACAAAAACAAGAAGCATAAAAAGTTTGACTTCAGTATTATCGGCGGGCCTCATTATAGTACGGATACCAAGTTGGGACTTGGACTGGTGGCTGCCGGGCTTTACCGCTCGGACAGGAATGATACTATCCTTCCTCCTTCCAATGTTTCTTTATTCGGCGATGTGTCTACGGTAGGTTTTTATCTACTGGGAATTCGTGGCACCCATATCTTTCCGCAAGATAAATACCGTTTGGATTATACTTTATACTTCTATTCTTTCCCTTCTAAATTCTGGGGAATGGGATATGACATGGGAAATGTGGATGCCAACGAAACGGATATGGACCGTTGGCAGGCACAGATAAAGGCCAGCTTCTTGTTTAAGTTGACGGATAATTTATATTTGGGACCGATGGTGGCTTACGATTATGTGCGTGGAAAGAATTTGGAACGTCCCGAATTGATGGAAGGGATGGATTTGACTACCACCAATTATGGGGCCGGCTTTTCCTTGGTGTACGATTCGCGTGATGTGTTGACCAATCCGCATAAAGGATATTACTTGAACTTATCGCAATGTTTCCGTCCCAAGTTTATGGGGAATGATTATGCTTTCAGTACCACTGATTTGCGAACCAGTTACTATCATCCTGTTTGGAAAGGCGGTTTGCTTGCCGGAGAGTTTAGAGGTGTGTTTAATTTCGGCAATCCCTCTTGGTCAATGATGGCTTTGCTGGGAAACTCTTACTCTATGCGTGGCTATTATGAAGGCCGTTACCGTGATAAACATAAAATGGAAGGGCAGATAGAATTGCGCCAGCATATTTGGAAGCGTAATGGTATAGTGGCATGGATTGGTGCGGGAACGGTATTTAATAAGTTCAGTGCACTGCGTGCCAATCATGTCTTGCCCAATTATGGCATCGGATACCGTTGGGAATTTAAGAAGAATGTGAATGTCCGTCTTGATTATGGATTTGGAAAGAACGGACAATCAGGATTTTTATTTAATATAAATGAAGCGTTTTAAAGAGATTTATCAATGGTGTTGTGAGCCGGAACAATTATTCTTTCTGTTTATAATTGTATTGGCTATTCCTAATGTGGCATTGTTTTTCACAGAGCAAATGCCTTTATTGGCACGTATATGCAATATAGTTTTGCCGGTATCGGTATATTGGATGGTGATGACGCTGAGCCGGAAGCCGGGAAAGATGATATGGATATTGTTCCCCTTTGTCTTTTTTGCCGCTTTTCAGTTGGTTTTGCTTTACCTTTTCGGACAGTCTATTATAGCAGTCGATATGTTTCTGAATTTGCTGACAACCAATTCAGGTGAGGCAATGGAGCTGCTGGACAATCTGTTGCCTGCTGTAATCGGTGTGTTTGTGGTCTATTTGCCTACTTTGGCTTTGGGCATTGTTTCGATAACGGGAGACAAGAAGTTGGATTCATGTTTTCTATACCGGCAGAGGAGATATGCCCGGATGGTAATGGGAGTGGGAGTGATTCTGACTGCATTATGTTATGTGGACAATGAAGATTATGAAATGAAGCTCGATATGTATCCGGTCAATGTGTGTTATAATCTGACTTTGGCGATAGAGCGTGCCGGTGAAACGGCCGGTTATCAAGAGAGTTCGAAGGACTTTACGTTTGGTGCACAAGCTACGCATGATAAGGATGAGGCGGAAATATATGTATTGGTAGTGGGGGAGACTGCAAGGGCTTGCAATTTCGGACTGTATGGATATGAACGGAATACCACTCCGCTACTGGATAAAACGGAAGGCCTCGTTGCATTTACAGATGTACTTACCCAATCAAATACAACGCATAAAAGTGTGCCGATGCTTCTGTCGGGAGCTTCTGCCGAAAATTATGACCGTATATATCGGGAGAAAGGTATCATTACCGCTTTTAAAGAAGCAGGGTTTCACACTGCATTCTTTTCCAATCAGCGGCCTAATCATTCTTTTATCGATTTCTTCGGAATGGAGGCGGATGAATGGAAATTTATAAAAGAAGATGTATCTGAGGAGGCGAACATTTCAGATGATGAACTATTGACGTTGGTGGATAAGCAGCTGAATGACGGACACCGGAAGTTGTTTATCGTGTTGCACATGTATGGCTCTCATTTTAATTACAAAGAACGCTATCCTTCAGACATGGCTGTGTTTAGACCGGATAGCTTGACCGATGCGAAATATGAGAACCGTGAGTATTTATTGAATGCGTATGATAACACAATTCGTTATACGGACAGTTTCTTGGCGTCATTGATTGAAATGTTGCAACGCACGAATGCTTCATCGGCTATGCTTTATACTTCCGACCATGGAGAGGATATTTTTGATGATAGCCGAAAGCTGTTTTTGCACGCGTCTCCGGTACCGTCATACTATCAGTTGCATGTCCCGTTCCTGATTTGGATGTCTGAGGCATATCGTGAAGGAAATCCTGTTCAATATGAGGCAGTGTGCATGAATCGTGAAAAGCCGGTGGCGGGTAATGCATCTGTCTTCCATTCCATGCTGTCTTTGGGTGGCATACAGACTAGCTATAAAGAAGATAGTTTGTCTGTTGCCAGTGAGCGATATGTCGTTCGTCCCCGTTATTACTTGAATGACCATAATCTTCCTAAACCCTTAGATAAAATCGGGTTGGAGAAGAAAGACATTACACAGCTTGAAAAAAGAAACATGATGTATCCATGACAGATGGATGTGTCAAAATCTGAACGCTTCTGTCACATTGTTGTTGACAATAGGGCAGACCGCTTTTATTTTGACATATCCTCATGTACAAGTTTGTTTTTGCACTTTTAAATTTTATCAAGTGCCTGTTCCAAATCGGCCAACAGGTCATCAATATGCTCTGTTCCGATAGATAGCCGTACAGTTCCCGGATAGATTTCCTGCTCCTTGAGTTCTTGCTCATTTAGCTGTGAATGAGTTGTACTTGCCGGATGGATAACCAGTGATTTTACATCCGCTACATTAGCCAGCAAAGAGAATATTTCGAGGCTGTCGATGAATCTATGGGCTTCTGCCTGCCCTCCTTTCACTTCGATTGTAAAGATAGAGCTGGCCCCATGAGGAAAGTAGCGGTTGTATAAGGCATGGTCGGGATGTCCGGGCAATGACGGGTGATTTACTTTTTCCACTTTGGGGTGTTGATTTAAGAATTCCACCACTTTCAGTGCATTCTCTACATGACGCTCCACACGCAAAGAAAGAGTTTCCAGCCCTTGCAGTAGGATAAAGGCATTGAACGGGCTGATAGCTGCTCCTGTATCGCGTAGCAAAATGGCACGGATACGGGTAGCATAAGCCGCTGCTCCTGCCGCATCGATAAAACGGATTCCATGATAACTGGCATCAGCGTCGGTCAGTTGGGGAAATTTGCCTGAGGCTGCCCAGTCAAATCTGCCGGAATCTACAATGACGCCTCCCAAAGAAGTACCGTGTCCGCCGATAAATTTAGTTGCCGAATGTACCACGATGTCTGCTCCATGTTCTATGGGGCGGATGAGGTAAGGAGTTCCGAAAGTATTGTCTACAATCAGAGGAATCTGATGACGGTGTGCGATATCTGCTACCGCTTCTATATCGATAATATTGGAATGGGGATTACCCAGACTCTCGATAAACAAAGCCTTGGTATTTTCCTGAATTGCATTTTCAAAATTGGATAAGTCATTTGGGTCGACAAAAGTGGTGGTTATACCATACTCGGGCAGGGTGTGTGCCAACAGATTATAACTTCCTCCATAAATTGTTTTGGCCGCAACAATATGGTCGCCGGCACGGGTGATGTTCTGGAGTGCGTATGTAATGGCAGCTGCACCCGAAGCTACTGCAAGTCCGGCTACTCCTCCTTCCAATGCTGCTACGCGCTGTTCAAAGACACCTTGGGTGGAGTTGGTCAGTCGGCCATAGATATTGCCTGGGTCTTGCAAACCGAAACGTGCGGCTGCATGGGCAGAGTCATGGAACACATAAGAAGTGGTTTGGTAAATGGGAACTGCACGCGCATCTGTTGCTACATCGGGTTGTTCTTGTCCTACATGGAGTTGTAATGTCTCGAAATGTAATTTCCTGGTTGCCATAGTTGTATTCTTTTAGTAAAACTGATTATTGATTTATTTTATGCAAAGTTATGATTGGCAGTAATATCAAACAAGATATTGAAGAAATACGGAAAATATATCTATATTTGCTATTGTATAAAGAAAAAGCTCATAGTTCTGCTTTCGAATGGCATACTTTAAAAGAATATTTCACTATGGATACATTAGATAAAACAGATTTGCAGATACTTCGTACATTACAAGAAAATGCACGGCTTACCACAAAAGAACTGGCGGCACGCGTCAGTTTGTCTTCCACTCCGGTATTTGAACGCCTCAAGCGCCTTGAAAGTGGGGGATACATTAAAAAATATATAGCAGTGCTTGATGCCGAGAAACTGAATCAGGGGTTTGTGGTATTTTGCAGTGTGAAGCTCAGGAGGCTTAATCGGGATATTGCAGCTGAATTTACCCGCATGATACAAGATATTCCCGAAGTGACGGAATGCTATAATATTTCGGGAAGTTATGATTATCTGCTCAAGATACATGCTCCCAATATGAAATATTATCAAGAGTTTATATTAAATGTGTTGGGAACCATCGATAGTCTGGGCTCGCTGGAGAGCACATTTGTGATGGATGAAGTGAAGCATGAGTATGGAATACATATATAAAAAAGCGTTTTAAAAAACACGTTAGTATGTGTGGGCTCACACGTTAGTATGCATAAGCCGATACGTTAGTACGTGTGGGGCTATACATACGTATGCATAAGGCCACACGTACTAACGTGTAAAAAGTTGCTTTTTTACTTCTTTTCACCTACGGTTTTCAGCATTTCCTGTACGGCGGCTTCCAACTGTTGGTCTTCTCCTGTCAGTGCCTTTTCGGGGGCATTATACACTTCGATGTGAGGTGTAAGCAACTGGTTCTCGGCATATTGTCCGCGCATATCCATACAGCCTACCTGTGGAATGCCGAATACGATAGTCGGGTCAATCTGTGTTTCCCACCACACGGCAGTCATAGTTCCCGGAACGGGCGCACCAATCAGTTTACCAATCTTCAGTTCTTTATATACCCATGGGAAACCGTGTGCATTACTATAATTATCCTCGCAAACCAATACGCAGGAAGGCTTGAGCCATTTATTGAACGGGTCACTACCGATATATTGTCCGCGTGGAACAAAACGCTGATACTCTTTACCGCTCAGCAAGGTAGCCAAGTCGTCGTGCAGCCAACCGCCTCCATTGTGGCGTGTGTCTACAATGACGGCTTCTTTATTGCGGCAGCGTCCGAGCAATTCACTGTATACTTCGCGGAAACTCTGGCTGTCCATACCTCTGACATGCACATAGCCTACACGACCGCCCGACAGCTTGTCCACGCTCTTGCGGCAACGTTCCACCCAACGTTTGTAAAGCAGATTGCTCTGTTCGCCACTGCTGATGGCTTTGATGGTCACGTCAAATCGTTTGCCATTGGCGGGATTATACATGGCAAGCAATACCTTTCGACCGGCTTTGCCTTCCAGTAGCGGGAAATAATCCTGGCCTTTTAAAATCGGTTTGCCGTCTATCTTTTCGATGATACATCCCGGAGTAACGTCAGTTTTCTTAATGGCGAAGGGCCCTTTGGCCAATACCTCTTTTATTTTCAAACCGTCTCCATCGTAGGTCTCGTCATAGAATACCCCTAAAGCGGCTGTGGAAAGAGAGGCTCCCGAACCATAATAACGGGCACCGGTATGAGAGCCGTTCAGTTCGCCCAACAGTTCACTTAACATTTCCTGGAAGTCATAGTTGTTGTTGATGTAAGGCAAGAAACGTGAATAGGCTTCACGATAGCCTTTCCAATCTACTCCATGCAGGTCTTTCACATAGAATTTATCTTCCACTTGTTGCCATACGTGGTTGAAGATATATTCACGTTCACCGTATGGTTGATAATCGAAGAAAGCTTCAAATGCGACTGTTTTCGGCTCTCCGGTACTTACGCTGACTTTTTTGATGCCTCCACCTGTGCATAAGAATACGTTTTCACCCTTTTTATCAGGATACATGGCACCACCACCTACAGACTTCATCACAATCTTCGTCTTATTCTCTTTCAGGTCATGTTCCCATAAATCATATCCTCCTTCAAAAGCAGCTTGATAATATAGTTTATCCCCTTTCGGTGTGAGAACCGCATCTCCCAAATGAGAAGAATTGACAGTCAGGCGGACAATTCGGTCTCGACAGTTTTCGAGGTCGAAAGTCAGAGGTTTGACTTCTTCTTCTTTCTTTTTATCTTTCTTTGCTCCCTTTTTATCCTCTTTCTTCTTGTCGTCCTTATCTTCTTTTTTCTCTTTGTCATCCTCTTTTTTCTTGTTTTCGTCGATAAGGGCAAGCTCTTCTTTATTCATACGGAAACGTTCGTATGCGTCAAGGTCAAAGAACATGATATAAACATCCGCTTCAGCCCCCCAACTGCCGTGGCTGCGATATCCGGCACGGTCGCTATACCACATCATCGCTTTTCCGTCGAGTACCCATTTGGCATTGGTGTCTGTATAGCCGCTTTCGGTCAGGTTATGGATTTCTCCGTTGCCTGATGCATTAACCAAAGCTACATCCTGATTGTTCCATCCGCCTATACCGATATAGTTGGTGAGAATCCATTTACTGTCCGGGCTCCATTGATACCATTGGTCACCGTCACTGTATGAATACTCAAACTTACCGTCCATTACAGTGCGGACATCTTTACTTTTCAAGTTAAGTACACGAATCGTGGTACGGTCTTCCAAAAATGCTATTTCTTTACCGTCAGGACTGTATTGGGGCTGGAAAGAAGCAATGGCGGAATTGGTCAGTTTCTCTTCTTTAATGTCTGTAGCATAGGTGAATTGTTTCTCTTCTTTGTTGCTCAGACTTGCCTGATAGATTTGCCACAGACCGTTTCTTTCCGAAGCATACACGATACTTCTTCCATCGGGAGCAAAGTTGATGTCGCGTTCTTGTTCCGGAGTATTGGTGATTTGTTTTGTAGTCTTATATTCCACAGAAGTGACATAAACGTCACCGCGTAAAATGAACGCCACTTCTTTAGCATCGGGCGACAAGGCTATTTCTGTTGCACCGTTCTGTCTGATTTGGCGAATCAAATCTTTGTCGTTCTTGTCCGTTAAGATGGATATTTGTACCTTTTGAGGTTCTGCTCCTTCTTTCATGGTATAGATTTCCCCATCGTATCCGTAGCAAAGTGTACCATTGTTTGCAGCAGTAAGGAAACGGACGGGATGCTTGGTATGGTGAGTGAGCTGAGTGGAATTTGTTCCGTCTACAGCACGTTTGAATACATTGAATGAACCTTTTTCTTCACTCAGATAATAGAATGACTTTCCGTCCGAAGCCCATACGGGGGTGCGGTCTTCACCGTTGAAAGCGGTTAGCTTGCGATAGCTGCGTTCTCCATCCAATGAACACAGCCAGATGTCGCGTGTGATAGAAGAAGTATGATGCTTACGCCAAGGATCTTCGTAGCCTTTCTTGTCATGATAGAGCAAAGCATTGCCGGCTTGGTTGATGCTGATATCTTCCATAGGCATGGAGGAGAACAGAATCGGGCGGCCGCCTGTGGTACTAACTTCATATACTTGTTGGAATTGTCCGGACGGGAATTGGGCATCTTCGGCTGACGGCATTACGTTTGCCAGAAACAGGAGATGGTCGGCATCCTTGAACGCCACGGGTGTTTCGTTTCCAGAGTGAGTGGTCAGTCTTTTTGGGATGCCCCCCTCTTTATCTACCACGAATATATCCATGCTGCCCATACGGTCGGAAGCAAACGCAATTTGTTTTCCGTCAGGACTCCACACGGGGTGGGTGTCGTGTGCCGCGTTGGTTGTAATCTGTGCAGCTTTACCTCCGTTGGCAGGAACTGTGTAAATGTCTCCTTTATAAGTAAATGCGATGGAAGTTCCATCAGGTGAAATGGCACAATAACGCATCCACAACGGATTGTCTTGTGCATGTGCGGATAATGCCAACATAAAAGTTGCCACTCCCAGTAGTTGTCTTTTCATTTGATTTGTTTAATAGGTGTGTTAATTTATAGATTTTCTATTTCTTCTTTTTTGCAAAATAGCTTCTTACTTTCCGCATTATTTTGATGCCGGTCATGACTCCGTCATAAACGGCTATTCCGGTATTTACATGTTGCATAATCCCTTCTATACCACCTTTATTTTCTTCGGGTACAAACAATTCGTGTAAAGTTTGGGTCATTTGCGCCTTTGCTTTGAGCACTTCCTCCCGTTTCTCGGCTTTCCGCCGGGCTATTTCTTCCAGGGTGATAATCGGTGTATGTTTAGAATCGTTGTTGTTCATATCAGTCATCGTTTAAAAGCAGATTGGCGAGAAAGTTAACCATAGGTTGCATAATCAAGCGCTTACGGAAGAGTATGATTAGTATAATCAGCAGGATGATACATCCGGTGATGATGCCGTAACTAACCATCAATCCGCCTACATGGGGAGCCAATACATAAGCTAATGTAAAAGAAAGGTAGAAGAGGGCAATGATACCTAGAATAACCAATACCAATACCAGAATCAGGGAGGAAATCAATATGGTCAGCTTTTCTACTAAATGCAGTTTCACATAATCTTTTTGCAACTCTGCATATTTTTTCAGTTCTACGAAGAGTTGTTGCAGATTGTCTATATTCTTATCGTTTGCAAACATTCGCTGTTAGTTTTTACATTAAATATAGCCATTTATGTATGATGGCAGAGTCAATCGGTAAAGAGGTAAAATGAAGAATCCATAGACATATAATATATGTATATAGATTCTTCAATTCCGTTTGGAATGACAAGGTAAACTGTATGATACCTTATTATTCTTTTACTTCAGCAGCAATTTCGTCTACCAAGTCTTCCATTTCGGTGCGGCTCAGTTTGATGCCTCTTTTACGCAGTGCATCAACAATTTTGTTACGAGTATCTTCTCCTTTTTCAGGAGCAAATAAAACTCCGGCTGCTGCACCTACAACGGCTCCGCCCAGGAATGCAGCTAAAATACTTAAACTTTTCATAGTCTTATTAATTTTTGAACATTACAAAACTAACAAATAAAATTGAATGTTGTTGTTATCTGGAGGTGTTTATTAGCAAGAAATTGACAATTATATGCTGATTAACTTAATTTAACTGCATCATAGATGCTAATGCTGTTGATATATTGCTACTTTTGCAACAATTATTATGGAATTGAACTAGAGTATTAATTTATAAAGATGGAATAATCATGAAAAAATTAGTTGTGTTGGGTATGGGATTGTGCGTAGCTTTGGCATTTTCCTCTTGTAAATCAAGCGAAAGCGCTTACAAAAAAGCCTATGAAAAGGCAAAACAACAGGAATTGGCCGAGGCTCCTGCTGCAGCCGAAGAGGTGGAAGCTGCTCCTGTGGTAGCTGCTCCTGTAGCAACTGCGCCTGCTCCGGTGGCTGGTCCGGTTCGTGAAGAAAAAGTGGAACTGGTTTCGGGTGATGGCTTGAAGGCTTATAGCGTTGTTTGTGGAAGCTTTGGCGTAAAGGCAAATGCTGAAGGTCTGAAACAATATTTGGACGGACAAGGTTATAGTGCTAAAGTGGTTTATAATCCCGAAAGAAATATGTATCGCGTAATTGCAGCTTCTTTTGATGACCGCGTACAAGCTACACAAGCTAAAGAAGAATTTAAAGCGAAATATCCTAACCGTGACGACTTCCAGAAGGCATGGTTACTTTATAGAGTATATTAATAATTTCTTTTTGGTAAATTAAGAAGAAAATATAGTCTATTCTTCTTTATTAAAAGTGGCAACTGCGAAGTTGCCGCTTTTTTTTATAATTTTGTTAGTTCTAAAACAACAATAAAAACCAGTTGGATATGAAGTATTACAGTAGAATATCATTGCTCGCTTTGTTGGCCGTCATTCCGTTTTATGGTTCTGCTCAAGAAAGAGAAGTTCCTATTAAATATGGTGATATGGATCAATGGGTGACGCGCAAGATTCATGAATCGTCAATTATAGGTGGAAATACCAAACTGCTTTATGAAATAGCGCCAACTCAGGAGGTTGACGGCAATGTGGCTTATGAAAACATGGGAGGCTCTCCGTGGGGAACATCCAATGTGATGGCGAAGGTGATGGGGGTTGTCAAAACGAATAACACGGTATATAAGGAAAAGCGTTATCATGGTTATTGCGCCCGCATGGAGACACATATCGAGAGTATGAAAGTGCTGGGACTGGTCAATATAACCGTTCTGGCTGCCGGTTCCATTTATTTGGGGGATATGAAAGAGCCTATCACGAGTACAAAAGAAGGAGTAAAGAACATGAACTGGGGTATACCGTTTACAGAAAAACCCAAGGCGGTTCGTTATGATTATAAAGTTAAAATGTCGGGCGAGAAAGACCGTATCCGTTTGACCGGCTTTAGCAAAAAAGGAGTGGTGAAAGGGCAGGACTGTGCTATCACTGTGTTTTATCTTCAAAAACGCACAGAGGATGCCCAAGGCAATATCACTGCCAAAAGAGTGGGAACGATGGTGGTGAAATATGACAAGGATTCGGATGGCTGGGAAAATGACGCCACTTATGAAATCCTATATGGCGATATTACCAAAGATCCCCAATATGATCCTGAGTTCATGGGATTGAGGTCGACTGACTATGCCCGTAACAGCAAAGGGGAGAGTGTCCTCATAAATGAAACAGGATGGGCTTCGCCTGATGAAAAGCCTACACACATGTTGTTGCAGTTTTCTTCAAGCCATGGTGGGGCCTACGTGGGTTCTCCCGGCAATACTTTCTGGGTGGACAATGTGAAACTGGTTTATTGATAAGGCTTTTTCTATAATTTATCTTTATATATCGGACTGGTATGGAATAAATTTGTATTTTTGTGCTCAATATGAGTAGAATATTAGCTATAGATTATGGTAAAAAGCGCACGGGAGTGGCAGTTACGGACATTTTGCAGATTATTGCGAACGGTCTGACTACTGTTCCCACTCATCAATTAATGGACTTTATTCTGAAATATGTGGAGCGCGAACCGGTAGAAAGAATTATCGTAGGGCATCCTAAACAAATGAATAATCAGGAATCTGAAAACATGCGTAATATTGTTCCGTTCATTAATCAGTTAAAGAAAAAACTTCCCAATATACCTGTCGAACTGGTGGATGAACGGTTCACCTCCGTTTTAGCGCATCAGGCCATGCTGGATGGCGGACTCAAGAAAAAAGACAGACAGAACAAAGCTTTGGTTGATGAAATCAGTGCTACCATTATTCTACAATCTTATTTGGAATCAAAGAAATATATAAAATAAAAGAGAAATGATATTACCAATTTATGTTTATGGACAACCGGTATTGCGCAAAGAAGCGGAAGATATTACACCGGATTATCCTAATTTGAAAGAGTTAATCGAAAATATGTTTGAGACAATGGATCGTGCAGACGGAGTGGGGCTTGCAGCTCCTCAAGTGGGGCTTCCCATTCGTGTGGTTACGATAGACCTTGATGTAATGTCGGATGAATATCCTGAACTGAAAGGCTTCCGTCATGCATACATCAATCCGCATATCATAGAGGTGGGCGAAGAAGAAGTTTCGATGGAGGAAGGATGTTTGAGTCTTCCCGGTATCCATGAAGCAGTGAAGCGTCCGAACCGTATCCATGTCACTTATCTGGATGAAGATTTGAAAGAACATGACGAGTGGGTGGAAGGTTATCCGGCACGTGTGATGCAACATGAGTTCGACCATTTGGATGGCAAAATGTTTATCGACCACCTTTCTACGCTGCGCAAGCAGATGATTAAAGGTAAGTTGGGTGCTATGCTGAAAGGCAAGGCGCGTTGCTCTTATAAGGTGAAAACTTTGAAATGAGATGATAAAACGGATTCTATACCTATATATATTAATAATGTGTCCCGGTCTGGCATTTGCCCAGATTAATACAGACCGTGTAATGGCAATCGGACGCAATGCTCTTTATTTTGAGGATTATGTCCTTTCCATTCAGTATTTTAATCAGGTAGTCAATGCGAAGCCTTACTTGGCCGATCCTTACTTTTATCGGGGGTTGGCTAAGATAAACCTTGATGACTTTCAAGGTGCGGAAAGCGACTGCTCGGAGGCTATAGAAAGGAATCCGTTTGTAGTCAGCGCTTATCAGGTGCGGGGATTAGCACGTATCCGCCAGGATAACTATGCCGGTGCCATTGAAGATTATATGAAAGCGCTGGAGTTTGAGCCCGAAAACATAGGTGCATGGCACAATATGGCTTTGTGTAAGATAAAGCAGGGAGATTATTCGGGTGCAAAGAATGACTTAGACCGATTAATCACTATCTCTCCGCGTTACACAAAGGCGTATTTGATGCGTGGGGAAGTCGGTTTGAAACAAAATGATACGATTACCGCCGAGAAGGATTTCGGGCGTGCCATCGAGATAGACCGCTATGACCCGGACACATGGGCGAGTCGCGCGATTCTCAGACTTCAGCAACAGAAATATAAAGATGCTGAAGCCGACTTTGACCATGCTATTCATCTTTCAACACGTAATGCAGGTGTATATATCAATCGTGCATTGGCTCGTTACCATCAGAAAAATCTGAGAGGGGCAATGAGTGACTATGATATTGCTCTTGAAATAGATCCGAATAACTTTATCGGTCATTATAACCGAGGCTTACTGCGTGCTCAGGTAGGCGATGACAACCGTGCTATCGAGGACTTTGATTTTGTTATCAATATGGAACCTGACAATATGATGGCCATCTTCAATCGCGGTTTGCTTCGTGACCAGACGGGTGATTATAAAGGGGCGATTAAGGATTATTCTACAGTGATAAACGAGTATCCTAACTTCCTGATTGGCTATCAGTACAGAGCTCAAGCACGTAAGAAGGTGGGAGATATAAAAGGGGCTGACGCTGATGAATTTAAAGTTCTCAAAGCTCAGTTGGATAAGCAAAACGGCGTAAACCAGAATAATCAGACAGCGGATAACTCGGAGAGCGGGAACCGTACACGTAAGAAGTCTGATAAGAATATGAATAACTATCGAAAGATAGTAGTGGCCGATAATGAAGAAGGTGAAGAAAAGTATAAGAGTGAATACCGTGGCCGCGTGCAAGACAAGAACGTGACCATTGTTCCGCAACCCATGTTTGTGCTTACTTATTATGAAAAGCATAATGATGTGAAGCGTCAGGTTAACTATCATAAATATATAGAAGAACTGAACTCAAACAAGGTGCTGCCTGAACGTTTGCTTATCACAAATGAGGAAGCGCCGCTGACGGAGGAGCAAGTGAAAAAGCATTTTGCATCTATAGATGAACAGTCGGCCGCTATTGTAGCTAGTCCGAATGATGTGACGAAACGCTTTGCACGCTCTTTGGACTTCTATCTTGTGCAAGACTTTGCCAATGCCATTGAAGACTTGAATCAGGCTATTATGTGCGAAAGCAAATTCTTCCCGGCTTACTTCAACCGTGCTTTGATTCGTTTCAAACAGTTGGAGTATCAAAAGGTGGCGAAAGAATACAATGACAAGAATGCAGAAGAACAGAAGGCAAAAACCGGTGATTATGAAATGGTGAAACGCGATTTGGATAAAGTGGTTGAGTTGGCTCCCGATTTTGTCTACGGTTACTATAATAGAGGTAATGTGCTTTCGTCACTGAAAGATTACCGTGCTGCCATTGTCGACTATGACAAGGCGATAGAACTGGACCCCAGATTTGCCGAAGCATATTATAATCGCGGTTTAACCCATATCTATTTGGGTAATAACCGTCAAGGTATTCAAGATTTGAGTAAGGCAGGTGAGTTAGGCTTATTCTCTGCGTACAATATCATAAAACGCTTCACAGAGAGAAAAGAATAACATTTTTTTGCAAAAAAGAGAGGAAGTCAAAAAGAATTCGTTATTTTTGCATCCTCAAGAAAGAATTAAACGTAATAATTATGATAAAGATAACATTCCCCGACGGCTCTGTTCGTGAATACAACGAAGGAGTTACAGGTCTGCAGATTGCAGAAAGTATCAGTTCACGCCTGGCGCAAGATGTTTTGGCTTGCGGTGTGAATGGCGAGACGATTGACTTATCACGTCCTATCAATGAAGATGCAAACTTCGTTCTTTATAAATGGGAAGATGAACAAGGTAAACATGCTTTTTGGCACACAAGTGCTCACTTGCTGGCAGAAGCATTGCAGGAACTTTATCCGGGTATTCAGTTTGGTATTGGTCCGGCTATCGAAAACGGTTTCTATTATGACGTAGATCCGGGAGAAGCTACCATTAAGGACTCGGATTTGCCTGTTATCGAAGCAAAAATGGCAGAATTGGCAGCCAAGAAAGAAACTTTGGTGCGCGAAAGCATTGCCAAGGAAGACGCTTTGAAGAAATTCGGAGAAAGAGGTGAAACATATAAATGTGAGTTGATTTCTGAACTGGAAGACGGTCACATTACTACTTATACACAAGGTGCGTTTACCGACCTTTGTCGTGGCCCTCATTTGGCATCTACTGCACCTATCAAGGCCATTAAGTTGCTTTCGGTAGCCGGTGCTTATTGGAGAGGTCAGGAAGACCGCAAACAGATGACACGTATTTATGGTATCACTTTCCCTAAGAAAAAGATGCTGGATGAATATCTGGAAATGTTGGAAGAAGCCAAAAAACGCGACCATCGTAAGATTGGCAAGGAAATGGATTTGTTCATGTTTACAGATATGGTGGGTAAGGGACTTCCCATGTGGTTGCCGAAGGGTACTGCACTGCGCATCCGCTTACAGGACTTCCTGCGTCGCATCCAGGCTCGTTACGACTATCAGGAAGTAATGTGTCCGCCTATCGGAAACAAGAACCTGTATATCACTTCCGGTCACTATGCCAAATATGGTAAGGACTCGTTCCAGCCTATTCATACACCGGAAGAAGGAGAAGAATACTTCTTGAAACCGATGAACTGTCCTCATCACTGTATGATATATAAGAACTCTCCGCGTTCTTATAAGGACTTGCCTTTGCGTATTGCAGAATTCGGAACTGTATGCCGTTACGAGCAGAGTGGTGAATTGCACGGCTTGACTCGTGTGCGCAGCTTTACACAAGATGATGCCCACTTGTTCTGCCGTCCCGACCAGGTGAAGGAAGAATTCCTCCGTGTAATGGATATCATCAATATTGTGTTCAAGTCCATGAACTTTGAAAATGTAGAAGCTCAAATCTCTCTGCGTGACAAAGTGAACCGCGAAAAGTATATCGGTAGTGATGAAAACTGGGAAAAGGCTGAACAGGCTATTATTGAGGCTTGTGAGGAAAAAGGACTGACTGCAAAGGTTGAATATGGTGAAGCCGCATTCTATGGTCCTAAGTTGGACTTCATGGTGAAAGACGCTATCGGTCGTCGTTGGCAGTTGGGTACTATTCAGGTGGACTATAATTTGCCGGAACGTTTCCAATTGGAATACATGGGCTCTGATAACCAAAAGCATCGTCCGGTAATGATTCACCGTGCACCTTTCGGTTCAATGGAACGTTTTGTTGCGGTATTGATTGAGCATACAGCCGGAAAATTCCCATTGTGGTTGACTCCCGAACAAGTCGTTATCCTGCCTATAGCAGATAAGTTCAATGACTATGCCGAGCAGGTGAAAGCCGAGTTGAGAAAATATGATATCCGTGCTATTGTGGATGGTCGTAATGAAAAGATAGGCCGTAAGATTCGTGACAATGAAATGAAACGTATCCCTTACCTGCTTATTGTAGGTGAAAAAGAGGCGGCTAACGGCGAAGTTTCAGTTCGCAGACAGGGCGAAGGCGATAAAGGAACCATGAAAATTGAAGAATTTGGGAAAAATATTGCTGAAGAAGTTTCTAATATGATAAATAAATGGTAACTTTGCAGCCGTTTGCAAAAGAATACATCGTTAAACCTTTGTATGGACTTTTGCGTTAAGATAAAGAAATAACTAATTTAAATAAGAAGAAACAAACAGGAACTAATAGTTTTTTAATGAAGAATGACAGTTTAAAAGGGCAACACAGAATCAATGAACAGATTCGTGCCAAAGAAGTCCGCATAGTGGGCGATGATGTAGAACCGGCAGTATATCCGATAGCTCAGGCATTAAAGATGGCTGAAGAGCATGAAGCCGATTTAGTTGAAATTTCACCCAATGCTGTTCCTCCGGTTTGTAGAATTATTGATTATTCTAAATTTCTTTATCAATTAAAGAAACGTCAAAAGGAACAAAAGGCTAAACAAGTAAAAGTAAACGTAAAAGAAATCCGTTTCGGGCCTCAGACAGATGACCATGACTATAACTTTAAGTTGAAACATGCCATCGGTTTTCTGCAGGACGGAGATAAAGTTAAAGCTTATGTATTCTTTAAAGGTCGTTCCATCCTTTTTAAGGAACAAGGAGAAGTATTGTTGCTTCGTTTTGCCAACGACCTGGAAGAATATGCCAAAGTAGAGCAGATGCCGTTATTGGAAGGTAAGAGAATGACCATTTCTCTGGCTCCGAAAAAAGCAAGCGCTCCTAAAAAGGCTGATGCTCCGAAGAAAGCGGAAGGAACACAAGAATAAAAAGAGTGCGTAACGCGCCGGTATAGTGCGTTACCACCTTATTTGAATAATAATTATTTAAAATTAAAACAAGATGCCAAAGATCAAGACTAACTCCGGTTCTAAAAAAAGATTCGCTCTTACCGGAACAGGTAAAATCAAAAGAAAGCACGCTTTTCACAGTCACATTTTGACTAAGAAAACTAAAAAGCAAAAAAGAAACCTTGTTCACTCTGGTTTAGTTGCTAGCGCAAACATGGATCAAGTGAAAGAACTTCTTTGCATGAAGTAATTTAAGAGAAAAAGCGTAATCGTATTATTTTAAGTATTAACCGAATGTCTTTAGCTTTAAGTTCACTGTGTGAAACAGGGGCGCTAACATTCAAAAAGAATTAAAACTATGCCAAGATCAGTAAATCATGTTGCTTCAAAAGCAAGAAGAAAGAAAATTTTAGGTCTTACCAAAGGTTATTTTGGTGCAAGAAAGAATGTATGGACAGTAGCAAAAAACACTTGGGAAAAGGGTTTGACCTACGCATACCGTGACCGTAAGAACAAGAAACGCAATTTCCGTGCTTTGTGGATTCAGCGTATTAACGCTGCTGCTCGTCTGGAAGGAATGTCTTATTCTAAATTGATGGGTGCATTGCATAAAGCAGGTATTGAAATCAACCGTAAGGTGTTAGCTGATTTAGCTATGAATCACCCGGAAGCATTTAAGGCTGTTGTTGCTAAGGCAAAAGCTGCTTAATATAAGTGTTGGTAAAATTGTTATTAAAAGACATAATAAAAGAGTCATCTCGTGAGGGGTGACTCTTTTTTTATGTTCTTCTTTGTAAAAGGGCAAATCAGTTCCGTCTGTGATAAGATAGAGGTAGGATAGGCAAATAATCGGAATGACAGACAGTTAGTATATTCCTTGTGATTTTTAACAAAGAAAATTCTTCTTGCTCTTGGTTATATCATAAAAAGGCTGTATATTTGTCATACAGAAAGAGATGAAAAGCGAGCCGCATTAGTTGGATTGGGAAACTCATCAAACTAATCTGAAAACCGAGACAAAGCTTCATCTTCCAATGGCGGGCCACGCCTTCGGGTAGCATTTATGCCGGTGGATTACAAAGGGAGAGAGCACTCAAAACCTGTCATTCGGAGTTTCATCGCATCACTGGTGCGGCTTCATTATAAGGCGATGCTAATTCAAAAGATTAGCATCGCTTCTTTTTTATAAAAACAAATGGTTTGAAAGATTAATGTAGGCGCTTATGATATTCTATTTTTCCGGTACAGGAAATTCAGCCTGGGTTGCCCGGCAGATTGCAAAAGCTCAGCATGAAGAATTATTGTCCATTGCTGAGGAAATGAATGAAAATAAAGAGTATATATTAAAAGACGGTGAGAAAGTCGGCTTTGTTTTCCCTGTGTATGCATGGGGCCCTCCTAAAATAGTACTTCGCTTTATCCGCCGGTTGAAGATGAATAGGCCGGAGTATCTTTTTTTTGTTTGTACCTGTGGGGATGACACGGGGCGTACTGCTCAGATTTTCTCGTCAGCTATTCGGAAAAAAGGATGGCACTGCATGGCAGGCTACTCTGTTACGATGCCCAACACCTATGTCGCCTTACCGGGGTTTGATGTGGATGCAGAAGATGTGGAAGAACGGAAAGTGCAGAATGCAGCGGCACGTCTTGACTTTATCAATGGCGAACTGACCGGCAGGATACAGATGAAGCATTTCAATTGTCATAAAGGGGCGTGGCCGTTTACCAAGACATATATACTTGGGCCGCTTTTCAATACCTTTTTAATGTCTCCCAAACCTTTTCATGCAACGGACGCCTGCATTGCCTGTAAGAAGTGTGAAAAGGTATGCCCCGTACATAATATAACAGTAACCGATAAACCTCAATGGGGCAATAACTGCACTCAATGTCTGGGATGTTATCATATTTGTCCGGTTCATGCGATAGAGTATGGCAAAATGACTTGTAAGAAAGGACAATATAGGGGAAATTCTTTGAAAGATTTATAGGTCTGATAGTTCCGACATATAAAATAATTTCCTACCTTTGTGATATAATGATATGAAAGGAATGACGGTTGAATGATATTTTTACGAGAGTGGTAGGAATACTATGAAAACTGTCGAATAATTGTGGAGCAGGGAGTATGAAAGAACAATATTACACAGTAGCGGAACATACTTTTTGTCTGAGAATGACAGAAGATGAGCCGTTGTGGTTTTCTTTGGCGACGGCCTATGCTCCTTTCCGCATAAAGATTTCGGACTCTTTAATCCCTCTTTTTATCTTAACGGTATATGATTTAACTTCTCTGACACAGCATCCTGCAGAACCGTTTCTTTTAGAGCAAACAGGCGTTGACGGTAATCTTTTTCGTTATTATCAATCAGCCGGATATCATTGGTTTGAAGATTTTTCTCCCGCAGGAGAATTGAATGGGGTGTTGCGTGTAAATAGAGAGATGAAGTCAGCTGTTCTTTATGCATGTACCAATCCGGTCAGGCGTCGGTTGATGACAGACTATGGAATGATGCTGATGTACATATTGAATACTATTTGCCTTGACACTGTTGTCATGCATGCTTCTGTCGTGGTAAACGACGGAAAAGGATATCTGTTACTGGGAAAGAGCGGAACGGGAAAAAGTACGCATTGTAATTTATGGAAAAGATATGTTCCGGGAAGCGACTGTCTGAATGATGATCATCCTGTAGTGCGTATTGTTGGAGATGTTCCGATGGTATATGGTTCTCCGTGGAGTGGGAAAACAGCGTGTTATCGCAACTGGTCGGTTCCTGTCAACGGTTTCATTCGTTTGCGCCAGTCCCATCGGAATCATATTTGTCGGCTTGTTCCATTGGAAGCTTATGCTTCTTTGTCGGCCGGCAGTGCAGCCATGACGTGGAATGAGGACCATGCAGATGCCAAGGATTGTATTATTCAATATTTGGTGCAAAAAATATCTTGTTGGTTGTTGGAATGTCTGCCTGATAAAGCGGCTGCCTGTTTGTGTGCCGACACTGTAAGAAAGGAAGCACAGATATGCAGAAACGGATAGTGGCCAACGCGCTTCTCTTGCCGGAAGTGAAGAAAATATTGTCGGAAGGACTGACAGTAACCTTGCCCGTGACAGGAAACAGTATGTTGCCTTTTATTATAGGAGGGCGGGAGAGTGTGGTGCTGCAGAAGCCTTCAGCTCCTTTGCAGAAGGGAGAAATTGTTTTGGCTCAGATAGCTCCCGATAGCTATGTGATTCATCGTATAGTGGATTGTAGAGGAGGGCAGATTATCTTGATGGGCGATGGAAATCTGAGTGCAACAGAAGCCTGTTGTCCGGAAAATGTGCTGGGAGTGGTTGTAAAAATAATGAAAGCCGGGAAAAGCATGGATTGCCGTACACCGTTGCAGCGCAGGAAAGCTGCGTTGTGGTATGTATTGCTTCCGGTCAGAAGATATTTATTAGCAATTTATCGTCGTTTAATACTGAAATAATGAGAACAGTAGAAGGATTCCGGCTGCGCAAAATGGGCAGTGAATATATTATAGTAGGTGAAGGGCTGGGGCAAGTTGACTTTAACAAGTTGATTGCTCTGAATCATTCTGCCGCTTATTTGTGGCAGCGGATAGAAGGAAAAGATTTCACCCCGGATATGTTGGCTTCGCTGTTGGTGGAGCGCTATGGAATTGAGTTTTCCATGGCATTGAATGATGCTGAAGACATTATACGAGATTGGCTGCAAGTGAAGATAATAGAATGATGGAACTGAAGCAACAACTATTTTTAGCTTTATTGCGTGCCGGCTTATGGGATTCCTCAGTTGATACGGCTCTTTTTGAAGGGAATATTGACTGGACAGGGATTTTTAGGCTTGCTGCGCACCAAACGGTAAAAGGAATTGTTGCTGATGCTGTCAATAAATTGCCCGACACATACCGTCCTTTACAGCCGGTGATGCGTGAGTTGGCATTTTATATAGCGCGTAACAGGATGTGCCATGCAAGGCACAACGCTGTCTTGGGCGAAATAATACGTCAGTTTACTGACTATGGAATCAATCCCGTTTTATTGAAAGGACAGGGGATGAGCCTGAATTATCCTGAACCAACACTGCGCCATTGCGGTGATATTGATTTGTATATCGGAGAGGATAATTTTGAAAAAGGGGTGCAGCTGGCCGCACAATGCAAGGATGTGAATAGCGGCACTATGCTTATCGCCAAACATTATGAGTTTGAATATCGGCAGGTAAGTGTGGAACTGCATCGGATGGTGGAACTGAACTATATTCCGTGGCGCAATAAGTATATGAGGCGGTTGGAACGGAAATATCTGCAGGACACAGCTTGCCGTTCCATGGCATTGGAGGGCGTACAGACGGTCCTCTTGCCTCCCTGTCAATTTGATGTGGTCTTTATATTAGAGCATGCGTGGCATCATTTTGTGTTTCTGGGCGGCGTGGGGTTAAGACAGATTTGTGATTGGGCAATGTGTCTGCATCATTGTCACGATAAGATAGACATTCTTGCACTAGAGAAAGATGTAAGGAAGTTGGGCCTGAAGGAAGGGTGGAAATTATTTGGCTATATAGCTGTCAACTATTTAGGTTTGCCTCCTTCCGAGCTGCCGTTTTATGATGAGAGTGCAAAGACGCGGGCAAAGAGGGCATTGCAACAGATATTGACCGAGAGTTATGGACAGGAACACACGCAGCAAATACCTTCCGGCTATGTGGAGAGAAAAATGAAAGCATTCTCAACGGTGTTTGGAAGATGGAAAATAATCAGACAATATGAAGGTACATTCAATATGGCTGTATATCTCGTCGGTTTCCTGACGGTTGGCTCTTATCGTATGTTAAGGTATTGGGGAAAAGAATGATATGACTGTGATTGAATATATACAACGGCTATGGAGGGCATCCGAAGGCTTTCGTTTCCGCATCATACAGATGACCGTGACAGGCATGGTGTCGGTATGCGCTTCTTTGTTCTTTGTATATATCACCAAACGACTGGTGGATATTGCAACGGGAACGGTGGAGGGAAGTATCATGGAAAGCGTAGCCTTAATGATAGGCTGTATGGCACTTCAGTTATTGATATGGACGGTAGACAGCTGGCTGGAAACCCAGTATGGGCTGCAACTGGACAATAAATTGCGTTATCAGCTTTTCAATCGTTTGATGGTAAGCCGCTGGTATGGAAAAGAAAAATTTCATTCAGGAGATATGATAAGCAGACTGGACTCGGATGTCGGTCAAGTGTCGGGTATCATCTCTTATACGGTGCCGGCAGTTATCATTACTTTGTTCCAATTGGTCTTTGCCTTTATCTATCTTTGTACGATGGACGTTGGTCTGGCCTGGATATTGGTCTTTGTGATGCCGGTAGCTGTTCTGACCAGTAAATTGTATATGCACCGTATGCGTACTCTTAATAAAGAAATACGCAAGACGGACAGTCGGTTGCAAGAGCATATTCAGGAAAGTTTGCTGCACCGCACTCTGATACGCACTTTGGAATATACACCGGAGACTGTGCTGCGGATGGGAAATCTGCAAAAACAACTGTATGACCAAGTGAGGAGGCGGACTGATTTCGGTTTGTTTTCACGCGGCATGGTGCAAACAGGGTTTGATGTGAGTTATGTAGTTGCTTTCTTGTGGGGAATCAGAGGTTTGACGAGCGGCGAAGTTACGTTTGGAATGATGACCGCCTTTCTACAGTTGGTAGCAATGGTGCAGAGTCCCATTGTGAGCTTGAGCAGACAGATTCCCGCCTTTGTCCGCGCACTGACTTCCATGGAGCGTATTGCCGAACTGGAAGCAGTACCTATGGAGCAGGAGGCGAAATCAGTTCGTTTGCAGGGACCGGTGGGCATTCGTTTGAATGATGTTGATTTTACCTATCCTGAGGGAAGTCATAAAATATTGAATGAATTTTCTTTTGATTTCCTTCCGGGAAGCAGGACTGCCCTTATGGGTGAGACCGGAGTGGGAAAGAGTACGTTAATCCGTCTGATGTTGGCCTTGTTACAACCGGATAAAGGAACAATCGGGATTTATAATGAAAAACGGGAAGTGAGGGTATCTGTCGATACCCGCTGCAATATGGTATACGTCCCCCAGGGCAATACATTGCTGAGCGGGACAGTGCGTGATAACTTGTTGATGGGAAAGCCGGATGCCACCGAAGAAGAAATGGGCCGGGCGCTTCATACGGCTGCCGCCGATTTTGTGTTCGGACTATCCGATGGCCTGGATACTCTGTGTGGGGAGCAAGGGGCCGGTTTAAGCGAGGGGCAGGCCCAGCGCATAGCTATTGCACGCGGGTTACTTCGTCCGGGCGGTTTGCTGCTCTTGGATGAGCCTACCTCCTCACTTGATGAAGCAACAGAAAAACTGTTGCTGGAGCGGCTGATGACAAGTGTATGTGATAAAACGTTTATTATTGTGACTCATAGGGAAACAGTTCTCCAATGGTGTACACACGTTTTGAGATTGAAAAAGATATCGAACCAATTATATTATTAACTTAAAAACCAGTGTTATGAAGACAAGTTCAGATGAAATGAAGGTAGTGGAGGCTTATGAAAAGCCTTCTATGCAAGTCTATGAAATGGAACCGGAAACGGCTTTGATGGCACATTCGAGCAATAAAGGCAATGGCAATGGTAATAATGGCAGCAAAGGAGACGGCAACATTAACAGTGAGGCGAATGGCAATGGTATAGCAAACGACAAAGGATATAACAATGGCAACAATGTCAAGAGTTCTATGCCTGCCCATAATACCCGCCCATATATGGGGGATTATAAATAAGCTTTTTTAATCCCCCTTCTCCTTATCTGATGTTCCGCCGATTCAATGCCTGTTGGTATCGGCGGGCATTTGCCATGTGCTGTGACAGGGTGGCGGCAAAATTGTGAGTACCCGAAAAGTCCTCTTTGGCACACATATAGATAAAATTATGATGTGCATAGTTCAACACACTTTCCAGTCCCTGAATAGAAGGTATGCGTATCGGACCGGGAGGGAGGCCGGCGTATTTGTAAGTATTATAAGGAGAATCGACAGCCAGATGCTTGTTGAGGATACGTTTCAGTCCGAACTCCTGCAGCCCGAACTTCACGGTGGGGTCTGCCTGCAGCAACATGCCCTTGTTCAAGCGGTTGATGTAAAGTCCGGCCACCATCGGCTTTTCCGCGCTGTTGGCCGTTTCCTCTTCCACTATAGAGGCAAGTGTCGCCACCTCTTCGGGCGCGAGACCGATGCTTGCCGCTTTTCTCCGTCTTTCCTCGTTCCAGAAGGCTGCATGCTCTTTCTGCATACGCTTCATAAAAGCGTCAGCGCTCATGTTCCAATACACTTCGTATGTATTGGGAATGAAAAGGGCGGGGAGGGTCTCTCGGGTATACCCCATTGGAGTATAATAACTGCTGTCGGCCAGCAATCGGGCTATTTCCACAGAATCAATCATGAGCTGGCGGGCGACAGTGCGTGCCAGTCTGTCCAGCGTACGCACGCCGGGGATGGTGAGATTGACCGGAGTCTGATATCCCATCGAAAGGCGGCGGTAAAGATAGCGCATATTGTCTTCCGGGCGGATGGCATACCGTCCAGTGCGTATATTCTCTCCGTAATTTCCTCTTTCTGCCTGAAATTTGAAGCCATACATGCTTTTAGGATTCCCGGCCAACTCGATTTTGCTATAAATGGAATCTAAATTATCATCTCTGTCGATATAGATATAAGTCGTTTTTGATAAGTTGAACGGTCGGGAGAAGAAATAATAGTAAACCGTTCCGGCACTTCCTGCTCCGGCAAGAATAATTATCAATATAACTATTACTAAAAGATTGCGTTTCTTTTTATCCATTGTTATCAATTTGTTTTCGGTGCAAAGATAGATAAATATACGTGAGTTCGGTATAAGAGCTTATAGAAAAAAGTCCGGTCGTCAGATGATACGCTGTCATCTTTACCTTTGAAAAACCATTAGACTCCATACATAAAGCCAATCGGCTCTTGATGCATTCGTGAATTTCCGCCACTGATTTATTAACCGATGGCAGAAATTCGCGAATCGGTGCCGCTGTTTATTAGGTCGGTGACGATGATTAATGAATACAACGGATTGCTGTGAAGAATATATCAGCCTGCCGGATGAAATATCTATTGATTCGTTTGGGGTATTAAGCTGAAATGTCAGTCACTGTCATCAGCAACGCCCCCTCCTTCGGGTGGAGCAGACGTATTTAAGGAAGTTCTTTTGCCAGTTCCGCTTCAATCCTGTTTTCTACGTCATCCGGCAATGCGGGGAAAAAGTCAATGCCTGTTCTTTTCTCCACGCTGTCTACCGTGACGATGTACTTCTTCAATGGCTTATGTCCCGCTTTGTTGGGAAATAGGAAGCCGATGGCTTTGGGGGCCTTCGAATCATTGATGAGAATTACTTTATAAAAGGCATCGGGAACGGCAACCTTATTGTTTCCTATTCTTTGTGGCTTGCTGTGGTCATATACAGGTCCGCAAGTGATGTAGACAGCTCCATATTTTTTAGCCCATTGGCGCGACTTCTCTTCCAAGTCATTCCAGTCTCCGCGATTCAGGTTGGGGTTCTGCGGACAGATATTGCTCATGTAGAAAGATTCCGCCATCGCCTGTTTGCTCCATTTCATGTCGGCGGCCGGTGCCATGTGTCCGCGGTCGTAGCCGGATTTGGTATAGTCGCCGGTATATGCTTTCGCTCCGCGCACATCAGGGTCGGGCAAGAATTTGTCCGTTCTTTCCTCTTTTCCTTTTGTCTCTTTCTTGGTGAGTTCCCAGGCTACCCATTGCGGCGTTTTATAGTCGGCATTGTATGACAGCGTATATCCTTTTCTCTTGATAAGCTGGCCTCCGGTGCGCGACTGCATGACCGGAATCTCCAAAGCATCGGTAGAGGCGGAGGGCGGAAGGGGGGAGGTTTGTTCCGTAGAAATCAAATCGGGAAGTCCCTTAAAGAACTTTTCGTCCAACAGCCGGTATTTGTAGGCCATTAGTACTATCAGTGCTGCGATAATGAGTAGAGGCAGTGCTTTGCCGGAAGACTGTTTTTTCTTTTTTGTTCTCATAAGTTTTGATTATAGGACTGCAAAGATAGAAATTTAAAAGAAAAAGTAGGTAAACTTTAAGTCTGAAAGGGTAAAATGCGTTATCTTTGTTCAGAAAGTTACAGATTATACTAATTATCGAGCTAACCGATATTAATCAAACCTATTATGTATATGAAAAATAACCGATTATCACTGACGTTTCTTGGTTTGCTCATCGCATTGTCTCCATTGCGTGCACAGGAGATTGCCAAACAAGAAACACCCGAACAAAAAGACAAACGTATGGAATGGTTCTCACAGGCAAAGCTGGGAATCTTTATTCATTGGGGAATCTATGCCGTCAAAGGAGTTTCCGAAAGCTGGTCATTCTTTAATAATTATCTGCCATACGATGAGTATATGAATCAGGCGGGCGGATTTACCGCTTCCAAATACGACCCGAAGGCATGGGTGGATTTGATAAAGGAGAGTGGAGCGCAGTATACGGTTATCACAACCAAGCACCATGACGGTGTGGCTTTGTGGGACACCAAAGTGGGAGACTTGAGCACCGTAAAGAGCACTCCTGCCAAGCGTGACCTGATAGCGCCGTTTGTGAAAGAGGTGCGTAAGCAGGGCTTGCATCTTGGTTTCTATTATTCTTTGTTGGATTGGTCGCATCCCGATTATCCTAATAAGACGCGCACCGAGGTGCGTTACAAGGACGACCCCGCACGTTGGGCAAAGTTCAATAAGTTCAATTTCGGCCAGTTGGCTGAGCTGAACAAGACCTGGAAGCCCGACCTTTATTGGTTTGACGGTGACTGGGAACAGAGTGCCGAAACATGGAATTCGAAAGGTATTGTGGAGTTGCTCCGTTCGGACAATAAGAATGTGATTATTAACTCCCGCATCCAGGGATACGGTGACTATGCCACTCCCGAACAAGGTGTGCCGGTGGTTCGTCCCGAAGACAAATATTGGGAGCTTTGTATGACCATGAACGACTCATGGGGATATCAGCATACCGACAGCAATTATAAATCACCTTATATTTTGCTTCGCACCTTTGTCGATTGCCTGAGCAATGGCGGCAACCTCTTGCTGGATATCGGTCCGAAAGAAGACGGAACTATTCCCGAAGAGCAAGTGGCTATTCTGAAAGAATTCGGCCGTTGGACAAAGAAGCACAAAGAAGCGGTTTATGATACCCGTGCGGGTATTCCGGCCGAACATTTCCAAGGCTACACGACGCTGAATAAAGCAGGGGATATTCTTTATCTGTATCTGCCTTATAAGCCTAACGGAGTGGTGGAAGTGAAAGGCTTGGTCAATAAAGTGAACCGTGTATGGGTGGTAGGCAACGGAGCTATGCTCAGTTACAAAGTCTATAATAAAAACTACTGGAGTGACGTGCCCGGCAATCTGTATATTGATGTGCCCGAACAAGTGCAAGACAGCCAAATCACAGTATTGGCAGTTCTTTTAGACGGTCCGGTCAAACTATATAGAGGTGTAGGCCGTGTGATTGAAAGTAATTAATCTGAAGCTTTGGAACAATCATGAAAAAACTGAAATACTTTTACTCGCTCCTGCTGTTGTTGTCTTGTCTCCCTGCCGGAGCCCAGAGTCTGTATGAGAAATATGAACGTTTCCTGACAGACCCCCGCACGTATGTTTGCTATCGTGCAGACGGAAAACTGAAGATAGACGGTAAGTTGAACGAAAGTTCGTGGCAGAAGGCCGAAGCTACGGCTCCTTTTGTCGACATCAGCGGAGAGGGATTTCCTGCTCCCAAATATGAGACAACGGCCAAAATGCTTTGGGACGACAATTATCTGTATATTGGCGCCGTCCTTGAAGAAGAGGATATAAAGGCGCGTCTGACTCGCCGCGATACCATTATTTACTATGATAATGACTTCGAGGTATTTATTGACCCGGACAGTGACGGACATAATTACTTTGAAATCGAGACCAATGCCCGGGGAGTCATCTTCGATTTGATGCTGGACAAGCCTTATCGCTCCGGCGGTAACTTCATGGTGCAGTGGGACTGTCCGGGAATGAAGATGGCCGTTCATTGCGAGGGAACGTTGAATAAACCGAAGGATAAAGACAGATATTGGAGTGTGGAGATGGCCATTCCCCATCAGGCGTTGACCATGAATTTCAATAATCCCCTGAAGGCGGGAAATACGTGGCGCATCAATTTCTCGCGCGTGCAGTGGTTGAAGCCGAACGGTCCTGAAGAAAACTGGGTGTGGAGTGCTACCGGAAAGATTGATATGCACATGCCCGACCGTTGGGGCTATCTTTATTTTTCCGATGATAAGGTAGGGACGGGCAAGGCCGGATTTGTCTATCCTTACAATCAGCCCATGTATAAACTGCTGTGGGCTATGTTCTATGCCCAGCAGGAATATTACGGAAAAGAGCATAACTATCTGCGTACCAAAGACAGCTTCTTCCTTACGGAAAAGGAACTGAAGAATCTTCCTGCCGGTGCCGAGATTACGGTGGAGGCTACCCGGAACACGTATCGCATTGCTATATCGAATCCGGCAGAGCGAGTGCGCTATGTCATTAATAATGAAGGACGTTTCCATATAGAGAAAATAGCTTCGCGCCAAGTGAAGAACTGGGTGTGGACAGGTGTTCCTAAAGACCGTTCGGCGGCAGACTGGCAGAAGTGGTTCAAGTTGTTGAAAGAATGTGGCATTTCGGGAGTGCTTTTTGAAGGTTATGATGAGGACATTTACCGCATGTGCAAGGAAGCCGGTCTGGAAGCCCACTATTGGAAGTGGACGATGAACCGTGCGGAATTGCTGGACAAGCATCCTGACTGGTATGCTGTCAACCGTAAGGGAGAGTCGAGTCACGACAAGCCTGCTTATGTGGATTATTACCGTTTCCTTTGTCCCAATCATTCGGGAGTGGCTCAGTATTTGGCAGAAGATTATGTGAAAGAGGCTCATAAGCCCTATGTAGACGGAGTTCATCTGGATTACGTCCGTATGCCGGATGTCGTGCTGCCGGTCAGTCTGTGGAAAAACTATGGCATCGAGCAGAAAGAGGAATTGCCTGAATACGACTATTGTTATTGTGACACTTGTCGGGCACTGTTCAAGGCGCAGACTGGTCAAGACCCTTTGGAACTGAAGTATCCGATGGAGAATCAGAGTTGGATAAACTTCCGTTTGGATGCGGTCACTCATGTGGTAGAGGCCATTACGAAAGCTGTAAAAGCCGACCATAAGTTTATTTCGGCAGCCGTATTCCCCGGGCCTTCCATGGCGCGGAAGATGGTTCGTCAGGATTGGGGCAACTGGTCGCTGGATGCTTATTTCCCGATGATTTATAATAAATTTTATTACGAAGGTGCCGAATGGATTGGCCGTTCGGTGCAGGAAAGCGTGCAAACCGTCAATGGGCGGGCAAAGGTATATGCAGGGTTAATGTTTGGCGATATCAAAGATGATTTTGAGAAAGCGTTGGACGAAGCCTATGACAATGGAGCTTCGGGCGTTTCTTTTTTTGCCGGCCCCAGCGAAGAATATCTGCACCGTTTTAAAGCTTATTTGGATAAAAGAGGCTTTATAGTGAAGTAAACCTGCATTATTCTTATGGAGTAGTGGGGTGAAGCTCCGATATAATTTTCTGATAAAGGGAAATTGTATCGGAGTTTTTATTTGTTTATTCCGATTAAATGTCGACCTTTGTTGCATATAATATAAAAAAGAGAATATGGAAGGAATGGAAGACCCCGAGTACTACTCAAGTGAGTTCTTTGTCAGAACGCTGGGTAGTGAGGATATAGATGTGAAGCACTTTATGTATTTGGCGGGGCGAGTCAGTATTTATTGTGACAGCATAGATTATATAACCGGTGAGCCGTGCGTGCCTCAAAGATTAAATGATGAGTTTATAACATTGGCACATAAACTGCATTATAGGGCGGTGATAAAATACAAGGAAGAGATTAATTAAGGAAGAGGGGGGGTAAGGGAGTGTGTCAAAACTAAACCAGCCTATCCCATCGTCAGCTGTAGGGGCAGGGTTTGCCTGCCCGAAGACACAAAGTAAACTGTTTTTGGGCGAGCGAATCTCGCCCCTACGAACGAAACGACAGCATTATCCACGTTTTGACACAACCCCTTTGATGAGCCGAAACCGGGACCTATTCATTACGAATGAATCAAAAAATGATAGGTAATTATTGGTTTTAAATTCTTTAGACTTGCAAAATCTTATGTTGCGACAATCAAACCGACAGTCATACGATTGTTTTTAGTGATTTGGTAAGTTGATAATTATATTGTTTCTATAGGTTTTTCAACCATTTTTTACCGTTTTGTGTAAAAGTCCACAGATATATACCTCCGACTATTACACATCCTAATGCAAAAACTGCGACTAATGCTTCCATATCTACTTTAATATTTTATTCGCCAGCATAGCTGACGAAATTGTTAATACTGTTCCGAATAATGCCGCAAGCCATAATATTGTATTTTCAACATTAGAGAACAGCGGTAATATAATACTTATAACCAACCCTGCAAAAGAAAGTTTAGACAGGTCGAAGAAATACCCTGCGAGTTTTTCTCGTCTTGTTTTATCCTTTTCCTTCCCTTCTTTTTTTATTTATTGCTGGTCACTCCAATTTCCCATTATTATATCATTTTGACAAAAATAGCTATTCTGTTTCAGAATATCAAGGATTCAGCTTAATATTTAATATAAGTTCCTTTTGCTGGTTTGTATTGTTTTTTAAGACTGATAGATAAATAGTTGCCATAAACTTTAATGTTTGCGACAATCATTTCCGACCATCATATCTACTGCACCGTAACATCTCGTCTGCTCAGTTCCCATTAAATTTCACTGCCTCGGAAAAAATAATAGGCTGCCATCATTGTGATGCAGCCTATTTGATGAGCCGAAACCGGGACTCGAACCCGGGACCTATTCATTACGAATGAATTGCTCTACCAACTGAGCTATTTCGGCAACTGTTTTTTTCTGCAATTGCAGATGCTTTTCTGAAAAAGCGTTGCAAATATATATCTTTCTTTTGAAACGGAGAAACTAAAAGCGGATAATTTTTTCAGTTATCCGCTTTTGTTGTGTCAATTGATGCCGGATTTATTGGTAGGCTTCTTCATGCACTCCCTTTACAGCACGGCCACTGGGGTCGTTCATGTTCTTGAAGGCGGTGTCCCACGCAAGAGCTTCAGCCGTAGAACAGGCAACACTGGGAACGCTCGGCACACATTTCGCCGCACTTTCGCTGGGGAAATGTTCTTCAAAGATGCTTCGGTAATAGTATTCTTCCTTGTTCATCGGAGTATTGATGGGGAAACGCTCGGCAGCATGTGCCATTTGTTCGTCCGTGACGGCCTCGGCTGTCACGGCTTTCAGCGTATCAATCCAGCTATAGCCCACACCGTCACTGAATTGTTCCTTTTGACGCCATACCACGCTTTCGGGCAACATATCGGCAAAGGCTTCGCGGACTATTTTCTTTTCGATGGTGTTTCCAAAACACATCTTGGCTTTGGGATTCAGACGCATGGCTGTATCCAGAAATTCTTTGTCCAGGAAAGGCACACGTCCTTCCACTCCCCATGCGGCCAGTGATTTATTGGCGCGGAGACAGTCGTATAAATGGAGTTTACTCAGTTTGCGGACGGTCTCTTCGTGAAAAGCTTGGGCGGTAGGAGCTTTGTGGAAATATAGATAGCCGCCAAACACTTCGTCAGCTCCCTCACCACTCAGTACCATTTTGATTCCCATGCTTTTAATGACGCGTGCCAGCAAATACATTGGGGTAGACGCGCGGACGGTGGTGACATCATACGTCTCAATGTAGTAAATGACATCGCGAAGCGCATCCAGACCTTCTTGAAGGGTATAATGGATTTCATGGTGGACAGTTCCGATAAAATCGGCCACTTCGCGGGCTTTTATCAGGTCGGGCGCACCTTCCAGACCGATGGCAAATGAATGGAGTTGAGGCCACCAGGCATCTTTCTTGTCATCAGTCTCGACACGCTTCTTGGAATATTTTTTGGCAATGGCAGAGATGACGGAACTGTCCAGACCGCCGGAAAGAAGTACGCCGTAGGGCACATCACTCATCAGTTGGCATTTAACCGCCTCTTCCAGTCCGTCGTGTATGTCCTGAGAATGAACACTGTTGTTTTTCACGGCTTCGTAGTCAAACCAGTCACGGACATACCAACGGGTCATCTTGCCCTCTTTCCCCCAATAGTAATGACCGGGAAGAAAAGGTTCGTATTCATCGCAGAACCCTTCAAGAGCTTTCAGTTCGCTGGCACAATATATTTTTCCTTCTTTGTCCTTACCTATATATAAAGGTATGACGCCGATGGGGTCGCGGGCAATGAGAAAATCGTCTTTCTCTTCATCATAGAGGGCAAAGGCGAAGATGCCGTTCAAATCTTCCAAAAAGCGGATGCCTTTGTCTTTGTATAGGGCAAGGATGACTTCGCAGTCGCTTCCGGTTTGGAATGCATACTTTCCGGCGTATTTTGCACGTATATCCCGATGGTTGTAGATTTCTCCGTTTACGGCAAGGATTTGTTTCCGGTCGGGACTGTATAGAGGTTGGCCTCCGCTTTGAGGGTCTACGATGGAGAGGCGTTCATGAGCCAGGATGGTAGAGCCGCCCACATAGATTCCACTCCAGTCCGGTCCGCGGTGACGGAGTTTTTGAGACATTTTCAAGGCTTTCCGGCGCAGTTCCTGCGTTTGTTGCTTGATGTTGAATATTCCGATGATTCCACACATGGTTGTATTTGTTTTTGGTAGTTAATATTAGTTGTATTTTTGGGGGGCGGACACATGGGTCTGCCCCTACGGTGGATGATGCCTCTCTTAAAAGTGCTGAAACACTTGTATGGAAAGAGTGGACGGTCAATGAATGCGAATATATTTTCCTTATTTAGTGAGATAACTGTTTATATCCGTTGCCGCTTTCCGTCCGTCGGCAATGGCGCGTACCACCAGGCTGGCTCCGCTTGCGGCATCTCCCGCCACAAAGACATTTTCGGGAAATTCAGGTTGTTCGGGCTTTAAGAATCCCATTGCCAGAAGAACCAGGTCGGCTTCAATCACTTCCACCTTTCCGGTGGGTCTCATGATAGGGCGGCCACCGTCGGGATTGGGAATCCATTCCACCTGTTCCACTTCCACACCGCAGACTTTACCGTTTTTGCCGAGAAACTTATGAGTGGCAAGGGACCACCGGCGGCTACACCCTTCTTCGTGAGAAGAGGTGGTTTTCAGCACAATGGGGAATTGGGGCCACGGAGTGGCAGGGTTCTGTCCTACGGGCGGTTGAGGCATGATTTCGATTTGGGTGACGCTTGCAGCACCTTGCCGGTTGCTGGTTCCGATGCAGTCGCTACCGGTGTCACCTCCGCCGATGACTACTACTTTCTTACCTTTGGCAGTAACCAATTGTTCTTTCGTGAACGTCATGCCGGCAAGGATACGGTTTTGTTGAGCCAGCATATCCAGTGCCGGATGGATACCTTTCAGTTCGCGTCCGGGAACGGAGAGGTCGCGCGCGGTCGGAGCTCCGGTACAGATGCAGTAAGCGTCAAAACCTTCGGGGAGTTGCCGCACATCCATGTCGCTGTTCATTTTGAAGAGAATGCCCTCTTCTTCCATCACCCGGATACGGCGGTCGATGATGGGTTTGTGCAGCTTGAAGTTGGGGATACCGTAACGCAGCAGGCCGCCGGGAGCCTCGTTTTTGTCAAAGACGGTCACAGTGTAACCTTTTCCGTTGAGTTGGTTGGCAGCAGCCAGTCCTGCAGGCCCGGCACCGATAACGGCTACTTTCCGCCCGTTGCGTTCGATGTGTCGGGGTTTGATATAACCTTCGCGGAAGGCTGCTTCGGCAATGGCCGCTTCATTCTCGCGGATGGTGACGGGGGAGTCCATGCTTAGTTTCAGCACGCAACTTTTTTCGCAGAGGGCGGGGCAAATGCGGCCTGTGAACTCAGGAAAGTCGTTGGTCTCGTTCAATATCTTGTAGGCTTCCTCCCATTTGCCTTTGTAGAGGGCATCTTGAAATTCGGGCTGCTTGTTGCCCAGCGGACAGGCCCAGTGGCAGAAAGGAACACCGCAGTCCATGCAGCGTGAAGCTTGAAGTTTACGGTCACGGCTGTTCAAAGTCTGTTCCACTTCGCTATAGTCTGATATCCGGTCGTGAATGGGACGGTAGCCCGCCTCCTGACGCGGAATGGTTAAAAATGCTTTTGGATTTCCCATCTCTTTGTTGTATTTCTTTGTTGATAATTTGTGTGATGTATTAATAATCTCTTTGTACATCAGCTATTTTTTGCTGTAGCTTGCGCATTTGTTCTTCTTGCAATACTCGTTTATATTCGATAGGTACTACTTGGATAAATTCGTCCACATATCGATTCCAGTCATCCAACATGGTTCGTGCCAGTTTGGAGCCGGTATAAAGGTAATGCTGGCGAATCAGTTCATGCAGTTCTTTCCGGTAAGACGCTTCCTCAATAAGAGAAAGCTCCACCATCTCCATGTTGCAAAAATAATCGAAGTGATGGTGTTTGTCCCATACGTAAGCCACCCCGCCGCTCATTCCGGCAGCAAAATTACGTCCGGTTTCCCCCAGTACCACGACTCGTCCTCCGGTCATATATTCGCAACAGTGGTCGCCTACACCTTCTACCACGGCGGTCGCACCGGAATTGCGGACGGCGAAGCGTTCACCCACTCGTCCGTTGATATACACCTCGCCATCGGTAGCACCATACAGCAGGGTGTTTCCGGCGATGGTATTCTTTTCCGCATCGAAATTGCTGCGCACGGGGGGCAGTACTGCAATGCGTCCGCCACTCAGTCCTTTTCCCAAGTAGTCATTCGCTTCACCTTCCAGCTTGAAACTGATGCCGTGAGTCAGGAATGCACCGAAACTTTGTCCTGCCGAGCCTTTGAATTTGATGTGGATGGTCTGTTCCGGAAGCCCTGCCTGTCCGTATTTCTTGGCAACTGCCCCTGCGAGCATGGCTCCTACCGAACGGTCTGTGTTGGCGATGGTGTATTCCAAGGAAATCTCTTTTCCGTTTTCTATGGCATCCCGGGCGGCAGTCAGAATGGTTACGTCCTTTACATGGGCGATATCGTGCTTCTGTTCTATGACATGGTGTATGGCGGCTCCGTTGTCCACTCTGTGCAATAGTTTGCCGAAGTCCAGCAGTGAGGATTTCTTCTCACCGGGCATTTGTTGTATTTCAATTAAATCCGTACGTCCGATGATATCTTCCAGTCGGGCGAATCCCATTTCGGCCAGATATTCGCGTACTTCCTGTGCCAGAAAAGTGAAATAATTCACTACATATTCATAATGCCCGCGGAAATGTTTGCGCAGTTCGGGGTCTTGGGTGGCCACGCCCACGGGACAGGTGTTGGTGTGGCACTTGCGCATCATGACGCATCCCAGCACAATCAATGCGGTGGTGCCGAAACCGAATTCTTCCGCACCTAGCAAAGCCATATTGATAATGTCCCGTCCGGTTTTCAACTGTCCGTCCACTTGCAGTTTTACTTGTCCGCGGAGTCCGTTCAGTACCAAGGTCTGTTGCGTTTCACTCAGCCCTATTTCGGGCGAGATACCTGCATACCGCATACTTGAGGCAGGTGACGCGCCGGTTCCTCCTTCGGCTCCCGAGATGACAATCAGGTCGGCTTTCGCTTTGGCCACTCCGGTGGCAATGGTTCCCACTCCGCTTTCGGCCACCAGTTTCACACTGATTCGTGCCTGTGGGTTTACGTTTTTCAGGTCGAATATCAACTGGGCCAAATCTTCGATGGAATAAATATCATGGTGGGGCGGAGGCGAAATCAGCGAGATGCCCGGAATGGAGTGGCGGGTTTTGGCAATCACCTCATCTACCTTGAATCCCGGTAATTGTCCTCCTTCTCCCGGCTTGGCGCCTTGGGCCACCTTTATCTGGATTTCTTCGGCACAGACCAGGTATTCGGCAGTGACGCCGAAACGTCCCGACGCTATCTGCTTGGTCTTGCTGCATAGTGAGATACCTTCGTAAGTGCCAGTAATACGGTCGCTGTCTTCACCCCCTTCACCTGTATTGCTGCGTGCACCCAGTTTGTTCATGGCCAGTGCCAGTGCTTCATGTGCTTCCTTGCTGATAGCACCGAAGGACATGGCTCCTGTCACGAAATGTTTCACGATGTTTTCTACCGGCTCCACCTTTTCAATATCAATAGGGTTTCGTTTGTGTCCGAAGAAGTCGCGCAGGAAGAGGGGAGAGTCTTTTCCATCTACCATAGAGGTGAATTCCTTGAACTTTTTATAGCTGCCCAGTCGGGTGGCCAGTTGCAGGGTGGAGATGGTTTCCGGATTCCAAGCATGCCGTTCTCCGTCTTTGCGGAAAGAGAACAGTCCGTTGTGTGGTAAAATGTCGTTCACTTCTTTCGGAGAGAATCCGGCATCGTGCAAGGCGATGGCATCTTTGGCGACTTCTTCCAGGCGGATACCCCCGATGCTTGATGTCTGTGTGCCGAAATAATCTCTTAATAATTCTTCACTGACTCCTACGGCTTCAAAAATCTTCGCGCCCCGATAAGAGCGGATTGTAGAAATACCCATCTTGCTCATAATTTTTAACAAGCCCTTGCAGATGGCTTTGATATAATTCTTTTCGGCCGTTTCGTAGTTCATCTGCACATCGCCTTTCCTCACCAGTTCATCCAGTGCGGCAAAGGCCATGTATGGATTGATGGCGCTGGCCCCATACCCCAGTAACAGGGCGGCGTGCATCACCTCGCGAATCTCGCCGCTTTCTACAATCAATGCGGTTTGTACGCGTTTCTGAACCGAGATGAGGTGATGATGGACGGCACTTACCGCCAGCAGTGACGGGATGGCGGCATGAGCCGCATCAACGGAACGGTCACTCAGAATGATATAGTTTACTCCGTCGGTCACGGATTGCTCAGCCTGCTTGCACAAGGCACTCAGTGCTTCCTGCAGTCCGGCTTTTCCTTTGCTCACCTCGAATAGGATGGGGAGTTTCACGGTGTTGAATCCTTTATACCGGATATTGCAGAGAATGTCCAGTTGGGTATTGTTCAGTACGGGATGGGGCAGACGTACCATTTTGCAATGGCTTTCGCTGGGTATCAGGATGTTCATTCCTACGGCGCCGATGTACTCGGTGAGCGACATCACTAATTCTTCGCGGATAGGGTCGATAGCCGGATTGGTGACCTGTGCAAACTGTTGGCGGAAGTAGTTGAACAATAATTGCGGCTTGTCCGAGAGGACAGCCAGAGGCGTGTCGTTCCCCATGGAGGCGACAGGCTCGGCCCCTGTGTCGCACATCGGTATGAGGGTGCGTTCTATGTCCTCGCGCGAAAAACCGAACGTGCGTAACATACGGTCGTAATCGGCTATCCGGTTGTCTATCTTGCGTCCGCTTTTCAAGGTATCGAGTTCGATGCGGTTGGTAGACAGCCAGGCGCGGTAGGGGCGGGCCGATGCCAATTGTTCTTTCAGTTCGCCGTCATAATATATTTTACCCTGTTCAGTATCAATCATCAGTATTTTTCCCGGTTGCAGACGTCCTTTTTCTTTAATCTCTCCCGGTTCGAAATCCATCACACCTACTTCGCTGGCCACTACCATCATATCATTGTTGGTAATGAGATAACGGGCAGGGCGCAGGCCGTTGCGGTCAAGCATACCTCCGGCAAACCG
Organism: Phocaeicola faecalis; assembly: GCF_021730445.1. Classification (GTDB taxonomy): domain Bacteria; phylum Bacteroidota; class Bacteroidia; order Bacteroidales; family Bacteroidaceae; genus Phocaeicola; species Phocaeicola faecalis. Next base: position 580,392 of record NZ_JADNRM010000001.1, on the reverse strand, counting down.
TCCGTCACTGAACAATAGGGCGGCAGGCCCGTCCCAGGGCTCCATCAGAATAGAATGGTATTCGTAAAACGCTTTCAATTCTTCACTGATAGGATTTTTGTCATTGAATGATTCGGGAACCAGCATCGCCATGGCATGAGGCAGACTCAATCCCGACATCACAAAAAATTCGAGCACATTGTCTAGTGAGGCACTGTCGCTCATACCCGGCTGAATAATGGGGCGGATGGCTTTGATGTCTCCCAATGCCGGAGAGGAAAGAACACTTTCGCGTGCCTCCATCCATCCTCGGTTGCCGCGGATGGTATTGATTTCACCATTATGCGCCAACAGGCGGAAAGGCTGTGCCAAACTCCATGTAGGGAATGTGTTGGTGCTGAAGCGGGAGTGCACCAATGCCAGTCCGCTGGTGAAGTAAGGTTGTGTCAGGTCCGGGAAGTACTCGCGCACCTGCATGGACGAAAGCATCCCTTTATATATAATGTTTTTGCCCGATAGGGAAACGATATAGAAATCTTTATGCCGGACGCGTTTTTCAATCTTTTTACGGATGACATAGAGGGTACGCTCCAAGTTTTCCACATCAGTCACTCCGGTGATAAACACCTGTTTGATATCCGGTTCGGTGGTTCGTGCGTCATTTCCCAAGCAATCGGGATTGGTGGGCACATTGCGCAGGTGCATCAGTGTCAGCCCTTCACGTTCTATTTCTTCAATCATAATACTTAGGATGCCGGCCTGCTCTTTTTCATCTTTAGGCAGAAACACCAGTCCGGTTCCGTACTTTCCTTTTTCGGGTACCGGTATACCTTGCAAGAGGATGAATTCGTGGGGAATTTGTAGCATGATTCCCGCGCCGTCGCCGGTCTTGTTATCAGCTCCTTCCGCACCGCGATGGCGCATATTTTCCAGAACCTTTAATGCGGAATCTACCAGCTCATGCGATTTATTGCCATGAATGTTGACTACCATACCTACTCCGCAGGCATCATGTTCGTTGGTTGCGTCATAAAGACCGTTTTGCTTTCTTTTTACCATTATAACTGTCTTTAGTTTGTGATAATGTTGATTTGTATTTCAATTTGTTCTGCAAATGTAAGTGTTTTATTTCTTTTTGCTTTCTGTCTGGCGGGTTTATATTGATAAAAAGATAGTCACTCTTCGGTCTGCCTTATACTCTGTTGGGTATGTGCTGTTTTTGCTTTCTGTTTGAAATGTAATTCACCTGAAATGCTTTCAAATTATAAGTTTAGTCGTTTCATTTCTCTATAGATGATGGTCGGTGTCTGTATCCCTCCGGTTCTCCTTGCAACTTTCACATTGCCGGTTCCGATATGCAACTAACTTTTAAATCATAATGGAAGAGGGCGGAAGTGATATAAGAATGTAAGTATTCATATTTATTAAGAAAAGGAACAAAACATTTCTTTTAGATTTTCATTTCTACTTTTTTTGTTACTTTCGTCAATTATTTATGGTTTTTATTGCATTTATGTTAATCGATATTTGTATCTTTGCAGCCGAATCAGAACATAGTATTTAGTAGATTATGTGTGGAACAGTAGGCTGCATTGAGAAACGAGATGTTTACCCTGCCTTCATAAAAAGCCCGAAACGGTGGGAACATCGGGGCTATGGCAGTGCAGGCATCGCATTGATTGACATAGGAAGGAGGTTAAGTATTACACCCAATACACCAAACTACGCATCCCGCCAACAGACACTTCAGCAACAGGGATTAATCTTCAGCCGTAGTTCCGATACCGCCTTTTTGATTCTACTATTTGAATATTTCCGGATTTCCCATTACTTAGACTTATTTTTTGTTTTTAATTGTACCGAGACAGCGGAAAACATTCGCTTGTCCGCACCGTTGATACATCAAAACCTGCCGGCCGTGTGCCGGGACAGGCAAGGAGGGCAAGGGCAAACAATGGAGACATCTTTGGCAAACAATGGAAACATTCTGCCAAAACAATGGAGACATCTTCGGAAAAGAGTAACGAGAGTTTTTTTAGTATAAAATAATGAGGTTAAAGGAGAGAAAATGGAACCGTTAAAGCATGAATGTGGCGTGGCAATGATACGATTGCTTAAACCGCTGGAGTATTACCGGGAAAAGTATGGAACCTGGATGTATGGCTTGAACAAGCTGTATCTGCTGATGGAGAAACAACACAACCGCGGACAGGAGGGGGCGGGACTGGCTTGTGTGAAGCTGGAAGCCAATCCCGGTGAAGAATATATGTTTCGCGAAAGGGCGTTGGGGTCGGGAGCGATAACAGAGATATTCGGCAATGTGCAGGCTAATTTCAAGGACTTGACTCCCGAGCAATTGAATGATGCCGAATATGCCAAGAAATACCTGCCTTTTGCGGGGGAAGTGTATATGGGGCATCTGCGTTATTCCACTACCGGAAAGAGTGGGATATCGTATGTGCATCCTTTCTTGCGCCGCAATAACTGGCGTGCCAAGAACCTGGCATTGTGCGGTAATTTCAATATGACCAATGTGGATGAGATTTTTGCACGCATCACGGCTGACGGACAGCATCCGCGCAAGTATGCCGACACTTACATTATGCTCGAACAGGTGGGACACCGCCTCGACCGTGAAGTGGAGCGTCTCTATGTGCAGTGCGAAGCCGAAGGATTAAAGGGCATGGACATCACTCATGCCATCGAGGAGCGTATTGACTTGGGCAATGTGCTGAAGACATCGAGCAGGGAGTGGGACGGAGGTTACGTCATCTGCGGAATGACAGGAAGCGGTGAGTCTTTTGCCGTACGCGATCCGTGGGGCATTCGTCCTGCATTCTGGTATATGGATGACGAAATCATGGTACTGGCTTCAGAACGTCCGGTCATTCAGACGGCACTCAATGTGCCTGTCGAAAGCATCAACGAGTTGCAGCCGGGACAGGCTATCTTTCTGAATAAAGCCGGAAAGATGCGCCTGGCACAAATCAACCGGGCAAAGGAAAAGAAGGCATGCTCTTTTGAACGTATCTATTTCAGCCGGGGCAGTGATGTGGATATTTATAAGGAAAGAAAACTGCTGGGTGAGAAGTTGGTGAACCCTATCCTGAAAGCGATAGATTATGATGTGGAGCACACCGTGTTCTCCTTTATACCGAACACAGCGGAGGTGGCGTTTTATGGTATGCTCGAAGGATTCGATAACTACCTTAATGAATTGAAGGTGAGAAAGATAGAGGAGCTGGGACACAACCCCAGTCACGATGAACTGGAGAGAATCCTTTCTTGGCGCATCCGCAGTGAGAAAGTGGCGATAAAGGACATCAAGCTGCGTACGTTTATTGCCGAAGGCAACAGCCGTAATGACCTGGCGGCTCATGTGTACGACGTTACGTATGGAAGTTTGGTGCCTCACGTAGACAATCTGGTGATTATAGACGACAGCATTGTGCGGGGAACAACGCTGAAACAGAGCATCATCGGTATCCTTGACCGTCTGAATCCCAAGAAGATTGTGATTGTCTCTTCTTCTCCGCAGGTACGTTATCCCGACTACTACGGCATCGATATGGCGAGCATGGATCAGTTTATCGCATTCAAGGCCGCCATCGAACTCCTGAAAGAGCGCGATATGAAAGATGTCATTGCGCGTGCTTATCATAAGTCGAAAAATCAGGCAGGGATGCCCAAAGAGCAGATGGTGAACTATGTGAAAGAGATTTATGCACCGTTTACCAATGAGGAGATTGCCGCCAAGATGGTGGAGCTGCTCACTCCGAAGGGAACGCGGGCAAAGGTGGAGATTGTTTACCAGACCTTGGAAGGATTGCGCGAAGCCTGTCCGTCGCACACCGGAGACTGGTACTTCAGTGGCGATTATCCCACACCGGGCGGTGTGAAGCTGGTAAATCAAGCATTTATAGACTATATAGAAAAGGTATACCAATTCTAAAAGAACAAAATTCAAGATAGATTAAATGAGAAATGTAACATTGATTCTTGACGACGGGAGCCGTTTCTCGGGCAAGTCGTTCGGTTATGAGAAACCGGTAGCCGGTGAAGTTGTATTCAATACCGCTATGACCGGTTATCCTGAGAGCTTGACAGACCCTTCATACGCAGGGCAGTTGATGACCTTGACTTATCCGTTGGTGGGTAACTACGGCGTGCCTCCCTTTAGCATCGGGTCTGGCGGGCTTGCCACCTTTATGGAAAGTGAGCGCATCCATGCCGAGGCTATTATTGTCAGCGATTATAGTGAAGAGTTCAGCCATTGGAATGCAAAAGAAAGCCTTGCCGACTGGTTGAAGCGCGAACAAGTGCCCGGCATTACCGGCATCGATACGCGCGAACTGACCAAGGTGCTTCGCGAACATGGGGTGATGATGGGAAAAATCGTGTTTGATGATGAACCCGACAATCAGCCCGAAGCCCGCTATGAAGGCATCAATTACGTGGATAAGGTTTCGTGCAAAGAAGTGATTCGCTACAATGAGGGAGCAGGCAAAAAGAAAGTGGTTTTGGTGGATTGTGGGGTAAAGACTAATATTATCCGATGCCTGCTGAAACGTGATGTGGAGGTGATTCGCGTACCCTGGAATTATGATTTCACCGGAATGGAATATGATGGATTGTTCATCTCGAACGGGCCGGGTGACCCTGATACGTGTGATGAGGCTGTACAGAATATTCGTAAGGCGATGGGGCTGAGCGACAAGCCCATTTTCGGCATCTGTATGGGTAACCAGTTGCTTTCCAAAGCGGGGGGCGCTACCATCTACAAACTGAAATACGGACACCGCAGCCACAACCAACCGGTGCGCATGGTGGGGACGGAGCGTTGCTTCATCACCAGTCAGAATCACGGTTATGCGGTCGATAATAATACGTTGGGAACTGATTGGGAACCGCTGTTTATCAATATGAATGATGGTTCGAATGAAGGTATCAGACACAAATCCAAACCTTGGTTCTCGGCACAGTTCCATCCCGAAGCTGCGTCAGGGCCTACAGATACCGAATTTCTGTTTGATGAATTCGTGAAGCTATTATAAAGCCTACAGCCGTCATCAGTCCCCCGATGACGGCTGTAGGGGCGGCCCCGTGTGTCCGCCCGAATACAACCGCAAATATGGGGGGTGTGTCAAAACGTGGATAATGCTGTCGTTTCGTTCGTAGGGGCGAGGTTCGCTCGCCCGAAAGCAGTTTGTTTTGTGTCTTCGGGCAGGCAAACCCTGCCCCTACAGCTGACGATTGGATAGGCCGGTTTAGTTTTGACACACTCCCGAAACGATAAAAAAAAGAACAAATATGAAAGACGATATAAAGAAAGTATTATTATTAGGTTCCGGTGCACTGAAGATTGGTGAAGCCGGAGAGTTCGACTATTCAGGTTCGCAGGCTCTGAAAGCGTTGAAGGAGGAAGGTATCGAAACCATTCTGATTAATCCCAACATTGCAACGGTGCAGACCAGCGAAGGGGTGGCCGATCAGATTTATTTCCTTCCTGTCACTCCTTACTTTGTAGAGAAGGTGATTGAAAAGGAACGTCCCGACGGCGTGCTCCTTTCTTTTGGCGGACAGACCGCCTTGAATTGCGGTGTGTCTCTATACAAAGCCGGTGTCTTCGAAAAATATAACACCCGCGTGCTGGGTACTCCGGTGCAAGCCATCATGGATACCGAAGACCGCGAACTGTTCGTACAGAAGCTGAATGAAATAGATGTCAAGACCATTAAAAGCGAGGCGGTGGAAACGATTGAAGATGCCCGTCGTGCGGCCCGTGAACTGGGATATCCGGTGATTATCCGCGCTGCATACGCTTTGGGCGGTTTGGGGTCAGGTTTCTGCGATAATGAAGAAGAACTGAACGTCCTGGCCGAAAAAGCCTTCTCTTTCTCGCCGCAAGTGCTGGTTGAAAAGAGTTTGAAAGGCTGGAAGGAAGTGGAGTATGAGGTAGTCCGTGACCGTTACGATAACTGCATCACCGTTTGTAACATGGAGAATTTCGACCCGCTGGGTATCCATACCGGAGAGTCCATCGTTATCGCTCCTTCTCAGACCCTTACCAATGCAGAATATCATAAACTTCGCGAGCTGGCCATCCGCATCATCCGTCACATTGGTATCGTGGGCGAATGTAACGTGCAATATGCGTTCGACCCCGAATCGGAAGACTACCGTGTCATCGAGGTCAATGCCCGTCTTTCGCGTTCGTCCGCATTAGCTTCCAAGGCCACAGGCTACCCGCTTGCTTTTGTTGCCGCCAAACTCGGTCTGGGCTACGGTCTGTTTGATTTGAAGAATTCTGTGACGAAGACTACCAGCGCATTCTTCGAGCCGGCTCTGGACTATGTGGTATGTAAAATTCCGCGTTGGGACTTGGGCAAGTTCCACGGTGTAGACCGCGAACTGGGTTCGTCCATGAAATCTGTGGGAGAAGTAATGGCTATCGGACGTACTTTTGAAGAAGCTATTCAGAAAGGGCTGCGCATGATTGGTCAGGGGATGCACGGCTTTGTAGAGAATAAGGAATTGGTGATAGCCGATGTGGACAAGGCCTTGCGCGAGCCGACCGACAAGCGCATCTTCGTCATCAGCAAAGCCATGCGTGCGGGCTATACCGTAGACCAAATCCATGAGCTGACCAAGATAGACAAATGGTTCCTGCAAAAATTGCAGAACATTATGAATACCTCCAAAGAATTGCACGAATGGGGAAACAACCATAAGCAGATAGCCGATATGCCTGTCGATTTGCTTCGCAAGGCAAAGGTGCAGGGCTTTACTGATTTCCAGATTGCCCGTGCCATCGGGTTTGAAGGCGACATGGAAGAGGGTAGCCTGTATGTCCGCACTCACCGCAAGCAGGCGGGCATCCTTCCGGTGGTGAAGCAAATTGACACGCTGGCTGCCGAATATCCGGCACAGACCAATTATCTGTATCTTACTTATAGCGGTGTGGCCAATGACGTGAAATATCTGGGCGACCGTCAATCCATCGTCGTACTCGGTTCGGGAGCCTATCGCATCGGTTCGTCGGTGGAATTCGACTGGTGTGGCGTACAGGCATTGCAGACCATCCGCAAGGAAGGCTACCGCAGTGTGATGATTAATTACAATCCCGAAACGGTATCTACCGATTACGATATGTGTGACCGCCTCTACTTTGACGAGTTGACTTTCGAGCGTGTCATGGATATCCTCGAACTGGAAAACCCGCATGGAGTCATCGTCTCCACCGGCGGCCAGATACCGAATAACCTCGCTCTCCGCCTGGACGGACAAGGTGTCAACATCCTCGGAACAAGTGCCAAGAGCATTGACAATGCCGAAGACCGCGACAAATTCTCGGCCATGCTCGACCGTATCGGGGTAGACCAGCCCGAATGGAGTGCACTGACTTCTATGGAAGATATCAATGCCTTTATCGGCAAGGTGGGCTTCCCGGTATTGGTTCGTCCTTCGTATGTGCTGAGCGGGGCAGCCATGAATGTATGTTCCAATCAGGAAGAGTTGGAACGTTTCCTGAAACTGGCTGCCAATGTATCGAAAAAGCATCCGGTGGTGGTGAGCCAGTTCATCGAGCACGCCAAGGAAGTGGAAATGGATGCTGTGGCACAGAATGGTGAAATCGTGGCATACGCCATCAGTGAGCATATCGAATATGCCGGCGTGCACTCGGGCGACGCCACCATTCAGTTCCCTCCGCAGAAACTATATGTGGAGACCGTTCGCCGCATAAAGCGCATTTCGCGTCAGATAGCTAAAGAACTGAATATCTCCGGGCCGTTCAATATCCAATATTTGGCAAAGGATAACGATATCAAAGTAATAGAATGCAACCTCCGTGCCTCGCGAAGTTTCCCCTTTGTGAGTAAAGTGTTGAAGATAAACTTCATCGAGCTGGCAACAAAAGTCATGCTCGGCCTTCCGGTAGAGAAGCCGAACAAGAACCTTTTTGAATTGGATTATGTCGGAATCAAAGCAAGTCAGTTCTCATTCAACCGTTTGCAAAAGGCCGACCCGGTGTTGGGCGTGGATATGGCCTCTACCGGTGAGGTGGGCTGTATCGGTTCCGACACTTCGTGTGCCGTTCTGAAAGCTATGCTTTCTGTGGGCTACCGCATTCCCGAAAAAGGTGTGTTGCTGTCTACCGGTAATGCCAAGCAGAAAGCCGATACGCTGAATGCAGCCCGTATGTTGCAGAAGAAAGGGTATAAACTTTATGCCACCGGCGGCTCTTCCAAGTTCCTGACCGAGAACGGAGTAGAGAATACCCGCGTGTACTGGCCCAGCGAAGAAGGACACCCCCAAGCCCTCGATATGCTTCATAAGAAAGAGATAGATATGGTAGTCAACATTCCCAAGAACCTGACTGCAGGCGAGTTGGACAATGGTTATAAAATCCGTCGTGCCGCCATCGACCTGAATATTCCCTTGATTACCAATGCTCGTCTGGCAAGTGCATTTATCCATGCATTCTGCACCATGACCATAGACGACATTGCCATCAAGAGCTGGGAAGAATACAAGTAATCAACTTTCGCGCCCATTATTTATCCACCGTAGAGGCAGTTAATCAAGCTTGCCGCTGCGGTGGATATTTGTTAAAATTAAATTTAACGGTAAATATTGCGGTGATTCCTTCTTTTGTTCATGGAAAGTGGTTATATTTGACCCATAAGTAATTATAAACTTACTTGATATGTCGGGGCAAGAGAAAACAAGGGAATTATTGGAGCAAGAGCTTGAAAGATTACAACATGAAAATCGTCGGCTCAAAGAGGAACTGACCTCTCTGAAAGAAAAAGAAACGGACAAGAGTTTCAAGGAGAAGTATGCAGTGAGGATTCTGGAGTCTTTACCGGATATGCTCACGGTCTTTAATCATGAAGGAACAGGTATAGGAGTGGTGTCTAGTGAAGAGACCAATCATGTAGGAGTCCCTAATAGTGCTTTTGCCGGTATGCACATGCGCGACATGATTCCGGAGGAGGCGTATCACAATGTTTATAATAATCTTCAGAAAGTGATAGCGACGGGCAAAGGTTCTACGGCCCATCACGAACTGGATTTCAATGGTGCACATCATTATTATGAAAACCGTATCTTTCCGTTAGACGGAGAGTATGTGTTGATTATGTGTCGTGATATCAGCGAGCGGGTGGCTACACAAAAGAATCTGGAGGTGTTTAAACGCGTTCTTGATAAAGTGAGCGACAGCATTCTGGCTGCTTCTACCGATGGCACTTTGGTGTATGCCAATAAGCAATTCATTGAAGAATATGGTGTGAAAGGCGAACTGGGTGTACAGAAGGTATATGATTTGCCGGTTTCACTTCATACAAAAGAGATATTCGAAAAACGGGTGCAGGAAATACGTGATAACGGAGGCAGCATGGGATATCATGCCCGATATACCCGTGTGGGCGAAGTAAAAGAACGTGTGCATCAGGTGTCTGCCTTTATAATAGAGGACGGACAGGAAGAGGTGGTATGGTTCTTTACTCAAGACATCACGGATGTGATTCGAAACAGGGATGAGTTGCGTGAACTGAATTATCTGATGGATGCCATTCTGAATAATATTCCTGTATATATGTTTGTAAAAGACCCGGAAGATGATTTCAGGTATTTGTATTGGAACAAGGCTTTTGCCAATCATTCCAAGATTCCGGCTTCGCGTGCGTTGGGCCATACTGATTTCGAGATATTTCCCGAAAGGACGGATGCAGAGAAGTTTCATCAGGATGATTTGGAACTGATGCGTACCAGGGAACGTCTGGAGATGCAGGAGACGTATGTGACTGCCACCGGCGAGACGCGTATTGTTCAGACATTGAAGACATTGGTGCCTCTCGAAGGGCGTGCTCCTCTTATTATCGGCATTTCGTGGGACGTTACGAATATGCAGAACATAGAGCAGGAGTTGATTCAGGCACGTATCAAGGCGGAGCAGTCCGACCGGTTGAAGAGTGCTTTTCTGGCTAATATGAGCCATGAGATACGCACTCCACTAAATGCGATTGTGGGTTTCTCAAGGTTGATGACTACCACAGACAATCGGGAAGACGAAAAGCTTTATTCCGAAATCATCAATCAGAATTCGGATGTATTGTTGCAACTGATTAATGACATTCTTGATTTGTCTAAAATAGAGGCAGGGACGTTTGAATACGTCAAGCAGCCTATGGATTTAGGTGAGATGTGCCGTAATGTGTATGAAATTCATAAAGGGCGTGTACAGGAAGGGGTGACGCTGATTTTGGATAATGAGGATGACAGCTTGGTGATTAACGAAGATAAGAACCGCATTTTGCAACTCATTACCAATTTGATAACCAATGCGATTAAGTTCACTTATGAGGGTGAGATTCATTTTGGTTTCGAGTTGAAGAAGGATTATGTAGATTTCTATGTGAAGGACACCGGTATAGGTATCTCCGAAGAAAAATTATCCCACATCTTTGGCCGTTTCGTCAAGCTGAATTCTTTTGTTCAGGGCACCGGGTTGGGCCTTGCCATTTGCCAGATGATTGTAGAAAAGATGGGCGGCGCTATCACGGTGGAGTCTGAACTCCATGAAGGTTCTACGTTCCGTTTTACTATTCCGTATGATATGCATAACAAGCGGGAGGAGTTTAAAAGAAATGCGGAAAGGCAACAACACTTGAAAGTAGCCATAAAGTCATTGCAATTGCGCACCCTGTTGGTGGCGGAAGATGTGGATAGTAATTTCTTGCTTATGAATACTGTTCTGGGCAAGAGGTATAAACTGATACGTGCCCGGGATGGTCGTGAGGCTGTCAATATGTATAAGGAGCATCATCCCGATTTAATCTTTATGGATATAAAGATGCCTTATATGGATGGATTGGAAGCAACCCGCCTGATTCGTGGCTATTCGAAGGATGTTCCTATTATTGCATTGACTGCTTTTGCTTTCGAGTCGGACAGGGAAAGGGCAATAGAGGCGGGATGCAATGATTATTTAACGAAGCCCGTATCGCAGGAGGCTATAGAGAGGATATTGGAAAAGTATTCATTATAAACTGTTTCCGGAAAAGGGGCGCGATGATGAACTCCGGTGAATAATAAGGAGGCTGTCAGGGCTCTGAAGTTACTGCCACATTGTGGTATTCGAGGGCTGTGCCCAAATGATGGGGAGTGTGTCAAAACTAAACCGACCTATCCCATCGTCAGCTGTAGGGGCAGGGTTTGCCTGCCCGAAGACACAAAGTAAACTGTTTTCGGGCGAGCGAATCTCGCCCCTACGAACGAAACGACAGCATTATTCACGTTTTGACGCAACCCCTTTTTGGGTCAATCCGAAAGTCCTGTGGGTGATATAAGCGTAAACTATGAGTTACAATGCCGGTATCAAATCGAGTGGTCGTCTGCTATACTTCATTTATAATGCCTTGAAAGAAATCTGTATGCTTACATTGTAATATTGGAATTTTCTTAAAATAGGATGCCCACACACTTATTGACTTGATTCGTAAAAAAAGAGGGTGCGCCGAAACGCTCATAAACCAAAAATCACCCTCGCTACTACCTGTGGCGAGGGTGATTTCGATAAAAGGGAGTGTGTCAAAACTAAACCGGTCTATCCCATCGTCAGCTGTAGGGGCAGGGTTTGCCTGCCCGAAGACACAAAACAAACTGTTTTCGGGCGAGCGAACCTCGCCCCTACGAACGAAACGACAGCATTATCCACGTTTTGACACAGCTCCCTTTGGGGTTACCGCTGAGGGTAGTGAAGTCTCTTAGAACTTACAAACATTCAGCTTCTTGTCAACCAATAATCCATCAATCATTTTCAGATTGAAGCTTACTCTTTGTTTAGCTTTCAGTTTCAAGATAAACAAGTCATTGGTTCCTTCGAGTGAAGGTTTGTTGCCGATATTGACGAAAGTAGGATACAATGCTTTTGTGCCATTGGTGTGAAGGCGGTCATAAGTAAAGTTTTCCATCTCTTTCATGCTAACCGGTTGTACACCGACAAATTCAAACTTCTGCTGGTCGTATGGCAAAGCGAAGCTCAGTGCATTGACAGACTTCAGGTCTATACCTTTCACTACTACTTCAATGATTTCATCTTTGTTATAACTGCGTTTGGCAGTGCTCATTTCGATGCTTCCGCTTACTTTTTCAGTTTCGTCGCTTTCGTCTACACCGTCTTCCAACTGAGTGGCTACTACCGAGATGTCATAAGCGTCAATCAAATCATTCTTGTTGATATCACCATTGCTGATGTAACCTTCAAAGTCACCGTCGCCTTTGCGCAGACCGGTGTAGTTGGTATAAGAAGTCAAATCGTTGTTGTCAATCTTACCGTCATTGTTGATGTCGCCCGGCAAGTAACTTTCAGTTCCGGGAACTTTGAATACATACAGTTCACGGCCGGAACCATAATTGCCAACACCTTCTGTTACAGAAAGTTTGATGTAACGTGCAGTCGGACGTTCTGTGAATGTGAATACTTTCACTTCATCCTTGCGGTTCCATTCAAATGCACCGGCTTCTGTCCAGTGTTCTTTGTCCATACTATATGAAACGGTTCCTTTCAACAATGTTCCGTTGCCTCCGTCCTTACGGCTCAGGTAATGGAATTTATCCAATTGGTTGACACTTCTCAAGTCGATAATCATGTCGAACGGCAAAGCGTTAGCTCTGTACTTGGTGTGCCACATATCACCCATTTCGGCAAAGTCGAAGAGACGGTCGATTTCAAATCCTTCTTGTGCCTTGGCTGTTACTTCACCCTTGATGCCTCGGATTGCAAATTCCAGCGGGTTGGATTTGGTCTTGGTTGTAAAGTTTGCCCAGTCTGACTGACCGTCCTTGTTTACGGCGCGAATCTTGAAGTCATAAGTTGTTTCGGCTTCCAGTCCTTCAAACAACAGTTCTGTATCTTTGATAGTACTATACAGAATGCCGTTCAATTCGATTTCATAATAGTCAGCATTGGCTACCGGAGCCCATGTCGGTTTCAGTGTATAGGCTTCAGTGTTTTCGGCAGTTACTTCGGCTTTCGGAGCTGTCAATGAGCCCGAAGTGACGCGGTGAGTATCGGCCGGTGCATAGCGGAATCCGCTGACAGTCATATTAATCTGATTAGTGGTGATATCCATCGGAGCCAGCTTGACGAGAAGTTGGGGGTTCTTGACGATAGTCACCTTTTCAAATTCACTTCCCGGAGTGGCAAACTTGTTCAGATTGGGAGCAGCATCGTAGAAGTATACGTTCTGTCCGTTTTGGAATTGTTCCAGAGAGGTAACCTCGGTCAGCTTAATCTTGCTCTTTCCTACTTTGGCAGAGATAGCTTTGGGCTTTTCGGTTACATTGATTCTGAACTCAGTGGCTTTCTCTTTCACGAAGCCGTCAAAGTCACCCTGAGTGCGGTGTACGGTGATAAGCACTTCATTTTTGGGAGTGACATTCGATTCGACGAAAGTAGTTACACCCTTACCGTCCTTGTATGCTTCGGTGATACCGTCATCGTCATATTCCACGGTCATGGTGTGCTTATGCGGATACATTTCATAGATGCGCAGACCCTTGTTGATTTCACTCACGTTATTGTTCGGGTTGGTCATCGGGATGATGGCTCCGTTCTTGACAAATACGGGGAGCTTCCACAGAGGAGCGGCAAAGTTGTTGATAACGCGTCCGCCTTCATATTTCTCGCCGGTGAAGTAATCAATCCATTCACCTTCGGGCAGATAGATACCGTTGCGGATGTCATTGCCTTCGGCATCTGCCTTGGTGTTCTGATAGATAGGTGCCACCAGGAAGTCGGTACCATACATATATTGGTATTTAGTGGCGCTGCCCATTGTGTAGTCATTCGGGAATTCGAGGAACATGGCTCTGATGATAGGCATTCCGTCTACCGCTTCTTTGGCAAAGCTGTAAGCGTATGGCATCAGTTCTGATTTCAGCTTCAGATACATACGGTTGATAGAAGTGGCAGGTTCGCCCAGAGCATGAGGATACTTTTCGTTGCTGCCCCAGCCGTCCATGTTGAGTTCCATCGGTGTCCATGTCTTCCACTGGAAGTCGCGGGTATTCATGGCCAGGTTCTTTCCGCCGAAGATACCGTCCATATCGGAGGTGATATTAGGCTGTCCCGAAAGGCCCGAACCGATATAAGTCGGGATATGGAAGCGGATATATTCCCATTCGCCGCCGGTCTGGTCGCCCGACCATACTCCTGCATAGCGCTGGGTGCCTGCCCATCCGTCCAATGAGATGATAAACGGGCGTGCGTTATTGCCATAATAAGGCATAATCGTGCCCACATCGGCCACACCGTTCAAACCGAATGAATAGCCTGCGCCCACCCATGCAACGTCTGTTTTAAGAACACGTACACCGGCGTCTCTCACTTCTTTCACGATATCACGCTGAAGCAGTGCGCTGACTCCTTCTTTGGGATGGAGGTCGGATTGTGTCCAAAGCCCGATTTCCACTCCGTTCTTACGGGCATAGTCGCCCAGTTCTTTCAGGTTCTGGATATTGCCGTCCAATGTTTCGGTCTGTCCGTATCCGGCTCCGTAACCGTCGTTGGGGAGCAGCCAGCCCAAAGGCATGTCATGGTTCTTGTAACGGTCTATCACAGCGCGTGCCGAGAATTGGTAATTGTTCTTTTCGCCGTTCAAAGATTCCTTGATGCCGCCATTGTCCTTTTGGCTTTCTTTATAGCGTTTTCCGTCTTCAAACAAGATTCCCTTTTCGTCTTCTTTCCAGTAGTCGCGGTTGTAAGCGTTCAGGTGTCCCTGATAGAAGCCGAACTTGGGCAATAATACCGGATTACCGGTGAGTTGATAGAAGTCGTTCAACAAAGCAACGACACCGTCGCCCACCATATAAAAGACATCCAGATAATCCGTTTCGTGCGATAGTTTTACTTTTCCTTTTTCTTCTGCACCGAAGTCGTATTTACCTTTCTTGAAGGTGTGCCACATCACGCCATATCCGTTGGTAGACCAATAGAAAGGAGTGGGAGAGGCCACGCCTCCGTCAGTCCAGCTGTTCTGGTTTTCGATGGCGATTGCTTTTCCTTTGTGTGAGAATCTTCCGTTCTGCACACCACCTCCGTAGAAGTATTCTTTCGGATTTTCTTTCAGGGTGATGGTCACTTTATCTTTCTCGAATGAGACGGGAGCAAGTTGTTCCACCGCTACCTTGTTTGTTTCGAGGTTCGTGATTTTCAGTAATGAACTGGCCTTGTCAATCTGTATGTTGATACGTCCGGTCGTGATACAGATTGTGTTTCCGTTGTCGTCAATGTCCAACTTTGACAATGGCAGTCTGGGGTTGTCCACCAATATCTGTGCTTCGGGTTTGGCTTCCGGATTCCGGATGATTCCACCGGCATTATCTTGAAAGACTCTGAAGATGTTATCGCCGTAAAAATCAAGTGTCATACGCTGGTTGTTGGCAAACAAAACTTCGACAGCTGTCGGGTTGAGTCTTTTGATACTCACAATTTGAGGGCTTGGGAGCGTTGTCTCACTTGCGGCATGCATCGACTGGGCAGCCTGCACGGGTGCACCTGCCAGAACAAGCGGGAATGCCAGGGCAAGTAGTGCCGCTTTTTTTCCTTTGCGGTGTTGATTAGGGGTATTTTTCATAATAAACTATGATTAAATTAGAATATAGTTTTGATTTATTCGGTAAAGATAAAGCGTAATATTGATAAACAGGCAGATTTTTAAGAAAAAATTAAGCATATCCTTTAAACTTTTGTATTCGGGGGCCCGAAAAGGTCGTATTCAGCGTGGGCTTGTCTGTATAAAGGATGTATTACAGGCTTTTTAGGTTGATATAAATAAGCAAGGTGTCAAAAATGCTCTTACAGCAACAATGCGGCAGTTGCTTTGGAGTTTTGACACCTCTTTATTATCTCCCGAATGGCATTGTGGCTGCGTTTCGGGAGATATCCGGTCTTATCGTTTATTTGACTTCAATCACTTTCGTTGCTTTTTCCTTTTCTTCGGGAGTTCGTTTCGGCAATTCGATAGTCAGGACACCGTCGTTTACTTTGGCGTCTATTTTATCCTTGTCTACATCATCCGGCAGAATCAGGGTTTGCTGGAACTTGGAGTAAGAGAATTCGCGACGCAGATAACGGCTTTCTTCCTTGCCTTCTTTGTCGCCTTCCGTTGTTTCTGTTTTCTTTTCCATAGAGATGACCAAATCATTGTCTTCATTGATATGGATTTGGAAATCGTCTTTTTTCATTCCCGGAGCGGCAACTTCCACTTTATACTCTTTTTCTGTCTCGATGACATTGATGGCCGGTGCTGTCGGGTTGGCTTTTACCATCCAGTCATTGTTCAAAAAATCGTTGAAAATACTTGGCAACCAAGTTTGGTTGGCTCTTCTTACTGGCATCATAATCTTAATCTCCTTTTGGTTTATGGTTAAACATTTTGTTTACTTTTGAATTTCGTCTTCTTTCGATTCCGTCATCCACTATCCATAATGCAAATACCATACTTTAGTTCGATTTCCTATGCTCCATATTCCACTCTTTTAAGTCTATAAAACCTTTCTTAAAGATAGGCGGCAAGACTTTAAGAGAGGATAAAACTATTTAAACGTTGACACAGACCGACTGCTGTCAAAATGTAATTTTTGAAGACGAATTGGCAGACGGACCGGCTTCTGTAAGTTTGAACCTCATGCGGAAAATGCCTTCTTTATAATCATGGCTGATGATTTTGAATGTACCTATCTGCGATGTGTTTTCCACGTGCAGACCGATGCAGAGGCATTCATCGTAATCGCCCACGTGCACCACTCTCACGGTTTCGGAGGCATGGTCGGGCAGACGTTTCAGGTCGAATCGCCCCACGGCTTCCTCTTGTGTGATGAATTCTGTGGTGATTGGCAGGTTTCTTTTCAATGTCTCGTTTACGGTCTTTTCTATGTGGCTTATCTCCTCTTCGGAGGGGCAGGCGGGTAGGACGAAATCCAATTTACTTTTCTTGCGTTCGATATGTGCCGAAACTGCACGCCCGCAGCCAAAAAGGTTTACCATTGTTCTGTTTACGATATGCTCTGTGGTGTGCATCGGAGCGATGGACGCATCCTGAAACTTGGGAGCTGCTTGGTTTATTTCCATAATAGATTTATTTTATTGTGTTTGGACATGAAAGGTTATATGCGCCTTTACCGGATATTTCTGTCTGTTGTTTTCAGTCAATCCTTCCATTGCTTTATCTCTCTCTTTAAGATGCTGTAGACATTGAGGTTGACAAACTTTCTTGTATACATCAGCTCGCCGTCGCGTTCAGTCCCTTCCAGGTGGAAGCCGAGCCTTTGCGGAATGGCATTGCTGGGAGCATTGCCTTCGGCGCAACGGATTTGGATGCGGTTCATGCCTCGCTCTTCGATGGCAATCCGGCAGAGATGCCGCACACATTTGGTCATGATTCCCCGGTGTTGGTACTCGGGCAGGAGCCAGTAACCAATCTCCGTGCGCAGGTTGGCGGCATCAGAAAAATGGAAACCGACCAGTCCGCACACTTCTCTTTTTTCTTCGATGATATAGATGAAGTCCCGGCGGGCCCGAGGCACTTTGAGTACGGATGCTAGAAAGGCCTTTTCTTCTTCCGCGGTCAGAAAGGTGACGAATGGGAGCCATTGCTGCAAATACTCGCGGTGCAAATGAATGGCATTGTATATTTTTTGTGAATCGCTTATGCGTACTTCCCGAATAGTTATGTTATCAGTAATCTTAGTTTTCATGGCGAATATGAATTTGATTCGCCAAAGGTAAATCTTTTTTTTGGGTGAAGAGGAATAAACAGCGTGTTTTCTTTGGGAGTACAGACGGAAGCGACGCGGATTTCACGCGTTCGGGAGGAGAAAGAGCGTGAAATCCGTGTCCGGAGGATGGGCTGTCTTCTCTTGTTTTTACAGAGCGGGTGTCTGAAACAGGAATACGAAAGATTTACTGTCTTTCAAGTCCTTGACGGCATCTCCGGCATATATCTCGCCCTGTGTCAAAGATAATTTCTTTATCCCTGCCTTCGGACTGAAATCTATCTCTTTCAAGTCGAGCCAAAACAGATTGGGGGTTAATACATTGTCAAAATAGTACACTTTGTTCTTCTGGTCGCACACCGAGCGCCAACGGGTGGAAGAGATGTGGGGCTTGTCGGGAGTGGTGATGCCGAAGGGAACGGATACGTTTCTCATCACGCTCAATACACTTGGGACGGCAATGCGTGCATCGGGAGTCTGCGGGATGGCGTGGACATAGAATGAGGCACGCACAAAGCGGTCGCTCGAACGGTTCGTGCCCGGCAACATTTGCAATCCTCCCACCTCTTTCCAGTAATCGTTGATAGCCAGTTGTGACGAATATTTGGGTGAGTTTGTCATTACCTGATACTCCTTTCCCTCGTGTATTTCCAGCTTTCCGTCCAGATATTCCAGCACAGCCGTATTTCCTGTATCGTCGGTGATGGCCAGATGTAAAGTGGAGGCCGAGCCGTTGGGCATTTGAGGTGCGTCAATTCGGAATGTCTCTTTTTTCAGCTCATCCACCGCCTCGCGCACAGTGGCGAAATTGTCGAGTACATATTGTGTCCAAATGCTGATCCCCATCACCGGACGTGTGTCTCCGGGACGCTCGTACACGGATTCGGGCAGGAATAAAAGGCTGGCTACCAACCCCTTCTCGTTCATTCCGTCACATGTGCCGATATCATATCCTGTAGCGATGACACTGCCGTATTTCGAAGTCCATGTCACCGTCTCTCCCTTGTTGTATCCTGCTCGTTGGATACCCCTCGGAAAGACATACAAATTACTCATGATATCTTCTTTCCAGTCCATGGTGCGTCCGGTGACAATCAGATTGTCGGGCCCGATGTATACAGCCCGGGTGCAAGCTTCCACTCGCGGCATGCGAATGGACAGCATAATGGCTAATGCGATTAGCGCAATGTTTTTTGTTCTCATTTTTTTATCTTAAAAGATTATTGTTTATCTATAAAACAGATACCGGATGCGGCTTGTTTAGGCGGGAGCGGTGATTCAGGTATAAAAATCAGTAATTCATATACCTGTCGGGTGTGATAATTCTCATATCTTTGTTCCGTCTCAATAACTTTGCTCTGTTTATGAATAAAAAGAACCGTAAAAAGATAAGTATGATACTTTATAGTCTGTTGATAGTGATAGTGCTGGCAGGAGCCGCAGTGTATGCCTTTCTTCACTCGCCAAGTTTCGGCCGGCTTCCGCGCGGAACGCGTTTGGAACGAATCTTGAATTCGCCCCACTACCGCGACGGAGCTTTCCGCAATGAGCCTGAAGTGCCGTTGATGACTTCCGGTAAAAGTAGGATATCAGGGATGATTGATTTTCTTTTCCGGAAGCCTGAAGGATTACGTCCCGAAACAGTGCTGCCCGTTATAAAGACAAACCTGAAAGAACTGTCTCCCGGTGAGGATATCCTGATATGGTTCGGACACTCGTCTTATTATATACAGATGGAAGGGAAACGCTTGCTGGTAGATCCGGTCTTTTACGATGCCTCTCCGGTTGCGTTTGTGAACCGTGCTTTTAAGGGAACCGATATTTATCGTCCCGAAGATATGCCCGACATTGATTTTCTGATTATCACCCACGACCATTGGGATCATCTGGACTATCGGACAGTGACCGAACTCAGAGAGCGGACAGGGAAGGTAATCTGCGCATTGGGGGTAGGTGAGCATCTGGAGTATTGGGGATTTGACAAAAATCGCATCGTGGAGCTGGACTGGAACGAAGATGCCTCGCTCGGTGATGGATTTACCGTACATTGTCTTCCTGCCCGACATTTCTCGGGTCGCGGACTGAATGCCAATCAGACGCTATGGGCTTCCTTTTTGATGGAGAGCCCCTCCCGACAGATTTATATGGCGGGAGATGGCGGATACGGTCCTCACTTTGCCGCCATCGGAAAGCGTTTTCCTTTCATCGATTTGGCGATACTCGAAAACGGCCAGTATAATGAGGACTGGCGCTATATCCATCTGATGCCCGGCTACATGGCTCAGACGGCCAAAGACCTGAAAGCAAAGAAGGTTCTGACCGTGCATCACTCTAAATATGCATTGGCAAAACACAGATGGGACGAGCCTTTGGCCAATGCGCACCGTCTGGCGGAAAAAGATTCGCTGAACGTATTGATTCCTCATATAGGGGAGGTGGTGAAATGGGGTGACTGAAAGAAATAGGGGGGCTGGGTATGTCCTTTATTTGGCATTAAGGGGGGGCAATCCGAAAACCCTGTGGGTATGTTAAAGGGCGTATGCCACTCTATAAAATGAAAAAAGGAGCAACGCCTTGCTCCAACCTTTTGTTAACCTTAAATCTAATACTATGAAAAACACATTGCAAAGGTACGGACTTTTCGGATAATAGCAAATAATTGGAGCTAAAAAATATGCTGCATAACATTGTTTAAGATTTGCTTTTCCCAAAAAGGCTTCTTTTAATACTTCTTTTACTTATCTTTGCACCCATTAAACAGTAATCGATATGGCATTTGAAGCAACAAAGAGAGAGTGGGGCGAACTTTACGCCTTTTTCCGCTTGCTGGCGGACGGATATGTGTATGCAGGAACTCCTGAAGTGAAGAAAAATGAGGCGCAACGATGGCCCGTTGCCATGATTCAGCGGGAGGAACACGACGGAACCCGCCGGTATATCATTGAAGATGAAGAGAATATACACATCTGTGGAGAAAAAATTGACAAGCTGGTGGCGCGTGAGGACTTTGCGGCTGTGGCGGAGCTGATTTTATCGGCTGTGAAAGAAAGTCGCGGAAACGAGGTCATGTCACCCGATGGGGTGGAGGAGTTCTTGGATGAGGTGGCTATCTTTGACCTGGAAGCGAAAACGGATGACCGTACCGATTTTCATGTTGCTTTTTACAGCGTGGATGCCCCTTTGACAGGCTTCTGTGTCCGTTCTCGTCTCAGCTCCATGTTTCCATTGCTGGACGGCGGACGAACTGCCAATCTGAAGTTTGAGCAGACCGGCATCAAGTTTGCCACGCCCACGGTCAATAAGATTAATGCTTTTGGTGAGGAAGACGATGTGGCGGGACGTATGTTGATGATAGAACGTCTGGGAGGTGTCTTGAAGTATAGCGATGTGGCCGACAAAGTGTTCCGTAGCAATTTGAGTATGATAGACCTGCACTTTCCCCGCATGTTGGGCGAAATGCTGCGCATCATGCATCTGGACGGCATCACCAGAGTGAGCGAGCTGACGGAGGTGATGAAGCAAGTCAATCCGTTGAAGATTAAAGAGGAACTGATTGGCAAACATCATTATTACGAATATAAGATGAAGCAATTCCTGCTGGCGCTTGCCTTGGGAATGCGTCCGGCAAAGCTCTTTACGGGAGTCGATTCGGCAGTGTCCGGCTTTTTATTGGTGGACGGTAGCGGTGAAATATTGTGCTATCAAAAAGCTGACCGTCAGACTTTTGCCGATTTCCTGTTCTATAACTCCCGCTTCGAAAAAGGCTCTACTGAGAAAGATAAATATGGCTATTTGGAACGTGAAAACGGAGTCTATTATTTTAAGTTGAACGCAAAAATCGGCTTGTTGAAACGGTAAGATAATACAGAAGGCTGCCTCCGAAGCCTGGCAGTCCTGTCATCCTAAATGCTAATGAAGAATGATAATAATATCAGACAGAGGAAAGGCTGCACTGTCACCCATTCCCCTGCCATTCATTGTCAGGTTTTGTCTTTATAATGAATCAATTCGAAAATCCTGTGGGTGATAAGCATGAACTATGAGTTACAATGCTGGTACCAAATCAAATGGTCGCCTGATATACTTAGTTCATAATATCTTAAAAGAATCTGTATTCTTACATTGTAATATTGGAATTTTCTCAAAATATGATGCCAACACCCTTTTTGACTTGCCTCTTTATAGCTTGAATTTCAGGATTTTTCCATTCATGGCATCCAATAAAACAGGAGTCGTCTTATCGGGCGACAATACCAGCTTCTCCGTATTTCCTGTCAGCAGTTCCACCGCATCATATTCCAGATTGTAAGGTATTCCCAAAAAATCAAAAGCGTGCTGCGGAATGTTCACCGCTGCCCGTGCCGGTATGCTGTCAAAGTTGACCATCACCAGTAACAGCTCGTCATCCTGCTTGCGCAGAAAAGCATATTGCTTATGCTCGTTGAACACCCATCCTGCCAGGTTAGCGTATGTCAAATCAAAGAATGCCCCTTCGCGTATCGCCTTCTCCGTGTTGCATAAATTCAACAGACGAGTGTAGAAAGCACGCAGCTTCTTTTCTTCCTCATTCAATAGCTTATCGTCGAACTTGCCGTTATTGCGCCAACGGCGGATACTGTCCACACTCCAATAATCGAAGATGGTTGTCCGTCCGTCCCGTCCGCTGAACCCTTCGGTATCCATACCTTGTTCGCCTATTTCCTGTCCGAAATAAATCATGACCGGATTGTCGTTCATGCAGGCAGAAACAATCATGGCAGGGATGGCGCGGGCACCGTTTCCGGCAAAGAAATCGGAAGCAATGCGTTGTTCGTCATGATTCTCAAGGAAGTTGAGCATACGGTGCTCTATTCCATTCAGGCTTTGCCAGCGATGGGGGATGGCGGTGGCCGATTCCCAACCCGAAGTGATGGCTCTCAGCGTGTCATACAAGCCCACTTTGTCATATAAATAGTCGAATTTGCCATTGAAAAGATAGTTGCGGTATTCTGCCGGATTATAAACTTCGGCTATGAATATCAAGTCGGGATATTGCGCTTTGACCTGCGGAATCACCCATCCCCAAAATTCGACAGGAACCATTTCTGCCATGTCACAACGGAATCCGTCAATGTTTTTTGATGCCCAAAACAGCAATATGTCGAGCATTTTAGTCCACGTGTCGGGGATGGGGTCGAAATGGGTGCTTCGTCCGTTCATGTAATCCACACCATAGTTCAACTTCACCGTCTCATACCAGTCGTTGATGCCGGGCCATGCGTCAAAACGGTCGTTGCCGGTGGCTTTGGCAGGAAACTCCACGTAGGGTTCGGGAGCGCCGCGGTGAAGGTCGATATTGCCTTCCAGCTTGGTGCCGGGAATGTAATAAAAATTATTATTCGGACTGAAAGCCTGGTTTACATCATCCTGTTCGCCCAGGTCGGCCACTCCTGCCGGTTTGGAATCCGAACCATACTGGCGGGCAACGTGGTTGGGGACAAAATCAATGATTACTTTCAGCTCCGCCTTGTGCGACCGTTTGACCAGGTTTTCAAATTCTTTCATCCGGTCGGGGATACTGTTTGCCAAATCGGGGTCTACATCATAATAATCCTTGATGGCGTATGGCGAGCCGGCCTTTCCCTTCACCACGGCAGGGTGGTCCGGGCGTATGCCGTAACGACTGTGATTGGTTTGGGTGGCGTGTTCTATGATGCCTGTATACCAAATATGTGTGGCTCCCAGACGCTTGATTTCTCCCAATGCCTTAGCCGTAAAGTCAGCCATTTTTCCACAGCCGTTTTCGTCCAGCGAGCCATTGGTCTTACAACGTGGGTTTCCGTTTCCAAACAAACGGGTAAACACCTGATAGATGATAATTTTTTCTTGTGTTTTCATTATATTGTTTTTTTATTTATTTCCATATACTTCCTTTCTCGCGCAACAAACGGTCTATAATTTCGTTCGCCGTCGTATATCCTTGTTCAAATATTTCTTCGGCTTTCTCCAGCTCCCGGTTGCTGTAGCCTTCCAGTCCGTAGGGCTCAATCAGCAAATCGCTCAGCGGCTTTTGCGGCAGAGTGTTCGCCTGAAAGATAAAATGATAGGCCCTTAAAGCAATTGTCACCACATTCTTTTTATATTCGTCTGCCACCAGCGGACTGACGTTGAATGCTATCACTTTTTCACACATTTCGCGGATGGGGGTCACCGGTAGATTCATCAGTATTCCTCCGTCCACATAATAAGTATTGTTGATTTTCTGTGGTGCAAACAACACCGGCATACAGCACGAGGCGGCCACTCGCTCGGCTATTTTCCCCTTGCGGAAGGACACTATTTTTCCGTGGTCTAAGTCGGTGGCCGAGATGATGGTGGGGATGGAAAGCTCTTCTATCAGTTTTGTTCGCAAGTTGCTTTCCAGAAAATCAATGAAACTGTCGAGTTTCAGCAGTCCCTGTTTGTTGATGGAGAAGGTAGTGAGTTCTGTAAACGAGTGGTGTTCAAATAGTTCGATGACGTGATAGGGCTCTCTGCCATCGGCGTAGAATACGGCGGCCAGTGCGCCGGCACTCACCCCTGAAAGTATGTCGGGCGTTATGCCGTGTTCGTGTAGCGCCTGCATGATTCCCAAGTGAGCGAAGCCTTTGATGAACCCTCCGCTCAGGGCATAGCCTATGTTGTATTTGAATGTACTCATTAACCTATCTCGTTTGTTACATGGGCAAACATAATCATTTTTAACGAGATATGGAAAAAAGATGGGATAAAAATGGGGCAGGTATAACTTTTCCACCGCATGAAATGCCTTGTCTGCATTCCTGCGGTGGATATGGGGGGATGCCGCCATTCCTACCTGAAGATGTCTCCATTGTTTGAGGAAACTCTCTCCATTGTTTGTCGAAACTGTCTCCATTGTTTAAGGAAACTCTCTCGAGGGTTTGGAGGGAGAATGGCGGTGTGTTTTCTTATGCTATTCCGTGAGCGTTTGCGTCCTTGTCTATTTTCTTAATCAAGCCTTGCAATACAGCACCCGGGCCACATTCTGTAAACTCGTCGGCTCCGTCGGCAATCATGTTCTTTACCGTCTGAGTCCAGCGGACAGAAGCAGTCAGCTGAGCCACCAGATTCGCCTTGATTTCGGCAGGGTCGGTGTGGGGCAAAGCGTCTACGTTCTGATAAACAGGACACTTCGGTGTATGGATTTCAGTCGCGTTGATAGCCGCTTCAAGTTCTATTTTGGCCGGATTCATCAGCGGAGAGTGGAAAGCACCGCCCACTTTCAGAGGCAAGGCACGTTTGGCACCGGCTGCTTTCAGCTGTTCGCAAGCCTTGTTGATGCCTTCGATGGAACCGGAGATAACGATTTGTCCCGGGCAGTTGTAATTGGCGGCAACCACCACTTCGCCTTCTTTGGAGATGGCTTCGCACACTTCTTCCACTTTTTCGTCGGGCAATGCGATGATGGCAGCCATGGTCGAGGGTTGTGCTTCACAGGCTTTCTGCATAGCCATGGCGCGTGCATACACCAGTTTCAGTCCGTCTTCGAACGACAGAGCTCCGGCGGCAACCAAGGCAGAGAACTCGCCCAGTGAGTGTCCGGCTGTCATTTCGGGTTTGAAATCGTCACCCATGCAGAGGGCCGAAATAACCGAGTGGAGGAACACGGCAGGCTGAGTGACCTTGGTCTGGCGAAGGTCTTCGTCCGTACCTTCAAACATGATGTCTGTGATGCGGTATCCTAAAATGTCATTCGCTTTTTCAAATAATTCTTTGGCCAAAGCCGAGTTTTCGTACAGGTCTTTTCCCATACCTACAAACTGTGCTCCCTGTCCGGGGAATACAAATGCTTTCATATTTTTTCCTTTTTTGGTTTAAAAACGTTGCAAAGGTAATTATTTCTTTGGAAACTAGGTGCTATTCTTCCTTAATATTCATGGAGACAGGCTGATAAAAGTGGTTTAGCGGGCCGTGTCCTTCGCCGGTGCGGACGTCTTTTCCGGCCTCTATGCCGAGGGTCACATACTGTTTGGCACGTTCCACTGCTTGCGGCATCTCATCTCCCAGGGCCAGGTATGTGGCGATGGCGGAAGAGAGGGTGCAACCGGTTCCGTGGGTGTTCCGGCTCTCTATTTTGGCGGAGGTGAACAGGTGAGGGGCGTTTTCTCCGGCTATCTGCAGCACGTCGCACATCAGTCCGCCTTCCAGGTGGCCGCCTTTCAGGAGGACGGCCTTGCTACCGAATTTCAACAGTTCGAGGGCGGCGGATTTCATCTCCTCTACATTATTAATAGGATGTGCTGTCAATACTTCTGCTTCTCTCAGGTTGGGCGTGATGAGGGAGGAGAGGGGCATCAACTCGTCGGTGAGGGCTGCGATGGCATCATCTTCTATCAGTTTGTGTCCGCTGGTAGATACCATGACGGGGTCGAAAACCACATGCGCGGGCCGGTACTTGCGCAGACAGGCGGAGATGACCTTTACAATCTCAATGTCATTTATCATCCCTATTTTGATGGCATCGGGACGTATGTCGTCCATGACGGCCTCTATCTGCCCGCGCACAAAAACAGGGGGGACGGGATGGATGGCACGCACGCCGGTGGTGTTTTGAACCGTGATGGCGGTGATGGCGGTGGCGGCATAGGCCCCCAGTGCCGAGATGGTTTTCAGGTCGGCCTGAATGCCGGCGCCTCCGCTGCAATCGGAGCCGGCTATGCTCATAATGGCTGGATATTTTTTCATTTATTTGTCGGATTAATTATCATGCTTGCAAATATAAGTAATAATATTGTATTTAAAGTTTGCAGGAATGGAACTAATCGCTTATTTTTGCTTTACGAAAGGAAATATAATATAAATGATAGAAGGATGAAGAAAGCCCTGGTAAGTGGCGGTGCGGGCTTTATAGGTTCGCATCTTTGTACGCGTCTGATAAACGAGGGTAACCGGGTTATCTGTCTTGATAACTTTTTTACCGGTAGCAAAGATAATATAAAGCACCTGATAGGCCATCCATGTTTCGAGTTGGTGGAGCATGATGTGGTGAATCCGTATTGTGCGGAGGTGGATGAAATATATAATTTGGCATGCCCCGCTTCCCCCATTCATTATCAATATGATGCGATAAAAACGGCTAAGACGGCTGTTTTCGGAACTTTTAATATGTTGGGATTGGCAAAGAAAAACAATGCGCGCATGCTTCAGGCATCGACAAGCGAAGTGTATGGTGACCCGATTTCACATCCGCAGCAGGAGTCTGACTGGGGGAATGTGAATCCTATCGGTTACCGTTCTTGCTATGATGAAGGGAAGCGGTGTGCCGAGACATTGTGTATGGATTATTACCGCCAGCATCGGGTGAAGATAAAGATAGTGCGGATATTCAATACCTACGGTCCCCACATGTTGCCCGACGACGGGCGTGTCATTTCCAACTTCGTGGTACAGGCCTTGCAGAATAAGGATATCACGATTTACGGTGACGGAAAGCAGACGCGCAGTTTCCAATATGTGGATGATTTGATTGAGGCAATGGTGCGTATGATGGCTACGGAGGATGACTTCACGGGGCCGGTGAATATCGGCAATCCGCGTGAGTTCTCGATGCTGGAACTGGCACAACTGGTGCTGGGACTGACGGGCTCGGAGTCAAAAATAGTCTATCAGCCTCTTCCTTATGACGATCCGCGCCAGCGTCGGCCCGATATCACGCTGGCTAAGGAAAAATTGAACTGGAAACCGACGGTGCAGTTGGAAGAAGGATTGATAGAAGTGATTAGTTATTTTAAAAAAGTTCTCTCTAAATAGTGGCGAATATGACAGCTGATGTAAATGTGGTGATAGATCATTCGGAATACACCATCTTGGTAGTGGATGATGTGGTTTCTAATGTGTTGCTATTAAAAGTACTGCTTACGAACGAGAAGTTTAAGGTCATTACCGCAAATAATGGTAAGGACGCGTTGGTGCAGGCAGCCGAAAAGCAACCGGATTTGATTCTGTTGGATGTGATGATGCCGGAAATGAATGGTTTTGAGGTGTCGGAAAAGCTGAAGGCAGACCCTGTTACCCAAAATATTCCTATTATCTTCCTGACTGCCTTGAACACGACTTCCGATATTGTGAAGGGGTTCAAGGTGGGGGCGAATGATTTTATCTCAAAGCCTTTCAATAAGGAGGAATTGGTGATTCGTGTGACTCACCAGATTTCGCTGGTGGCGGCAAAAAGGATTATTCTTCGTCAAACGGAGGAGTTGCGTAAAACAATCATGGGGCGTGACAAGCTTTATTCTGTGATTGCGCATGACCTGCGTTCTCCTATGGGGTCTATCAAGATGGTGCTCAATATGTTGATATTAAGTCTGCCTCCTTCTCAGATTGGGGACGAAATGTATCAGATGTTGAGCATGGCCAATCAGAGCACTGAGGATGTGTTCGCTTTGTTGGACAATCTTTTGAAGTGGACAAAGAGTCAGATTGGTAAACTGAATGTGGTGTATCAGGATTTCAATATCGTTGAGAATATTGCATCGGTCATTGAGATTTTTAATCTGGTGGCAGGCATGAAGAATATCAAATTGCGTTATCAGGGGGATGATAAGATAGAGGTTCATGCTGATATCGATATGATGAAGACGATTATGCGTAACTTATTGAGCAATGCGATTAAGTTCAGTTATAATGATTCCGAAATCGTGGTCGGTGCCCGGATAGTGGACGACAGTGTGGTGGTCAGTGTCAGGGATAGTGGAAAGGGGATGAGTGAAGAGGACCAGCGGAAGTTGCTGAATACGGAGACTCACTTTAGTAAATATGGCACGAATAATGAAGAGGGTTCCGGTTTGGGACTGTTGTTGTGCCTTGATTTTGCCGTTAAGAATGGAGGGCGTCTTTGGTTTGAATCGGAGGAGGGGAAAGGTTCTACCTTCTATTTCTCGGTTCCGTTGAAGAAATAAACAGTGGTCTCAAGATAGAACTTGAGCATCGTATGGAGAACAGGAAAATCCCTCTGTTTTGGCCTTGTATATAATGACTTAAGGCTGAAATAGGGGGATTTTCATACGTTTGCTAGAGTCCTACTTCCAGATAAACGGGGTTATGGTCACTCATGTCATAAGGCATTGTGCCATATTTGAGGCCCAATAAAGAAGGGGAGTGAAACAGATAATCAATTCTGAGCAGATTATGCAGTCCGCGATAAGTGGCTCCATATCCTTCTCCGGCAGAAAGAAAACCGTCTTGCAGATTCCCCTTCAGTGTTTCGTAAGTAAATGTTCCCGGAGTGTCATTGAAGTCACCGCATAAGATAATGGGGGTCTCAGTGGCATTCACCAGCGAGGCGATGTCTTTGGCCTGTTCTGCACGTTGGATGATATTGGCCTCCATGTTGTCGGTGAACTGTGTATAAATTTGATTTTCTTTTTCTTCATCTCCGGCGCCTCTGGCTTGTGCGGCTTTCGAACGCATCCGGTCAAAGCTGGTGGTCTGCATGTGTACGTTAATTACTCTGATTGTCATACCCTTGACATCCAAATCGGTCCAGATAGCTCCGTTGTTGGTATTCGGAAATTCGATAATCTGAGACTGTTTGATGGGGTAGCGGCTATAAATGGCTTGTGCACGTCCTTCCGGGATGTATGAGTAAGGAAAATTCTTGGAATAAGTATTGTATAAGTCTTTGGTGGTGAAGTCTCCGTTGCCTCTGTACTCTTGGAAACACAGTACGTCTACTCCTTCTTTGTTCAGGATGTCGGCAAATTCTTTCGCCGAGAAACCGGTGATTTCTCCTCCGAATGAATGTACGTTATAAGTCACGACTTTAAGTTGGGTATCATTGGCATATTTGGTCGAATTGTAAACCTGATACATAGACGCAATATATCCGTAGTTTATCAATAGCCCCAGTAGCGGAACCCATGCCCAATACCTGAACCGGATGAGCCAGTAAAGCAGCAGCAAGGCATTGATAATGACCAGTATAGGTTTCCCCAATGCGATATAGGCTGCAAACATATTACTTTCCGGATCTATTCTTCCCGCAAAATAGGCGAAAACGGATAATCCTAAAATCAGAAAGGTGAATATGATGGATAAAAGGTATGCAAATTTGTATACAGCTAGTCTTCCCATAATTTATGTGTTTTTTAAATATTTGTTGATGGTATCTTTTAGTAAATCGGGAGATATGGGTTTAATCAAAAACTCATTGCATCCACTTTCTATTGCAGCAGCCTTATCTTTTTCGTAAGCGTAGGCGCTGACGGCAATGACGGGTATCTCGGGAGATACTTCTCTGATGATTCGTGTGGCGTCCAGACCGTCGAGATTGGGCATTTTTATGTCCATAAGAATCAGGTCGGGACTATATTTCTCGTAGTATTGGATGGCCTCCATACCGTCAAGGGCATGTACCAGTTTATAGGTCTTGCCAATCATGGCTTCTATTAAGTCATAATTACTTTGATTGTCTTCCGCTACTAGTATAACAATTTCTTTCTGTATAGATTCTTTGTTGTCTGTGTGTCGGGTAAAAGTATGCTTCTCTCGTTTTACTTCGCCATTGACAGATATATAGGGGATGGTGAATGTAAATGTGGTTCCTTTTCCCGGTTCGGAGTTTACCCAAATTTTTCCTCCTAGTTTCTCGGCAATTATTTTACTGATGGACAGCCCCAGTCCTGTGCCGGCTATACTCTCATTGGCCATTATAAAGCGGTCGAATATCTTGGGGAGCTTTTCGGCCGGGATACCGGTACCGGTGTCGGTCACATGAAAAAGAATCTGGTCGTCCACCTTTTTATATCCGAAACTGATATACCCTTTCTGAGTAAATTTAGTGGCATTGCCTATCAAGTTGGAGAATATCTGGAAAAGTCGGTTTCTGTCGGTAGATATGTAAAGAGAACGGTCTGATTTCTCGAAAATCAGCTCTACTCCGCTCTGACAACGGAAACGATAAGTGTTCTTTACATCATCACACAATGTATAGAGATTGACAGGCGCATAGTTGAACTCCATCATTCCGGATTCTATCTTCGATAAATCCAGAATTTCGTTAATCAGCTCTTGCAGGCGCATATTGTTTTTCTCCACAATATCATAATATTGTAATCTTTCTTCGGAGTTGTCAGTCTCGGCAATAATGCGCGAAAAGCCTAGAATAGCATTGAGCGGAGTGCGTATTTCATGGCTCATATTGGCAAGAAACGCAGATTTCAGTTGATTGGACCGTTCGGCTTTCCACACTATCTCTGAGGTGTTTTGTATATATCCTTCCAGCAAGATGCGGTTGGTATACACTTCCCGGTTATAGATTTTCAGTCGCATATCCACTGTTTTGCCATTCATCAGCAGTTTATACGAAATGGTGTCGCTGCTTTCTTTGCCATGTAAATAATTCTCTACCCAATTTTCTACTCTTGTCTTATCTTCGGGATGGATGTAGGCGATATATTCGTCCAGAGTAATTGTCTTTTCTTCTTCATTGTCAGAAAACACCTGAGTGTATCCCGAATAAGTGAAAATCCGGGTGAGTGAGTCGAAAGTCCACAGCCCGATATGAGCCGCCTTTTCCACCTCACGCAAGTCCTTTATCTTCTTTTCCAAGTTCAGCCTCACGACGCTGCGCCCCGTGATGTCACGATATTGGAATATCAGATGGTCTTCATTGAATTTCGAAATAATACATTTGTAGTATTTCACCTCTTCGCCCAAAATGAGCTTATAGTTTTGTGCAGAGGACGATACCTTCCCGTCGATGACCTTTTTAAATTCCTTGTGCATTTCGCGGGCCGTCTCCAAAGGGAAGTATGAGAAAATGTTCTTGCCTATCACTTCCTCCTCCTTGATATAGAAATCCGGTCGGTTAGGCTTAAAGTCAAGACAGGTTCCATCCTTGTATACAAAGAACATTGTATCGCCGGTAATCTCTAAGATTCTTTCGGCATACTGCTTTTCATGCAATATTTTGTTAGAAGCCTTCATATCAATCTTACGGTACTTAACTTAATATTAAGACGTAGTGTTTTTATTAATCTCAGCAAATATACGAAAAAAATATTGCTTATATCATTTTATATCGTAATTTTGCACGGAGAAACAAGCAAAATAGAGAGATGAAAAAAATATTAGTTGCAGAAGATACAGAAAGTAATTTCCTTTTACTGTCTATCATCTTGCGGAGGGATTATGAAATACTCCGTGCTTATAATGGGGAAGAGGCAGTTGAAATATGCCGTGTAGACCAACCTGACCTGATACTTATGGATATAAAAATGCCTGTAATGGATGGTTTGGAGGCTACTAAAAACATCCGCACATTCAATAAGGATATCGTTATTGTAGCTCTTACTGCCAATGCATACGACAGCGACCGTGAAAAGGCATACCTTGCCGGTTGTAATAATTATATGGCAAAGCCCGTCATGGCAAACAAGCTGCGTGAAATGATACATTCATATTTGGGATAATCATACGGCTCTGCGTGCTTTTTCCCAAGTGCCGTCATTTTTGCTTTTCCTTTTGAGATAGGAGAAGCCTTTAATGACATTTATATTCATGAACAAGAAGTAGTAAGGGACATAGAGCAGTTTGTTTTTTACTGATTTTGTGGATAAATAATATCCATACCCTCCGCCTGCATAAAACAATAATTGCAGTGCCAAGAGTATGATATAGAGGTGGGGATGCTTGTTGCCGACAATCAGCAGCACATTTAGCGGTACGAGCGAGAACAGGGCTATCGGTGTGACAGACCACCTCAGCACACGATGGGACACGTATTGAAAGCTGAGTATTCCATATCGGAATGGATTGAGCAGGCCTCGTAGCCGATAAATGGCCTGGAGTCCTCCTGCTGCGATGCGTACCTTTCTCTTTTCTTCCTCTTTCATACTTGCCGAACCGTTTTCCATGGCGTATGCTTTGTCGCAATATGCGATAATATATTTTTTCATGGCTATTCTTAAGGAAAGGACAAAGTCGTCCAACAGCGTATCATTGGGCATCTGTTCGTACAAAGCAGTACGAATAGCGAACAATTCTCCTGCGGCGCCTACGGCAGAATAGAGTTGTGCGTCCAGTTTCTTTAAAAAAGATTCATATTTCCAGTACATTCCTTCACCTCCCGTCGCTGCTCCGTCCTTGGTGTGCATGTGGATGCGTTTCTCGCCTGCCACACACCCCACCTTCGGATTATTGAAGCAACGTACCATTTCGCGGACAGCTTGTGGATGGATGAACGTATTGGCATCCGTGAAAATAACAATCGGAGTGGTGACAAATTTTATTCCGCGATTCATGGCTGCGGTTTTCCCTTTGCGCTCGGCAGAATAGTACACAGTTGCATCGGGATATGCCTTCAGCTTTTCGTTGGTGGCATCGCAACTTCCGTCCGTCACCCATACTATTTTGAATTTCTCTTTCGGATAATCCAGTTCGCGGCAGTTCTGCATCTTCTCGTCCACCACCTGTTCTTCATTGTAGGCTGTGATGAAGAGAGTGACTTCAGGGAGCTCTTCGGGGATAGGCTCACTCTTTTCTTTTACAAAAATCCGCTTGATTCCGACCAGTGCCCACAGTATGATTCCGTATCCGAGATAGGTATAGAAAACGAGGGACAGAAGGATAAAGAATATGATTTCAATTGTATTCATTGTCGTATTATTTCATTGTATAATTCTAATGTCTTGAGCGCAGTTTCTTTCCATGAAAATTGCTGTACCCTTCCCAGTCCGTATGCTGACTGTGACTGACGGTATTCGGAGTCTTCCTCCAGCCGAAGCATAGTCCCGGCAATCTCTTCAGGCTTGTAAGGATTTACCAAGATAGCATCCTTTCCAGCTATTTCGGGCATGGCAGAGGTTTGTGAAGTAATGACAGGCGTGCCACACGCCATCGCTTCCAAGATAGGGATGCCGAAACTCTCGCGCAACGAAGTGTAAATGAATGCGGTAGCCCCGCTATACAAGGCAGGCAAATCCTTGTTGGGGATATAGCCTGGGTAATAAAGCATGGATTTGATATCCGTCAAACCATATTCACGTAAGTAATTATTAATAGTCTCTTCTTTCAAGTCGGCGATGAGAAGCGGGAGAGGATGAGACGAAGCATTCAGATAGTGGCAATAGGCTTGTAATGTTCTTGCCGTATTCTTTTTAGGGTCGGTATTGCCTAGGAAGAAGAAATAATGCTCCGTTCCGATGTATTTCCGTGTTATGGGTAGATACTCCGTCATGGGCTTGAAATGTGAAGAATAACCATTGTACACGGTGGTCACCCGCTCTGTCCCCAATTGCAGAAATTGACAGATATGCTCCCTCTCAAAATTGGATACAGTAATAATCTTTCTACATTTGTTCAATATTCGGGGGACTATAAACCTTCTGTAACAGCGTCCTAAATTCTGATATAAAGATTGGTTTCTGCCTTGCTTGGGCTCAAGAAAAATAATGTCATGCAAGGTCAGTATCAGCGGAGTGTGACACCACAACGGAGCCGTGTTGCCGGTGCAGTGCAGCAAGTCGGGCTCTATCTTTTTCAGGGCCGACGGCAATCCTATTTGCTCCCACAAAGGGTAGGAGGGGTAATCTATCTGTACAATATGCATATTATCCGATTCCTGCAGACACCTGTCCTCTCCCGCACCCACCAAGATGAAGTATTCATTTTGGCAGTCCATTTTCTGTATCTCCCTTATGGTTTCAAGGGCTACATAGTCCATGCCGTGCTTTTCTTTTCTAAATATTCTTTGAGCCTCTATTGCTATTTTCATGTACTGATTATTTTATCAAGTTTGAATCCTCGTCTTCATATTTTTCTTTGCTGTGAAATAAAGAAGTAAGATTTTTGAATCCTTTGGCCGCCCTCTTCCGAAAACTGTTGAACAGCGAGCCGTCGGCAGAGATAGTGCCATAGCCGGTGATAGCCCGCGCCTTACGGTTTCTGACAAATTTTATACGTCCGTATTCTTTCAGTTCCAATGCCAGCGACCCATCCTCGCCGCGGATGATGTCGGTCCTGAAACCTACTTGGCGTGCCGTGTTTGTCCGAAATCCAAAGACCATTCCGCGCACATTGAGTTCAGGTCTTTGTATATGCTGAATGTTAAAATAAATGTCACGCATCGCTTCATATAGAAAAAGCCCCATCGGTGAATAATCCTTATTAGGGAGGAAGCTCCAAAGGGCATACGCCGCCACGACTCCATCTTGTCTCAATGCGTCTGTCATGGTTGCGATATAGAAAGGCGGATATATCGTGTCCGAATCCATGCAAAGACAATACTTTCCTTTAGCATAATTCAGTCCGCATTGGCGGGCAAATCCCGGCCCCTTCTTTTCCTCATTATAATACCTCACCCCCAGTTCCTTTAAAATATTTTCCGTATTATCTGTAGAATGATTGTTGACAACTATGATTTCTATGCAGAAGAGACATTGGTTTTCGCTTATCGACCATAGGCAAGGGAAAATTCTGCTTTCTTCATTATGAGCGATGACCACTACCGAAACCAAAGGATTCCCGGCTTGTAATTGTTTAATTCTTTTTTTGACCCTGTCGGTGAGTCGGGGGGGCAGCTCACTGTATGGCTTTTCATACGTGGATAAGTAATCGGTGTACCATTTCATAATTCTCTACAATTTTAATAATTCTTCAAATAGTTTTATCCACTGAGACATAATCTGTTCCACTTCAAATCTTCTTACATTGATGCATGCTTTGCGTCCCATTTCTTTCCTTATGTCTTCGTTCTCAATCAGATAGCATATTTTTTCGGCTAATTGCTCCACATTTCCGTTTTCCACCAAGATGCCGTCTTCGCCATCCCGGATAATATCTCCGGGCCCGCACGGACAAGCGAAAGAAACAGGGGGAACACCACACGCCATCGCTTCTGCCACTACCATGCCAAAGCCTTCATATCTGGAACTTAATACAAAAATAGAGCTTTCTCGATATTTGTCAATGATATCGGGAGTTGCTCCGTTTATTTGAAAGCTGTCGGTAATATTTAGTTGTGATATCAGTTCGTGTAAGGAAGTCTTGTTTCCTTCTCCGTATAATTGTAGCTGCCAGTCTTTGTGTTTCCGGCAGACGATTTCCCAGGCTTGTGCCAACAGGTCAAACCCTTTTTCATGAGAGAACCGACCAACTGCAATAACATTTTTCTGTGTACATTGTGAAAAGGATTCCGGATAAAAGGGTAAAGGATTGGGGATGACACTGATTCTTTTCACTTTTTTCCAATTCTCTTTATCTTTTTGTGTAAGAACAATGAATTGGTCGAGTTTTTGTAATTTATGAATTAATTGTTTACTCCAAAGCGTAGAGAGTATTCTTTTGAAGAGGCTGTTGGTCTCTGTTTTGAAGTTGCGATAATGCTTTTTATTGACATGCAGTTCGCCCACCTTCTTGCTGCCATCCTTTATGGAAGTAATGAAATTTATTTCCCTTCGCATCAAAGAGACTGTAATGTCGGGCTTAATGCTGAACAAGGTCTCTCTCAGCTTACGTTTATATATGCGTTGCTTTTGGAGGTATACGATTATTTTTTTGTACAGAGGCAAGCCCCACAGCTCTTCAAAGTCAATGTCCAGCCGGATGAGCCGTATGCGAGAAGACAACGGATAATAAGGCGGTTTATTTTGGCCGTCTGTCAAAATGATGTAGACTGTATATCCCGCCACATCTGCCAGATAATTAGCCTTTGTTGTTAAAACTCTTTCTACTCCTCCGGGAATATAAAGAGACGGTGTGCAATAAACGATTACCGGTTTTCTATCCATCCTGCCCCTTCTTGTATGTTGTTTGACAAATGTAAGTCTTTTATCTTTGATATTAAAATATTTATAACTCTTTTATCACCTTTTTCATTTGATTTTTCCAAGACAGCCGGCCGATGGAGTTTCTTATTTGTTCCGGCGGAATATCGAGTGCCGAATAAAACCGGACAATCTCATTGATATCGATGGCGCTTTCGTCGGCAGGTGCTTTGAGAATGTAGGGCATACGGTCAAAATCCTCATCCGTTTCCGAATAAATGAACGGTATGCCGCGAGCTGCATACTCCCTGTTTTTGAGTGTTTTTATTTTGTCGATGTGGCTGCGGTGGCGTGCCAGGCTGCCGATGGCAAAGTCTGCCCGGTCGAACAGTTCATCCAGTTCTTTTCCCATCATCTGTCCGTGAAAAATGACTTGCTTCCTGATGTGATAGCGGGTGATGAGTTCGTGGAAACCCGGAGCATGTTGCGAATCATACATTTCTGATTTCCATACTCCGCCTACGATATGGAAGTAAATTTCCCTGTCGTGAGGTTGCCGGTAATATTCTCCCAGTCCGTGTATCAGTCGGTCGTATCCGTGCCAGTAGTGAACCTCCGCAACCCCTATCAGATGGATGGCAGAGGACGAATCAAGACCGCTCGTCTTTCTGAGCGGGACAGCGTCGAAATCCACTCCGTTGGATATCCTGATGGTGCGTTGGCCGAATATCCTTGCTTCGTCTGAAAACGTGACAATGGCATTGACCCGCTTTGCCAACGCCCTGCGGAACAGCCTGTCTATTTGCAGTCCGCACCGGGTAATGAATGGAAAACCTTTGTACTCCGAATCGTATGGATAAGTGGGGATTTCCATTGCAATCTTTATTCCGGCTTTCTGCAACCGGTGGAACAGGCGAACCGTAAACGGGTTTGCATTGTGAAACGAACGTACATAAATCATGTCAACCCCCTGACTGACGGCATAGCGGTAAATGCTGCCGTATGAAATCCTTTTCCTGACCGCCGCCCACTTCCCCATACCATAATCTTCTATGACCTCTTCGTTCATCATACGCACCCGGTGTCTGTTTTTATTTATGCCATACGTGCAGACGTCCACCGTGTGACCCAGCTCGCGCAACGCCTTTATCTGACATAGAATCTTCTTACTTATGCCGCTGCTCTCGGAGAAACCGTGATATAATAAAAAAATGATTCTCATGATTCAATCCTTAGGCAGTTCTTAAAAAGGACATCCCATTTGTCCATTATGTTCTTTTGCGAATACGGTAACACATACGTTCGTGCGGCAGTTCCCATTCTCATTCTGCTTTCTTTATTTTCAATCAGGTGATTTATCTGATTTACCATCTCCTTTTTATCCCCTTCCTTTACAAGAATGCCGTTGTTCATATTCTCAATCATGCTTCGCGGTCCGAAAGGGCAATCGTATGTTACGCAGGGCACTCCGCAGGCCATCGCTTCGAGCAGTGCCATGGGGAATCCCTCATACCTGGATGTCAACACCAATAGGGAACAGTTGAGATATTCATACATAATATCGGGACTGCTTCCTTTTAGGTGTATATAAGTTTCTGCATTTTCGGCTAGAATTTTTTGTTGTAGTTCGTGCTGAAGCATTCCTTGTCCGTAAATGTCCAACACCCAGTCGGGGTGTGTGTCGTGCACCGACCGCCAGACCTCAATCAGCCTGTCTATTCCTTTTTCCCATTCCAGCCTGCCCACACAGATGGCTCTGGGGGCTGACAATGTACTTGGAACGGTGGGGTAGAAGGGCAATGAATTAGGAATGATGACGGTGGGTCTGACGGCTGCCCATTCTTTTTTCTCGTGTTCGTTGAGCACAACGAAGGTGTCCAATTGCTTTACCGTAGCATCTATCTTTCTTCTTAGCCATTTCCCTGCCATCCGATGTACGAATCCGCCTTCCAGCAAGTCTTGTGTCTTGCGCAGGTTCATCCGGGTGGTGTGAGCTTCTCCCACCTTCCTGCTTCCGTCTTTTAGTTGGGTGAGGAAGTCGAGGTCACGTCCCAGCGTGCTGATAACGATGTCCGCTTTCAGGCGTTCCAGCAGTCTGCCGAGTTTTCTTCTGTAAACAAACATGAGTGTGAAGTAGTAAAGACTTCTGAGCAGCAAACCATGACGGTATTGTCGGTCGAAGTTGATGCCCAAGTCAATATGCCTCACCTTGGACGAGAGCGGAAAGACGACCGCCCTTCCTGCCTGTGAATCAGTGACTATATATACCTCATGCCCCATCACGTCGGCCAGATAGTTTGCCTTCTGAATGATGATTCTGTCGGCACCGCCCACGGTGGTCAAGGCCGTATATAGATATACAATTTTCATTTCTCCTTCAGTTCGTTGAAAAGCTTTTCCCACATCGGCATGATAGCCTCCGGTGAGTAGCGCTCAATGTTTTCCCGTGCCTGACGGCCGAATGCTTTTCGTTCTTCCTTATACTCTATGAAGTAACACAATGCTTCGGCAAATGCCTTAATATCACCGTTTTCCACCAAGAAACCATCCTCTCCGTCACGGATAGTCTCTGCCGGTCCGTTGGGACAGTCGAAGGCGACACACGGCAGTCCGCAACCCATAGCCTCCAGCAACACCAAGACGAAGCCTTCGTAATTGGAACTCAGGGCGAAGATGGAACTGTTAAGATATTCTTGTGCTATATTCTTCGTGAAAGGATGGATGGTGACCGACTTTGCCAAACCGTTGCGGCGGATTTGTCCGTTCAATGCCTCCCGGCGGATACCTTCGCCGAAGATGTCCAGCCGCCAGGAAGGATGCTGCTTGTTGACGATGCTCCAGGCATCAATCAGTCTGTCAAATCCTTTCTGATACGTGAGCCGCCCGACCGCTATCACGCGGTGTGCCTCACACGGACTGCTTTGGGGAGGGATGAATTTCGTGAAATTGGGAATGACACACACGTGCGGTGCCTTGCTCCATGCTTTCGCATCCGCCTGCGTGAGCGTCACCACCACATCGCTGTACTTTTCTATCAGCCGGAAACGTCTGCGGGTGTTCCATTTATTTCTCAAATCTTTAAAGAATCCCAGCCTGAAATCATCCGTCAGATGGATAAACTCCCTCGCGCCGTGTGACTCGATGACCTTCTTGGCGCGGCACTTCAGCCGGCATATCTCGCCCGCCATATAAGTTGTAGTGCAAATGATAATGTCAGGGTCTATTTTTCTTATTATCTCTTTCAGACGCCTTTTGCCCAACCGCTGCAGTCTGAACCTCATCCATACGCGTCGGGGCAACATATACCGGTAGCACACATGATGGCGTATGTCGAGGTCGACATGATGCACATTGGGCGACAGAGGGAAGCTGACCGGATGGTCTCCCTGCGACGAAGTGACCAGATACACCTCATGGTGCAGGCGGTCGGCCAAGTAATTCATTTTGTCGACGAATATCCGTTCTATCCCGCCCACAACGGCTATCGTGTCATATACATATATAATTCTCATATCATTTTTTTGAACAATGTATCCCATTTTGCCATGATGTTCTCCGGCGAATAACGCTCCATGTCGATTTTGGCATTGTGCCCCATCCGCTTTCTGTCTTCATCGCGCAGAATCATCTTTAGCAAGCTATCTGTAAAGTCTTTTAAATTACCTTTCTCCACCAGAATGCCGTCTTCTTCGTTGTAGATGATGTCGGCGGGTCCGTGCGGACAGTCGTATGCCACACAGGGCAGCCCGCATGCCATTGCCTCGATGAGCACCAGTCCGAAGCCTTCGTAATTGGAACTGAGCACAAAGAAGGCACTCTTGTAATACTCTTCCACTATGTAGTCCGTAAAGGGACGGATTGTCACCGTTCCCTCCAGTCCGTAAGTTTTTATTTGCGCGTTCAGCTCATCCTTCAGCACCCCTTCGCCAAAGATGTCCAGCTTCCACTCGGGATATACCTTGTGTACTTCCGCCCACGCTTTAATCAGCTGGTCAAATCCTTTTTGATACGTGAGCCGTCCCACGGCGATGGCGCGCGTGGCGTTGTAATCGAGATAACCTTCCAGAGAAACGAACCATGTGAAATTGGGGAGGACACGTATCGGCCGCCTGAATCCCTTTGCCCACGACCGGGCATCGCTTACGGTCAGCGTCACCAGCACGTCACAATATTTCTGCACGGCACGACACTTTTTGTATGCCTCATAGCGGTCGAACCAATCGCGGATGCAGCCCCGGCTGAAATTGTCGGGTATTGCCATATACTCCTTGGCGCAATGCGATTCCAT
This sequence comes from Phocaeicola faecalis, assembly GCF_021730445.1. Taxonomy (GTDB): domain Bacteria; phylum Bacteroidota; class Bacteroidia; order Bacteroidales; family Bacteroidaceae; genus Phocaeicola; species Phocaeicola faecalis. The sequence continues at coordinate 539,598 of NZ_JADNRM010000001.1, read as the reverse complement.
TATCTTTTTCGCTTTTCCTTTCAACCGCCCGATTACTCCGGGCTTCCAGGCCGTGGTGCAGATAATGAAGTCGGGACAGATGTCGTCTATCACCGCCTGAGCGCGTTCTCTGAACAGGTTGTCCAATCTTTTCGCTTCGCGCAGACGCTTGAAATACCGGTATCGGTACTGCGAATGAAAACGGACTCCCAGGTCGATGTGCCTCACCTGGGGCGACAGTGGAAAGCTGAAGGGAACGTCTCCCTGTGAGGTGGTAAGTAAATATACCTCATACTGAAACTTGTCTGCCAGATAATTCATTTTCTCGACAAATATCCGTTCCAGTCCTCCCTTATAGGCGATGCTTTCGTGTATATATATTATTTTCATTGTGCCGTGAGCCGATTAAACAAATCAATCCATTTTATCATCACTTTATCAGCCAGGAAACGTTTGGAATTTTCTTTTGCCTCCTTGCCCAGTTGTCTTCTCAGTGGATGGTTTATAATCAGTCTGTGGATGGCCGTCGCCATGTCCCACAGTTCGTGTCCGTCGGGCGACATCCTTTCAAAATAAGGCAACAGTATTCCGTCTTCGTCGTGATGTATGATTTCGCCCGGACCATATGGACAATTGAGTGCGATGCAGGGCAGTCCGCACGACATCGCCTCGATTAGCACCAGCCCGAAACCCTCATACAACGAGGACATCAGAAACATGGAACTGTCAAGAAATTCTTGTTCAAGGTCGTCGCTGAAAGGATGGATTTTCACCACCTCCTCCAGTCCCAGTCTTTCAATCATGTGTAATAAAGATTTCTTTTCTTCGCCCTCTCCGTAAATGTCCAGCCGCCAACCGGGATGTATGCGGTACACCTTCAGCCATGTGGCAATTATCCGGTGGAAAGCCTTTTCTTTGGTGAGCCGGCCGGCGCTTATGGCGCGTTTCACCGTGAGGGGGCTGGTAGCGGGCGGAAGGTCGGGTATGGAATTTGGAATGACAAATTTCCGCTTGCTGTCTGTGTTCCATTCCTTGCTGTCTCCGTCGGTGAGCGACACGATGGCGTCACACTTCTCCTCGATGGTGAGGAAGCTCTTCCGGAGCATCCGTTCGTGTAAAAGCTGGATGGGCTTGCTGCGCTTTATTCCGTCATTGATGCCGGTGCGCGACTTTACGCAATGCGATTCGACTATTTTTTTTGCACGGCACTCCAACCGGCACACCACGTCTGCCTTATAATAGGTGGTGGCGATGATGATGTCGGGGTCTATCTGTGCGATTTGTTTCTTTATTTTCTTTTCAAAGTCGCAGTCCATCCGCCACTTCATCCACCATCGCAACGGAGCTTTATGCCGATATTGCAGATGGAAGCGGACGTTGAGGTCGACGTGCTTCACCCGTGCGGAGATGGGGAATGAGAAGGGATGCTCTCCCTGTGCGGCAGTAATGAGATAAACATCATAAGCGCATACATCGGCAAAATAATTCATTTTGTCTGTCAAAATCTTTTCTACGCCTCCAATCCGCGCGATGGCGTCATAGACATATACTATTTTCATCCTTCATATTATTTTCTACAAAAATAAGCTTTTCCCGACAGACATCCAAATAAAAACGTAATGGAAGTTACCGTTAAAACGGTAATTTTCCATTATTTTTCGTTTTCTCTTCCTCTGCGCGGAGAAAAGCTTGAAAAGCCCGGTCGTGTGTGCGCCAGTCGTTTTCTGCTGCCGGTCCTTCGGAGGCACTGTGAGAAGCCCTTTGGAGCCACTCCGCGGAAGGGGCGTATTCGGCAAATTTGGTCATGCTGGGGTTGTGCGAGAGATAAATCGTGCCGCAGGCGCCGTTGCGGTTTTTCGCCACGATGAGCAGCATCATGTCCGGGGTGACGGGGTACTGGCTGTCGGGCACCACACGCATTCCCGCCTTGTGGGGGTGGAAAATGAAGCTCACCGTGTCGGCATCCTGTTCGATGCTTCCGCTCTCGCGGATATTTTCGAGGTGTGGCATTTTGTCAAAATTGCTCATCACCTCGCGGTTCAGCTGGCTCAGGGCGATGACGGGGATGTCCAGTTGCATGGACAGCAGTTTGAGCAGTCGGCTGTTGGCGGCTACGTCCTGTTCGCGGGTGCCGGTGGTGCGTGTGGTGGCGAAAAGTTGGAGGTAATCCACGCCCAGCAGTCTGCATTTTCCTTCGGCATGGAGTGCTTTCACCACCACCGCCACTTCCTCCATGGTGATGTTTCCGCGGTCAAAAAAACGGATATCCATCTGTTCCATTGTTTTCCTCATTTCGCGCACCAGTGTCAGTTCGGCATCGGTGAGCCGCCCCCTGTTCCAGTCGTCGGGCTTGATGTCCGTCAGGCTCAGAATCCAGCGTTCCACCAGCTTGTCGGCCGACGACTCCATACTGATGAGACACACGGGGACCCCTTGGCGCACGGCGGTGAGGAGGGTGTACATCAGGATGGCGGTCTTGCCCTCGTTGGGGCGTCCGCCGATGACGTTGAGCGTGCCGCCGGGCCATCCCTGCAGCATCTCGTTCAGTGGTGCGAAACCGGTGTCGATGCCCGGCAGTTCGCCCTCCGCGCGGTTCATGCGTTGCTCCAGCCGTTCCATGACGCGCTCCATCACTTCGGGCATTTCGCGCAGCTCGTTGATGGCGGGCAGGTGGTTGCTCAGGTCGTTCACCTGCCGCAGCACCTCCACCAGCGTCTCTTCGATGTCGATGGTTTCGTCGGCGGCGCGGTTGTCGCCCGACAGCAGGATTTCGCGCAGCCGTCGGCGCATGTAGAACTGCGACAGGATGTCGATGTGTTGTTCGAGGTGTGCCGAGCTTGCCACCCTGCCGCTGATTTCGGCGATGCGGTATGCTCCGCCCACGGTGTCCAGCATTCCTTCTTCGCGCAACTGCTGTGCGACGGTGAGGATGTCTATCTGCAGGTCTTTTTTCTGTAGCGCGAGGCAGGCGTTGAATATCAGTTTGTGGGCCGGTTCGTAAAAGTAGTCGGGGTGGATGAGCGGGATGTATCTTCGCGCCGCCTGTCCCTCTATCAGGATGGCGCCGAGCACTGCCACCTCCAGTTCGGGGGCGGCGTGGGGCATGACGCCGGTGCTGCCCATAAAGATTTTCTGTACTATTTTTACGTCTCTTTTGTTGCCTGAATTCTGCTTCTGACTTTCTGAATTCTGTTTTCGGAAATCTGAATTCTGTTTCTGACTTTCTGAATTCTGTATTTGGGAATCTGAATTCTGCTTCTGAGAATCTGAATTCTCCTTTTGGGAGTCCGAATTTTCTTTTCGGTCTCCCGCATCTTGTTTGTTTTCTTCCATTTTTTTGCTTCTAGAACTTGAAACTCTTGTCCTTCAGGTAATTGCATGCCAGTTTGGTATGCTCCTTCTTTCGGATGGTGTCTTTATACAACTGCACATTTCGAATCGCCTCCTCGCGCTCTTCCAGACTCAGTTTTCGCCATTCGCGGCGTGCCTTTTCCTGTTCCGCAGGCTGAACTTCAAGCATGAAGCTGTAGTACTTGAAGAACTCCTGAAACTTCTTCTCCGTCTCACTTCCCAGCTCGATGTCCCGCTTCGTTTTCTGCTCCTGCAGACGCACGCTTTTTCCGCAATGCTCTTCGTAGTGGGGCAGCCAGAAGAGGTTTTTGGAAATCTCTGTGCATCTTTCAATCAGACCGCTCATTTCCAGCAGTTTGATTTTTTCGTGCGCCGTGCTTCTGCTCCATCCGGTCAGTTTCATGATGTCGCCGGGGGTGAGATAAATGCTGCCTCTTATCAGCTTGACGCCCTGGTTGGTTTTGCCGTCGCCAAAGTTGGCGTAAACCAGCATGTAGAAATACAACGTTCCTGCACTTCGAATCGGTATTTGATTGATAATCAGTTCAGCCAACTTGCGTGGCAACGCCATGTAACCGTTCTCGTTGAAATTCAAAATTGAATCTAATAAATCTTTTTCCATGTCAAATGTTTTTGTGGACATGCATCCGTTACATTTCCGGACACTTAATCCATTGGTTTATAATTACATAAGGGGTAGGCTCCGTGACCCTTCCGGACGGTGACCCGGACAGCCTTTCCTTATTGTATTTAGAATTAAAAAAAGAAACAAAGAAAACTCTCTTGAGGGCTTTGGGAAAGTCTTACCATTGTTTGGGAAGAATGTCTCCATTGTTTTCGGAAAGTGTCTCCATTGTTTGGGGGTACTGTCCCCGGCTTTTTCGACGACAAAAGTATAAGACTGAAAAAACTAATGTTTCAAGAAGTTGAAAAATCATTTTATTTTTGTACTTTTGCGCCCATTTTTATTAATTATTATTCATTTAAAAAAATGTAACATCATGCTTAAAAAACAAGACGATGAGATTTTGCGAATTGCGTATCATATTGAAAGCTCGGTTATGAGCGTACTTCGGGCTTATGCCGATTTGATTTCCTACAAGTTCACTTCGGCGAAAGCGGATATGAAGATGTCTTATAACACGTTGGAAAACAACTTGAAAGACAATCACCACCCCAAGTTGGAAGTGATGGTAAGAATCGCCCGCGGGCTGTTTCCGGGGCTGGAGGAAGAGATTATGCCGGGGCTTCCCCGCAAGCTCTCTTCCCATCTCTGCCGCAATGAAATGATGGCGCGTATTTTTGCTGCCTTTTTGGGTAATAACGCCAAGCGTATCAAGCAGGTAGCTTCTTTGATGTCCCGTTTGGCCGACGGTGAGCTTCCCACGCTTTCCGAGCTTGATGTGATGAAGAAAGCAGCAAAAAAAGACAAATAAAATTATTTTCTAATTTTATTTAAACTTTTTAGGGCATCCCCAGATAATTGAAGATTAGTTCCACTTGTTTGGGGGTGAAGGAGTGCTGGGAAGGGATGTATCCGCTTTGGTTCAATGCCTTTTCCAGCACTTTATTTCGTTCTATCCACTTGCGCAGGGTGCGCAGGGCGCTGACGTAACTCATTGTGGGATTGTAGAGATGGGCTATTTCCGCCTTTCCGTAGCTTTTGATTTCGATTTGTTTTTCAATTTCTTTCATATACTTCTTCATTTTTTTAAGTAATAAGTAAAGGTACTCATTATTAGTGGTTTATGCAATAATTTTTGATTATTTATTTCCTTTTCTCATCTTATATTTTCGTTTGTATATTGTTTATATCTTAATTTATCACTTACGTTCGGTTTGTAAACCCGGCGTCGCCGCGCTGCCGTATCTTTGTGGTGTTCCAAGCGGGGGAGGGCCTCTCCCGAAGCTGTGTAAAGGCAGCGTGTGGGGACGAGAGAAACGGATTATTAACCTGATAAAAAAGTAAGATTATGGCAAATGTGAAATTTTCAGTTGTGGCCAAAAAGAATCCTGTGGAGCCGGAAGCCGGTGCCAAATTCTATGCCTGTGCACAGAGCGCGGGGGTGCAGTCGCTCGAAGACATGAGTAAGGTGATTGAGAAAAACTGTACGCTGACTTCTACCGATATTATGGCGGTACTCCATGCCATGGACGAGGTGATGCGTGACCAGTTGTGTAATGGACAGATTGTGCGCATCGGTGATTTGGGCTATGCCCGCCTGTCCTTGCGCAGTCGCGGGGCCGACTCGGAGGACAAGTTTGATTCTTCTCTCATCAAGCAGGCACGCGTGGTGTTCACGCCCAGCGCCAATACGCGCCGCGCTCTGATGCACCTCGTTTATGTGAAGGTGGAGAAGCGTCCGGTGAAGTCCAAGAAAGTGGTAGAGGAGTAACGTATCGAATCGGGAACGTACTTTTCTTAGAAGGAAAACGAAACGTATCGAATCGGGAACAGACTTTTCTTAAAAGGAAAACGGAATGTATCGAATCGTGAACAGACTTTTCTTCAAAGGAAAACGGAATGTATCGAATTGTGAACAGACTTTTCTTCAAAGGAAAACGGAATGTATCGAATCGTATCGAAAAACAGATTTTTATTAAAAATGAAACGAACTAAACAACAAAACAAAATGAGTAAAATGAACAAAACAGCTTGGGGAATCCTCCTCAAGCTCATTATTGCAGTTGCGACTTCGGTTGCCGGTGTTATCGGAATCACTTCATGCATAGGAGGCTGAGAAAATGGAAAGAGAAGTAAATTTAATTGTCGTTCACTGTTCCGCCACCCGGGTGGACAGAGACATAACGGCACGCGACATCGACAGCTTTCACCGGGTATGCGGCTTCAGCAGTTGGGGCTATCATTACTATGTCCGCAAGGACGGTTCGATAGAGAAAATGCGTGACGAAAGCGAGCCGGGTGCCCATGCCTACGGTCATAACCGTGACAGCATCGGACTGTGCTATGAGGGCGGACTGGACGTGAACGGGCGTCCGGCCGATACCCGCACAGCTGCGCAAAAACGTACGCTGGTAGCGCTGCTCCGTTCCTTGCGGGCTGATTATCCCGGGGCGCGGATTGTGGGACACCGTGATTTGAGTCCGGACGTGAACGGCAACGGCCGTGTGGACAAGTGGGAGCGCACCAAGGAGTGCCCCTGCTTTGATGCGGCGGAAGAGTATGCGGATTTGTAAAGTATGTGTAAATAAAAAAGAAGGAGTACGAGTGATGGCAATAAGATATAGTTTGTCAAAGAAAGGCGCAAATGGCGACGGTCTTTATTACGCGAATACGCGCAGTGCGGGAGTGGTGGATTTGAAGGAGTTGTGCAAGCGCATCACGCAGCGCTGCCGCCTGAAAGAGCCGATGCTGCTGGCGTCAGCCATGGCATTTGCAGAAGCGATGGAGGAAGAGCTGGCAGAAGGCAGGATTGTGGAGCTGGGCAATGTGGGCCGGTTTCAGGTGTTGTGCAGCAGCACCGGTGCGGAGACGACCGACTGTTTTTATGCGTGCAAGCACATGAAGCCCGCCAAGATTCAGTTTCGCCCGGGCAAAGGGCTGAAACAGATGCTCAAAGGGGTGGAATACAGAAGGGTGGCACTGAAATGAAAGGTGTGGATAAGGTGGTGGATGGATAAGAGGAATGTATCAAAATTTTCATAAACTACGAGAGGGGTCAAAACAAAAATGACCCTTCCGAAAAGTTACAGATTGTAACTGCCAAACTTAAAAGAGCTGTATCTAATCTCTGCTTAGAGTAATGATACGGCTCTTTCTCTTGCTTTTGAGGATGCTCAAGTTTCAGATTAAGAGTTCTTCTTTGGTTTAGCTTAATTTTGACACTCTCTTCGATTAAAGGGGAGTTCTGACACTTCTTTTTTTGGGGGGGGAGGGGTGGCGCATCATGACAGGCGGGCTCTTAAGAAGGAAGTCACATACTTCGAAATGCGATTCAGAATGCCGGCGGCCAGCAGGATTGCGACAATGGAACCGAAGTAGCCGAAAGGAAAAGCGTATCGGGTGAAGTATCCCATAATGACGAATTGCACGATGTAAATATCCAGCGTAAGACTTGCGATATAGTTTACAACCGATGCCGCTTTCCCGCATCCGGGTCGGGACAGCCTTTCGGAGAGACTTTTAGAAAGTTGGAACGTGTAAATGCTGAAGAGTGCCAACAATATGGGGATGCAGAGCTGGACGTCATAGAGGGGACGGACTGTGTGAAGTATATATATTTTTAAACAGTAATAGACGGCTGCAATGAAAAGTACAGCCGACAGCGTTCGGGCGATGGAAGAGGGGATTTCCGTATTTGTCTGTCGTTGGGCGGCAATGGCTCCCAGTAGCATGATGATATAATAAAAATACCAATGTAGGAAGTGGTTGTGCTCGGTATTTTCGATAATCCATCCCTGATGTGGCACACAGAAGTAAGTGGCGAGCAACGGAAGGACAAAGACGGTACAGACTTTCCATAACTGCCTCTTAAAGAACTTGACGGAGTAAAAGAAGAGAACATAGAACACCAGGATGGCTTGCAGGAACCAGAAGGTGGGGATGAAAATGTCTGGCAACCGGAAAGACTGTATCCCTCCAAGGACACATACTGCCATGAATATCCATAGGCTGGGGTAGATTCTGGTAAACCGCCTTATGACCCACGGAACACCCCCGGCGTTGCGGTTGCTCAGATACAGTGCAAATCCTGAACAAAAAAAGAACAAGGAGTTGCCCAATGCCCCTCCGGTGGATAGGAACTGTAGCTGGGGAGGGTATAAGGGGCCGATGTGCGAATTGGTAATTAATATTACTGCAAGGAAACGCATCGGCGAAAGGATTTGTTTCGACTGTTCTGCCTTCATTATTTTTCTGTGTCAGGGAATATCGGCGTAAAAGTAGGAATATTTTTTAAACATCATGCTTAAATAGTCGGATTTCTAAAAAAAAGACTATCTTTGTATATGTGCTGCGCACGACAATAATAAGAAATGAGGATGGAAAAACATAATGTAAGAATCTTGGTCTGTACCCATAAGGAAGGCCGTGTAAGAGATGACGATATTTATATGCCTGTCCAGGTAGGCAAATCGGCTTCCGCCATTGATTTGGGCTGTCAGGGAGATGATGCGGGGGATAATATAAGCGGTAAGAACAAGACTTATTGTGAGCTGACCGGTTTGTACTGGGCTTGGAAGAATCTGAAAGAGGCCGATTATATAGGCTTGTGTCATTACCGGCGTTATTTTGACCTCTCGCCGAAGAAATATCTTTTCAAACATATTGAGTCGGACAGTATTACGTGGGAGCGTTTTGTAAAGACTCCTTCTACCCTTGATTTTGCCGGTGTCTTTGCTCGATATGATGTCATATTGCCTACTGCCCGTGTGCTGGACAGGTCTGTTGTGGATGAACATATTTTTAACTCCGGTTTCATTGATTATATGATATTGGAGAAGGTCATTCTGAAGCTGTATCCTGATTACAGAGACAGTGTGCTGGATGTGTTTTATAAGAAGAACCATATTCCCCAGCGGAATATGTTTGTTATGAAAAAGGAATTATTTCACCGTTATGCCGAATGGCTGTTCTCCATATTGTTCGAGGTGGAGAAACACCTTCGTTTGTCTCCTTATCACTACGCGCAGCGTGTCTTTGGATTTATGGGAGAAATATTATTACCCTTGTTTTGCTATCACAACCGTCTCCGCATTTATCAGCGGCGGATATTGGGAATAGGGTGTGGGTATAATCCGAATAAATTGAAAAGAACGGTGTGTGAGGTTGTTGACAGGGTGCGGTTTAAAATGAATACTTATCGGATAACGGAACTTTATTCTGAGAGATATCCTGAAATCCTCCTTTCGGAGGGAATTGTCATTTAATGAAACGGATGAGTGATGAAGAAAATTCTTTTTTATTGTGATACGGTTTTCGGCGTTGGCGGAGTGCAACGCGTACTGGCGGAAGTGGCGAAGCGGCTTTCGGAGGAATATGAGGTCACGATATTGACCACGGATGACATTAGACAGACCCACCGGTATGGTTACGATAGGTCTTCGGTCAGGTTTGTGTCCCTCACCTATGCTCCGGTCAGTATCTGGCGGCGTTTGCGACAGAAGTGCTGCAGTTTTGTATTTAAATATTTACTTCCGAAGAATGAATGGACTTGCTCTATGTATGCACGGAGCTTTTTCTTATTGCCTTATCAGGAAGAACTGGTAGAGAAAATAAATGACGGAAACTATAACGTGGCGATTGGCGTGCATGCTTATTGTTCTCTTCATTTGGCTATTGTCCGGTTCGAGTTGAATGTGCAGCGAACGGCGGCTTGGATGCACAATTCTTATGAAGCGCTTTTTGAAAAGAAGCATCCGTATCTTCCTCGGTTGAAGTCGTTTTTCTGCAATCGGATGGTTGACATTGAGCGGACTATTGTCCTGAGCCGGAGGGACCAACAGAGATATATGAAGGAGCTGGGACTGGAAACGAGGGTGATATACAATCCGCTGACCATGGAAGTGAAGGAGTGTACTCAGCCCGGCAATAAATCTTTTTTATCGGTGGGACGCTTCTCTAAGAATCATAAAGGTTTTGATTTGTTGATAGAGGCATTTGCCTTGTTCGCCAAGCGGAATGTGCAATGGAATCTTGTTATTGTGGGCGAGGGGCCCGAAGAGGCTTTGTATCGTTCTTTGATAGCGAAACATGGGTTGAAGGACAGGGTGAGGATAGATTCGTTTACCGATGATGTACATTCTTATTACCTCCGCGCCGGAGTTTATGTTTTGGCGTCGAGATGGGAGGGAATGCCGTTGGTGCTGATGGAGGCACTGGCGCACGGTTTGCCGGTCATTGCTTCAAACCTGCCTGTCGTAGAGGAACTGCTGGGAGAAAGCCGTGCGGCGATGCTTTTTGAAAACGGAAATATAGCGGAGTTGGCAGACCGGATGTTCGACATGGCTGCAAGTGCGGATTTGGCCGAAAGGGGCAGGGCTGCTGTGGATTGTGCACGCGAGTTTAGTATGGATAAAGTCATAGAAGAATGGAAGCAAAAGATAATCAGATGATGGAAGAGGAAAAATGGTCACTGGTGATTGTGCCGAAAACGGGACTTTTCAAGTTGGACTTGCGGGAGTTGTGGCGTTATCGTGATTTGCTGGTGATGTATATCCATCGTGACATTGTGACTTTTTATAAACAAACAATATTGGGTCCGCTGTGGTTTGTGTTGCAGCCGTTGTTCACGGTTCTGATGTTTATGTTCGTCTTTGGCGGCATAGCCGGTATCTCTACAGATGGGCTTCCCCAGCCGTTGTTCTATATGGCGGGACTGCTGTGCTGGAATTATTTTTCCGACTGCATGAACCGTTGTTCGGATACGTTTAATGCCAATCAAAATGTTTTCGGAAAAGTTTACTTTCCGCGGCTGATTGTTCCGTTGTCTATCGTGGTGTCCTGTCTGGTGAAAATGGGTATCCAGTTTATGCTGTTTCTTTTCATTTGTCTGTATTGTGTGTCTGACGATGCTGTGTGGAACAGATATGATTTTTCGATGAATGAGTATGCTTTTCTCTTCCCTTTGTTGGTGCTGATGCTGGCCGGGTTGGGGCTTGGTTTCGGTCTGCTGATTTCTTCGCTTACCACCAAATACCGTGATTTGAGGTTCTTGGTTACTTTTGGGGTGCAGTTGTGGATGTATGCCACTCCGGTCATTTATCCCCTGTCGGTGATGCAGCAAAATCATGAAGAATATATGTGGCTGATAGTGGCTAATCCGTTGACTTCCATTATCGAAACGTTTAAATATGGATTCTTGGGTGAAGGAGTTTTCAGTTGGTGGTATTTGGGATACAGTTTCCTTTTCACGGTTCTGATTATGGTGTGGGGAATGGTCACTTTCAATAAAGTGCAACGTAGTTTTATGGATGTAATTTGACAATATGTAGTATGGGCAATATAGCAATTGAATTTGATAATGTAAGTAAACAATACGCTCTGGGCTCTATCGGTACAGGCACATTGAGCCGTGACCTGAATCGCTGGTGGGCACGGATACGCGGAAAGGAAGACCCTTATTTGCGTATCGGCGAAGTGAATGACCGTTCGCGGAAAGCGATGGGAAACTTTGTGTGGGCTTTGAAAGATATTGACTTTAAGGTGGAGCAGGGAGAGGTGTTGGGCATCATTGGCAAGAATGGGGCGGGCAAGTCTACTTTGCTGAAAATATTGTCTCGTGTCACTTCTCCCACGATGGGATGCGTTAGGGTGAGGGGGCGTATCGCTTCGTTGTTGGAGGTGGGCACAGGCTTTCATCCCGACCTGACTGGACGCGAGAATGTTTACATGAATGGTGCCATTATGGGCATGACGAGGCACGAAATCACCCGTAAGCTGAGTGAAATTGTCGACTTTGCCGGTGTGGAGAAATATATTGATACGCCGGTCAAGCGTTATTCTTCGGGGATGACGGTGAGACTGGGCTTTGCCGTGGCCGCTCATTTGGAACCGGAGATTCTGGTGGTGGATGAGGTCTTGGCGGTGGGCGATGCGGAGTTTCAACGCAAAGCAATCGGCAAGATGCAGGATGTGGCGAAAGGAGAAGGAAGAACGGTGCTGTTTGTGAGTCACAATATGGGAAGTATGCAGCAGTTGTGTCGTAAAGGTATTTTGCTGGAGAATGGCAGTGTTGCGATGTCGGATAGCATAGGTGAGGTAATAAATGCTTATCAAAAAGGTATTACTGTGCAGCGGGTATTTACAAGCGCGGATGGTGACCCCGACGTGCTTCAGCTGTTGTCTGCTTCGATGGATTCGAATCACGACGGTATATTTTATAACGATTCCGAAATAAGGGTGTACATGAAAGTGAAGGTGGCCAGGCAGATACCGTCGCTGGTGATTGGATTTAATTTATACAGTTCTTGGGGCTATCCTTTGGCACGGACGGATTATAATGATTCGCGGATTATGACGACGCTTTCTCCCGGTATTTATGAACTTAAGTTTGTCATTCTTCCTTATACATTGTCTGATGGAAGTTATCATATCGCTTTTGATATTGCTGAGCGGAATGTAAAACGCTATACCACAGAGAAGTCTAATTTGTACTTTACCGTTCTTCCCGGTACTTCTTTCTTCGGAAATCGTTTTTGCGAACATCTTAATATCAAGAGTTCGCTGTTCAGAGAGGATTGGCTGGACTATTTGCGAAAAGTGGAAGAATAGCGGTATGGGAAATAAATATGTCATTGTGCTCACTGCCTGTATCAATCCGGGGAAGATGATTCATACTTCTCTGACGGATGTGGATATACGGAGGAGGCAGTATGAGGACGCACTGGAGTTTTATCTTTTACAGACGGATTATCCGATTGTTTTTGTTGAGAATTCGGGGACTGATATCAGTGGGGATTTTCGGAAGTTTGTAGATTGTGGACGTTTGGAATTTCTTACATTTCAAGGAAATGAGGAGTTCGACAGGAAAAAAGGAAAAGGATATGGAGAGGCACTCATCTTGGAGTATGCATTAGAGCATTCTTTGTTTGTCCGTCAGTGTGATTTTTTGGTGAAGATAACAGGACGGTTAAAATTATTGAATGTAAATAGCATGATAGGGTTTCATCGGTATATCCTTCCTCGCTGTGATATTCAGAGTGAGATGGATAGGAGGGAGAGGTATTCGGACAGCAGAATGTTTATTACCGGTAAAGATTTCTTGCAGCATTCGTTTTTGGCGCGTAAGGAGGGGATAGACGACAGCAGGGGGTGTAACTTTGAGCATATTCTTTTTACGAGCATTGATGAACAAAAAGATTTTGTCTTTTATCCTTTCTTAATACGTCCTTTGTGGCGTGGAATATCAGGCACCAATGGTAGGGAGTATTGGGAAGGAAATTATACAAGTTTGAAGTTGGCTTATTTCAAGAGGATGTTGGACTGTATGACGGAATACAATGGGTGTCATCCCTGCAATAAGCCGTCGGTGGGAGTACGTTTGGTGTTGGGCATGGCTGGCATGGCAGTTGGCACTGTGCTTCGTTTTTTTGATTGGATAAAGCAATGAATAAATTTACCATTATAACGATAAATTATAATAATAAAGTTGGTCTGCAGAAGACGATGAAGAGTGTGTTTGGTCAGTCTTTTGGAGATTACGAATACATTATTATTGACGGTGGTTCTACGGATGGCAGTGCAGAGGTGATTGAACAGTGTGCTGCGCGGCTGGGTTATTGGGTGTCCGAGTCCGACAAGGGTATCTATCATGCGATGAACAAAGGGATTGCACAGGCTCATGGCGAATATCTGGTGTTTATGAACTCGGGAGACTGTTTTCACGACTCTTCTGTTTTGGAATGGGTGGCGGCGCAGAAGCTTGATGTGGATATTGCTATTGGAACGGTGGTGTGTGGGGGGACCGGAAGGCTTAAAGTGCCTCCCTGTGATGATTTGTCTATGATGGATTTGTTTAGAAATCATCCTCCTCATCAGGCTGCTTTTATCAGGAGGATGCTGTTTGAAAAGGGAGGGTTTGACGAGTCTTTGGTATTGGTTGCGGATTGGTCTTTTTTTGTGGACAGGTTGATTTTTCAGCACGCTTCTTATCGCAGGCTGGATAAAATCATTTCAGATTATGATATGTCGGGATTAAGTACTACGCAGACTGGTTTGCTAGGTGAGGAGAGGCAGTGTGTGCTGGAGGCATTTTTTCCTGAAAGGGTGTTGAAGGATTATGAAAAATATAAATATGCAGATTCTCCTTTGTTGGAATTGATTCCTGAATTGAACAGGACGGCCGGATTTCATCGGATGGTTTATAGGCTGGTGAAGTTTTTGCTGCGCTGCTATCGTTGGATGGGCTGACGATGGATTTTTTTAAGAACCAGTATGCGGACAAAGGATAGTGTGTACTTTATTTTCTCACATACGGAGAGACAGGGATAGTGGTTTCTTTTGATAGTGCGAATCCGGTTTTGTATTTCATGCATGGGCATTTGAGTGGCATATTTTTTGAAGAACGAAATCGAGCTGTGGATGTAATCTTGTGACAAGGCTCGCCCGACAGACTCGGGAAAGGAGGCGGAGAGGGTGGCCATAATATCAAAAGCATCCATAAATGTACACATGTTGGCGCGATATGAATTTCCGAATGTGTGCATGGCACTTGCATTTCTGATGATATAGTGATAATAGGGAAGGGTGGTGCAGGCTATTGATGTGCAGTGCATCATGTATTGGAAGATGAAGAGCCGGTCTTCATTGTAGTCTATGTTTTCGTTGAATGTCAGTTGATGCTTGTCAATAATCTTTTTATCGTATAGCTTGTCCCATAAATTGCCTTTATATCTGTAATAAGAGTCATGAAATAAAGAAGATATGCCTTCCCGCTTATTCATGACGTAGGTCTGCTTTTCTTTTATTTGGTAAATGATATTTTCGTTTTCGTCTTCAATCAAGTAACCGCATGTAGACATATTTGCATTATATCGGAGGATGAGACGATAGAGTTCCGATAACATTTCGGGCTCCATCCGGTCGTCACTGTCGGTGAAATGGATGTACTTTCCTTGGCTCAGTTCTATTCCTTTATTCCGTGCATGACTGACTCCGTGATTGGGAGTGTGTGTCACATGTATTCTTTTGTCTTTACAGGCATAGCTGTCGCATATCTTCCCGCTGTTGTCTGTACTTCCATCGTCAATCAGGATTATCTCGATGTCCGACAAGGTTTGTGCCAGAACGCTTTCTATGCATTTGGGCAGGAATCGTTCGGTGTTATAGATTGGGATGATGACGGATACGAGTGGCATACTTTATAGTTTTGTAAGTTTATATATCAAGTCGTTTTTTAAGCGGCGCAGGGTGTAACGGAGGTTGCCGGGATTTCGGAATGCTTCATTCAGGGGCATGATGACAGGAATGTACTTCACCTTCAACCGGTTTCGGATGCAATATATGTTGATGAGCCGTTCGGATAAATAGCCGAACAGCCGGGCTTGGTCGGGGTAACCGGAGAGCTTTATACGTTTTTCCAGTTCGAATAAAACCTTGAATAGCCATTCGGAGTATCCGTCAAAATGTTTCCATCGGGTGATGAACATATTATAACCGGAATAGGCATTGCTGTGATACATCAGTGTGTCGAAGGCGGTGGAGTATTCGGGGCTGATATCATGAATCACTTCTTTTAATATATGGAGGTCGTTTACAATGTGGAAAACGGCATACTGCGTGCCCACATTGTAAGGATAATGACGTTTGGACGGGAGTATGATGTCATAATCATTCAATAACTTCTCTACATCGGGAAAGCAATATTTCTTTTTCAGAAATGTGTCACGGTCTACAAAACTTCTGTCGGGCGAAAAGGAGGCGAACGGTCGGTAGAAATCAAAGAAACGCCTGTAATGGTTCAGTCCGATGATGTCGCATCTTATGTTTTTCCAAGCCCAGTAATGTGCTGTCAACTCACAAAAATGGGGATTCTTGTCAGAAATGTTGTCACCGGTATTGTCTTGCGCATGGTAGAACCGGGTGTTGGTGAGGGCGGCTCCTACCTGGATGGGGTAGAAGTATTTATGGGGCGGGAGGGCTGCTTCCCGGTGTGCACAGACTAATATTTTAATTTCTTTTTCCATAGTTGTTCAGTTGACTTTTTCCCACATTTGTGTTTGTGGATTAAACCGCTTGATGATACGTGCCGGGTTGCCCACCGTGACGCAGTAATCAGGAATGTCTTTAGTCACCACACAGCCGGCACCGATAAAGCAGTGTTTCCCAATGTTTACACCGGGCAGTACAATCACGTTGGCCCCGATAATGGTATGCTCTCCGATATGGATGGGGGAGGTGGTGATGCCTTGTTCGATGATACCTTTGGTGATGTCGCGATAGTTATGGTTCAAGCCGATGAGGACTACATTTTGAGAAATATTGACTCCGTTGTCTATTTGGATGGGGCCGATAACCGTGTTGCTCAGTCCGATTCGGCAATAATCGCCGATAATGATATCTCCTACGGCATTGTTCAGGCAGGAGTAATCTTCAATGACAGAATATTGGCCTAACCGGAATTGGTGGAAGGGGGGCAGGTCTTTCCGGACGCTGCGATAGATGACTGCTCCTTTTCCTTTTTTGATATAGAATGGTTGCAGTATCCGTACCCACCAATAGGGACGTGTTTTCACCGGATGCATGATGAATCGGTGAATCCGTTTCTTTAACTTGGGATTTCTATGTAGATAATTCTTTAGATTCATAGCTATCCATGTTGTGTATGGGTAAATTTATTTGCCATTCCTTTTAAATGAAACAAATTAAGTGTCATTATGATTGCAAAATAAGGAACTTGCCTTATGATTTTGCTTGCATATTTATGTCTCATGTCGGGAGGGATGGCGATGTATAGTGATAGGGTCAGCAATATAAACAAAATCCACCATTTTACAGACGAAAGTGGGGAGACGGTACAATAAATGAGCGAAATGACGCCCAGTACTGCCATGAGGATGCTGCGCGGAAGGATAAATGTCTGAATTGTTTTTAATAGATAATCCCGGTTCCCATGCAGGAGGGCTGAAGGCAGGTTGCTTCCCATTTTGAGGGCAAGGAATAGTTGGGTGGCTATCCAGCGGCGGCGCTGGTGGCGCATGGTGTCTGCTTTTTGTACCTTTTCGTCCAGCGTTTCTATCGCATCGGCATATGCTATGTGGATGCCTTGGCCGAGTAACAGTTCTTCTAATTCTTTGTCCTCTCCGGCGGTGTGTGTATGTATGATATTTTGCTTAAACCATTGGAAGTCAAAGGCCATTCCCGAGCCGATGAGTGCTGAGGAGAATCCTAGTCGGATGTGTCCTTTTCTGAATATGGCATTGTTCATTTCTTCTATGACTGCATCCAGTATGGCTGTATCCGAGTTCAGGTTTTTGGCTTTTCGGTGTGTCTGTATCGCTTTTGCACCTTGGAATACTGCTTTGTTTAGTTCATATAAATAACCGGTGGATATGAGGTTGTCGGCATCTAATATAATGACATAATCATATTGGAGGCGGGAGATGTGTGCTGTTGCCAGACGCAAAGCTTTGGCTTTGGAACTTTCCGGTTCTTGTATTTTCAGTAAGGTGATACGTGGTTCGTCACTCAGCAGACGGTTGGTGGTGTCGCTCATTCTGTCGGAGATGACAATGACGTCATAGTGCTCTTCAGGATACGTTTGCTGTAATACGGAATGGATGCAGTCAAGGATTACATTGTCTTCCTTATAGGCGGGTATGAGTATGGCAAAGCGTTTGAATTCATGGC
This sequence comes from Phocaeicola faecalis, assembly GCF_021730445.1. Lineage (GTDB taxonomy): Bacteria > Bacteroidota > Bacteroidia > Bacteroidales > Bacteroidaceae > Phocaeicola > Phocaeicola faecalis. The sequence goes on along the minus strand of NZ_JADNRM010000001.1, from coordinate 521,960 downwards.
TTTCGGGGTATTGTTGTGGCTTGAAGAAACAAGATGCAACAGCGAAGATAACTATATATCCCACACAGACGGCGAAGTAGATATATAGTACAAATTCAATGATATGTATCGTTCCCGACAGCATATTAATTTACTTTTTCTTTTTCCCGAAAAGGAAGTTGACGGCCATCCCTGCAGCCATGACCGGAATGGCTTTCATCGCTTTGTTGAACTTGTCGTCTACCAGGTAGTTGGGGATTGCCAGAGCCATTGTGAATAAGAGGCAGAAGAGCAATATCCACCATTTGACACAGGCTGCCCAGTCAAAAAATATCATTATGGTGCCAAAGAGCAGGATGAGTCCCAGCAAGATGGTGCGCGGGAAAATGAGCCATTGCAGGATGCGGTCGGCATAGTCGAAATTCCCGCTGAAAATGGCATGGGGCAGGTTGCCGATGTTGGTAAACAGGGAATAGTATTGTGCTTTTATCCAACTGTTGCGTTGGGCGTAGAACCGTTTCTTTCCACCGTCTTTGAGGGCATATACGTGGGTCTGGTTCAGGTATTCCACATAGATTCGTTCCCTCAGCAGCAATGATTCAATGGTCTTTTCATCCTCATCGTCGCTCAGTTTCCTGATGTTTTCTTTGAGCCAGTTGAAGTCGATGGCTGTGCCCGATCCGTTGAGTGAGGCGGATAGCCCGAAGCTGACATGGCCGGCCCGCAGGATGGAGTTGTTGATTTCATCTGTCACGGCGTCTAGGACAATGACATTGTTGGGCCTGTCTTTGCGTATCCGGTGACTTTGGATGGCATTGGAACCGCTTGCATACGTATTGTTTATTTCGTTCAGGAAGTTTTTCTCCACCACATTGTCGGCATTCATCAGCAGGGCAATGTCGTATTGGCCGTCTGCGAGTTGTGACAGGGCTGCTTTGATGGATTTGGTCTTGGAGCTTTTCTTAAAGTTGGCTTTTAATAATATGATAGGCAGTTGGGCCAATTGTTGGTTGGTTTCCGACTTCAAGTGGTCGGAAATGACGATGATGTCAAAACAGTCGATGGGGTAGTCTTGCTGTAGAAAAGACCGGATGGCATAAAAGACGTATTCGTCATCCTTGTAGGCAGGGATGAGGATGGCGAACCGATGTTTTATCCTCGATTCGGAATATTTGTCTGTACGTCTGACTGTTGCTGCTATGGCGTATATCAGCATATAGACAACAGTGAAGGCGCATAATGCGAATAATACTAAATCTAAATATCCAATAAATATCATAGCTGTTTGTCTTTATTTCTAAGTTTGAAAAATGCTTTTGTCCCTTCCCGGTGTGCTTTGGCTGCTTCTGTTTGCCCTTTGCTCCATGCCGTGACGATGTTTTTGGGACATACAATGGTCAGTTGGTAGAGCAAGGCAAGGCACCGCCTCCAACCGGAGAGATTGCGCTGAGCGTATAATAATCTGTTTCTGCTCAAATAATAACATTGCAGGGGGCTGCCTTTTCCGCTGGAACTGCCGTCTTTGTGCCATATTTCAAAGGCCGGATCGTACCAAAGCTCATATCCTTCTGCAGTGATGCGGGTGCACCAGTCCAATTCCTCATAATACAAGAAGTACTCTTCCGGCATACCCCCTATCTGGTCTATAACCTGCTTTTTGAGAAGCATGGCAGCACCATGCAGGTAGGGTGTCCTCTTGGCCGGATAGCGGCTTTTGTCCCGGCTTCCTCTGCCTGTCGTACGGTTTCGGAGGGTGATGGAGGATAGGGGGGTGTATCCTGCAAACTGGATGGTGTGTGGCTCTGTGTAATTAAGTATTAACGGGGAAACACCCGCAATATCTTCTGACGAGCGCAGGCGTTTGATTAACAGGTCTACAGTATCTTTTACAATAAGGGTGTCATTGTTCAATAAGAAAAGATAGTTTCCTTGGGCACTTCTTATACCCAGATTATTGCCGCCTGCAAAGCCCAGATTTTGTTCGCTTCGTATGACATGGACGGAAGGGTATTTCTGTTGCAGAAGGAGCCCTTCGTTGGCGGTTGAGCCATTGTCTACGACAATGATTTCATAACAGACAGACGTGACGGTGTTCACCCATGAATCAATGAATTCACAAGTGTCATGATAACCGTTGTAATTGACAGTTATAACTGATATGTCAGGTTGTGCGCTGTTCATGTTCTTTGGTATATAATCTGTCTAAATGCGGGCCTAGAAAGATAAACGTAAAACAAGAATATATCAGGATTCCGTTAGGAAACTGAAAATAAACCATGTTGGCATACGAGGCGACAAGCATGCCTGCACATCCGCATAACATACCTGTCAGCGGTCCTCTTATTTCGGGATTGCTGATTCGGAACAGTATGATGTATGCTCCCAGTATGAATAATGCGGCGTGCATGCCCAGAAAGACGGTTAATCCCACTACGCCCATCTGTATCCATACGTCTACAAGGCTTGAGTCGGCAGGACAGATGGAGACGAAATAGTATTTGTTTTGGGGGGAAATGACTCCGTTTTGCACGCCCATTCCTATGCCGAAAGGCATCTCCGACATATAGGCTTTGAGTGCTTTCTGATTCTCAAAACGTACGAGCAGCGACTGGTCATTCGAGTCGAAGACGGTGCGCATACGGCGTATCAACCGGTTGTCTTCTCCAATCTTTGTGTATTTCAACATTCCCACTCCGCCGACAAGCAAAAAGAATGACAATACACCGATTTTCCAGTTCTTTGATAGGAAGAGAAAAACACCCAGTCCTGCTATCGGTATGGCAATGGCGGCTCGTGTTCCGGCAATGAGCAGACCATAGAATCCTGCCATGCTGACTACAAAATAGAATAGCTTGAGGTATCGGTTTTTGGAATATAGCGCTGACAAGAAAAAGGTGGTGCACGACAGTCCCATCGTGGCTCCGAAGATGGCGGCATCTGTGAAAAACGAGAAATAGCGGATGCCCGAATGTATGAAGTGGGTGCGTGCGCCGTATGCCCACAGCCATGCCAGTTCGGTACTGTCAAATCCTTTATTCTTTTGCCAATACCCTTTTGCGGCAGCCAGCAAGGTGAATATTCCCCATAGAATCAGGAAATAATGCAGAAAGGCATAGCGGTTGCAATGTATGGATAGAATGATGCAGGTGAGCAACGGGTATATGGCCCAAGGTCTCAGTATTCTGAGCCATGCCTCGGGGTATAGCTCTCCGGTGATGCCGTTTCCTACATTGATGATGCAGTATAACAGCCATCCTGACAAGATGAATGTGTACGCATTCATTGCGTTCTTTCTGTTGTCGTCATCCGTATATACTTGCTTGAGTACGATGAGTGTCAGCATGATGCCGAACAGCAAATCGAAGATATTGGTGATGGGAATCGGAATCGGATAATACCGGTTGACTCCCATTATAATATAATTGATGATAAAGGTGATACATAGAATAATGGCCGGCCGGTTGATGCAGATAAAAATGAAAGTGAGCAGGAAAGGAATCAGACCGATTGCGGTCGCCACTGTCGCTTTCATGGTAGTGGCGGTCCAGATGCAAAGCAATAATCCGACAATCGCGACAATTGCATTGATTCCTTTTTCAAAGATGTTATATTCCTTAACTATCATTTTTTGTTATACTCCACAGCGGTCAAGCCCAGTTGGAAGAGTCTGTATTCTATATTCTTAAACCTCGTATATGGAGGAAGCTGTCCGGTGAATTCTTCAACCGTGTTTCTTCCGGCCTGCGTCAAGTAGAAGAACAAGGGCACCTGCTCGTCCTTAGCCTGCAATAAACGCTTGTACATCAGTTGGTCAATGTCTTTCCATGTTCTGTTGGCACGTACGACCATCAGGTTGACAGAAGCCTCATTCAGTAGCGTGGGAGGAATCGGATTACCCTTTAGCACCGGATATTCTATTAAAAGAATTTCGTCTTTCCCGAGGTCGGGGCACAAGTCTTTTATGCTGTTGGCCTGAACGTACTGGCTGTCTTCGCTTAAGAAATCTTCGTCATACGTGATGCGTCTCACATCCAGTCCGATGCTTGTCCAATATTGTTCCAAAGCCAGTGCTATGTGCGTCTTGCCGTCTTTCTCCTCCGTACTCAGCAAGTTGATGATTCGCTGTTTGTTTACACTTAAAAGAGGCAGCAGGCTGGTACTCAACTGCTTGATGGCCATTTCGTCTATTGCCTTATTATACCTTCTGTATCGCAGGGCACTGTCTTTGGGATACGCTCCGATGACGGTACCTCCGGTGATGCGTTGTGTGCGTATCTTGTCTCTGAGGGTGCGGTCTAAGATTTCGATGATTAGGAAATAGCCGATAATAAACAATAAGGTACCCAATATGGATGAAAGTATAATCATCCGTGCATTGGTGGGGGAGGAAGTAAGAGGGAACAACGGCGGATTCATGATTTTGAGGGAGGCCGAAGTCATCTCCAGATTCTTTTGTCGCAAGATGGCGGCATTCAATGCCCCCATTGTTGACATATAATTACTTTCTACGAAACCGATGTGTCGCTCTTTACGTCCGAGTGTGGCGCCGATAGGAGAGAAGTACAAGAAGTCCCGGTCTATCTTCTCTCTCATGATATCGCGGGTATCCATCTGCGCTTTTGTCTTTTCCATCAATACGACCTGCTCCAGCCACTGGCTTATCAAGGTTTCGTAGGGCACGTTGTTGGTCGAAGCTGATTCGGCACTCAACTGCATGGCAATGTCACTAATACTTTTCTCCGCATCACTGAGCACTCCCTTCTCATTCTCCAGCACTTGTTGGTTTTTCTGGTCGGGAGTAATCTCCATGGTAGATATTTTTGTATTTAATTGTGATATTTGTTGCAGCTTGTTTAAGAACTGGTTGTTGGTGCGGATTGCTTTGGCGATGTCTCCCAATTTATATTCATAAAAATCAATTAACGCTTTACTGGTGGAGTAAGTGATGAGCAAGTCATTGTCCATCATCTGATAACTGGCATCCATCCCCGCCACTTGTTTGGTTTGCTCGCCGTAGTTGATGATACGGTGCTCAATGTTGTATTCTATCAACGAATCTTCGGCAGAGGTCAGCATTTTGCCCAGTCGGGCTAGCTCTTCTTGAAAAAACTTGATGACATTATCCGTCTCACCGTATCGCAGCTCATGATATTGTTTGACAAATTCTTCATTCAATATATCAAGTGTGTTGTAAGCAATTCCGGGGTCATTGGAACTATACGCTATTTCTATCATGTCACTGTTGCCCAGTCTGGCCACTTTGATATTCTGAGAAAGGAGCGGTATACTAAAGTATGGATGCGTATAATTGAGCAGCCTGTAAATAAAATTATTAACAGACGGTCTCTCAAAGGCAACCAGATTATTGTACGTCTTTTCCTCATTCTGCTTGTCGATGAGTGCTTTCATCTCTCTGGGCACACCACCCACCAACTGCTGATAGTGCTCTGCCGAAATGTAGCTTGTATTCTTCTCGGCATCTCCATACACCAGGCAACGGGCAAGCAACTTGAGAGAGACAATCTTCAAGGTACGTTCGGTCGTGATGATGTTCATCAGATTGCTCAGATGCACTCCCGCATTTCGGGAGTCGGTGGCATCTACATTGTATCCTGAAATAATACCTGTAAAAATAGTTGTTTTTACATCGTATGTCTTTTCAAGGTCTCGGGTCATAAACCATGCTATGACACCGGCAATACATGGAAAGATAACCATCCACCAGCGGATGCGATAGAAAAATCTTACTATATATTTGAATAATTCCATATTATTTCAGTTCAGTATTTTCACTCTTGTCCATTCCGTCGGTAGCACTTAACTCTTCCTGAATGGTAAGAATCGGTGTATGAGAAATAATTTCGAGCATCAGCAATTGGTCATTGATGGTTGAACGCAAGGCCGCGAATCCCTGATTGGCGCCGAATTCCTTCTCTTTTGTTTGAGCTACCGCTTCTATTGTCGTGCGCCTGTTTCTGTATTCCTGTTCGGCAATGGCAGATGCACCTTTATATAAAGCAAGATGTTCTGCCGAGCGCTGCAAGGTTTCGATATTCGACAAAATCTGGACATACAAATGGGCTATCTGTATTTTCAGTTCCTCGTATGCCTGTTGCTTTTTCAATTCTGCAATATCCACCTGAATGCGTTGCCGCTTCACTCTGCCCGGTAAATCGAATAGCGTTTCGAGCGGCACTGACACGGAGCCGCCCACACTCCACGAGGTCTGTTCCGTTCCCGTATAACGATAGATTAAAGGAGTGGTCGGGTCGGTGGACGAACCGATGTTATCGGCAATGCCGTGCGAAATATTTCCGAAGGCATTAAAAAGGCTCATCCAGCTTCTTTTTTCTTTTGCCAATATTTTTTTCTGCAGTTGCTTCTCTTTCTCCAGAATCTCGATACTCGGAGTGCTGCGTGCATTCTCGTACAACACACTCAGCGGAGGTAGTTTGATTTTGGCTATATCTATATTTAGACTCGAATTTACTTCATCCTGTGTTGTGACAGGTTGCTGTATTCCGTGTGTTTCCTGAGCTTTGGCATAGCCTGTAAACAGAAATATGAGAATGCTTATAGCATATAGTTGTTTCATAGAATGTCTTTTTCCCCTTTAAATCATTGTTTATTATTGTTTATACATCTCCCTTTTGGACGAAAGCGGTAAATGTTTTCAGTAGAATTTTCATGTCCATTCCAAACGAGAATTCTCTGCCGTATCTTAAATCCAGTTCTTTTCGTTCTTTGGCAGATAGCCGTCCCGAGTCTCCCCGTTTCTCCACTTGCCACAAGCCCGTCAGTCCCGCAGGAGCCATGAACCGGTCTATACTGTCATCGTTCGTCAGGCGCTCGGCTTCGTAGAGCGGGAGGGGCCGGTTGCCCACCACAGACATATCTCCTTTTAATATATTGATAAGCTGCGGCAGTTCGTCCAAGCTGTATTTACGTAAGAAACGTCCTACTTTCGTGACACGAGGGTCTTTCTCTATTTTTACAAAAGGTTCCTCTTGTTCACTGTTTTTTTTGGATGCGAATACTTCTTCCGGAATGATGAAGTCGTCAGAAACCAGTATCACGCCGTCGTCTCCAATCAGAAAGCCACCCAAGTCATCATCGGCGAATCCTTTTGGCTCGGCTGCAGTGTCGTTTTCAGATTTATATTGGTTTAAGTCCGACAGTTCTTTCAGATGCTTGTCCGCATCATTGTACATGGAGCGAAACTTCAGAAAGTCAAAGATATTGTAGTTCGTGCCTACTCTTTTTGCTTTATAAATAATCGGCCCTTTGCTTTCCAGCCGAATCGCCAATGCTATAATAAGGAAGACGGGCGACAGGACGATAAGTGCTATACTGGCAAAAGTGATGTCAAAAAAGCGTTTCCACCGAGGCAGTATGAAACGCTTTACCACTTTTTTCTTTCTGTTGCTGATGTAGAGCAGTTCTTGTCTTTTGTTAATCAGGTCAATTTTCTGAATCAGCTCTTCTTTTGAAATGTCGGGGCTGATTGTGTCATTGATACCGCTTTTCAGATACGCCGCGCTTTCTTCTTTCTTCAAACCGCCGGTGACCAGCACCACATATCCCTGATAGAATTTTTTCCTAAAAAGAGTGATGTTTTCCACATCCTCCTTCAAGTTTCCCTGTTCATAGAGAATGATAATATTCTCTCTCGCTTTAAGGTTGATACAAATGGTAATGGCGTCTTTATGGTCTTTGGCATAAATTAACTGCACATCTTCCAACTTCCCGAATTGAGTCAGGAAAGATTTGCTTTTTCCTATATAAAGCAGATTAGTTGCCATAACCTATTCGATTATCTTCTTTACTCTGATTTTGAGTTCCATCGGGTTAAAGGGCTTTACGATATAGTCTTCCGCGCCTATTTCGAGTAGTCTTATTCGTTCGGTGGTGCTGTCTTCGCTGCTCAACATAATGACAGGGATATGCTTGAACAGTTCATTTGCCTTAATCCATTCCAGGAAATCGTCTCCTCTCATTTCCGGCATGCGTATGTCTGAAATTATCAAGTCCGGCAGGTTTCCTTCCTGTAACCATTTCATTCCTTGAACTCCATCCTGCAACCAAATGCAGTCATAGTCAGCCATCAAATAAATAGACAGTACTTTTGCTATTGTTTCTTTGTCGTCTAGAATCAATATTCTCTTTCTCATATCATTCTTTATTATGTTTGGCAAAAATAAGGAAAAATATTGGTATAAAACAATATAAATCGATTAAATTTAGGAGTATATACCGCTTTTTTGTCGATATTATTGTCGATGAGGGTGTTGCCGGGAAATAAATCATTCATTTTTCATCGGAAACAAGGTTTTTATCAAATGAGGAAAGCGATGACTAATTGGATTGCCTGGAAGAACAAAAAGATGTCTCCATTGTTTTCAAAGATAGTCACCATTGTTTATGAAAACTGTCTTGATTGTTTCGTCAAGCCCTCTTGAGGTTTTTTGATATAATAAATGAAGATAACGATTTTATAATGAAGTATGATACATACTCTTTTATTAGCAATATTTTAATGCTTATATCAAAAAGATTGCGTACTTTTGCGGAGTTTATACTAAACTAGTCGAAAAAATAAATTAAAAGAACTATTGAAGGATTTATGATGAGAAAAATAGTAACATTTGCATTGCTATTAATTTGCCTGTCTGTTACTTCTGTTGCGCAGACAGGAGGTGGTATGACCGATAAGCAAGTGGTGGAATATGTGCAGTCAGGATTGGCACAAGGCAAAAGCCAGCAGCAAATCAGCACAGAGCTTGCTCGTCGGGGGGTGACCAAGGAACAGGCGGAACGTGTCAAATTATTGTACGAACAGCAAAAGAAGAATGGGAAAAACTCATCGTCTTCTACTTTAGACAACACAAAGGGACGCGGTCGTACGAAGAATGGAGCCGGTGAAAAAGAAGACGGAAAGAATGGCAATGATTACATCGATAAGAATTTTAATTTTGACGAATCCTCGGAGAAAAAAGAAGTTCCTGTTTATAAATATGTAACAACCGAACCTTTGGAGCCCAGAGAGATGGGTACCTATACCATTGATAAGAATGGTAATATTGTATATGACAATAACACGGTTCTTTATTTGCAGGAGGATGAAAAGAAGGAGGAAAAGGTTTTCGGACGTGATATTTTCAACACCAAGAATCTGACATTCGAGCCCAGTGTGAATCTGGCTACTCCGGTGGATTATCGTTTGGGGCCCGGAGATGAAGTGATTATAGACATTTGGGGAACCAATCAGGCTACCATACGCGATAATATTTCGCCCGACGGATACATTAATATAGAAGATATCGGTTTGGTGTATCTGAACGGCATGACGGTGAGCGAGGCAACGGACTATTTACGCAAGGAGTTGAACCGGATTTATGCCGGTATAGACAGCGAAAATCCTGTTTCACAAATAAAGGTGACGTTGGGAGACAGCCGTACCATTCAGGTGAACGTGATGGGAGAGGTACTGACTCCCGGTACTTATGCGCTTTCTTCTTTCTCCACAGTTTTCCATGCTCTTTACCGTGCGGGCGGAGTAAATGATATCGGTAGTTTGCGTGCCATTCAGTTGGTTCGCGGCGGCAAGCCTATCGCCACGGTCGACGTGTACGATTTTATCATGCGCGGCAAGACCACCGATGACATTCGTTTGCAGGAGGGGGATGTTGTCATTGTGCCTCCTTATGAAGCATTGGTGAAGATTGAAGGGAACGTAAAACGCCCCATGAAATACGAAATGAAGAATGGCGAGAATGTAAAGACTTTGCTTAAGTATGCCGGTGGTTTTTCGGGAGATGCATACACCCGTGCCCTGCGCATGATTCGCCAGAATGGGAAAGAATATCAGGTCTATACGATTGATGATATTGATTACTCCGTTTTTCCGGTGAAAGATGGCGACAAGGTGACTGCCGAGGCTATCTTGAATCGTTTTGAAAACAAACTGGAGATTAAGGGTGCGGTTTACCGTCCGGGCATCTATCAGTTTGGAGGCTCATTGAATACGGTCCGGCAGTTGGTGGAAAAAGCGGACGGTTTGATGGGGGATGCGTTTACTGCCCGTGCCGTGCTGTATCGCGAGCGTAATAATTTGACTCGTGAGGTGATTCCTATTGACATTAAGAAAGTGCTTGACGGCACTATTCCCGATATCCCTTTACAGAAGAATGATGTTCTTTATATTCCCAGCATCCATGATTTGCAGGATATGGGTGTAATTACAGTGTTTGGTGAGGTGGCCCGTCCCGGGGAGTTGCCGTATGCCGACAATACGACGCTGGAAGATATTATTATTCAGGCAGGAGGATTGAAGGAATCGGCATCTACAGTGCGTGTGGACGTTTCGCGGCGTATCAAGGACAGTAAGAGTACGGATGTTTCTTCTACTATTGGTAAAATGTATTCTTTTTCTTTGAAGGATGGATTTGTGATTGACGGCGAACCCGGCTTCGTGTTGCAGCCCTACGACCAGGTGTATGTCAGAAGAAGCCCCGGTTATCAGGAACAGGCCAATGTAGATATTACAGGTGAGGTGCTTTATGACGGTACTTACTCACTGACCAATAAGAGTGAGCGTCTTTCTGATTTGGTGAAAAAGGCCGGTGGTGTGACTCCGTTTGCTTATGTGAAAGGCGCCAAGCTGATTCGTCAGGCGAATGACGAGGAGCTGAAGCGTATGGAAGATGTGTTCAAAATGATGCGTCGTGAAATGGGGCAAGCCAATATGGATTCATTGAAGTTGGACTTGGACAGTGTTTATTCTGTGGGTATTGATTTGGAAATGGCGATGAAGAATCCGGGTTCCAGTGCAGACGTGGTGCTTCGTGCCGGTGATAAATTGGTTGTTCCCGAATTGAGTAATACTGTAAGGATAAATGGTGCGGTGATGTTACCCAATACTGTAGCCTATAGGGATAATAAGTCAGTGAAATACTATATTAGTCAGGCCGGTGGATTTGCAAACAATGCTCGTAAGAGCAGGGCATTTATCATTTATATGAATGGTCAGGTGGCCAAAGTCAAAGGTTCGGGACGAAATATGATTGAGCCGGGGTGCGAGATTGTTGTGCCGGTAAAAGACAGGAATGGAAGAATGAATTTCCAAACCATTCTGGGAATCGCTTCGTCTTTAGGCTCATTGGGATTAACTGCGGCGTCTATTGCTAATATATTGAAATAAGATGAGTGAAGAAAAGAAAGATACAGTGTCCAAAGCGCCGGAAATAGATTTGATGGCGTATGTCAGGAAGTTGTGGCTTGCCCGAAAACAATTGATGAAAGCAGCCGGAGTTGGTGCTATATTAGGCTTAATAATAGCTTTTAGTCTTCCTCCTTTGTATAAAGTTGAGGTAACTTTGGCACCGGAGTCAGGAAAGGGCGGTGGAAATGAGTTGTCTGGTATGGCATCAATGTTGGGACTTGGCGGCATGAATGGGGGAATGGACGCAGATGCATTAACAGTGTCCCTTTTCCCGGATATAGTGGAATCTACTCCGTTTATTTTGGAATTATTTGATATACATGTAAAAACATTGCATGGTGATGTAGACACGACTTTAGTGGGTTATTTTGAACATAAGAAGGCTCCGTGGTGGGGAATAATAGTGGAACTTCCCGGAAAAATCCGAAATCTTTTCTCTTCATCTTCTAATGAGAAGGAAGAGATGAAGAATTTGGACCCTTTTCAGTTAACTCGTGAGCAAATGTCTATAGTTGCAGGATTGCGTAAAGCAATAACAGCCGATGTAGATAAGAAAAGTGGGATGACCACAGTAGGAGTCGTGTTACAAGACCCTTTAGTTACAGCAATGGTAGCCGACTCTGTGGTTGCTAAGTTGCAAAAATACATCACATCATATAGGGTGTCAAAAGCCCAACAGGATTGTAACTATTTGGAGCAGTTGTATAAAGAGAGACAACATGAATATTATGTAGCTCAACAAAGTTATGCAAATTACATGGATGCGAATAAAAATGTTATTTTACAAACTGTTTTGACAGAAGGTGAACGTTTGCAAAATGAAATGAGTTTGGCATATCAAGTATATAGTCAGGTGGCTACCCAGTTACAGGTGGCTCGTGCCAAGGTTCAGGAAGCAAAACCTGTTTTTGCAGTGGTTGAGCCGGCAAGTGTACCTTTACATCCATCAGGAACAAGCAAGAAAATGATTCTAATCGGTTTTGTTTTTCTTGCAGTAATAGGGACTTCGGCTTGGATTTTGTTTGGCCGTGATTTATTGGCTGGCTTGAAGAAAGGATTGTCTTCTTCCGGCAATGAATAATAGATATTGATATATTGGCAAGACCGTTTCAAAATAGAACTTGTACGTTGACAATCTTATGATTGAAGCTTTGAGAGGAAAAACTCATTTGTCTTGTCTCGTATTGTAATGAATAAGGAGGTGTGGCAAAGCTCCTCTTTTATCAAAATCACCCTCGCTACAACTACCTGTGGCGAGGGTAACTTTTAGTTTATGAGAGTTTCTACACACCCTCTATTTGTTTTAATATAGTTTCTGATTGTAATTAAAAACTATTTCGTGTTCTTTTAGAGTAGGGTGCACCTTATCTTTTTCCGATAAAATGATTTTATCTTCCGGAATACGCCAGTCGATATTCAAATCAGGGTCATTCCATGCAATGCCTCCTTCGCTTTGCGGAGCATAAAAGTTGTCACATTTATACTGGAACAAGACTTCATCACTGAGCACGGCAAAGCCATGAGCAAACCCTCTTGGTATAAATAATTGTCGATGATTTTCTCCGGTAAGTTCTACTGCCACATGCTGTCCGAAGGTTGGAGAACCTTTACGGATATCCACTGCCACGTCCAGCACGGCGCCTTTAATGACGCGTACTATTTTACTTTGCGTATAAGGAGGTTTCTGAAAATGTAACCCTCGCACGACACCATAGCTGGAGAAACTCTCATTGTCTTGCACGAAAGTGGTTTTACATACCTTTTCTTCAAATTCGCGGGAAGAGAAACTTTCAAAAAAGTAACCTCTTGCATCCTTAAAAATACGGGGCTCTAAAATAAGAACCCCGTCTATTGCCGTTTTAATAACTTCCATTATTTATCTAATCCTAATTCTTTAATTACTTTAAGTAAATATTGTCCATATTGGTTCTTAAACATCGGTTGAGCCAGTTCGCGCATCTTTTCTGTCGAAATCCAACCTTTTCTTAATGCTATACCTTCCAGACAGGCTACTTTTAAACCCTGGCGTTTTTCGATGACTTCTATGTAAGTACTTGCTTCTGCCAAAGAATCGTGTGTACCTGTGTCCAACCATGCAAATCCGCGTCCCAATGTCTGTACCTTTAATTCCTTCTCCTGCAGAAAACATTGGTTTACCGTCGTGATTTCCAGCTCTCCGCGTGCCGATGGCTTGATGTTCTTGGCAATTTCCACTACTTTATTGGGGTAGAAATACAGCCCCACTACGGCATAATTGGATTTGGGTTGAGCCGGTTTTTCCTCAATGGACAGGCAGTTTCCCTCTTTGTCGAACTCTGCCACTCCATATCTTTCAGGGTCACTTACCCAATATCCGAATACTGTTGCTTTTTTATCACATTCGGCAGCATGTACGGCTTCTCTCAGCAAAGCAGAAAGTCCGTTCCCATGGAATATATTATCTCCTAAGACAAGGCAGACAGAATCCTCTCCGATGAATTTCTCACCGATGATAAAAGCCTGCGCCAAGCCATCGGGAGACGGTTGTTCCGCATATTCAAAATGTACTCCAAAATCACTTCCGTCACCTAACAGCCGTTGGAAACTGGGCAAGTCGTATGGGGTTGAGATGATTAATATCTCCCTGATTCCTGCCAACATTAATACAGATATGGGATAATATATCATCGGTTTGTCAAATACAGGGAGCAGTTGTTTGGAAACTCCTTTCGTTATGGGGTAAAGACGTGTGCCTGAACCGCCAGCCAATACAATTCCTTTCATTATAGTAAATTTTATAATTGTCCGTAGACGGAAACTTGTTGATTTCATGCAAATATAGAGTATATAAATTAATATACAATGCCTTTTTCTGAAAATAATAGTTATCTTTGCACTTATACAATGTAAAATGAAAATGTATGAATATTAAGAATAATCACCTCGTTATTATGGCGGGTGGCGTAGGTAGCCGGTTTTGGCCGATGAGCACCCCCGATTATCCTAAACAGTTTATAGATGTATTAGGTTGTGGACGTACATTAATTCAATTAACGGCAGACCGTTTTAAAGGTATTTGTCCGCCTGAAAATGTTTGGGTGGTTACTTCTGAAAAATATGCAGAAACGGTAAAGGAGCAATTGCCCGAAATAGCTGATGATCATATTTTGCGCGAACCTTGCCGTCGCAACACGGCTCCCTGCATCGCTTATGTCAGTTGGAAAATCAAGGCGCGTAATCCCAAAGCCAATATGGTGGTAACACCTAGTGACCATATTGTGATGGATGTAATAGAATTTCAGCGGGTGATAAACTCCGCCATGAAGTTTACTGCCGATTCGGATGCAATCCTGACTTTGGGGATGAAACCTACCCGTCCCGAAACAGGATATGGATATATAGAAGCGGATTTGACTGTACCTTCCACCTCAAACAAAGAGGTGTATCGGGTGTATTCGTTTAAAGAAAAGCCTAATTTGGAGACAGCCGAAAGATATATCAAGAAAAATAATTTCTTTTGGAATGCCGGCATTTTTGTATGGAATGTGAGTACGGTTGTAAATGCGCTGCGGGTGTATCAACCGGCCATTTCGAAAATCTTCGAGCGATTGCTGCCTTACTATTACACGGAGCGGGAGCAGGAAATGATAAATCAAAATTTTCCGTTATGTGAAAACATTTCTGTCGATTATGCCATTATGGAAAAGGCGGATGAGATATTTGTTTTCCCCTCCAACTTTGGATGGAGTGACTTGGGTACATGGGGTTCCTTGCACGGAAACCTGCCTAAAGATGCCCATAATAACACTCAGATAGGGCAGAATATAAAATTGTATGAGACACGGAATTGTGTCATTCACACCACGCAAGAGAAAAAAGTGGTGGTGCAGGGGCTTGACGGATATATCGTAGCAGAAAAAGACAACACTCTTCTTATTTGCAGACTGAGTGAGGAGCAGCGTATCAAGGAATTTTCGGTCGAATGACCAGACTATTCTTTTCAGAGAAAAGAAGCTAAATAAATTTTTATAAGAATGAAAAAGGTAGCATTGATTTCAGGTATTACAGGACAGGACGGTTCGTTCCTGGCAGAGTTTTTAATTGACAAAGGGTATGAAGTCCACGGCATTTTGCGCCGTTCTTCCTCGTTTAATACGGGGCGTATTGAGCATCTTTATCTTGATGAGTGGGTGCGCGATATGAAGAAAAGCCGTCTGATAAATTTACATTGGGGAGATATGACGGACAGCAGTTCTTTGATTCGCATCATTCAGGCTGTCCAGCCGGATGAAATATATAATCTGGCAGCGCAAAGCCATGTAAAAGTAAGTTTCGACGTTCCCGAATACACTGCTGAAGCTGACGCGATAGGCACATTGCGTATGCTGGAGGCAGTTCGCATCTTGGGATTGGAAAAAAAGACCAAGATATATCAGGCTTCCACCTCCGAATTATTCGGACTGGTGCAGGAGGTTCCTCAGAAAGAGACGACTCCGTTTTATCCGCGTTCTCCGTATGGAGTAGCCAAGCAGTATGGTTTTTGGATTACAAAGAACTATCGTGAAAGTTACGGAATGTTTGCTGTGAACGGCATTCTGTTTAACCATGAAAGCGAACGGCGTGGAGAGAATTTCGTGACACGTAAAATAACGTTGGCGGCCTCTCGTATTGCCCAAGGCTTTCAAGATAAATTGTATTTGGGAAATCTTGACTCATTGCGCGACTGGGGATATGCCAAAGATTATGTGGAATGTATGTGGCTGATACTTCAGCACGAGACACCGGAAGACTTTGTGATTGCAACCGGCGAATACCATACGGTACGTGAATTCTGTACATTGGCATTCAAGGAAGTTGGTATCGAACTGCGTTGGGAAGGAAAAGGAGTAGAGGAAAAAGGAATCGATATTAACACAGGCAGAGAACTGGTGGCTGTTGATCCCAAGTATTTCCGTCCGGCTGAAGTAGAACAGTTGTTGGGCGATCCTACCAAAGCGAAAACAGTGCTGGGGTGGAATCCACGTAAAACTTCTTTCCCGGAGCTGGTGAAGATTATGGTGCGGCATGATATGAAATTTGTGAAGAAATTGTATTTGAAGGAGCAAATCGGGGAATGATGGAAAAAACGGCCAAGATATATGTGGCAGGCCATCATGGATTGGTGGGCTCCGCTATATGGAACAATTTACAGAAGAAAGGATATACTAACTTAGTAGGCCGTTCTCATAAAGAATTGGATTTGCTTGATGGAGTTGCTGTGAGGACTTTCTTTGATGAAGAACAGCCCGAATATGTTATTTTGGCGGCAGCTCATGTGGGAGGCATTATGGCAAACAGTCTCTATCGGGCTGATTTTATCTACCAGAATCTGCAAATTCAGCAAAATGTGATTGGGGAGAGTTTTCGTCATGGAGTGAAGAAATTGCTCTTTTTGGGCAGTACCTGCATTTATCCCCGCGATGCGCAACAGCCCATGAAAGAAGATGCGCTGCTGACCTCTCCGTTGGAATATACCAATGAGCCGTATGCGATAGCCAAGATAGCCGGGCTGAAGATGTGTGAAAGTTTTAACCTGCAATATGGTACAAACTATATCGCAGTGATGCCTACTAATTTATATGGGCCGAATGACAACTTCCATCTTGAAAACAGCCATGTCATGCCTGCCATGATTCGTAAGATTCATTTGGCGAAATGCTTGAATGAGTCTGATTGGGAATCTATACGTAAGGACCTGAATCTCCGTCCGATAGAGGGAGTGAGCGGAGCCGGTAGTGAAGACGAAATCCTGTCTGTTTTACATAAATACGGCATCACCGGACAATCGGTAGTGCTGTGGGGAACCGGTAAACCGCTTCGCGAGTTTTTGTGGAGCGAAGAGATGGCTGATGCCAGCATTTACATAATGGAGCATGTCAATTTTGAAGACACTTATCAGAAAGGTACAAAGGATATTCGGAATTGCCATATTAATATCGGTACGGGCAAAGAAATAACCATTGCCGACCTAGCCAATTTGATAGTGAAGGAAACGAAGTATCAGGGTCAGGTGATTTTTGATTCAACCAAACCGGATGGTACTATGAGGAAACTGACCGATGTGAGCAAACTGCATGCATTGGGGTGGCATCATCGGATTGATATTGATGAAGGGGTTCATAAAATGTATCAATGGTATTTATCCTAAAATATAATGGAACGACCAATTAACTTAAAATGAGTTAGTTGGTCTTCTTTTTTTGATATAATCCGAAGGGATAACAGCGATAATAGGATACAGCCGAAACAATTTACATCTAATTCTGTTAAACATAAGTATCTGTCTAACTAGATAATGTTAATTCGTTTGCAAAATATTTTTTTGAATATAATTGCTGATGTGCGGAATAATTGGATAAATAATTCAAAAAAGCTGTTTTATTACGCAGTATTCCATTATATTTGCATTATCTTAGTATGATAGGTGTATCTATTATTAAATATGTGAATAATAGATATATGCTAAAATGCTAATTATGAGTTTTATGGATTCAGAAAAAGAAGCGCTTGATTTATCTGCTATTGTGACAGGTAACGGCGAAGCCTACCCAAAGCAGTGGTTGGCTGTGTACGTTCGCCTTTATCACGAGAAGAAAACAAGTGCTCGCCTAAACGCTATAGGGATTGAAAACTTTCTTCCGATACAAGAAGAAATTCATCAATGGAGTGATCGCCGGAAAAAAATATCCAGAGTATTGCTTCCTATGATTGTATTTGTTCACGTAGATGCTTTGGAACGGAAGAAAGTGCTTGAATTATATTCGGTGAATCGGTATATGGTGAATCGTGGCGAAAGTGTGCCATTGGTCATACCCGACGAACAAATGGAGCGGTTTCGGTTTATGCTCGATTATTCGGACAGTGCTGTTTCGCTTAATGATTCTTCCCTGATACCCGGTGAAAAAGTACGGGTAATCAAGGGACCTTTATCAGGACTGGAGGGAGAGTTGGTCACTGTAGACGGGAAAACCAAGGTTGCCGTTCGTATTGCAGCATTGGGTTTTGCTTGTGTAGAGATGCCCATAGGATATATAGAAAGACTTAATAACTAGACACAAAAACTAAAGGAATGGATGTAATTTTGCAAAAAAAGAAAACGATTACTGTTGCCCTATTATCTCTGGGTAATGGTGAACATTATCATATCTGTCATTTAAATTATGATTACCCCCATTGTGAGAAAACTTATT
Organism: Phocaeicola faecalis; assembly: GCF_021730445.1. Lineage (GTDB taxonomy): Bacteria > Bacteroidota > Bacteroidia > Bacteroidales > Bacteroidaceae > Phocaeicola > Phocaeicola faecalis. The sequence goes on along the minus strand of NZ_JADNRM010000001.1, from coordinate 503,552 downwards.
CTTTGGCTTTATAATTTAAATTATGATGGAGCATTTGATAATTATCTTAATAGGCTTCGTGCTGGCTATCAGTCTGGCACGTATCATTATTCCCAATATCATCATCATTTCAAGAAGAAAAGGGCTGTTTGATCTTCCTGATGGCAGAAAAGTTCATATACGTCCGATTTCACGTTTGGGAGGCGTTTGTTTTTTCCCCACCATACTTTTTGCCATTACGTTTTTGGTAGCATTGTGTGAGAAGGCAGGATGGTTCTTTTGGACGGATAGCGCGACCCAATTCCCGGAACTTTTATTGCTATGTAGCGGTCTGACTCTACTTTTCATTGTCGGTATTGCCGATGATTTAGTCGGAGTGCGCTGGCGTCAGAAGTTTGTGGTACAGATTTTTGCGGCAGTCATGTTCCCGTTGGCAGGTCTGTATGTAAATGATTTTTATGGAATGTTTGGCATTTATTCCATTCCTGCATACATTGGGATGCCATTTTCTATTTTGCTGGTTGTATTTATCACAAATGCCGTCAATTTGATTGACGGTATAGATGGTTTGGCTTCCGGACTGAGTATTGTTGCCCTGTTTGTATACGGTAATCTGTTTATTTATAATGGCTTATGGCTTTACAGCCTTTTAGCCTTTACTACCATTGGTGTATTACTTCCTTTCTTTTATTACAATGTATTTGGTCAGGCAGAGCGTGGGAAAAAGATATTCATGGGAGACACCGGTAGCTTGACTTTAGGTTTTATTCTCAGTTTTCTAACCATCAAATATATAATGAACCAATATGTAGTGATGAATTTCAATTACAATGGTGCTATATTGGTTGCATTCAGTGTACTACTAGTCCCGTGTCTGGATGTCATTCGCGTTGTCATCCGTCGGGTTCGTAATGGCAAAAGTCCTTTTTTGCCGGACAAAACGCATATCCATCATAAGTTTCTTGCCATGGGATTTACTGTCAGAAACGCAATGATTACTATTTTGTTCATTTCTTTTTTGTTCAGTTTAAGTAATATCCTTTTGGTTAGCTATGTTGATAATACATTGTTGTTTATTGTGGATGTAGCAGCCTGGACAGGGATGCATATGTATATGGATAAAGTGATTGAGAAACGTAAGACATTGCATAGAGCAGAGTAATATTTAAAACAAAATATAGAAATCAATAACCCCTGATATGATATATTGATGGCTTCAATTAAAAAAAATTTCTTATATAGTTCGGCATTAACGGTTAGTGGATATATTTTTCCATTTATTACTTATCCCTATGTATCGCGGGTATTAGGAGTTAATAACATTGGTATATGTAATTTTGTTGATAGCATTATTAATTATTTTGTACTTTTTTCAATGTTAGGAATTAGTGTATTGGGGGTAAGAGAAATTGCTAAAGTAAATGGAAGTCCGCAAAAGGTTTCTAGGGTCTTTTCTGACTTGTTATCATTAAATGCCATATTTACTATTTTATCATTAATAGCTTTGTGTTTTTCGATTTTCTTTATACCACAATTATATGAATATAGATCATTAATGTTCATAGGATTGTTGAAATTAGTGTTTAATTTTTTACAGATAGATTGGTTCTTTCAGGGAATTGAGAACTTTAAGTATGTGACGCTGAGAGGAGTTATGATAAAAGCGTTATATGTTTTACTTGTTTTTATTTTCATACGTGATTCTTCAGATTATCAAGTCTACTATCTTTTGAGTGTTTTAATGGTAGTTTTTACAGCTTTAATTAATATAATGTATTGTAGGCATTTTGTAGATATTAAAATTAAAGGTATTTCTTTTTTGTTTTATATAAAGCCATTTTGCATTTTAGGTATCTATGCATTATTAACGTCGATGTATACATCTTTTAATATTGCGTATTTAGGATTTGTTTCTGGGGAAATCGAAGTTGGATATTATACAACTGCTACTAAGTTATATACTATATTCTTGGCATTATTTACAGCTTTTACAGGAGTAATGATTCCTAGAATGAGTAGCCTTGTCGCAGAAAAAAAAATGGAAGAATTTAAAAGGATATCTAGAAAATCAAGTGATATCTTATTTAGTTTTTCTATACCGTTAATAATATATACTTCAATTTTTGCTCCTCAAATTATTATGTTAATATCGGGAAAAGGATATGAAGGTGCTATTTTACCTATGAGAATCGTTTTACCGTTAGTTTTGTTTATTGGGTATGAGCAAATTTTAATTTGCCATATATTGATGCCTTTGAAAAAAGATAAAGCTATTCTGATAAATTCTATTATAGGTGCATCTGTTGGAATATTATTAAATATTCTTTTAGTGCCTTATTGGGGAAGTATTGGTTCTTCTATAGTATGGTTATTATCTGAAATTGCTGTACTTTGTTCTGCTCAATTTTTTGTTAAAAAATATCTGTTTTTGTCATTTCCATTTAAGAATTTGATAAAAAACATTGCTTACATGCTACCATTGGTGGTATTTGTTATAATCTGCAATTTTTATATTAAATCTTTATTGTTATCACTTTTTATAGGTGCGGGTATTGTGTGTATTTACAGCTTGATAATACAAATATATTGTATTAAAAATGAATTTATTATAGCTGCAATCTCAAAATTAGGAATTAAATAATATGTGTAATAATAGTAGTGATATGGTGGTTGTGAGTGTATTAATGCCGACTTATAATCATGAAAATTTTATAGCAGAGTCTATAAAAAGCTTTCTTCGGCAGGAAGTAAAATTTGATATTGAACTTTTAATAGGTGATGATTGCTCTACAGATCAAACCTCGTCTATTGCTTTAAGTTTTGCAGAGCAGTATCCTAGTAAAATTCATTATTTTCACTATAATGAGAATAGGGGATTGATGCAAAATTATAAGTATTTATTAGAACACGCTAAAGGTAAATATATAGCAATATTAGAAAGTGATGATGTGTGGCTTGATTGTTTAAAATTGCAGAAGCAAGTTGATATTTTTGAAAAGAACAAAAATGTGGGTTTGGTATGTTCTAATTGGTATGTGATTGATGAGAAATCAAAAAAAATAGAAGAGTCTAAAGTTCCATTGAATAATAATTATTCGGAACTTCTAAAAGCTAACTTTATGGCAGCTGTGACTGTATTATTTTCTCGGCAGCTATTTAATAAATATTGTAATATTGATGATTACATAAAATTTAAGTTTAAAACATTTGATTATCCAGTATGGTTATCAATAAGTGCACATTCTGATATTATATATTTAACAGATTATACAGCTGGATATAGATGTTTATCCACTTCCATAAGTAATAGCAATGATATTAGGAAATCTCAAGAGTTCAACGAGAGTATTGATGATATAACAAGTTATATTATAGGAAAATATGGAAGTGGAGATTTATCTTTGAAAGAATTGCAAAATGCGAAAAGATGGCGTTATATGATTCAGTATTTATTTCATGGACATTTATATGCTGCTTTTAAAGAGGCAATATCTTTTAAAGTCATTGATCGTAGAACTTTTTTTATAAAATACTTTTCATTAGTTTGGTTTTTTAGAAATAGACAATTTTGGCGTAAAAGAATCAGATAAAGAAAGTCGTTGGTAATAATTTAATATAAAATAATGTTATGGTTATAGTATGTTCGACTGATGATATGTATGTTCAACATTGTGGAACAATGTTAACATCTTTATTTGAGAATAATAAGGAAGAACAGATTTTTGTATATGTTTTGACAAGTGGGTTAAGTGTGAGGAATTCTAATTCTTTAAAAGCAATAGTTGACAAATATAATGGCGAATATTATTGTTTGACTATTGATGATAAATTGTTAGAAAAGTGCCCGATAAGAGAAACTGATCATCTGACCATTGTAACATATTATAGACTATTAATACCGCAAATATTGCCTCTAAATATAACTAAAGTGTTGTATTTAGATTGTGATATAATCATTAACTCTTCATTAAAAGAACTTTGGGAGATAGATATATCTGATTGGGCTTTGGGGGCAGTGGAGGAACATGGATGTTCATTAAATGACGCATATGAAAGATTGGAATATGAATCTAAATATGGTTACTTTAATGCAGGTGTTTTATTAATAAATGTAGATTATTGGAGAAAAAATAAAGTAGTAGAACGGATAGCGGACTTTATTGCTGTAAATTCAAGTAAATTAAAAGCTCATGATCAGGATGTTTTGAATGCTTTGTTTCATGATAAGTATCTGCATTTAGATTGTAAATGGAATGTGGAAGAGGCCTTTTTTCATAATTCTACAATTGTAAAAAACAATTATAGTGAAGAATTGTTGAATGCTATAAAAAATCCTGTTATATTACATTATACTTGGAAACCTAAACCATGGGAAGCTGGCTGTGAACATCCTTTAAGAAATATGTATTATATTTATTTAGAACGGACAGAGTGGAAAGATTATACGATATCTGAAAAGAAACCTTTGAATCTTTTAAAATCCATATATAAGATAATGGTACGTTTTGGATTAAAAACTCCTATATATTATAAATTATGATTCCTAAAATTATACATTACTGTTGGTTAAGTAATAATCCTATTCCTTCTAAATTACAGGAATATATGGAAAGTTGGAAAAAACAACTACCTGATTATGAATTTATCTTATGGAATTTTGAGCGTTTTGATATTAATTCATCTATTTGGGTAAAACAAGCGTTTGAAGCTAAAAAATATGCATTTGCTGCTGATTATATTAGATTATTTGCTGTATACCATTATGGCGGTATTTATATGGATATGGATGTGGAGGTTGTTAAAAGTTTTAATTCTCTCTTGAACAATTCATGTATTTTGGGCAAAGAAGGTAGTAATGCTATTGAAGCAGGAGTGTTTGGTGCAGAAAAAAATGCTGTTTGGATAAAGGAATGTTTGAGCTATTATGAAAATCGTTGTTTTATGCGACCTGATGGCTCTTTTGATATAAAACCTCTTCCACTTATTATGTACGATATATTATATAATCGTTATATTAAAAATGGAACTTTAAGTATTTTTGAACCTGTTTTCTTGACAGCAAAATCTTCTGCAACAGGAAAAATTTATGCTACTCGGGATACATATACAATTCATCATTTTGCAGGTTCTTGGGTTCCTAAGTCACGCAAGATTGCTTTAATATTAAAACCAATTATAGGTGAAAAGATTATTGATTGGATTATAAAACAAAGAAAATCTTTAAAATGGCTGTAATTACATTTATATTACCAAGAACAGGTGAAGAACCTATTGGAGGTTTTAAAGTTGTCTATGAATATGCGAATCGCCTAGCAAGAGATGGATATCACATAAATATTGTATATGGAATAACTTCTCGTCCTGTCTCTAATTGGGTCATACGCTATGGATATTATTTTTGTAGATGGTTTAGGTGGCTGAAGTATAAATTGTTTTGTTCTTATAAGCCAGATAGTTGGTTTGTTACAGATAATAGAATAAATCATTTATTACGATATAGGCTTAATAAAGCATCAATACCAAATACAACTTATCTATTTGCTACATCTTGGTCTACAGCTTATTGGGTTGATCTATATAATGAGATACCCTCAAATCAAAAATATTATTTGTTACAATCTTTTGAAGATTGGAATGGGGATAAAGATTTTGTTATTAGTACATGGAAGATGCAGATGAATAAAATTGTAATTGCACCGTGGTTACAAGAGATAGCGGATAATCTTAATGAAAAGTCTTTTTTGATTGAAAATGGTTTCGATCAAAAAAAATTTTATTTGACTATTCCTATAGAGAAAAAAAATAAATACGCTGTTACTATGCTTTGGCATGATCATCCGTTAAAATCATGTAATGTAGGATTGAAAGCTTTGAATATAGTTAAGAAGAAATATCCACAATTTAGAGCTCGTTTTTTTGGGGTTCCCGATAAACCTAAAGATTTGCCGGAATGGATTGAATATACTCAAACTCCTTCTCCACAAGAACATCTAGAAATCTATAATTCCTCTTCTATTTTCTTAGGTCCTAGTTCTAAAGAAGGATTTTGTTTAACTCCTCCTGAAGCGATGCTGTGTGGATGTGCAATTGTTTGCACTGATATAGGTGGATATACAGTTGTAGCCAAGGAAGGACAAACCGCATTATTGGCAAAAGTTGGAGATTATAATAAATTAGCTGAAAATATTATCCGATTAATTGAGGATGATGATTTAAGATATAAATTGGCGTATAATGGTCTAAATTTAATAAAAGAATATACTTGGGATAACGCATATAAGAAGTTAAAGGAGGCTATTGATAACCCTCTATTTTAAGTTGCATATATTTTCATAATCTTTCATCAATGCATTTAATAATCATTTTATTACTAGTATTTTTATATGTTTTTTTTAAGATATATAATAATGGTATTTATGAAACCCTTAGCAAAAAAGAGTTTATCTGTCTTACAATAGTATTGGTCTTATCTATTGGGTTGAGAGGGCCAGGAGTAGATAATGATTATACTACTTATGTTGCTTCTATTGGTAACTATTTGACTATAAGTGAGCCAACTTTTATTATTATATCTTCATTAATACAGCTTTTAGGTTTACCCACTTTTATTCTATTTGTTTTTTATGCGTCTATTGGGGTTTCATATAAAATGCGTGCTATATATCATAATTCTTCTTTGCCTTGTGTAGCAGTAATAATTTATATATCTAATATTGCTTTATTGCAAGACATTAATCAAATTAGAGCTGGAGTTGCAACAGCATTGTTTCTCATAGCCGTGCCTTATTTAGCTCAAAGAAAAATAAAAAAATATGTTTTTATTATACTGTTAGCGAGCCTATTTCATTTTTCCAGTTTACTGTATTTTATTCTTTTATTTCTCAGAAAAAAAGAATTGACTTCTAAAACTTTTCTTTTTTGGATTTTCTTGCCTATTATAGGATATACTTTTTATTTTCTTTTGAATCAAAGTCTAATTGAAAACATACCTATTACACCTATTAGAAATAAATTATTGATGTATAGGTCTTTGCAAGAAATGGGTAGCGAAGGATTTGCTGATATAAATCTCTTTAATCCTTATTTTTTGTTTAAATTATTTATTTATTATTTTTTACTTCGATATTATTCATTTCTAAAAAATGAGAATGAAAATTTTACTTTGTATCTGAAAATATTTGGTATTTCTTTATTTGTGTTTCCCGTTTTAGGAGCTGTTACACCGATTTTAGGGTATAGAGCTTCGGATTTATTTGCTTGTATTGAGATATTGTTATTCCCATATTTATTTATTTTATTTAAAGGAGAAAAAATGAAAGCAATTTGTGTAGGATGCTATTTTTTACTCTTGTTTTCAATAAACATATTATATAAACATCTAATATATTTCTAAACTAATTATGATTTCGGTATGTATCGCTACTTATAATGGAGAAAAGTATATAAAAGAACAACTACTCTCCATTTTACCACAATTAGGAAAAAAGGATGAAGTTATTATTTCAGATGACCATTCCACAGATAATACGCTAGAAATAATTAAAGAATTAAATGATAATAGGATAAAAATAGTCATAAATAATAGAGAGAAAGGTTATACTTCTAATTTTGAGAATGCCTTGTCGTATGCAACGGGAGATTATATTCTTCTGTCTGATCAAGATGATATTTGGATGAGTAATAAGGTGGATTATTGTATTGCAGAATTAGAAGAGTATGACTTAGTTGTGTCTGATGCAATCCTTGTAAATAGTAAAGGTGAAAAAATTGCAGATTCTTTCTTTCACAAAAGGAATGTCTATTATTCTTGGTTAGGAAATATCCTTAAATTTGGATTTCTAGGTTGTTGTATGGCCTTTAAAATGAATGTACTTAAGAAGGCTCTTCCTTTTCCTAAAAACCATTTATATTGTACGCATGATAATTGGATATTTTTAGTGGCCCAATCTTTTTACAAGGTGAAAATCTCGCATGAGAAACTTATAAGATATAGGAGACATACTGATAATACATCTGCTGGTGGATTTTCTGATGGTACCACCCTCTTCTTTAAAATAGCTTATAGGTCTTATTTATTATATCATTTGAGTAAACGTTTTTTTTATTAATGATATGAAAATCAGTATTATTACTACAACTTATAATAGTTTGTCAACAGTTGGAGATACTCTTGATAGTATCCTCAATCAATCATACAGAGATTTTGAATCAATTATAATTGATGGGGCTTCTACAGATGGAACATTAGATGTAATTAAAGAATATCAAATAAAATTTGATGGGAGATTACGTTATCTTAGTGAACCTGATTGTGGTATATATGATGCTATGAATAAAGGGATAAAAATGGCTACAGGAGACATTATAGGTATTTTAAATTCTGATGATTTTTTTACTCATGGCGATGTCTTGAAGAAAGTAGCGGAAAGATTCGACAATAATGAGACATTTGATGCTGTTTACGGTGATGTGCATTTTGTTAAATCGAATAATCTAAATAAATGTGTTCGCTATTATTCTTCAAAAATATTTAGGCGGAAACTAATGAGGTTTGGCTTTATGCCTGCGCATCCATCATTTTATATGAGAAAAAGATGTTTTGATGAATTTGGATTATATAAGACAGATTATAAGATTGCTGCAGATTTCGAATTTTTATTGCGAATTATCTTTAATGGGAATATTAAAATAGAGTATATACCAATGGATATGGTGACAATGCGTATAGGAGGGGCAAGTACTTCAGGAATGGGATCACATAAGAGAATCATGAAAGAACATTTACGTGCTTTCCGAGAGAATGGCGTTTATACCAATGTGTTTTTGTTATCTTTACGTTATATATATAAAATAGGGGAATCGGGATTTTCATTTTTTCATTAACATTTTCTTACTAGAACAAATCTCTTCTCCCCATTGTTAAGACTACCAATTTAATTTATAAACAGTAGTCCAACAATGAGTAAATATTTTAAGCTGAGCATATTTTTATGCTTTCTCTTACCGACAATATCATTGGCACAGGTAAAGAATGCCAATAATAACACCTTTGCTTCCTTCATTTGCAAGTTCATTAATGAGAGGGGCTTGGTAGAGTGCCGTATGGTGAATGAGGGTAATTTTCTTACTCTGATGAACAGGGCAGACAAGCTGGTGAATGTGATGTGCACTTGGTATCCCTTTGCAGAAAGTGACGGTTATAAATTCTCACGGAAAGAACTGATTGACCGGAGAAGGAAGAAAGTCGACTTTGTATTAATAGGGTACGGACAGAGGCCGAATAATCCGATGCTCTATTATCTGGTGCCTGTTTCTAAGGTAAAACGGAAAATGAGTGAGAATACTTTGAAAAAGTATCAGGTCGGAATACCGGTATGTGACTTGAGCTTTGTCAATTAAGAATAAAACAAAAATAGTACGGAGAGAAAAGTTTAGGAAAACTCCTTTCACACAAAATGCGCTGTAAGTGTCTGATCTATAGCGCATTTCTGTGAAAGGAGTTATTTCATTTCTATCACGCGATAAAGATTGCCGGTGCGCGTATGTATCCTTTCTACCCCAAGTGACATCAATACTTTGCTGAAACTAGCCGGAGATGCCTGCTTTAATGCATGGGGATAGCGTTTCTTGATGGATAGGAAGATTTCTGCTGCCGACAGTTCCATATACGTTTCATCAGGTTGTGCCGCCCGGAAACAACAATTAAATATGCTCTCTTCTGTTGATTGTCTGTAAAATTCCCGGTTATGGAGATTGATTTCCGCTTCTTCGTCACTGTCAAACCAATAGCGTTCACCACGTAACAGTTCTGTTTTCAGCTGGGCATAGATTTGTGAATGTATGATATCTTCCGTGTTGATTTTCTCTTCTACTTCGATGCAGATAAAACGGCGGCTTCCCGAAGGGTCAGTTAAGATATCTTTACGGTTGGATGTGCCTGCGAATGAAGCGATTCGAGGCAGTTTGGAGAAACTCTTTTGATATGATTTGATGAAACTCAGGCTTGCCATCTGCATCAGATTCTTTAATAAAGGCATCTTCTTGGTTGTTTCTTTGTCAAATTCATCCATACATACCAGCCCGTATTCCGATAATTTGCGGGTGGCCTGTCCCTTAGCGTTCAGGTTGAAATCATCGGTATAATAGTTTTGCAATTCGGGCGGTATCAACATTTTTATATACGTGGATTTTTGTTTCCCTTGTCTCTGACTGACCAGGATGGGGGCCACGCTATTGGCATGGGTGTCGTCCAGGCCCATCCATTGGGCTACCATTGCCAACATCCATCGGTGGAAACTGCGCACCCAGTAATCGTGGGCAGAAACACGCTGTGCCAAGTCGGTCAGCCGGTCTGTGCCGTCCCACAACGGAAGTTCCTGCATATAGAGCCGGAAGGGATGATAGCTGCCGGTTTGTGTGGAGTAAATAAAACGGTTGACGTCTTTATCCCAACAGTTTATCCCTGCCTTGCGGACTGCAATGCAGATGGAGTTTAAGTCACGCTGGCTCAGGGGGGCGAAAGGCAAAGTACCGTGCAGGCGGTATTCGGTTATTTCATTTATCAGGTTAAAGCGGAAATCATAGTGGCGTTTCAAGTATGATTCCATTTGCAAAATGGCATCCAATGCAGGGTCGGTGGACGGAGTTGTTTTTCGGGCACACATTTCTATTAAGGATTCATTCTCTTTTCTCAGATTTTTCAAGTTCCTTTTGCTCATTTTTCTTTTGTTTTTTGGTTTCTATGCAGCTAAGTTACGACATCGGGAGAGGGGTTTGCAAATATTTTTCCGCCTCAGCAAATATTTTTCCGCTTATTGGAAATAAATGCCTGATATGGTGTCAGTCTGCCTTTTTTTTGTTACCTTTATGCTGTAAATGGCATCGTTCCACTTGGCTGGCACGACCGTTCCACTCGGGTGGAACGAGCATGTCAGCCGGGTGGAATTCTCGTTTCACCCGGCTGAGACGATGAGGAGAAAACGTATGGAATAATCGCTAAAAAGGGAAGATTATGAAGGTGGAATATGATTTGTATAAGAGCCCTCCCCGCGAAGTGGACGGGAAGGAGGTGGCGCATCTGCATGCTCGTGTAGCCAGGTCGAAAACGGTTAGTATCTGGAGTCTGGGAGACGATATACAGAAGGCGACCAGTTTGACTAAGAGTGATTTGAGGGCTGTGTTGTGCGAAATGAGTGACCGTTTTGTGGAGGAACTGCAAAAAGGAAATTGTGTGCATATCGACGGCATTGGATATTTTCAGATGACGTTGTCGTGTCCGGCCGATGTGGAAAAGGAAGGAGAGGTGCGGGCGGAGTCTATCCGTTTTAAGTCGGTGGTGTACAAGCCGGAGAAGGCTATATGTGGTAAACTGGAGGGACTGAAGTTTGTCCGTTCCGAAAGAGGGGAGCATACGCTGAATTATTCGGACATTGAACTGATGGGAATATTGAGTGACTATTTTCAATACAACAGTTACATCACCCGCCTTGAATTGGAGCGTGTATGCGGTATGACACGCAGCACGGCTTATCGTCGGATAAAGTCTTGGATAGCGAGGAATATGTTGGAGAAAGTTTCCGGTATTGATGCTTACCGTCCGGTGCCGGGAGCTTTTAGGGTTTCACGTTAACCCGCTTATTATAAGTGGATTAACGTGAGGTTAGGTGTGAAAGCACCTTTATGAATTGTTTTACTCTACAGCTTTTAAGGCTGCTTCGTAATTGGGTTCCTGCGTAATTTCGGGTACCAGTTCAGTATATACCACTTTGCCTTCCGGGTTGATTACCACTACCGAGCGGGCCAGAAGTCCTGCCAAGGGGCCGTCTGTCATCAGTACACCATATTTCTGTGCGAAATCGGATGTATAGCGATAGTCGGACAAGGGGACGACATTGGCGATGCCTTCTGTGGTGCAGAAACGTCCCTGTGCGAAAGGCAAATCTTTTGAGATGGCCAGTACCGTCACGTTCGGGCGGTTGGCTGCCAATTGATTGAATTTGCGTACAGAGGTGGCGCATACGCCGGTGTCCAGACTTGGGAAGATGTTGAGTACTAGATACTTGCCTTTTCCGTCTTTCAATGTATAATTGCTTAAGTCACCTTTTACCAATGTAAATTCGGGTGCAGGAGTTCCTGCTTTTACAAACTCGCCGGCCAGTGTCACCGGCGTGCCTTTGAATGCTGTTTTTGCCATAATTTTATTATTTTAGTTTTGATATTGTAATTATAACAAATGCAGGTGGAAAAAGGTTCACTTACTTTCGTCCTTTGTAAACCAGGAAGCATACTATCAATACACCGATGGCGATGAAGCAGTAGCCCAGCTCGTGGCTGTACTCGGTCACTGTGCTCAGAAGTTGTTCTTCGGGCACTACTGATTGCAGGTAATAGCCGATTGATGCCAAGATACAGTTCCAGATGCCTGCACCTAATGTGGTGTAAAGCAGGAAAGTGGATAGCTTCATTTTGGCTAGGCCGGCAGGGATTGAAATCAACTGGCGTACTGCCGGAATGAGGCGGCCGATAAAAGTGGAGAGCGCACCGTGCTTGTCGAAGTAACGCTCGGCGTTCTGTACTTTTGCTTCGTCTATCAGACACATGTGACCGAAGCGGCTGTTGGCAAATTTGTATACCAAGGGTCGGCCGACAAAGTAAGCAATGTAATAATTGATGATGGCACCGATGTTGGCTCCTATGGTGGCGAAAATAACTACCAGAAATACATTCAGGTCACTATTTCCTCCTGCTGCTTTATAAGCGGCCGGGGGAACCACCACTTCCGACGGGAAGGGGATAAAAGAGCTTTCAATGGCCATTAATAACGTAATAGTCCAATAATTAAGGTGGTCTAAGCACCATTGGATAAATGCAACTGATTCCATGATTAATTAATTATAAGAAATTGTCTAAGTCTACTTTTCCATTATTGACACTGTCTTTCAGGTTACGCATTAACTCGTTAAAGCGTGTGTCGCTCAGTACGGAGTCGCTTGTACCCAGGTTGCTGTATGCGTCGGGCAACTCATGTTTCATCTTTGCGATGTAATGCATACAGGAGATGGCTTCTTCCAGATAGAAATAGCAGTAGGCCAGAAAGAAATAGGTGGCCGGTGCATTATCGGGAAATTCGCGGTTTATCTGTTCGTAGTATTGTGCGGCGAGTTTGAAATTCTGTGTGTCGAAACAGGCGGCACCGATGGTGAACAGAAACTCCAGTCGTTCATCTTCCATGATTAGGGTCAATGCCTGCCGGAAGTGCAGTTCTCCTCTGGCTTGGTTTTCTTCTTTGGCGGCCTGGTCATTACATTCCTTGGCTTCCATCAGGAAGAACCGTCCTGCAACGACGAGTGTGTCGGGGTCGTTTTCGTTCAGTTCCAAGGAGCGCCGGATGAATGCCTGCCCCACACCGCTGTGCCCTAAAGCAGCATGGCATAAGGCAATGTCGCCATACAGTTCGGACAGTTCGTATGTATTTAGTACATCTTTATTGTCTAGCAGTTCCTCTATATAATAGATGGAGGAAGTATAATCCTGCATTTCGAAATAGGTCTTTGCCAATGCCAGATAAGCGCGTGCTTTATTCTCCTGTCGGTCTGCCAGGCGGAGATAGTAATCGCAGGCTTTTTGCAATTCACCGCTTTGCTGGTAGCAGAAAGCTTTAAGTGTCAGTGCCTCTGTATTGCCGTCGTCGATGGCCAGTGCAAAGTCTATTGCCTCGTGTGCCTCTCCGAAATCATTGGTACTCAGGTAGCATTTGCCCAGACTGTTCCAATGGTTGATGGAGTAGGGGTAGCGGTCGAGTGTGGTCTGCAGGAGAGGGATGGCCTCTTCGGGATGGTTGAAAGTGATATAGAAGTCACACAACAGGTCTCTGAATTTCTGACTTTTTTTGGGAAGGGAGTCAAGGTCGTAGGTGTCGCTGACGCGTTTAATCCATTTCTTTGCCAGTGCTTCCTGATTGGCGTCTATATAGGCAAGGATAATATCGATAAGGGTTTCGAGCTTTCCATCCTCGTCGGCAGCCAGTTCTTCGAATACATGGTCGGCCTCTTTCAGACGTCTTTCTTCCATTAGCAAGTCGGCTTTCAGGAATTTCACTTCGCGGTCTGATTGGTCTTCAATCAATTCCATTACCAAATACGCTTCGTCCAGCCTGCCTTTCATGGCTAGGGACCGGGCACGGAAAATCAAGGCATCCGTATCATTGGGATGCAATTGTAAAGCAAAATCTATTGCAGCTTCTGCTTCTGTTTGTCTTCCTTTTGAAGCATAATATTCAGCGATGTCTGTCAGTTCGTCAGCATCAAAATAAGCGGGGGTATGGTTTTCTACCATACCCTCGTATTTTTCTAATGCTTCTTTAAATTCCGGGTCTTCAAAATAGGAAGACAGGTCATTGTTCATAAGCAGTTTTTTATTTATTGATTTTACTCCAGGTATCTTTTAAAGATACGGTGCGGTTGAACACCAGGTGTTCGGGCGTGGAGTCTTTGTCTACATTGAAATAACCGATGCGCTGGAACTGTAAGTAATCCAGTGGTTTGGCATCTGCGAGGTATTTCTCTACATAGCATTCGCTCAGGATATGTAATGAATCCGGGTTAATCATTTCTTTCATGGCTTCCAGTGCGTCGCAGTTTTTGGCTTCGCGGATGGCGGCCATTTCGTCACGCGGATTCTCTACCTTCCATAAGCGGTCATACAGGCGTACTTCCGCTTTCAGACAGTGGGCACAGCTCACCCAGTGCAGTGTGCCTTTTACCTTGCGGCTGCTGCCGGGCATACCGGTCTTGGTGTCGGGGTCGTATTCGGCATATACCTCCACCACGTTGCCTTCTTCGTCTTTCTTGCAACCGGTGCACTTTACGATGTATGCGTTTTTCAGGCGGACTTCCTGTCCCGGAGTCATACGGAAATATTTCTTCGGAGCGTCTTCCATGAAGTCTTCGCGTTCCATCCAAAGTTCACGGCTGAATTCGATGGTATGTGTGCCGGCTGTCGGGTCTTCGGGGTTGTTGATGGCTTCCATCTCTTCCACTTGGCCTTCCGGATAGTTGGTGATGATAAGCTTCACCGGATTGACTACGGCGGATACACGGGTGGCGCGGGTGTTCAAGTCTTCGCGTACCGCGCTCTCCAGCAGGGCGAAGTCGTTTAAGGCATCGTATGTGGTGTAACCGATTTTGTCAACGAAGTTGCGGATAGACTCGGGAGAATAACCACGGCGGCGGAAACCGCAGAGGGTCGGCATACGGGGGTCGTCCCAACCGTTCACCAAGTGTTCCTTAACCAGAATCAGCAGGTTACGCTTGCTCATCAGTGTGTAGTTCAGGTTCAGTTTATTGAACTCGTACTGATGGGGGCGGTTGTTGTTCAGGTCTTTCCCTTCTTTTACCCAATCCACAAACAAGTCGTAAAGCGGACGGTGGGGGACAAATTCCAGTGTACACAAAGAGTGGGTCACACCTTCGAAAAAGTCACTCTGTCCGTGGGCGAAGTCATACATCGGGTATGCCTTCCATGTTTCGCCTGTACGGTGATGGGGTGTTTTCACCACACGGTAGATGATAGGGTCACGGAAGTGCATATTGGGGCTTGCCATATCTATCTTGGCACGCAGCACCATCTTTCCTTCCTCTATTTCTCCGGTGTTCATCTTTTGGAACAGTTCGAGTGTCTCCTCTATCGGGCGGTTGCGGTAAGGGCTTTCCACACCCGGCTGGGTGGGTGTGCCTTTCTGTGCGGCAATCACTTCGGAGCTCTGTTCGTCTATATAAGCTTTTCCTTCCTTGATGAGACGAATGGCGAAGTCCCACAATTGTTGGAAGTAGTCGGATGCATAATATTCATTTCCCCATTGGAATCCGAGCCACTGGATATCTTCCTTGATGGCTTCCACATATTCCATATCTTCTTTGGTCGGGTTGGTGTCGTCGAAACGCAGGTTACATACTCCACCATAGCGTGCGGCTATCCCAAAATCCAGGCAAATGGCCTTGGCATGACCGATGTGGAGATAACCGTTGGGTTCCGGCGGGAAACGAGTTTGGACCTTTCCTCCGTTTTTACCTTCCTTCAGGTCGTTCTCTACTGCCTGTTCGATGAAGTTCAGACTTCTCTTTTCTGTAGCTTCTGTAGCGTTCATTTCAGTCATAGTGATATTAATTTTACACTTTAGGGTGCAAAAATACGTATTCTTTTTGGGATATGCGTTATTTCACGGGAATATATCCTCCCTTTTTTATAATATTTTGCCCCTCGGGGGAAAGTATATACTCGATGAAAGGGCTGACTTTCGCTTTGTCGGACACATTATAATAATAGTAGAGCGGGCGCACTATGGGGTATTGTCTTTTGGTTCCGTTTTCCAGGGTGGGCAGTACATAGTGTTTTCCTCCGTCATACGAAACGGCTATCGGCTTGACACGGTCCGACAGATAGGCGAGGCCTACATATCCGATGGCTCCCTTGGTTTGGCTGACAGACTGGATGACGGCGCCGGTTGCCGGCATGGAGAGGCTGCCGCTCATGTAGTTCTTGTTCTTCAGGACGCTTTCTTTAAAGAATTCGTATGTTCCCGAAGAGGTCTCGCGAGAGTAGACAATGATTTTCATATCGGGGCCTCCCACTTGTTTCCAGTTCACAATCTTGCCGCGGAAGATGTCCTCCAGCTGCTGCCGTGTAAGGCGGCTGACGGGGTTGTCCGGATGGACAATGACAGCAAGGGCATCGTAGGCGATAATCACTTCCTCCACTTCCTGTTTGGCCGCTTTCAGTTTCATTTTCTCGCTGAACTTGATGGGGCGTGAGGCCATGGCGATATCGGTGGTATAATCCATGAGGGCGGATATGCCTACTCCGGTTCCGCCGCCGGTGACGGTCACCCGCTGTTCGGGATAGGCATTCATAAATATTTCTGCAGTCTCTTGTGAGACGGGTAGTACGGTGTCGCTGCCTTTGATACGCTGTGCGGAAACATGGAAACAGGTCAGTAACGATAGTAAGAAAAACAATGTCTTGAATGGGCTCATAAGCTCTTATATTAATTTATTTGCAAAGAAAACGTTTTGAGATGTCATTTGTTTTACTTGTGTGTTACGATTCTGTTACGAGTGAAAAGTGACGGTACAGTGTCCGCCTTTTTTTTGTTTGTAACATCTTTGTAACACAATTGTAGCAAATGCTTCAAGCTTCTTTCATACCGTCTTAATATAAAGGAGCTTTTTTTGCATTCGGTTATTAATAGAAGACTAAAACTGTATGAAACGAGTTTGGGAAAAGATTATCGAAGGAATATTGACTTGCAGCGGCTTTATCACAAGCATCGCTATAGTGCTGATTGTCGTTTTTCTGTTTACAGAGGCATTCGGACTCTTTGGAAACAAGGTGATAGAAGAAGGGTATGTGCTGGCTGTCAACAAGGAAAATCCGGTCAGGAAACTGAGTGCGGTGCAAATTAAAGATGTGTTTGACGAAGAGATAACCAATTGGAGCGAAGTCGGCGGTTTCGATACCGGTATCAAGGTGTTCCGACTGGAAGATATCACTTCCTACTTTTCGGAAGAAGAGTTGGGCGCGGAATACGACAAGGCGGAAGCATGTATCAGTAAGATAGTGGCAGACAATCCGGGCATCATTGCTTTTGTTCCGGCTAAATTTATAGAAAAGGACTTCCCGGGACATTTGCTGGAAGACGGACATATTTCATTTTCGGAAGTGTTTGCCGGAAAAGAATGGTTTCCGACGGCAACTCCGGCTCCGCAGTTCGGCTTTGTCCCTTTGGTTATGGGAACGCTTTGGGTGAGTTTCTTCGCTATTCTCCTTGCCCTGCCGTTCGGCCTGTCTGTAGCTGTATATATGTCGGAAGTGGCAAGCAGCCGTACACGCGGATTTCTGAAGCCGGTTATCGAATTGCTGAGTGGCATACCGTCGGTGGTATATGGGTTTTTCGGACTGATAGTCATTGTGCCCCTCATCCAGAAGGTGTTTGACCTGCCGGTGGGAGAAACCGGCCTGGCGGGAAGCGTCGTGCTGGCTATCATGGCTTTGCCCACTATTATCACGGTGAGCGAGGATGCCATGCGCAATTGTCCGCGTGCCATGCGCGAAGCGAGTCTGGCCTTGGGAGCCACACACTGGCAGACCATCTGTAAAGTGGTGATTCCGTTTTCCATTTCCGGCATCACATCGGGAGTGGTACTGGGCATCGGACGTGCCATTGGCGAGACGATGGCTGTGCTGATGGTGACCGGCAATGCGGCTGTGATACCGACTACGATTCTGGAACCGCTACGCACGATTCCGGCAACGATTGCCGCCGAACTGGGAGAAGCCCCTGCCGGCGGTGCGCATTATGAGGCCCTGTTCCTGTTGGGGGTGGTGCTGTTCCTGATTACCATGATTATCAATTTCAGTGTAGAATATATATCATCCAAAACCGGAGCAAGTTCCGGAAGGAAGTCATAATACGATAGGAATATGAAAGAAAGTATATTTAATGCCCGCCAAGGGGTGCGCAAGAGACGTTCGCAGTGGATGGCGTTCGGAGTGTTCAAACTGCTGAGTTACAGCATTGTGCTGATTCTGTTCAGTATCTTGGGCTTTATCATATATAAAGGTATAGGAGTCATCAACTGGAAATTCCTCACTTCGCCTCCCAGCGACGGAATGACGGGAGGAGGTATCTGGCCGGCTATTGTGGGTACTTTTTATCTGATGGCAGGCAGTGCTTTGTTTGCTTTTCCTGTGGGCGTGATGAGCGGTATTTATATGAACGAATATGCTCCGAAAGGCAAGTTAGTCCGTTTCATACGGGTGATGACAAACAACCTGAGTGGCATTCCGTCCATTGTCTTCGGCTTGTTCGGTATGGCACTGTTTGTGAAATATCTGGGCTTCGGCGACAGTATTCTGGCGGGTTCACTCACGTTGGGCTTGCTTTGTGTGCCGTTGGTCATTCGCACCACCGAGGAGGCTCTGAAAGCCATTCCGGACAGTTACCGCGAAGGCAGTCTGGCGTTGGGGGCTACCAAACTGCAAACCATCTGGCATGTGATTCTTCCGATGGGAATGCCCAATATCATCACGGGACTTATCCTTGCAATGGGAAGGGTATCGGGTGAAACCGCACCCATCCTGTTCACTTGTGCCGCTTACTTCCTGCCGCAGTTGCCGCATAGCATATTAGACCAGTGTATGGCCCTTCCTTATCACCTTTATGTCATATCGACCAGTGGAACCGACATGGAGTCGCAATTGCCCATTGCTTACGGAACCGCTTTGGTGCTTATTTTCATTATTCTGGTCATCAACTTACTGGCAAACGGACTTCGCAGGTATTTCTCAAATAAACTAAAAACGAATTAATCTATAATATATGAATAAGATAGATGCGCGACATGTGAATTTCTTCTATGGAGATTTTCAGGCATTGAAAGATATCAGTATGACGATTGAAGAGAAAGCGGTAGTGGCTTTTATCGGTCCGTCGGGATGTGGAAAATCTACCTTTCTCCGCCTCTTCAACCGTATGAACGATTTGATTCCCGGTGCACGCCTGGAAGGGGAGATACGGATAGACGGCATGGACATCTATGATAAATCCGTGCAAGTGGACGAACTCCGAAAGAATGTGGGGATGGTGTTTCAGCGTCCCAATCCTTTTCCGAAAAGTATTTTCGAAAACGTGGCCTATGGGCTGCGGGTGAATGGGGTGAAGGACAATGAGTTTATCCGTCACCGGGTGGAGGAAACATTAAAGGGGGCTGCCCTGTGGGATGAGGTGAAGAATAAGTTGAAAGAGTCGGCCTTTGCCCTTTCGGGCGGGCAGCAGCAGCGTTTGTGCATAGCGCGTGCCATGGCTGTATCGCCTTCTGTCCTGCTCATGGACGAACCTGCGTCGGCACTCGACCCCATTTCCACTGCCAAGGTGGAAGAACTGATTCATGAACTGAAGAAGGAATATACCATCGTTATTGTCACCCATAATATGCAGCAGGCGGCGCGTGTCAGTGATAAGACCGCTTTCTTCTACATGGGCTCGATGGTGGAATATGACGATACGAAGAAGATTTTTACAAACCCAAGCAAAGAGGCTACCCAGAACTACATTACGGGGCGCTTCGGATGATGGGGGTACCATCAGGAACAGAATATAAAAGAAAGATGATATTATGGTGAAATTTATAGAATCAGAACTAACCTCACTGAAAAAAGAGGTGAACGAGATGTGGACACTGGTGTATAACCAATTGGACAGGGCCGGAGAATCGGTACTGACATTCAACCGTGATTTGGCGCAACAAGTGATTGTCCGCGAAAAGCGGGTCAATGCTTTCGAACTGAAGATAGACAGTGATGTGGAAGATACCATTGCCCTTTATAATCCGGTGGCGATAGATTTGCGCTTTGTATTAGCCATGTTCAAGATAAACAACGACCTGGAACGATTGGGAGACTTTGCCGAGGGCATTGCCCGCTTTGTGGTGAGAAGCGATGAAACGGCCCTCGACGGAGAATTACTCCGCGAACTGCGGATAGAGGAGATGCAAAGACAAGTGCTCGGTATGCTCGAAATGACCAAGACAGCACTGAATGAAGAAAATTTGGATTTGGCGTTGACCGTCTTCAGCAAAGACAATTTGCTGGATCAGATTAATGCGGATGCTCCGGGTGTGCTGACTGCATATCTTGAAAAGCACCCCGATTGTTTTTTAACCTGCCTGGAACTGGGAACTGTGATTCGCAAACTCGAAAGGGCAGGAGACCATATAACGAATATTGCTGAAGAGATTGTTTTTTTTATAGACGCAAAAGTCTTAAAGCATAGCGGAAAAGTGGATGAACATTTCATGGGGAAAGAAAAAAAACAATAAAATGTGTTCATTCGCCAAATTTTTGTTATCTTTGTCAACATAACAGGGCAGATAAAGGGCTTTCAGTTCGTAAATAGCCAAAAAAGACAGAAAAGTCTAAAAACATGTTGTATGGCATAGTTTTTTATTTGGCTGGTTTAAAAAAAGGCTCGATATTTGCAACGTTATCCTGAAAACAATCTTTTTACCTTAAAAAAAACTAATACCTATTGAAAACTTAAAAAGGGGGCTTTGTGAAAAGACCCCTTTTTTATTACTCTCTGTCTGAGGGGAGTATTTGTTATATTTCACCTAAATATTGGTCAAAACGTAAGATTTCTGTTTTTATTAGCTTATATTAGCAACTTCTTTTTAAGTTAATGATTAAATTTGCACTCTCATATATATAAGATACCGGTAAAAAGAATGGAGAATAAATATATAAAGTCATTTTTATTGATTTGGGTGTTGATGATTGGTACGCTTACCGCATCTGCCCAAAAAATACAAGGCGTTGTAACTGACTCATTAACCAATGAACCAATCCCTTATGCTTCTGTGTATTATGATGGTAAAGGAGTGGGTGGAATAACGGACGCCGACGGGCGTTATAGTGTGGAAACACGCCAGGGATGGAACAAACTGACGTTCTCGTCGGTGGGGTATGTCAACAAGGTGGTGACCATCATTCCCGGAGTGACCAAGACGATGAATGTAAAGTTGCGTCCGGATGATATCGAGTTGCAGGAGGTAATCGTGAAGCCTAAACGCGAAAAGTATTCCCGTAAGAATAATCCGGCCGTGGAGATGATGAAGAAGGTCATTGCCCATAAGCGAAACAACAAGCTGGACGAAAATGATTACTATCAATACAATAAGTATCAGAAGATTACGATGGCTCTCAATGATGTTACTCCCGAAATGTTGGAAAAAGGGATGTATAAGAAGATGCCTTTTTTGAAAGACCAGATTGAACTGTGCGAGGAAACAAGCAAGTTTATTCTTCCCATCTCTGTGGACGAAACGGCCTCGCAGAAAATCTATCGTAAGCATCCGAAGAGTGAGAAGAATATCATTAAAGGTATGAGCTCATCGGGGGTGAACGAACTGTTTGCCACGGGGGATATGCTGAGCACGGTATTGAAAGACGTATTTACGGATGTGAACATATATGATGACGATATCCGCTTGTTGCAATATCCGTTTATCAGTCCTATTTCTTCCAGTGATGCCATTTCTTTCTATAAGTATTATATCATGGACACGACGTATGTGGACAAGGATCGTTGTTTCCATTTGACGTTTGTTCCCAATAACTCACAGGATTTTGGCTTTACCGGACACTTGTATGTATTGGCCGACTCTAGTTACACGGTGAAGAAGTGTACCATGAACTTGCCTAAGAAATCAGGTGTGAACTTTGTCGACAACATGGATATCATTCAGGAATTTGAGCAACTGCCGAATGGCGAATGGGTGCTGAAAACGGATGATATGATTGTGGAGCTGACACTGATGAAAATCATGCAGGGATTTCAAATCCGGAGAACGACGCGCTATTCGGACTATGCCTTTGATGAACTGCCGCAACAGTTGTTCAAGAGGAAGGGGTCCGAAATAAAGGAGGCGGATGCCATGATGCGGGGAGAGGACTTCTGGAACCAGTACCGGCAGGTGCCGCTGACAGAGACGGAAAGTTCGATGGACATGCTGGTCAAGCGCTTGGAGCAGATGCCCGGCTTTAAATATGTGATATTTGTATTGAAGGCGTTTATTGAGAACTTTGTGGAAACCGGAACGAAAGACCACCCGAGCAAGGTGGATATAGGTCCGGTGAATACCATGATTTCGAATAACTATATAGACGGTCTCCGCCTGCGTATGAGTGCGCAGACCACGGCAAACCTGAATCCGCATTTATTCTTTAAGGGCTATTATGCATACGGTTTCAAGGACCACCGCTCCAAGTATATGGCCGAAATGGAATATTCTTTCAATAAGAAGGAGTATCTGCCGCGCGAGTTCCCGAAAAACTCCATCACCCTGAGTTATCAGTATGATGTGATGTCGCCGACAGACAAGTTCCTGAAAACGGATAAGGACAATGTGTTTGTGTCATTCAAGACGTCTACGGTAGACCAGATGTCTTATGTGCGCAATATTGCATTGAAATATGAGAATGAAACCCAATACGGATTGAAGACTACCGTAGAGGTGAAGCACAGTAAGGATGAGCCTACCGGAGGATTGGCTTACATAACCAATGATGATAAGAAAACGCTGATACCTGAAATACAGACGATGGAGGCTTCGTTGGCTTTCCGTTATGCGCCGGGAGAGACTTACATCAATACCAAGCAACGTCGTTTGCCGGTGTCTTTTGATGCGCCGGTGTTCACACTGTCGCATACGACCGGTTTTAAGGGTGTCTTTGGAGGCGAGTATAATTATAATCTGACTGAGGTGGGTTTGTACAAGCGTTTCTGGTTCTCTTCATGGGGCAAGATAGATATGTTCCTGAAGGGAGGGGCACAGTGGAATAAGGTGCCGTTCCCATTGCTGATTATGCCGGCGGCCAACTTGTCATATATTCTTCAGCGTGAGACTTTCAACCTGGTCAATAACATGGAATTCTTGAATGACCGTTATGCTTCGTTTGATATCTCATGGGATTTGAATGGTAAGATATTCAATCGGATTCCGTTGCTGAAGAAGTTGAAATGGCGTGAGGCTATCGGTTTCAAGATGCTGTACGGTCATTTGACGGACAAGAATAATCCGTTGAAGAATCCGGGTGACAGCGAACTGTTCCTGTTCCCGACGCGCGACGGTCATCCCACCAGTTTTGTGATGAATCCCAAAACGCCTTATATGGAATGCTCGGTAGGTATTCATAATATCTTCAAGATATTACATATCGACTATGTACGCCGTCTCAACTATCTGGACAATCCGGGTGCCAATAAATGGGGTATCCGATTAATGGTGATGATGACCTTCTAATCAGACTGTTGTTCCGGTTATCCGGAAAACCATTTCTGTTATATTCTTGAAATGCCCCTGTCGTTTGAATAAAATGCAGGGGCACTTTTTTATGTCAGTGGGTCGGTTGAAGGCATTATTTTATTAACTTTGCAACATCAGTATAACTAGATACAACTATGGCACAACCGTTAGCAGAACGCCTGCGTCCGAAGACGCTGGATGATTATATAGGACAGAAGCACCTGGTAGGACAGGGGGCTATTCTGAGAAAGATGATTGATGCAGGGCGCATTTCCTCTTTCATACTTTGGGGCCCTCCGGGGGTGGGAAAGACCACATTGGCACAAATTATCGCCAATAAGTTGGAAACGCCTTTCTATACGTTGAGTGCCGTCACTTCGGGTGTGAAGGATGTGCGCGATGTGATAGAGAAGGCAAAAAGCAACCGCTTCTTCTCGCAGGCCAGTCCTATCTTGTTTATAGATGAAATTCACCGTTTCAGCAAATCACAGCAGGATTCGTTGCTGGGAGCAGTAGAGACCGGAGTGGT
Organism: Phocaeicola faecalis; assembly: GCF_021730445.1. Classification (GTDB taxonomy): domain Bacteria; phylum Bacteroidota; class Bacteroidia; order Bacteroidales; family Bacteroidaceae; genus Phocaeicola; species Phocaeicola faecalis. Next base: position 479,186 of record NZ_JADNRM010000001.1, on the reverse strand, counting down.
GACATTGATTGGAGCTACTACCGAGAATCCCTCTTTCGAAGTGATTCGTCCGTTACTGTCCCGCTGTCAATTATATGTGCTGAAGTCATTGGAGAAAGATGATTTGCTGGAGCTCCTGCATATTGCCATTACCAAGGACGCTATTCTGAAAGAGAAGAATATCGAGCTGAAGGAAACGGACGCGATGCTGCGCTTTTCGGGCGGAGATGCCCGTAAGCTTCTGAATATACTGGAGCTGGTGGTTGAGGCTGATACCGACAGCGAGGCGATAGTGATAACCGATGAAAAGGTGACAGAACGCTTGCAGCAGAATCCATTGGCTTATGATAAGGATGGTGAGATGCATTATGATATTATATCCGCTTTCATTAAGTCTATCCGGGGCAGTGACCCCGACGGTGCGCTTTACTGGCTGGCGAGGATGGTGGAAGGCGGGGAAGATCCGGCTTTCATTGCCCGAAGGTTGGTGATATCGGCGGCGGAAGATATCGGACTTGCCAATCCGAATGCATTGCTGCTGGCAAATACGGCTTTTGATGCAGTGATGAAGATAGGTTGGCCCGAAGGACGTATTCCCTTGGCAGAGGCGACCGTATATCTGGCTACCAGTCCGAAGAGCAATTCTGCTTATGAGGGAATCAACAGTGCATTGGAGTTGGTGCGCTCGACTGGAAACCTGCCTGTGCCGTTGCATTTGCGCAATGCTCCTACCAAGTTGATGAAACAATTGGGGTATGGAAAGGATTATAAATATGCGCATGCCTATCAGGGAAACTTCGTGAACCAGCAGTTTTTGCCTGATGAGATAAAAGACAGCCGGATTTGGCATCCGCAGAATAATGCTCAGGAAGTAAAGCTGAAAGAACGGATGCAAGGGCTCTGGGGAGATAAGTTTAAAGAATAATTATAATAAAAAGATATGAAAATAGTAGTTTTGGATGGTTATGGGTTAAATCCCGGCGATTTATCATGGAAGGGGATGGAGGCATTGGGTGAACTGACGGTTTACGACCGTACTGCTCCCGATGAGTTGATGGAACGCTCTGCCGGAGCGGAAGTGCTTATCACCAATAAGACGGTGATTACTGCAGAAAATATGGCGGCATTGCCTGCATTGAAATATATCGGTGTCTTGGCTACCGGATATAATATAGTGGATGTGGCGGCTGCCAGGGAACGTGGCATCATTGTGACAAATATACCTGCCTACAGTACCGCTTCTGTGGCGCAGATGGTATTTGCCCATCTTCTGAACATTACCCAGCGTGTGGGACATTATGCTCATGACAATCGTCGGGGGCGTTGGGCAGACAATCCCGATTTCTGCTATTGGGACACCGGACTGACGGAGTTGGACGGAAAGAAAATCGGTATTGTCGGATTGGGAAATACGGGAAAGGCGACAGCGCGCATCGCTTCCGCTTTTGGGATGAAGGTGTGTGCATACACTTCGAAAGCACAGTCTCAGTTGCCTGAAGGAATACAAAAAATGGAATTGGACGAGCTGTTTCGTGAGTGTGATGTGGTGAGCCTGCACTGTCCGCTGACCGCAGAAACCAAAGAATTGGTCAATGCGGCTCGTCTTGCGGTTATGAAGCCCACTGCCATACTGGTCAATACCGGTCGCGGTCCGCTGGTGAATGAAAGAGACTTGGCGGATGCGCTGAATAAGGGAGTGATTGCTGCTGCCGGTCTGGATGTGCTCTGCTCCGAACCGCCCGAACACGACAACCCGTTGCTGACGGCCAGAAACTGTTTTGTCACTCCTCACATCGCCTGGGCAACCAAAGAAGCCCGCATGCGCCTGATGGACATTGCGGTGGAGAACCTGAAAGGATATATGAATCATGAAATAGTAAACAACGTAGCGAAATGAAAGAAGATAGAGTGGCAAAAGCAGTGGCTTTGTTTAAAGAAGGATATAATTGTTCACAATCCGTTGTCGCCGCCTTTGCCGACGAGTACGGTTTTACGCGCGAACAGGCGTTGCGGATGGCTGCTTCATTCGGAGGCGGCATAGGACGTATGCGTGAAACATGTGGGGCCGCTTGCGGTATGTTTCTGCTTGCCGGACTCGAAACCGGCGCTACAGAAGGCAGTGACCGTGCGGGAAAGGCTGCCAATTATGCGCTGGTGCAGGAATTGGCGGAAGAGTTCAAACGCAGAAACGGTGCCTTGAGATGTTCCGATTTGTTGGGATTAAGTAAAAAAGAACCGGTTGTTTCTACTCCCGAAGCCCGCACGGAGCAGTATTATGCCAAGCGTCCGTGTGTAAAGATGGTAGAAGAAGCCGCTAAAATTTGGAGTGAATATCTCGAAAACCATAAAAAATAGCTGCGAAAATCGCTTTTTCTTATAGAAAACAAAACTTTTTTGAATCAAACGTGTTGAACAACATAATTTTGTGTATCTTTGCAACCGATAAGAAACACAAACATTCGCCAACATTAAAAGCGGATGCGGATTAACGTTTAACTAAAAGTAAATCGAAAATGTTGAAAGAAAAAGCTGGTGCTCTTGCCGGACAGATCTGGGAAGCACTGAACGGAACCGAAGGTTTAACACAAAAACAAATCAAAAAGGCTGCGAAATTGAAAGCTGATAAGGATTTTTATCTTGGTTTGGGTTGGTTGTTAAGAGAAGACAAAGTGGAAACTTCTGAAGTAGAAGGTGAAGTCTTTGTAAAATTGGTGTAAACAAGAAAAAGAAACTCATAAAAAAATGCGTTGGCACATCGTTTTTATATGTAGCCAACGCATTTTTTTGTATATTTGCGCGAAATTTAAACGACGAAGATGAAGAATATCCGTAACTTTTGTATTATTGCACATATCGACCATGGAAAATCAACCTTGGCCGACCGTCTGCTGGAGTTCACCAATACCATTCAAGTGACTGAAGGGCAGATGTTGGATGATATGGATTTGGAGAAAGAACGAGGCATTACCATTAAGAGTCATGCCATCCAGATGGAGTATACCTATAAGGGAGAAAAATATATTCTCAACCTGATTGACACTCCGGGGCACGTGGACTTCTCTTATGAGGTCTCGCGTTCGATTGCTGCCTGCGAAGGGGCTTTGCTGGTAGTGGATGCTTCGCAGGGAGTACAGGCACAGACTATTTCCAACCTTTATATGGCATTGGAGCACGACCTCGAAATTATTCCCGTGATGAACAAGTGTGATATGGCAAGTGCAATGCCCGAAGAAGTGGAAGATGAGATAATCGACCTGCTGGGCTGCAAACGTGAAGATATCATTCGTGCATCAGGCAAGACCGGTATGGGAGTTGAAGATATTCTGGCCGCTGTAATCGAACGCGTACCGCATCCGGTGGGCGATGACGAAGCTCCGCTCCAAGCCTTGATTTTCGACTCTGTATTCAATTCGTTCCGTGGTATCATAGCCTATTTCAAGATAGAGAACGGAGTGATACGTAAGGGAGACAAAGTGAAGTTCTTCAATACGGGTAAGGAATATGATGCTGATGAAATCGGAGTTCTGAAAATGGATATGGTGCCTCGTAACGAGTTGCGCACCGGCGATGTGGGATATATCATTTCGGGTATCAAGACATCACGTGAAGTGAAGGTGGGAGATACCATTACCCATATTGCCCGTCCTTGCGAGAAGGCGATTGCCGGATTTGAGGAAGTGAAGCCGATGGTGTTTGCGGGAGTTTATCCGATTGAAGCGGAAGATTATGAAAATCTTCGTGCTTCGCTTGAGAAACTCCAGTTGAATGATGCTTCATTGACGTTCCAGCCTGAGTCTTCATTGGCTTTGGGTTTTGGGTTCCGTTGCGGTTTCTTGGGATTGCTGCACATGGAGATTGTACAGGAGCGTTTGGACCGTGAGTTCGATATGAATGTGATTACTACTGTTCCGAATGTATCGTATATGATATATGACAAGCAGGGACATGCCAATGAGGTGCATAACCCCGGAGGTATGCCGGACCCGACTCTGATTGACCATATCGAGGAGCCTTATATTGATGCTACCGTGATAACTGCGACCGATTATATCGGCCCTATTATGACTTTGTGTCTGGGCAAGCGCGGAGAACTGGTGCGTCAAAATTATGTATCGGGCAACCGTGTGGAGATACATTACAGAATGCCGTTGGGAGAGATTGTGATTGATTTTTATGATAAGTTGAAGAGTATTTCCAAGGGGTATGCTTCATTTGACTATCATCAGTCCGGTTTCCGCCCTTCTAAACTGGTGAAACTGGATATCCTGTTGAACGGTGAGTCGGTGGATGCTCTTTCTACATTGACACATGTCGACAATGCTTACGACTTGGGTAAGCGGATGTGTGAGAAACTGAAGGAGCTGATTCCGCGCCAACAGTTTGATATTGCTATTCAGGCGGCTATCGGTGCAAAGATTATCTCGCGTGAGACGATAAAGGCTGTCCGTAAAGATGTAACGGCAAAATGTTACGGTGGTGACGTGAGCCGTAAACGTAAATTGCTTGAAAAGCAAAAGAAGGGTAAAAAGCGCATGAAGCAGATTGGTAATGTGGAAGTACCGCAGAAAGCGTTCCTTGCTGTATTGAAGCTGGATTAAAAAAAGTAAAATACCCGGAATGATTGTCGCTGTCAGCAGAACTTTCAAGGCAATCATTCCATTTATTATATAATCTTTAAATAAATATAAATGAGAAAAGTTCTGTCTTTTTCGGCCTTTCTGATGATGGGTCTTTTGGTGTCTCAAGTCTTGCCGGGTGCGGTAGGCGAGGGGTACACCACCATAAAGAGTGTGTCTGATGTGTTGCTCTACATCTGCTTGAGTTTTATCATGATTAATGTCGGTCGTGAGTTTGTCATGGATAAGACGAGATGGAAGAGTTATGCTGAGGATTATTTTATTGCAATGGCTACGGCAGCGATGCCTTGGATTTTGATAGCCGTTTATTATGTATTTGTTTTGTTACCGCCCGAATATTGGCATAGTTGGGAAGCATGGAAAGAGAATCTTCTGTTAAGCCGTTTTGCGGCTCCCACTTCTGCCGGTATCCTGTTTACCATGTTGGCGGCTCTCGGATTAAAATCAAGTTGGATTTATAAAAAGATTCAGGTATTGGCCATCTTTGATGACCTGGATACTATCTTGCTGATGATTCCGTTGCAAATAATGATGGTGGGACTGCGCTGGCAGTTGATTATCATTGTTTTAGTAGTGTTCATATTGCTTTCTATCGGTTGGAAACAGTTGGGGAAATACAATTGGAGGCAAGACTGGAAAGCCATTTTCTTTTACTCGGTCATGGTTTTCGCCGTTACACAGTTGGTGTATATGGTGAGCAAGCACTTTTATGGAGACGAAGGAAGTATCCATATTGAGGTGTTGTTGCCGGCTTTCGTTCTGGGTATGATTATGAAACATAAGGAGATAGATACTCCTTTGGAGCATAAAGTGTCTACCGGCGTCTCTTTCTTGTTCATGTTTCTGGTGGGTATGAGTATGCCTCTCTTTATCGGAGTGGATTTTTCGGAGGCGCATAGCGGTACTCATTCCATTACCGGCTCACAAGAGATGATGTCCTGGGGAATGATTATTTATCATGTGGTAATCGTGTCTTTGTTGTCGAATATCGGAAAACTGTTTCCGGTGCTGTTCTATAGAGACCGTAAGTTGAGCGAGCGCCTTGCTTTATCTATCGGTATGTTTACCCGTGGAGAAGTGGGAGCGGGAATCATCTTTATTGCATTGGGATATAATTTAGGCGGCCCTGCACTGGTAATTTCTGTGTTAACTCTTGTGCTAAATTTAATTTTAACTAGTATATTTGTACTGTGGGTGAAAAACCTTGCATTGCGAAGTTATAACGGCTGACATATACTTTGTAAGAAGAGTATTTTATACAAACAATAAAGCGTTCCTTTCTGTTATTGAATTCAAAGATAACAGGAAGGTTCGTGTTTTATAAGAATTTATCACGAATCTAATATTATAACAGAGAAAGACATGGAAAAACTCAAAATCGGAAACATGAATGTTTCGTTTCTAAGTGCTACTCGGTATCACATTAATGGGGGAATTCTATTGATGGTTATCGTACTTCTGGCGATGATTATAGCCAATTCGCCCTGGGGAGATGCTTATGCGGCCTTTTGGAATAAAGAGGTGCATCTTCAGATAGGGGAATTCAATTTATTCAGTCATAACGGGAGCCACATGACCTTGATGAATTTTATCAATGATGCCTTGATGACTATTTTCTTCTTTAGTGTGGGACTGGAGATTAAGCGTGAAACATTGGTGGGTGAGTTGTCCAGCTTTCGACAGGCTTTGCTGCCGATAGTGGCGGCTTGCGGAGGTATGATTGTTCCGGTTATTATCTATTATTATATGACATCGGGTACAGATGCCGAGAGCGGTCTGGCTATTCCGATGGCTACGGATATTGCTTTTTCTCTGGGGGTGCTGAGTTTATTCGGCAACCGGGTACCTATCAGTCTGAAGATATTTCTGACCGCTTTTGCCGTGGTAGATGATATTGGCGGCATTCTGGTAATAGCCTTGTTTTATTCCTCCCATCTGGATGTGAATTTCTTGTTGTATTCTTTTGGAGTGCTTTTTGTGCTTTGTGCCGGCAATCATTTGCATATACACAATCGTTGGTTCTATCTTCTGCTGGGGCTGGTGATGTGGTACCTGTTCTTACAAAGCGGCATTCATGCCACTATTGCAGGGGTGATAGTAGCGTTTACGATTCCGGCTACGCCACATTATAAGATAGGTAGGTACATCAACCGCATAAAGGAGAACATAGAGATATTTCCGAGCACGGACAAGGAAGGCATTATTCTGAGCAAGTTGCAAATAAATGTATTGAAGAGCATTGAATCGGCTTCCGACAGGGTGATTTCTCCTTTGCAGTCATTGGAAGACAGTTTGCATGGATTAGTGAATTATGTGATTATTCCTTTGTTTGCCTTTGCCAATGCCGGTGTGGTGCTGACGGCCGGTCATGGGGGAATAGAAGTGGGAACCCCCACATGGGCGGTCATGGTGGGATTGGTAGTCGGTAAATTTATCGGCATTTACTCTTTTACATGGCTTATTGTCAGAAGTGGATTGGCTAGCATGGCTAGAGGCATGAACTGGGTGAACCTGTCGGGTATCTGCTTGTTGGGAGGTATCGGTTTTACTGTTTCCCTGTTTATCGCCAATTTATCATTCGAAACGTCTCCGATTCTTTTGAGTCAGGCAAAATTAGGTGTTTTGGGCGGTACAATCATAGCCGGTATGTTGGGCTATATCGTTTTGCATTTTACGCTGCCGAAAAAGACGTTGTCTTAACGTGGAGCGATATTTGGAATAACTTATTTACAGACAGGGCAGTACGATGGTAAAACGGCTGCCCTTGTCTACTTCGGAAGTAACCTCGATGCGTCCCTGCATCTTTTCAACAATCACTTTACAGATGGACAGGCCGAGCCCCACTCCTTGTGAGAACTCATTATGTTTATAGAACCGGTCGAATATGATTTGCTGTTCTTCTTTCGGAATACCGGCTCCGGTATCCTCTACAAAGATATGTACTTCATGGGTAGCCGGTTGATGGCGGTATCCTAAGGTGATAAATCCGTTCTTCGTGAATTTCCTGGCGTTGTTGAGGAAATTAGTGATGACCTGTGTCATGCGCATATTGTCTATGCGTACAAGTACATCTTCTTCGGGAAACTCTTTGATAAATTCCAAGGGTGGCAAAATCATCAGTTGATGAGTGCTGTAAATGCTGTTGAGCAAGGAACGGACACTTTCTTCCCGGTAACTGAATGACATATTGCCGGATTCGATGCGTGATAATTCCAGTACATCATTAACCAGTTTCAACAATAAATCGGTATTGTCATTGATGATGGAGACAAATTCCTGTCTCTCTTCTTCCGAAAGGTCTTTTTCCGTAGTCAGCAGATTGGAGAACCCGGTGATGGCATTGAGAGGAGTGCGTATCTCGTGGCTCATATTATCTAGAAAAGATTGCTTTAACTCTGCCTGCTCTGCAATCTTGCGGGCCTGAATCAACTCTTCCTCCTTATCTTTTACCTCCTGAATATTTTGCAGTAGGCCGGTGATGAGGTGAGTCTTGTCATTGTGATAAATCTGTTTGTAGCGAAATTCCCACCATTGATATTCATCTGCAAACTTACAGCGGTATTGTGCTGTCCGTTTGGGATAGTCTGACAGGTGGGCTACCTGATGCAGGAATTTCCTCCGCTCGTCGGGATGAATGAAGTTGGTCATTTCTTCGATGCTCATTTGTGTAGAGTCATGATGAATCAGTTCGCAAAACTGTGAATCGAAAACAGCTTTCTCTCCATCAAACCGCCATGCATACGTGTTTCCGCTTTCCATGGCCAGACTCAGTAACTCATGCTCATATTTTAAGTTGCGCAAAGCATCTTGTTTTCGTTTTTTCTCCCGTCCATATATATAAATAAGGTAACTCACGAATATCAACAGGAGGATGCCGACAGCAATTCTAATGCTCAGGATAAGACTGGAATATTCTTTGCTGAAAGGTTTGTACATGATGATATACTCCTTGGGAATCCTTTCTTCTGCTATTTTAAACTTTTCCAAAGTTCCCCAATTGACAACATACTGTTTGGCACATTGCTGCAATTGCTGACCAGGCATCTTCTTGTCCAGTCTCTCTCTTATTCCTGCCGCCATATCTTTTATTTGAGTTTCGATAGGTGCAAAATAGCCTCCGAGCATATAATCATTTGCTCCGAACCCTTCGTTTATAGTCTCAAACCCGGGATTGTCGAACAAACTGCCGATGCGTAAAGTGGTGAAATCACGTTTGGTATATAGAAACAAGGAATAATCGAAGACTCCGCTAGCCATCCACAGCAACCGGCGTGCGGGGACGGAGTCGCTGACCAGTTTGGCAATCATAGTCGTATCGAGATAGGAAAGTTCTGCCGGCTTTTCCGAATCAAAAGGAGAGAACTTTTTATTCTCTAATGAATCCGGTGATATATGTAATGTCTGTTCGTTTACCCTGTCTCGTATGTTGATATTGTGCCCTCCGCATTGTTCTTCCAAGTCTTGCCATATAATTCGATCCAGAAAAGTACCTCCTTTAATGACATGGATACATACTTTTCCCATGATTCGTTCAATCATTTGGCAAGTCTTAAGGTAATCGGGCTTGTCAATGTATCCGGTTACATTGGGGTATTGTTGCAGCAGCTCCATATTGGGATAGTTCACTCCGCTGAAGACGACAGGTATTTCTCTGACTTTCGGATGATTGCACGCCATCAGTGAGTAAGTGGCTTGGTCGTCAAGGACTGCTATTAAATCGGCCCCCCATACACTTGAATCGTCAATGAATCTGGAGATGCGACGTTCTTCATCTATGCTGTTGTATTTTTCGCAGTTGAGATAATAACTTTTAATTTTACATTGCAATCCGTTTCTCTTTAATTCATCGACAAAGAGTCTGTTAATCCGTTCGGCATTGCTGTAACCTTTCTGGTAAGAATGGATAAGCGCTATTTTATATTGGGACGAACGAGGGGAATAAGTACACCCGGGAAGGCATACCAATAGCAGCATCACAATAAATCCATAACCCAACATTTTCATATCATTAAAGAGTAATATTGAAGATAATTACTCCGCAAATATAGGAATGTTTTCTTGAATAGGAAGAATGGGAGGGAAATAAATGTAGGCCGAAAGAGAAAAAGAGAGTGTGTCGAAACGCTCATAAACTAAAAATCACCCTCGCCACAGACAGTTGTAGCGAGGGTGATTTCGATAAAAGGGAAGTTTTGACATTCATCTTCTTCCCAAAGTAGAAGCATGGGAGATAACTTATTTTGTTTCTCCGGTTGTCTTGGTGTCTGCAGGAGCAGCTTGTTCTTCCCAGTGGAAGGGCTCAAACTGTGTGTTCTTGTCTACCCATGACGGTTTACGGGATGCATAGATAATGAACGGAGCAGAAACAACAACGATACATCCTATAATCAGTACGGCAAACCATACGGTGTTACTGCCGATTGAAATCTGGCTGGGCGGAATGAAACTGAGCACGAATGCCAGTAAGGAACCGCAGAAACCGAGTCCGGCAATGAACCACATCAAACCGTTGCCTTTACTGCCGATGCGGAAAGGACGTGGAGCCTTTTTCATGTTATAGCGCAGATAAATGGCACCGCTAAACATCAACAGGTACATGATGAGGTACAATAATACGGTGAGCTGAGACAGAATCTGATAGAAGCTCTGTACGGAAGGCATGACTACGAATAACAAACTGAGTAATGTTACAGCCAAACCTTGGATTAACAAGATATTCTTCTGCACGCCGTTGTTATTGGTTTTCTGGAAGAACGGAGGTAAATAACCTGCTTTACCTACGGCAAAGATACCTTTGGACGGACCGGCTACCCAAGTCAGTACACCTGCCAACACACCGAATGCCAATGCAACGGCAATGATAGGAGACAACCAGGAAGCATGTACATACTTAAAGTAGTTGTCGAAGCCGACCAGCAAACTCTGAGTCAGGTTGATATCCTTTTCCGGGATAATGATACCCAATGCGAAAGTACCCAGTACGAAGATGGCAACTGTGATGGCAGCACCGATAAATACAGCCTTCGGATAATTCTTGGCCGGGTTCTCCATATCTTTTACATGGATACCGCCCATTTCCATACCGGCATAGAAAAGGAAAATACTGGATGCAAGTACCAGATTGTCGAAATTACTGAAATCGGGGAAGAAGTTGCCGTCAAAGTTCATTTGGCTTTGTCCGCCCGATGCCAGATAAATAACCGCCAGTACCATTAATAGGCCTGCCGGAATGATGGTACCCACCATACCGCCCACTTTGGCCACTTTTCCTACCCAGCCCATTCCTTTCAGTGAAATGAAAGTGGCAAGCCAGTAAATGATAAGCACTACCGCCAATGAGTAATAGCGGTTGGAGGCCAGTGACATATCGTGGGCATCGTTTGTGCCGATAAAAGCCAAAGCCACCGCTCCGAAAGTTAATACCGTAGGATACCAGATTGTACTTTCCACCCATTGAAGGAATATAGCCAGGAAGCCCCACTTCTTTCCGTATGCCTCACCAACCCAGCGGAATACACCACCTTGTTTGTCCTGAAACATTGCTGCCAGCTCTGCCGCTACCAATGAAGTAGGTATCAGGAAGACGATGGCTGCAAAAAGATAATAAAATGCCGAACTCAGTCCATATTCGGCTTCTGCAGGTAGCCCGCGAAGGGAAACAACCGCAGTCACATTCATAATTGCGAGGGTAAACACCCCGAGCTTGACTGATTTGCTAATGTTTGCCATAAAGTTTAGGTTTAAAAAATATATTTGTTTTTGTTACGTGTCTATAACAACCTCCCTGAATTGATGTTTATCCGTTTAGGTTTATTAACCCCCGGTTTTGCCGAGTAAACAAAGCGCTATTCCGGAGTGTTTTAGGGGAAACAATAATAAATTGGTATAGTTTATGAAAACAGCATTTTCTTCTTTTATCTATTCCCGAAAAGGAATTTATGGGATTTTGCATGTCTTAATCCTCTGTCTGTCTCTTTTTTTAATTATAAGTATTTCGATAGATACTTTTCACAACATTCCTTTTCTTAATCAGGGGAGTTATCTCAGGATACAGTTTTGGATATGTATGTTTTTCCTTTTTGATTTTCTGCTTGAATTCTTTCTGGCACCCGATAAGTGGAGATACCTGAGCAGTCACTTTATCTTCTTGCTGGTTTCTATTCCATATCTGAATATCATTGATTATTATCACATCACTTTTTCTCCGGAGATAAGTTATTTCCTTCGTTTTATACCTCTCTTAAGAGGAGGGTATGCGTTGGCCATTGTGGTGGGGTGGCTCTCGGGGAGCAAAGCTTCGGGTTTGTTCACTTCCTATATCACTATGTTGATGGCAACAGTTTATTTTGCCAGTCTGATATTTTTTGTGCTGGAGCATAAGGTGAACCCGATGGTGACCGATTATTGGAGTGCATTGTGGTGGGCATTTATGGACGTGACCACAGTGGGTAGCAATATTTATGCCGTGACTCCGACCGGTAAGATACTTTCGGTGGTGCTGGCTGCGCTTGGAATGATGATGTTTCCTATCTTTACTGTGTATGTCACCAGCCTGGTGCAGCAGGCAAATAAGCGGAAACAAGAATATTATGAAAAGCAAACGGTGGATGGCGATACTCCTCAGCATAATGTTTCTGCAGATAAATAGCTTTTAGGACACTTAAAAATATTTATTTTCGCATTCCTGCTAAAAAGTTTTATCTTTGTAGCCAATAATAATTGCTAACTTAATTAATTAACAACATGAAGTTATTGGCTCTATGTGCCACAGGGCTTAGTTTAATGCTGAGTTTTACCTCGTGCACCAACAACAAACATTTGATAAGTGATGCTGCCGAACGGGATGCCGTTCAGCAAGACTTTGAAACCCGGCGTTCAAAGTTGTCGCACGGAGACCTGTTTCAGGTGTTCGAACAACCGATGAGTGATGAACAGCGGGAAGCTATGACCTTCCTATATGCCTATATGCCATTAGGAGACATTACGGACTATTCCGGTGAGTATTATCTGGAAAATATTGATTACTCATTGAAGGCTCGTGAGGAGATGCCATGGGGAAAAACAATTCCGGAGCGTGAGTTCCGTCATTTCGTTCTGCCAGTCCGGGTGAATAATGAAAACTTGGACGATAGCCGTAAGGTGTTCTATGAAGAGTTAAAGAATCGGGTAAAGGGACTTTCATTACATGATGCCGTGCTGGAGGTAAACCACTGGTGTCATGAAAAAGTAGTCTACACGCCATCCGATGCACGTACCAGTTCTCCACTCGCTTCTGTAAAGACGGCCTACGGGCGTTGCGGTGAGGAATCGACTTTCACGGTAGCTGCACTCCGTTCGGTAGGTATTCCGGCCCGTCAGGTTTATACGCCCCGTTGGGCACATACAGATGATAATCATGCCTGGGTGGAAGCTTGGGTAGATGGAAAATGGCATTTCTTTGGTGCGTGTGAGCCCGAACCGGTTTTGGATTTAGGCTGGTTTAACGCACCGGCTTCACGTGGGATGTTGATGCATACAAAAGTGTTCGGTCGATACAATGGACCGGAAGAAGTAATGTATGAAACGCCCAATTATACAGAAATCAATGTAATAGATAATTATGCGCCGACAGCTAAAGCCGAGGTGACCGTAGTGGATGCCGAGGGCAATCCGGTGACTGACGCAAAGGTGGAATTCAAAGTATATAATTATGCTGAATTTTATACTGTAGCCCATAAACAGACAGATGCTCAGGGAAAAACGTTCCTTACTGCCGGTAAAGGTGATATGCTGGTGTGGGCCTCTAAGGACGGTAAGTTTGGATATTCCAAACTCTCGTTTGGAAAAGATAATAATCTGACCGTGAAGCTGGATAAAACAGCAGGAGATAATTATAGGATGGAAGTGGATATTGTACCTCCTGCCGAAGGTGCCAATATGCCTGAGGTTACTCCCGAACAGCGTGCGGAAAATAATCGCCGGATGGCACAGGAAGATTCTATCCGCAATGCGTATGTCGCTACGTTTATGAGTGATGAATCGGCCCGTAACTTTGCGAAGGAATATAAGTTGGATGAAGAGGCCGTGGCTAAGATTTTGGTTGCGTCACGTGGTAATCATCTGGTAATCCGTGATTTCCTTGCCCGTTTGCGTTCCGACAAATCCAAAAAGGGTGGGATAGACCTTCTGCAGAGAATTTCATCTAAAGACTTGCGTGATGTCAGTCTTGAAGTGTTGGTAGACCACATGCAGTCCCGTCTTTGTGAAAATGCAGAGTATTTCCGTCGTTTTGTCCGCAATCCACGTGTAAGTAATGAAATGCTGACTCCGTATAAGTCTTTCTTCGGTAAGGTTATTTCAAAACAAGAAATGGAAGCGTTCCGTGCCGACCCGATGAAGCTGGCTACTTGGGTGGCCGACAGTATTCAGGTGGACAAAAACTGTAATTTGGGTGGTGCGCCGATTTCTCCTGCCGGAGTATGGCGTGCTCGTGTGGCTGATGCGCATAGCCGTGATATTTTCTTTGTATCGATGGCACGCAGTATGGGGATTCCGGCACGTATTGATGAGGTGACGGGTAAAGTACAACTAATTATAGGCGATGACAGACCGGTTGATGTAGACTTTGAGGCTGTTTCTCCGTCTGCCGCACAAACAGGCAAACTGATTGCAAAATATACACCCATCAAATCATTGGAAGATCCCAAATACTATTCTCATTTCACTATCTCAAAGGTGACTCCCGAAGGAACCTTGCAATTATTGAATTATGACGAAGGTGATATCGACATGGGAGGTGGTGCTACCTGGAGCAATTTGCTGAAAAACGGGACGGCACTTGATGAAGGTAATTATATGATGGTGACGGGAACTCGTCTGGCAAACGGTGGTGTGCTTTCTGATATCACTTTCTTTACCATCAAGCCGGGAGAAACAATGACTGTTGATTTGGTGATGCGCGAAAGCAAGGATGATGTTCAGGTAATTGGTAATTTCAATTCCGAGTCTCTTTATAAGCCGATTGATAGCAATGAGTTGAAATCCATCCTTTCTACCACCGGACGCGGTTATTATATCGTGGCAGTATTGGGAGCCGGTCAGGAACCCACCAACCATGCATTGCGTGATATTGCAGCATTGAGCAAAGATTTTGAGCAGTGGGGTAGAAGTATCGTATTGTTATTTCCCAATGAAGAACAGTTCAAAAAGTTCCGACCTGAAGAATTTCCGGGATTGCCTTCCACTATTACTTATGGTATAGATGCAGACGGTGCTATCCAGAAACAGATTGCTGAAGGTATGAAGCTGCCTAACAAGACTATTCTGCCTATGTTTATTATTGGCGATACCTTTAACCGTGTGGTATTTGTCTCACAAGGTTATACCATCGGTTTAGGTGAGCAACTGATGAAAGTAATCCATAAGCTTTAGAATCTTATAGGCTGGTATAAAAGAAATGAGGCTGTTCCGAATATTCCGGACAGCCTCGTTTCTTTTAATGATTGATTCGAGTGACTCTCATCTGAATTTATTTATCATCTTCCAAGTCATCATCTTCATCATCCCAATCATCATCCTTTTTAGCTCTCTTTGATTTTTTGGATTCTTTGGCTTTCTTTTCCAAAGCCTTATCATTATCGTCCTTCAAGGTTAGTTCTATACAAGCGGCTTTAACGATATCCGGGTCGGTTACATCCTTTTTATATTCTTCGATTTTCACCGTGCCACCCATTGAAACTTTGGGGTTGCGGTATAACATATCGCTTTCGCAGGTGGTACGTCCTGAGAAATGGAACTCGCAAGCACCGGTTTCTTCAGCTATTTTACGAATGTTTTTAGGATTTATTCCACATCCCGGCATGATGATAATGCGTTCGCCGGCCAGTTCTACCAACTCTTTTAAAAGAGGAATACCCTTTTCGGCAGTGGCTTCCTGTCCTGAAGTAAGGATACGGTGGCAGCCGAGTTCAATAATTTGTTCTAATGCTTCTTGCGGATTACGGCACATATCAAAAGCGCGATGGAAAGTGACACTCATGTCGCCTACGGCATTCATCAATTTTTCCATGGCTTCCATATCTACTTTGCCATCGGCTGTCAGACAACCGAATACTACTCCGTCTGCTCCCAATTGGCGGGCTACTTTGATATCATGCAACATGATTTCTTGTTCCAATGGAGAATATAGGAAATCTCCGCCGCGAGGACGGATGATAATGTGCAATTTAGTTTGTTGTAAGAGTTGGCGTGCCATGCGTATTTCGCCAAATGACGGAGTGGTACCTCCTTCGGGAATACCTGCGCATAATTCCACACGATAAGCTCCGCCCTGCTGTGCTTTTACTGCACTTTCAACGGAATTGGCGCAGATTTCAATTTTTGATTTGTTGCTCATAAAGTTATTTAATAATTAATTCTATCACGTAATCAATCTCGTCGGGCACTTTCGGTAACTTTAACAATATACCGTCTTTGTCTTGTTTGAAGGAAAGAGAAGCCTTATCAGTGAATTGCATTGCTTTTTTAACTTTCGCCTTCAGAGGTATATAAAGCGTATTGTCCTGCAAATCCAATACGTGGATAAACAAACGGTCGCCTTTGCGGGTTGATACGCCCCATGAATGGGGAGCTACATCTCCGCCACGGGTTCCATAAATTGTTTCTCCATATTGGTTCATCCATTCGCCCACTTTTTTCAAGCGGTCTACAGCTGTGGCAGGAAGTTCTCCATTGGGTTGCGGGCCGATATTCATTAACAGGTTTGCATTCTTTCCGGCTGCTTTAACCAAATAGTGTATTAACGCTTTCGGTGACTTGTAATTTTGGTCTTCAATTTTATATCCCCACATCCCATTCATGGTTTCACAAGTTTCCAAAGGAAGTGAGCTGACGCTCTGTCCTGAAAGTCCGGCTTTGTTTTCACCGGGCAGGTCACGTTCGAACATTTGGAAGTCTTCACCGGCATACGGAATGCGGTGGTGGTTGTTACCTACCAGACAGGCGGGCTGCAGCTTATGAATTAATGCGTATTGTTCTTCCAGTTGCCAATCGAAATCTTTGGGCTGATCCCAAATGCCGTCAAACCAGATAGCGCCAATCGGTCCATAATTGGTCAATAGTTCGGTCAACTGGTTGTTCATGAAGGTATAGTAGCTCTTCCAGTCCCCATGTCCTTTCGGACGTCCTGTTTCGCGGCCGGTGCCTCCTCCTTCGGGATAATCATCGCGGCGCCAGTCTAAGTGTGAATAATAGAAATGGAGCTTGATGCCTTGTTTGTGGCATTCGTCTGCCAATTCTTTCAGCACATCCCGTTTGAACGGAGTAGCGTCTACAATATTAAAATCCGATTCTTTGGTATCGAACATTGAGAAACTGTCGTGGTGGCGGCTGGTAATACAGATATATTTGGCACCTGATGCTTTGATGGCCGATACCCATTCGGCGGCATTGAAGCGTGAAGGATAAAATCCCGAAGCTAGTTTGGCATATTCATCGCGGTGGATGTTGTGGGTGGTCATATACCATTCACCTTGTGCGGTCATGCTGTAAATGCCCCAATGAAGGAATATTCCAAATTTGTTATCTTGGAATTCCTGACGTGCTTTTATATTCTCGGGAGTCGGTGTATAACTTTGCTCGGGAGTTTGTGCGAAGGCGGCATTGCTTGTAAATAGCAGTAGTGCAGCGCCTAGACTGATTTTCTGTATAAACTTGCTTTTCATAATATTGAATAATTATCTTTGCAAAGATAGATATAATGTCAGAATGCTAAAAATGTTTTGAGGAAAATATTTTAAAAGGAAAAGCCGGTCTTTTCCTGAATGGGTAGGGAGAAGACCGGCTTTTGATTAAGAATGGGGCAGGTTTAACTGATGCTGATGCGATGTCCGTTAAAGATATTCATACCTAGTTTATTCATGATATATTTAATGGCAAGTTGTGCTTTTACAGAGTTCCCCGCATCGTCCAAAGGAGGTGCGAAAGCCGCAATGCCCATTATTCCGGGCATCACTCCCAATACTCCGCCGCCTACTCCTGTCTTGGCAGGAATACCGGAAGTGTAAAGCCAGTCACCTGTGTGCTGGTAGAAGCCTACGGTGGCTATCAGAGAAGTGATTTTCGGAGCAAGCTCTTTATCGAATACTTGTTTTTGGGTGCCAGGGTTGAGGCCGTCATTGGCGATTGTAGCTGCGCAGACTGACAATTGTTCGGCTGTGATGCCCATGGAGCACTGACGGGTATAGAGGTCGAGTGACATATCAGGGTCATCATAGATACGGTTGTAGTTTTTCAATAACCAGGCAATAGAACGGTTATTGAAGTTAGTAGCCGATTCCGATTTATAAAGTTCGTCAATCAGTTGGGGAGCACTGCCACAGAGTTCTGTCATATTGTCGACAATGGCTTTCCATTTGGCATCACTGTTGCCAATGGGTTGCACCATACTGTCTGCACTGATGGCGCCTGCGTTTACCAATGGGGTAGAGGGATGGTCATTCTCCAGCAAGATAGCCATGATGGAGTTAAACGGCAGTCCGGTTGCATCTGCACCAATCATTTCGAGTACTTTCTGTGCACCATATTGACGAAGAATCAGTATGGCTGTCAATACCTTAGACACAGATTCAATGCCGAATTGGTATTGATAGTCACCCAGTTGAATCTTTTCTCCATTCATCAGGCAAATACTGATACCGAATAGTTTCGGATTGATATTAGCCAAATAAGGAATGTAATCGGCATTTTTACCTTCTGTATTGTCTTTATACAGATTGTAAGCCTCTTGTGCGACATCTTTTATCTGTTGGATAGTTATAGTTCTTTCCATAAATTAATTTGATTGAAGTAACCATCCACCATAAAGGCGGATAGTTACATTATTATTATCTACGCTTATTTTTTAGCGGCATTGCTATGTGCGTTGTGAGTGAACACAGTGCCCTTTACAGGAATGTTCTTGTCTTGGGCGATGCGGGTCTGAGTAGGATACTCCAGTTTCTCGAATTCGGTGATAGCATTCTTGATATCATTCAACAACATATCCGCCATATCACGGCTGAATCCCTGACGTACCACAACACGCATAACCACATAATTCTGAATGTTCTCCGGCAAAGTATAGGCAGGAACCATCCAGCCGCTTTGCTGTAATTTAGCCTGCAAATCGTAAAGAGTCCATTTGGCGTTCTTTGCATATTCGGGTTTCATGTACCAGATGAACAAAGGATTCACTACATTGTCGCTGTAGTTTACGAATGGAGTCATCTTGGCTATTTCGCTGTGAATATACTTGGTGATTTCCATGGAATTGTATTGAATGGCTTTGTATCCTTCGAATCCCAGACGGATAAACTGATAGTACTGTCCCAAAATCTGTGCAGCGGGACGGCTGAAGTTCAAACCAACCTGTGTGATGTTTGCACCCAAATAATTGACGCTGAATGACATGGCATCAGGAAGGTATTTCTTGTCTTTCCATACTACCCATCCCAGACCCGGATAAACCAGTCCGAACTTGTGGCCGGAGGTACTGATAGAGAGAACCCATTTTAAACGGAAGTCCCACTTTGTTTCGGGGCTGAGGAACGGCAGGATGAAACCGCCGGTTGCAGCATCTACGTGGATAGGAATTTCATAACCGGTCTTGGCATTGTATGCGTCCAGCGCTTTGTCCAGTGCTTCCACGTCATCGTTCAGACCTGTCCATGTCACACCTTGGATAGGAACAATGCAGATGGTGTTCTCGTCACACATCTTTAATGCTTCTTCGGGGTCCAGGGTGGTCTTGTCCAGAGTAAGAGGTACTTGGCGCATCTCAATCTGCCAAAGTTGGGCGAATTTCTCCCATACCACCTGAAAACCGCTTGAGATGACGAAGTTAGGTTTGTCGGTCGGTTTGCCCTGGGCCTTACGTCTGTCTCTCCAGCGCAACCAGGCAGCTACGCCACCCAGCATGCAAGCTTCACTGGAACCGATGGCCAATGCTCCTGATTTCCATTTTGCCTGTTCGGGGGAATTCCACAGGTTGGCCATGATATTGATACATTTGGCATTCATTACAGCGATACGCGGGTACTCAGTCTCATCAATGTAATTGATGTTGATAGCTTCGTTCATCAATTTGGTGGCATAGTCATCCATATAGGTCGTAACGAAAGTAGCCAGATTAAGACGTGGCTGGGTCTGAGCAAATGTTTCGTCTTTTACCATTTGATAGGCAATCTGCGGGGTAGTAGGGTTCATCGGAATAGTGTCTACCGGTGAGGGTTGTAGCATTTCGTTTGAGCCAAACACAGATGTCTTTGCATCACCTTCTCTCAAATCACAATTACAATCTTTCATTTTACTTAAAGTTTAGGTTAGTAATATAATGAAGAACGTGGGAGTTTCCCGCGTTTTTCTCCCTCAACATAGGGGTTGGTGAAAAGTTCCTTGATTTTATGTTTTTTAATGTTGCATCGGGAAATACAAAAAAACGATGGGAATCATCATTGGACTATGAACGAAAAAAAGATACCTTTGTTTATATATAAAATCATTGGATGCCTGTAATCGATATTTTAGGAGCATGTAATTTGATGAACTGCGTTTAGGAGATTACCTTTACATTGATAAAACGGCATTGGTTTATCAGATAGTGACTTCAGGGGCGTATTATTTTTTGAACCGTTCCCGCCGTTTTGGAAAAAGCTTGTTGATTTTTACAACACCGACCTATTTGGTTGAGTTATTAAAACGGAGTGATTACTCGTGAACTTCGTGCAGGTGATTATGATTCTTTTTTCCGCCGCTTGCAAAGCTTTCTTGCCGATATTCTTTATGAATGGAAAGTAGAGGGATAAACGATATGTTGTATTGAACCAAACGTCTTTTGCCTTGTTGTGTATCTCATACAATAAATTACTACAAGTATGAAAGTACAGACAGGGCAGGGGACTATTCCCCTCATTACATTAATAGGTATATTTTCTATCTCGGCATTAAATGCATTGCCGGGATTGGCAGTTTCTCCCATCTTGGGGGATTTGAACAAAATCTTTCCGTCGGCCACGGATTTGGAAATTCAGATGCTTTCCTCGTTACCTTCACTTCTTATTATCCCTTTTATTCTGCTATCGGGAAAGTTGACCGAGAAAGTGAATAATCTATTGTTGCTGCAAGTTGGCTTGACTATTTTCGGAGTGAGTGGCATACTTTATCTGCTTTCTAATAAGATGTGGCAGTTGATTGTCATCAGCGCAATGCTCGGTATAGGTTCGGGTTTGATTGTTCCGCTTTCTACAGGATTGATATCTCGTTATTTTGTGGGGAATTACCGTACCAAACAGTTTGGTTACAGTTCCGCTATCACCAATATTACGTTAGTACTTGCCACTACACTGACCGGTTATCTGGCAGAAGTGAACTGGCACCTGCCGTTTCTGGTTTATCTTTTTCCGTTTATATCCATCTTTCTTACTTATTATTTAAAGAAAGATTTGTCCGGCTATCATCCCAAAGACGACGCGCCTGCCGCTACCTCTAAAGAGATGGGGAAGCGAGGCATTGATGTAAAGGCATTGATTAAACTTATGGCATTTTACGGGCTGGCTACTTATTTGGTGATAATCATCAGTTTTAATCTTCCTTTTTTGATGGAAGAATATGGATTGTCCAGTGGGCGGGCAGGTATCCTGATTTCGTTATTTTTCCTTGCTATCATGGCGCCGGGCTTTGTATTAAATAAGATTGTGCAAGCATTAGGGCGGCGTATCTATATGATTTGCTTGTTGTTGATAGCTTGCGGTATGGGAATTATCTTGGTAAGCCGTTCCGAGATACTGATTGCTTTGGGGTGTATTTTGAACGGATTGGCCTATGGCATTATTCAACCGTTGATTTATGATAAGACTTCTGATGTGGCCGTACCCCATAAGGTGACATTAGCACTCGCTTTTGTAATGGCGATGAATTATGTGGCCATTCTTCTCTGTCCGTTTATTGTGAATATAGCTCAAAATCTGTTTCATTCCCATTCGCAGACCTTTGCTTTCTGGTTAAACCTGATGATTGCGTTAATGGCCATGTTTATTGTGATGAAACAGGAAAAGCTGGAATTCTGAGTGTTTATAGGGGAAGGCAGCCCCCCTCCCTTTCTTTTAGTCTTAGGGAGGGAAATACTTCATGTTAGGCATGGGAAAGGTAGTGTAAACAGGCGGCACATCAAAGGATATTATCCTATCGGTATACAGAACTTTGGTTGCTTTGAACCAAAAGGCTGTTTTTACGGTTATATATCCATGTAAAAAAAGCTCATTATGAACAAACAAGTTGAAGCAAACCTTAGCATGATAGTCTCCAAAGCACTGGGAGGCTTTAATATGAACGCGTTAAAATATCTTTTACCTTTGTGGATAGCTCCGGTTACAGGGGTTACATTCCGTCTGGTATTCGGAGCGGCAGCATTTTGGCTTATCGATATTTTTTGTAAACCTGAAGATTCTACTACCCGCCAGAAATGGCAACTCTTTTTGCTGGGAGCATTTGGAATGTACGGATATATGATTTTTTACCTTTTAGGTATCAGTATGACTACGCCGGTGTCCAGTTCCATATTTGTCAGTCTGGAACCCATTTGGGTGTTTGTTATCGCTGTCTTGTTTTATAAAGAGAAAGTAACATGGATGAAACTTGTTGGTATCGGTTTGGGACTGGGAGGAGCAATTCTTTGCATCGCTACACAGCCCAGTGACGATTTGGCATCCAATGCCATGGCCGGAAATCTGATATGCTTTGTCAGTTCGGTAGTTTATGCCATATATTTAGTTGTCAGCAATCGGTTTCTCAAGGGGGTGGGAGATATGACCTTGCTGAAATATACATTCCTGGGAGCGGCAGTAATGTCACTGATTGTCAACTCAATCTATGGATTTGAAGCACCTATAATGAGTATGTCGCTCTTTTCTACTCCGATGTTGGTATTGCTTTTTGTACTCATATTTCCGACAACCATCAGTTACCTGCTTCTTCCCATCGGACTGAAATACTTGAAAACGACATTAGTGGCTATTTATGGATATCTGATATTGATAGTGGCAACCGTTACTTCATTCCTGCTGGGGCAAGACCGCTTTTCATGGACGCAACTGGGAGCGATTGTTATGATTTGCATCAGTGTCTATCTGGTGGAAGTAGCAGAAAGTAAGAATAAGGTTTAAAAAGAAAAAAGGTATATCAAAAGAGTGTCTGGGGGCTTTTGATATACCTTTTTTGCTTGTTCTTTCAATATCTCCCGATAAAAAAACGATTTTTATAACGAAAATATCATTTTATCCTTCATAGATTGCAATTAAAGTATTACTTTTGCCACAGTTTTGTAATGTAGAGTTTGCAAAAATGACCGATATAATCAAACATCGTGGTATTGTGGAAAGCATAAACGGTTCTCATATTCGAGTGAGAATCGTTCAAACTTCTGCCTGTTCTGCTTGCAGCGTAAAAGGACACTGCAACGCATCCGAGAGCAAAGAAAAACTGGTTGATGTTTTCGACACGAAAGCTTCTTCTTACCGAGTGGGTGAGGAGGTGATGCTTTATGGAACGACTTCTATGGGGATGCAGGCCGTATTTTTGGCTTTTGGCGTCCCTTTCTTGATATTGTTGGCTGCTTTATTCATCACGATGCACCTCACCGGGGGAGATGAACTGAAGTCGGCCATTATTTCTTTATTGGCTTTAGCTCCATATTACCTTATTATATATATGTATAGAGGGAAGTTGAGCAAGAAGTTCTCTTTTACGCTTGAACCTATAAAAAATAATTAATAAATAACTAACTAAAACTTATGGATTTAATTCTGGTTGCAGTAATTTCGTTGGGAGCGATTGGCTTGATTGCCGCGGTTATCTTGTATGCCGCTTCTAAGAAGTTTGCTGTGTATGAAGATCCGCGGATTGCCCAAGTTAGCGAAGTGCTTCCTCAGGCAAATTGCGGTGGATGTGGTTATCCCGGTTGCTCTGGTTTTGCAGGTGCCTGTGTGAAGGCGGCAGATGCCGGTTCGCTGGAGGGTAAATTATGTCCGGTCGGCGGTGCTCCTGTTATGGAGAAAGTTGCTGCCATTTTAGGATTGGAAGCCGTTGCTGCCGAACCGAAAGTTGCGGTGGTAAGATGTAACGGTAGTTGTGAAAATCGTCCTCGTACTGCTCTGTATGACGGAGCCAAGTCATGTGCCATTGCTCATGCCACTTCGGGTGGTGAGACCGGTTGTACATTTGGCTGTCTGGGTTGTGGTGATTGTGTGGAAGTATGTCAGTTTGACGCTATTCACATGAACCCCGAAACCGGCCTTCCGGAAGTGGACGAAGAAAAATGTACGGCTTGTGGAGCTTGTAGCAAGGCTTGTCCGCGCAAGATTATCGAAATCCGTCCGAAGGGTAAGAATAATCGCCGCGTAGTGGTGATGTGTGTGAACAAAGACAAAGGTGCTGTGGCTAACAAAGCTTGCAAGGCAAGTTGTATCGGTTGCGGCAAGTGCGTGAAAGTTTGTCCGTTCGAGGCGATTACGTTGGAAAACAATCTGGCATACATTGACCCGGCTAAGTGTAAGTCTTGCCGCAAGTGTGAATCAGAATGTCCGAAGGGTGCTATCCAAGCCATCAATTTCCCGCCGCGTAAGCCGAAGGTGGAAGCCCCGGCCGGTGAAGCGACTGCTAAACCCGTTGCTGCAAAGGTAGAAGCTCCGAAAGCACCTGAAGCTCCTAAGGCGGAAGCATAATCAAATTCAAAGTAAGTAAAAATTAAAAAGATATAACAGTGAAGACATTTAGAATTGGTGGAGTACATCCAGCAGAAAATAAATTGTCGGCAGGCAAAGCTATCGAACCCCTTGCACTTCCTAAGCAAGCGGTATTCCCTTTGTCGCAGCATATCGGTGCTCCTGCTACTGCCATCGTGAAAAAAGGCGATGTAGTGAAGGTAGGTACGAAGATTGCTGAGGCGGGAGGCTTTGTTTCTGCAGCCATCTTCTCGTCTGTATCCGGTAAAGTGAACAAGGTGGACGCCGTAATCGATGCAAGCGGTTATCGCAAGCCGGCCATCTTTATCGATGTGGAGGGTGACGAGTGGGAAGAATCAATCGACCGCAGTTCAACATTAGTAAAAGAGTGTACGTTAACGCCCGAAGAAATCGTTGCTAAAGTAAAAAATGCAGGTGTAGTAGGTATGGGAGGTGCTTGTTTCCCCACCCATGTGAAGCTTTCTCCTCCTCCGGGCTGCAAGGCCGAATGTGTAATTATCAATGCCGTAGAGTGTGAACCTTATCTCACAGCCGACCATCGTCTGATGTTGGAAAAGGCTGATGAAGTATTAGTTGGTGTAAGCATCTTGATGAAAGCTGCGAAAGTGACTAAAGGATACATCGGTATTGAAAACAATAAACCGGATGCTATTAAGTTGATGACTGAAAAGGCTGCTCAATATCCCGGCATCGAAGTGGTTCCTTTGCAAGTGAAATATCCGCAAGGTGGTGAGAAGCAGTTGATAGATGCTGTAATCAGCCGTCAGGTTCCTGCTCCTCCCGCTATTCCTATCAATGTAGGTGCGGTGGTTCAGAATGTAGGTACTGCATTTGCCGTTTATGAAGCTGTTCAGAAAAACAAACCTTTGTTTGAACGTATCGTAACTGTTACCGGTAAGTCTGTCAAGAATCCGTCCAACTTCCTCACCCGTATGGGGACTCCGATGAGCCAGCTGATTGATGCGGCAGGCGGTTTGCCCGAAGATACCGGAAAGGTGATTGGTGGTGGCCCGATGATGGGTAAGGCACTGGTAAATACCGAAGTTCCTATCTGTAAAGGTAGTTCGGGTGTGCTGATTATGAACGATAAGGAGGCTGCCCGTGCAGAAGCCCAGCCGTGTATCCGCTGTGCCAAGTGTGTCAGTGTGTGCCCCATGGGACTGGAACCCTTCTTATTGGCGACACTTTCGGCTCACAAGGATTGGGAGAGAGTAGAAAAAGAAGATGTAATGTCGTGCATCGAGTGCGGTTCGTGTCAGTTCACATGTCCGTCTCATCGTTATTTGCTGGACTATATCCGTTTGGGTAAGGGCACAGTAGGCGGTATTATCCGTGCACGTAATGCTAAAAAATAATTCGACAAAATAGTATGGCTAATAAATTAATAGTATCATTATCGCCCCACGTCCATAGCGGTGACAGCGTACAGAAGAATATGTATGGTGTGCTCATCGCTCTGATACCTGCGTTGCTGGTGTCATTCTATATGTTCGGACTGGGCGCCGTGGTGGTAACCCTGACCTCGGTTGCTGCCTGTGTATTCTTCGAATGGGCGATTACCAAGTTTATTTTGAAGAGAGAACGCTCTACCATCTGTGATGGTTCGGCTATCATAACCGGCGTGTTGCTGGCATTCAATCTGCCTTCCAACTTGCCTCTTTGGATTATTATTATCGGTGCATTGGTGGCTATCGGTGTGGGTAAGATGACTTTCGGCGGATTGGGATGCAATCCTTTCAATCCTGCGTTGGTAGGTCGTATCTTCCTGCTGATTTCTTTCCCCGTGCAGATGACTTCATGGCCTAATGTTCAGCAATGGGCCAGTTATACAGATGCCGAAACCGGTGCTACTCCGTTGGCATTGATGAAGATGGCTGTAAAAGGTGATGTGAATGCGTTGGGACAGTTGCCCGATACATTAAGCCTGTTCCTGGGTAATAATCCGGGTTCATTGGGTGAGGTGAGTGCTTTGGCTTTGTTGCTCGGCTTGGGTTATATGTTGTGGAAGAAGATTATTTCCTGGCATATTCCTGTTTCTATCCTGGTGACTGTATTTGTATGTGCGGGACTGATGCATCTGGTTGATCCGGTTGCTTATGCATCTCCATTGGTTCACCTGTTTACAGGTGGTTTGATGTTGGGTGCTATTTTTATGGCAACTGACTATGTTACTTCGCCTATGACTCATAAAGGTATGATTATTTACGGTGTGGCTATTGGTTTCCTGACCGTGGTTATCCGTTTGTTCGGTGCGTATCCCGAAGGTATGTCTTTCGCTATATTCATCATGAACGCATTCACTCCGTTGATCAATACTTATTGTAAACCTAAAAGATTCGGGGAGGTAGTGAAGAAATGAAAAAGCTAGAATCATCTTTGAAGAACATGGTTATCGTGCTGACAGGCGTAACCGTGGTGGCCGGAGCATTATTAGGCTATGTAAATGAGTTGACGAAAGAACCTATTGCACAGGCTAATGCCAAGGCTTTGAGTGATGCCATCGCTATCGTTGTTCCGGGATTCGACAATAATCCTGCTGAAGCTCCTGAAACAATCGAACTGGAAGGTGCTACCTATAAGATATATAAAGCAACCAAAGGCGGAGAATTTATCGGTGCGGCTGTAGAATCTTCAGCAAATGGCTTTGGCGGCGCGCTGAATGTATTGGTAGGTTTCGATAAGGAGGGTAATATTATTGATTACTCTTTGTTGAGTCATGCCGAAACTCCGGGATTAGGATCAAAAGCAGCCGACTGGTTTAAGAAAGGCGGCAAAGGCGATATTACCGGAATGAATCCGGGCGCAAAAGCATTGACAGTAAGTAAGGATGGCGGGCAGATAGATGCCATCACCGCTTCTACTATCACTTCTCGTGCTTTCTTGAAAGCTGTGAATAATGCTTATGCAGCATATAGCGGTCAGAATGTAGACGGAGCTAGTGGCGCAACTCAGCAGGTGTCTGAGGCTGTTGCCGAAAGTGCTGCCGCTTGTGATGCTCAATGCAAGGGAGACGGGGCCTGTAAACAGGCTTGTGATTCCACTGCATGTAAAGCGGCTTGCGGTGATAAATGTGATTCTGCCAAGTGTGACAAGGCAAATTGCAAGAAAGCTAACTGTGACAAAGAGACTTGCAAGAATGCGAACTGTGACAAGGCTAACTGTAAAAAAGCAGAATGCCCCAAGCAAGATTGTAAAAACAAAAAATAAGGAAGGAGCAGACTATGAATAATTTTAAAGTATTGATGAACGGGATTGTAAAAGAGAATCCTACGTTTGTACTCCTTTTGGGTATGTGTCCTACATTGGGAACCACTTCCTCGGCCATCAACGGTATGGGTATGGGACTGGCAACCATGTTTGTGTTGATTTGTTCGAATGTGGTAATCTCATCTATCAAGAATCTGATTCCTGATATGGTGCGTATTCCTGCGTTCATTGTGGTTATTGCATCATTCGTGACTTTGTTGCAGATGATTATGCAAGCATACGTGCCGGCACTTTATGCTACATTGGGCTTGTTTATTCCGCTGATTGTAGTAAACTGTATCTTGCTGGGACGTGCCGAAGCCTTTGCTGCAAAGAATGGCCCTGTACCTTCATTCTTCGACGGACTGGGTATGGGACTCGGATTTACTCTTGCATTGACTATCCTCGGTGGCGTACGTGAGTTCCTTGGCACAGGTAAGCTGTTTGATATCGCTATTATGCCTGAGCAATACGGAATGTTGATTTTCGTTCTCGCACCGGGAGCCTTCATCGCATTAGGTTACCTTATTGCGATTGTGAATAAACTGAAGAAAGCATAACCCGTAAAAAGTAAGAATATGGAATATATATTGATATTTATCACCGCTATATTTGTGAACAACATTGTGTTGTCACAATTCCTGGGTATCTGCCCGTTCCTCGGTGTATCCAAAAAAGTTGAGACAGCTACGGGTATGGGTGCAGCCGTTGCATTCGTGCTTACCATTGCTACTATTGTCACCTACCTTATCCAAAAGTTCGTGCTCGATGCTTTCGGGCTGGAATATTTGCAGACCATTGCCTTTATCCTTGTCATTGCGGCATTGGTACAGATGGTGGAAATCATTTTAAAGAAAGTTTCTCCCGCCCTTTATCAGGCATTGGGAGTATTCCTTCCGCTGATTACCACGAACTGCTGTATTCTGGGTGTGGCTATCCTGGTCATCCAGAAAGACTTTGATTTGTTGACCGGTGTGGTTTACGCCTTCTCGACAGCTCTTGGTTTTGCTTTGGCTATGGTGTTGTTTGCCGGTATCCGCGAACAGTTGAGTCTGGTGAATATTCCGAAAGGAATGCAGGGAATGGCTATCGCGCTGGTTACTGCCGGTCTGTTGGCCATGGCGTTCATGGGATTCTCTGGTGTAGACAAAGGTTTGGGAGTGTTGTTTGGTATAGAATAATCTAATTCATCGTCCAAATAGACCGATTCAGAAGTCCGGAGCACTGCTTCGGACTTTTTTGTACAAAGAATTTCGTCTTTCGTACTGTTTAATTCAATTATTATGCTTATTTTTGCAATAGAATTAATAGAGAGACCAAATGGCTATGACATTGATTGTACTTGCGGCCACTATGGGGAATAAGTATGGCGGATTAAAACAGCTGGAGGGAATTGGACCCAATGGCGAGACGATATTAGATTTTTCCGTATATGATGCCGTAAGAGTGGGATTTGATAAAATAGTATTTGTCATAAGCAGACATTTTGAACAAGAGTTCAAGAAACTGGTTTCAGGCAAATACGAGCACGTGGTGGATGTGGAATATGTTTATCAGGATGTAGAAACCATTCCCGAAGAGAAACGTAATCCGAAGCGAACAGCACTCTATGGTTCGGTAAGAGCTGTATTGATGGGCGAAAAGTTAATAGATGCCCCGTTTGGAGTGATTAATGCGGTTAATTTCTATCAGCGTGAGAGTTTTGAATTATTGTATAATAATTTAGTGGCATTGAAAGATGCCGGTTACCATAGTTTCAATGTTTGCTATAGATTGAAAAACGTTTTAGCGGAGAGTGGGGGAGTAACCCGGGGTATTTGTGAAGTGGATGAAAACGGATATTTGATTTCTGTGACAGACCGTACAGGAGTAGAACGTATCAGTGGTAATCCTATGTATCCTAACGAGGTGCATAAATGGGTGGCGCTGGATGATAATAGCTTGGTTTCGATGAATATGTGGGGTTTTAGACCGGATATATTTAATGAGATGCAAGCTGCATTCGATAAGTTTATTGATGAAAACGGAATGGATTTGAAAGCTCATTATTCCATACCTGCTTTTATGAATGAACGGATAAGAGAAGGAGTCAGAGTGAAAGTGATTGAAACGCCTGCCCGATGGATGGGGTTGGTTTCGCACGATGATAAGATTCAGGTGGTTCTTCGTATCAATGACATGATTCGTAAGGGCATCTATCCTTCCAAGTTGTTTTGAACCTATTAAAAAAACGACAGAATAATAAGTCTTATGAAAAAGAGAATTTTAGTAACAGGAGGAACCGGATATATTGGTTCTCATACCGTAGTTGAACTGCAACAAAGCGGTTACGACGTAGTGATTGTAGATAATCTCTCAAACTCTAACGCCGATGTAGTTGACAATATTGAAAAAGTAACAGGTATCCGTCCGGCATTTGAGAAGTTGGACTGTCTGGATTATGAAGGTATGGACAAACTGTTTACTAAATATGCCGGTATCGAAGGTATCATTCACTTTGCAGCCAGCAAGGCAGTCGGTGAATCTTGCCAAAAACCGTTGTTGTACTACCGTAACAACTTGGTTTCATTGATTAACTTGTTGGAGTTGATGCCTAAGCATAATGTAAAAGGTATTATCTTCTCTTCATCATGTACAGTATATGGTCAGCCTGATGTGTTGCCTGTAACCGAAGCTGCTCCTATCAAGAAGGCGGAATCACCATACGGTAATACAAAACAAATCAATGAAGAAATTATCCGCGATACGGTAGCATCAGGTTCTCCTGTTCACGCTATCATGTTGCGTTATTTCAACCCGATTGGCGCACATCCGTCTGCATTGATTGGTGAGTTGCCTAATGGTGTACCTCAAAACTTGTTGCCGTATGTCACTCAGACTGCAATGGGCATCCGGGAACAATTGAGTGTATTTGGCGATGATTATGACACTCCTGACGGTTCTTGCATCCGTGACTACATCTATGTAGTGGATTTGGCTAAGGCTCACGTAATTGCTATGGATCGTATCCTGAATGACAAACAGAAAGAAAGTGTGGAAGTATTCAATATCGGTACAGGCCGTGGTCTGTCTGTATTGGAATTGCTGAATAAATTTGAAGCTGCTACAGGCGTGAAGGTGAACTATAAGATTGTAGGCCGTCGTCAGGGAGATATCGTTAAGGTATGGGCTGATCCGACTTTCGCTAACGAAGAGTTGGGATGGCAGGCAAAGGCTACTATCGAAGAAACACTGAAATCTGCATGGAATTGGCAGGTTAAGTTAAGAGAAAGAGGA
The DNA here is from genome assembly GCF_021730445.1 of Phocaeicola faecalis. Lineage (GTDB taxonomy): Bacteria > Bacteroidota > Bacteroidia > Bacteroidales > Bacteroidaceae > Phocaeicola > Phocaeicola faecalis. The sequence goes on along the minus strand of NZ_JADNRM010000001.1, from coordinate 448,294 downwards.
ATTCAATAAAGAATTAAGATATTTTTAGAAAGACCGATGAACAAAGGACGCTAGTGTGGCGTTTTTATAGTGCAAATAACCTGAAACCCCTCTTGGATATGTGAATACCTGACCGGCGGTAAGTTATGTTACTCAAACATAGAGCAGGCTAAAAAATTGCATAGTAGTTTTGTCGTGTTTTATTTTGTGTTTGTGTTGTGGCTGTTCCTCGACGTGAGTCGGGGGACAGTTTTTTTTATGTTTGGTAGTTCTATATTTGACTCCATAAAAATCAGGCGTCCATTCTCCGTTCTTTGTGTTGTTTCAAAGAATGCCTTCACGAAAGAATGATGCAAAACGTGCGAGGTTACACATACGCAGGTGTCGGACTACACATACGATGCCATAAGTTGTATAGCCTTATGAAACTTTTAGAGTCTCTTTATGTTAACCAAGTTCTCAAACTGAATAAAAAAACTCTTCAAACAGCCGGTTCATGCTGTTTAAAGAGTTTCTCGGATAAATGGGAAGAACGGTCTATTGCTCTTATTCCAATTCACGCTGTCTGCAGAAGCATTGACAGAACTTGTTTTCTACATTCTTTATAGGTTCTTTGAATATACCATATACGCATGAACCAGAGCCACTCATAGAAGCGTATACGGCTCCCAAATCATATAATTCATCTTTGATGGCAGCTATTTCGGGGAATTTTAAGAATACACTGTCTTCAAAATCATTTCTCATGTTGTCTTTCCATGTCTCTATCGGCTGCTTGATTACTTCTTTTAAGGAAACAGCAGGACGCTGTGGCTTTATGGCAGCGAAAGCATCGCGGGTAGAAACAAAAATATCCGGCTTAGCCAATACGATGTGATATCCTTTCAAAGACAAATCAACCGGTTCGAAGATATTGCCGATACCCGTTGCAAATACCGGTTTGTTTTGAATGAAAAATGCACAGTCGGCACCGAGGCGTGCTGCGTATTCTTCCATTTTCTCACGACTGATGTTCAGGGCAAACTTTTCATTTAATAGTTTAATCATGTGTGCCGCATCTGACGAGCCGCCACCCAATCCTGCTCCTGCAGGAATATGCTTGTACATGTGAATTTCGATGGCATCCATTTGTGGAAAATCCTGTTTCAGCAACTTATAAGCCTTGACTACCAGATTATCTTCCGGTTCGCCGTCTAAGGTTGTACCGCTTACATGAAGATTGTACTCTTTATCACTGCTTGTAGAACGTGTGACTTCCAGCGCATCTTGAAGGTTGATAGGATAAAAAATTGTTTCTAGGTTGTGGTAACCATCTGGGCGTTTTTCTATAATATTCAGACCCAGATTGATTTTGGCATTCGGAAATGTTATCATATTCTTTTATTTAGATTAATTTCTAGTGTGTCTTTATTATGGCTTCTGAGCACGTGACACGGCTCAAATATAAGGTAAACTTTTCATTTAACCATATAAAAAACCATTTTGTGTATGGATTGTTCATATTTTATAGAAAAAAGCCTTCGTATTTCTTTTGTTATTTTTGCTCCCAGCTGGATGTTCAACTCGTCAAAAAGTTCTATCTTTGCCCTACTTTAAACGAATGGAAATGGCAGAAGTAAGAAAAACGACACGTACTCCTAAAACTGTAAAGGCAAAACCCGTTGATGAATATGGGCATTTGCAGCCACAGGCGCCCGAATTGGAAGAGGCAGTATTAGGAGCGTTAATGATAGAAAAAGACGCATATTCACTGGTGAGTGAGATTCTTCGCCCCGAATCTTTTTACGAACATCGTCATCAGTTGATATATCAGGCTATCACAGCTTTGGCATTACGCCAACAGCCGGTGGATATTCTGACCGTTGCCGAACAGTTGCGTAGCACCGGTGATTTGGATGAGGTGGGAGGCCCTTTTTATATCACTCAGTTGAGTGGTAAGGTAGCATCGTCCGCCCATATTGAATATCATGCACGAATTATAGCCCAAAAGTTTTTGGCACGCGAACTGATTTCTTTTACCAGTAATATTCAGACAAAAGCCTTCGATGAGACACAGGATGTGGATGACTTGATGCAAGAGGCTGAAGGGAAGCTGTTCGAAATCTCGCAGCAGAATATGAAGAAGGATTATACGCAAATCAATCCGGTTATTCAGGAGGCGTATGAGATGCTTCAGAAAGCGGCGGCGCGTACAGATGGTTTGAGTGGTTTGGAAAGTGGTTTCCATGCGTTGGACAAAATGACTTCGGGCTGGCAGAACTCCGATCTTGTTATTATTGCTGCTCGTCCGGCCATGGGTAAAACTGCGTTTGTGCTTTCAATGGCTAAGAATATGGCAGTCAATGCAAAGATTCCGGTAGCTTTGTTTTCGCTTGAAATGGCGAATGTACAGTTGGTAAATCGTTTGATTGTCAATGTGTGTGAGATACCGGGTGAGAAAATTAAGAGTGGGCAGTTGGCTCCATACGAATGGGGCCAGTTAGACTATAAGATTAAGGAGTTGTATGACGCTCCTTTGTTTGTCGACGATACTCCTTCTCTTTCGGTTTTCGAATTGAGAACAAAGGCAAGGCGTTTGGTACGTGAACATGGAGTGAAAATAATTATCATTGACTACTTGCAGTTGATGAATGCGAGCGGTATGTCGTTTGGCAGCCGTCAGGAAGAGGTTAGTACCATTTCGCGTTCATTGAAAGGATTGGCAAAGGAGTTGAACATTCCGATTATTGCTCTGAGTCAGTTGAACCGTGGTGTGGAAAGCCGTGAAGGTATTGACGGAAAGCGTCCTCAGTTGAGTGACCTACGCGAATCCGGAGCCATCGAGCAGGATGCCGACATGGTGTGCTTCATCCATCGTCCCGAATATTACAAGATATTTCAGGATGAAAAAGGAAACGACCTGCATGGTATGGCGGAAATCATTATTGCCAAGCATCGTAACGGTGCTGTAGGTGATGTATTGTTGCGCTTCCGCGGTGAATTCGCCCGTTTCCAGAATCCGGATGATGAGATGATTATACCGTTGCCGGGAGAAGAACCGGGTATTATCCGCTCCAAAATGAATGGCAAGGGCGGGGGCAGTATTCCTCCTCCTCCGGCAGATGCGGCTCCGGCAGAGAATAATCCTTTTGGTGCGCCGATTCCCGAAGGGCCTTTGCCTTTCTGACATTTTTCATAAAAACAAAGCTTATCCCAAAAAAAACTATTAAATTTGCAGGTCATTTTGAAATACATAAAATATATCATATATGAATATCTCTTATAATTGGCTGAAAGAATACGTCAACTTCGATTTGACCCCTGAGGAAGTGGCAGCAGCGCTGACTTCTATCGGTCTGGAAACAGGAGGCGTAGAAGAAGTCCAAACAATTAAAGGTGGTCTGGAAGGTATTGTTATCGGCGAAGTGCTGACTTGCGAACCTCATCCCAACTCTGACCACATGCATGTGACTACGGTTAACTTGGGACAGGGAGAACCTGTGCAGATTGTTTGCGGCGCTCCTAATGTAGCTGCCGGACAAAAAGTAGTGGTTGCCACTCTGGGTACTAAACTATATGACGGTGAAGAATGCTTTACCATCAAAAAATCAAAACTTCGCGGTGTTGAGTCCATCGGTATGATTTGTGCCGAAGATGAGATTGGCATCGGAACCAGTCATGACGGTATCATTGTTTTGCCGGCAGATGCTGTGCCCGGAACTCCTGCCAAAGATTATTATAACATCAAGAGCGATTATGTGCTTGAAGTGGACATTACTCCGAATCGGGCAGATGCTTGCTCTCACTATGGTGTGGCCCGTGACTTGTATGCTTATTTGATTCAGAACGGCAAACAGGCTACGTTGAGCCGTCCTTCAGTGGAAGGCTTTAAGGTGGACAACCATGATATGGATATTGCCATCGAAGTGGAAAACACCGAAGCATGCCCCCGTTATGCCGGAGTTTCCATTAAGGGAGTTACTGTAAAAGAAAGCCCCGAATGGCTACAAAACAAACTGCGTTTGATAGGTCTTCGTCCAATCAATAATATTGTGGATATCACCAACTACATTCTTCACGCTTATGGTCAACCGTTGCATTGCTTTGATGCCGATAAAATTAAAGGTGGTAAGATTGTTGTAAAGACCGTTGCCGAAGGCACTAAGTTTATCACTTTGGATGAAGTGGAACGTACCTTGTCTGATAGAGATTTGATGATATGTAATACTGAAGAACCGATGTGTATTGCCGGTGTATTTGGTGGCTTGGATTCAGGTACTACGGAACAAACCGTGGATGTGTTCCTCGAAAGTGCATATTTCAATCCGACTTGGGTGCGTAAAACAGCACGCCGTCACGGATTAAGTACCGATTCTTCTTTCCGTTTCGAGCGTGGTATTGATCCTAACGGAACTATCTATGCGTTGAAAGAAGCTGCTCTGCTGGTGAAAGAGCTGGCAGGCGGAACCATCGCTTCTGAAATTAAAGACAATTATCCTCATCCGGTTGCTGATTTCATGGTAGAGCTAAACTATGAGAAGGCTCATTCACTGATTGGAAAAGTCATTCCGGTGGAGACGATAAAGAGTATCGTTACCAGCCTTGAGATGAAGATTGTAGACGAGACTCCCGAAGGACTGACTTTACAAGTTCCTGCTTATCGTGTAGACGTTCAGCGTGACTGTGATGTGGTAGAAGACATTCTTCGTATCTATGGATATAATAATGTGGAAATTCCCACAACATTAAAGTCAAGCCTGACTACGAAGGGGGAAGTAGATAAATCCCAACAGCTTCAGAACTTGATATCCGAACAGCTGATTGGTTGCGGATTCAATGAAATCCTGAATAACTCACTGACTGCTGCCGGATATTATGAAGGTTTGGATACTTATAAGCCCGAAAACCTTGTCAATTTGATGAACCCGTTAAGCAATGACCTGAACGTAATGCGTCAGACTCTGTTGTTCGGCGGTTTGGAAAGCATCCAGCACAATGCCAACCGTAAGAATGCCGATTTGAAGTTCTTTGAGTTCGGCAACTGCTATTTCTTTAATGCAGAAAAGAAGAACCCCGAAAAGGTTTTGGCTGCATACAAAGAAGAATATCATTTGGGATTATGGGTGACAGGTAAGCGCGTGAGCAACTCATGGGCACATCCCGATGAAAACACCAGCGTTTATGAACTGAAAGCATACGTGATGAATATATTCACTCGTTTGGGCTTGAACTTCGGTAACGTGGTATTCGGTAATTTGAGTAATGATATCTATTCTGTAGCTGTCAGCGTACACACGCGCGGCGGTAAGTTGCTGGCTACGTTTGGTATCGTCAGCAAGAAGATTCAAAAAACATTCGATATTGACAATGAGGTATATTATGCCGAAATCAATTGGAATGAGCTGATGAAAGCTATCAAGACTTCGAAGGTCAACTTTAAGGAACTTTCTAAGTTCCCAGCTGTAAGACGTGACTTGGCGCTGTTGCTTGACAAGAACATACAATTTGCCGAAATCGAAAAGATAGCTTACGAGACAGAAAAGAAACTGCTGAAAGAAGTAGAACTGTTTGATGTATACGAAGGCAAGAATTTGGAACCGGGTAAGAAGAGCTATGCTGTCAGCTTCTTGTTGCAGGATGAAAATGCAACACTGAACGACAAGCAAATCGACAAGATTATGTCTAAGCTGATTGCCAATCTGGAAAACAAATTGAATGCGAAACTAAGATAAGGATATAATGACTCCTAAAAGAAATATGCATTGATTGCCCTTTTCATTATTTTGCTGATAAGTGCTGTGGGTCTTTGGATTTATAGGTATTCGGCAGACGGATGGGATAGGGGGCTGATTTCGCCTTCCTTAAATATATTGACTGCTATATTAGGCTTGGGAGTCTTATGTTCAGCGAAGAAAAGTAAATAATAAAATAACCATTTATAAAAATATAATCCAATGGGAAGAGCATTTGAATATAGAAAAGCTACAAAGCTGAAAAGATGGGGCCACATGGCCAAGACATTTACAAGACTGGGTAAACAAATCGCTATTGCTGTAAAGGCAGGCGGACCGGAACCGGAAAATAACCCCACTTTGCGTGGTGTTATCGCTACTTGTAAGCGCGAAAACATGCCGAAGGATAACATCGAGCGTGCTATTAAAAATGCAATGGGTAAGGATACCAGCGACTACAAAGGTATGACTTACGAAGGATACGGCCCTCACGGGGTGGCAGTATTCGTTGATACTTTGACCGATAATACCACTCGTACCGTGGCAGACGTTCGTTCTGTATTCAATAAATTCGGCGGCAACATGGGAACTACCGGTTCATTGGCTTTCTTGTTCGATCATAAATGTGTCTTTACTTTCAAGCAGAAAGAAGGTCTTGACATGGAAGAACTGATTCTTGATTTGATTGATTACGGTGTAGAAGATGAATTCGATATTGATGAAGAAGAAGGAACAATCACTATCTATGGTGACCCGAAGAGCTATGCCGCTATTCAGAAGCACTTGGAAGAATGTGGTTTCGAGGAAGTAGGTGGTGACTTTACTTATATTCCTAACGACCTGAAGGATGTAACTCCCGAACAGCGCGAAACAATTGATAAGATGGTGGACCGTCTGGAAGAGTTTGATGATGTTCAGACCGTTTATACAAACATGAAACCAGCTGAAGAAGAGTAAAATGAAGATTACTTATAAGACGCAGGGTACTTGCAGTAGCCACATTGAGGTGGAAGTAGAGAACGGCGTCATTCAACAGGTCTTCTTTTGGGGCGGATGTAATGGAAATCTGCAAGGGATTAGTCGGCTGATAAAAGGAATGAAAGTTGAAGATGTGCTCGATAAATTGGAAGGAGTGAAGTGTGGAAATCGTTCCACTTCCTGTCCCGACCAACTATGCAAGGCATTGCGTGAGATGAAATAAAAGAAGAAAGAGGTTACCCATTGCTGAGTGACCTCTTTTTTCTTTTCAGATAAACGCTTTTATCTGTAAGTGTACTGACTTTCACAAGCAAATACTAACTATTAATCTTAAATCTATTACTATGAAAAACACAAATATATAACGCGCCATTCATTCATTTAGTTCACCCTCCCACTGAAATAAATTCGTTAAAATTAAATAAAGACATCTCTATATCCTGTCACCGGATGTTGCCTCCTCCGGTTTTCAACCTCTGCATACGTTTTAAATTCCCCAAGTCGTTTCATTAGCCAGACTAAGCGTTTTTGTCCTTTCGATTATGCCTGTCTATCAGTCGAATTACTACAGTCTCCGGCAGTGGACCGTACAGTCTCCAGTAATGGACTGTACAGTCTGCAGCAGTGGACTGTACAGTCTGCTACCGGAGACTGTAATAATCTTCCGTTTAAAAAGCCTTGACTGACCCTATGAAACGGCTTACTCTTCCCTTTGTTGTGATATGATATGTGAAACTCCCCCGGAATAAAGGCTGACCCAAGAAAAAAAATGTGCTCCCTAACCATTCTCTAATGGAGGGAGCACTTACAACACAAAAACTAAACTAGACTTAACTAAACTATTCTATTAAGAAGTTTCACAACTTCCCTTGTCTATGTTGCAAATATACGTTATTTATTTGTTTTTAGCAAAAAGATATCGACGAATTTGATTTATTATCCTATTAATAATAAGATTTTTTATACAGAATGGCTATTCAAATAAGTTTGTATCTCTTGCTTGTAACTGTCAGAAATGGGAATGTATTCCTTGCCGAAAACAATGCGTCCCCGGTCAATTATCTTTATTTTGCTCTTTTGCACTATAAATGAGCGATGTATGCGTATAAAACGGCTTGATGGAAGTTTTTCTTCCATGGCTTTCATGCTGATAAGCGACAAGATGGCTTTCGGTTCGTTTTCCAGATGTATTTTTATGTAATCCTTCAGGCCTTCGATGTATAGAATCTTGTCGAGGGCTATCTGTACCAGTTTGTAATCGCTTTTAACATAAATGTATTCGTGACTTGCTTCTTCCTCCGGTGCGTTTCCGGCTTTTTGTTTCAGTTCGAACCATTGCACCGCTTTGTTTACCGACTGCAGGAAGTCGGCATAACTTATTGGTTTTAGCAGGTAGTCCAGCGCATTGACCTTGTAGCTGTCTAATGCGTATTGCCCGAAAGCGGTGGTGAAGATGATACGTGTTTCAGAGCTTACCATGTGCGAAAATTCCAATCCGTTCAGTTCCGGCATCTGTATGTCGAGAAAAAGTATGTGCACTTCTTCGTGTGCGGGAATCTCATTCATGGCTTGCACGGCACTGGAGTATTTGCCTACCAGCCGTAGGAAAGCAGTCTTTTCCACATAGCTTTGTAATAACTCCAAAGCCAAAGGCTCGTCATCTACTATTGCACAATTCAGTATCATAGTTTCTTGGTTTGAATGGTTAGTATAGAAGAATAGACCTGACCGTTGGCACTGATGCCTTTTTCCCATTCATAATGTCGGGGATAAATCAGCTCCAGTCGTTTGCTCACCTGCTCCAGTCCGATGCCGCTGCCGCTTTTGTCCTGCTCGGTCTTGGGATGGTTGCTGTTCAGTATCTCGCAACGCACTGTACCATCGGCGTTTCCGGTGATGGCGATGCTGATAAAGCTGTGGGCAGTGGGACTGATGCCATGTTTAAAGGCATTTTCTATCAAAGAAATAAAGAGCAGAGGAGCAATGAGCAACGAGTTGCCTGAATCTGTTGCCAGATGCAGGCTTACTTTCACTTGTGGAGATAGGCGGATGCGCATTAGTGCCACGTAATTGCGGATGAAGTCAAGTTCTTTCTCTAACGGAACAAAGGTCTGCTGATTGTCGTAAAGCACGTGTCGGAGCAATTTGCTCAGCTCTTGAACTGCTTCTTGCGCCTTGTCACTGTTGAATGCTATCAGGGCATAGATATTGTTCAGCGTGTTGAGCAGGAAATGCGGGTTCAATTGGTTCTTTAGATTCTTCAGTTCCGCTTCCGTTTTCTGTCGTTCGGCTTCCAGAAGCATCTCCTGTGCTTGCCTCCATCGCAGACTGGTGCGGATGGCAGCTCCCAGTCCGGCAACGAAAATCATTGATACGACATCGCGTATGTAGAATATCCAGCGTGGAGGCATGCGGCGTACAAATTCCTCGGGTGGAGGAGTGCTGAATTTCTCCAGCAACAGGTGGAGTAGCAATGAAGAGAGAAGAATCAGGATAGTATTGCCGATAATATATTTTCGTATCTCATCATTGAAGAGATAACGCGGCACCAACCATAAGTAGTTGATATAGAATATCAGGAAATAGCAGAGGGGGACACAACTGTGGCGTAGGAACTGATGCCAGTTCATGCCGCTTCCTCTGTCTACAAAAACAAGTGGGAAGCCGAATATCAGCAGCCAACTGACAATATGTATGGTCAGTTCCAGCGGACGACGTTGAGATAATATTTGTTTCATAATAGGCAAAGATAAAAAAGTTCAGGGTTAAAATAGGATTCTGAAGGTATTAAATTTATCTTATCGTACCGATAAATTTCTCGTTCCTTGTCTGTGGAGAAGTATCTCACAGGCATGAAACGAGAAGAATGGCCGGTGCCAAACCTTTTTATTCATAACGTATGGCATCAATCGGGTCGAGGTCTGCCGCTTTCTTGGCCGGATACCATCCGAAGAAAACTCCCGTAACCGTACAGACGGCGAAGGAAAGCAGGACACTCCAAGGTTGGATGAACACGGGCCAATGCGCTATTGCCTTAATCATAAAGCTGGCACCGCAACCGATAATCACGCCTATCAAACCGCCGGTGATACTGATAAGAATGGCTTCGATGAGGAACTGTGAAAGGATATCGACGCCACGTGCCCCGACTGACATCCGCAGGCCGATTTCGCGTGTACGTTCGGTAACGGAAACATACATGATATTCATAATTCCGATGCCCCCGACTACGAGCGAGATGCCGGCAATGCAAGCCAGCAAGGTAGTCATCAGGTCGGTGGTGGTATTCAGCATACTGCTTAGCTCTTGCTGGGTGCGAATGGTGAAATCGTCATCATCGGTGGCTTTCAACTTATGTTCCCGACGCAGGATGGAGGTGATTTCTTCCACAGCCTCTTCAGTCATGTCTTCTGTCAGGGCAGAGGCAAAAATGCCACCCAGATAGGTCTGTGCGAGTAATCGCTTCATGACGGTACTGTAAGGAGCAAGTACCACATCATCCTGGTCTTGCCCCATGGAGTTGTAGCCTTTTGATTTCAGTACACCCACTACACGCATGGGAATTTGGTTGCAGCGGATGACTTTTCCGATGGGGTCGGAACCGTCGGGGAACAGATTGTCGACAATGGTCTTGCCGATGACACAGACTTTGGCTGCGGTGCGGATATCGTTTTCGGTAAACATTTCGCCTTGTTCCACACTGAGCTGGCGGATGTTGAGGTAATCAATGCTGACTCCACTGACGGAAGAAGGGTAGTTGTTCGAGCCTGCCACCAGTTGTCCGGAGGAAGATACATTGGGGCTAATGCCCGAAAGGTAAGTGCACTCTTCACTGAGTTTCTCATAATTATCCAGTTTCAATGTCTGCATGGCCGAAGGGTCTTGGCGAACCCCGCCGCGCATCTCGGCTCCCGGATGAATCATAATCATGTTCGAACCCATCTCCGAGATTTGTTGCTGGATACTTTTCTTTGAGCCTTGGCCGATGGCAAGCATGGCGATAACGGATGCCACACCGATGATGATTCCCAGCATGGTGAGGAAGGCACGCAGCTTGTTGTTGGCTAGAGCCCGAAGAGCTATTTTGAATAGGTTTGTTCCGTTCATAATTGGGTATTGTTTAATTTATTTCTTGTTGCTGATGAAGATTAGTCTTCATCATTTTTGGGCAGGGCAGCCAGTGCTTCGGAGGCAGACAGGATATGGGTATTGACAGTGTCTTCTATCACATGACCGTCGCGCAGGCGGATGTTTCGGCTGCTGTATTGTGCCAGTTCGGGGTTGTGGGTAACGAAGATAATGGTACGTCCTTCGGCATGTAACTTTTGGAAGAGTACAAGGATTTCGAAGGAAGTGCGGGTGTCAAGGTTACCGGTAGCTTCGTCGGCAAGGATTACTGCCGGATTGTTGACCAAAGCGCGGGCAATGGCGACGCGTTGCATCTGTCCTCCCGACATTTGGTTGGACTTGTGTTCCAGGCGGTCGCCCAGACCGACAGACATCAGTGAGTCAACCGCTCTTTTTCGTCTTTCGGCTGCCGAGACAGAAGAGTTGTACATCAGCGGGAGTTCCACATTTTCCACTGCTGTGGTTTTGGGCAGCAGGTTGTAGTTCTGGAATACGAAACCGATTTTGCGGTTGCGCAGTATGGCACGCTGTGGCTTGCTCATGGTACGGACAGATACGCCGTCCAGCAGGTATTCTCCGCTGGTGGGAGTATCAAGGCAACCCAATGTATTCAGCAGGGTGGATTTACCCGAACCTGAGGTGCCCATGATGGTGACAAACTCTCCTTCGTAGATGGTGAAGGAGATGCCGCGCAAAGCGTGTACGGTTTCTTCACCCACTTGAAAGTTTCGTTTGATATTTTGAAGTTCGATAATCTTTTTCATCTGTTTTGGGAATAAATAGGTTCTGACTGCGCAAGTTTATTTATTGTTTTTTTTCTTGCTTCCCGGAGGGCCGGGCATAAACGGACTTCTTTCTCCACCTTCGGCCGATTCCTCCATTTGGGGAGTATTGCTGTTGACTACCGTTTCGGTAACGACAGGCATATTTTCGGTGATGCCGCTTAGAACCTCGGTCTGTGTACCGTTTGATATGCCGATTTTAACCGGATGTGCGGTGAACGTATTGCCTTCCAGTGTCCACACTTTGTGCTCTCCTTGGCAGTCGTTGATTTTATATCCTTTGGCTATGTCTTTATTCGGTGTGAACCGCAGTGCTTTGCTAGGTACAGTCAATACATTGTTTTTGTTTAATGTATAGATAGTGGCATTGGCTGTGAGGCGGGGTTTCAGTTTCAAGTCGGGATTGTCGGCAGTAATGACTACTTCGTATGTGACAACTGTGGTACTGCTGGTAGTGGAACTGCTGCTACTGCTGTTCGTACTTCCCAAACGTATCTGTCTTACATAACCTTCGAATACATCGTCGGGATAGGCATCGACAGTGAAGGTGACGCGGGCGCTGTCTTCCACTCCGGCGATATCGGCCTCATCCACGTCTGCCACTACCTGCATTTTGGTCAGGTCAGCAGCAATGGTAAAGAGAGTCGGGGTTTCGAAACCGGAAGCGACAGTCTGTCCTTCTTCTACATCACGGCTGGTTACCACTCCGTCAATGGGGGAGGTGATGGTCGCATACGAGAGGTTGCGCTCGGCTTTGGCAAGGGCGGCTTTGCTGGCATCGAATGAGCTTTTGGCACGTTCGTAGTTATATACATACTGTTCGTAATCGGTATCACTGATGAGCTGTTTGTCGTGCAATTTCTTGTTGCGTTCATACAGCTTTTTTTGATAGTCGTATTCCGCTTTGCTGCCATCGTAGGTAGCCCGGGCAGATTGAAGTTCGCTTTGGAGTGTGATTTTATCCATTTCGGCTATCAGTTCGCCTTTGGTTACTACGGAATTATAGTCTACATAAATCTTGTCGATGATGCCGGATACTTGAGTACCGACTTCGACTTCCGTCACAGGTTCGATTGTTCCTGTAGCTGTGATTGAGTTGCTGATATTACCTTTCTTCACCTTTTCTGTTGCAAAGCCTACTGTACTTTTTGCTTCAGAGCCTCCGAGCATCCACAAAGCGCCGGCTGCAACCATTACAACTGCGGCACTGAGGAGGATAGTTTTTTTCTTTTCCATATTATATTTATGTATGACGTTTATATTTTCGGTATTATAACTTTATTTCTTGTCCTGCATAGAAGTTCAGCAACGTGCGGTCCAGGATAGCCATATATTTGGCTTGAATGCGTTGTTGCTGTGCACTGAGCAGGTTGTTTTTTTCGGTCAGGAGTTCCACCGTATTCTTCATGCCCAGATTGAATTGTTCGCTTACCATATCAAAACTGGTCCGGCTGCTTTTCAGTTTGCTTTCGGCAGCATTATATTGCTGCCGGGCATTTGTGGCATCCAGCCAAAGGCTTTCTATATTTTTGTATAGCTCCTTTTGTTTATTAATCAAATCGAGCTGACTGCTGCTGTATTGCAGACGTGCTTTCTGAACAGCACTTTTGTTTTGGCGGTTATCGAAGATAGGGATGCTGAGATTAATTCCTATCATGTTGTTCCAACCATATTTCATCTGTTTCCCCCAAGCGTTTTCGCTGGCACTGTTGGTGGTACTGCCTGTAGAGGCACTTAAACTGATGGTGGGGTAGTAGCCGGCTTTGGCAACGGAAATGTCCAACTTTGAACTTTCGATATTAAGTTTGCTGCTTTGTATTTCGGGACGTGAAGCCAATGCCTGCTGATATACATCTGTCTGGCTGGGCAAGGGCTGTAGCACGTGTTCGTCTGTCAATTCGGGGAGAACAAGATTCATTTCCTCCGTTCCGTCCAGCTCGAGCAGTTGTTTGAGTTGCAATTTATAATCCCGAAGTGAACTTTGGGCTGTGACCAATTGGTATTGGTCATTACTAACCTGAGCTTCCAACTGTGCAAGGTCGGCTTTGGAGATACTTCCTTCGTTGAAGAGTTCCACGCCACGTTCGTAAGTGGCGCGGCTCACTTGCAAGGTATTCTCATTAATTTTCACCGATTCGTCGGCATATAGAATTTGGATAAACACCTGTGCAATCTGTTCTTGCAATGAGTTTTCTGTTTCGGCTACGGTGAGTCCCGCTATTTCGCGGTTCATTTTTCTTTGCTTGATTGTATTCATGCGTTTGTTCCCATTCCAAACCGTCCATTGGGCATTCAGTCCGTAGTTGCCGCTATAAGTGGTCTTGTTGTTACTGCTGATGATTTCAGTACCGCTGACGGTGCTGCTGTTTTCCTGATACGGACGGTTTGTAACATTGTGTCCGGTGCTGAACGATAGGCTGGGGAAGAGGGCTGCTTTCGCAGTCTTTACATCCACATCACTTTCTTCCAATGAGATTTTGTCCTGCTGTAACTGGATATTCTTCTCCAAGGCATATTCAATGCAGTCGTTCAAAGTCCATTTCTTTGCTTCCTGGGCGGTTAATGAAGAGGCCGCTAATAAGCTAATTGCTAAATATACTACTCGTTGTCTCATCCTTTTTGGGGTTTAATTTGTTATTGCAAATGTAGGGAGCATTGCTTTTATCGGCAATAAATATAGATTATCGGCATATTTCTATGGACAAAAACTTGCTTTTTACCGATAAAGTGTTTTCCTTTGTAATAATTACAAGTTTAAGATAAGTTTCTATGAGTAATACTTTGTTAGCCCGTATATGGACGTTCTATCGGGACGGTTTCCGTGAAATGACCCTTGGCCGGACGCTTTGGGCCATTATCCTTATCAAACTGTTTATTATGTTTTTTATTTTGAAGCTTTTTTTCTTTCCTTCTTTTTTAAAGGAGAAGACCCCTCAAGAGAAGCAGCAATATGTGGGGGAAGAGTTGATTAAACGTGCAAATCCATAAACATTTTAATATCAAAACGGTATGTTTGAAAACATTGACACTTCGCTAATTGACTGGTCGCGGGCGCAATTTGCACTGACGGCCATGTATCACTGGCTTTTTGTTCCTCTAACATTGGGACTGGCTATGATTATGGGGCTCATGGAGACTTTTTATGTAGCCACAGGTAAGGAATTCTGGAAACGCACGGCAAAGTTCTGGATGAAACTTTTCGGTATTAACTTCGCTGTAGGTATTGCAACAGGGTTAATCCTCGAGTTTGAGTTCGGTACGAACTGGAGTAATTACTCATGGTTTGTGGGTGATATCTTTGGTGCTCCGTTGGCAATTGAAGGTATTTTGGCTTTCTTTATGGAAGCGACGTTTATTGCCGTCATGTTTTTCGGCTGGAACAAGGTAAGTAAACGCTTTCACTTGGCATCTACATGGCTGACAGGTATCGGTGCAACGCTTTCCGCATGGTGGATTTTGGTAGCCAACGCTTGGATGCAGTATCCGGTGGGTATGGCATTCAATCCTGAGACGGTGCGTAATGAGATGGTGGACTTTGCGGCGGTGGCACTCTCACCAATGGCAGTGGCTAAGTTTTTCCATACCGTACTGAGTGGCTGGGTACTCGGTGCTGTGTTTGTGGTGGGTATCAGTTGTTGGTATCTGCTTCGCAAGCGCGAGACTGAATTTGCAAAAGCAAGCATTAAGGTAGCTGCCGCTTTTGGTTTGGTAGCTTCGTTGATAGTAGCATGGACCGGAGATATCTCCGGTGTGCAGGTGGCGAAAGTGCAGCCAATGAAAATGGCAGCGGCCGAAGGACTTCGAGATGGCGGCAACGGAGTGCCGTTTACTGTGATAGGAGATATTAAGATTCCAAAAATGCTTTCTATTCTGGCTACTCATGACATAGATGGGTATGTGCCGGGCATCAACAATTTACTGGAAGGCGGTTATCAAACTCCGGAGGGAACCATCGCTCTTTCTGCACAAGAGAAGATAGAGCGTGGTCAGAAGGCGATTGCTGCCTTGGACGCTTTCCGTAAAGCCCAGAAAGAAGGTAATAAAGAGGCTGCAAGTGTAGCGCGCCGAACATTGGACGAGAATGTGGCTTATTTCGGCTATGGATATATCAAAGATCCTACTCATTTAGTTCCTCCTGTCGGGCTGACTTTCTGGTCGTTCCGCATCATGGTAGGGCTGGGAGGATATTTCATCTTATTCTTTATTGTAGTACTTGTCCTGTCGCAGAAAGACAAGTTGAAAGATGCAAGGTGGTTGCAGAAACTTGCACTTTGGACTATTCCGTTGGGATACATTGCCGGACAAGCCGGTTGGGTGGTAGCCGAGGTCGGTCGTCAGCCGTGGGCTATTCAGGATATGTTGCCGGTGGGAGCCGCTATATCCAAGTTGCAGACGAGCTCTGTGCAGATAACTTTCTTTATCTTCCTGATTCTGTTTACCGTCATGCTGATTGCCGAAATCAATATTATGGTTAAGGCCATAAAGAAAGGGCCGGAGGCAATAAAGGGTGAATAACCTTGCTTGCTGTAATTCCATCATTTATCATTTAAATAAAATTCTATGGACTATATATTTCTACAAAACTATTGGTGGTTCCTGGTTTCATTGCTGGGTGCCCTGTTGGTGTTCCTGCTTTTTGTGCAGGGCGGCAATTCTTTATTGTTCACTTTGGGCCGTACTCACGAAGAGCGTACCATGCTGGTGAATTCCACCGGGCGTAAGTGGGAGTTTACTTTTACTACGTTGGTTACTTTCGGAGGAGCTTTCTTCGCTTCCTTTCCTTTGTTTTATAGCACCAGTTTCGGTGGTGCGTATTGGTTGTGGATGATTATTTTGTTCACTTTCGTGTTGCAGGCTGTGTCTTATGAGTTTCAGTCTAAACTGGGTAATATTTTAGGTAAACGCACCTATCAATGGTTTTTGGTAATTAACGGAGTGGTAGGACCGTTATTACTGGGTGGGGCAGTGGCTACATTCTTTACCGGTTCTAATTTCTTGGTAAATAAAGGAAATATGGGTAATGAACTGATGCCTGTCATCAGTAGTTGGGCTAATGGATGGCATGGGTTGGATGCACTGACTAATCCGTGGAATCTTGTTTTGGGTTTTGCTGTCTTGTTCTTGGCACGTATCTTGGGTAATTTATATTTTATCAATAATATCCGCGATGAAGAGTTAATTCCTCACTGCCGCCGCCAATTGATTACGGATACGATTCCTTTTCTTATTCTTTTTCTGGCATTTGTGATACGTACATTATTGAGTGATGGCTTTGCTGTCAGTCCCGATACACAGGAAGTATATATGGAACCTTACAAGTATTTTATGAATTTCATTGATATGCCTATCCTCTTGGTTTTATTCCTGATAGGAGTGGTCGGTGTGCTATTCGGCATCGGCAAATCTATTTTCAGTAAGACATCTACCAACGGTATCTGGTTTGCGGGTATCGGTACTGTGCTGACAGTTTTGTCACTGTTGCTTTGTGTGGGTTATAATAATACAGCATATTATCCCTCTACTGCTGACTTGCAAAGTTCATTGACACTGGCCAACAGTTGTTCCAGTGAGTTTACTTTGCGCGTCATGGCTTATGTATCTATTTTAGTACCTTTTGTTTTGGCATACATTGTTTATGCTTGGCGTGCAATAGACCGAAAGCCTATTACAGCAAAAGAATTGGGAAAAGACAGCCATACTTATTAATCAAGCTTTAATGAAATTAAAATCGGTATCCCAGTTTAGCTAACAGCTGTAAATGGGATGCCGATTTATGTTAAATAACATTGTTTTGATGCATAAAAGACGGACAAACTATTGCAGGATTCCCAAAAGTCCGTACATTTGCACTGTGTTTTTCATAGTATTAGATTTAAGGTTAACAAAGGTTGGAGCAAGGCGTTGCTCCTTTTTTTATGCCCATATACTCCGTTCTTCCCTTATTTGGACAAATTTATGAGATGAAATCGACAAAAGTTATAGTTGGTGGTAGCGATACTGCTCTATCTTTGTACAATAAACCCTCTGTAGAGGTAATGATATTGTTAAACTTAAATTGCATGGATGCTAAAAGATAAGAACATGAAACACCTTCGACTGACTTTCTCTGCATTATTTGCCATGGCGGTAAGTATGCAGACTCTTGCACAAAGAGAGAATATACTCATCAATCAAGATTGGAACTTCCGGTTCTCCCATCAAGTGGATAAGAATTCAAGTCGCCGGGTAGATTTACCCCATACTTGGAATGCACAAGATGCTTTGAGTGGCAAGCCCGACTATAAACGCGGTATCGGTAATTATGACAAGAAACTATTTATTCGTTCCGAGTGGAAAGGCAAGCGACTGTTTCTCCGTTTTGAAGGGGCGAACTGTGTAAGTAATGTTTTCATCAACGGCAAACAGATAGGAGAGCATCGGGGTGGTTATGGGGCATTTATTTTTGAAATCACTGATAAGGTGAATTATGGGAAAGATAATACTGTGCTGGTTCGTGTGAACAATGGTGAACAGCTTGATGTCATGCCCTTGGTAGGTGACTTTAATTTCTATGGGGGTATCTATAGGGATGTGCATTTACTTGTTACAGAAGATATTTGCATCTCTCCTTTAGATTATGCTTCTCCGGGAGTATATCTTGTTCAGCAGCAGGTGGATAAGAAGCAAGCCGGCATTTTGGCCCGTATCAACCTGTCGAACGGAACGGAACACCCCCGGCAGGCAACTCTTAAGCTCCAAGTGAAAGAGGGCGATAAAGTGATTTATCAGGCAGATAAGAATGTGACTGTTGCACCCCATACCAA
The DNA here is from genome assembly GCF_021730445.1 of Phocaeicola faecalis. Lineage (GTDB taxonomy): Bacteria > Bacteroidota > Bacteroidia > Bacteroidales > Bacteroidaceae > Phocaeicola > Phocaeicola faecalis. The sequence continues at coordinate 429,913 of NZ_JADNRM010000001.1, read as the reverse complement.
GGTGCAATCTGAAGAAATGAGCTTTACCTTGCCAAATCCCCATTTATGGAATGGTACTGAAGATCCTTTTATGTATCAGACCGTGATAACCCTCATGAAGGATGGAAAAGAGATAGATAAAGTGGAACAACCATTGGGACTTCGTTATTATACGACAGATGCCAATCAGGGTTTCTTTCTTAATGGGAAACATTTGCCTCTGCATGGGGTATGCCGCCATCAGGAATGGGCGGAGGTGGGAAATGCACTCCATCCTATGCACCATGAAGAAGATACCCGGTTGATGCTTGAGATGGGGGTGAATGCCATTCGGCTGGCCCATTATCCACAAGCTGCTTATATGTATGATTTGATGGATAGGAATGGAATAGTGACGTGGGCGGAGATACCGTTTGTGGGCCCGGGAGGTTATGCAGACAAAGGTTTTGTCGACCAGCCTTCTTTTCGTGAGAATGGTAAAGAACAGTTGAAGGAGATGGTCCGCCAGCATTTTAATCATCCTAGTATATGCTTTTGGGGGTTGTTTAATGAACTGAAAGAAAATGGAGACAATCCGTTGGAGTACATCAAAGAACTGAATGTGCTGGCACATCAGGAAGACCCGACACGTCCCACTACATCAGCCAGTAACCAGGGCGGTGCTATTAATTTCATAACAGATAATATTGCCTGGAACAGATATGACGGTTGGTATGGAGCAACTCCGGCGACATTGGCTTCGTGGTTGGACAAGACACATCAGTCACATCCCCAAATAAAGATTGCTATCAGTGAGTATGGGGCAGGAGCAAGTATTTACCATCAACAGGATTCATTGGTGCAGACCAGTCCGGGAAGTTGGTGGCATCCGGAAAATTGGCAGACGGAATACCATATTCAGAACTGGAAGATTATCAGTGAACGTCCATACGTTTGGGGAAGCTTTGTTTGGAATATGTTTGACTTCGGAGCTGCTCATCGTACGGAAGGTGATCGTCCGGGTATCAATGATAAAGGGTTGGTAACACACAACCGTAAAGTTAAAAAGGATGCATTCTATTTCTATAAGGCCAACTGGAACCCTGAACCGATGGTGTATATTGCCGGGCGTCGTAGCGTGAATCGCGTAAAACCGGTGACAGAGGTTCAGGTATTTTCTAATTGTGCTGAGGTAACTCTGAAGGTAAATAATCAATTGGCAGGAAAAATGCAACCGGATGGCGTGAAAGTATGCGTCTTTAAAGATATCCGGCTGAACAAAGGAAAGAACATGATAGAAGTATCGGCGAAGAATGGTAAGAAAGTAGTAACTGATGCTTGTTGTTGGGTCTTATAACAAGGAAAACGTGAGGGTGTGTCGAATTTAAATCGGCCTATCCCATCGTCAGCTGTAGGGGCAGGGTTTGCCTGCCCGAAGACACAAAGTAAACTGTTTTCGGGCGAGCGAACCTCGCCCCTACGAATTAAACGACAGCATTATCCCTGTTTTGACCTCATGAACATATATTAAATAATTTCTATTCCATGTTTTTGGCATAGCTCCAGTCCTACATCTTTTAACTTGAATTTCTGAATCTTTCCGCTACCGGTCATTGGAAATTCATCTACAAAGAAGATATATTTGGGAATCTTGTATCGTGCAATTTTGCCTGTGCAGAATTCGCGAACATCAAATTCATTCATTTCTACTCCTTTGTGCAGGATAATGAAGGCACCTACTGCCTCACCATACTTTTTCGATGGGATGCCGGCTACTTGTACGTCTTTGATTCCTTCCATCTGATAGAGAAATTCCTCTATTTCACGCGGATAGATATTCTCCCCACCACGGATAATCATATCTTTGATACGTCCTGTGATTCGGTAATTTCCATCTTCGTCTTTAATTCCCAAATCTCCCGAATGTAGGAAACCGTTTTGGTCTATCACTTCGGCCGTGGCTTCCGGGTTCTTATAATAGCCTTTCATGGTGTTGTATCCGCGGTTGCACATTTCTCCTTGTACGCCTATCGGACATTCTTCGCCTGTTTCGGGGTCGATGACCCGGACTTCTGTAAACTCAAAATCGTGGCCTACCGTGTTGCAACGCACATCGAATGGGTCGTCCAGGCGAGTGGCCGTCATGCCGGGAGCGGCTTCTGTCAGTCCGTATACACTGGTCACTTTCATAAACATCTTTTCTTCCACTTTTTTCATCAGTTCTACCGGACAGAGAGAGCCTGCCATAATGCCTGTACGAAGGCTTGACAAGTCAAACATGTCAAACATCGGATGATTCAGTTCGGCGATGAACATTGTCGGCACTCCGTAAAGAGCTGTACACCGTTCTTTATGAATAGATGCGAGTACTAGCAACGGATCAAAACGTTCGACCATTACTTGTGTACATCCATGTGTCAGGCAGTTCATGGTGGCAAGTACTACACCGAAACAATGGAAAAGAGGAACGCAAACACATAGCTTGTCATTCGAAGTAAACTTCATGTGCTCTCCGGTGAGGAAGCCATTGTTGCTTATATTATAATGTGTAAGCATGACTCCCTTTGGGAATCCTGTCGTACCGGAAGTGTACTGCATATTCACCGTATCATGGCAGTCTACTTGTTTTTTGGCTTCGGTGAGTTCGTCATCCTCTACATTGCTTCCCAATAGAAGAATTTCGGAGGTATTATACATTCCTCTGTATTTTTCCTGGCCAATGTAGATGACATTCTTCATGCATGGAAAACGTTTGCTTTTTAAATATCCGCGTTGCGAACTTTTCAGCTCGGGCAGCATAGCATAAACCATGTTGACATAATCGTCTGAGCCGCGATCGCCATTGACGATACATAATGTATGCATATCTGAATTCTGGCAAAGATATTCCAGTTCGGCCTGTTTGTAGTTTGTATTTACAGTTACAGCTACGGCACCGATTTTGGCACAGGCATAGAGGAAAGTGAGCCAGTCGGGTACATTACCTGCCCAGATTCCTACATGAGTGCCTCGTTTGACACCGATGGCAAGCAACCCTTTTGCCATATTATCCACACGTTCATTGAATTGTCTCCAGGTAAAACGCAGGTTGCGGTCTGAATAAACGATATATTCTTTATCCGGAGTGGTTTCAGCCCAATGTTCGAGCCAGTCCCCAAGAGTTCGGGTATATAATTCCATGTCAAATCCGGTTTAGATGGGTGTGTAAATTACTGCCAATATCTTGGCTGCCTGTCCGCAAAGTCCATGTACATGATGAGGAACAATAGAGTCATAATAAATGCTGTCGCCGGCTTCTATTACATAACATTTCTTGCCGTGGCATACCTCAATGGCGCCTTCCATGACATAAATGAACTCTTCTCCTTCATGTGATGAAAGAGTAAACTCAACATTCTCATTCGGAGCTACATCAACAATGAAGGGTTCCATGTGACGGTCGGCTTTCGATTTTGAAAGAGAATGGTAGCGCATGTGAGTGCGTAAGTCCATTGCATTATTTGAAAAACTGATTGTATCTTCAGCAGTCTCTTTGCGACAAACTACTGCCCCCTGTTCTTCTTGGTCATCCAAGAAAGTGCCCAAGCGTACACCCAGTGCACGTGCTATTTTGATGAGAGGAGCTAAGGAAGGAAGATCTACATTATTTTCTATGCGGTTGATTTGTTCCTCGGCAAGCCCCGAACGTTCTGCTAGTTCTGCTACACTGATTTCTTTTGTTTCACGCAGCGATTTAATCTTTTCGCCAACGATTCTTGTGCTATCCATATTTGTTAGTATTAGTAATGTTTGCAATGTAATTTGTGCAAAAATACATAAATCTTTTATTTAAGACGGCTTTTTCTCTTTATCTTTGCACTTCAACTATTAAATTAATGAATTATGTTCTCAGGAATTGTAGAAGAATATGCAGAAGTAGTACGTTCGGAAAAAGAACGAACTAATTTACACCTTACATTGAAATGTTCGTTTGTAGACGAACTGAAGATAGACCAGAGCATTGCTCACAATGGTGTTTGCCTGACAGTGGTAAGCATTCAGGATGGTACATATACAGTGACTGCTATTGAAGAAACGTTGGAACGTTCCAACCTCGGACTGTTGAAGGTAGGGGATAAAGTGAATGTGGAGCGCAGTATGATGATGAACGGACGTTTGGACGGACATATTGTGCAGGGGCATGTAGACCAGACTGCGGAATGTGTCGGTATTCAAGACGTGGACGGCAGTCGTTATTATACTTTCAAATATAAATTTGACAAGGAAATGGCAAAACGTGGTTATATTACAGTGGATAAAGGTTCGGTTACCGTAAATGGGGTTAGTCTGACCGTATGCAACCCGACAGATGACACTTTTCAGGTTGCTATTATTCCTTACACCTACGAACATACCAATTTCCACACTTTCCAACCGGGAAGTATCGTAAATATAGAGTTCGATATCATCGGCAAATATTTGAGCCGCATGATGCAGTTCAATAACTAAAGGTCTTTCAGCAGTATCTTGCTGGTGCTTTGATAATATTCTTCGCGGGCCTGCATCAGTGCCTCCCACGGAGCACTGTATCGCTCGCGGTCAATCTTGAATGCTTCTGAACCGGCTACATCCAGTCTGTTCAGGAGCATTGCTACATTCATCCGGTTTATATCTACAGACGGAAGGTATGCAAAAGATTCATCGTCATCGTCTACCGGGGTTTCATAAATCATGTGCATGTCTTGCAGTTCGTATAATATATTTTTGGTAAGCCGGATGGGAATCTTATGCTCATCACTCAATGTAACGGCAGTATAAGGAGGTTCTTCCGTTTCAAAACGTTTACAGATGAGTGACATGATGAGGATACAAAGGAAGTCATGATATCGGCGGCTGATATGTGCTGTCTCTTTGCTGAAACTGTAATTCTTCAGATTTTGGGCCACATAGCACAGTTCCGCACCATAAAGACAGATACTCCACGATATTTGTGTCCACAACAGGAACATCGGGATAGCGGCGAAACTACCGTAAATGGCATTGTAGCGCGAAACCCATATCTGGCTTCCGATATATAAATATTGGAATGCCTGAAAAGCAGTACCGGCTATGATACCGGGTATGATAGCATATTTGATTTTTACCTTTGTATTGGGCATAAACACATATAGCCCTGTGAACATTCCCCACGTGAGTATGAAAGGAATAAGCCTGACCATAAATTTCATTAGCGGTGCCAACAACACAAAATCCTCCATATTCTTCAGCATTGTCGTCATGAAGATTGAAATACCGCTTGACAATACAATTAATAACGGAAGAAGTAAAAGGATGGAAAAGTAGTCTGTCATTTTACGGTAAAGCGTGCGTGGCTTCTTCACCTGCCAAATGTAATTGAAAGTACGTTCTATGTTGTATGTCAGGCTGAGGATAGTCCAAAACAGCATGATTAAACCGACACCGATAAATACGCCGCTTTTGGCGTGAATCAGATAAGAGTCAATCAATCCGAGAACCGTCTCTGCGGCTGCACTCTGACCTTCCAGTCCACTGCGAAACTGGGTTTCCAGTAAATTGGAGAAACCAAAGCCGCGTGCAATGGCAAATAATATGGCCAATATAGGGATACTGGAAAGCAATGTGCTGTATGTCAGCGCAGAAGCTTTGTTGATAATACGTCCTTGGGTAAATTCACGGATGGAGAGGGTTGCTATCTTTATTGCATTATAAAGTATTCCACGAGATTTGCTAACCTCGTCTTCCGTCACTCGCCATATATCATCTTTGAGAAACGATTGCAGGCCTTTCAGCTTTTCCTTGTTCATGGTACTCATTTAGGCTCTTTATATATAAAAAAAAGCAGTCGGCCTATAAGCCGGGTTCTGTTCCTTGCCTTGCGGCAAAGCGTCTGTCATTTATCTACGCCTGTTGTCACCAACAGGCTCTAGCGGTCTACCCTCCGACGTGGGGCGAGCAACCCTCATAATGCCGGTTTACATGACCTTACAACTCCTAAGATACACAGCCCGACATGTCACCATGCGGCTGGTGGGCTCTTACCCCGCCTTCTCACCCTTACCTTGTCCCCGAAAGAACAGGGCGGTTCTTTTCTTCTGCATTACTCTACCTTCGCAGATAGCTTTCTGTTAGGAAGTAGGATGCTCTATGTTGCCCGGACTTTCCTCTTCTGCCTTGTGGCATCAGCGACAGACCGGCCGACTGCTTTGAGCGGACAAAGATAATGCTTTTAGCCCGAAGTGCAGCAAAAGGATGAGAAAAAGTATTGAAATGAATGTAAAATGTTGAATTTATGCCTCTGACAGATGTGCTGTCAGCTATTGATAACGAATGCAAATTTGGCAGATATTGCGGTTAACCCCTGTTAAGTGTCTGTATGTCTCTGTTAAAAGAGGGAAAATTTACCTGACAATGCATACAACCGTACATATTTTGTCATTACTTTAGCGGTATAAAAGTTAAACTAAAAATGAAATTAACAAATTAATAGATATTAAGTTATGAAACAAGCAACTAAAATGGTACTAGGAGCAACGGCGATTGTAGCTGTTAGCGCAGGTGTGGCAGGAGTAACGACTTATACTATGTTGAAGCCTGAACAGAATAAGAGTTTGGCTTTTAATGATGTATTCCAACAAAACCAGAATACAAGATTGGCAGCTCTGGATGCAATAAATATGCAACCGGTCGATCTGACTCAGGCGGCCGAGAACTCTGTACATGCAGTTGTCCATATAAAGTCTACCCAAGAATCTAAGACTCAGACTGTAACAGTTCGTGACCCATTCTCCGATTTCTTTGGTGATATCTTTGGAAACGGTAGAGGCGGAGGCCAGCAACGCCAGGTACAAACTCCGGAAAGGGTAGGCTTTGGTTCAGGTGTGATTATATCAAAGGATGGCTATATTGTTACTAATAACCATGTGATTGATAATGCAGATGTAATCAGTGTCAAGCTGAACGACGGACGTGAATTTAAAGGACGCGTGATAGGTGCAGACCCCAGTACGGATTTAGCTTTAGTTAAAATTGAAGCTGATGACCTTCCGACAGTACCTATAGGTGACTCGGATGCATTGAAGGTAGGAGAGTGGGTGTTGGCGGTAGGTAATCCATTCAACATGACGTCTACTGTAACTGCCGGTATTGTCAGTGCAAAAGCTCGTACATTGGGTGTATATAATCAAGGTGTAGAATCATTCATCCAAACGGATGCTGCCATTAATCAAGGTAATAGTGGTGGGGCACTGGTTAATGCGGGAGGTGAATTGGTTGGTATCAACTCTGTACTGTATTCACCGACAGGGGCTTATTCAGGATATGGTTTTGCTATCCCGACCAGCATTATGAAGAAAGTTGTATCAGACTTGAAAGAGTATGGGACTGTGCAGCGTGCTATTCTAGGTATTAAGGGCACACCGATTAATGATGACCAGCAGTTAATGGATGATGCAATGAAGAAACAAGTGAAAGACTTGGGCGCAGTAGATGGCGTATGGGTTCGTGAAATCATCGAAGGAGGTTCTGCTGCAGGTAAGTTGCAGGAGAATGATGTTATCATTGGAATAGATAGCAAGAGAGTGAAGAACTTTGCAGAACTGCAGGAAGGTTTGGCTAAGCATCGTCCGGGTGACAAGGTTACAGTAAAAGTTTTACGTGACAAGAAAGAAAAAGATATTGAATTGACTTTAAAGAACGAACAGGGGACTACGAAGGTAGTGAAGAATGCAGGCATGGAAATATTGGGTGCTGCGTTCCGCGAAGTTCCTCAAGAGCTGAAGAAACAACTGAATCTCGGTTCGGGTATTGAAGTAACAGGTGTGACGGAAGGCAAGATGAAAGCTGCCGGTGTCCGTAAGGGATTCATTATTCTGAAAGCTAATGGACAGGTCATTAGAACGGTGAATGATTTGGAGAATGTGCTGAAGGCTGCAACTCAGTCACCCGATCAGGTATTGTTCTTAAGCGGTATGTTTCCGTCAGGTAAACGCGCCAATTACGCTGTAGACTTGACTCAAGAATAATTCATAAAGGATAAAAAGACATAAGGTAATAAGATTTTTTCAATAGGTGTGTGTTTGGTGGATGCACGGCAGTATTATACTAGTCGTGCATCCTATTATATTTAAAGGAGTGTCCTTAATGAAAATAATAGGACTATATGCATTGGAATAACCTAATAATTTTAAGAACTACCCTGATAAAAGTCCTTTTTTGATTTATTGGCAAAAATATTCCAAACAAAATGGATGTTATTCCATTTTAATGTTGTAAATTTGCATCCCAAATTTGTTTTATAGAGAATGAGACAATTAAAGATTACTAAAAGTATCACTAACCGAGAGAGCGCATCTCTTGATAAGTATCTACAGGAAATTGGGCGCGAAGACTTGATTACTGTAGAAGAAGAGGTAGAGCTCGCTCAACGTATCCGTAAAGGCGACCGGGTGGCATTAGAAAAACTGACACGTGCAAACTTGCGTTTCGTTGTATCTGTTGCCAAGCAGTATCAAAATCAGGGGTTAAGTCTTCCTGACTTGATTAATGAGGGAAACCTGGGACTGATTAAGGCAGCCGAAAAGTTTGATGAAACCCGAGGCTTTAAATTTATCAGTTACGCTGTATGGTGGATTCGTCAGTCTATCCTTCAAGCATTGGCAGAACAGTCACGTATTGTTCGTTTGCCGTTGAACCAGGTAGGTTCGCTGAATAAAATCAGCAAAGCTTTTTCCAAGTTCGAACAGGAAAACGAGCGTCGTCCTTCTCCGGAAGAATTAGCCGATGAATTGGAAATTCCGGTAGACAAGATTTCGGACACGTTGAAAGTTTCAGGCCGTCACATTTCTGTAGATGCTCCTTTTGTGGAAGGAGAAGACAACAGCTTGTTGGATGTGCTGGTAAATGACGACTCGCCTATGGCAGACCGTTCCTTGGTTAATGAGTCACTTTCGAAGGAAATCGATAGAGCACTCTCTACGTTAACCGAAAGAGAAAAGGATATTATCCAGATGTTTTTCGGTATTAACACGCAGGAAATGACGTTGGAAGAAATCGGCGATAAATTCGGACTCACTCGTGAGCGCGTACGTCAGATTAAAGAGAAAGCCATTAGAAGATTAAGAGCAAATTCACGTAGCAAGCTGCTCAAGGCCTATTTGGGATAAGACCAAATTCGGTTTCCAAAACAAAAAGAAAACAAAGCATGAGTTGAAAGTTTGAGCTTTCATCTTGTGCTTTTGTTCGTTTATAGAGGAATAATGTTAATTTATCTATTACCTTTTTATATTTAGCGGTAAATAACTACTTTTGTCCTCAATAAAATAATAAAAAACAAATTATGAAATTCATCAAGATTTTCTGCTCTTTATTTGTCGTGCTGATGTTGTGCTCGGCATTTTCTTTAAAAGGAAATAAAACCAAGGCTGTATATATAGTAGGTGTGTCTGCTTCGTTTACAGATTCATTGATTTATTTTACAGATATCCAGTTGTTGGATAGTGTGAAACTGGATAATAATAAATTGTTGCCGCAACGTTCTCATTATAGTTATCAGTTGAAAAGTTATTTGGAAGGCCAGGAAGGGCTGGTGAACCGTACTTGCTTTGTGTATTTTGATACTAATAAATCGAAATTGGAAAAGACGGTTGCCAAACTGAAATCTAAGTTTCAAAAAGGACACAATGTGTTGATTCGTCCGGTAGACCCGACCCTGTTTCGCTTTACAAAACCGGAGGAAGAATAAACGTTAGTACGCGTGGGTTTGCACGTACGTATGCATGAGCTCACACGTATATACGCATAAGCCCACACGTACGTACGCATGAGGCTACACGTACGTACGTGTGGAATGGGTAGGCCGAAGCTGACTAGAAAGCGAACTCCGCCAGTTTCTTCTTATTGCTCCCCGAGTAATAAATGTATTTGATTTTACTTCCAAATTTCCGATATTCCTCCATTTCCACTGAGTTATCAATAGCTTCTTGCAAAGCTTTTTTATAAGTGGCATAATTACTGTTCATGAACTGTGGGCTGTCCAGCTCTCCTGTTACAGTATAATAGTAACTCACAGTATTGTTCTGTTCGTCATAATGAGTACTGTCAATGGTAACGGTTTCATTCAAACGGATAGGGTAGGTTTTATTTAGTTTTTCGGCGGTCTCTTTAAATTTGCGGGCCGGTCCTTTGCTGGTACAAGCAGTCAATGCAGCTATGAGCAAGGCGGATAATACGATTTTTTTTTTCATTATTGTTGGGTATTTTAGGGCGAAAATAGAATATATATGTAAACAAAGCAAGTGTTTATTTGTTTTTTATTCGTATGTTTGTGCAAACAAAAAAAGTAAGACATGTCTAATTTCATAGATGAACTAAAACGGAAAGACCATAAACGCTATTTAGGTGGTCTTGATTTCTTTAAATATATTGGTCCGGGGTTATTGGTTACAGTTGGATTTATCGATCCGGGGAACTGGGCGTCCAACTTCGCAGCCGGTTCGGAGTTTGGCTACGCTTTATTATGGGTCGTTACACTTTCCACGGTGATGTTGATTGTTTTGCAACACAATGTTGCGCACTTGGGCATTGTTACCGGTCTTTGTTTGAGCGAAGCAGCTACACAATATTGTCCCAAATGGATAGCACGTCCAGTCTTGGGGAGTGCGGTTTTGGCATCTATATCTACTTCTCTGGCAGAGATTCTGGGAGGCGCTATTGCGCTGCAGATGTTGTTGGATATTCCTATTGTGTGGGGTTCTATATTGACCACTCTCTTTGTGGTTATCATGCTGTTCTCCAATTCATATAAAAAGATAGAGCGAGCTATTATTGCGTTTGTCTCTGTTATCGGGTTGTCATTTCTATATGAACTCTTTTTGGTGGATATAGACTGGCCGGTGGCAGCACGTGCATGGGTTGTGCCGAGTATTCCGCAGGGCAGTATGCTTATTATAATGAGTGTTCTCGGTGCAGTAGTGATGCCCCATAATTTATTTTTGCATTCGGAGGTGATACAGAGTCATGAATATAACAAGCAGGATGAGGGTTCGATTCGTAAAGTCTTGAAATACGAGTTTTATGATACGCTGTTTTCCATGATTGTGGGATGGGCGATAAATAGCGCAATGATATTGCTGGCTGCCGCCACTTTTTTTAAAACAAGTACGCCGGTGGAGGAATTGCAACAAGCGAAGTCGTTGCTTGACCCGCTATTAGGGAATAATGCCGGAGTGATTTTTGCATTGGCTTTGCTGATGGCGGGTATTTCGTCTACGATAACCAGCGGTATGGCAGCCGGTTCTATTTTTGCCGGTATCTTTGGAGAATCATATCATATAAAGGACATTCACTCACGTATAGGTGTGCTTTTATCATTGGGGGTGGCTTTAGTGATTATATTTTTCATTGACAATCCGTTTTATGGATTGATTATTTCTCAGATGATTCTAAGTATTCAGCTTCCGTTTACTGTATTTTTGCAGGTAGGGCTTACCTCTTCTAAAAGAGTGATGGGCAAGTATGTCAATTCCCGTTGGAGCAGTTTTGTGCTCTATACCATTGCTATTATTGTTTCAATACTCAACATCATGTTGTTGTTCAGTTGAATAGAAGAGGGCGTTTTTAAACTGAAGGGCCTGTTATTCGATACACTTGCCCCTTTCCTTATTGAGGAGTGGCAGGTGTACTTTCTTTATTTTCTGAAATAATCAGCAATTTATCTCCTGCGTGTAATTGCAGTGAACCATTGGGAATCATAAATTCGTTTCCTCGTTTTACCAACATCACCAATGTACCTTTAGGTAGGTTCATGTCCATCAGGCGGTTGCCCTTGGCCAGCATTTCTTCAGTCAGGATGATATCTCTTAAATCGGTATTAATTTCATCGGGAATTTCTACGCCGAAGTCATTTCCGGTCTTTTCGAGAGGAGTGGCCAAATGGAGTAATTTAGCTATCCATGAAATTGTTGTTCCCTGAACCACTAAAGATAAGATAGTGATAAAGAACACGATATTAAATATTTGATTGGAATCCGGTATATTGGCTACCACAGGATAGGTGGCAAATATGATAGGTACTGCTCCTCTCAAGCCTACCCATGATACGAATATGCGTGAGTTAAAATTCATCTTCTTAAATGGTAGCAGGCAAATCAGGACACTCAGAGGGCGTGCAAAAACAATCATGAATACACCGATAAGGAGGGCAGGAACAGCAATGTTCAGCATTTCATGGGGGTTAACCAACAGTCCCAACGTCAGGAACATAATGATTTGGAATAACCATGTCATACCATTCATGAAGGTTGAAATTTCTTTCCGGTTCGTTATGCGGTTGTTTCCTACCATGATACCGGCAATGTAAACAGCCAGATAGCCGTTCCCTTTACACAAATCAGTGACCGTGAAAGTGAAGAATATAAAACTTAATAATAGAATGGGATAGAGGGATTGGTTGTTAAGGTTTATCTTATTCAAGATGAGGATGGCTAACCTGCCCAATAAGAACCCCGAAGCTCCACCTACTATAAACTGAATGCAGAATGAGCCTAGAATATCCATCATTCCCATACCCGAAGAGTTTATAAACTGAATTAAAACAATAGTCAGCATATATGCCATCGGGTCATTGCTGCCACTTTCCAGTTCGAGCATAGGGCGTAGATTATGCTTTAAATTCATGCTTTGCGAGCGGAGAATATTGAAAACGGAGGCTGAATCTGTGGAAGACATAGTGGCTGCCAGTAGCATGGCCGTAATGAGTGACATGGTGATACTCACATGCTCAAAACCTGAAATCCAATATATAAAGAGACCGGTAAAAAGTGTAGTCAGTAATACCCCCACCGTGGAGAGCAGTATCCCTTGTGACAGCACTGGACGAATCTCTGAAAATTTGGTATCCATACCACCTGAGAATAGAATAATGCTCAATGCTACCATACCAATGAATTGTGCTTCATCGGCATTGTGGAACTGCAGCCCCAATCCGTCACTGCCAAAAAACATTCCGACTAATAAAAATACCAGCAATGTAGGTACACCGAAACGATAGCCTGTTTTACTAACTACAATACTTACAAAAAGTAATACCGACCCAATTAATAGGATATTTTCTGCGTTGAATAACATATCTCGTTTTTTACATTATTAGATTATAACAATAGAATCATTTCTAAGGTTCATACTTATTTTATGATTTTTAAGCAATGCAAAGTTAAGAATGTGATGGATTATTCAGACCTTTGCCACGTTAAATCAATCTAAATTTATATATGGATACAACAAAAAATATTGCAGCTTTATTTGACTTTGACGGTGTGGTGATGGACACAGAAACTCAATATAGCGTTTTTTGGGATGAGCAGGGACGCCAATATCATCCTGAAATAAAAGATTTTGGACGTGTGATTAAAGGCCAGACCCTTACGCAGATTTATGATAAATATTTTGCCGGAATGGACGATGCTCAGAAAAAAATAACAGATGGCTTGAACAACTTTGAGAAAAGTATGTTGTATGAATATATACCCGGCGTAGAGAATTTTATGAAAGAATTACGTGCCAATGGAATAAAGATAGCTATAGTAACAAGTTCGAATGAGCAAAAGATGAGTAACGCCTATCGTGTGCATCCTGAGTTGAAAGCAAATGTAGATTTTATCCTTACAGCAGAAAAGTTTACCCATTCAAAACCCGACCCCGAATGTTTTTTGTTAGGAGCTAAGGTCTGTGATACAGTGCCTGAAAACTGTGTTGTTTTTGAAGATTCATTTCATGGGCTGGAAGCCGGAAACCGTGCGAAAATGACGGTAGTGGGACTGGCAACGACCAATCCCGAGGAGGCAATACGCGATAAGGCGAATCTTGTTATTCAGGACTTTAAAGAGTTTAGTTTCGAAAAAATGAAAGAGATAATGAGGTAATGTCATATAAAACATCTACCTTTGCAGCCGTTTTATAAAATTTAAAGTAAATATGGCAGGATATATTTCTGGTGATACACGCAAGGTGACCACCCATCGTTTGGTGGAAATGAAACAGAGAGGTGAAAGAATTTCGATGCTGACCTCTTATGACTATACCACTGCACAGATTGTGGATGAAGCTGGTATTGATGTTATTCTAGTGGGTGACTCCGCTTCTAATGTAATGGCGGGAAATGTAACTACGCTCCCAATAACACTCGACCAGATGATTTATCACGGTAAATCGGTGGTGCGCGGAGTGAAACGTGCTTTAGTGGTGGTTGATATGCCTTTTGGTACTTATCAAACATCTGAGTACGAAGCCGTGACCAATGCAATTAAAATAATGAAGATAACTCATGCCGATGCATTAAAACTGGAAGGCGGAGAAGAGATTATCGATGCAGTAAAGAAGATTATTTCGGCAGGTATTCCAATTATGGGACATTTGGGTTTGATGCCTCAATCCATTAATAAATATGGAACTTACACAGTACGTGCAAAGGATGATGCAGAGGCGGAAAAGTTGATTCGTGATGCTCATTTGCTGGAAGAAGCCGGATGCTTTGGACTCGTGCTTGAAAAAATTCCGGCTGCATTGGCCGAAAGAGTGGCAAAAGAGCTGACTATACCCGTAATCGGCATTGGTGCCGGTGGTAATGTCGACGGTCAGGTACTTGTCGTAGCCGATATGCTTGGAATGACTGACGGCTTTCGTCCGCGTTTCCTTCGTCGTTATGCAGACTTACACACAGTAATGAAAGGTGCAATCGGTCAATATGTAGAGGATGTGAAAAGCGGAGATTTCCCTAACGAGAACGAACAATATTAAAAGGTTCCGATATGTTTGATGACTTCTTCTTTCCGTATGAAAAGGCGAAATTATGGACAAGAGATATGATAATCCTGTCTCTTTCAAACTTTTTCCTTTATATTTCGCTCTATATCATGTTGCCCGTACTTCCTTTGTGGATAGTGCAACATTGGTATTGCAGCTATGCGGAAGCAGGGGGAGCCGTTGCCGTCTTTGGATTGACAATGTTTCTGCCCGGTCCTTGTAACAGCTATATAATAGACACCTTCAAACGGAAAAGTGTATGTATCATTACTCTGGCGTTACTGGCCGGAGTAAGTTTATTATATCCCTATGTCGCCACCGTTGGGATGGTAGCTTTACTGCGTATGGCGCAAGGGGCATTGTTCAGTGTGGTGACAATGACTACCGGAAGCACTTTGGTAATTGATGTTACAGCTTCACGCCGACGTACAGATGCTAACGTCGCTTTTACTTGGTTCGGAAGGTTTGGAATGGCATTGGGACTGGCGTTAGGTGTTTATATATATCCTTATTGGAGCTTTACCTGTGTGGTTTATGTGTGTGCGGCATTTGGAATAGGTGCATTATTATTGATTCCGTTGCTTCATATTCCTTTTCGTGCACCTTTATGTCCTCCTCTTTTCTCTTTAGACCGTTTTTTATTGCCTCGCACGCTTCTTCCCGGAATAAACATGTTGTTGGTCTCTTTTATATTTGGAGTCGTTATTGCACATATTTATAATGAAATATTCTATATTTGCATTCTGATAGGTTTTGCAGTTTCACTGCTTGTTTCCAAGTATGCCCTTTCGCATACTTCGTGTCGTGCAGAGATGGAGTTCGGACAAGCGGCTTTAGTTGCAGGAATATTGTTGATGGCATTTTCAAACAGTTTAGTGAGCAGTTATATCGCGGCCCTTTTGTTGGGTGTCGGCATTGGAATCACTGCATCCCGCTTTTTTGTAATAATGATAAGCTTGCCGTTGCATTGTGAGAGAGGTACAGGAAATAACACTTATCAGTTGTTATGGGAAGTAGGTTTGTTGGGAGGTTTGTTTTTCGAGAATATATGGACAGAAAGCTATCCTGACACAATATATTGGATATGTTTGGGCATCTGTGTGGTTTCATTGGTTCTTTATGAAACGGTGACACACTGTTGGTATTATAAGAGAATGGAAGAAAAACAGTTATAAAATTTAAGATATAAAGATATGGCAGACGACAAGAAAATCATCTTTTCGATGGTGGGCGTGAGTAAAGCTTTCCAGGCGAATAAACAGGTATTAAAAGACATCTACCTATCCTTTTTTTATGGTGCCAAGATTGGTATTATCGGTTTGAACGGTTCGGGTAAGTCTACATTGCTTAAGATTATAGCCGGCTTAGAGAAGAGTTATCAGGGTGAGGTAGTCTTTTCTCCGGGTTATTCAGTAGGCTATCTGGCACAGGAACCGCATTTGGATAATGATAAGACAGTAAAAGAAGTCGTAATGGAAGGCGTGCAGAATATAGTTGATACGCTTGCCGAATACGAAGAAATAAACAATAAGTTCGGTCTTCCCGAGTATTATGAAGACCCCGAAAAGATGGATGCACTTTTTGCTCGTCAAGCAGAGTTGCAAGACATTATCGATTCGACGGATGCATGGAATTTGGATAGTAAACTGGAACGTGCGATGGACGCTTTGCGTTGTCCGCCCGAAGACCAGCCGGTGAAGAATCTTTCGGGAGGTGAGCGCCGTCGTGTGGCATTGTGCCGTTTGTTGTTGCAAAAACCGGATATCTTATTGTTGGATGAGCCGACCAATCATTTGGATGCCGAAAGTATCGATTGGTTGGAACAGCATTTGCAACAATATGAAGGAACGGTTATCTGTATCACTCACGACCGTTATTTCCTTGACCATGTGGCTGGATGGATTCTTGAGCTCGACCGCGGTGAAGGTATTCCTTGGAAGGGTAATTATTCCAGTTGGTTGGAGCAGAAGACCAAACGTATGGAGATGGAAGAGAAGACGGCCAGCAAACGTCGTAAAACGTTGGAGCGCGAGTTGGACTGGGTGCGTATGGCGCCGAAGGCCCGTCAAGCGAAAGGTAAAGCTCGTTTGAACTCGTATGATAAACTATTGAATGAAGACCAGAAAGAGAAAGAAGAAAAGCTGGAGATTTTTATTCCGAATGGTCCTCGTTTGGGAAATAAAGTGATTGAAGCCAAAGGAGTGGCAAAGGCGTATGGCGATAAACTGTTGTTTGACAATCTGAACTTTATGTTGCCTCCTAATGGCATTGTGGGCGTGATTGGACCGAATGGTGCCGGTAAAACGACTTTGTTCCGTTTGATAATGGGACTGGAGACAGTAGATAAAGGTACTTTTGAAGTAGGTGAAACAGTGAAGCTGGCTTACGTGGATCAGCAACATAAAGATATTGACGCTAATAAAAGTGTGTATCAGGTAATCAGTGGAGGTAACGAACTTATTCGAATGGGAGGACGTGACATTAATGCGCGTGCTTATCTGAGCCGTTTTAATTTCTCGGGAGCCGATCAGGAGAAACTTTGTGGAATGCTTTCGGGTGGTGAACGGAATCGTTTACATTTGGCAATGGCATTAAAAGAAGAAGGCAACGTGTTACTGCTCGATGAGCCTACCAATGATATCGATGTAAATACTCTTCGTGCATTGGAAGAGGGGTTGGACGACTTTGCCGGATGTGCTGTGGTTATCAGCCATGACCGTTGGTTCCTGGATCGTATCTGCACTCATATCCTTGCCTTTGAAGGAAACAGTGAAGTGTTCTTCTTCGAGGGCTCTTATTCAGAATATGAAGAAAATAAGATGAAGCGTTTAGGCAATGAAGAGCCTAAGCGGGTTCGTTATCGCAAATTGATGGAAGATTGATGAGCATTTGATATTTCATGCCGGATTCCCCCTTAAGAGATTTTGTCTTTTAAGGGGTTTTTTATTCATTATTCTGTTATAACCCCCATTTTGTAATTAGAATGTAGTATATATCCCATTCTTATTTGCTATCTTTGCAACGTCTTTTAAGACATTAATTATAATATTAATTAATTCAGTAGGTTTTATGGTAAAAAGAATGCGATCTTTTTTATCAGCAGTCATGCTAGTGATTGCTGCTACGGTCAATGCACAAGTTACTACTTCTTCTATGAGTGGTAAATTGGTTGACACAAACAATGAGGTCATTATCGGTGCTACTGTTCAGGCTATTCATGAGCCTTCGGGAACACACTATGGCGCAATTACTAATTTTGATGGACGTTACTCTATTCAAGGCATGCGTGCCGGCGGTCCTTACAAAGTAGAGATTTCGTACATCGGTTATCAAACACTTATTTTTAAAGACATCAATCTTCAGTTGGGAGATAACTATGTCTTGGACGCACAACTGAAAGAGTCTTCAGAATTGCTGGATGAAGTTGTAGTAACAGCATCCAAAAGCAGCAACATGAAGTCCGACCGTGCCGGAGCCGTAACCAATATTGGAAGTGAACGTATGTCTTTGGTGCCGACCGTGAGTCGTAGTCTGAATGATGTGATGCGTCTTACTCCTCAGGGAGCCAATACCACCGGATCGGGTTTTGCTGTGGGCGGTGGTAACTATCGTCAATCGTATGTAACAGTCGACGGTGCGGCATTCAGCAATGCATTTGGTATCGGTTCGAATTTGCCGGGAGGTGGTTCTCCTATCTCTTTGGATGCGCTGGAACAGGTTTCCATTTCGGTTACTCCATATGATGTGCGCCAAAGCGGATTTACGGGAGGTGCCATCAACGCCGTAACCAAGAGTGGTACAAACGACTTCAAGGGAACAGTTTATACTTATTTGTCTAATGAAAGTCTGAAAGGAGACCATATCGGAGATACCAATTTAAATGTGGAGAAATCTCAATATTACACTTATGGTGCAAGTCTTGGTGGCGCTATCATTAAGAATAAATTGTTTTTCTTTGTGAATGGGGAATATGAGGACAACGTGAGTGCCGGTCCGACAGCTATTGCACGTACCGATGCTTCTCAGGTTAACTTTGATGATGTTGTTCATCGTCCTTTTGCTACCACTACAACCGATGCAAGTGGACGCACTTGGATAGGTATGGATAATATGAGCAGTTATTTAATGGAGAAATATAATTATAATCCGGGTCGTTATCAAAATTACTCTATCAAGACTCCGGCTTATAAAGTAGTAGCCCGTGTGGATTGGAATATTAATGATAACCATAAATTGAATGTCCGTTTCACCCGTGCTCATTCTAAAGACAACTCAGGTCCTTCTTCATCTACTTCTCCTCTTTACGCCAATGATATTTATCCCGGTGGAGATGGTATTTCAAAAGGTTCAGGTCGTGGCAAAGCAGGGTCTTTGTATTTTGAAAGTGCCCGTTATTTTAAGGAGTACAACTTTACTTCGTATGCTGCCGAATGGAACTCTAAGTGGTTGGAAGGAAGATTGAATAATGTATTACGTGCCACATACTCTTTCCAGGATGAGCCTCGCAGTTACGAAGGCGACCTCAACTTCCCGACTGTGGATATTCTCGAAAATGGTGCTTTATATGCTACTTTCGGTCCGGATGTATTTACGGTAGGTAACTTGGGACAGGCCAAGACATGGGTAGTAACGGACGAAGCTTCTTATAATATGGGTATCCACAACTTCGTTTTAGGTTATCAGTTTGAACACAACAAAGCCGTCAATGGATTTCAGCAGGCAGGTAATGGATATTATGTATATTCATCATGGGATGATTTTGTAAACAATCGTCAGCCGGCTGCATTTGGTATGATGCATTCCAACTCTGAAGATTTATCTCAGTTTATGGCTAAAATGACTACCATGCAACATTCATTATATTTGCAGGATCAGATGAATATCAGCGATAACTTTAAGCTGACCGCCGGTATCCGTTTTGAGTTGCCTGTTTATCCTTCTTTAAAAGATAATTATAATAAGGACTTTGCAGAGCAAAGTTATAATGGAATCCATTATTCGACCGATCAGCTTCCTGATGCAAAAATTACCGTATCTCCACGTGTAGGTTTTAACTGGGATATGACCGGAGAACGCAAATATGTGCTTCGTGGCGGTACCGGTATATATGTCGGACGTATGCCTTTTGTATGGTTGGTTTCGACAGTAGGAAATTCAAATGTGGGACAAACCAGCTATTTCTTCAATAAGAGAGAAGAAGCTACAGGAGTTATTCCCAGCTTCCATGGTTCGGATAGAAAAGCTTTGCTTCAAGAGCTTTACGGAGGAAACTTTAAGCCGAAAGAGTTAAAGGCTTCCAATCAGTCAACCATTCTGGATAAAGACTTGACAATGCCCACAACTTGGAAAACGTCTTTGGCTTTTGATGCCAAACTGCCGGGTGACATTGATTTCACGTTAGAAGGTATCTTTAATAAAGACCTGCAAACGGTGGTGGTTTCCAATCCTCACTATTATGTAAGTGATGAAACCGTTGCCTTAAACGATAATGATGTGCGTCATAAACTAGGTCAGTACCCCGGTGTACAAGACGCTTATCTGCTGGAGAACGGCCCTCATGGTGCATATTATTATTCTATTACAGCACAGTTGGCAAAGCGATTTGATTTTGGTTTGAATATGTCAGTGGCTTACACTCATGCTTGTGCTAAGTCGTATGGAGATGGTGTGGGCGACCAAGTCAGTTCTGCATATAAAAACAATATGTATTCTATTGACCCGATTAATGCTCACGAATTAGGCTTCGGAAATTACGTTTCTCCTCATCGTATAATTGCTTCTGTGGGATACCGTAAGGAATATGCCAAGCATTTTGCTTCTGCCATTTCTTTGATTTACGAAGGAATGAATACCGGTTATGATGGCTGGGGATATGGTGGCGCTCGTCATACTTATACCTTCTCAAGCAATGTGTTAGGTGACAAAGCCAACAGTTTGCTTTACATTCCGGCTTCTCGCAACGAATTGGATTCATGGAATTTCGAAGCAACAGAAGTTAAAGATGATAATGGCAAGAAGATGGCTTATACAGCAGATATGCAAAGAGATGATTTCTGGAACTATATTAATAATGACAGTTATCTGAAAGGACGCAAAGGTAAATATACCGAGCGTGGCGGTGCAGTAATGCCTTGGCATCATCAGCTGGATTTGAAGTTTATGCAAGACTTCTATATGAATATCGGCGGAAAACGCAATACGTTGCAAGTTGGAGTTGATATTAAGAATTTCTTGAATCTCCTGAACAGTAAATGGGGAACTTATAAAAAGATTAATAATGATGCTTTGTTAAGCTATAAAAACGGAGCTTATCAGTTCCAGCAGAACAATGGTAAGCGTCTGACTTCTGTACATTCTGATTATATGAGTTTAAATTCTACTTATTCAGTGCAGTTCAGCGTCCGTTATCTTTTTAATTAATTTGCTTCCATCGTATTGATGGACTCCTAAAAAGGGGGTTGTGTCAAAATGTGAATAATACTGTCGTTTTGTTCGTAGGGGCGAGGTTCGCTCGCCCGAAAACAGTTTACTTTGTGTCTTCGGGCAGGCAAACCCTGCCCCTACAGCTGACGATTGGATAGGCATTTTAGTTTTGACACACCTCCCTTTTTTTGTGGGATAACCATGTCGGAAGAGCGGATAGAAGACATTCAACCGCATAAACGGAAGTGCTTTTTCAAGTGTGTGGGTCACTATACAGTAAAAGAAGTATTAGTTGTGGTCATTAGCAAATGTAATACAATCTTAATACTCCTTGGGAAAATCCGCATACCTCCTTTAATTATTGCAATATTAATGCAATTAATATGAATATAATTTCTACCTTTGTTATCTATTTAGTGTTTCTAACTAACTATTAACTATTAATCAAAAACAAAATTATGAGAAATCATCTAAAGCATTTCCTCATGTTAGCAGTCTTAACATTGTGTTTTGCTGCTACTGCTGGTGCGCAGGCAACGGTAAAAGGAACAGTGGTAGATGCCGAAAACAATGAGCCATTGATTGGTGCAACTGTTACGGTAGGCGGTACTGGCTTGGGTACTGTTACAGACTATGAAGGTAACTTCACATTGAAAGTGACTTCAGCTAAAGCAACAATTGAATTTAAGTATTTAGGTTACTTGGATAAGTCTGTTAAACTAACTCAGCGGGGTGAAGTAAATTTGGGAGTAGTCAAAATGGATTTGGATACTCATACTTTGGGGGATGTTGTGGTGACTTCATCCATTGCCGTAGCTCGTAAAACTCCGGTGGCTGTATCTACCGTAGCACCGGAATTCATCGAAGAGAAGCTCGGTACTATGGAATTTCCTGAGATATTAAAATCAACTCCAGGAGTATATGCCACAAAACAAGGTGGTGGTTACGGTGATTCGGATATTAACTTGCGTGGTTTCAAAACAGAAAATATTGCAGTTATGGTAAACGGTGTTCCTGTAAACGATATGGAATGGGGTGGCGTTTACTTTAGTAATTGGGCTGGTTTGAGTGATGTCACTCGCAGCACACAGGTGCAGCGTGGATTGGGAGCTTCTAAGGTATCAGTTCCTTCTGTCGGTGGTTCTTTAAATATTGTAACTCGCTCTACAGACGCTAAAAAAGGCGGTTCTATTTCTTATGGTATGGGTAACGATGGCATGAACAGCATTTTGTTCTCTGTTTCTACAGGTATGATGAAAGGAGGATGGGCCATCAGTTTACTAGGAGGAAAGAAATGGGGCGATGGTTATATCCAAGGTACAGACTTTGAAGGTTATAACTATTTTCTTAATATCTCTAAGAAATTAAATGATGCTCATCAATTGTCATTTACTGCCTTTGGTGCACCTCAAAGCCACTATCAGCGTAGTAGCAGTTATGACGGCTTGACTATTCAGGGTTGGCAGGAAGTGAAGAAATATATGAAAGGCAAAAGTGAATATCGTTATAATCCATCTTATGGTTTCGGAAAGAACGGCGAACGCAAATCTTCCAATTATAATGAATACCACAAGCCTCAGATTTCATTAAACCATCAATGGCAGATAAATGACAAATCTACTTTGAGTACTGTCGCTTATGTTTCTATTGGCCGCGGTAATGGTTATAACGGACAAGGAAACTCTGAGTTTGGTTATTCTTATACAGATTGGCGTGGCGCTTCTTATGGTAAGCTGACTACAAAATTCCGCAATGCAGATGGTACATTTGCGTATGATAAGATTCAGGAACTCAATGAGCAGAGTGAAAACGGTTCTATGTTGGCTATGTCGAAGTCTAAAAACTACCATAACTGGTACGGTTTATTGTCGACTTTCACTACGAAGTTAAACGAGAATATTGATTTTTATGGCGGAGTAGACTTCCGTTATTATAAAGGTACTCATACCAATGAGTTGAATGATCTTTATGGTGGTGAATATTATGTAGATTATGATTCACGTAAAAATGTAAAAGCTGTCAATAATGCAGCGGCTGCAGATCCTAACTGGAAGTATGAGAAATTGACCGTAGGTGATGTGGTTTACCGTGACTATGATGGATATGTTATGCAGGAAGGAGTATTTGCACAAGCAGAATACAATAAAGATAAATTAAGTGCTTTCTTGGCAGGTTCTATTTCCAATACCGGTTATTGGCGTTATGACCGTCTTTATTATGACAAGCAGCATGCTGAATCGGAAACTGTAAACTTCATTGGTTGGACGGCCAAGGGTGGTGCAAACTTTAATATTACTGATCACCATAATGTGTTTGCTAATGTCGGTTATATCAGCCGTGCTCCATTCTTCTCGTATGGCGCTTTCTTGTCGGCAGCAGTAAGTAATGCCACCAATCCCAATGCCGTGAATGAGAAAGTATTCTCTGCAGAATTAGGTTATGGATATCGTTCTTCTTGGTTGAATGTCAATTTGAATGCATATTATACCCGTTGGATGGATAAGACGATGACAAAGGGTGGCGATATTTTGGATGAAAATAGTAACCCGGTAGATCGTTATAGCATTAATATGCAAGGTGTTGATGCACGCCACATGGGTGTAGAACTTGATTTCGTTGCAGAGCCGACTCGTTGGTTGACTATTAATGGTATGCTTTCTGTAGGTGATTGGCAGTGGGATAGTAATGCTACCGGATATTATTATAATGGACAAGGACAGCCTTTGGCTGATTTGAAGGGTACGATTGCTTCTGATATATATGCGCCTGATCATGCTAAGTCTGAAGTTCAGTTGAAGGGAGTGAAGGTAGGCGACTCTGCGCAATTGACTGGTGCATTGGGGGCTACAGTGAAGTTCCTTGATGGTTTCCGGGCAGGCTTGGATTATAACTTCTATGCAAACAACTATGCAGACTTTGCATTGAGTGGAAGTAGTTTGGTTGTAGGTGGAGTAAAGACGTTTAAAGATCCTTGGAAGATACCTTCAGGAGGCCAGTTTGACTTTAATGCAAGCTATCGTTTTAATATCGGTAGTTGTAAGGCTACACTGTATGGCAACATTAATAACTTGTTCAATCAGGAATATATTGTAAATGCAACAGATGCAGACGGTACATGGCAGAATGCTTATGGTGTATTCTATGCTTTTGGACGTACATACTCATTGCGATTGAAGATTAATTTCTAAATTCTAAAAGCGATAAATAATGAAAAAGTATACATTATTATATAGTGCATTTATAGCCTTGGCTCTAGTGGGTTGTGACTATAATGAAGATAACTTTGATGGCTTCGATGATTTTGGCAAGCCAACTGATGTAAAGAAGGGAGCTATTACATTTACAGATTGGGCTTCTTTGAAAGGTAACCCGAAGACTAATCAGTATTTTTCTGCTGCAGATGAAGCTCAGAATTATTTGCCTGATTGGTTGTCCAAGCAATATCCTTCAGCCGATGATGGTTCCAGCTTTAAAATCACATTCGATTATAAAGAAGACAAGTCGGTGAAACATGATAAGTTTTATAAGATTGATTATTATAAGTTGAAGAATGATGATTATAAGATTGTTCATGGGGCCGGATATTATGGAGCATATCTTAATAAGTCGACGACTTCAAAATTATATAAGGTTTTGAATAACGCTTTTCCTGATGCAAAAGAAGGAAGCCATGTGTTTGCAGAATATAATTATAATGCGAATGCTGTGCCGCAGAAAATGGATGACCCTGTCTTTTCGTATGATTTTGAATCATTGAAAGGTGGTGATGTGACTTCTATCAGTAAGTGGTATGTCAATGCGACAGGAGGGGCTAAATGGTCTGTGAAAAATTATAGTGATAATCAGTATATCAGTTATTCGGCAAACGGAAAGGGAGCCTGTGAAGCATGGCTGGTGACTCCGTCTATTAAAATTGACGATGCGAAGAAGAAACTGGCTTTCGATGTTTGTGTCGGCTATTGGAATGCGGACTGTTTGTCAGTTCTTATTTCGACAGATTTTGATGGAAAAGATGTATCAAAGGCTACATGGACTGATATTACAGCAGAGTTTACTCTTCCTCAAGAACCGGTAAAAGGATATGGTACGATGGCTCCGGCAGGAACTGTTGAACTGAAGGACTATGAAGGCAAAAGTGTTTGTGTAGCATTTAAGTATGTAGGTAATGGGGAGGATAAGAAATCAACTACTTACCAGCTCGATAATATTATCGTAGGAAATGACATTCCGGTTCTGGTTAAGTCTGAACCTCAATATGCTTTCTATGAAAAATCGGCAAAAGGTTGGGATGTGGTAAGTGATGAGGATGTATTTGTACTCACACCGGATGATTATACAGCAATGGGCGAACCGGGCAAGAACTTTAACTTCAGCTCTAGTGTTTTGGCTGAGGACTATTTACCTGCTTATCTGGCGAAGAAGGTGGCTTATCCTTTGAATGATGATGAAAAGATTATCGTGTATAAGTACTATAGCGGTTCTGTTAAGGCTTATAGTGATTCATATATTTATTCTGCTGCCGATGCCCGTTGGGGAAAGAATACTTATATGACAACCAAAACAGAACAATATGTAAAAAGTAATGGTAAATGGAACTACGATCCTAGTGTTGTGGTAAACCTGCCGAATGGTAGAGACCAAGCTGATATATCTGCATATTATCAGGCTATAGTAGATTGGGTGTGGGAAAATGTCGACCAAAAAGAACTTGGTATTTCCAAGAAAGGTGATGGATATACCACTACCTATGCTTCTCCGACCGGAAGTGAATATTATTTCGGAGCTACTGCATATCAGAACAATATAGATTTGCGTCCTGCCAAATTCCGCGAACAGTATGCCAAAGGTTATGAAGGAATGGATGACGCCAAGATTACGGAAACTGTGATGGCTCGTTTGCCGAAAGCATTTATCCCCGCTTTGGAGAAAATGCATGCAGATGCTGTTCCTGTAGACGGTATTGATGTTACCTATACTGTAAACTTTGTAATTTATGACGGTAGTTCCAACATTAATTGGACAGCCGTTTATAAAGTGATTGGTAATGGTAAGTTTGAGTATGTGGAAGATTCAATGAAAAAGGTTGAATAATAAAGAGTTGAAATGAAAAAGTAGAGGGTGCGTCGAAACTCTCATAAACTAAAAATCACCCTCGCCACAGGCTGTTGTAGCGAGGGTGATTTCGATAAAAGGGAAGTTTTGACACATCCCTTTTTTTATTGAAAGGAGATGTATATGAAGATTTTAAACGTTAAGAATATAATATGGACAGCAGGAATCCTGTTGGCGGTATCTTGTAGTAAGGGAAAGGATGCTTTAGAACCAGAACCTGCACCCGTCACAAAGGCTTATATATTTCCCGAAGATTTTACAGATGAATTGCTCGGGAAGGAAGTAACGCTAAAAAATGCAATGTTTGTTACTGCTACCTATAAAGTGTCGGCAACAGGCAATATAACTCTTTCTTCTCAAATTTTACGGACTCCTACTGATAAAGTGACACCGGGTAGCTCAGACTATAAAAAAGCTTTGGAAGAGAATATGAGAAATAAGTTGTTGCTAATTCCGGGTGACATTGTATTGACAGACGAGAACCATACATTGCGTGTGGGAACCAGGCTGGAGAATCTGAAAGGAAAGGTGTCTGTTTCGGGGAATCACTATGCTTTGACTATTACTGACCGCCCGGTTATAAAAAAGAATGACCGCCCGCAAATGCCTGAGGTGGGAAAATATAATATGAAAGTAGCCAGCATGAATCTTGAATATTATATGGCGAGTCCTTCCATGTGGGGACATAGCAATGGGGCCAAAAATGAAGCCGCTTTTCAGAGGCAACGGAAGAAAATATTGGCGGCGATGAAAGAAATGGATGCTGATGTGTATGCTGTTTGTGAAATAGAAGAGGGAGATTATTCGGTCAATGAATTAGTACAGGCATTGAATGAGGAGTGTGGCGTAACCGGTAAATACAGAGGTATTGACAGCGGCGACAAGAAAATAACGAGTTATACAAAGAATGCTTTTATTTACAATACAGAAAAGGTATCTCCTTACATGGAGTTTAAAACTTATGGAGGCACATATCTGCCCCTTCGTCATGTGGCTCAATGCTTCGAGTTGAAAGAGAATGGCAGCAGAGTGATTCTGGCCATGAACCATTTTAAATCCAAGTCAGGCAATAATGCTACCGGAGGTGATAAAGATCAGCAGGATGGTCAGTCTCAGTTCAATTTTCGACGGGTGCAAGAGGCTAAGGATTGCTTGGCTACGTATGAAAATCTGAAGAATTATTACGGCGACACTGATGTGTTGGTGGTAGGAGATTTGAACAGTTATTCCAATGAAGATCCGGTACGCATATTTACGGAGGCCGGTTATACTAACGAATTGCAAAAGTATGCTCCTGACAGATGGAGTTATGTTTATCAGGGTGAGGTAGGTTACTTGGATCATTCTCTTAGTTCCTCCACATTGACTGGGCAGGTGACCGGTGCTGCACCTTGGGATATTAATGCGAGTGAACCGGTCTATTTTGAATATCAATATACGTCCTTTTATCAATCCAATCCTTATCGTTATTCAGACCATAATCCTATTATCACAGGTCTAAAACTGACTGAATAAAATGTGCTTTTCAAAAAGAACCGGAGGTTTTCAAGAAAGGCTTTGAAGTTTCAAAAAAGACCTTGAAGTTGTTCGAAACGGACAAGGGCTTTTGATGAGAAGATGGAATGATGCCGGTGAAAGGAATCCTGTCCGTCAGGAAAGTTGATATAATCTTCTTTCACACATAATGAGTGCTGAAACCTCCAGTTCATGGGGATTCTGCGTGAAAGCTATCTCTTCCTTGTAATGGGTCACATTGTTTTCTTGGGGATTTAAATCATTGTTTTATCTCCTTATAACGTATCCCCCACAAAGGGAAGAGTAAGCCGTTTCTTGCTGTCAGCCAAGGCCTTTTAAACGGAAGATTATTACAGTCTCCGGCAGCGGACTGTACAGTCTACTGCAATGGACTGTATAGTCTGCTACGGTAGACCGTACAGTCCATTGCCGGAGTCTGTAGTAATCCGACGGACAGACAGGCATAATCGAAAGGACGAAAACGCTTAGTCCGACTAATGAAATGACTTAGGGAGTTCATGATGTGTGCAGTGTTTGAAAACCGGAGGAGACAACATCGGATTAATCCGGAAATTCTGTGGGTGATAAGTGTGAACTATGAGTTACAATGCCGGTATCAAATCAAGCAATCGTCTGATATAAAATGTACTTTTCAAAAAAGACCTTGGAGTTTTCCGAAGCGAGCAAGAGTTTTTGAAGGCAAGATGAAATGATGCCGGTGAGGGGAATCCCGTCCGTCAGGAAAATTGATATAATCCTCTTTCACACATAATGAGTGTTGAAACCTCCTGTTTATGGAGATTCTGTGTGAAAGCTATCTCTCTTGTAATTAGCACTGAGCCATAAGATGGGACTTATACATACAAAAAAACTCCCCCGAATAAATCGGAGGAGTTAACTCTTTTGAAGTAAAGGAGCGGATTATGCTTCAGCAGGAGCTTCAGTTGCTTCAGCAGCGGGAGCTTCTTCAGTAGCAGCAGCTTCAGCTTCAGCCTTAGCAGCAGCCTCAGCAGCTTTCTTTTCAGCTACTTTCTTTGCAATTTCTTCATTTACTTTCTTTTCAGCTTCCAAACGAGCTTTAGCTTCAGCCTTCTTAGCTTCTTCTTGCTTAGCTTTCAAAGCAGCCAAACCTGACTGTTTGTTGTTTTTCCAAGCTTCGAATTTAGCTTCTGCTTCTGCTTCGGTGAATGCGCCTTTAGCAACACCACCCAGTAAGTGTTTCTTCATGTAAACACCTTCTTTAGAAAGGATGTTGCGTACAGTGTCAGTAGGCTGTGCACCGCACATTACCCAATGAAGGGCGCGTTCGAAATTCAAATCTACTGTGGCAGGGTCGGTATTAGGGTTGTAAGTACCGATTTTTTCAGTAAATTTACCATCACGTGGAGCTCTTACGTCAGCGATAACGATTGAGTAAAACGCATAACTTTTGCGTCCGTTTCTTTGCAATCTGATTTTAGTTGCCATTTTCTAAATAACGTTTTTATAATTAATGATTTGAATTTATGCTAATATCTCGTATTAGCGGGTGCAAAGATAAACCTTTTCTTTTGAATGACAAAGCTTTAAGTGGTGTTATTCAAAAAAACAAGAAAAAAAGCTCTTGTAGTGATGTAAAGTATTGAATTTAATTTTATATTTGCCATTATAATTTATGATAAGTGACTAACTAAAAAAGCTAAAATTATGATTTCGCAGAAATTACAAGACGCTATTAATGCGCAGATTGTGGCTGAGATGTGGTCAGCCAACCTTTATCTTTCTATGTCTTATTTCTTTGCGGCCAAAGGATATGAGGGCTTTGCTGCATGGATGAAAGCTCAATCTCGTGAAGAAAATGAACATGCTGATATGTTGGCTCAGTATGTCTTGAAACGTGGCGGTGTGGCAAAAGTGGGTGCTATTGATTCCGTTCCGCAAGAATGGGAGTCACCATTGGCTGTATTTGAACATGTTTACAAGCATGAGTGTCATGTTTCTGAACTGATTGACAAGTTGGTGGATGTTGCCGCCGGTGAGAAAGACAAGGCTTCTCAGGACTTCTTGTGGGGATTTGTTCGCGAACAAGTGGAAGAAGAAGCTACAGCGCAAGGTATTGTTGATAAAATCAAATTGGGTGGTGAAGCCGGTTTGTTCTATCTGGATGCACAGTTGGGAGCAAGAAAATAAGAAATATGATATTTATGTTTGAAGGTCTGCAAATGTAAATGTGTCAAACTCTCGTAAACTAAAAGTCACCCTCGCCACAGGTAGTTGTAGCGAGGGTGATTTCGATAAAAAGGGAGTTTTGACACATCTCCGTGATTTTTAGTGTATGAGCGTTTAGACACACCTTCGTTTTTATTGAATTTCTTTTCTTAGCCACTGTTCCAATTCCTCAGTCCATTGGCGTTTGTATGGAAAACTGTCACGGAATCCCCAACCATGTCCGCCGATGGGATAGGTGTGAAGTGAGGCGGGAACCTTATTCTTGACTAGTTCCATATAATAGTTTATACTGTTGGCCACCGCTACGGCTCCATCATTGCTGCTGTGTAAGATGAAAGCAGGGGGAGTGTCCGACTTTACTTGCAGTTCGTTGGAGTAGAGTGTTTCCGATTCTTTAGACGGATTTTTACCTAATAGATTGTCATGTGAGCCTTTATGAGTAAGGACGGGATTCATACTGACCACAGGGTAGAGAAGAATCTGAAAATCAGGACGTGTATCGGGGGTATAGTGTGTGGCGGCGGTGCTTGCCAAATGCCCGCCGGCAGATGCTCCCATGATTCCCAGTTTGGTGAAGTTCCATACCTTGGCATGTTCGCGCATCAGACGGATTGCTTGGTGGGCATCACTTAAAGGGATGTCACTATGTCCATTGGGCATGCGATATTTTAATACTGCATAGGTAATGCCTTGTGTGTTGAACCATTGTGCCATGTCATGCCCTTCATGATCCATTGCCAGACGAGCATATCCGCCACCGGGACACATGATGATTGCAAGGCCGTTTGGCCGGGCAGCCGGGTAGATGGTGAGGGTAGGGACTGTGACATTTGAGATGCGGTTCTTTTCCAATTCCTGCTCTTCGGTGGTGATGCCGTTTGTATTGGGAGCGCCATTGGGCCACAGTTTCAATACTATTGGTTGTTGTGCCGACAGAGCGGTGGATATTGCGAGTAAGCTCATCATGAATAGTCGTTTCATTATATTTGAGTTTTTCATGTTTATCAGTTTTTTGGGGGGCAATTATTTGATGAGGAGGGTGTGTCGAAACTCTCATAAACTAAAAGTCGGGAGTGTGTCAAAACTAAGCCGACCTATCCCATCGTCAGCTGTAGGGGCAGGGTTTGCCTGCCCGAAGACACAAAGCAAACTGTTTTCGGGCGAGCGAACCTCGCCCCTACGAACGAAACGACAACATTATCCACGTTTTGACACACCCACAATTTCGATATAAGGGAAGTTTTGCTCTCTCATGCTGGCTTAAGTATATGCCTGTTGTTTTATTTCTTGATATGCATACTTGCCTTTACCAGCCAGATAATCAGTAGTATGTAGGCACCTAATGAAGCCACTTCGCTCCATGAATTGTTCAACCATTCCTCGTTGACCAGATTGATGCCGCCAAAACGCATTGCTGCGCTGACTACTCCCATCAATGCACCGCCCGCAATGAAACCTGATGCCAATAATGTGCCTTTTTCGCCCCGTTCTGTATTGACAGCTTCGTCTTTGCTGCGGGAAGTCACATACCAGTTGACAGCTCCACCCACCAGCAATGGCAAGTTGAGTTCCAAAGGAATGAACATACCCAGTGCAAAAGCAAGTGCGGGTACTTTGAAGTAAGTAAGTACAAGTGCCAGCACTGCACCGACACCATAGAGTAACCAGGGTGCACCTACTCCATTCATGAGGGGGTCGATGACGGCTGCCATAGCGTTAGCTTGGGGAGCTGCTAAAGCACCGCTTGAAAAACCATAAGTTTTATTCAGAATCATGATTACTCCACCTACGGTAGCGGCAGAAACCAAAGTTCCGAGGAACTTCCATGTTTCCTGTTTGGCAGGAGTACTTCCCAGCCAATAACCAATTTTCAGGTCGGTAATAAAACCTCCTGCCATAGACAGTGCGGTACAAACAACACCTCCCATAACCAAGGCGGCTACCATACCGGTTGCACCTTTCAGACCGACTGCCACCATGACGACAGATGCCAGAATCAAAGTCATCAGCGTCATTCCCGATACGGGATTGGTTCCGACAATGGCGATTGCATTGGCAGCGACGGTAGTAAATAGGAAAGCAATGCCTGCAACCAACAAAATGGCTACAATGCTATGCAGTACGTTTCCGTGCATTACATCGAAAAAGAAAAAGACGGAAATAAGCAGAATCGTAAAGATAGACCCGAAAGCGATAATCTTCATTGAAAGATCCTTTTGTGTGCGGATGACATTGGTCTCTACTTTCTTGCCTCCCATTTCTTTGGACGCTAATCCCACAGCACTCTTGATGATACCCCATGAGCGCACGATGCCGATGACACCTGCCATGGCAATACCACCGATGCCGATACTCTTGGCATATTCTTTGAAGATAAGTTCGGGAGACATTTCACTGATGGTTTGTGTTAAAGCCGGATTCCAGGCATTCAGAACCTGATCGCCGAACAATATCGACATTCCAGGGACGATAACCAGCCATACGACTAATGAACCGGCACAGATGATGGCGGCATATTTTAGACCGACGATATAACCCAAACCGAGAACGGCTGCACCAGTATTGATTTTGAGTACAACTTTCGCTTTGTCTGCCATCATTTCACCCCAACCACAAATGCGGGTTGTGAAATTCTCGTTCCACCAGCCAAAGGTAGCTACGATGAAATCATAAAGACCACCAATCAGACCGGCAAATAAAAGTGGTTTGGCCTGACTGCCGCCTTTCTCGCCCGAGACAAGCACCTGAGTGCTGGCCGTTGCTTCGGGGAAAGGATATTCGCCATGTTTGTCACTCACAAAATATTTGCGGAAAGGAATCAGGAACAAAATACCCAAGATACCTCCTAACAGTGAGCTGACAAACATTTGGAAGAAATTGACTGTCATTTCGGGATATTTGTCTTGCAAGATATAAAGGGCGGGAAGAGTAAAGATAGCACCGGCCACAATAACTCCTGAGCAGGCACCGATAGATTGGATAATTACGTTTTCACCCAATGCATTTTTTCGTTTGGCTGCACCTGACACACCGACGGCGATAATGGCAATAGGTATGGCTGCTTCAAATACCTGACCGACTTTTAAACCCAGGTAAGCTGCTGCAGCTGAGAATAATATAGCCATTAATATACCCCAAACTACAGACCACGCATTCACTTCCGGATACTGTCTGTCGGGTGACATGATAGGGTGATACTTTTCTCCCGGTTTCAATGGACGGAAGGCGTTTTCGGGCAATCCGACCGGCTTTTCTTGTTCTTGTTTCATGTTTCTCTATTTTATTATTTTTGAAATTTATCACAATAAATGCCCAAAAATAATGAAAAATTAGAGAAACATACCTATAATCTCATTAGAATATCTGAAATTTCAATCCGAATGATAACCGAAGGTAATCTAAAGGGGTAAGATAACTATTGGTAAAAGCACTGACCAAATAGAAATCGCATGAGCTGATTTCATAGAAAGCAGTAATGCTTTTTGAGAATTTCCGGTATTTATCGGGTACATCAAAACGAATGCGTTGTCCTAAGAATATATGGGTACGGATACGGGTGGAAAAGCCATAATACCCATGTGGGTAGCGTTCGGGTTCTTCTGTCCAAAAGTCATCGCTGAATACGGTATTAAAATAAAGACCGCAAGTCAACGGTTCCAATGAAAAGTCTTTTCCTAAATAGACGCTCCAAGGGATAAAATTCTGTTTTAATGTCATTGTCATTTTGAAATGACGGGAAGAGTAGCGAGGAATAAAGCCCAATAAAAGGTCGGTTTCCCATTGTCCGCGTTTCCCATAATCCCAACCGATACCCCATGAAAGCAATCCCATACCTCCGGCGTATTGTATTTTGGTGTGTGTGGGAATCAAGGCTTCCCATGCACTGCGATAGCGGTGGATACGTTTATCGTATTTGCGGTAATGTTTGGGAACTTCCGTAAAGATACCTTCTTTCTCCTCTATTGCTGTCTGGCTTTTTTGTGGAATAAGAATACTATCTTGAACTAATGTTCTGTATAATAATGTATCTTGTTGCCCAAGTGCCCGGTAGGGGCAGGCGTATATTGTTAGGAATAATAGGATAATCTTAAAATTCAACAGCTTCATAATCATATTCATGAGTTCCCTCTTTAATAGTAAATACCAAATATGTTCGTTTCCCGATGTTCGGACACTGATAATAGAGGATTCCGTCTTCAAATAAATCGTCTACTGTCAGTTGGTGTTCGTGTCCATAAAGGCAAAACTGTACGTTTGGAAACTGTTTTACATATTCCTGAAATACTTTGGCTACGTTATTATTGAAAATAAACTCATACGGCTTTACGTGCATCAGGAAAACTGTTTTCTCAATGCCTTCGGGGAGGTTGGTCAATTCGTCTTCCATGAATCCGAAATCGGGTACGGGCTGTGAATAGTCATATTCCATGGCATTGGTGTTGAGACAAATGAAACGAACATTCCCGGCTGTAAAAGCAAAGTTTGGATTGCCATAGATTGCTTTATATACATCTTCTCCTGTGCCGAGGCAATCGTGGTTTCCCAAAACACAGACGAAAGGCATTTGGAATCCTTTCATAATATCGCGCATCCAGAGAAATTCTTTTGTTGCACCGAAGTCCGATTGGTCTCCGCCATGAAGAACAAAATCAATATCTCCACGTTCATTGATTTTCTCCACTACTTCTTCTGTCTCATCATACCATCGCTGGGTATCGCTAATCATAGCAAAGCGAAAGGTTTTCTTGCCTTTCATGGCTTCTTCTATACGTTCACAGTTTTTGGCATTTATATCTCGTTCGCCTGTAATGTGTGCATCATAAGGGTGTGATTCAAGCATCTCGCATGAAGTAAAGCACACTGTTAAGAGTAGCAATAATAAGTTTCCTTTTCTCATTTTTTCGAATTTGTTGCAAAGTACGTCATTTTTGGGGAATAAAGAGTGGCTTATTATTTAGGAAAAATGTTCTTTTTTTCTTATATTACAAGATACAGTGGTAAAAAAGAACTCCCCAAACAACTTTTAAAAGCTATTTAGGGAGTTTCTGGAAGAGAAATCTTTTATTATTTTGTATCTTTGGGAAGCATGTCACCTTCTATATACAGACGAGTCATTTCATTCTTTCCATTACTACGGATAGTGATGGATTTCTTAAAGTGTCCCGGAAACTTGCCGGCACCATTGTAAATGACTGTAATCTGCCCGCTTTCTCCCGGTTTAATGGGTTCCTTGGGATACTGGGGAACAGTACATCCGCATGATGCAATTGCCTGATGGATAACCAATGGACCGTCTCCTGTATTTTTAAATTTGAATGTACATGTTACTTTCGGGCTTGATTCTGAGAATGTACCGAAATTATGTGATGTGTTTTCAAAAGTAATTTCTGCCTCTCCACCTTGTATTGCTGCATAAGAAACTAAACTGATAATCAACAATAGAGTTGAAACTAAAATCTTCTTCATAATTTTCATATTAAAATAATCGCTGCTAATTTAGCGATTTCTATATAAAGGGTAGAAAAAGTTAGTGAAATAAATGTTTAATTAACACCTTTAAAAATAGGGGATGAAGATTATTACCCCCACAATGGCAGCTGTAACAGCGCATATCAAAACGGCTCCGGCAGCTATATCTTTTACATCTCCGGCTATGGGATGATAGTCGGGAGATACAAGATTAACCAATCGCTCGATGGCTGTATTAAAGGCTTCTGCGGCTAATACCAGGCCAAAACACAGGAGTATTGCAACCCATTCCATCCGGCTGATACCAAGGATGAATCCGGCTATGGTCACTACTATAATGGCTATGCAATGAATCCAGGCATTATGCTCTTTACGCAAAAAACTGCCTATACCTGTAATGGCATAGGCAAAGCTTTTTATTCTTTTCTGTAATTCGTTCATCGTTTTGGTTTTGTTATATACACGTCTGGTCAGCCTCGATTGACTTGTTTGACTCCTTTTACAGTTTTTATTTTCTTTACCAGCAATTCCAATTTGGAGGTATCGTCTACCATCACTGTCATCATACCTGAAAATAATCCGTCGTGCGAGTCAATACTGATAGAACGTAAAGTGATGCTGCTCTCCTTATTAATAATGGAGGTGATATTGGTTACAATACCTATATCATCGTGACCGACGATGCGCAGGGTTATCGGATATTGTTTACCCTGACTTTTGCCGGCCCAACGTGCTTTTACTATACGATAAGCAAAACGTGCTCTCATTTCTTTGGCATTGGGGCAATCGGTACGGTGAATTTTAATACCTCCGTTGATAGTAACGAAACCAAAAACATCATCTCCGTAAATCGGATTACAACATTTGGCCAATTTAAAATCCAGTCCTTTTAAGTTCTGGTCTATTACCAGTACATCATCTTTGAACGTTTTGTCATCGGCAGGAGCTTGGATGCTATAGGTTTCGGCGCTGCGATAGGTGATATCCTGCTGTGCTTCCGTCTCTTTCTTTTTCATTTCCACATACTTATCCAGTATGCTGTTGGCATCCAGCTTTTCGTCGGCAATATCCTGATAGAATTCTGTAACTGTTTTATAGCTCAGTTTCTTGATGAGACGCATCATGGTCGCTTCATCATATTCCAGTTTGCGGTTTTTAAACTTGCGTTCAATGGTCTCCTTGGCAAACTGCACTTGCCGTGCCTCAATTTCCTTTAATGCCTGACGTATCTTGGTGCGTGCTTTTGAAGTGGTCACGATATTCAGCCAGTCACGTTTGGGGGTCTGGGTATTGGATGTCATGATTTCCACCTGATCTCCGCTATTCAGGATTTGTCGTAGTTGGGCATTCTTACCGTTCACTTTGGCACCGATGCATTTGCATCCCAATTTACTATGGATGGTAAAGGCAAAGTCGAGTACGGTAGCTCCCTTTGCTAGTTTATAAAGGTCACCTTTCGGAGTAAAGACAAATACTTCATCTTCATACAGCTCGAGTTTGAACTGATCCATCACGTCCAGGTCGCTGTCTGCGTTTTCCAGTGTTTCACGGATAGTGGTCAGCCATTCGTCCAGTCCTGTTTCGCCTTTTACTCCCTTGTAGCGCCAATGAGCCGCAAGTCCTCTTTCGGCAATATCGTCCATACGTTCTGTTCGTATCTGTACCTCTACCCACTTTCCTTCAGGTCCCATAACTGTGGTGTGCAAAGACTCGTATCCGTTACTTTTGGGAACGGAAAGCCAGTCGCGCAACCGTTTAGGGTTGGGCATATACATGTCGGTTACGATAGAATACACTTGCCAGCATTCCTGTTTTTCTTTCTCAATAGGAGAGTCGATGATGATGCGGATGGCAAATAAATCATATACCCCTTCGAACGGACATTTCTGCTTCTTCATCTTTTGATAGATGGAGTGGATAGACTTGGTGCGTCCTTTCATGTGAAACTTTAGTCCGGCCTGCTCTAGTTTCTTCTGAATCGGCTCGATAAAGGCGGCTATATATTTGTCGCGTGATGCTTTCGTGGCATTCAGCTTATCTTTTATATGATAATAAACATCATGTTCGGTGTATTTCAGTGACAAGTCTTCCAATTCGGACTTTAATTTGTATAATCCCAGCTTGTGTGCAAGTGGTGCATAAAGGTAGGCTGCTTCATTGGATACTTGTTGGCGGGCTTCCTCATTCTCTGAGTCCTTGATTTGACGCATCAGGTTGACACGATCGGCAATCATAATCAGGATGACACGCATATCTTCAGCAAAAGAAAGAAGCAGATTGCGGAAATTTTCTGATTCGATGGTCGGACTTTTGGCATATAATTCATTGATTTTAACCAGTCCGCGAATGATTCCTGCCACGTCTTCTCCATATTCAGCTTGTACCGATGCCAAACTGCATAAATGGTTTTTTACTGATTCATGTAACATAATTCCCAAGATAGAAGCCCGCTTCATGCCGATTTCTTCGGCGACAATGACAGCAGTCTGCATATCTTTGATAATGAGGTTCATCCCAAAGTTATTTCGTGGCATATTGCCTTCGGCAACCGCCTTGATAAGATGCGTTTTGAGCTTGTGACAGTCGTCTTTTTGCAAGGTATCCCCCGATAGACGGAGTAACCGTTTATAAAGGGTGAACAGTTGTTCACGCTCTTTGGCTGTGAAAAATGTTTTTTCTTCCATAACACGTGAAATCTTTTCTTTCGGCGTAAAGGTAGTTTTTTTCTTTCTTTTTTAGATGGCTTTATGGCATTTTTTTGTATTTTTGGGCATTGATGAATAATCAAAATAGATAACGGATAATTTAAACCATTTAAATTCATATACTTATGTTAACACCTGAAGACAAAGATTTATTAGTTAAAAAAGGTATTTCAGAGCAGCAGATAGCTGAACAATTGGCTTGCTTTGAAAAAGGTTTCCCTTTCTTGGAACTGGATGCAGCCGCTTCCATTGATAAGGGGATTATAGCTCCTGCAGAGAGTGAATTGAAAGAATATCTGGAAGCATGGGATACATATAAACAAGGTGACAAGACAATTGTGAAGTTTGTACCGGCGTCTGGGGCGGCAAGTCGTATGTTTAAGAATTTATTTGAATTCTTGGGCGCGGATTATGAGGCTCCCAAAACAGATTTTGAAAAGAAGTTTTTCGACCATATCCATAGTTTTGCTTTTTACAATGATTTGAATGCCGCTTGTTTGGATAATACCGGAAAGAATATTGATGCATTGATTGCTGAAAAGAACTATAAACCGGTGGTGGCAAATTTGCTGGAAGCTGTTGGGCTAAATTATGGTGCTTTGCCAAAAGGTTTGTTGAAATTCCATCGTTATGCTGATGGCGTGCGTACTCCACTAGAAGAACATTTGGTGGAAGGAGCCCTATATGCAGCCGGAAAAACCGGAAAAGTAAACGTGCACTTTACTGTTTCTACCGAGCATCGTGAGTTGTTTAAACAGCTGGTGGATGAGAAGGTAGCGGTTTATGCTAAAAAATATGGAGTGGAATTTAATGTTTCGTTCTCGGAACAGAAACCAAGTACCGATACGGTAGCGGCTGATATGGAGAATAATCCATTCCGTGATAACGGCAAATTATTGTTCCGCCCCGGTGGTCACGGTGCTTTGATTGAAAACTTGAATGATTTGGATGCGGATATTGTATTCATTAAGAATATTGATAATGTGGTGCCCGACCGTTTGAAGGACGAAACCGTTACTTATAAGAAATTGATAGCCGGTGTCTTGGTCACCCTTCAGAAACAAGCGTTCGAGTATTTGGAATTGTTGGATAGCGGTAAATATAATCATGAACAATTGGAAGAAATCATTCGTTTTGTTCAGCAGAAGTTATGTTGTCGCAATAATGGGATTAAAGATTTGGAGGATGCGGAACTGGTTATCTATTTACGCAAGAAACTAAATAGGCCGATGCGAGTTTGCGGTATGGTGAAAAATGTGGGAGAACCTGGTGGTGGCCCATTCCTTGCATATAATCCTGACGGAACAGTGTCTTTGCAGATTTTGGAAAGTTCTCAGATTGATATGAATGATGCTGAAAAGAAAGCCATGTTTGAAAAGGGTACTCACTTTAATCCGGTAGATTTGGTTTGTGCTGTACGTGACTATAAAGGCCGTAAATTTGATTTGGTGAATTATGTAGATAAAGCTACCGGATTCATTTCGTATAAGTCAAAAAATGGCAAAGACTTGAAAGCATTGGAACTTCCGGGACTTTGGAATGGAGCTATGAGTGATTGGAGTACTGTTTTTGTAGAGGTACCGTTGGGCACTTTTAATCCGGTGAAGACAGTAAATGACTTGTTGCGTGAGCAACATCAATAAATCATTGATAACTCAGAGTGAGATTCTGATATAATTGATACATAGTTAGTAAAGCGGGGAGCCTCATATATAGACTCTTCGCTTTATTTGGAATGGATAATATTAATAAACTTGATATAGCTGTATGAGAAGAAATAGCCTGTTGGCCTTTATTGTACCTTTTGCTTTGGCGGTAACTTTTATTATGCCGATAAATGCAGCCAAACATAAAGAGCTGCCTGCATTGGGAGATACTCAAATTCAAATTTTTAGCAATACGAACATTTGCTTCCGTCCCGATTCCTTTCCCAATTATACTCCGGCCAATGCAGACGGCGTTATTCGTTTGGTGAATGGACGCATTATTCTTAAAAAGATATCTTTACCTGATTATAAACGGAATGTACGTGTGAAGCTTCGCTTGACATTGGCTTCTGATGGTGATCGTTGGGATAAGTCGGGCTCTTGTTTTGCATTGCCCAAAGAGTCGTTTGTCAATTTGATGAGTATTGCAGAAGGAAAGGCGGCTTTTCCATCGGTGGACAGTCTGAAATATGAAAATATGATTGGTATTGTTCCGGGTAAGGATTATGTGCCTACATTAGAACTGATGCGCTTTATGACTCCGTTTGGAGTAGGCTTTTATAGCAAAAAAGAGAATGAAATAGGAGCTAAGCGCAAGCCGGTTTATATTCCTGAATGGGCAGAGAATGTAGTTTGGGAACAAGATATTACCAATCTTTATTCTGCATTGGAAAAGGAAGCCTATGTAGGTGTTTTTATTGATACGTGGACGGCCGAAGGCTATGTTGTCAGTCTGGACATTGAGATAAAAGAGAGTAAGATAAGTTGTGATGCGTTGCCCAAACGTCATGTACAGCCTTTGATGAATACCGTTTACTATATTGGTCAGACTTACCCCGATATATTTGCCCGTAAAGATGTGGCGATGGATTTTGAACTGCCTCGTAATGCAAAAAATGTCCGCTTGAAGTATATTGTTACCGGGCATGGCGGTCATAGCGGTGGAGATGAATTTGTGAAGAAACGCAATATTGTTTCGGTTGATGGCGAGAAAGTGCTGGATTTTATTCCATGGCGGGATGACTGTGCCTCTTTCCGTCGTTTCAATCCGGGGACAGGAGTGTGGCTGATTAAGCGGCTTTCTTCTTATATCGGTGAAAACGGTTATGAAGAAAAAGAAATTGAAGAACCATTAGGCTCATCGGATTTATCACGCTCCAATTGGTGTCCGGGCTCGGATGTGTTACCCGAGGAAGTAATGCTTGGCGATTTGAAAGCCGGTAAACATACTTTTAAGGTTAGTATTCCTGACGCTCAGGAAGTAGATGGTGATAAATTGAACCATTGGTTGGTTTCGGCTTATCTGGTTTGGGATGAATAATTTTGTATTTTTTATTGAGGTTGGAAGGAAGCTTGTTATAATCTAAACGAATCTATTACGATGAATGAATATCGCATCAATGGGTTAACCATAAAGGAAAATTTGTTGCAATTGGCTGGAGAGGGTAATAAAAAGTTTACTGAGGCTCTCCATCCGGGTATTGAAAATGTGTTGGGCGTTCGTGTTCCGGCTCTCCGGCAATTGGCGGCTCAAATAGCCAAAGATGATTGGCAGGCTTATTTGCAATCGGCCGACATCTATTATATGGAAGAACGCATGCTTCAAGGCATGGTGATAGGATGTGTGAAAATAAAGGATGTGGAAGAGTATCTTTCATTAGTATCAACGTTTGTACCGCTCATTAATAGCTGGTCTGTATGTGATACTTTCGATTTTGCAGGTAAGCAACGCTTTGTTGACAGGAATAAGGAACGTATATGGCAATTTCTGGAAGGATGGATGGAATCGGATAAGGAATATGAAATTCGTTTTGGAGTGGTTATGGCAATGGCGCATTATATTGATGCAGATTACATACAGAAGGTATTGCAATGGATGGACCGTATCAACCACGAAGGTTATTATGTAAGGATGGCAGTGGCTTGGGCGCTTTCTGTCTGCTATGTGAAATTTCCAAAAGAAACGATGCTGTTGTTGGAGAAAAATCATTTGGATGACTTTACTTACAACAAAGCACTCCAAAAGATAACAGAATCCTTTCGGGTCAGTCCGGACGATAAAGATATAATCCGTGGCATGAAACGTAAGGCAGTAAAATGAGGGACTCAGATAGTGAGTCCCATGATATAATCATTCATATAATATCCGTTGCCGATAGCAAAATCCCCTTCGTCTACTTTCTCCATTCCCATATATTCATAAAATCGGAGTGCTTTATTATTGCGGTTTACATTCAGGTGCATCTTGCAAGGCGCGGGATGGATTTCTTTTATTGCTTTTATGGCTTGTCCGAACAACAGCCTTCCCAAATGTTGTCCTTGGAAGGAGGGGAGGACATAAATTTTCTGTAAATGAAACAAATCTTCCCCTTCGGGTTGGATGGAGACATAACCGGCAGGTGCATCTTCTTTAAAAGCAATATAGTAAATATGGCCTTCTTCTTCCATTTGTTTGCGCAGATTTGTAATGGAATACATCCACTCCATCATGTAATCGAGCTGTTCAGGAGAAAGGATGTCTGCGTAGGTAGCAGGAAATACTTCCTTTGCCATAGTGTGAATCAATGGAATATCTTCTGTTGTCGCTTTTCGTATTGTAAACATACTCTTTGTGCTTTTATGGGTTTAATGGGGGACAAATATAAGTTTTTCCTTCCTAATATTGTTTTCTCTCTTTCCCTTTCTTTTGTCTTATAGTTAAAATACACAAAATAAAAGTACTATGCAATACAAAGTACTAATATAATGCATATATTTGTGTCAAACAAAGTACTATTGAATATGAACGTTGATAATGTAAAATCTCAGATGCGCAAAGGAATGCTTGAATATTGCATTTTATTGTTGCTGCACAAAGAGCCCTTTTATGCTTCGGATATTATTTTAAAATTGAAGGAAGCACGGCTCATCGTGGTAGAGGGAACGCTTTATCCACTGCTTACCCGGTTGAAAAACGACGACCTGCTCTCTTACGAATGGGTAGAATCTACTCAGGGTCCTCCCCGTAAATATTATCGGNTTATTTTAAAATTGAAGGAAGCACGGCTCATCGTGGTAGAGGGAACGCTTTATCCACTGCTTACCCGGTTGAAAAACGACGACCTGCTCTCTTACGAATGGGTAGAATCTACTCAGGGTCCTCCCCGTAAATATTATCGGCTGACGCCTCAAGGAGAAATTTTTCTTAGCGGATTAGAAAATGCATGGGATGAACTTTCGGATACAGTAAATCATTTAAGAAACAATTAAAAACAGAATACAATGAAAAAGACGCTGACTGTAAATTTAGGTGGCACCGTTTATCATATAGATGAAGATGCGTATAAGTTGTTGGATACTTACTTAAGTAACTTGCGGATACATTTTCGCCGTGAAGAAGGAGCGGAAGAAATTGTGCATGATATGGAGCTACGTATTTCAGAACTGTTTACAGACCGTTTAAACGGTGGCAAACAGGTTATTACGATAGAGGATGTAGAGGAAATTATTGCTCAGGTGGGTAAACCCGAAGACCTTGGTGATGAGGCCGGTAGTGGTG
Organism: Phocaeicola faecalis; assembly: GCF_021730445.1. Lineage (GTDB taxonomy): Bacteria > Bacteroidota > Bacteroidia > Bacteroidales > Bacteroidaceae > Phocaeicola > Phocaeicola faecalis. Next base: position 386,483 of record NZ_JADNRM010000001.1, on the reverse strand, counting down.
AGGAATCTTCGAAAGGCACAAAGACCGGAAACACTTATTCACAAACAGCAAAAGGCCCTCGCCGGTTGTTTCGTGATTCGGATAATAAAGTATTGGGAGGCGTGGCCTCCGGTTTGGCTGCTTACTTTGGTTGGGATCCCACATGGGTGCGAATTGTCTTTTTGATATTGGGAATTTTCCTTCACAGCTTTATTATAGCATATATCATAGCTTGGATTGTCATTCCTCTAGCTCGAACCGTACCTGAGAAACTGGCGATGCGCGGAGCGAAAATTAATGTGGAGAATATAGGACGGACGGTTACGGATAACTTTGAGAAAGTAAATGAATACGTCCATTCGGGCAAGCCCCATAGTGTGTTGCAGCGAATAGGTGAGGGGATTGTTGGTGTGGCAGGAGCATTAATCAAATTTATATTGATTGTTCTGGCTATCTGTTGCGCTCCGATAGTATTTGTGATATTTGTGGTATGCTTTGCTATGTTAATGGTGGCAACCGGACTGATTGCAGCTACACCGGCTATCCTTTATGAAGTAGTGCCGGCTGTAGATTGGAATGCTGCCGGAGCATCTCCTACAGCTACTATCGGCTTGGCTATATCCGGCATATTGGTTATTGGTATTCCTGTCATTGGATTGATACATATCCTGATGCGTCATTTCGGTGGTTGGCAACCCATGTCTGCTGCCACTCGAATTATCTTTATCGTGCTGTGGTTTATAGCTTTGTCTGTCGGCTTTGGCTTTTTCTTCCAAATACACCATTTATTGGCAGTTTGATATATTAGTAGTTTAAAAATACATTATCTTTGCAAGCGGAAAGGATTGTGTCAAAACGTGGATAATGCTATCGTTTAGTTCGTAGGGGCGAGGTTCGCTCGCCCGAAAACAGTTTGCTTTGTGTCTTCGGGCAGGCAAANTCGTTTAGTTCGTAGGGGCGAGGTTCGCTCGCCCGAAAACAGTTTGCTTTGTGTCTTCGGGCAGGCAAATCCTGCCCCTACAGCTGACGATTGGATAGGCCGGTTTAGTTTTGATACACTCCTCTCCGCTTTCAGTTTATGGGAAATTCAAAAATAAAGAGATAGATAGTTATGACAAAGAAGATTTTATTGCTAGGCTCCGGCGAACTGGGAAAAGAATTCGTTATTGCAGCGAAACGTAAAGGACAGTATGTAATAGCTTGTGATTCCTATGCAGGGGCACCGGCAATGCAAGTAGCAGACGAATTTGAAGTATTCAGTATGCTGGACGGTGATGCGCTGGATGCAGTTGTGGCTAAGCATAAGCCTGATATTATCGTTCCTGAGATAGAGGCGATTCGTACTGAAAGGCTTTATCATTTGGAGAAGGAAGGCATCCAGGTAGTACCTAGTGCAAAAGCGGTGAACTATACCATGAATCGTAAGGCCATACGTGATTTAGCCGCTAAGGAACTGGGATTAAAGACTGCCAAGTATTTCTATGCCAAGTCTTTGGAAGAGTTGAAAAAAGCTGCCGAAGAGATAGGCTTCCCTTGTGTGGTCAAACCGTTGATGTCTTCATCGGGCAAAGGACAGTCATTGGTGAAGGGTGCGGAAGAGTTGGAACAGGCATGGCACTATGGTTGTGAAGGCAGCCGTGGAGACATTAAGGAACTGATTATCGAAGAATTTATCAAATTTGACAGTGAAATCACTTTGTTGACTGTTACTCAGAAAAACGGTCCCACATTGTTCTGTCCTCCTATCGGTCATGTGCAGAAAGGCGGTGATTATCGTGAAAGTTTCCAGCCCGCACATATTGACCCTGAGCATCTGAAAGAAGCACAGCGTATGGCTGCTAAAGTCACTGAGGCATTGACGGGTGCCGGAATATGGGGAGTTGAATTCTTTTTGAGCCACGACAATGGCGTATATTTCTCTGAATTATCTCCACGCCCGCATGATACAGGTATGGTAACATTGGCGGGAACTCAGAATCTGAATGAATTTGAACTTCATTTACGGGCTGTTCTTGGACTGCCTATTCCTGAAATTACTCAAGAGCGTATAGGGGCCAGTGCGGTTATTTTGTCACCGATTGCCAGCAAAGAGCAACCGCGTTATCGTGGCGAAGAGGAAGTGTGCAAGGAAACCAATACTTATTTGCGTATTTTCGGTAAACCTTATACGAAGATTAATCGCCGTATGGGAGTTGTGGTATGCTATGCTCCGAATGGAAGTGACTTGGATGCGCTTCGTGACAAATGTAAAGCTATTGCTGCTAAAGTTGAGGTATATTAATTGATATCTTATTATATAGTGAAGAGTTGTTTCAGCTATGCTGGAGCAGCTCTTTTTTTTGTTTTTAGAAGCACTAATAAGGAACACTTGTCACCGGATGTTGTCTCCTCCATTTTTTTAACTCTGCATACGTTTTGAACTCCCTAAGTCGTTTCATCAGTCAGACTAAGCGTTTTCGTTCTTTCGATTCATTAGTCGGACTAAGCGTTTTCGTCCTTTCGATTATGCCTGTCTATAGGTCGAATTACTACAGACTCCGGCAATGGACTGTATAGTCTGTTACGGTGAACTGTACAGTCCATTGCAGTAGACTGTACAGTCCGCTGCCGGAGACTGTAATAATCTTCCGTTTAAAAAGCCTTGGATGACCTTAAGAAACGGCCTACTCTTCCCTTTGTTGGTGATATGATATATTAAACCCCCAAGAATAATGACTGGCCCGGAATATAGAACCATTTAAGCGGAGAATTTGTTTATGAGATGAGGCTGCTGTTCTCCGTATAAAATACCTAATAATGGGGATTGTAATCTTTTGTTCTTTTCCGTAAATTTGCAGCCGTTAAGAGAAACAAATACAGATAACTATGTATAAAACAAATAATTATGTGCCAACGGATAAAATGAGTGACCTGATATGCGGTAACTATACCTTGTTACAGGTGATGAGCCGTTTCGACCTCTCATTAGGCTTTGGCGACCGGACTGTGCAGGAAGTATGCCAGGCAAACGGAGTGGATTGCAAGACATTTCTGGCTGTGGTGAATTTTATCACAGAAGAGAATAACCGTATGGCTGACGAAGTGCAAGATCTTTCTATCCATGCTTTGATGAGCTACTTAAAGCAGGCACATCACTATTTCCTTGATTTTCAATTGCCCACCATACGCCGTAAACTGATAGAGGCTATTGATTGTTCGGCGCAAAATGAGGTTGCTTTCCTTATCTTGAAATTCTTTGATGCGTATGTGGCAGAAGTACGCAAGCACATGGATTATGAAGATATGAATGTGTTTACTTATGTGGAGAATCTGGTTGCAGGTAATAGAGAGAGCAGTTTCCGTATCTCGCAATTTGCACGTCGGCACGATCAGATAGACGCTAAACTGACAGAATTAAAAAATATCATTATCAAGTATTATCCCGCCGGTGGGAATGATTATTTACTGAATGCAGCATTGTTTGACATCTTTAGCTGTGAGCAGGACTTGGCGTCACATTGCCGTGTGGAAGATTATCTGTTTGTACCCGCCGTTCTTCGGTTAGAAAAGGAGGCAAAATGAAACGGACAGACCTTATACATGTGGCAGTGGCCGAGACTTCGGTCATCGTGCGTAGCGGACTGATATCAGTCTTGAAGCGCCTGCCTGATATTCCGGTTCAGCCTGTAGAAATCACTTCGATGGAAGGGTTGCACAATTGTATGCAAGGGCATCAGCCTGAAGTGTTGATTGTGAATCCGGCATTCGGAGGATGGTTCAATGTCGATGAATTTAAAGCTGCATATCCTCAGACGGTTATTAAATGCGTATCATTGCTTTGTTCGGTGACGGATAATAATTTGTTGAAAGGATATGATGAAACGGTTGGATTATATGATGATATCGGAACATTAAATAAGAAACTGGTTGAATTGATGCACATGGGGGCAGAAGATGAAAATGAACAGGAAACATTGAGCCAGAGGGAAAAAGAAATAATTTGTTGTGTAGTGCGTGGCATGACGAATAAGGAGACGGCAGAGAAATTGTTTCTGTCTATTCATACGGTCATCACCCATCGCCGCAACATAGCGCGCAAGCTACAAATACATTCTCCTGCCGGTCTGACTATTTATGCTATCGTGAATAAGCTGGTGGAACTAAGCGAAGTAAAGATGAACTTATGATGAATGATACCTACTAATAGGGAGTGAACGGTTACAGAATACCTAAATGAAGCGATTGCAGGGATTGGCCGGAACACTTATCTTTGCATCATAAGTTAGTCATATAGAAATTACGTAAACCACAAGTTAGTTATTAGTTGAAAAGTACTCCTTGCGAAGTGATTCGCGGGGAGTGCTTTTTTATAGACTATCGGTATTGGCGAACTGAATTTATAATAACTATTGAAAATCTTCTATTAGATAATTGTTTTTTTATACTTTTGTGAAACAATTATAACCTGATCTATTAATGACTATTGCAACAAAGGAAATAAATCGAATGGAAAGGCTTGATTTTTCAGAGATCTATGCTGTTTATTTTCCACGAATGTTGCGTTTTGCCTGTACTTATGTTATTGATAAAGAAGAGGCGGAAAATGTAGTGCAGGATATTTTTATCTACTTATGGGAGCATCGCTCTTTATTGGATGGCCTTCGTTATCCTCAAGCTTTTCTTTTTACTTTAGTTAAGCGGCGCAGCATTGATTTCTTGCGCAAGAAATTATCAGCTGTCGAACAAAGAGGTAGTTTGGAAGAAGTAGAGAATCGCGAAATCCAATACAAACTTTATTCTTTGGAAGCATTTGATGAAGCTAAATTCTCGGATGAGGATGTTGAACGTATTTTGCATGAAGCAATTAGCCGTTTACCTGAAAAATGCCGTTGTATTTTCATTGAAAGCAAGTTGAATAATAAAAGGTATCAGGATATAGCCGATGAAATGGGGATATCCTTGCAAACAGTTAAGAATCAGGTGATGATAGCTGTTAGGAAATTACGCGAGGATTTGAAAGATTACCTTCCTCTGTTGATATTTTTGTTGGGGTAAACGTTTGCCTCTAAAATAAAATTAAAAAAAATCCATTTTCTTTTGGTACTTTTTATAGTATCGTCCGACTTACTAATGAAAAACAATAGAAAATGGACGAATTACTTACTAAATACTTCACCGGAGAAATTACAGCTCATGAAAAGAAGCTTCTGTTTCAGGCTATGGATACAGATATGGCTTTGCGGGAAGAATTTTATGCTCTGCAAAATGCGATAGCTGTCACCGGATGCTTGGAAGGAGAGAAAGATACGGATATCAGTGAAGTAGGATATAAAAAATTCAGTGGACGATTGTTTAAGTATCGGTTAGGGAAATGGATGTTGCATAGCTGCAAATATGCTGCATTGGTTTGTCTGGTTGCCGTAAGTGCTTATTTTCTGACTCGTTATCAGTTGATAGAAGAATTTGGAGAGCATTACACCGAAGTATCCGCTCCCAGCGGACAGCGTGTGAAAGTAAACCTTCCTGACGGGACGGTGGCATGGCTGAGTCCTTGCAGTACTTTACGTTACGCGGCTTCCTTTAATAATAAGGATAGGGAAGTGGAATTGCAAGGGGCAACGTTTTTCGATGTGGCTCATAATGCTGACAAACCTTTCCGTATTTCAACGGGCACTTATCAGATTACTGTTCTCGGAACTCGTTTCAATGTAATGGCTTATCCCGAAAGTAAGCGTTTCGAAATTGATTTGGTGGAAGGTAGTGTGCAGGTAGACAATACAAATGATCCTACCGACCGATTGGTGCTTCGCTCTCACGAACAGGCTATACTTTGCAATAATCGTTTGTGTAGGCAGGTTTCGGAGTTTGATAACGAAGAATACTTGAAAAATGGCATTGTAAGTTTCAAGAGCCGTCCGTTTGGAGAGATTTTGGATAATGTCGCTTTGTGGCAAGGAGTGAAATTTACTGTGGAAAAGGAGGTGGATATCCAAAAGTCTGTGACCGGGAAGTTCAGGCAAAGCGATTCTTTGGAAAGTATTTTGCGCGTTTTGCAATCGATTGCTGATTTTCGTTACAAAATCATAGATGAAAAACATGTTACCATTTATCGTTAACCTTTAAAAATATACTATCGCTTATGGAAAAATAAAAGAAGAAAACAAAAAGAGGAAGCAGTGCTGCAACACCGTTTCCTCTCAAGACAAGGTCACAGCACCTTACTCTATGGGAAATAAATTAAAGTAATGAACCTTAATTGCAAAGGTATGAAAAAAAACTTATTGCTACTAGCTAATGCATTAAAACAATGTAAAACCAATCAATTATTTCGTATTATGAAATTCGCTTTTTTGTTTTTGTTCTTGCTGATTATTCAGGCACACGCGGGCACAATCAAGTCTCAGAATGCCCAAGTGACCCTGAAAACGGGTCAGACGACGCTAAAGGAATTAATGGCGCAGGTAGAACAGCAAACTGAGTATTTGTTTGTATACAGTGATACGGAAGTAAATATTAATAAGAAAATTAATATTAAACAGGGCAAACAGAAGGTGGCCGATTTATTAGAGATTTTGGCAACCAATGGTATCACATCCAGCTTCTCCGATAATTATATATCCTTACATAAGTCGGACGCACTTGCTGTAAAGTCTGCTCAACAGTCAAATAAGACTGTAAAGATAGCAGGTAAGGTTGTAGATTTACAGGGAGAACCGGTGATAGGTGCCAATGTTTCTGTAAAGGGCAACTCTTCCATTGGAACGATTACGGATATGGAAGGTCGTTTTGAACTGGTGGTGGCTCCTAACGCTACTTTATTAGTAAGTTATATTGGTTATAAAAACCAAGAAGTAAAGGTAAACGGAAAGACAGTCTTCAATATAAAGATGGCTGAAGATACGGAAATGTTGAGTGAAGTAGTGGTGACTGCACTGGGTATTAAACGTGAAGAAAAGGCATTGGGATATGCGGTTCAGAAACTGGGCGGTGAAAAATTGGCTACAGTAAAGACGGTAGATGTGGCTACCTCCTTGACCGGTAAAATTGCCGGGTTGAATGTACAGAATAGTACAGAATTCAATGATGCTCCCTCTTTATTGTTACGTGGTGAAACTCCGTTGTTGGTGATTGACGGTGTGCCTTACGGCAATATGACGCTGCGTGATATTCCTGCCGATGATATAGAATCTGTTGACGTCCTGAAAGGTGCTACGGCAGCGGCTCTGTATGGTGAACGTGGTGGTGTGGGTGTTGTAATGGTTACCACTAAGAAAAGTAAAGAAGAAGGGTTGCACGTCAGTGTAAACAGTAGTACGATGTTTCAGGCAGGTTATCTGAAATTGCCGAATGTCCAGTCCGGTTACAGTTCCGGTGAAGGAGGACGATATAACCACAATGATTTTGTGTGGGGTGATAAACTGGATATCGGTCGTGAGGCGGAACAATGGAATCCGGTCACTCATCAGTTTGAGATGATGCCGTTATTATCGAAAGGAAAAGATAACTTCAAAAACTTCCTCGAAACAAGTTTCGTGACTAATAATAATGTAAGTATCAGTCAGAAGGGTAAGTATGGAAGTGTGAGAGCCTCATTGTCTCATGTGTACAACAAGGGGCAATATCCCAATACCAAATTGAATAAAATCACTTATTCAGTATCGGGAGAAATGAAATGGAAGAAATTCTCTTTTGATGGAGGAGCCAGCTTTAATAAACGTTTTTATCCGCAGAATTATGGAACCGGTTATGGAAAGGGAGGTTATCTTTATAACCTGTTGGTATGGACCGGACCTGACTATGATATTCGTGAGTTTAAAGATTATTGGGTGAAAAAGGACGAGCAACAGAATTGGATGTATTCCGGCTGGTATGATAATCCGTATTTTGTAGCCAATGAAGTGCTCCGCTCCAGTGACTATACCATTACGAATGGATATATGAATATGGGTTATGAATTTACTCCATGGCTGAAAGCCAATCTTCGTTCCGGTATAGATATTTACAGCAATCGTAAGACATGGCGTAATCCGAAGTCCGCTAACTCAGGCTGGGACAAGAATGGTTATTTTGAGATTGAGCGCGATGGCGGCTTCAGTATGAATCACGATTTGATGTTGAGCGCGAATCACAAATTTGGCGATTTTAATCTGGAAGGTATTGTGGGTGGAACCCTTTATTACTATCAGGATGATACTTTGCAGGGCAATACTGAAGGTGGATTGACTATTCCGGGATATTATTCTTTAAAAGCTTCGGTAGACAAGGCAACTACATCCAGTTCGTATAAACGGAAACAAGTCAACAGTATCTATGGAAGACTTTCCGCTTCATGGAGAGGAGCGTTCTACTTAGATGTGACAGCACGTAACGACTGGTCGTCTACATTACCGTCCGAAACCCGTTCTTATTTTTATCCGTCTGTATCAGGTAGTGCTATTCTTTCCGAATTAATAGACTTGCCCGAATGGATGTCTTTCTGGAAAGTGCGCGGTTCATGGACGCAAACCAAGAAAGATGTAGATGTATATTCCATTAACAATGTATATAATATTTCCACTGATGCATGGGACAATCTGCCTTCTGCTTCTTATCCCACTTCTATCCGTGGAGCATTAATTCAGCCTACTGCTACCCGTTCATGGGAAATTGGTACAGCTGTGAACTTCTTTAATAATCGTTTGCGTGTAGACTTTGCTTATTACAATACTTTAAAATATAATCTGACCCGTAAGGCAACGGTAAGTAATGCATCCGGCTTTGAAAGTACATTGATTAATTATGATGAAGAGCAGGAACGTCGTGGTGTGGAGCTTACTATTTCAGGAGACATCATCAAGACTCGTGACTTTGAGTGGAATGCAGTGCTTAACTGGGCTCGCGACCGTTACTATTATTCAAGAGTAGATGATAAGTATTCTACCCAAAAGCCATGGGTTGCTGCCGGCGAACGTTGGGACTGGTTGGGACAATATGACTGGGAACGCGATTCGCAAGGAAATATTATACATGAAAACGGATTACCCAAACAAAGCGAATATCAATCAGTTGCGGGATATGAATTCCCTGATTGGGTATGGGGTATCACAAACACATTCAGATATAAAAACTTTACGTTAAACTTCACGATAGACGGTCGTGTGGGAGGTGTTGCTTTTAATAAGATGGAACAGGCTTTGTGGAATACAGGAGCTCATCCCGATAGTGATAACCAATGGCGTTATGATGAAGTTGTCAATGGAAAGACGAACTATATCGGTAATGGTGTGAAAGTCGTTTCCGGCTCTGTGGAATATGATGTGGATGGAAACATCACTAATGACACACGTGTATTTGCTCCTAATGATGTACCTGTATCTTATGAGAATTATGTTCGTAATTATTATCCGAATGCTTATAGTGCGGTCAGTCAATGTATTCAGGACGAAACATTCTTTAAATTGCGCGATTTGTCCATTACTTATGATATGCCGAAAAGCATTTGTGAAAAGTTTAAGATGAACAGCATGCAGGTGGGGCTGGTCGGTCAGAATCTATTGATTTGGACAAAAGATTTCAAATTCTCCGATCCTGACTCGGCACAAGAAGATTTGAACTCACCGTCTATACGTTACGTCGGATTTAATGTTAAGTTGAATTTCTAAAAGCTATTATAACGATGAAAAAGATATATAATTACCTGATAGGAGCATTGGTTGCCACCGGCATGTTGTGCTCTTGTAGTAACTTTGATGATCTGAATACCAACCCGGATTCACCTACTACGGTAACTCCTGAGATGTTGGCTACCAAGTTAATTCTTGGTACAACAAAGCCTTCTACTTCCAAAGCTTTTTTCAATAGTAATTTTTTGATGAAGCAATTGGCATGGGGAGAAGGTTCGGTGGATTACCAGTATAATAAAATGGGGCGTTCCGGTTTCGGAGGATATACAAGTTTGGTCAATGGAGTGAAGATGGTCGAACTTGCCGACGATAATAACCCTAACGCGTTTCAGGCATTGAATAAATTTGTGAAAGCATTTACCGTTTTCTATATTTCAATAGAGATGGGCGATGTGCCTTATAGTGATGCCTTGCAGGGAGAAACAGGTAATATCACACCTAAGTATGATTCTCAGAAAGACGTAATGCTTCAGATTCTAGACGATTTGGAAGAAGCATATACTTTGTTTGGACAAGCTAAGAAATTTGATGGTGATCCGGTGTTTGGAGGTGATGTCAACAAATGGCAGAAAACAGTGGCTTCATTCGAACTGAAAGTCTTGATGAACCTCTCACGAGTAGCGGATGATGCAGATTTAAAGGTAAAAGAAAGATTTGCCACCATTGTTTCGAATAAGAAATTGATGGAGTCGAATGACGATAACTACCAATTGGTTTTCTCTGAAAAGAAAGGCCAGCGTTATCCTATGTACAAGGATGACTTCAACTATAATATGTATCCTATGTTGTCGACCACGATTGTGGATGTGATGAAGCAAAATCAAGATTACCGTTTGTTTTATATTGCCGAACCGTCTGATGCTAAGGTGAAAGCGGGAATAGATGCAAGCAGTTGGGATGCCTATATAGGAGTAAATCCTTCATTGCCTTTCCATGAGATTTCGGAAATGTATAGCTCCGATAATTTCTGTAATCTGAACCTTCGTTATAAAAATAATGCAGCCGGCGAGCCTTTCATTACAGTGGGATATGCCGATCAATGCTTTATTTTGGCTGAAGCTGCGGTACGTGGATGGATTTCGGGCTCGGCAGATACCTATTATAAGAAAGGTATAGAAGCAAGTATGCGTTTTATAGCAGATCATACGCCTGAAAATTATGCTCACGGACGTGTGCTTACTGATGAAGTGATAGCAGATTTTTTGCAAAATCCTGCTATACAGTTGACAAACGGAGAGGCTGATGGGCTTGAAATGATTCTTACCCAACGCTATCTTGCCTGGTTCCTTCACTCTCCTTGGAATAGTTATTATGAATATCGCCGTACCGGTTATCCCAAGCTTCCCATAAATCCGGAAACATCATTGAATGAGGTGAAAACCGAACTTCCTCAACGTTGGATGTACCCCGAAAGTGAGTCACAATATAATAAAGCCAATCTGCAGGAAGCTTTGGAACGCCAGTTCAATGGCTCTGATGACCGCAACAAGAAGATGTGGATACTTCAATAATAATATAAATATATGAAAAAACACTCTATTCTACTTGGCACATTATTATGCCTTTCCCAATTAATTTCGGCGCAAGTTTATCCCTTGCGCCCGAAATTGAGTGATGAACGTTCGTTTTCCATGATATTGGTTCCCGATCCTCAGAGCTATGTGAAGTTCGATGCCAATCAACCTCTCTTTGAGTTGCAGACAGCATGGATTGCCAATAGCTTGAAGTCGTTGAACATCAAAGGAGTGCTTTGCACCGGTGACTTGGTGGAGCAAAATGAAATCCGTATCCCCGACGGAGTGAACGGAAATCAGACGAGTGAAGAACAGTGGAAGGCGGCTTCACGTGCCTTTGAGCGTTTGGACGGTAAAGTTCCTTATGTGATTTGTACAGGCAATCATGACTATGGTTATGAGAAAGCGGAAAACCGTTTGTGTCATTTCCCCGATTACTTTCCGTCCGAGCGTAATGCCTGTTGGCGCGAATCTTTGGTGTCTGTAGGACATAACTATCAAGGAATACCGACCTTGGAAAATGCTGCTTATGAATTTGAAACGGACACATGGGGAAAGTTGCTGGTCGTTTCACTGGAGTTTGCGCCACGTGATGAAGCAATAGAGTGGGCCCGCCAACTGACCGAGAAGCCCCAATATAAAAATCATAAAGTTATTTTGCTTACCCATTCTTATATGTCGCCTGAGGCGGTGCGTCATGTCAAGGAAGATTATAAGGTCTCTCCGGCTAATTATGGACAAGCTATTTGGGACAAACTGGTTTATCCTTCTCAGAATATCTGTATGGTGATATGTGGTCACGAATGTGAGATTGTGGACTATGAAGGACAGGTGTCTTTCCGCACGGACAGGAATAAATTGGGGAAACAGATTCCCCAGATGATGTTTAATGCCCAGACTGCCGATGGACAATGGCATGGCAACGGAGGCGATTGCTGGTTGCGGCTGATGGAATTCCTGCCGGATGGGAAAACGATTTCGGTGCGCACTTTCTCACCCTTGTTTGCCTTGTCGCCTGCTACTTTCGATAAGGCGTGGCGGACGGCCCCCTATGACCAATTCAAGATAACTATTGAGTAAACATTAAAATAAAAACCATGAAAAAACTATTTCTAACCTTATGCTTGCTGCTGGGACTTGTATGTGCCGGCAATGCCCAGACATTGAAGTTCAATGCCAATGGGAAGTTCAAAATCGTGCAGTTCACAGATGTACACTACATCTATAATGATCCTCGTTCTGAGGTCTCTATCGAACGGATTAATGAAGTGCTTGATGCAGAAAAACCTGATTTGGTGATTTTTACGGGTGATGTGATTTATGGAAAGCCTGCCGAAGAAGGAATGCGTACGGTATTGAATTTGGTTTCCAAACGTGAGATTCCCTTTGCGGTTACGTTTGGTAATCATGATAATGAACAAGGTTTGACTCGTGAAGAGCTGTTTAAAATCATTCAAAGTATTCCTCACAATCTGACTGCTACAACCGAAGGTATTTCGGGAGTGACCAATTTTATCCTTCCTTTAAAATCGTCAGACGGAAGTAAGGATGCTGAGATTCTTTATGTATTTGATTCGCATTCTTACTCACAGATAAAGGGGATAGGCGGATATGATTATATAGACTTCGACCAAATTCAGTGGTATCGTGAAAACAGCCGGAAATATACAAAAGCAAATGGTGGCAATCCTGTTCCGTCATTGGCTTTCTTCCATATTGCTTTGCCCGAATACAACCAGGCTGCATCGGATGAAACAGCCGTGTTGTTTGGTGTTCGTAAAGAAAGAGCCTGCGCACCTCGTCTCAATTCAGGCCTTTTCACGGCAATGAAGGAGATGGGTGATGTGGAAGGAGTTTTTGTGGGACACGACCATGATGATGATTATGCCGTGATGTGGCATGGTGTATTGTTGGCATACGGACGTTATACGGGTGGTGATACCGTATATAATAATTTGCCTAATGGTGCACGTGTCATTGAATTGACAGAAGGAGAAAAAGGCTTCCGTTCGTGGATTCGTCTGAAAGATAATCATATCGAACAGGAGGTGAAATTCCCGGAAAGTTTCTTGAAACCGAGAAAATGATATTATCATGTGTAATTGTTCCATGATATTTACCGCTTCTTTGTAGAAAGGTAACTATCGGTAAAACAGAATGGATAGGCTCGTGATTGGGCTTGTTCATTCTGTTTTTGTTTTTATAAACAGGGTGGTGTTTCTCGATGCGGATAGCGTTCCACACGACAAAGGATAGGAATATAAAAAAGAAAACCGATTGCCTCCTTAACAATTTTCTTCTAAATTTGTTATCCTTATAGGACACATATTAACTGATAACAATGAAAGTAGGTTTATTTATTCCCTGTTATATTAATGCGGTTTATCCGCAGGTGGGGGTAGCTTCGTATAAACTCCTGAAAAGTTTGGGGGTAGACGTGGATTATCCGCTAAATCAGACTTGCTGCGGCCAGCCAATGGCAAATGCCGGCTTTGAGGGCGAGTCTGTGGAAATGGCTCGCCATTTTGACGAAAAGTTTAAAGATTATGATTACATAGTAGGCCCATCGGCCAGTTGTGTAGTCTTTGTGCGCGATAATTACGGACGTTTGTTGAAGGCGGAAAAACATCATTGCGCCAGTGAAGAGAAGATATATGATTTGTGCGAGTTTATCCACGATGTCATAAAACCCACTTCACTGCAAGCTAAGTTTCCACATAAAGTTTCTCTTCAAAACAGTTGCCACGGAGTGCGTTTAATGGGACTTTCTTCACCGAGTGAACTCAATATCCCTTACTTTAATAAACTGCGCGACTTACTTTCGCTGGTAGAAGGCATAGAGATTATGGAGCCCGAGCGCCCCGATGAATGTTGTGGTTTCGGTGGAATGTTCTCTGTGGAGGAGACAGCTGTATCTGTCCAGATGGGGCATGACAAGGTGCACCGTCATATGGCAACAGGTGCCGAATATATTGTGGGGGCCGACAGTTCCTGCCTGATGCATCAGAATGGAATCATTGACCGAGAGAAACTTCCGATAAAGACATTACATATTGTTGAAATATTAGCAGCAGGATTATGAGTACGAAACATGCAAAAGCAGCAGCCCGGTTTCTGGAAAATAAGGAGCAGGCTGCGTGGTATGACGAAACCCTTTGGTTGGTAAGGGCTAAGCGTGACAAACAGAGCAAGGAGGTGCCCGAGTGGGAGGAATTGCGCGAAATGGCATGTGAAACCAAGCTATATAGCAACAGTCATTTAGATGAATTGCTGGTAGAGTTTGAAACGAATGCCCGTGCCAATGGCGCTCATGTATATTGGGCGAAGGATGCCGACGAATATTGTAATATTGTATACAATATTTTGCACCAACACGGTGTGAAGCATTTTATAAAAAGCAAATCGATGCTGGCAGAGGAATGTGAGTTAAATCCGTTTCTTGAGCGTAAAGGCATTGAAGTGGTGGAAAGTGATTTGGGTGAGCGTATCTTGCAGCTGATGCATCTCAAGCCAAGCCATATCGTGCTGCCGGCCATTCACATAAAGCGTGAGCAGGTGGGGGAATTGTTTGAGAAAGAATTGGGAACAGAGAAGGGAAATTCTGATCCTACTTATCTGACCCATGCCGCTCGTAAGAATCTGCGTGAAAAGTTTCTTCATGCTGAAGCTGCCATGACCGGAGCCAACTTTGTGGTAGCTTCTACCGGTGAGATAGTCGTTTGCACCAATGAAGGAAATGCTGATATGGGGGTATCGCAACCTAAGTTGCAGATAGCCGCTTTTGGCATGGAGAAGATTGTGCCTGACCGCGAATCGCTTGCGGTGTTTACACGTCTGTTGGCGCGTTCGGCCACCGGACAGCCTGTCACCACCTATACTTCTCATTTCCGCAAACCGCGTGAAGGAGGGGAATTCCATATTATTATAGTAGATAATGGCCGTAGTAAAATATTGGCTGATCAGAAGCATATAAAGACATTGAATTGTATTCGTTGCGGTGCCTGCATGAATACTTGTCCGGTGTATCGCCGCAGTGGTGGTTATTCTTATACTTATTTTATTCCGGGTCCTATTGGCATTAATCTAGGTATGCTGAAGGCTCCATTGCATTATTATGATAACGTATCGGCTTGTTCGCTTTGTTATTCTTGTTCGGATGTTTGCCCCGTAAAGGTGGATTTGGCAGAACAGATATATCTGTGGCGTCAGGATTTGGATAAGTTGGGTAAAGCGGATACCATGAAAAAGATGATGTCCGGTGGCATGGAGTTTGCAATGAACCGTCCTTGGGCTTTCAATACGGCAATGGATTTGGCTCCGGCCGGTGGCGAAATGCTTAGAATGATGGGGGTGACTTGGGGAAAGGGACGTGACTTGCCTAAATTCGCCAAGGAGAATTTTAACGAGATGTGGAAGAAAGGTAAAGTAAAATAGAATATTATGAGTAGTAGAGAAGATATATTGCAGAGCATCCGTCGTGCTACACATGTGAAATATGAGAAGCCTGATTTGAAGCCATTGGAAGAGCATGCATTGACTTATCCTAATGTGGTAGAGCAGTTTTATTTTATAATGAAACAGGTGGGGGGAGAGGCTGTTTTTTTAGAGGAAGGACAGGATATAAACGAACTGATTAGGAAGTCTTATCCCGATGCCAAACGTATTGCTTCCAATCTGGATGGTATTACATGTGCTACTTTCAATCCTGATAATATGGAAGACCCTGCCGAACTGAACGGCACGGATTTGGCGATTGTGGACGGAAAGATTGGGGTGGCGGAGAATGGTGCCGTTTGGATAGAACAGGATGTCAAGCAACGTGCTGTTTATTTCATTGCTGAGAAGCTGGTGATTCTGCTTGATAAAGGGAGAATTGTGAATAATATGCACGAAGCATATAAGTGCATACATACCGGAGAATATGGTTTTGGCACTTATATATCCGGTCCGTCGAAGACCGCTGATATTGAGCAGGCACTGGTCATGGGAGCTCACGGTGCACGAGATGTGATGGTGATAATCAAATAAGATTGGATACTGTGGGGAAAGAGTATGGAATAAAGGAAGAGGTGCACCGAAAGTTTGCTTGAAAAGCCGATAACTTCAGGTGCACCTCTTTTATGGGTAAATAGATTCTTCAGCTTTTAGAAGATTCTTCCACTCAAACGGAATTTAAGTACCGGATATACAGTCAGTTTGTCGATAATATCCGAGAATTCATTGTCTGCCACTGCATTAATGGCGGTGAGATCGGCATTGTCTGCATAAACTTTAGGAGTACCGTGGAACTGTACGCCCAATTCGAACATGAAGCCGATGCGCTTTTTGGGTACTGCACGACCAAATCCAAGACCCAAATAAGGACGGAATGAATTTACTTTTAATCCTCCGTTTACATTTCCGTTCTTGTCTACAGGGATAAAATAATCACCGATTTCGATACCTGCTTCTTTACCTTCAGTGACCAGTTGTTGAAGTTCATCGCTGTGTCCTTCTATCTTTATGAATTTTGCACCGCCAAAGTAAGCACCGCCGCATACAAAGAAGCTGGAAGATTTAAACGGATAGACATTGAGCAGTAAGGCTCCTGTCGTACGTGCCAAGCTACCTTCCACATTGATGGGGGCGTAGACTTGCTCGGTGACTGAGTTAAGTACACTGACATCGACATCGTCGCTGTAGCTGAATCCGGGCATGATGTTCACCTCTCCCCGCAGGGCAAAATGGTTTCCTATCGGGCTTGCTACATCGATGTTGATACCCGTAGTACCTACACCTAAGCCTATAGCAATAGAATTGAATACCCCTTGTTCTTTTTTAGTTTCCTTACTTTCCTGAGCTACTGTCTGCATGCTTTCTGCACCGATGAATAGTAGAAAGCAGAATAATAATAGTTTTTTCATTTTGTGCTATTTAGTGGTTATTAATAAAAAATGTTTTTAGCTCTGCAAAAATAGACAAAAAAAGGAACATATAGAACTTGTTTTGAAAAATAATGCTAATTCTTATTGTTTTATCAGGGCTTAGTTTAGATATACTTTTTTGAAATACTCTTCAAATAAAGCTTTGGCTGTATCCAACTG
The DNA here is from genome assembly GCF_021730445.1 of Phocaeicola faecalis. Classification (GTDB taxonomy): domain Bacteria; phylum Bacteroidota; class Bacteroidia; order Bacteroidales; family Bacteroidaceae; genus Phocaeicola; species Phocaeicola faecalis. Next base: position 369,266 of record NZ_JADNRM010000001.1, on the reverse strand, counting down.
TTGGGGAGTATTCTCTTTTACCCCCTTGAGCAGGTACTCTTTCCCCATAGCTTCATATTTATGTACCCCTAGAGTGTGATAGGGCAATATCTCGACTCTTTGAATCATTCGGTAATCTTTAAGATGGTTGCCCAATGCACGGATATCTTCCTCGAAAGCACTGTATCCGGGTACCAGTACATAGCGTAGCCAAAATGGTTTTCCACTCTGTTCCAGCCATTGAGCGGTGCGTAGAGTCTGCTCGTTGCTGCGTTCTGTCAGCTGCAAATGGCGGGTATGATTGAATTCTTTTATATCCAGCAATACCAAATCTGTCAATTTCAGCAGTTCTTCCACATCTTCGTTCCAAATGCTTCCGTTAGTATCCACGCAAATGTGAATGCCTTGCTCCTTTAATTGCCTGAAGAGGGGAATCAGTGCTTTTGCCTGCAAGGTCGGTTCGCCACCGCTAAAGGTGATTCCGCCTTTTTTCCCGAAGAATGCTTTTTGACTGACAGCCATACGGACAATTTTGTCTGCCGGTGTTTCAGTACTTTCACCTTTTACATCTATGGTATCGGGATTGGCACAATACAGGCAACGGAAGTTGCATCCTTGCAGGAAAACGACTAAACGCAAACCGGGGCCGTCAAATGTGCCCATTGACTCATAGGAATGTACTCTAATCATAATGGTTTGTCTTTAAGCTTATAGGGGCAGGTTTAAAGCCCGCCCCTAGGATAAATGTATTATAATATGGATGTTACATTCTCTCGTGGAAAGAACGGCTGATAACTTCCAACTGGTGTTCACGGCTCAGTTTGATAAAATTGACAGCATAGCCTGACACACGGATGGTAAGTTGCGGATACTTTTCGGGATGCTCCATTGCATCTTCCAGCATTTCGCGGTTCAGAACGTTTACATTCAGGTGATGTGCACCTTTGGTGAAATAACCGTCCATCATGGTCACCAGGTTCTCAATGCGGGTTTCCATATCTACCCCGAGTGACTTCGGAACGATAGAGAATGTGTTGCTGATACCATCTTGAGCATCGCGGTAGCGGAGTTTTGCTACAGAGCTCAGAGAGGCAATGGCACCATTCTTGTCACGTCCGTGCATGGGGTTGGCACCCGGAGCGAAGGCAACACCTTTGGCACGTCCGTCGGGAGTGGCGCCGGTTTTCTTGCCATACATCACATTGGACGTGATAGTCAACAATGACAAGGTAGGACGGGCGTTCTTGTACACCGGATGTTTCTTCAATTCTTCACTGAAGAAGTAAACCAAGTCTACGCCTAAGTGGTCTACGCGGTCGTCATCGTTACCGAAGCACGGGAATTCACCTTCAATCTCAAAACCTTCGGTCAGACCGATATCATTGCGTTTGGCATGTACACGGCCGTACTTGATGGCCGACAGTGAGTCGATGGCAATAGACAAACCGGCTACACCGTATGCCAGATTAATGCGCGGGTCGGTATCGATAAACGCCATTTGAGCTTTCTCGTAGTAATACTTGTCATGCATATAATGGATGATGTTCATGGCATCATTATACACACGTGCAACTTGCATCAATACTTTCTTGTAGTTAGACCATACTTCTTCAAAGTTCAGCAAATCTCCTGTCAGGACAGGAATGTCTTTTACCATGACTGTACCGGTGTTCTCACAACGTCCTCCGTTGATGGCCAGCAACAGTGCCTTGGCTAAGTTGCAACGCGCACCGAAGAATTGAATCTGCTTGCCGATAGCTTGGTAAGACACACAGCAGGCGATACCATAATCATCACAATTGCGGACTTCGCGCATCAGTGTATCGTTCTCATACTGGATGGAAGAAGTATCAATGGAAACCTGTGCACAGAATTCTTTGAATCCTTCCGGCAATTCGGGACTCCACAGAACGGTCATGTTAGGTTCGGGAGAAGGGCCGAGATTATATAATGTCTGTAAGAAACGGAAAGAAGTCTTGGTAACTTTAGTACGTCCGTCATTGAAACGTCCACCGATGGATTCGGTCACCCATGTCGGGTCTCCGGCAAAGATATCATTATATGATTGCATACGCAAATGACGCACCATGCGCAGTTTGATGACGAATTGGTCAATCAGTTCCTGTGCATAAGTCTCGTCGATATTGCCTTTGTCAAGATCATATTGAATGTAGATATCGAGGAATGAGGATACGTTACCCAATGACATAGCTGCGCCATCTTGCTCTTTTACAGCAGCCAGATACGCCATATATACCCACTGGACAGCTTCTTGTGCGTTTGTTGCGGGACGGCTCAAATCCAGTCCGTAATATTCTCCCATTATTTTGATTTCCTTCAGCGCTTTGATTTGCTCTGCCACTTCTTCGCGCAGGCGGATACGGGCGTCAGTCATCGGACTGCCGATATTGTGCAGGTCTTCTTGCTTGGCTTCAATCAGGCGGTCAATGCCATAAAGAGCCAAACGGCGATAGTCACCGATGATACGTCCACGTGCGTAGTTGTCAGGCAGCCCGGTCAAGAAGCCGAGTGAACGGAACGAACGGATTTCTTCAGTATATGCATCGAATACACCGTCGTTGTGAGTCTTGCGGTAATGATAGAAGATATCTTTCACCTTCTCATCTACTTCCACACCGTTTTCACGACAGGCCTTCTCTACTACTTTGATACCACCGAAGGGTTTGATGGCACGGCGCAGCAGTTCATCAGTTTGAAGTCCGACAATCAGTTCATTTTCACGGTCTATATATCCTGCTTTATGAGAAGTGATGGTAGAAACTGTCACATTGTCAAGAGAACGGACACCATTGTTGGCACGCTCTTCTTCCAATGCTTTAAGACACTCGTTCCACACTTTCTTTGTTCTCTCTGTAGGGCCAGCCAAAAATGAGGCATCGCCCTCGTAAGGGGTAATGTTGGTATGTACGAAGTCCGAAACGTTGATTTCCTTACTCCACAATCCATCCTTAAAAACTTTGTTCATTTCCATACTGTTATATCCATTAAAAGATTTAGGGCTGCAAAGGTAGTACTTTTTTGTGAAGTAAACATCACTATTAATAGGTATAATGCATGAACTTGTGGATTTTTAAGTATGAAGTGATGTATTTTTAGTATCTTTGCCATATTAAAATAATAAATCATGAATAAGTTCATTGTATTTTTGTTGTGTGCATTGTCTTTTTGCAGTTGTAACGAAGAGGAAGATTCCATCTATTATCCGTTAGATAATGTTGATATAATTAAAGGTGGTAGCGAAGAACCTACCGGCAATGCGATGCTGATTGCGGAGAGTCATAATTTAGAATCGTATGTGCTGGATACACTTGCCATGTATCCTTATGACAAGACAATTGGTAAACTGACCTTTAAGTTCGACCCGAAGAATACCGTATCGGATGTTACCGTAGATGGTTTTAGGGGAAAAGGCAACTCGGAGATGGGAATGAGTAATTCTTATTATGATGGTAATTTTCCCGAAGAATATCACCGTCCTATCTTTACGGATGGTAGTCAGGATAAGAAGTACAGGGTAAGATTCAGATTGAAAGGCGAGTTTAGGTATTACACGGAGCATTGGTATACAGACTATATTTATATGATGCTTTCCACGTCTTTTCTTCCTTATCCTCCTGCTGTTTCGGATGACGTGTTTTTGTGTAAAAGTAATGAGGCTTTTGCTGATTTGAATACAGCCGAGCGTTTGTATACCTTTGATGTGCAATACGATCGTTGGAATTTGTCCTTCAGCGAATTGTATTTCAATATCTTTGTGAATCTTATCGGACAGAAGGAGTCGGAGAAAGTTTCTTTGCGCATCGACAAGGAGTCATTCTTCGAGATATACGAGGTTAATTGAGCCTTGAAGAGTAAGCATCCGGAACGGAAGCCGTGTCAGTGGATTTTCCATGTGAATGACTTTGCTTGTTTTACCCCAAAGAAAGTTGATAAAAAGTTGCTTTCACGCATTGCGCCTATTAGAAAGCTTTGTTCATCGGTATTTTGGTGTGAAGGCCGCTTTCACACAGGGGCTCTATGAATATGTTTATGCATCCTTTTCTTCTTTTGTTTATGAAAGTAAAATGTATATTAACCACGGCCGTGGTTAACTCTAACCACCACTGTGACTAACTTTAACCACCACCGTGGTTAAGTCTGCTCACGGTGGTGGTTAAGCAATCGCAATAAGTTGTCTCACGCTGTACATTTGCTCTATAAGGATAATCATTACTTAGATGATTGACGAGGACTGGTTCGTTTTGCGGCAAAACGAGAGCGAATATGGGCTAATTTCTCAGATATGCGGGTGTCAATCGTTGTCCCATCCTGTTCGATTTTAACTTCGGTAAAAAAATGAAGCTAACTAGTTTTTATTAACTAATTAGCTTCTTTAGTAGCGGAACCGGGACTCGAACCCGAGTTTCAGCCGTGAGAGGGCCGCGTCCTAGGCCACTAGACGATACCGCCATTTTTTCAGACCTATTATCTTTTTCTTTAAGACGGTGCAAATTTAGAAGATTGTTTTGAAACTACAAAATAAAAATAGCTTTTTTTGTTTCTGATTCTTTAAATGAGTCTTAACTACTCCATTTTGGAGCAGTTTAAACGGAGCAATTCGAAAATTCTGTGGGTGATAAGCGTGAACCATGAGTTGCAATGTTGGTACCAAATCAAGTGGTCGCCTGATATACTTAATTATAATGCCTTAAAGGAGAAAAGAAAACGTCCACCAAACAATGTTTAGTGGACGTTTTTCTGCGGAAGCTGGGGGATTCGAACCCCCGGTACGGTTACCCGTACGTCAGTTTAGCAAACTGGTGGTTTCAGCCACTCACCCAAACTTCCTTCCTTTTCAGAGGCGTTATCTCTCAAACGCGGTGCAAAGATAAGCGGATAAATCGAGATGTGCAAACCTTTTGCGCTTTTTTTTAGATATATTTTTCCGTGAGTATAATAAAGCATTGATAGTGAGCATTTAACATTTGGAATTATTTTTTCTCCCAAAACTCTAAACATTGCATGGCTACCTTTATAGGGGCATGATGCTTCTTGATGTAGCGTACACTATCTGCAGATAATTGTGCTATTTGTTTTTTATTTTCTAATAAATGCTCTAGTTTCTCATATATATCATTATTCTCAGGGCGAACATTGATGATAGGTCGAAGCTCCGGTTCTCCTAAAAGTTTATAGTGTTCTTCTTCAGCGCCGCTTACCACTACGATACCTTTGCTCATGGCTGTCAATGCACTATGGCCGGGAGAATAAGAGTATAATTGGTCGAGCATAACATCACAACCATCCATTAGATTGTCGTATTCTTCATGAAGTGTGGAAGTGGTTTTGACGATTTCGCATTCAGAAGAGTATTTATATTGCAGCCGGTATAAGGCACTGTAGAGTTTGTCTTTTCCCTTTAGCTCTTCATGGTGGTGAACCATTGTGATATAGAATTTAATCTTATCTAAGTTTTCGGTCGGAGATTGCGGGTGAAGAACCGGCTGGATGGGGTAGGGAATATAAATGGTTTTATTGAGAAACTCCTCTTTATAGGAAATATACGATTCATACATACCGGTAATGATTCCGTTGCAATTATTTGCAATGATACGGTTCAACTTACCTTTGTAGCCATGCATCCAATTCAGAATATTCATTCTGTTGTCAATTGTATCACGGTATTTTCCGTTTACATAATACTCTGAATAACGCATGGAGGCATTGCTTAGGCTGTTGACTGTCCAATAATAGTCATTTCCAAATCCGCCTAAAAAAATCTTTTTATTATATTTTTTGAGGTATTGGTATATATATAAAAGTAATTCTGCTTTTAGTTCAAGAAAATATGGGTTGATAAGTTGAACCACATCGTAACCTCTGAGTTGGGGAAGTATTTTGAGTAAATTGAATGTGTATTTGAATATTCCCCCTTGAGTGGGATTATTCATTATTGAAAGATAATCGGTCGTGCTAGGCCATAGGTTATCGTTCGACAATACATTTACGTTGTGGCCCAAGTCTCTTAAGGCTTGTGCCAGCGTCCAATGTACAGTATAGTATTCTCCTATTAATAATATCTTCATACAGCCGTCATTTTTATCAGTTTGTGTATATTATCCGGTGGCTTATCTTATTCAATCGCTTCTTTTATAAACAAAAGTATAAGACTTTTAGTTCTTGTAAAATGAAAAGATTGCTTATGTTATTCGCCTTTTGTGGAAATAGTTCATATCTTTACGGCGGATACGAGTGACTATTAACGGTTTTATGATAAAAAAATAATAAAATGAAGAAGATTTTTGTGGTAATATTGACCATGATGGGGCTAATGACCTCATGTAATCAAACTGGGACAAAATCTGTAAGCGGTATCGTTTGTGATGCCACCATGAATGGAGTGGCTGTGGTTACGGCAGATAATGATACCGTTTTTGTAAGTACGTTGGATGCGAAAGATGCCGGTTATACGGGAGAAAGCTTTGCTTTGAATGATACGTTGATTGTTGATTATAAGGTGATGGATGGTATTAACGTAGCAGAAAGTTGGCAGGTAAAACCTGTTGTTGCAGATTTGATGGTTGGTGCATGGACTAAGCCTATTAATGGTATGGATGGAGAAGATGGCTTTTTGTTGGGTGCAGATGGAAAAGCCGCCTCAATTAATTCTGCGACACTAGTGTATAAGAGTTGGAAACGTGAAGGAGATAAAGTGATTATGGGTATCGAAAGTATAGGTAATGGTCAGACGATTGCTTCTACTGATACGATGAGTGTTTTGAAACTTAATAAAGATTCATTGATTTTGGATAATGGGGGAATGATAATGCGTTACCACAGAGTTCAGGAATAATTTATAGTCATTGTATTCCGATGGAATTCCCGGGTGCGGATTATACAGACATTGTGATAAATTAAAAACCGTATGTTCTGTATAATCTGCACTTAAATAGAATATTTATGAGTCTTTAGGTGGTTGGGCAGGATGTTCATTGCTCTTTCTTTAAGCGAATAACCATCACCCGCTTGGTGGTATTTGTTATTCTGAAACGATTGTCACTTCTTTCTCCTATCAGCCAGATAATCTTGTCGTCTGAAGAACATACAACATATTGATTTTCTTTTTCAAATAAAGAGAATTTGCGGTCGGTGAGATAATCACTTATGTTCTTTTTCCCTGTCATGCCAAAAGGAACAAATTTGTCTCCTTTTTGCCATTTACGAATAATAAAAGGTTTCATTACCTTGTCCGCATCCAGGCAAGCTACATCTTTTTCTTTAGGAATAACGAAATTGTCGGATAAATGCAGTGTCTCGATAAAAAGCTGTGGCGCTTGGCCGGTTGTATCTTCTATGGTCCTGGTTTGAAGTAATAGGTATTCTCTGTCTCGCACGGCCTCCCACTCGGGAGAAAGAAATCTTTTTCCCGGCTGTCCTGATAAACTGCGGAAAATATCCTTTATTTGTACAGAATTAAATCCTAGCGGATGCAATATCTCAAAAAGTAATGATGCGGGGGCAACTTCGGCTAACAGGTGCTCGACATGGATAGCTTTTAGGCTGTTATCATTTTTTTCAATAACTCTATTCTTGGCTTCGGCCATTTCTTTGTTGTAAATGAGAGAGGTCTCGGACAATCGGTTTGCCGTCTCTGCAATGCTCTCACTGACAGATGGATTCAATTCTCCCAGTATTGGAAGAATGTTCAGGCGGATTTTGTTTCGCATGTATTCATCTTGCAGATTCGTGCTGTCTGTCACGTAATCCTGATTTAAGAATTCGAGATATTTCAGAATATCCTGTCGGCTCGTGTTTAGTAGCGGACGAGCAATATAGCCGTTTAGCGGGGCTATTCCTTTCAGCCCGTTGATGCCTGTTCCCCGAATCAGATTTAATAAAAATGTTTCTACACTGTCATCTCTATGGTGGGCTACAGCAATAACGGAAGCGCCGCGTTCCTGCCTTAACTTTTCAAACCACTCATATCGCATTTCCCGGGCAGCCATTTCGATGGAAATACGATGCTCTGCAGCATAGGCTCGAGTGTCAAAATGTACAACGTGTAACAAAACATTTCGTTCATTGCACAAGTGGCATACAAAATTTTCGTCTCGGTCTGACTCTTCTCCACGCAAGTGAAAATTGCAATGGGCAGCTTCACAAGTATATCCCAAAGCTAATAGCACGCGTAATAGTGCGACAGAGTCAGCGCCGCCGCTTAGTGCCACTAAAATCTTATCTTTCAGAGAAAATAAAGATTTTTCTTCTATAAATCTATTGACGTCCAAATGAAACATATCACAAAGATAATGCTTCTCTGAAATTATAGAAAGCGAATGCCTGTTTTCTTTCATTTGGTAGCCTGTATACTGTTGTTTTTGTTTATAATGGATTTCTTTATTTAAAAACGGTCTAAACAACTTGCATACATCTAAGTAATGAACTATATTTGCAGAAAATTTTAAAGAGCATGCGTTTATCTGAATTGAAGACAGGTGAGAAAGGCGTAATAGTCAAAGTGTTAGGTCACGGAGGCTTTCGTAAGCGTATCGTAGAGATGGGCTTTATAAAAGGCAAAACCGTGGAAGTAATCCTAAATGCCCCCCTGAAAGACCCTATAAAATACAGATTATTAGGTTACGAGATTTCTCTTCGCCGGCAAGAAGCCGAGATGATAGAAGTGGTGAGCGAACAAGAAGCACGCACCACTCAAAATCCTTACCATGGTTCCATAACAGAAGAAATAACAGTGCCCGAAGCCGAAATGGTGGCACTGGCCAAAGGAAAACGACGAACCATAAATGTGGCACTGGTAGGGAATCCTAATTGTGGAAAGACGTCGTTGTTTAATATTGCATCCGGTGCTCACGAGCACGTAGGAAATTATAGTGGTGTCACTGTAGATGCTAAAGAAGGTTTTTTTGATTTTCAAGGATACCATTTCCGTATTGTAGATTTACCCGGTACTTATTCTTTGTCAGCCTATACTCCTGAAGAAATATATGTACGTAAGCACATCATTGATGAAACTCCCGATGTAATAATCAACGTGGCAGACGCTTCGAATTTGGAGCGTAATTTTTATCTCACCACTCAGCTTATCGATATGAATGTGCGGATGGTTATCGCTCTGAACATGTATGATGAACTCGAGGCAAGTGGCAATAAGTTGGATTATCTTAAGCTGAGCCAGTTGTTTGGTGTGCCAATGGTGCCTACTGTTTGTCGTAAAGGAGAAGGCATCGATAAACTTTTTCATGTGATTATCGGTATTTACGAGGGTAGTGATTTTCTGACTCAAAAGAAGGAGGAAATCCGTACGGAGGTTTTGGAGGATTTGCGGGATTGGCATGAAACTTATGTTCCCGACCATAAATTTGGTAGTCATAGTGAAGAAGAACATATTAGGCCGCGGGGACTTTTCCGCCATATTCATATCAATCATGGGCCGGAACTGGAACGCAGTATTCAGGCTGTGAAAAAAATGATTAGTGTCAACGAGCAAATCCGGCACAAGTATTCTACTCGTTTTCTGGCCATTAAATTGTTGGAGAACGATAAGGATATAGAACTTTTTGTGGAGACTCTTCCCAATGGAAATGAAATTTTGGCTTTGCGTGACAAAGAAGCGCAGCGTATTTATAACGTGATGAATGAAGATAGCGAGCAAGCCATCACTGATGCCAAGTATGGTTTCATAACCGGAGCGTTGAAAGAGACATTTACAGACAATCACATGGAGAAGGAGCAGACCACTCGTGTGATTGATAGCATTGTGACTCATCGTATTTGGGGCTATCCTATCTTTTTTCTTTTCCTTTATATTATGTTCGAAGGAACATTTGTATTGGGAGATTACCCCATGCAGGGAATTGAATGGTTGGTAGACCAATTGGGAAACCTGATACGTAACAATATGGCTGAAGGACCACTGAAGGACATGCTGGTAGACGGCATCATCGGTGGAGTAGGGGGAGTTATTGTATTCTTGCCCAATATTCTGATTCTATATTTCTTCATATCCGTTATGGAGGATTCCGGATATATGGCACGTGCTGCATTTATTATGGATAAGATAATGCACCGCATGGGGTTGCATGGAAAGTCGTTTATACCTCTTATTATGGGATTCGGATGCAATGTGCCGGCTATTATGGCATCACGTACCATCGAAGACCGTAAGTGCAGGCTTATTACGATGCTGGTCAATCCGCTAATGTCATGTAGTGCGCGTTTGCCTATTTATTTAGTAATGGTGGGAGCTTTCTTCCCCAATCAAGCCAGTTTTGTATTGTTGTGCATTTATGCTACAGGAATTATATTGGCAGTTCTTATGGCACGTCTTTTCAGTAAGTTTTTGGTGAAAGGTGACGATGCACCTTTTGTGATGGAACTTCCTCCTTATCGTATGCCGACAACGAAAAGTATTTTGCGGCATACCTGGGAAAAGGGAGCTCAATACCTGAAGAAAATGGGTGGCATTATTATGATTGCTTCTATCATTATCTGGTTCTTGGGATATTATCCTCACCATGATGCTTATGACACAGTGGCGGAACAGCAGGAAAATTCATATATCGGTCAGATAGGTAAAGCTGTAGAGCCGGTAATTGAACCTTTGGGATTTGATTGGAAGCTTGGTATCGGGCTCATTTCGGGAGTCGGAGCGAAAGAACTGGTCGTTAGCACATTGGGGGTTCTTTATACGAATGAAGAGGATGTGGAGAATGTGAATCTTTCTGATCGTATTCCTATCACACCGCTTGCTGCTTTGGCTTATATGCTTTTTGTGCTGATATATTTTCCGTGTATAGCTACTTTGGCTGCTATAAAACAAGAGTCAGGCAGTTGGAAGTGGGCATTATTTGCTGCGGGTTATACTACGGTTTTAGCGTGGGGTATTGCTTTTGTTGTTTATCAACTGGGAAATTTAATTCTTTAGTGAACTCATTTTTATTCTTATTGTTTTTAAAGCATGGAATTACAACAAATTATAGTTTTAGTCATTGTTTTCTTGTGTGTGGTATGGGTTGGTGCACGTATCTTCCTGTATTTTAGGAAAATAAGAAATAATGAGAACCCTTGTGCAGGGTGTGGTTCGGACTGTTCCATTAAGTCCCTTCGCACTAATCAGAAGTACAATTGCAAAAAAAATGCAGGTAAATGAAGAAAAAAACATCAAAATAGTTGTAGGTTCAAAAAAAAGTCGTACCTTTGCAACCGCAATCGAGAAACAACAGTTGCAAAGGAAAAGGGTTCCTTGGATGAGTGGCTTAGTCAGCGGTCTGCAAAACCGTGTACGGCGGTTCGAATCCGCCAGGAACCTCAAAAAACAGGAAAGGATTAGAAAGAGATTTCTAGTCCTTTTTCTATTTCCGGGAATTGGTTTGGCTCAGTTTGAAAACTTGGGGGATTTAGTTAAAATGCTTATCTTGGGTCAAGTCAAAAAGTATGTGGATATAATATTTGAGAAACATTTAAAGTTTGCAATGCTAAAAACATACATCCTTCCAAAGTATTATAAATCAAGTACATCAGACGAGCACTTGATTGGACGTCAGCATTGTAATTCAGAGTTCATGCTTATCACCCACAGGGTTTTCAGATTGACCCCTTATCTTTGCCTCATGAAACAGACCCGTAAAAAAACGCTTACTCCGATAGAGATTTTATCCATGTTCCTCCCTGCAGGCATACTCGATTATTTTGATTTAGTCAATCATGTCTCCCAAGATACTTGCTTCATCCTCTTTCTAGAGGGACCTATGAACAAAGAAGAAGATTGCTGAAATCGAATAATATCCTACTGCTACATTATGATAATCTGTTTAAAGTGGAAGCATTATTGGAATCGACGTTACTAGGTGAGAATTAATGCTTTTAGTAGATATTTAATTTCTAAAGGATAAGTATAAGAACCTGAAGTGATTTGTGTTAAATACTTTAAAGAGTCTATATTATATTTGCTTAAATGTATCTGATTAGTTACATTTGCGTCATGAAAGCAACAGATGAAAAGGATAATGATATACGTGAACTGTATTTCTCACATGAGTTTGTAGAGTTCTACGGTATGTTGCAAGATAAAGTAAAAGCTAAGTTTGAACATACTATGGATATTATCAGAACAGAGTATGTACTTAGTACGAAGTTCGTGAAACACTTGGAGCATACGGACTTGTATGAAATGAGGGTTTCTGTTAGTACGAATGAATATAGAACGATTCTTTTTGCTGTTGATAATGAGAACATCATTCTTTCAAAGAAGATACTACTCTTGAATGGTTTTCTGAAGAAATCCACAAAAGACTATAGTAAACAAATAAAGATTGCAGAACGGATATTAAAAGACTTTGAGTTATGAGAAAGTTAGATGAACATAAGTTAGATAAGTTGCATACAGCGGGTGAGCTACTGGACAATAAATATGGAGAGGTGGGTACTGACTCTCGTACTGCTTTCCATGAGAAGTCAATAGCGTGGTATTATGGCGAGATATTGCGTGACCGCCGGAAAGAACTAAAGATAACCCAGCAAGAGTTAGCCGAAAAGGTTGGCACAGCAAGAAGTTATATTGCTCGTGTGGAAAAAGGAGAGACTGATATACAGATTTCGAGCTTCTTTCGTATTGCTCGTGCTTTGGGTATTGAGTTTACTCCTACATTTTTATGACTATTAATAAACGATTTAAACAGAATATTTGTTTTAAGTAGCGGAACTATAAAGGGTCAATCCGAAAACCCTCTGGGTATGTTAAATCTAAGGAATCAAGTCAAAAAAGTGTGTGGGCATAATATTCTGAGAAAATTATATCCACCAAACATATCAACATGTTACTGTTCTATTTTCTTATTACATTGAATTCAAATTTGCTGGTGCCTAATAGACCAGTACCATCTGCCCCTTCTACCACTCCAATGAATCGGGTATTGATATCGGAACAATAGAACGAAACGGTGGCTTCTCCCTTTTCATCGGTAATGACTGATGGTTCCCAAAGCAGGGTGTTCCGGGCATCGGGAGTGGACAACTGTAGGTCTACTTCATCAGGCTGATAGAATTCACGAGTAGAGTAATAGCCTTTGGTACGCCAGAGGTTGTTCATGCGGAGAAGTTCTTCCTCTGAATAGTTGGCTCCCTCATAAATAATCCACTGACTATCTATGGGTTTGAAACACCAACTTCCTTTAGCATTGCATTGAAAATATTCATTCTTCTGTATATGATATCTATGCCCAATAATTGGAACAGTTCTTGGTTCTCCATCATCTACTACACAAGGGCAATACCGGGAATCATGATGATGAGTATAGCCTTCTTTGTAATTCTCTAGCCAGCCGTGCTTACATACCCATGGTCCTAAGTCTTTTTGTGCCAAACTGTCTAGTCGTCCCATAAACTTATCTCGGAATGGTTTTCGACCTTTCCCCACGACTACCACTTCCTCCAATAGAATGGTACTGTCTTGGCTTGCTATTGGAAAGTCGAATTCCTGTTTCCTGACAATTGGCAATAAATTCATCACTGGATAATAATTCGACCTGTTTTTTCTCAGACTGTCAATCACTGAAAAATAATCCGTTATGGCCAACTCCGGTTTAAACTTTTCCGACAACATCGGTTTAAGGTAGATATATCCACCCCGGAGTCCTTTCATCATATCCGTACTGACTGTAAACTGTCCAAGGGAATCTGCCCAAACAAAGAGAGTGTTTCCTGTCGGCCCTGAAACTTTGATAAGTTGCTCCGAATCTTGGCTTTGCTTCTCTTTCGTGTTCTTCTTTAAAGTTTGAGTACCGTTAATTTCATCGGTCAGAAAAGGTTGTCCTTCATAAAATGAACTGATTGTATTCCATACATACCGCCGCCAACCTTGTGTCAGTAGCAATAGCTCCATACCTTCTGTTTGTCCATTATTCCTTTCATCGAAATAATAGGCAGGATTGTAAATCTTACCACGTATTTGCGAGGATAGATAGTAATAAGACAGTATATTCACCGGATCAGCAGGATTATTGTAGGCTTGGTCGTACACGCTGACGCCGATATTGGCTCTCACGGGATTTCCTTCTTCATTCGTAATTTTGATTTTAATTGTTCCTTTTTCTCGAAGGGTATAACGTTCCTTATCCGGTTCTGCGGTAATGTGTAATTTCTTTTCGGGGTGGATATACACTAGTCTTTCTGCAATGGGCTGCATCTGACTGTCAAATAGGGTAAACTCCGCTATCCCCTGATACAGGAAGTTGTCCAAAGATATAGAGATATTGAGATTATCTTTTAATACCCCTTTAGCCATACAGCAAACCATACCACGCATTTGCCCGATTAAATAAATTTGTTGGTTGGGCAGGCTGTTGCTTTGAGAAACCATAAAGTTAAGTTCTTTCTTATCCTGTTTGATAAGTCGTAAAACCATGCCTTGTGAGTGAATGGTAGGTAACGGATAACTCTTGCCATTCTTCAATTCAATCCTGTATGTTTTGTCTTGAAGTGGAGTGAATAGGACAGTTCCCATCCCATAATGAATGCTTTTTACTTCAATTAGTGGTTCATTATCCTGATAAACAGCTCCTTCTACAAACACAGGATTTCCTTTGCCATCAGTAGCCTTGAAAGCTAATATGGATGGAATGCCGGAAACCAAATTTCCTCCTTCAGGAAACATTTTAAAGCGGAAAGTGGTGTCTTGAGGAGTTTCTGCCACTGCAGAATGGGAGATGTTCTTCATTATCTTTACTTTTCGGGTAGGAATAATACCGGTAGTATCATTCTTGTAGAAAGAATGCTTTGTGTAGCCTTGTAGCAGGTAATCGCCTTCAAGCAATTTTTCATCTATGTACACATGACCGGACACAATACCGTTTTCAATCGGATACTTCTCTTGCCATACTACACTATCGGCAGGATTTATCATTTGCAAATAGAGTGTCTTACTTTTATCCGATAGCGCAAAACTTTGTGCATCCAGTTGATAGCCTTTGAACCATAGGTCTTCTCCTGTCTCATAAGTACTTTTGCTGGTTTGAAGATAAAGTATCTCCATAGGAAAACTTGCCCATTGTTTCGAGGAATAGGCTAACAGACTATCTATATTGGTTTGTGCAAATGACTTTAAGCTAAATAGTACGCCTAAAACGGATAAGATTAAACTATATTTCATAAATTATTCCTTCTTTGTTATGTAAAATACGGCATATAAAGAAAAAAGTAAATGTGTCAAAACTCCCCTTTTATTGAAGTGGGGTTGTGTCAAAACGTGGATAATGCTGTCGTTTCGTTCGTAGGGGCGAGGTTCGCTCGCCCGAAAACAGTTTTCTTTGTGTCTTCGGGCAGGCAACCCCTGCCCCTACAGCTGACGATTGGATAGGCTGGTTTAGTTTTGACACACTCCCAATTTTTAGGTTATGAGAGTTTAGACACATTTATGCTTTCAAGAAGGACTCTGTCTATGTGGCGCAAATTGCACAGACATAGATGCGGGGAGTTTCTTTTCTTTTTATTTGCAGTATTTCTGAATCAGGCCATCCACTACAGTGTCTCCTAATTCTTTTGCTTTGGCAAAGTTTGTACAAGCCTCTTTACTGTTTTTCTGCTGCACCTGACAGTAGCCCAGCATACGATATGCTGCGGCTGCTTTAGAATCAAGGGAAATTGCTTTCTTCAATGCTTCTACCGCTTCATTAAACTGTCCTACACGCAGATGAACGGAGCCCTTTTCTATCCACATCTCTACATCCTCAGGAGACATTTCTACTGCTTTATTGATGTCATTGATAGCTTGTTGATACATTTTACATTGAATTTCGGCTTGCTCGCGTTGTAAGAAGAAAGCTGCGGTAACACGACCGCCTATGGCATCGTAGAACTCGTCATAGTCGACCACTGCTTCACGATATTTGCCCATTTGTGCTTTCATCTCAGCGCGTTCGTAAAAATACGGCGCGGCTTCGGAAGTATAAGGGGGAGTGAAACGGACAATGGCGCTATCCATTAGAGCAATCACTTCATTCATGTCAGTTCCTTCTATCAATTGTTTGGTTTTGGCAGCCGAATAGAAGGTGGCGGCAGATGCCAAGGGAGTCTGATTTACTTTCTCATAGCTCTTGTATGCGTCTGGATAGTTGCGCATTGCAAATAAAATATCACCCTCTAGCTGACTGTAAACTGGCTGTGCATCTGTTGCGATAGCTTCGCGGATGATATTCAGTGCTTTGTCGTAACTCCAGTCTCCGTATGCTTTTTTGCCTTCTTCAAGGTTGATGCAGTAAGAGTAAATCATCTTAGCTACATTATATTGTCCTTCTGTTTTATTGTCTGATACGTCTATAGCCTTTTTCAAGTCGGCTTCGGCCAATGCGTTGTGTTCATCATCTCCGATATTCATATAATAGCTTGCTCGGCGTGTATACCCTTCGGTGCTGTTGGGATATGCTTGTAAAAAGTCATTTAGAGTTGCCAGATAGTCTTTGGCATCCATTCGTGATAAAGACATATAAAGATATACCAAGGCTTGGTCTTCTGTTTCGGGCAACGCCTTTGCGATACCTATCTTGTTCAGGTTGATGTCATTGGCGGATAAGGCGGAAATGCTTAATGATTCACCGTATGACGCACCGATGGCATAGCTTTCTTTATCTTCCTCGGATGCACTTTTCTGAATCAGTCCCAGTACTTCACCATTCGCATTCATGATGGGGCAGCTTACAGTTTTGTCACTCGTGGTCATTGTCAGTGTGTAATAGTAAGCTTTGTCGGCAATGGTATCTACTTTGGCCACTTTACCGGTTTGGCAGGTAGCAGCTTTCTGTGTGGAGTAGGGGAGTAGATAAACAGTTTCTCCTACTGTGGCAGGCTGTTCCGCTACTTTCAAGGCAATTGTTTTTTTGTCGGCCTCTGTGCGGAATTTAATGACATCATACATTGAATTAGCACCGGCAATGCGTGTCACAGGCAGTTCTTTGCCGTCAGCATTGATGATGACAGCGCGTTCTGCTCCTTCGAATAAGGAGTAATCAGACAGGGCCGTACCGTTGTTGTTGATATAAAAACCATTACCGGTATTTTTAATTTTATTGTCTTTATCGTAAGTCACGATAGAGAAAACAGCTTTCTTGGCTTTGTCGGCCCATTTTGGAGTGTCTTGGGCATGGACCAATTGGATGGCCATGCAACACATCAGAATCAAAAGTACTTTCTTCATGATATAGTTTTTATTGTTATTCTTCTGTAGAAAAACCACGTTGCTTCACTGCTTCATAAATCAGGATACCTGCGGCAACAGATACGTTTAATGATTCAATCTTACCCAACAACGGAATTTTAATCCATTCGTCACACAATGACAAATGCTCGTAAGGTACACCTGTATCTTCCGCTCCCATAATGATACAAACAGGGTCTTTATAGTTGGCTTTGGTATAGTCATAGTCACCCTTTTCGGTGGCTGCAACAATCTTGAAACCACTGTTCTTCAGAAATTTGATGGTTTCGGTCAGGCTTTGTTCGCGGCAGACAGGCAACGTATGCAAGGCTCCGGCAGAGGTCTTCATGGCATCTGCATTGACACTGACACTGTTCTTGGCAGGAATGATAATTGCATCCACTCCGGCACATTCGCACGTGCGGGCAATCGCGCCGAAGTTGCGCACGTCGGTAATGCCGTCCAGCATGATGAGCAACGGATTTTTTCCTTGTTCAAAAAGAAAAGGAACGACATCTTCTGTTTTCTGGTAAGTTATGGCGGAAATAAAAGCCACAACACCCTGATGGTTTTTGCGGGTGATACGGTTGATGCGTTCCACCGGTACGCGCTGTACAGGAATCATTTTACCTTTCAACTCGGCAAACAATTCTTTGGAGAGTTCGCTTTGTATGTCTCTTTTTACTAATATTTTGTCTATCTCTTTTCCGGCTTGAATGGCCTCGATAACGGCACGTACACCGAAAATCATTTCATTTTTCTCTGTCATATTCTTTATTTATATCCTAATAAAACTTTTGCGTTGTTCAGCGCAGCATCCGTCAGGGTGGCTCCACTCAACATGTTTGCTATTTCTTTCACTCGTTCTTCGTCAGTCAATCGGCGTATATGGCTGTTGGTGCCGGTGTCGGTATCTTCTTTGTATACTTTATAATGTGTGATGCCTCTGGCTGCTATTTGCGGCAGATGGGTAATGCTGATTACCTGTCGGTTTTGATTTCCCATTTCTTCCATGATGAGTGCCATCTTTTCGGCGATGGAGCCTGATACTCCGGTGTCTATTTCATCGAAGATGATGGTGGGGAGTTTTACGGCTCCGGCTATCATTGCTTTCAGAGATAGCATGACACGCGCGATTTCACCACCGGAAGCAACGGAAGCCACATTTTGCAATGTTCCGTTTTTGTTGGCTGAAAACAAGAAAGTGACGCTGTCCATTCCTTTGGAGTCCGGCTCTTTCCGAGGGGTAAGTTCTACCATGAAACGCACGTTGGGCATGCCTAGAGGCACCAGCAGTGATTGCATTTGTTTTTCTATATCCTTACCGGCCTGCGTACGTCGTTCGGTCAATATCTTGGCCTGTTCCAACACCTTATTGTATAAAGTGTCCTTTTGTGCTGTCAGCTGTGCTATACGGTCATCAAAAGAGGTGATGGCATTGAGTCGTTCCCGATAATCATCTGTCAGGGCAATTAATTCTTCGATGGTTTGCACGTGATGTTTTTGTTGCAAAGAATAAATAAGGTTCAGCCGTTCGTTTACAAAATCGAGGCGGTTAGGGTTAAACTCTATTTCTTCTTGCGCGCCGGCAATGTCGTGCGATAAGTCTTTCAGCTCTATATAGCAACTGTCCAGTCTGTTCATCCATTCTTGTGCCGGAGCATATACTTTCGCAATACTTTGCAGGGTTTGCATGCACTCTTTGGTGGCGGAAAGCAGACTTCCTTCATCCGAAGACATGATTTGGTCTACCTTATACAGTCCTGCTTTTATATCCTCGGCATGGCTTAATGTTTCAGCTTCCTGTTCCAGTTCCGTTTGTTCGCCTTCCCGCAGTTCCGCTTCGTCCAGTTGTTCCAGTTGGAAGCGGATATAATCTTCGTCCTGACGGCTTTTTTCAGCTTGAGCGATAAAGTCCGCCAATTGTCTGCAGGTGTTTTTATACTCTGCATAGAGATTTTTATAGGAGAGGAGCTCTTGTTCGTCATGTGCCAGTATGTCGAGCACGTTCATTTGGAACTCTTCGTGGTTCAACAGCAAGTTCTGGTGCTGACTGTGCACGTCTATTAGTTTTTCTCCCAGTTCTTTCATCTGTACCAGTGAGGCCGGTGTGTCGTTGATAAAGGCACGGCTTTTTCCCGAAGCATAAAGTTCGCGCCGTATGATACACTCATCGGAATCATATTCCATATCGTTTTCGATAAAGAAGGGCTCCATCTGATAGGCCGAAATACTGAAGCGGGCTTCTACGATACACTTATTGGCGCCTTTTTTGATTGCTTTGATATCGGCCCTTTGTCCGAGCAACAGGCCGATAGCACCCAGAATAATAGATTTACCCGCACCTGTTTCTCCGGTGATGACCGAAAAGCCGGGGGTAAAACTGATATCGAGCGTATCAATTAATGCATAATTCTGTATATAGATAGATTGCAGCATATCTTTTTTAGTTCCTTACCAGTTTATCTATAATGTCACATGCCACTTCCCGTTTGCTTTTCAGGGGATAGTCAGTGGCTCCTTGGCGGTCGATGATTGTTATCTTGTTCGTATCACAACGAAATCCGGCTCCTTTGTCGTTCAGCGAATTAAGTACAATGAAATCAAAGTTCTTGCGTTCCAGCTTTCCTTGTGCATTCTGCCGTTCGTCATTTGTCTCCAGTGCGAAACCCACCAGCTTTTGTCCCGGTTTTTTCTGTTTTCCCAATGAAGCAGCGATGTCCTGTGTCGGTTTCAGTTGCAGCACCAAGTTGTCCTTTTCTCTTTTAATTTTATGGTCGGCTATATGTTCCGGTGTGAAGTCGGCTACGGCAGCACATAAAATTCCGGCATCCGCATCGGCAAATTCACGGCTGGCAGCTTCATACATTTCGCCGGCGCTTTCCACATCGATACGGCGAATGCGGGGATGCTTTGCATTCAGCATGACAGGGCCGCTCACCAGAATTACATTGGCTCCGCGTGCAGCACATTCCTCTGCCAATGCAAATCCCATTTTCCCCGAAGAATAGTTGCCGATGAATCGCACCGGATCTATTTTTTCGTATGTGGGACCGGCAGTGATAACGATTTTCTTTCCGGCCAAATCCTGTTGCTGTTCAAAGAATTTTTCCAGTTCCCCTATGATTTTTTCCGGTTCCTCCATTCTTCCTTTGCCTACCAAGTGGCTTGCCAGCTCCCCTTCTCCCGGTTCGATGATATGATTCCCATACGAGTGCAATGTGTCCAGATTCCGTTGGGTGGAAGGGTGCGCAAACATATCCAAGTCCATGGCCGGTGCTACAAAGACAGGCGCTTTCATTGACAGGTAGGTTGTAATCAGCATATTGTCGGCTATTCCGTTTGCCATCTTTCCGATGGTGGATGCTGTTGCGGGAGCTATCACCATGGCATCAGCCCATAAGCCCAAGTCCACATGGCTGTTCCAGGTGCCGTCCCGTTGTGCGAAGAACTCGCTGATGACAGGTTTGCTTGTCAGTGCCGACAAGGTGATGGGAGTGATGAACTCTTTTCCTGCCGGCGTGATTACTACTTGCACTTCCGCTCCCTTTTTGATAAGGCCTCGAATGAGTATAGCCGCTTTGTAGGCGGCTATACTTCCGGTTATACCTAGTACGATTTTCTTTCCTTTCATGTTCATTTAGTCAGTCCGGATTCGCGTAGTCTGATTTTAGTCAATACGTTTTTGGTGTTCAGCGTGAAGTCGCCGTTTAGAATCCAGCTATAGTAACCGGGGTCTTTTTGCAGCACTTCGCTGACCGACATTCCTTTGTATTTGCCGAAATTGAATACTTCCACACCTTTCTCGTCATATACGATACGTCCGGCAAAATCTACATTTTTGTTGAAACTGGAGTATTCTGCCAGGAATGCCATATCATTCTGCAAGTCCTCGGGATAGCGGTCCAGTTGCGCTTTCAGCACTTCGTAAGTAGCGCGGGTATCTGCCTCAGCAGTGTGGGCGTCTTCCAGATTCTTTTGGCAATAAAACTTATAGGCAGCCGATAAAGTCCGTTGTTCCAGCTTGTGATAAATCACCTGCACATCGATGAACTTGCGTTTCATCATGTCGATATCCACTCCGGCGCGAAGGAACTCTTCTGCCAGGACTGGTATATCGAAGCGGTTGGAGTTGAATCCTGCCAAGTCGCAACCCTCGATATCGCGTGCAATCTCTTTGGCCACTTCCTTGAAAGTCGGACAGTCGGCCACATCCTCATCATAGATGCCATGTATAGCCGATGACTGTTCGGGGATATGCATTTCGGGATTGATACGCATGGTTTTGGCTTCTTCATTGCCGTTTGGAGATACTTTCAGATAGCATATTTCCACTATTCTGTCAGCGTTTATATTAGTCCCGGTTGTCTCTAAGTCAAAGAAGACAATCGGGTTTCTCAAATTCAATTTCATTCTGTTTCGAGTTGTTATTATTATATTTAGTCATTCAGCATCATAGGCATCAGCAGCATCAGCACGTCTTCATTCTCTTCCTGTTCGGCAGGAACGATGACACCTGCGCGTGATGGGTCTGCCAATTCTACAATTACCTCTTGGGCAGTCAGATTGTTCAGAATGTCAATCAGGAAAGTCGATTTGAAACCGATGCTCATGGCGTTTCCTGCATATTGGCAAATCAGTGTTTCTTCTGCCGATGTAGAGAAGTCAATATCCTGTGCCGAAATCTGTATCTGGTTTTCGCTGAGGCGTAACTTAATCAAACTGCTTGCCTGCGAAGAGAAAACAGATACGCGGCGCAAAGCGCTGATAAGCATCTGCCTGTCAATAGTCACTTTATGCGGGTTATCTTGCGGGATGACGGAATTGTAGTTCGGGTAGCGTCCTTCAATCAAGCGGCATACCATTCTGTAATTCTCCAAAGTGAATACGGCGTTACGGTCATCGAAATCGATTTGCACATCGCCTTGTTCTTTCGGCAGAAGGTTCTTCAGCAGGGTCGCCGGTTTTTTGGGCAGGATAAAAGCGGCCTTTTCATCACCGTGAGCCACAAAAGTCTTGTTGCGCACCAGCTTATGGCCATCGGAAGCAACGAAAGTGATATCTTCGGTGGTGATATCGAAATAAATACCGTTCATCACGGGACGAAGCTCGTCGTCGGCTGTTGCAAAAAGAGCGCGGTTGATGCCTCCCAGCATTACGGGTGCCCCTATCGTCACATGAACTGCATTGGCGCCCAGTGCGGGAGCCTGCGGATATTCATCTGCATTTTGTCCCATGAGGCTGTATTTACCGTTCTGATATTGTACGGTGATTTCCAGATTGTCTGTATTCACCTCAAAGGTCAGTGGTTGTTCCGGGATTTCTTTCAGGGCTTCGAGTATGGTTTTAGAAGAAACGGCAAAGCGTCCGTCACCGTCATTTTCAATCACTTCCAGAGAGGTGGACAGGGTTGTTTCACTGTCGGATGCTGTTAAGAATAGTGTTCCGTCTGTCAGCTCCATCAGGAAACAATCAAGGATGGGCAACGAGTTCTTAGAATTGATAACGCGGCTAATAGCCTGTAAATGACTGAATAATCCAGTACTTGAAACGATGAACTTCATAGTCTTATATTATTATAATTATATTCTTTGTATATATCTCATTTAACTGCCAAAGTTACGAAAAGATTATGGTTTGCACGCAAAAAATGGCGAAAAAATTAGTTTACTCGCTAGGAAAAGCGTAATTTCGTGCCGGAAATTAAATTTTATCATAATGGAATTAGCAGGAAAAGTTATAGCGGTTCTCGAACCGAGAGGCGGAGTCTCAAAAACAGGAAATGAATGGAAAGTGCAGGAATACGTGATTGAAACACACGACCAGTATCCGCGTAAGATGTGTTTTGATGTATTTGGTGCAGACAAAATAGCTCAGTTTAATATTCAGGTGGGCGAAGAGCTGAATGTATATTTCGATGTTGATGCACGTGAGTGGAACGGACGTTGGTTCAACAGTATCCGTGCTTGGAAAGTGGACCGTGTGAGCGCTCAGGCTCCTGCAGCTCCCGATGCTCCATTCCCGCCGATGAATGCGGCTCCGGCAGCTCCGGTAGATTTCGCTTCAACAGACGAAAAGGACGATTTACCCTTTTAAGCATTCCGCTGAAAATATTAATAAATACAGAGCCGGTTAATTCTATGGAGAATTGACCGGTTTTTTGTTTTGGCATGTCAACAGCTTCTTTTCCGGTTAAGATTACCGTTAATGCCTGAATTATGAAATAAATCTTTCAACATATTCAGGCCGCTTCGCCGTCCGTTGGATACGTATATATGCATAGGCTAACACGTATATACGTGTAGCCTCACACGTACGTCCGCGTGAGGCGATGCTTACGTCCGTGTGAAGTCACGGTTCGGAGCACTGGCCACCGGTGTTCATCCATTCTTTGGACAGGATGTTCCAGATGGCGCTATCGCAGGGTCGTGGCGGTGCATCCGCAGGAATCTCCACTTTCCCGTCTATGGGGTCGTCATAGTATCGGATGTCCTTGTCGGCATCTTTCCATTCGAATGGCGAGACGGGGCGGAATTCGCGGAGTTTTTNTGTATCAGTTTCTCTCCATACCGGGTCTTGATAAGGTTCTGCAACCAGATGATGCGTCCGTTGTGCGATGTTTTTGCGAACGTGGACTGGGCGTCGAAGTGGGGAATGAGGAACTCGTTCACCAGAATGACCAGTGCATCCAGTGCCCGCCGGCGGGTGTAGTGGCGGTCGGTGGCGATGCGGTCGATAATCGGTACCAGTATCGCCTGCTTCTCTTTGGGATTGGCGTTGATTCTGTGGAAGAATTCTTTGGCGGATGAAGAAGCTTTTGGAGCTTCATAGCCGTGCGGCGTTCCGTCACGATTCTCCGAAGGAATCTCTGAAAGATTCTCCGAAGGATTTTCCAAAGAATTCTCCGAAGGAGATATATTATTATTTATATTATATAATATATTATTATTCGTTTTTGAATTTGTTTCTGCGGGAGAAACCGCCGGAGAAACTGCGGGAGAAACCGGAGCAGAAATAGACTTCGGCGATTGGTGATGCCATAAGGGGGTGAAGAATGCAAGAATTTCGGTTTGGTTTTCATTCCATACCAGTTCGAATGATTTGCATTTTTTGATGTATTCCAATATGTCCGAGGTATGTATGGTTTTTAGGGCCAGACAAATCTGATAGAGGTTGTTGATGGGGTACATTCCCTCTTCGTTCATGAAGTTGGGCATACCCAGATAGATATCCAGCAGTTTCAGACAGGCAGAGTCGCTGATTCCCCATACCTTCCATTGGTGAATCATTTTCTGTATTTCACANAGACAAATCTGATAGAGGTTGTTGATGGGGTACATTCCCTCTTCGTTCATGAAGTTGGGCATACCCAGATAGATATCCAGCAGTTTCAGACAGGCAGAGTCGCTGATTCCCCATACCTTCCATTGGTGAATCATTTTCTGTATTTCACAGATGGAAATGTTTTGTTTCAATGCTTTTTTAGCCATAACGAATTTTGTTTATAAGTTTGTTTCGTAAATATGGCGGCAAGTTACAAAGGATAAAAATAACGCGTCTGTCCACTGTGGAAAGATAATTCACATATTATTGATATAGTTTGCAATATTTAATCAAAATAAATACGAAAGATAGAAACTTTAACACGAAAAAACTGGCTGAAAGCGTGAAAGCTTTGGTAAAAGCCGCCCATATCAAACATAGTCTGTTGATAAAAGGGCTTCACATGAGTGAATCTTATTTTTATAAGGTGATTAATGGCGAGCAGACGATTTAGATTTTTATGCTACCGTCATCCACTATGTCATCATGGAGTGTGAAGGTTGTGGTTTGGATGAAGTGATAGCGGCAGTGAAGCGCGAGTGGTGGAATGTGGTGATGGAATTACCTCTATCTTGCCCGCATGAGCGAAGACGGACATGGCACCGGGGCAACTTGTTTCGGATATGAAGATTGATGTAGTGATAAAANTTGTGGTTTGGATGAAGTGATAGCGGCAGTGAAGCGCGAGTGGTGGAATGTGGTGATGGAATTACCTCTATCTTGCCCGCATGAGCGAAGACGGACATGGCACCGGGGCAACTTGTTTCGGATATGAAGATTGATGTAGTGATAAAAAAACGTCCTTCACGATGAGAATATAGTCGTTTAATTTGTTATCTTTGCAATTAATAATCAAACTTCAATGGCCATGCTTACAGATGAATTTCCCGAAAGATATGTCAACCCCTATACCGATTTCGGATTCAAACTCCTTTTCGGCACCCCAATGAACAAAGACCTGCTGATAGATTTTCTTAACTCTTTGCTTCATTTGGAGCACGAGATAACGGATGTTACCTATCTGAATGCCGAGCATTTGGGCATGGCGGAGTTGGACCGAAAAGCAGTCTTTGACGTTTATTGCGAAAATACGGTAGGTGAGAAATTCATCGTTGAGATGCAGAAGGCGGGTCAGAAGTTTTTCAAGGACCGCAGCGTGTTTTATGCTTCTTTTCCTATTCGTGAGCAGGCCAAACGCGGCGACTGGAACTATGAATTGAAGGCTGTATACACTGTCGGTATTCTGAACTTTGTGTTTGATGAAGACCGTGATGATGAGAATTATTTCCACCATGAAGTGAAACTGATGGATATCCATCGCAAGGAAGTGTTTTATGACAAGCTGACCTTTGTCTACTTGGAAATGCCCAAATTCCATAAGAGTGAGGACGAACTGGTTACA
Source organism: Phocaeicola faecalis (assembly GCF_021730445.1). Taxonomy (GTDB): domain Bacteria; phylum Bacteroidota; class Bacteroidia; order Bacteroidales; family Bacteroidaceae; genus Phocaeicola; species Phocaeicola faecalis. The sequence continues at coordinate 343,359 of NZ_JADNRM010000001.1, read as the reverse complement.
CCGTTTGACAAGTGGATGTTTGTTTTGCACAATCTGTCTCGTTTGCTGGAACGCCCTGCTGCCTTGCAGGAACGTGTGTTTACCCGTCTTTTTGAGGCTGCCGAGATAGCGAGGTTTACTCCTCAGAAACGGATGGAATATGAAGAGAGTTTGAAGGTTTATCGCGACTTGACCAATGTGATTGATACGGCAAAGTGGAAAGGGCATNGCCTTGCAGGAACGTGTGTTTACCCGTCTTTTTGAGGCTGCCGAGATAGCGAGGTTTACTCCTCAGAAACGGATGGAATATGAAGAGAGTTTGAAGGTTTATCGCGACTTGACCAATGTGATTGATACGGCAAAGTGGAAAGGGCATGAGGAAGGATTGCAGGAAGGATTGCAGAAAGGTCGTGAACTGGAGCGTTTGTCCAATGTACGCAAAATGAAGGAAGAAGGGCTGGATAGTGCTGTCATTTCCCGAATCACAGGCTTGCCTGTGGATGTGATTGATGCTCTATAACTATAAATGAAGGAATGAATACATACAGGGGCGATGTTATATATCTTATCAGAAGCAAGGCTTGGGGAAGAACTGTATGAGTGGTTGGAACTTGTTGTAGATAACCGAAAGGGAAAAGTGACCGACAGTACGAATGCCCAAGTTTTATAATTATATCCCTTTTGTGGAAAATAATTTACCCCTTGTCATTATGACGCGAACAAACTGAAAAGGCCGCGTGCTCCGTTGGGGGATGCACGCGGCCTTTTTTTATAACGTATGTAAGAGGCTTTCGCCTGCTGTTTATGAATTCATGCTCATCAGGAATTCTTCATTGTCACGCGTATTTTCCAGACGGCTCTTTACAAAATCCATTGCTTCGATAGGGTTCATATCTGCCAGATACTTACGCAGAATCCACATACGGTCGAGGGTAGTCTTGTCGAGCAACAGGTCGTCGCGGCGGGTGCTGGATGCAACGATGTTGACGGCAGGGAAGATACGCTTGTTGCTGAGGTTGCGGTCGAGCTGCAACTCCATGTTACCTGTACCCTTGAATTCTTCGAAGATTACTTCATCCATCTTAGAACCGGTATCAATCAATGCGGTAGCGATAATGGTGAGTGAACCGCCGCCTTCGATGTTACGTGCGGCTCCGAAGAAACGTTTGGGCTTGTGCAAGGCATTGGCATCCACACCACCTGACAATACTTTACCCGATGCGGGAGAAACGGTATTGTATGCACGGGCCAACCGGGTGATAGAGTCGAGGAAAATCACGACATCGTGACCGCATTCTACCATGCGTTTTGCCTTTTCGAGCACGATACCTGCAATCTTCACGTGGCGTTCTGCCGGTTCGTCGAATGTAGAAGCGATAACTTCGGCATTAACGCTGCGCGCCATGTCGGTTACTTCTTCAGGACGTTCGTCAATAAGCAACATAATCATGTAGACTTCGGGGTGATTGGCAGCAATAGCATTGGCAATGTCTTTCATCAGGATGGTCTTACCGGTTTTGGGCTGAGCCACAATCAGTGCACGTTGTCCTTTACCGATGGGGGCGAACATATCTACTACACGCGCAGAAAGGTTGTCGCTGTAACCACCTTTGCAAAGTTTGAACTTTTCGTCGGGGAACAATGGAGTGAGGTGGTCGAAGGGAACGCGGTCGCGCACGAGTCCGGGGTCCAGACCATTAATCTTTTCTACTTTCACCAACGGGAAGTATTTTTCTCCTTCTTTGGGCGGACGGATAGAGCCTTCGACTACATCACCTGTCTTCAGACCAAACAGTTTGATTTGCGACTGGGACACGTAAATATCATCCGGCGAAGAGAGGTAGTTGTAATCTGACGAACGGAGGAAACCATAACCGTCAGGCATAATTTCCAGAACACCGGTTCCGGTCAGGATGCCTTCAAATTCGTAAGGCTTTTCTACCGGCTTGCGTTCGGGGGCCTGTTGCTGTTGTGGAGCCTCCGGACCTTCTGCGTTGTTATTGTTGGCCGGACGTTGGTTGCTGTAATTATTATTGTTGTTGCGCTGATTCGGATTGTTGTATCTCGGGTTTTGCTCACGCGGTTGACGCGGCTGGAATTTCGGGGCTGGAGTGGCAGCGGGAACAGGTGTCTCATTTTTGGTTGCTTCAAACTTTCCGAGTAATTCGGTAGGAAGTTCAACCTTTTCCGAGGGAAGGTCCTCGATGGGAATGAAGTCGTCTGCATCACTGTCGAAATCCAATTCGGGAAGAATTACTTCTTTTTCTTTCGGAGCAGCGGCTGCCGGAGCTTTCTGAGAGGTGGTGCCGTCAGTTTCTTCTGCTACTGCGTCAGGTTGTTTTTCCGTTTTGGCAGTAGTTTTATTTTTTGTACCCGGCTTGCGGCCTCTTTTCTTCGGTTCAGACTTTTCGACTGCTTCCGTTACTGTTTTTTCCTGAATGGGCTGAACTGTTTCAACTGCGGGAGCTACTCCTTTATCAGCTTCTTCTGCGATGGGTGCAGCCGTTGTCGGTGCAGTGTTTGCTTCCAGCTTTTGCGCTTTATCCTTGGTGGCAGTATACACTTTGTCACCTTCTTTTTTGACGCTGATGCGAGATCTTTTTTTAGGCTGGCTGTCTTTGCGGTCTTCGGTAGCTTTGGCCGCCGCTACTTTTTTAGTTGCTCCGACTATTGCTTGCTCGTCCAGAATCTTGTAAACGAGTTCTTCTTTCTTCAGAGACTCTGTTTTGGTGATACCCAACTCTTTGGCGATTGATTGTAATTCTGACAAGTCTTTGTCGTTTAATTGAATGATGTTATACATATAGTATATGTTATTAGTAAAATGTTTCTTTTTTATTATGTAATCAGGGCACGCAACCGACACATGAAATGCCTTGAAATCGCAGCTCATCATTTATGATTACGGGATTTAATATGTTATAGATATTATATCGGAATGTAAACGAGACTTGCCAGATTGGTAAGTTCTGCGTTTACCGATGCAAATGTAGTTGTTTTTTTTGAAAAACTCCTCAAAAGGGAGAAAAAAATGCCGTTTTTTTTAAATTAATAAAAAAACGAAGCTCCAAAAAATCTACTTTTGTTTCTATCGGTGCCGATGTTAAATGAACGTAAAAAAAAGTCAGATTGTTTAGTCATATCTGCACTTTATAGCAAAAAAAGTGCTAATTTAGCCCGTCAAAATTTGATTTTAATTATTAAAACATTGATAAACATGAAAAAAGTGATTTTTACTGAGAAAGCTCCTGCTGCTATAGGACCTTATAGCCAGGCAATTGAGGCTAATGGTATGGTATTTCTATCAGGTCAGTTGCCTGTAGACCCTGCTACCGGTGAGTTTGTTCCGGGAGGAGTTGCCGAACAGACTGCCCAGGCTTTTGAAAATATCAAGAATGTGTTGGCTGCAGCCGGTTTGACTACTGCAAATATTGTAAAGACGACTGTCTTTCTGGCGGATATGTCTTTATTTGCAGAAATGAATGCTGTTTACGCCAACTATTTTGAAGGTGATTTTCCTGCTCGTTCTGCAGTAGCGGTTAAGGCATTGCCGAAAGGTGCATTGGTGGAAATTGAAAGCATCGCTGCAAGATAAAAAGCGGGCGGATATGCCTTTCGAAAAGATGTCGGCTCTCTAACGTACAACTGTCATTCTGCCTGTCATAGGGGAGGGATGTTTCTCCCCTATGACAGGTGTAAGTTTTAGCCTGATGACGGTTATGGCATTCGGTTTCGTGCCGGAATTAAATTGATTAATGAATATGAGGAAAGTAAATCTGAAAAAACTCGATAGGTGGCAGTGGTCGACCATTGTGCTATCCGTCATTCTGGTGATGTCTTTTTCTGTATTTGTCTATCACTATGAGCCGTTTCGGAGCGGTTTTGAGATAACAGACCAATTAGGCGGCAATGTGTTTCCGGCTACTATACTTTCTACGGCTACCACGGATGGAAACCTGATTGTTCCTGCTGATTCCGACTATATCGGCAATCCGAAGTCGGGTATCGCCATTCGTATAAAAAACAGCTATGCCAACAGCAAATTGCGCATAGAAGTGGCTGAGACTCCTTTCTTTTCTGAATCTGTTTCCGAATTTATCTTGCCCAAGTCCGGCAAGGAATATCTTGTTTTTCCCGACATCATCTGGAACTATCAGGCTTTGCGTGACAATAATCAGGCAGTGCCCGTTAGCATATCTGTAAAGGCGGAACTCAACGGAAAGAAATTGCCCCAACGATTGAAAACCATTTCCATGCGGAGTATCAACGAGTGTCCGCTTGGCTATGTAGACGATAGAATGAAATTTCACGATACAGGCGAGTTCTTTGCTGCTTATGTGAACGAGGAGCATCCGCAGATAGACAAACTCTTGCGTGAGGCACTGGATACGCGTCTGGTCAATCGCTTTCTGGGGTATCAGGGAAATGCGAGTCAAGCCGAGAATGTAGACAGACAGGTCTATGCCTTGTGGAATGTATTGCAGAAGCGTAACTTCAAATACAGCTCCACCACCAACAGCAGTTTGTCATCGAATGTGGTTTATACCCAGCGTGTGCGCACATTGGACGATGCGCTGGAGTCTTCGCAGATAAATTGTGTAGACGGGAGCGTGTTGTTTGCCTCATTACTCAAGGCTATAAACATCAATCCTATATTGGTGCGTATCCCCGGGCATATGTTTGTGGGCTATTATACGGACAAGAGTCACACCGATATGAATTTTCTGGAGACAACGATGATTGGGGATGTGAATTTGGACGATTTCTTTCCCGATGAAAAACTGGATTCTACCATGGTGGGGAAATCGCAGAACCAAATGTCGAAACTGACCTATGAGAAATCAAAGGAATATGCCAATAGGAAATATAGGGAAAATGACTCGCTTATCCATTCGGGAAAAGTGAATTATATGTTTCTGGAGATAGACAAGAAGACGCGTGCGCAGGTACAACCTATTGGCAAGTAAGTTTGTTGTAAGAGGTATGGAACTAGTTTATATTTATCATAGCGGATTTGCTCTGTTGGGCGATGGTTATACCGTTATCATGGATTATTACCGTGACACGGAGGACAAGCAGGCGGAAGCTGCCCTGCGCAGGTTGATGAATGAACAGCCTGAAGAACCTGTGGTGACACCCGAACGGGGAAGGGTGCATGATGAACTCTTGCACCGTCCCGGAAAGTTGTATGTGTTGGCCAGCCATTTCCATCCTGACCATTTCAATAAGGAAGTGCTGGAATGGAAGAAACAGCGACCGGACATCATCTATATCTTTTCGAAGGATATTCTGAAGCATAGAAGGGCGCAGAAAGAAGACGCCGTCTGGCTGAAAAAAGGAGAGGAGTATGCTGATGAAACTTTGTCGGTCAGGGCTTTCGGGTCTACAGACGTAGGAGTGTCTTTCCTGATAGAAACGGAGGGGAAGAAAATTTTCCATGCCGGAGACTTGAACAACTGGCATTGGATGGAAGAGAGTGCGGAACAGGAATGGAAGGGATATGAAAAGAATTTCCTTCATGAACTGGATTATCTGTATGATTATACGCATGAACTGGATGTGGCAATGTTTCCTGTAGATCCGCGTCTGGGACGTGAATATATGAGAGGCCCCGAACAGTTTGTGAAGAAAATAAAAACAAATATCTTTGTACCGATGCATTTTGTGCCCGACTATGAGAAGGCAAATGCTTTCCGCACTTTGGCAGAAGCCCACGGAACGCATTTTATAGCAATAAAGTATCCCGGACAGATTATAAAAATTTAAAGTAATATGAAAGTAAAAGGAAGATTTGACCATTTTAATATTGATGTAACGAATCTGGAACAAAGCATCCGGTTCTATGAAACGGCATTGGGACTACACGAAGCCAACCGAAAAGTAGCTGCCGACGGTTCTTTTATTCTGGTGTATATGGCTGATGACCATAGCAACTTCTTGTTGGAGCTGACCTGGTTACGTGACCATCCGCAGCCTTATGAACTGGGCGAAAATGAAAGCCACCTTTGTCTGCGTGTAGAAGGAGATTATGACGAAGTGCGTAAATTCCATAAAGAAATGGGGTGCGTATGTTATGAAAATACAGAGATGGGGCTATACTTCATCAATGATCCGGATGATTATTGGATTGAAATATTACCGGTAAGATAAATGAATATAAAAAGATAGAGACTATGAAATACATTGCTCCCGGCGGCTGGTTCTCGCTGGAATATCCTGCGGGCTGGCGCGAGTTTGAAGATACAGAAGAGAGTTTTTTGTTTTACGACCCCTACAAGTGGAGTGGTAACTTCCGCATCTCGGCTTATAAAGGTGCTGACGCAAACTATGGAACAGAATGTGTCAGATATGAATTGAAAGAAAATCCGGCTGCCAAGTTGACCCTGATAAGAGGGGCGCAAGCGTCTTACAGTGTGGATACCTTTCAGGAAGAAGGCGCTTGGTACACTTCTCATTTTTGGGTAATCGATTGTCGTGATATATGCCTGGAATGTTCTTTTACGACGGCTAAGGGCGGTGATAAGACTGTTGCCGATAATATAATCGGCAGCATAGAAGTACGCCGTGAAAATAAGGTTTATCCTAAAGAGGTTATTCCTATCCGCGTGCTTGAGATAGGCGAGGTGAACAGTGCTTATGAATGGGCTTCAAATACGATAAAGAAGCAGCTTACAAAAGACTTCTCTTCGCAGGAAGAAGATATCGAGAAGATTCAGGAGGTAATGGACAGCGGACGTTTCCAACCTCAGCAGCGTATGGCTTGGGAAAACTTCGGTGTAGCTTTCGGCACAATATTGGTCAATGAGATGGAGGGCATGGAATGGGTGACTGTGATAGATGGAAAGGAAGAATATCCGGCTCTACAGTTTATGAATTCCGATATGCTGATTAATCCTGCCGCTATGGTGTGGGACAAAGCGAAGAAGAACTTGCCTTGTGATTTGAAGGCTGAATTTAAGAAAATTAAGCGCGAAGCGGAAGCTGTGCTGGATGATATTAATTAAAAGAGAATGGTTTCATATTTACAGATAGACGGACTTACAAAATCGTTTGGTGATTTAGTCTTATTTAATCAAATCGCTTTGGGGGTCGCTGAAGGACAGCGTATCGGGCTGATAGCCAAGAACGGCAGCGGCAAGACTACATTGTTGAATATTATAGCCGGAAAGGAAGGTTATGATGAGGGCAGTATTGTGTTTCGCCGCGACCTGCGTGTGGGCTATTTGGAACAGGACCCTCACTACCCTGAAGAGCTGACCGTGCTTGAGGCGTGTTTCCATCACGGTAACACGACCGTGCAGCTTATCAAGGAATATGAAAGGTGCATGGAGACCGAAGGCAATCCGGGATTGGAGGACCTGTTGGCACGCATGGAACATGAAAAGGCATGGGATTATGAACGAAAAGCCAAACAGATTCTTTCGCAACTGAAAATCCGTGATTTCAATCAGCAGGTGAAACATCTCTCGGGAGGACAGCTCAAACGGGTCGCGTTGGCGAATGTGCTTATCACGGAGCCTGATTTCCTGATTTTGGATGAGCCTACCAATCATCTTGACCTTGATATGACGGAGTGGTTGGAAGATTTTCTGAGACGTGGCAATATCAGTCTTCTGATGGTGACTCACGACCGGTATTTCCTTGACCGTGTCTGCTCTGAAATTATCGAAATAGACAATAAGCAGGTCTATTCTTATAAAGGCAACTACAGTTATTATCTGGAAAAACGCCAAGAGCGCATTGAAGCGACAAATGCCGAAATAGCCCGTGCCAATAATTTATATCGTACGGAATTGGAATGGATGCGCCGTATGCCACAGGCACGCGGACACAAAGCCCGTTATCGCGAGGAGGCTTTCTATGAACTGGAGAAGGTGGCAAAACAGCGCTTCAATGACGGTAATGTGAAACTGGAAATGAAGGCGTCTTATATCGGGTCGAAAATTTTTGAAGCCAATCATCTTTACAAAAGTTTTGGTGATTTAAAGATTCTGGACGATTTCTCTTACATCTTTGCCCGATACGAGAAGATGGGGATTGTGGGAAATAACGGTACGGGAAAATCTACCTTTATCAAGATTCTGATGGGCGAGCAGAAACCGGACAGCGGCACGATAGATATTGGCGAAACGGTGCGTTTCGGATATTATTCGCAGGATGGCTTACAATTTGATGAACAGATGAAGGTGATAGATGTGGTGCAGGATATTGCCGAAGTAATTGAACTGGGCAATGGTAAGCGCCTTACCGCTTCGCAGTTTCTTCAGCATTTTCTTTTTACACCTGAAACGCAGCACAGCTATGTGTATAAGTTGAGTGGGGGAGAGCGGCGCCGGCTTTATCTCTGTACGGTATTAATGCGTAATCCTAACTTTCTGGTACTGGACGAGCCAACCAATGACTTGGATATTATTACTTTGCAGGTGTTGGAAGAGTATCTTCAGAACTTTAAGGGCTGTGTGATTGTGGTGAGTCATGACCGTTACTTTATGGATAAGGTGGTAGACCATTTACTGGTGTTCAAGGGACAAGGCGATATCCGTGATTTTCCCGGCAACTATTCTGATTACCGTGACTGGCGCGAAGTGAAAGAGCAACGTGAGAAGGAAGCCGAGAAGCCGAAAGAAGAAAAAACGGCACGTGTACGGTTGAATGACAAACGCCGTATGACTTTCAAGGAAAAGAAGGAGTACGAGCAGTTGGAAAAGGAAATAGGCCAGCTGGAGCAGGAAAAAGCGGATATAGAAGTTGCCCTTTGCAGTGGAACCTTGAGTGTGGAGGAACTGACTGAGAAATCGAAACGGTTGCCGGAACTGAATGATTTGATTGACGAAAAGTCCATGCGTTGGTTGGAGCTGAGCGAAATAGAAGAAGGCTAAGGAGACTTTTTTAAGACCTCAGTCCTTGTTCGGAAAGCTTTATACTATTGCCTGACCAGGGTGTGTCAAAACTAAGTTAAACCAAAGAAGAACTTTTAATCTGAAACTTGAGCATCCTAAAAAGCAAGAGAAAGAGCCGTATCATTACTCGAGACAGAGTTTGATACGGCTCTTTAAAGTTTGGTGAGGGTGTGCCGAAACTTCCCTTTTATCGAATTACCCTCGCTTCAACGAACTGTGGCGGGGGGGTATGAGAGTTTCGACACACTCTCATAATATAGACTCCCATTCCTGCTTTTCATTCCTATCTCATGTTTATTCTTTATCCTCTTTTCCATATTTGCTGGGACTTACATTGAAGCGTTTCTTAAATACTTCTCTGAAATATTTGCTGTCGCAGAATCCTGTCATTTCTGCTACTTCCGTAATCGAATACTTTTTTTCCTGTAATAATTGCGCAGCCATATTCAGGCGGAACTCTTTGATATAGTCGGCGGGAGGCTGTCCGGTCAATGCTTTCAGTTTGTTATAGAAACTAGTGCGGCTCATGTTATGTAATGAGCATAAAGCATCTACGGTGAAGTCTGTATTGTCAATATTATTTTTAATATTGTTCTTTACGTCGGTGATGAACTTCCAGTCGAGTGCGTTGGCTCCGGCCGGCAGCAATTCGGGTTTCTCAGCACCGAGTTTAGTGGGCATCGCATATTTCTGTTGTAGCAATGCTCTGTTTGACAGTATATTGGACAGTCTTGCCTTTAGCATTTTGATGCTGAATGGTTTGGTGATATAAGCGTCTGCACCGGTTGCCAGTCCGCCTAGAATAGTCTTTTCATCATTCAATGCTGTGAGTAATACGATAGGAATATGTGATGTCTCAATATTTGTTTTAATGGCTGCGCATAACTCGTCTCCGCGCATTTCGGGCATCATAATGTCAGAAAGAATCAAGTCAGGCCAAAATTCTTTGATGATAATCAGCGCTTCTTTTCCGTTGCTGCAAGCCTGCACGGTATAAGCTCCCGAAAGCGATGTGGTGAGATAGCTGCGCAATTCATCATTATCTTCTACGATGAGCACGCGTTGCAATAGTGCGACTCCAATCATTTCCTCTAGCTCTTCGGGCGTTTCTGCCGCTGTCTCTTGTTCGATAACTTCTTTTACCGGCAGTTCCTGATTCGGCTCTACGATGCTGTAATGATGCAGATGTTCGTAACCTTTATGGAAAATAAGCCTGATGACTGTTCCCTGGTGCTCGGTGCTTTCGATATTGATTTTCCCTCCATGAAGCTTGACTAATTTCCATACCAGCATCAGACCGATTCCGCTGCCTGTTATTTTGGAGTTGACAGCATTGCTGCCACGGAAGTGCAGTTTGAATATTTTCTTTTTTTCTTCGGTAGGAATGCCAATTCCCGTATCTGTAACCTTGACTTTCCAAGTGTCTTTGTTATCGGTGACGCAGACACTTACATGGCCGTCATCGGGAGTGTATTTCAAGGCATTGGATATGACATTCTTCAAAATGGAATCCATCTTTTCTTTATCAAACCATACTTTCATTTCCTTGAAATTGCTTTCGTAAGTAAAGTCTATATTCTTTGTGACCGAATATGAATAGAAACTATTGCACAGGTTTTGCATATAAGCATTCAGTTCAAACTCGGCTATGTATAGCTTTGGGGAATAAACTTCGGTATGTTCAAAATTGATTAGATTGGTGGTCAAACGTAGTAGGGCGTCCACATTTTTCAGAGCAGTCTTCATGCTGTTGAGTCCGCTTGGGGTCAATTGTTCTTTGTCACTCAGCTCTTCCAATGGGGCTTTAATCAGAGTTAGCGGCGTGCGCAAATCATGTGCCGTATTGATGAAGAATTGGGTTCTTTCATCTGAAATCTTTTTCTGCTTTCTCAGATAGATAATCCTGGTAATGATAAAAAGCAAGAGTATTCCCAGCACTATATAGCATAGTATAGCCCAGAAGCTGAGCCATGCCGGATGTGCGATGATGACATCGATGGTGCGTTCTTCGAATATGACATTCTGTTCCTCTTTAGACACAGCACGGATATGCAGTTTGTATTTTCCGGGTTTCAGATTGGTAAAACGAATCATGTTTTCTGTCCTTGGGGGGCTCCATGTAGTATAGAAGCCTTCCAGTTTCCAACTGTAGAGCACATTGGAAGGAAAGTCGTAGTTGATGGTCGACACCTTCAGTGAGAAAGTATTTTGATTGTGAGTAAGACGCAATACTTTTGTATCGTCGATATCCTCTGTTAAGGGAGAATTTTCTTCACCGGGGAAGACAGGCTGATAGGACAATTGGAAATCACTTAGAATGATTTTGGAAAAGTGATAATGGGGAAATTTGATATCCTTGGGAAACTCGATGGCACCGTCGATGCTGCCAAATATAAATCCTTTGTCTTTGAGCAATACACCGGCAGAAGCATTGAAGTTGGCAGACATTAGTCCTTGCTCTTTGGTCCAATTGTAGAATAACTTGTCTTTGGTGGAAAAGCAGGTGATACCGTTTTCCGTACTCATTATGATATTCCCGTCTGCTTCGGGCAATATGGTGAAGATGCTATTGGTGAGTAGTGCGCAATTACCTGTATGGAATTGTTGGGAGGTATTTTTGTCGGGATTATAAATTATTACACCGGAGCCATTGGTGCCGATATACAATAATCCGTTGGAAGCCTGATAAAGAGTATTGATGTAAGTGGACTCCCCGGGAATTTCGATATATTTATATTGGCTTGTGTTTTTGTTCAGCAGATACAGGCCGGTGGCAGTACCAATCCACATGTGGTCATTGTCTTTTTCTCTGATAGATGTAATTGAATTTACACCGGGGTATAATTGTACCTTGTTGTTTTTTAGGTCAAAGCATTTTAGATTGTAATACCCTCCGGACCAGATATTTCCTTCCGAATCTTTTATCATATCCCTGATGTATTTGTCGGGACGCATATTGAAAGGGGTTAGCAGAAAAGGGGAGAAGTACTCTACGGAAAGTGCTTTCTTGTTGATTTTGTAAATACCGGAGGTGTATCCTCCTGCCCAAATCACTCCGGGAGTAACTTCGCACAAAGCAATGAATATATGGTTTTTATCTTTGAGCTGTTTGTCAAAAGAACTCAGGAATGAATGCCATTGGCGCGTCTTGGTGTTGTAAAGGCTGATGCCGTTGCTGGTGCCAAACCATAAATCGCCTTCACTATCTTCGATTACAGTATGCACATGGTCGTTAATCAGAGATTGCCTATTGCCCATGGAATGTTTTATCCAGTGGTAGTTTTGATAGCGGCTGTCCACGATGGTGATTCCCGTAGGATAATTGGCAAGCCATATTCTCTTTTGCTCATCCACATAGATATCATTGATAATGTTTCCCATCATCTCGTTGTTACTTTCATAGTTGGCGGTGAGATAAGGCTGTATTACACCACTGTTGGCCTGAATCTTGTAAACACCCATGCCTTCGGTAGCGATTAAAAGTTCATTTTCGTTCAGGGGGCTGATTTGGGTAATATTGACATCGCTCAAATCTGTTTCAGGATGAAGAATTTGGCGCGTGGGCAAATCATAGGCAAAGATGCCATTCTCGAATGTGCCGATAAACAGCCGCTTCAACGCTTTGTGATAATAAAGCTTGCTGATTTGACCTTTAATCTCATCCAATGGCAGGATGGGAATTGGCTGTAGCCCATTGTCATCCATACTACAATAGCGTAGCCCCTTTTCTGTCGCAATAAAGAAATGGGCATTGTCCGACTGCACCATAGAGGTAATGTTGCTGCGCAGCGGGTTGAAAATACGTGCGACTTGATTATTCTGCGTATTATATAATGTAATGGAATCTTTGCCACATAGCCATACATTGCCTTGGTTGTCTAAATAGCTGTATGGGACAGATTGGGATAAGTTGGCCGGTTTATAAGTGAGTGTAAACCTGTCAAATTGATGTTGGTACTCAAATATTCTTCCGGTTTTGCCTACAATCCATAAGTCTTCTTTCTCTCGGAACAGCCATGCAAGACGAATTTGTGCATCTCCCTTATTTTCTTCGTCAGCTAATTTATAGTGCTTTATTTCTTTACCATTATAGCGGTCCATTCCCTCGTTAGTAAGAAACCACATATATCCTTTTGAGTCTTTCTGAATATTGAATATTCTTCGGTTGCTCAATCCGTCTTCTATCCCTATGTACTTGTACGTTTGACCCATAGCGATAAAAGGCAGTAAAAAGAACATGAATAATATATTTCTTTTCATGTTAATTTTGATTTTCAAATATATAAACGTAACAATACTGGTGTGTTAGTTTACAAAGTAAGAGAAAAAGAATAGAAGATACAACTAAAATGTTTCCTAATTAAGAAACTGTTTTGATTTTCTCATTTTATGAATCAGCGACAAAAGTCTGTGGCAAGTATTGGGTGTGGTTTTTCACTCCGGAATCAAAAATCGGTCTCTTCCTTTCATTTACCGCTGAAACGCCCTGTTGGTAGGCATTGCGGCAATGAATGGACATCTCGTGTTGTCTTTTCAGCCTCCTTTCATCTGTAAGACTTTTTTTGATAGTGTGTGAATGCTGAAGGCAGATTTGGAGAAACTTGGTAAACGTGGCTGAAACGAGGATGAGGGGGTGCTCTGTCATTCTTAACCGATTGATAATCTGGGCGCTTTAATTAAAATGTAAGGATGAACGGAATGTAAGGATGAACGGAAAGAAGATGGCCGGAAAAGAAGGGATGACCGGCTTAGTGAGGGGATGATTCCATCTGCCCCTACGTGAAAAAGATGCCGAGCTTTATTAAAAAGATGCCGAGCTTTTCTGAAAACACAACGACCTTTTTTAAAAAGATGCCGAGCTTTTCTGAAAAGATGCCGAGCTTTTCTGAAAAGTTCAAGGTCTTTTTACTGCATTCAGTGTGAGCTACCTGTTTTTTATGTGCACTTCAACCTGTTTTTTATGTGCACGTAGGCACGCATCAGTCGTACACTTCAACACATACGGTGGCATCAGCTTACACGTATATACGCGTAAGCCTACACGTACGTACGCATCGGGCTACACGTACGTACGCATGAGCCTGCACGTATATATGTCATAGTGTCAGGCTCCGTGCACATTGACGGGATGCCACTTCTTGAATGGTTCGAGATGAAATTCCAAGAACTCAAAGAAAAACTGAGTGTAAGCAACACCCAAAAAGAAGAACCAAGAAGGGGGTTGGGAATGTAGAAACACCCTAATGTGCAAGCTATGTTTTGCAATAAGAGCATTTCTACTTGAAAGCCTCTATCAGAAAATGGTTTGACTGAATGATTTACGGAAATAAAAGTGCAATTCTGATTGTTAATGAGTTGCACTTTTATTATTTTTGTAGATGCATTGTTTCACTCTATAAATAGTCCGAACTATGAAAGCGATAAATTTATGCTTATTGTGTTTGTTACTGATAGGATGTGCAAACAAGTCTAAACAAGAAAAAGCTCCACAAGCTCCTATAAACAATACAGTCGGAATAAATGATACACTGGGAATTTCTTTACACCCCGAATACACAGTCTATTCCACGAAGCAGAAACAAATCACTTTCGTATTGCACAACAATAGCGGTACTGATATTGGCTTTGGAGGATACTACAGCTACACTTATGAAGATGAAAAAGGAATATGGAGGGATGTTCCTATGCAGCTTGTCGTTTTTGACGTAGAATATGTACTTATGCAAGGCGATAAATATTATTACAATGCAGAATTATTCAGGCATACTCCCGGTAGTTATCGTTTTTTTCTTACAGTAAGAAGATATAGTAAAGAATACACTTTAATGGCTGAATTTCAATTACAAAATAATATGGTTGAACTATTCAAAAGACATCCCTATAGTCAATTGAATGACACTTTATTGCTCCCGGAGGAAGAAGCCGTTTACCCACCAATCTATAATGTAATCGACCAAATGCCCGAATTTCCCGGTGGTATGGATGCAATGTTGCAATTCATCAATGATAATATGAAATATCCAACCAAAGCACAAACGGACGGAATACAAGGAAGGGTTGCAGTTCAGTTTATTGTAGATGAAAACGGTTACATAATAGAACCTAACATTGTGAGGAGTGTTGAGCCTTCTTTAGATAAAGAGGCACTACGTATCATAAAAATGCTTCCTCAATGGAAACCCGGCACACTAAAAGGGAAAGCGGTAAAGGTGAAATATACAGTTCCTGTAGCTTTTAAACTCAAATAACAGCAATCATGAAACATTTATTACTCGTATCATTAATACTACTAAGTTCTTGCCATTCAGCTACTTCAAAGAAAGGGCAAAAATTTGAAACAGATAGCATTCCGCAGCAAGAAGAATTGTGTCCAGACAGTATATCTGAAACCGAACCTGTTTCGTTGGAAGAAAAACAAGAGAAATCATCCAAAGCAATCCCCATACTGCAACCCGTTCCCCGTGATATTCCGACAGGAGAAGCTATCAGTTCCGATTCGCTTTCCATGAAGACAGAATATGACTATTACCCATTATCCACAACGAAAGTAAAGGTAATTATCACCAATCACTCCCACTATGAATATAGTTGTGGGGAAGGCTACAGCCTTGCTTATTACAATGAAAAACAAAAAGTGTGGGAGATATTGCCGACCAGTCCTATAGTCAATAGCATTCTATGGATATTCCCATCAGGCTACTCCACCCATGAACAAACCATCGAGCTTTACACAGCCGAAGCGCCAAACCGCGCAGGCAGGTATCGCATCTACAAATCATTCAATGGTGATACCAAAGTAGCTTATGCTGAATTTGAGTTAGTAGATAAAAAAGGGGTAGAAAAACTTCGCCAACAGATTGATGATTATTGTCGTAAAAATACAAAAATAACCAATGACACAACCGCAAGAAACATCCATTCCACTTGGATACAAAATGATGATGGAGATACTATTTTTGTGGGCTTAATGAATAACACACCGCATTATCAAGAAATGTTCAGAAAAAGAGTTGTAAACTATTCGGCAGTCAGTCATGGTAAGATACAGCAAGGCATACCTTTTATTCAACCGACATCTTCTGATACCATGCGGATAACTATGCAAACTGAGCATTCCGTTTATCCTGTGGGAACTGAAACCATATCAGTGAAATTAGCCAATGGAAATTCAAAAGACTTATTTTTTGGAGAACAATACAATGTAGCACGTAAAGAAGGAAACCGTTGGATATTACTTCACGATGGCGGTGCATGGAATGACATTGGCTATGGTTTAGGACAAGGAGATGCACACCTGTTTACTGCAAGACTTCGTCCGATTGTTAATGACAACAAGCCAGGGACTTATAAAGTAGTCAAAGAAATAGGCTTCAAAGGTTCTTCTCAAAAATGGTATATGGGCGCAGAATTTAGAATTGAATAAAAATAATAACATGAAACCATCACTGTTTTTTATATTGTTTCTGCTTTGCTTCTATCCTTCCGTCACTTTAAAAGGGCAAAATAATAAAGCAGATAGTGTTTTTTTATGTGAGAATATGGAAGCGCATTTAGACAGTATTTGGCGTAAAGAGAACATTTGGAATCTTGGCGTGGCAAAAATAACAGGAGAGCCTATTAAAGACCTGTCAACCATAGAAGCTCCCAAATGGGCAAAATGGAGTTATAATTTGGAAGAGTATTTTGTTTCTCAAATGAAATATCCAAAGCATTTATTAGCGAAGAACCAAGCAGGATATTCCGTAGCAATGTTCTCCATCGATACATTAGGATTACCACGTAGAATTAATATTTTAACAACCATTCATAAAGATTTCGACAAGGAGGTCATTAGACTTATCCGAGACCTTCCTCATTGTTTGCCATGCCGAGATAAGAACGGTAAGCGAATAGAATGCCTTTATACGGTATATGTTCCATTTTTACCACAACAATATAGAGATAGGGTGATAGCTGATAGCATAGCAGAAGAGGAGTTAAAACATTGTTTTGTGGAATGGGAAGAGCAAGCGAACTTTCAAGATGGGAAACGATGGTCGGCTCAAAATTATATTTACCAAAATCTCACGTATGATGCTAGTTTATTAGGTGAGCTGCAAAAAGCCAAAGGAGTGTATAAGATACATATTGATTCATACGGAGAGATAAAAGAAGCGAAAACGCTAAGAAGTTGCGGAATACCACAGTGGGATGAAGAAGTGATACAAATTATCAGAAACATGCCAAGATGGACGCCAGCAATGCATCATTACGGAAAAGGGAAATATAAAGATGCTATATGGGCTATTCCCGTAATTTTCGAAAATCACCATTCTCCTCACAACGTGATAGAATAAGGGGGCAAAACATCGGGAAGGCGGAAGCGGAAGCAAGCACCAGAGAGAGATTTGAAGAATTGATGAGGCGAATGGGATAGGGAGTTATTTTTCGTCCAAATTCTCATCTTGCAAGTGGTCGGAATTATCTTTGATTTGAACGTTTTTCATCATAGTCATTGTTATTGAAACGGGTAAAGAGCTATTGCTTCTTTTCGGCATTGGCTTCTTTTTCAGCTTCTTTCTCGGCTTCTTTGAGTTGCTTTTGGAGCTTGGCCATTTCTTTCTTTAAACGTTTGAGCTCTTTTTCAAGGTTTTTGCCTTCTTGCTCAAACTCTGTGTATGAGATATTTTCATTCCTATACATAAAGTGTATCAGTTTATCAAAAAGATAAACGATGAACAAGCCCACAATAAACGTGATGATTAAATCCCAATTTTCTAGCATAAGGGTTACTGATTAATATTTCGACAAAGATATGGAAAATATATCAAAACAATTAGATAAGATGAAGAAATCTTTTGATGCTATCACTCTATCTGCCGGTAAAGCAGAAAAAGCGATAAGCATAAGCCGCAAGTGTGGCCACCAAAGTGTGGAGTGGCATTCAACAGGTGTTCAACGCCATCCTCACGGCCAATCCGCTGGGCATGATAATCGTCATCTATAAACCGCAAAATGATTTGAAAAAGTACCTCATTTCGTTTTATGGTTTATAAAATATTCAATTTCCGAGTTCCCCCGGAACTTATCCCAAATCGTATTTGAATACTATTTGAAAATCACTAAAAATAAAAGTAATTTTCGCTTTTCGATTTGTGTTAAGAATTGTACTTCAATCGCAAAATGATTTGAAAAAGCATCTCATTTCGTTTTGCGGTTTATACTCTGAGTTACAATGCTGACGTCCAATCAGGTGTTCGTCTGATGTGCTTGATTTATAATACTTTGGAAGGATGTATGTTTTTAGCATTGCAGACTTTCAATGTTTCTCAAATATTATACCCACATACTTTTTGATTTGACCTCAAAAAGTCCCACGGATAAGCCACGTGAGAACTGCCGGAAACCGCTATTTTTTGCCGAAGCTGGGAAAAAGAAAAAGCTCTGAAATTCAATAATTTCAGAGCTTTGCTTTCGCGGTGCGTACGGGACTCGAACCCGTGACCCCATGCGTGACAGGCATGTATTCTAACCAACTGAACTAACGCACCAATATATTTTATGACTGAAAAAGTTGCGGTGCGTACGGGACTCGAACCCGTGACCCCATGCGTGACAGGCATGTATTCTAACCAACTGAACTAACGCACCAATATATTTTATGACTGAAAAAGTTGCGGTGCGTACGGGACTCGAACCCGTGACCCCATGCGTGACAGGCATGTATTCTAACCAACTGAACTAACGCACCAATATGTTTTATAACTGAAAAAGAAGCGGTGCGTACGGGACTCGAACCCGTGACCCCATGCGTGACAGGCATGTATTCTAACCAACTGAACTAACGCACCAATTTCTCAATCTGTTTCTTTCAATGCTTTCTCTCTCGATTGCGGGTGCAAAGGTACGCAATAATTTGAAACCTGCAAATGTTTGGATGTTTTTTTTCTGAACTTTTTTCGATTAGGCCTGATAGTGAATCATTTACATTTTAAGAAAAATATTTTTTCAAAAAAAAGAGTGAGGAGATACTTCTTTATTAGATTTTATTCCGTATATTAGTATTACAATTTTAAAAAAGAGAAAAAGTTTACTATGGATATGCGTGTTTTTCAGATAGAGTCTAGTAGGGTATTGCCGAAGAGAGGAGATATACTGATTTCATCTCCTTTTTTTCAAGACCATGAATTGACTCGGTCGGTAGTGTTGCTGCTGGATCATAATGAGCAAGGTAGTATGGGATTAATGGTGAATAAAAATTTTCGTAACCCTTTATCGTTGAATGACTTGTTGCCTTCACTGGAATTTGCACAACCTGTGCCTATATATAAAGGAGGGTTGGTTAGTAGAGATACTATTTTTTTCCTGCATACGTTGGAAAAATTGAAGGGGGCGATTCCTTTGTCTAATGGACTGTATGTGAATGGTAATTTTAAAAAAGTGGAGAAATATATTCGTGAAGGTAAACAGGTAGAAGGTGTATTCCGGTTCTTTTTGGGATATGTCGGATGGGAGAAAGGTCAACTGATGCAGGAGATAGAGGAGAAATCATGGCTGATAGTGGACAGTAGCAAGGAGGTATTGTTGGACTTGGATTCCTGCGATTTATGGCATACTATGCTTACTAAATTGGGAGGTAAATATGCTGTTTGGGCACGTTATCCTCAATTCCCGATGCTTAATTAGGAGTTTAGTTTTTGGAACATTATCACATCGCGATAGCCTTTGCCGGTATGCATCCAGTCTTTTAATAGTGCACATTCCTGATAGCCGCAAGTGGTAAATAGTTTGCGGCAGGGGGTGTTTGCACTCTCTACATACGCAAACAGCTGATGGATGCCTAAGTAATGAAAACAGTGGTCTTCAAGGAGAAATAGTGCCTGTCTGCCTATTCCTTTTCTTCGTTGTGTTTCGTCTATGACGATGCCTACTTCCGCACGACTGTGCAGTGGGTCGAAATTGCAAATATCTACAATTCCTACCACCTGTCTGTCACGATTTTCAATCATCAGTCGGAGTTGACGGTCTGTAAACAAATCATTTTGTGTTTGCTCAATGTATTGTTTCAAATGAAAACGGGAATAAGGCCCTGTGGTATTACTGATATCCCATAAATCCACTATGTTTTCGAAACGGAACATACAGTCCAGGTCTTCCGGCTCGGGAGCACGGAGCTTAACACCGTTTTGCTCTAATTTTTGTGCCATTATTCTTCCTCCTTTTCCTCTTTCCATAAGTCGAGTTCATCCCATACACGTTTGCGGGTGGGAACACAGAACAAGGAAGCTATGAGAGACATGGCAGCACAAAAAAGGCCGGTGGTATTGAGTGTGAGGTAGTAGAACGACAAGTTTGTCAATACAGGTACTACCAATAGTCCTAATCTGATTTCACTCCAGCGACGATAGCTGCTCAGGGCATAGGGTAGTGAGAGTTGTTTGACACGTTTTACCAACGACAGACTGAATAATCGAAGTGATAAAGGGATTAATCCTACAGTCAGCAGGATACCGATTGTTTGTAGTATATAGTCCATGCGGGTATCTCCGGCATAATTTCCTTCCGTCATTATGCCCGTTTCGTAGAGGATGACTAAAACTACAGGTAATATCCACATCATGATATATTCTGCCTGAAGGTATTTCACTGTTTTATTTATTCTTTCTTTCATTGTGTCTCTTTAATTTGAATAATTATACTGTTCCTGTAAATAGTGTACGGTTTGCAATGGAACGCCCCAAAGTAACCTCATCTGTATATTCCAACTCATCGCCAATGGAAATGCCACGTGCGATGACGCTGAGTTTGACATTGGTATCTGCTAATTTGCGGAAAATATAGAAGTTGGTTGTGTCTCCTTCCATGGTGGAGCTAAGTGCCAGAATCACCTCTTTCACTTCGGTGTTTTTGACGCGTTCCACCAGACTTTCTATTTGTAAGTCGGAAGGCCCTATGCCGTCCATTGGTGAGATTACCCCGCCCAGTACATGATACAGTCCTTTGTATTGTTGTGTAGCCTCTACAGCCATTACGTCACGGATGGTCTCAACCACACAGATGGTGGAGGCGTCACGTACCGGATTTGAACAAATACGGCATGTCTCGGTGTCTGATATGTTATGGCAGACTTTGCAATATTTCACCTCGTGTTTTAAGGTAATGATGGCATTGCCAAACGCTTCTACAGTAGCCGTATCCTGCCGCAGAAGATGAAGGACGAGGCGCATGGCCGTTTTCCGTCCCACGCCCGGCAGTTTGGCAAATTCTCCTACTGCTTTTTCTAATAATATAGAAGGATATTGTTGATTCATCGGTTAAATTCCTATATAATGGCTGCAAACTTACGGAATTTAAGTGATTTTGCGTACATTTGCAGTCAAAAAAATAACATGAACGGAATTTATATTCTGCTGACTATATTTCTTTATTTCGGAATGTTACTGCTTGTGGCTCGTCTCACCGGCAAGGATTCCGATAACGATGCTTTCTTCCGTGGCAACCGCCGTTCTCCTTGGTATATTGTTTCTTTTGGTATGATTGGTGCTTCGTTGTCGGGAGTTACTTTTGTCTCTGTCCCGGGCATGGTGCGTGGCATTGATATGACTTATATGCAGACCTGTATGGGCTTTTTTGTCGGTTATCTCATTATAGCCCATATATTGTTGCCGCTTTATTATAAACTAAATCTTACCTCGATTTATTCTTATTTGGGTGATAGGATTGGGAGACATTCCTATAAGACAGGCGCTTCTTTTTTTCTTCTTTCGAAGATAATAGGAGCGGCGGCACGTCTTTATTTGGTTTGTCTGATTCTTCAGCATTATGTGTTCGGGGCATTCGGTGTGCCATTTGCTGTGACGGTGATAGGCATTGTGCTACTCATCTGGCTGTATACACGTAGAAGTGGTATACGCACGATTGTATGGACCGACAGTTTGCAAACTCTATGTCTTTTGCTGGCATTGGGGCTTATATTGTATAATGTGGCGGGGCAGCTCAATCTTGATTTTTCGGGAGTGGTACAGGCTATTAAAGACAATGAGCATAGCCGTATCTTCGTTTTCGATGATTGGCACTCCAAGCAGAACTTTTATAAACAGTTTTTTAGCGGCATCTTTATCACGATTGTCATGACTGGACTGGATCAGGATATGATGCAGAAGAACCTGTCATGCAAGAGTTTGCGTGAAGCGCAAAAGAATATGTATTGCTACGGCATTTCTTTTGTGCCTGTTAATCTCCTGTTTTTGTCATTGGGCGTTTTGCTATTGTTGTTGGCAAACCGGATGGGAATAGCGCTGCCGGCAGGAGGAGACGATATTCTTCCTTTGTTTGCAGCAGAGGGGCATTTGGGATATGCAGTCCTGATTTTCTTTACCATTGGGATTATTGCAGCGGCTTTTTCGAGTGCTGATTCTGCATTGACTGCTTTGACCACCAGCTTTTGCATCGATATTATGGGTATCGGTCATTTGTCTGAACCGGAAGCGGAAAAACGCAGGAAGATAGCTCATTTCTGCATTTCAGTAGTTTTTATCGGGTTCATTCTGCTATTTAAGGCGGTGAATAATAAGAGTGTGATAGATGCGATATATGTTATAGCCTCCTATACTTACGGGCCGTTGCTGGGACTGTTTGTGTTCGGACTGTTTACCAAGTTGCAACCGCGTGACCGCTTTGTGCCTTATGTGGCGATAGCATCTCCGCTGGTATGTTATATTATCGACAGGGTGGTGTTTTGTTACACCGGTTATCAGTTTGGCTACGAGATGTTAATGTTCAATGGCTTTTTGACTTTTATGGGGCTGACTTGTTTAAGTATTAAAAACAAAAAAAGATATGGAAATACTCAGTGCAGAATTTGTAATAAGTAATACAAAAGTAGATAAGTGTCCGCAGGACAATTTGCCGGAATATGCTTTTATAGGCCGTTCCAATGTGGGCAAGTCTAGTTTGATAAATATGCTGACCAAACGCCCCAAGCTGGCGATGACTTCATCTACTCCGGGAAAAACGTTGCTTATCAATCACTTTTTGGTGAATAAAGAATGGTATTTGGTGGACTTACCGGGTTATGGATTTGCTTTAAGAGGTAAGAGGCAGGTAGATAAGATTCAGAAAATTATAGAAGATTATATTCTGGAACGCGAGCAAATGACAAATCTGTTTGTATTGATAGACTGTCGTTTGGAACCGCAGAAAATCGATTTGGAATTTATGGAATGGTTGGGAGAAAACGGAGTTCCTTTTGCTATCATATTTACTAAAGCAGATAAATTGACGGGAGGAAAGGCGAAGGATAATGTGAACAAATATCTGAAGAAACTGAGTGAACAATGGGAAGAACTGCCTCCTTATTTCTTGTCTTCTTCCGAAAAGAAACTGGGACGCAAAGAAATACTGGATTATATAGAAAGTATTAATCAGAGTATGAAGGGGTAGGGTCTTTCTATTTGAACTATAGTCTCCATTCACCATAGGAGTGTATCAAAACTAAACCGGCCTATCCCATCGTCAGCTGTAGGGGCAGGGTTTGCCAGCCCGAAGACACAAAGTAAACTGTTTTCGGGCGAGCGAATCTCGCCCCTACGAACTAAACGACAGCATTATCCACGTTTCGACACATCCTCGTGGCAAATGGAAACATAGGTTGGCTTTATTTCTCAGAAAGTCCGATTCTTTTCAAGTCGTCTTCTACTGATGTGGACCAGAAAACTTGGGGTAACTCGTACTTCATTGGCTAGAGCCTTGTCGGAACTTGTCAATGAAGGTAAAATTGCACAATAGGAATTCTTACTTCCGGGAAGACCCTCATCTATAACTTTTTACTGAAAATACGTTAAATAACAAAAGCGAATATGCAGTAATTCCTCATTCTCTTTCTTTAAAGGATAGAATATAAAAAAACGAGGATATTATGAAAAAGTTAGCTTATTTTTGTGGAATCATGCTGGCTGTTACTTCTTTTATGTTTCAGTCATGTGACGATAGTGATGGATATTCAATCGGTGATATTGCTGTTGATTGGGCTACAGTGGAAGCTAAAGACAGTCACACTTATTCACTGACAGGTGATACGTGGGGGACTATGTGGCCTGCTGCATCGGCTTTTCCTTGGTCGCCGGAAGATGGAGAACGTGTCGTTGTCGTATTCAATCCGTTGTATGATGATTTTCAAGGATATGATTGTGCTGTCAAGATAGAGGGGATTCGCTCCATCCTGACTAAAGATATCGAGGAGCTTACAGAAGAAAACGATGCGGAATTTGGGAATGACCCTATTTATATTGAGAAGAAGAATATGTGGATAGGCGGCGGGTATATGAATATTGTTTTTATACAGAATCTGCCTGCACGGGAAAAGCACCGCATCAGCTTGGTGCATACAGCTCCTCTTGCTCTGGATTCCGAAGGCTATCTTACATTGGAATTGCGCTACAATACATACGATGATATGACCGGCTTTTACGGGAATGGAGCTGTTTCATTTAACCTCAATTCTATCGAGGCGCTTCCCGGGATGAAAGGTATTAAGATAAAATTGAATTCGGCTGTAAACGGTGAAGTGACAGTTCCTTTCGAGCTAATGAATGAGCCGATTCCGAATGAAGCAAAGCAGATGGATTTTTCAAAAATGGAAATCAAATAATCAGGGTTTAAAGAGAGAGTTTGTGACCGTGTGTCAAGAGCGAAATGACTTTGGAATACGAGGGATATTTCGAGCTCTTGGCACACTTTTTTTTAAGCTGTCTACACACTCTAACTGAATCTTTTTTCTCCATTTCAGTATTATTTCAGAATTATCTTGTTTCTTTGCCTGTCATAAATATCAAGGATTATGAAGATATTATTAGTTGAAGATGATGTCAATTTGCGTGAAATTGTTCAACGTTCATTAGAGCAAGAACGCTATATAGTAGAGGTGGCTCCTGATTTTCGGACAGGTATCCAAAAAATAGAGGATTATAATTATGATTGTATCCTGCTGGATATCATGTTGCCCGATGGTAATGGATTGGATTTGCTTGAGCAGCTCAAAGAGATGCGTAAACGTGAGAATGTGATTATTATTTCGGCAAAAGATTCTTTGGAAGATAAGGTTTTGGGATTAGAGCTGGGGGCGGATGATTATTTGCCGAAACCTTTTCATTTGGCAGAACTTAATGCACGTATCAAAAGTGTAATCCGACGGAATCAGCAGAACGGTGAAATCACCATAAAATATGGAAATATAGAAGTCTTTCCTGATAAATACTGTGTGAAGGTGGGTGGTGAAGAGCTGGAGTTGAGTCGTAAAGAGTATGACATTTTAGTCTACTTCATGAATCGCCCGGGACGTTTGGTTGACAAGAATACGATGGCTGAATCTGTTTGGGGAGACCATATAGACCAAGTGGATAACTTTGATTTTATCTATGCTCAGATAAAGAACCTAAGAAAACGTTTGAAGGAAGCCGGGGCGACTCCTGAGCTGAAAGCCGTATACGGACTGGGTTATAAAATGGTTATGAGCTGATGAAGTTGATATATTACATACTGATTCGCATTTCGCTTGCCCTGACTGTCATCTTGACCGGGTGGGCTGTCTTTTTTTATATCACCGTCATGGATGAAGTCAATGACGAGGTGGATGATGCACTCGAGGACTATTCGGAAACTATAATTATCCGTGCGTTGGCAGGGGAGGAGTTGCCGTCCAAGAATACAGCTTCCAATAATCAATACTTCTTGAAGGAAGTGACAGAAGAATATGCCGACAGCCGTGAAGATATACTCTATAAAGACTCGATGGTATATATTCCTGAAAAAGGGGAAACCGAACCGGCACGTATCTTGACTACACTTTTCAAAGACGATGGAGACCGTTTTTTTGAATTGACGGTTGCAACTCCTTCTATCGAAAAGGATGACTTAAAAGAAGCCATTACGGGGTGGATTATATTTCTGTATGTCATTATGTTGCTTATTATCATTGTGATAAGCGTGTGGGTGGTTTATCGTAATATGCGTCCGCTTTATGTGCTGTTGCATTGGTTGGATAAATATAAGATTGGAGCGAAGAATGAACCTTTGCAGAATCCTACTCATGTTTCGGAGTTTAAGAAGTTGAACGAAGCGGCTATTCGTTATGCGGAGCGCAACGAAAGGCTGTTTGAGCAACAAAAGCAATTTATTGGCAACGCTTCTCATGAGATGCAAACGCCACTTTCCATTTGCCTCAATCGTCTGGAAATGCTGATGGAGGATGAGGCTCTTTCTGAAATTCAACTGACGGAACTGATGAAGACTCATCAGACCTTGGAACATATCACGAAATTGAATAAAACTTTATTGCTACTTTCCAAGATTGAGAATGGACAGTTTTCGGACTCTTCTCAGGTAGAGGTTAATCACTTGGTTAAGCAATATCTGACTGATTATAAAGAGGTGTATGCCTATCGTCATATCGAAGTACAGGTAGAAGAAGAAGGAACGTTTTCTGTTATTATGAATGAAATGTTGGCTGTGGTGTTATTTACCAATCTGCTGAAAAATGCTTTTGTGCATAACATAGAGGGTGGACATATTCGGATTGTCATTACAGCACACAGCATCATATTCTGCAATCGGGGGGTGGAGACAGCACTGGATAGTCGTCATATTTTTGAACGTTTCTATCAAGGAGAAAAGAAGGAAGGTTCTACCGGCTTGGGGCTTGCTCTAGCCGATTCTATTTGTAAAATGCAAGGCATGTATTTACATTATTATTATCGGGAAGGGAAGCATTGTTTCGAAGTAAGAGTATGATGAAACGGAACATTTATTCGGAATAAAATGTTGAGGATAACAAGTAAATAAGTATCTTTGTACATTATCATTCAAAAAGCAACGCATGATGAACAATAAACTTTATCCTATTGGTATTCAGAATTTTGAGAAAATTCGTAAGGATGGCTATTTTTACGTTGATAAGACGGCATTGGTTTATCAACTTGTCAAAACAGGCAGTTATTACTTTTTGAGCCGTCCTCGCCGTTTCGGAAAGAGTTTACTGATATCCACCCTTGAGGCTTATTTTCAGGGTAAAAAAGAGCTTTTTGAAGGGCTCGCCATGGAGCAGTTGGAGAAAGACTGGATAACATATCCTATTTTGCATATTGACCTTAATACTCAAAAATACGATACTCCCGAGAGTTTGGAAAATAAACTGAATGGAGTTTTGGATGATTGGGAAAGTCTTTATGGCACTCGTGCTGCAGAGAAGTCTTTGTCGATGCGTTTTGAAGGAGTTATCGAACGTGCTTACCGGAAGACCGGACAACGGGTGGTGATTCTCGTTGATGAATATGATAAACCTATGTTGCAGGCCATTGGCAATGAAGCACTCCAAAAAAGTTTTCGTGAAACACTGCAGGCATTCTACGGCGCACTGAAAAGTAAAGATGCCTGTATCAAATTTGGAATGCTCACAGGGGTTACCAAATTTGGAAAAATAAGTGTATTCAGTGCTTTGAATAATTTAATAGATGTGTCCATGGATGAGCGGTATGCGGCATTGTGTGGCATAACTGAGGAAGAGATTCATCGGGATTTTGAGGATGAATTGTATGCCCTTGCCGATAAACAACACATGACTTATGATGAAGTTTGTAATGAATTAAGGGAGTGTTATGATGGATATCATTTTGTGGAAGATTCTGTTGGAATATATAACCCATTCAGTTTGTTGAATACTTTTTTTAAAATGAAGTTCGGAAACTATTGGTTTGAAACGGGGACTCCCACCTATTTGGTAGAACTGCTTCAAATGCACCATTATGACCTTCATCGTATGGCTCATGTTGAAACAGATGCGGATGTTCTCAATAGTATCGATGCTTCCTCCACCAACCCGATTCCTGTGATTTATCAAAGTGGTTACCTTACTATCAAAGGATATGAGCGCCGTTTTGGTATTTATCGTTTAGGTTTTCCAAACCGTGAAGTGGAAGAAGGCTTTATGCGCTTTCTTCTTCCTTTTTATGCAAAGACTACTAAGGTTGAGGCACCGTTTGAGATACAAAAGTTTGTACGTGAAGTTGAGTCCGGTGATTATGATTCTTTCTTCCGCCGTCTGCAAGGTTTTTTTGCAGATACTCCTTATGAGATGGTTCGTGACCTGGAGTTACATTATCAGAATGTCCTTTTTATCGTTTTCAAATTAATGGGATTTTATGTGAAAGTGGAGTATCACACAAGTGAAGGCCGTATTGACCTGGTGCTGCAAACCGATAGCTATATTTATGTCATGGAATTTAAATTGGATGGTACGGCTGAAGAAGCTATGCAGCAAATCAACGATAGGCATTATGCCCGGCCTTTTGAAGCAGATAGCCGTAAACTGTTTAAGATAGGCGTGAACTTTAGCATAAAAACTCGGAATATAGAAAAATGGATAGTGGAAGAGACCGGAAAGGAACACTGTTCTACGTCAACAATTTAAGAGGAGAAGGTTTATCTATTTGTTTTATGCGGATGAGATTCATGAAAAGTTTGTAAAAAGGAAGTTTTCTATGTTCTTTTCAAATTCTTTTCAGAATCTCTTCTAATCTTTGCATCAGAGAAAAGACAATGATGTATAACTCATAAAACAACAAGATTATGAAAAAGGTATTTTTATTTTTAGTGTGTCTATTTACGTTGCAAACTGTAGTAATGGCTGATGATGACAAGCCTATACAGGTTAACCAATTACCGCAACCGGCCCAAACGTTCATCAAACAGTATTTCCCGACTGCTAAAGTGGCTATGGCTAAAATGGAGACTGACCTCTTTGATAAAAGTTACGATGTAATTTTTACGAACGGTGATAAGTTGGAGTTTGATAAACGGGGGGCATGGACGGAAGTGAACTGTAAATACAGCTCCGTTCCGGGTAATGTGATGCCTGCTCAAATTCAGAAGTATGTGTCAACCAACTATCCTGACGCTAAGGTCTTGAAAATCGAAAAAGACAAAAAGGATTATGAAATAAAGCTGTCTAATGGGTGGGAAATCAAGTTCGACTTAAAATTTAATGTGATTGATATTGATAATTGATGATTGCTTTTCCCTGTATTGAGCATACATGTTGTGTCTCCATACAGGGAAAAGTGTAATTTAACTATATAGTAACTTCCTTGACACCATCTTGTAATGAACAACATGGATATTTGCATAGTTTTAAAAGATAACATGAATGTGGCATTGCTGAAGTTCTTTACAGGTTGCTTGCAAACACTGACCAATGAAATGTATCTTGTGGAGGAATTCATTTAACTGTTATTTCTTTATATGAATTCATAGAACTCTCTTTTAAAGTCATGGCTGCGTGGTGATGCAGACGTGTCTTTTTGTAACGTAATATAAAGTTGTTATTAGAAATTTATAGCTCCCGAGGGGATAAGGTTTCATAAAAGATTTTATATTTGCAGTCATTAATTACAAATAAAACAAAACTATTATGATGAAAAACCTTTGTGCCGTCACCCTTTTGGCGGCCTCCCTGTATACCGGAAATGTATATGCCCAGCCTGCTGCCGTCAAGAAAATTATAGAAATAGGAACGACCGATAATCGTGTAATGCATCAACTGGATGTTTTGACTAACCGTTTTGGCGGTCGTCCCATTGGTTCTGATGCTTATGATAATGCCGCCGAATGGATGCTTCGCGAATTTAGAAGTTGGGGTATCGAAGCACATTTGGAAGAAGCCGGCGAGCTGCCTGTCGGCTTTAATCGCGGGCCGTGGTTCGGGCGGCTTATCGGTGGTGACCAACCGATGAACTTGCATTTTGTCACTCCTTCTTATACTTCGGGAACCAAAGGGTTGCAACGTGGTCATGTGTTGATTGAGCCCGCAACGGAAGCTGAATTGAAGCGCATGAAACATCAGTTGAAAGGTGCGTGGGTATTAATATCAGGAAAGAATGCAGGCTGGCCCATCGACCATTCTGCTAAAGCAGATTCGCTGCGTAGTGTGGTAAAGGCGGAAAATCTGAAAATAGCACAGAAGAATGATTCATTGATGGAGGAAAATTGGGCAAAGGGTACATATCATCAAATGCTTCCTTTGCGTCGGATGCCGGGATTGTTCTATAAAGAGATGTGTGAGGCTGGCGTGCTCGGTTTCATACAGTCTGCCTCCGTGCCCTTACGTGCACTCTATGATCGTTCGTTAGTGAATGATAAGAACACTACTTTTGATAATTTACCTGAAGTGTGTGATATCAAATTGGATGAGCATCAGTATGCCGTTATAGAGCAAATGGCAAAAGAACGCCGGGAGTTTTGGCTGGAGTTTGATATCCGTAATCATTTTAAGCTTGGTCCTGTGAAATACCACAATGTGGTAGCTTCCATAAAAGGAACAAAATATCCGGACGAATATGTAATTATCAGTGGACATCTTGATGCTTTTGATGTGGCAACGGGAGGCATTGATTGCGGTACGGGCATCGGTCCCATGATGGAAGCAGCGCGACTTATCGCTCTTTCGGGAGCGCAGCCCAAACGTACTATTCTATTTGTAGCTTTTGCCGGAGAAGAATTTGGTTTACTGGGTGCAAAAGCTTATGCACATCAACATCGGAAAGAGTTGGGAAAGATAGCGAATCTGTTTAACCGGGATGGCGGGCCTACTCCTCCGGTCGGTATTTCTGTTCCGCAAGCCATGTACGATGACTTTGTAGAAATTTGTAAGCCGGTGAAGAATATCAATCCGGATTTTCCGTTTGAGGTGAAAGTTGCCAAACCTCGTAAACGCCCGACTTCAACAGGAGGTACCGATGCCAGTGTATTCGCCGTGGAAGGTGTCCCTACTTATGGTTTCATAACAGATGATATCAAAGGATATAATTTTTCTTACGGAGAAATCTGGCATACCGAGCGCGACCTTTATACAAAGAATATCCCCGAATACCAGGAACACACGGCTGTTGTGACTGCGGTAGTGGCACTTGGAGTAGCCTCTCTGGACAAGCAATTATCCAGAGAGGGTATGTATAAGGAATAATATTAACACTTCTTTTTAATTCTTAGTCTCCCCGGGGGGGATGTGTCAGGCTGCTGCTTACACATCGCTTCGGGGGAGATGTGTCGAAACTTCCCTTTTTTCGAAATCGCCCTCGCTACAACTATCTGTGGCGAGGGTGACTTTTAGGTATGAGAAATTCGGCACACTCTCTTCTCTTTCTAACAAAATTGTTCTTTTTCTCCCCTTTTAATGGATAAATGTCGTTTTTAGGTGTAAAAAATGTTAGTTGAGGAATAATGGCTGAAGATAATTTCTACCTTTGCTGCGCACGTTAGTGCATAACCGACCTAAACAATTCGGCGAAAAGATTGTTTATATAGCAAAGATAAATTATAAAATAAAACTAAACAGAAGCTTATGTCACAAATCGTTGGACATATATCACAAGTAATCGGACCGGTGGTCGATGTGTATTTCGAAGGCAAAGATATCGATACCGACCTTCTTCTTCCAAGTATTCACGACGCTTTAACCATTAAACGACCGGACGGCAGAACGCTGGTTGTCGAAGTTCAGCAACACATTGGCGAGGACACTGTGCGTACCGTAGCTATGGATAGCACGGACGGACTGCAACGCGGCATGGAAGTAATACCGACAGGACATCCTATCACCATGCCTGTGGGCGACCAGATTAAAGGTCGTTTGATGAACGTAGTGGGCGATGCCGTAGACGGAATGAAGCCGTTGAGTAAAGAGGGTGCATACCCCATTCATCGTGAACCTCCCAAGTTTGAAGACTTGTCTACCACACAGGAAGTGTTGTTTACCGGAATCAAGGTAATCGACCTGTTGGAACCTTATTCAAAAGGTGGTAAAATCGGTTTGTTCGGTGGTGCCGGTGTAGGAAAGACTGTGCTTATCATGGAGTTGATTAACAACATTGCCAAGAAGCACAACGGTTTCTCCGTGTTTGCGGGAGTAGGTGAACGTACCCGTGAAGGTAATGACCTGTTGCGCGAAATGATTGAATCAGGCGTTATCCGTTATGGCGAAGAGTTTAAGAAAAGCATGGAAGAGGGAAATTGGGATCTCTCTAAAGTAGACTACAATGAAGTAGAGAAATCACAGGCCACCTTGGTGTACGGACAGATGAATGAACCTCCCGGTGCACGTTCTTCCATTGCCCTTTCCGGATTGACCGTTGCCGAGTCGTTCCGCGACCGTAAAGGTGGGGATGCCAATGGCCCGCGTGATATTCTTTTCTTTATTGATAATATTTTCCGTTTCACACAAGCCGGTTCAGAAGTATCTGCCTTGTTGGGACGTATGCCGTCCGCCGTGGGTTATCAGCCGACATTGGCTACCGAAATGGGACAGATGCAGGAGCGAATCACTTCTACCAAGAATGGTTCTATCACTTCCGTACAGGCGGTATATGTGCCTGCCGATGACTTGACAGACCCGGCGCCTGCCACTACATTCAGCCACTTGGATGCTACAACGGTATTGAGCCGTAAGATTACCGAGTTGGGTATTTATCCTGCGGTAGATCCGTTGGAATCCACTTCGCGTATTCTTGACCCGAATGTTGTGGGACAGGAACATTACGACACCGCACAGCGTGTGAAACAAATCC
This sequence comes from Phocaeicola faecalis, assembly GCF_021730445.1. Classification (GTDB taxonomy): domain Bacteria; phylum Bacteroidota; class Bacteroidia; order Bacteroidales; family Bacteroidaceae; genus Phocaeicola; species Phocaeicola faecalis. The sequence goes on along the minus strand of NZ_JADNRM010000001.1, from coordinate 310,889 downwards.
TTCAGCGCAACAAAGAGTTGCAGGATATCATCTCTATTCTGGGTATGGACGAACTTTCGGACGAAGACCGCCAGACCGTAAACCGTGCACGTCGTGTACAGCGTTTCCTGTCACAGCCCTTTGCCGTGGCCGAGCAGTTTACCGGTGTGCCGGGTGTGATGGTTTCCATCGAAGACACCATCAAAGGATTCAATATGATTATGGATGGGGAGGTGGATTACTTGCCCGAACAGGCATTCCTGAATGTAGGAACAATAGAAGAAGCAATAGAAAAAGGTAAGAAATTGCTGGAAACAGCCAATAAAAAGAATTAGTGCTTTATGAAACGGTTTCTGAATATGACAATCGCCACTCCCGAAGGAGTTGTTTTTGAAGGAGAGGTTGAGAGTGCGGAGTTTCCCGGTACGTTGGGTGCGTTCACTCTTCTGCCGTTGCACGCAGCTCTGATTTCTTCCCTGACCGGGGGAAAAATCGTTTATGTGAAAGATGGGAAACCGGAAGAAGTCGCTATCAAGGGTGGTTTTGTTGAGGTGAAACAGGATATAGTATCAGTTTGCGTAGAACAATAACATTTAAAGAGTCTAAACTATGGGATTTACACTGACGAAAAAGCGATTTTTAATCTGGAAGACCATCATGACAGTGGTCGCCGGACTGGTAGTAGGAGGAGCAATCAAGTTATTTTGGCCGGAGCATTATTTTGCCTGGTTTCCCTTTATTCCTCTGTATTTTTATATCTTCGGATGGTATTACATTTTTATGTTCGACTACTGTCGGAAGTATACGCCGCATAAATTGCTTTCCATCTATATGGGAATGAAGTTTGTGAAAATGGTGTTCTCGATGATAATCCTGTTGTTCTATGTATTGCATGTCAAAGTGCATAAGGAAGATTTCGTATTGACCTTCTTTTTGTTTTACCTTTTCAGCATGCTGTATGAAAGTATATTCTTCTTCTTGTTCGAGAATAATTTGAAGATTAAACTAAAAGACAAAAAAGAAAAAAATGGATAAGGCAAGGTATTTGATAGGTATTGTTTTCTGTTTGCTGATGATGGGTGTCGGTACGGTGAAGGCCGAAGATATCAATGTGAGCCAGCAGCAGGAAAATGTGGATGCGAAGGACATCGTGTTCGGCCATATTCAGGATTCTTACGAATGGCATATCACTAAGTGGGGCGACAAGGACATTGTGATTCCTCTTCCGGTGATAGTATATAGTAAGGAGACGGGATGGCATACCTTTCTTTCTTCCCGTATCGCCCACGAAGGCAGTGAGCACGAAGGACTGCGCATAGCCACTGATGGAGACCATAAGGGAAAGATTGTAGAGGTGAATGCTGCCGGGCAGGAGGTGCGTCCGTTCGATATCTCTATTACAAAAACAGTACTTGCTCTGCTGATAAATAGTGTGTTGCTGGTTGCTATCATTTTGGGCACTGCCCGTTGGTATAAGAAGCGCACGCCCGATTCTCCTGCGCCGAAAGGTTTTGTAGGTTTCATGGAAATGTTTGTGATGATGATAGAAGATGACGTAATCAAGAGTTGTGTGGGAAAAGATTACAAGCGTTATTCCCACTTTCTGTTGACGGCATTTTTCTTTGTGTTCATCAATAACCTCATGGGATTGATTCCTATTTTTCCCGGTGGGGCAAATGTGACGGGAAATATTGCCATTACACTGGTATTGGCATTGTGTACGTTCATAGCTGTCAACGTGTGGGGAAACAAGGCCTATTGGAAAGAAATACTTTGGCCGGATGTGCCCACATGGTTGAAGTGTCCCGTCCCGTTGATGCCGGTAGTAGAGTTGTTCGGTATCTTCACAAAGCCTTTTGCCTTGATGATACGTTTGTTTGCCAATATCATGGCAGGTCACTCGGTTATCTTGGCGCTCACCAGCCTGATATTCGTTACAGTGAGCATGGGGCCCGCTATAAACGGCACAATGACAGTGGTATCCGTCCTGTTCTGCATCTTTATGAACTTTGTGGAACTGCTGGTAGCCTTTATTCAGGCGTATGTGTTCACCATGTTGTCGGCAGTCTTTATCGGACTGTCTCGTGTAGAAGAAACAGAGAAAGAAAAAGCATAAAATAAATCATTAAAAAATAGAAAAGTTATGTTACTATCAACAGTATTATTACAAGCAGCAGCCGGAGTCGGCTTGAGTAAAGTAGGTGCAGCACTGGGCGCAGGTTTAGCGGTAATCGGTGCAGGTTTGGGTATTGGTAAGATTGGTGGTTCGGCTATGGAAGCTATTGCACGTCAGCCGGAAGTTTCAGGTGATATTCGTATGAATATGATTATCATCGCCGCTTTGGTAGAAGGTGTAGCCTTGTTTGCCATTGTTGTTTGTTTCCTTGCATTATAAAAATAAAAAGAAGTTATGTCATTATTAGTGCCCGATAGTGGTTTGTTGTTTTGGATGTTGCTTTCCTTCGGCATCGTGTTCTTTGTGCTTGCCAAGTATGGATTCCCCGTCATTATCAAGATGGTGAATGAGCGTAAGGAGTACATTGACCGTTCGTTGGTGGTGGCAAAAGAAGCAAACGAACAGTTGGCTAACCTGAAAGCTGAAGGTGAAACCATCATGGCTAAAGCTCACGAGGAACAGGCACGCATACTGAACGAAGCAGCGGCGACACGAGACCGTATTATCAAGGAAGCCAAAGAACAGGCACGGATAGAAGGAGATAAAATGATGGAAGAGGTGAAGCGCCAAATCCAGGCAGAAAAAGAAGATGCTATCCGCGACATACGCCGTCAGGTAGCGGTTCTGTCCGTTGATATTGCCGAGAAAGTGTTGCGTAAGAACCTCGACGACGAGAACAAGCAGACGGAAATGATTGACCGGCTGCTGGACGAATTAACTGTTTCTAAAAACTGATTTGCCATGTATATAGGAGTAGTCTCTATGCGGTATGCCAAAGCATTGTTGGCGTATGCCGATGACGCGAAGGTGGAAGATGCCGTTTACCGGGAAGCGTTGCTGCTGAAAGACAGCTATGCGCAAGTTCCCGAGTTGCGGCAGGCTATGGACAATCCTGTGCTGGCGCCCGATGTAAAGCTGAAGCTGGTAGTGGAAGCTGCCGGAGGGAAAGTGACAAAGGAACTGGAACGCTTTGTGCAACTGGTGTTGAAGGAAAAGCGTGAAAAGTTTCTCCAGTTCATGGTTAATTCGTATATCGACCTGTACAGGAAACAGAAAAATATCAGCATAGGCAAGTTGACTACGGCTTATCCGGTGGCTCCCGAAGTAGTGGAGCGTATCCGCCGGATAGTGGTCAGCCGCACGAAAGGAACTGCTGAATTTGCTACAAAGGTAGATACCTCATTAGAGGGTGGTTTCATTTTCGAAATCGGTACTTACCGTCTGGATGCAAGCATTGCCAGCCAGATACGCCGAGTGAAGCAGCAGTTTATTGAGAAGAACAGAAGAATAGTATAAAAAAAGAAACGTAAAGACTATGTCTGAAAATATAAGACCCAGCGAAGTATCCGAAGTATTGCTTCGGCAGCTCAAGGATATCGATACCTCACTTCAGTTTGACGAAGTGGGTACGGTGCTTCAGGTGAGCGATGGCGTGGTTCGTATCTACGGCCTGCTCAATGCCGAGGCGAATGAGTTGCTGGAGTTTGAGAATGGTATCAAAGCCATTGTGATGAATTTGGAAGAGGACAATGTGGGTGCCGTGTTGTTAGGGCCTACCGACCAGATTAAGGAAGGTATGATTGTAAAGCGCACCAAACGTATCGCCTCTATCAAGGTGGGCGAAAGTATGTTGGGACGCGTCATTGATCCGTTGGGCGAACCGCTTGACGGACGCGGACAGATAGGCGGTGAGCTTTGCGAAATGCCTTTGGAGCGCAAGGCTCCGGGAGTGATTTTCCGTCAGCCCGTCAATCAGCCGTTGCAAACCGGTTTGAAGTCTGTCGATGCCATGATTCCTATCGGTCGTGGACAGCGTGAATTGATTATCGGCGACCGTCAGACGGGAAAGACCGCCATTGCCATCGACACCATCTTGAACCAAAAAGCGAATTATGAAGCAGGGAAACCTGTTTACTGTATTTATGTAGCTGTGGGACAGAAAGGTTCTACTGTGGCCAATATCGTGAACGTGTTGAAAGAGCGCGGAGCATTGGACTACACAATCGTAGTTGCCGCTACTGCTGCCGACCCTGCCGCCTTACAATATTTTGCTCCGTTTGCGGGAGCTGCCATCGGCGAGTATTTCCGTGACACCGGCCGGGATGCGTTAGTCGTTTACGATGACTTGTCCAAGCAGGCCGTTGCCTATCGTGAAGTATCGTTGATTCTCCGCCGTCCTTCGGGCCGTGAGGCTTATCCGGGAGATATCTTCTATTTGCACTCCCGTTTGTTGGAGCGTGCCGCGAAGATTATCAACCAGCAGGAGGTGGCAGAACAGATGAACGACCTTCCGGCAAGTCTGAAGGGAAAGGTAAAAGGAGGCGGTTCGTTGACAGCCCTTCCCATCATCGAGACACAGGCAGGCGACGTTTCGGCCTACATCCCGACCAATGTAATTTCCATTACCGATGGTCAGATATTCCTCGAAACCGACCTCTTCAACCAAGGATTCCGCCCTGCCATTAATGTGGGTATCTCTGTATCCCGTGTAGGAGGTAGTGCGCAAATCAAGAGTATGAAGAAAGTAGCCGGTACGTTGAAGATAGACCAAGCACAGTATCGTGAGCTGGAAGCATTCTCAAAGTTCAGTAGTGATATGGATGCCGTGACCGCCATGGCCATCGACCGTGGACGTAAGAACAACCGGTTATTGATTCAGCCCCAGTACAGTCCGATGCCAGTAGGCGAGCAGATTGCCATCCTTTATTGCGGGGTACATAGCTTGTTGCATGATGTGCCTTTGAATAAAGTGATTGATTTCCAGAATACGTTCCTGGAAACGATGCGCGCCAACCATCAGCAGGATGTTATTGATGTGCTGGCAAGCGGTGTCATCAATGAGGAAGTAACCGGAATCATAGAAAAAGTGGCTGCCGAGACAGCCCAGTCTTATAAAGAAAACTAATTATCATGGCATCACTGAAAGAAGTAAAAGGAAGAATAGCCTCGGTAAACAATACCCGAAAGATTACTTCGGCTATGAAGATGGTGGCTTCAGCCAAACTGCATAAGGCTCAGGCCGCCATAGAAAGCATGCTTCCTTACGAACGCAGGCTGCACCACATACTGACCGACTTTATGAGCAACTGTACTGAGGTGACGTCTCCTTTCATCGTGAAACGTGAAGTAAAAAGGGTGGCCGTTGTGGTGTTTGCTTCCAATACCAGTCTATGCGGCGGTTTCAATGCCAATGTCATCAGGCACTTGGTCGATTTATTGGCGGAATACAAGCCGTTGGGATTGGAGAATATTCTGGTTTTCCCGGTAGGGAAGAAGGTGGCGGATGCTATCAGGAAGTTGGGGTTTCGCATTGAAGGCGATTTCCAGCACATGGCAGACAAACCTTCTTATCAGGAGGCGGCCGACCTTGCTACTGATTTGATGAAGCGCTTCCTGCATGGCGATGTGGATAAGGTGGAACTGCTCTATAATCATTTCAAGTCCACTGCTTCGCAGATATTGACTCGCGAGACTTATCTTCCCATTGATTTAAACAATGAAAAGAAGGAAGAAAAGGAAAAAACGATTGATTATATTCTTGAGCCTTCTGCCGAAGAGTTGATGCAGGATATGCTGCCCAAAGTATTGCGCATGAAGATGTTTACTGTGTTGCTCGATTCAAATGCTGCCGAGCATGCGGCACGAACCATGGCCATGCAGATTGCGACGGACAATGCCAATGAGTTGTTGCAAGAACTGACGGTAATGTATAACAAGAGCCGTCAGCAGGCAATTACTAACGAGTTACTCGATATTGTGGGCGGCTCGATGGCATAATGTGCTTGGTCGCGCGATTTCTCTGAGAAGGGCATACAAATAAGCGAACCGCGTTTAAAGTAGAAAGTAAAATGAACGACTTAAAAACCCGCATAGAATCCCTGTTACAACAACTTAACGAACGTGTTTTCGAGAAGGAGCATGTGGTGGCACTTTCCCTGCTGTCGGCAGTGGCAGGAGAGAGCATCTTCTTGCTCGGCCCTCCGGGGGTCGCCAAGAGTATGGTGGCGCGCCGTCTGAAACTGGCTTTTCGGGATGCCTCTGCTTTCGAGTACCTCATGTCCCGCTTTAGTACGCCCGATGAAATATTCGGACCGGTGTCTATCTCCAAACTGAAGGATTCGGATACCTACGAACGTATTGTCGATGGCTATCTGCCTTCGGCTACCATTGCCTTTCTGGATGAAATATGGAAGGCAGGGCCTGCCATTCAGAATGCTTTGCTGACCATTATCAATGAAAAGATTTATCGCAACGGACAGTTTTCCATCCGTGTTCCCCTGAAAGGTCTGATAGCGGCATCCAATGAGCTTCCGGCACAAGGGCAGGGGCTTGAAGCCCTTTGGGACCGTTTCCTTATTCGCTGTCTGGTGGGAGGAATAGAAGATATGGGTGAGTTCGACCGTATGATTTCGTCTACCGACGAAACGGAACCGGTGATAGACGAACGGCTCCAAATAGCCGGTGAAGAATATGCCCATTGGGAAAAAGAAATAGCTGCCGTAAAGATTCATTATTCCATTTTTGAAGTGATTCATGCCCTGAAAGACGGTATCGAACAATATAACTTGCAAGTGCAGAACGAGGGAGGCATTTCAGCTCCTCTCTATGTGTCCGACCGTCGCTGGAAGAAGATGGTAAAGTTGCTTAAGACATCGGCCTTTCTGAACGGATCGGATACCATCCGCTTGTCGGACTGTACACTTTTATCATATTGTCTGTGGAGTGAAACAGAGCACATGGAAGCCATAGAGGAAATGGTTGCTGCTGCCATACAGAAGAGTGCCGAGGGTTATCTGCTCAACATAAAGGGTCTGGAACAGGATATAGAAGAGCTAAAGGACCGCCAGTCTTCGGAACACAGTCTGCGCGAACTCAACGACCCCGGTATTCAGGTGGTGGATACTTATTATTATCAGATAGAGGGTGTCCGCATGAAAGAGCGTTTGTTGATTTTTGCTTCCGACTACCAGCATCTTGACAAAACAGGAAAGCTGTTCTATCTGCATAAAGATAAATATAAGGCAAATTGTTGCATTCTGAAAAAATATGATTCGGTGCTTCATGCCAAAGTTCCCCGTAGCAAGATATATACGTTGAAGCGGGGGACTCGTTCCGTTTATATAAATAATTATGAATATCACCTGATGTGTTATGAAAACTGTCCGCCTCCGCCGCCCGAACCGGAACTGGAAGACTTGGGGATGAAATACCGTTCGGTGACCGAAGCTTTGGGAAGAATGGAGAAAGACTGGAACGAGTTGCTTGCTGCCGAAACGGAGTATTACGAAAACCATCTTTTCCTGAGTGCAAAGCAACGCCTCCTGATGCGGAGGATGCTTACCCATCAAAAGAACAATATAGAAAGATATAAGAACGAATTGAACGAAATGGCTGATGCGTACCGCAAAGAGAACCAGGAATATAAGGTTGAGAGACCTGAAGATGATTTATTCACAGGAGCTTAAGGACAGGACGTTCAAAGCTTACGAGGAAGATATCGGCAACGGAGTGGTGCGCCGGCACGAACTGGAGGAAAAAGTGCTTGCCTACTATCGTCGCACGACTCCCTCTCTACAGGAATATTATTCGCGCTACACTCCCGAATGGGATGCTTTTTATTCCTCGGAACACTTGCCGGACCTGGCATTCCTGCAATTTCTGAGACAGATGCGTGGTGCGTTTAAGAAGCGTTATGAGCTTTCCGAACTCAATATTGATTACTACATCTCATGCATGGAAGGTTGCTCTCTGCTGAAGGGAGAAGCGGCGCAGACAAAGGAGTTTTTCCTGGATAAATGGCATCAGTTGCTCACCCGCAAGGAGTACGACTATCAGTATATGCATATTGACAGCCTTTGCGAGAGTTTCGACCTGTTGGTAAAGAAACAGGGACAGCAGTCGGGCAATCACCTGCTCGGGTCGCGTATGGAGTGGCTGCTTCACAACTACCCGGACTTGTATCGCAAAATGCTTCCTTTTGAGCAAGTGATGAAACGTAATCCAGCCATCCGGCAACTGGCACATCTTTTGGGGAGAAAGCATCGGGAACCCCTGAAGTATGATTCCCTTTCGGGAGTGGATAAGAAGATGTTGATTCGCCATTCTCCGCACAGCGATATAACGGGCGTCACTTTGGGCAATGACCTGAACAGTCTGTTGCCGATAGAATATTGTTATCTGGCGGACGATTCGCTGCGTGCCGTGTTCATGGAGCGGTATGCCGAGAAGCGGTTGCAACTGTTTGATTATAAATCGAAAGAAACAGATTCGGTGAAGAATGACAAGCAGAAAGTTTCGGGACAAGGGCCTTATATTATTTGTGTGGATACGTCCGGCTCTATGCAGGGCGACCGGGAAATCCTGTCCAAGTCTGCTATCCTTGCCATTGCCCAGTTGACGGAAAAGACTCATCGCAAATGCTATGTCATCAACTTTTCCGATGAGGCTGTATCTCTGTTGGTCGAAGATTTGTCGCGTGACATGCCCAAACTGGCCGAGTTCCTCAATAAGTCTTTTGATGGGGGAACGGATATCGAGCCTGCCCTTCGCGAAGCGGCGCATATCATTAATGGGAATGATTTCAGGGAGTCGGATATTGTCCTGATTTCAGACTTTGAGATGCCTCCGCTATCTAAAGATTTAAAAGAACAAATAAGGGTGATAAAACGTCGGAAAACTTCTTTTTTTGCACTCTCTTTTGGCAATCAGCCCGAAATGGAATATCTGAATCTTTGCGATAGATATTGGGAGATGTGACGGAGACGAAAAGGACGCTGCATTTTAAAATTCCAAGGTTCTTGAAAAAACTCTTTCAGCTTTTAAAAAAAGACTTAGAGGTTTTGCAAAAAGACAGTGGAGTTTTTCGGAAAGACAGTGGAGTTTTACCAAAAGACAGTGGAGTTTTTCGGAAGTACTTTTTCATGTTTTATTTTCCGTTTTTATGTCTTTATAGAATGGACTGCGGATTTGTGATGTGGACTGTTGTTAAGTAGTTGATTATCAGTTATGTTTCTTCTTTTTTTAGGACCACAGGACCAGGGCTCACCTATATGAGATTCTGGTCCCAACTTTATACTGATATGAATATATATATTGTTGTATATCAGTACGTTATTAATTTATAAAACGGACAAGCTGATTTTATGAATTACGAATTATTATTACATGGAGAATATCTGTTGGCAATGAGTTTATTGCTTCGTGAATATGCTCTTGAATGACTTATAATCTCATTGATTACAGTGCTGAATTTCATTTAATAGGCTTGTCTGCTTTATTGGTTTGATTATCAGTTTGTAAATGGTTTCTATTAGGACCAGAATATCATATAGGTGAGCCCTGGTCCTGTGGTCCTAAATAAAATATTAATTCTTTGATAATCAACAGTTTTGCTCTTTTGGTATGGCGAGAAACAATTACCACTTTTATGCGAGAAGATTTTAGGCCTTTATTGTGCTTTTTATGGCATCAATCAGCCGGCTGAAATCTTCAGGAAATACATCGCCGATATTTCCGATACGGAATGTATCTGCCTGTGAAATTTTACCCGGATAAATCACGAACCCCTTTGTTTTCAGTTGCTTATAGAATTCTTTGAAATCGAAGGCCGCGTCCGGATACAGGAAAGAGGTGATAATGGGGGATTGTATGGCGTCATCCAATAAGGTTTTGAAGCCCAAAGAGCGCATTCCTGCCACTAATACCTCGTGATTGCGGCAGTAGCGTTCGTGGCGTGCCTTCACGCCGCCTTCGGCCTCTAATTCGTCCATGGCCTGCTTGAAAGCGCGTACCACGTGAGTAGGAGAGGTAAAGCGCCATTTGCCGTGTCCCTTCTCCATTGCTTCCCATTGGTCGTAAATGTCAAGAGAGAGGCTGCGTGAAACGCCCTTGCAGTGTGCTAGTTCGGATTTGCGGGCTATGATGAACCCGAATCCCGGTACACCCTGAATGCACTTGTTGGAGCTGCTAATCATAAAGTCGATGCCCAGTTCCTCTACATCCAAAGGTACGCCTCCAAAGCTGCTCATTGCATCCACAATCAACTTCTTGCCGTGCATCTTCACTACGTGGGCAATCTCCTTCAACGGGTTCAGAATGCCGGTCGTTGTCTCGCAATGCACCACTGCCACGTGTGTGATTTCTGCATTATGTGCCAGATAATCGTCTACATATTCCACCGATACTTGTTCGGTTTCATCAAAAGCGAGCATATCATAGTTCATGCCGTGGTATTCGGCAATGTTTCCCATACGGTCACCGTATGCACCGTTGCTCAGGATGAGTAATTTGTGTTTCGGAGTGATGACACTTCCCAATGTCGCTTCTACGCAGTAAGTACCGCTTCCCTGTAGCAGAATGGCTGTGTATTCGTCGGTTTTATGAGTGGCGAGTTTCACCAGCCCTTTGCGGATTTCTTCAACGATATGCACATTGTAATCCTCATCCCATGTGCACCAGTCGGTCATCATGGCGGTTTTTACTGTTTCGGATGTTGTTAAAGGGCCGGGGGTCAAAAGTAAGTATGGTCTCATTTTTTAGTTCATTTTATAGTTAATAATTTCAATAATTTCGGGGAGTTCGGCAATGCTGTTTACCACATAGTGGGCGCCTGCCATATACATACGCTTCCTGACGGCTGCCATGCGTCTACCCAGTTCATCAGAGGAAAGCTTTTCAGTTTCTTCTTGGGTAAGCCCCATTTCGTTGCTGCCCAAAATGACACCGACAGTCCATACGCCTGCATTTACTCCTTCTTTGATGTCGGCAATGGTATCCCCATATTTCACGACACTTGTCACGGAAGGTACATTCAAATCTGTCATGTTTTTGTAAATCATAAAAGGCTGAGGACGTCCGGCAGGAAGACCGTCGGGGGTGACACAGTTGTCGGTGGTATAACCTTGGGCGGCAGCTCCCGGCAGGACCACCTCCATCATGGCGCGGGTATATCCTGTGGTGGAGCCGATTTTAAGACCTGCCTTTTTCAGTCCGCCGATAGTCTCAATGACTCCGGGGATGGGAGTGGTATATTCTTGCAGAGAGGCAAAGAGATATTTCTCAAATTCGCGGTTCATGGCAACCACATCTTCTTCCGTCCAAAGTCTATTGTATCGTTTTTGGAATTGTTCTGTCACTCCGGACAGTTTGAACAGTTCACGTATATGGTCTATTTTTGCCATTCCCATAGGGCGGCGAGCTTCTTCCATGGTGACAGTGATACCTACTTCGCCGAAGGCTTTCAAGAAAGCGGCAACAGGTGCAAAACATCCGTAATCGACTGCCGTTCCCGCCCAGTCCATAATTACACATTCTATTTTTTTCATCTTGCTATTAGTTATTTATGATTATTGATTTCCGGTAGGAGTGGATTGAATCTGCGGGAATGTAGGTGCGGCATTGTCTGCCGGGTGATAACATTCCGTGGCCAAGTTCTGTTTTTCCATTTTATATCGTTGTATCAGATAGATTGCCGAACCGATGAATGCAACGCCGGCAACGATTCCCACCCATCCCGAAAATTGGTTGTAGAATTGCATCCAGTTGATATTCGGGCTGCAATATTCTTTGAACAGAAGTACGCAAACCGTTCCTGTATATCCGATAAAGTCGATAGTGGCGATAAAAAATCCGACATTTCCTTTAATCTTGAAACAGGCAATAAACCGTTCGAAAAATAGGGTTTGGAAGCTAAGGTAGACGATGTACAGGCTTAAGCTTTGTATAAACAGCCAGTAGAGGGTGGGCAATTGCAGTGTGTCATAATTGAATGCCAGATAGCTGATGGTTACGGCTCCGCCTACCACCATGGAAAGGAGTACCAACAGCACTCTGTAATTGCTGTTTATTAGTGACATCATGGCAAATATTCCCAGAATAATCAGCGTTACCATGCCGTCTACTTGCGCAAATAGCCATGAAGAGATAGTGCTTACGTCAATAATGTTGACTAGAAAATCTTCCTTGATATCGCGTAGGATGGTGATGAACAGATTGGCAAAAAACAACATAACCAGCAGAGGCATATAGCTTTTGAACAGTTGCCGACGTTGTTCTCCGTTCAGCGTTACGCGTTCCGAGCGAAGGGCACGGTCTTCATCGGTGGGTTGCGGTAGCTTGTTGAGCGACCAACCCATCAGGACAAGTAGCGGAAAAGCCAGTCCACCTATCAGGGCAGGCATCCAAAACTCTGTGACACCGAATGTGCTGACAACAAATAACCCCAATGATTTGGCCATTCCCGAACTCACTGCCATGCTTACCCCCAACAGGCTGGCCAATATGTCGGTCACTTTGCGCCCCTCAATGAAACTGAAAATGACTCCCCACATACATCCCAACGCCAGCCCGTTAAAGAACAACGCAAATACATTGAAAGGGGTAGGGAGTAATCCGAAAGAGACCAATGCAAGTTCGGCAAGAGCTACGGAGAATATCATGAATTTCAACCGGTTCTCCCGCTTCAGCTCAGAGACAATTTTGATGGCAAAAAACTTGGAGATGAGGTAACCGAAGATTTGCATGATAGTAGTGGCTACCTTGTAATCCATTCCGAAGAAGTCCATCCCGTGGAAAGTGGCAGCCGTAAAAGGTTTACGCAGTGCATATACCAGTGAATAAGAAAGTAAGGCCGTTCCCCCTGCCCATAGGATAAACAGGAAATTGGATATTGGTTTGTTCGTTTCGCTTTTTGCTTCCATTATTGTTTCTACTTGTTTTTGCAAATTATGTTTTTATCATCGTAAAAGTGGAGTCTTGTATCTCGTCCCGATGATTTCCGGCAGCAAAAGTATGCTTATCCGACCGGAGAAAAAATGAATGTTTATGATTAATATTTTTCATATAGTGAGGGGCTGATGATGTAATATTAATGTAATGTGTATGTCATTGTAAGTTCACACGGAAACTTGTATTTTGCAAGTTCAATATAGAAGATAATATCCATGAATGATTTAATAGAAATTTATAGAAGAATAGAATATCTCCGTAATAACGGATTGAAGATGAAAGAGATAGCAGATTTTATCGATATGGCTCCCAGTGTGTTGTCTGCGCTTTACTCCAGTGTTTTGCCCACTTATGTAACCTCATTGAAACAAGGACATTCTGAAGAAAATTCATTAGATTTGGCTTTGGGACAGGTCAATAACATTTCAAAGAAACGTTTGATGGGGAATTTATCAACTATCAAGGAACTACTCTTCAGTATGGAGCCAGCCAATGGTGAGACAAAGGCGAATCCGTTTATGGAAATGATGACTGCCGAGATGCAGCGTTCCGTTCAGGAGGTATATAATTATAGTGGCAGTTATTTGAGTTACAGTCTTTCTTCGTCATGCAACTGCCTGAAAGTGGAACCTTATCTGATAGAGTCCTCCGAAGATAACACGTATGTGAAGGTGACTCACATGAGTGCTTATAACACGACTCATCGGGGGGTAGGGTTGTTCAATAACCATCAGAACGGATATATTTTCTTCAACGAACGGGAAACTCCCCAAATGGCATTGTTCAGCATTTACCTGCAATTGCCCATGTATGATTTTCCTCCTTTTCTGAAAGGGTTATATCTCAGCTTGGATTATAACAGGAATCCGATAGCACGCCGTATTCTCTTTGTAAAGCAAAGTGACAGTACGGACATGGAGGAGTTCCTGGAATTGAAAGGGGAGCTTGTGGCACTTGAAGACTTGACGGAACTGCAAAAGAAATATTATGATTACACTTGTCGGGAGGGGGACTGTATCCGTACTTGCATGATACCGTCCCCTCAACTGAATGAAGATGATTTGGAAATAGAAAAAAGGATTCTTGCCTTGTAATATCATCATCAGACGGTAACATTTCCGACCTAAAAATTGTTGTTAATAGAAAAGGATTTATCCGCATCGAAAAACACGAGACTATAAATGAGCGATGCTCGTGAAAAAAAGATATAATTGTATCATCCAAATCTCAAGATTATGGTAAAGAATAATTTGTTGAGCGAACGGCTGTCTTATGTTGGCGATAGTCATACACCTACCCACTTGCACCTATGCAGTTACAATGCCGAAGGCGTTTCTATGTATGAGGGAAAAGAAATAGACGAATTGACACCCTATTTAGAAAAAGAAAGTATTCATTGGATACAGGTGCACGGGCTTCGGAATACGGAAGCCATCCGGCGTATTTGCAGCTATTTTAATGTGGATTTTCTGACAACGCAAGATATACTGAATACCGACCATCCGGTGAAGATAGAAGAACATGATACTTACAATGTTGTGATTCTGAAAGTACTTTTTCCATCAGACGGTACTTATGCACCACAGCAGATGGCTATTATTCAAGGCAACGATTATCTGTTGACTTTTATGGAAGGAGAGAATAATTTCTTAGGCGATATCACTCAGGCTTTAGAAAAGAATGTATTGAAAATCAGAAACCGGCAATCGGATTATTTGCTTAGCGTGGTGCTGAATAGTGTAATGGCAAGTTTTATGTCCCTCATTTCGGAACTGGAAGATGAATTGGAGGATTTGGAAGAACAATTGCTTTCACCCCATGCAGACAATCTTCCAGGTATTGAGGATATACAGCAATACCGCCGTAAATTTCGGATGATAAAAAAATGTATCCTGCCTTTTAAAGAGGAGATTAGTAAATTGCTGCATGCAGACAATGATTTGTTGCATAAAGTGAACCGTCCTTTCTTTAGTGACGTTAATGACCATTTGCAGTTTGTACTACAAACATTAGATGGTTGCCGCGACATGATTTCAGCTTTGGTAGACCTTTACCTTTCTAACAATGACCAGCGTATGAATGCCATTATGAAGCAGTTGACCGTTGTTTCTACTATTTTTATTCCATTGACTTTTTTGGCAGGTATCTGGGGAATGAATTTCCAGTGGATGCCTGAACTGGGATGGAGATATGGTTATATCTTTGCATGGGCACTGATGCTGGCATTGGTCACTATCATTTACTTTTTCTTTAAACGCAAAAAATGGTATTGAGCAGAGGGGAGGTAAAGATGATGTTTTCATATATTATTGATAGTATTTTTTATGGAGTCATATTCAGTCAAAGTACCTTATCTGAAGTGGCAACTTTTGTACCAATAGGACATGGATACACTGATTGGTTATACGGAAAAGTTGTCGATATGTTCTATTTCCCTCTCTTTGAATTTAATTGGCCCGCTTGGATGCCGTTTATTGGGGGGATGATTTTATTAAAAATAATCAGCTCTTTATTTGGTAAAGTGAGATTAATAGGTTACGTTTGTTTTAACACTAATCATAATGAGGATGAAAATAGTGTTTCTACATATTATATGTCTATTGTTACTTGCTTTCAGCAGTCCACTATACGCCCAAGTGGAGATAGCGGGAAAGGTGCTTGACAGACAAGGGCATGGCGTTTCTGATGTAAACATCACAGTAGTGCAGAGCTTTGACAGGCCCGTACTTATGGGCTATGCACTGAGCAATAAA
Organism: Phocaeicola faecalis; assembly: GCF_021730445.1. Taxonomy (GTDB): domain Bacteria; phylum Bacteroidota; class Bacteroidia; order Bacteroidales; family Bacteroidaceae; genus Phocaeicola; species Phocaeicola faecalis. The sequence goes on along the minus strand of NZ_JADNRM010000001.1, from coordinate 295,256 downwards.
CAAGGGGAGTATATTTTGAAGGTAAGCTCGGCAGCAGACAGCCTTAACATCATCATCCGGGGGTTTAATGTTTCCACCGTCTATCGAAAAGTACCCAATGTTTCCGGGCGACAAGACTTTAGAATAGAAGAAAAACCTATAGAAATAAAGGAAGTTATTGTGAAGGGGCGGCAGATTTGGCAGCAAAAGGATACGGTCAATTATCTGGTGAGTTCCTTCAAGGACAAGAATGACACCAGTATCGGTGATGTGCTGAAGAAGATGCCGGGTATTCAGGTGGACAAGGTCGGCAGGATTTCTTACATGGGAGTGCCCATTAATAAGTTCTACATTGAGGGAATGGACCTGATGAAGGACCGCTATGGCATTGCTACCAATAATCTTTCTCCCGATGACATTGCCACCGTGCAGTTATTGGAGCGACACCAGCCCATCAAGGCTCTGAAAGAGTTGAGGCACTCCGACCAGGCTGCCATCAATTTGAAAATGAAAGAGGGTGCTAAGGGAGTATGGGCTTTGTCGGCGCTGTTGGGAGCTGGGGCGGATTTCGCGCCTCATGTTAAAGGAGAAGGGGAACTGACGGGCTTTTATTTTACTCGGAAAAGGCAGCACTTGGCTGTTGGAAAGTCCAACAATACAGGAAAGGACTTGGAAGCGGAAGTAAAAGGCATGAATAGAAACGAAGACGAAAGCATTTGGACCGATGTGATTTGGCCGTCACCTCCACCCATTGACAAGTCTCTCTACCACGACAACGAGACTTATCTGTTGACCACCAATAACCGATTTAAGAATAAAAAGGAACAGGAATGGTCGGTAGATGCATATTATCTTAATGACTGCGATAACCGGTATGGGAATTCTGTCACTTCTTACTTGTTGCCGGATGGCACGCAGAATGTGATTACGGAAGCCATTTCAGCCGGAATGGACAAAGACAGGCTGACAGTGAACGGTAACATGATGATGAACCGTGAAGATACTTATCTAAATGCGACAGTGGAAGGCGAGGCTGAATGGAGACATACATTGGGAAAGGTGTCTAATGGTAACATGATAGACCAATGGGCCACAAATAAACGGCTGAAGGCTGCCGGAAAAATCAATTGGATTACAAAGAATGACCGAAATCGCGGATGGGAGGTGAATTCATCTTTCAATATTCAAAATACTCCTCAAAGTCTGTTGGTACAGCCTTGTCTGTTCGGAGAAATTTTGGAGAAGGACGGCCTGGAAAGTATGGGGCAGCAGGTAGAGTTGACGACTGTCGGCAATCGGAACAACCTTTCCCGCTTGTCTGCCTTGAAGTGGGGAGGCTTCTCCGTGACTCCTTCTTTGTTTACGGACATCAAGATTATGCATCTGTCCAGCCGGTTTTATGGCTTGGATGGTTCGGGATATGAAAGGACTGCGGCAGGTATGGAGAACGATGCAGACTATCGGAACCTGAAGGCTGGAGGATTGTTGATGTTCCACTACACAAAGGAAAACCTTTCGTTTTACGCCAATCTGCCGTTGGCTTTCCGAAACAACAGGTTGAAACAGCCTATGGAAGGAGGAACAATAGACAAGAACGGAATCGTATTCGAACCTTCTGCATCGCTGACTTTGGATAAAATGCGCTGGAAGTTCCGTTTGGGCTATTCTCAATACAGCGATGTGCCTGACATGCAGCAATTGTATAGTGGATATATATTGAGTAACTACCGTAATATCGAATGCTACAGCCCCGACATCAGTAACAGTCGGACGCATCTGTCCAACCTGAGTATCGGATACAAGGACGTCTTCAGCATGTTGTTTGCCGATGTGAATTTGCTCTATATCCGTTCAATAAGCGATATACTTTATGGACAGAGTTTTGACGGAGAGTTGTCGCGTACCATTAGCCGCCATGTGCACCATCACGGAGACATTTATCGGGTCAAAACAAATGTCGGCAAAGGACTGGACTGGAAAAAGACAGTACTGAAACTGCAAGGAATGTGGCAGAAGAGAAGTTTTGTGCGGCTCCGTCAGGATGAGATGGTAACTAACCTTAGTCATGAGGTCGCCTTATCGGGGAGCCTGCACACCGAACCATTTGATTTTGTACATTTGGACTGGGAAGGAATGTGGGAGACAGGGAAAAGCCGCATCAAGGGAGGCGAGAAGTTTTCAGCTGTCTCTAGTTTGTCCAACCGGGTAGGAATCGACCTCATGCTGCCTCAAGACATCGGAATCAGTATGTCTTATTATAACTATTACACGGATGCCGGAGAGGGAGGGCAGTCGTTTTCAATCTTGAATGCCGGCTTACAGTATACTTGGAAGAACATACGGTTCTATCTGCAGTGGGACAATATTCTGGATTTGCAATCGTATACGTATTTTCGTTTGAGCGGCCTCGACCGCTATTGTTCCAGTTACAGGATACGTCCCTCAACCATTCTATTCAAAGTAAGATTTAAAGTTCTATAACAGTTAAAACTCATAGTCATGAACAGATTTAGACTTTTTTTTGTACTTCTATGCTGGTGTGCCATCAGCATGCAGGCACAACTGTGTCCGTTTACACGTATCCTTGATAAATATAGCGTCATAGACACATGTCGCTATAAAGTATATTACGAGTTCCGTATGGCTCCCACTACAGACGAAAACGGTATTGCACACGATGTTCATTTGTTGGAAATAGGGGAGAAGTGTACTCGTTGTCACAGCTATCTGCTCTATCAAGGCGACTCGCTTTACACGGAATGTGAGAAGCAGGGACTGTCAAGCCGCTCTCTCAACCAATATGTTTGGCCGGTGGAAACGCGGATGGACTTTGACAAGCAGGAGACCACTTTTCTGTTCAGGCCTTTTCTGCATGACATGGTGTTGAAATATACCGAACCGACAGAGCGTATAGACTGGCAGATTCTGACTGAGACAGACTCGGTAGCAGGATATCTGTGCCAGCTGGCGGTGTGCCAGTTCAGGGGAAGGGACTATCGGGCATGGTTTTCTGCTGAATTGCCGTTTAACGTAGGACCGTATAAATTTTACGGACTGCCCGGACTGATACTGAAAATGGAAGATAGTGAACAGATTTTTCAATGGGACTGTCGACGGATAGAGAAAGCAAAATCAGGAGAAACCATTCGGAGTTATGAGGGGAAATACCAGGATTCTTCTCGGAAAAAGGTGGATGAGACAGTCAGTCGGATATATAGTGCTCCTTACAAGTTTGCAGCTTCGTTAGGAATTAAAATCAGGATGAAAACTAAAAGCAGAGGATGGACAGACTCCGAGAATGTGAAGTTTTCTATGCCTTATAAGCCTATTGAAAAAACAACTAATCTGTGATTGCCATGAAAAAACAATTCCTTTTCTTTATTTTGCTGTCTGGGTTTCTGCTGAATGCTTTTGCCCAAGAAAAAAGCATGAATCTTATTTCCTTTAATCGTATTGTGTCGCTGAAAGGTAAGCCGATGAATTTTAAGGGTCGGACGGCTACTAATGATAACCCGGAAACAAAACTTTTTTTTCGTCATGGAAAAATTGTACTCAAAAATAAAAATGAGGAACTAAAAGTCTTTGACGTAAAGAGCAGGAAGTTGGTTTTCAAACTGGGGACCTGGTCTCTCAGGGAGCAGGTAGACTTCTATAGTCCTCGTCTTTTTGCTCCTATAGAAGACTCTCTGCTATGTTATATTGAGGATGGAGGTATTATCTATGAGGTGAATCGTCGGGGAGTGGTGCGGAAAACCGGGCTGCGTTCTTATTCTTATGATTTTGAATTTGGTGGAAATTTGGAGAGAATCATTTCTGATTTTGTAAAAATGAAGGGCAACAGCATTCTCTTTGCAGGTTATTCCAAACGGTATGGCAAGAACCTTTTTCTGACGTGTAACGAAGAGAATAAGGTGGAAACGAAGGAGTTGGACTTTCCGCTGAATCTAGATACAAAAGCTATGGACAGCTTTGTTCCTTACCATGGAGCGTTTAGCGTGCGTCCCGACCGGAAAAGAGGAGTATACGCTTACTACTATTATCCTGTCGTCCGAATTTTAGACTTGGAAAAGGGGGGGATGAAGACAGTCAGGCAAGAGGGAAAGGGGTTTGATTTCAATACATTGGAAAAGGCGGATTGTGGTCGTTATAACGCTAATTATTGTTTGGGTTGCTATGCTGGGGAGAAATACATATATGTGCTGCAAGCTGCAGGTAGTCTGTATGACCAGTTGGACAAGGGAAGTCCGGTTTATGTGGAACAGTATGACTGGGAAGGGAATCCTATTCAAAAAATGAAATTGGACAAGGCCGGTCATGCTTTTTGTGTGGATGAAGAACATGGGAGAATTTATCTGGCAGAGCGATTCAATGCAAAAACTTCCCAAATCTTTGAATATGAATATCCGCTATGAAATAGGGAGGGGCAGACGGATAAGGCTGCCCCTATATGGATATCTTTTTTATGAGGGTGAAGACGTCAGGTGTATCATTATATGTTACTGTCTGAAATTAGCCGTGCAATACGTGTTTTGCTCTGCGAATCTTTTGTTAATAAATACACATGCTTATATGCTTCCCGGTTTAGCTCGGTAGGAGAGCCGTTGATGAGGATAATATTCCGGTCGTTGGCAAATTTCAAGATACCCGCCACATTGTTCGGATGGAGTTTCCCAATTTCATCCATCATGCAGTGCAACTTGAAATCTTTGAACTTTCGCGAAGCGCCTTCTTTGAATACATTGATTAACATGATATTAATCATAGCCTTTACCAGAATGTCCGTACCTTCCGAACCCACACTCGAAACTTTCTCTACAAATCCCGTATCATTACCATTCTCTACAATGCGGAAACGCAGTTCGAAGGAGTCATACAGTCGGATATTGTCATAACGGTAGGCATGAATTTCTTTGATAAAGTCGCGCAGCAGTTTGATGGCTTCTTCTTTTATCAAAGGTTCTTTTTCCGAAGAGAACAAGTTTGTTTCAGGGGTAAGGTCATAACCATATTCTTTGTAATATTTCTGAATATCATGGAGCACATTTACCACCCGGTTACTGCTTTCTTCCATTTTCATCTCGATGCGCTGAATGACACCAACAAAATTGCAGGTTGCAAATCCTTTATTTATTTTGCCGATGATGCTTTGTATGTCTTTTTCGGAAGAAGAGAGTGAAGTAACGTCCATACTGATACGTTTAAATGTATCCCAATGCTCATTATTGATACGGCGTACATATTCGTCAATTCTGTTTTCCTCTATGAAATCGTGCAGCTCGTCGGCAAAGCGTATATACTCCCAGTCTTCATTAAATTTAGTTTTAAACTTGAAAGTATTGTTCTCGTCAAAGTGTCCTGTAAATAAGTTTACGGCTTTACGCAGTTTGATTTGCACCTGTATGAATTGCATGTAACATTGATTCAACAGGTCTATCAATTCCATGCAACTCTTTTGTGTAATGATTGCCATAGAAGGGTCATTTCTGAAAATATCCTGATGGGATTTATACCAGTCAAAGCTTTCTATATTGGCATAGGCATCCAGATTCTGTTGCAGATGACGAATGTTCTCTTCTGCTTCCTGTAAAATCTTCTTTATTCTGTCTATCTCTTTTTGCAAGGCATCGACTTCCGTTCTCAGGGTATCCCGTTCCTTCTTTAATTGCTTTCTCAGATCTTCTTCCTGATACCTCCATGCAGGGATATGTTCAATCAAATCACGCTTGTCCTTTTGGTATTCGATAATCAGTGCCGCGTGCGTTTTGATGAAAGACAACTCCTGCTCGATTTGTTCCAGTTGGTTGGCAATGTTTTGCAAACGCTCGGTATCGGCCCCTTGGGAATGTAATTCTTTTTGCATTTCCGCTTCATGCTGCGCTTTGCTGGCATTGATGCGCTTTTGTTCTTCTTTTTCTTCTTTGCGTATATGGTCTTGCTGGATATCTTTTTCTTCAAAGAGTTGTTTTTGCAAATGCGCCCATGCTTCTTTTAAGGCATTGAGCTTGTTTGTTTTCTCTTGCCCCAAGTTATCCAGCTTTTCATTGACGGCAGCCAGCTCTAAAGCAATTTTACTTTTCTCTTCATCCAGCCGGGCTAACTTTTCATTGCGGGCGACCTCTGCCTTTTTCTTCCAGTCCTCAAGGTCGAGCATGTCTTGCTGGTATTGGCGTTCCAGTTTTTCCAATTCATATTCTAACTGGTTGATACGATTTTTCTGTTCTTTTATCAGCGGTTGGTATTTTCGCTTTATTTGCTCTTGTCCCTCCGCTTTTTCGGCTTGCAAACGTTGCATGCGGATAGAGATCTCTGCCGAACGTTGTTCTTTTTCTTCTTTTTCCCTACTATAATCATCAATAGATTTGATATGACGATCTATGACATTCAAGTCAATTTGGATGCCATAAAAAGAGTTGCCTTCCGCTTTTTGCGGCGAGAGGTTGGTTTGCCACAATATAGCTTCATCACAGAGTTTGCCGATTGTTTCTTCCCATCCTTTATGGTTTTCTTTCAACCAACCCTGCAAAGTACTCTTGCTATGGGTAAGAAACTGCTGCAATTCCTCTATGCGGACGTGCAACTGTTGCAATTCCATCTGCAACTGGGACAGTTCATCATCTATTCCTTTTTCCAACTTTTGAACTTCGTGTTCCCATTTCATCATCAAGTCTTTGATGGTGATTTGTGCCTCATTGATACGTGTCTTTCGCTCCAAGTGGGTAGAGGTGTACGACTGAATGCGCACCTTTAATTCCTCTTGTTCCTTTTCGAAGAAGATTTCTTTGCGGCACGAACGAATACGATAATCCATTTCGCCCAGCCTTGTCTGTTTTTCGGCTTTTAACGGATGCAATTTTTGTGACAGGTTTTCATACTCCTGATACAAAGCTTCCGTCTGGTTTTGGTTTTCTTTGCGGGCTTCTTCCAAACGAGCGTTGTAAACAGTATTTAATGTATCTAGCTGATGAATTTTCTCTTCGTGTATTTTATTCCACTGGTTATCCAGATTTTGAATGAGCAATTTATATTTAGAAGAGATTTCCGTATATTGCGAAGTCAATATGCGTTGTTCTTCCTGCAAACCGAGGCGTTTGTTTTTCCATTCCGTTTCTTTGGCAGAACGCTCCATCACTTCTTGTATATGATGTTCTTCATACTCCTTTTCCTTCAGAACGGCTTTCTTCAAGTCATTGCTGACGATGGTCAGTTCTTCCTGTATCTTTTCGCAACGTTGCCGTGATTCGTTTTGCAATTCCGCCTTTTGCTTTTCCTGTATTTGTATGTCATTGGTAGCTTTGTCACGCTTTTCTTTCCATTCGGGCAACACTTCGGATGCCTTCTGACGGGCAATCACCAGTTCGCGGCAATTTTGCATGATATCACTTTGCAGGCGGGTCGTTTGTTGTGATAGTTGAGTAATCTCCGTTGCCTGTTTCTGTGTCTCTTTCCTTTGAAATTCACTAATGTCCCTCAGACGCGTTTCAAAATCTTTCAGGTGCTCTTTGTAACTGTTCAGGTCGATGGAGGTTTCTTCTTCGTTTAGAGAAGAGATAATGGTTTTCTTGATAAATTCGGCATCAAGTTTTGAGTTCAGCAATACATTCTGGATGGTGCGCGGAATGTTTTGATATTGTTTGCTTTCCATCAGTGAATAACGGCGGAACTCAGTACTCGTTGCATTACCATACAGGATATTACGATATTCATCGTAAGTATAAATGATGCGCGAATACGCCACTTCATATTGGTCGAGCACAGCACGGATGCGGTCTGTGCCACTGTAAGCGGTTCGGTTCTCGTCAATAAAGAATTCTTTGCGATAGGGCGAATCTATAAAACGGTAACATACCCGGTTCATGGCTTTGAAGCTCAGGATGCAGAATGCCCCGTGCTCTGTTGCCACTTCATAAATGATATATGAGTTGGCAAAGGGGAAATAGTAGTCCGTGTAATTTTGTTTTTCAACCGGAATGCCCAGTTTTTGTGTGTCCGCATTGTAGAAAAATAAGACTGCACGCAGAATGGTACTTTTTCCTACCCCTTGTGTACCGATAAAGTGGATGTTCCCATCCAGATATATGTCGTCCGAATAAGGAATATTCGCACTGTTGATAAAGATTATTCTACTCAGGTTTCTCATCTTCAATGTCTTCAAAAATGTTGATACTATCGACTAATTTTTCCAGATAATGCCATGAAGTCAGCACTTTATAAGTGTTGGTCTTCTCATTTTCCAGTTCGATGAACGACTCTTTTACCAATAAGCGTATCATATTATCGAGCACGTCCTTACGGATATCTTTGTCCGAGAAATGTTTGCGAATGCCGTCTAACTTATTCTGTAGCAAAACATTGATGTTGGCTTCTACCAAGATCTGTTCCGGTTGGAAACGGAAGCCTGCACCGAATGTTTCATCGTAGGTCTTAAAGAAATCGAGTACATCTATCCAATAGTAGGCACGGAGTATCTTTTGTTCCAATGTGGTTTTTGATTCCGTGCGCGAGAAGTAGAAATACTCGTTTCCCCTTTCTAATGTATAGTTTATTTGTGAAAAGTATTGGTACAAAGATTCGTAGTTTTCATCAATCGTATTATACATATCACGCAGGTCGATATCCGTGCTGTTGGAACAGATAAACTGCCCTTTCTGCATGTACTCGAATATTGATGCTGTATTGTCTGGTATTTGTATATTCAAATTCATAATCTATAAAGGATATATTTTAGCATATTCATATTGTTTGTATTGTCCGAAAGCATCGCTTATTTCGAATTTGTCTTCGTAGAGCGACACTATTTGGCAGAACAATGTGGTACATTCTTTCTCGTTTACTTCACGCTGAAAGGAATAGTGTAGCAAGAAGGTAAATAAGTCTTGCGGCTGCTCCTCTTTCCATCGCGCCTCTGCACCAGCCTGTAAAAAGTTCTTAACTACTTCTTCCAAGTTTACCACTTCCTCATACATGGCTTGCGCCTCCATATCTTCCTCACTAAAAGCCCCTGCTTCATTCTTGCGAATGCGCTCACGGGTCTTCTGGTTGCTCAGGATTCTAAGGATAATGGGGCGTGCTTCATCACTTGCCAGATATTCGGGCGATAGTTTGAATGAAGTCTGTGTACTGCCTTCCAATAAAATGGAGTGTTCACTTTCCATCACTTCCGCCAGATTGCTCCGGGCACGCAGTTCAAACTGGTCTTGCAGATATTTTACTTTTCGAATCTTCTCCACCAGTATCACTTGATTCTTTATTTGGTTCAGATAGTTGATAATGTCCTGTTGCGCCCGTATAAGGCTATGGGCAGACAATTGCAGCTCCTGACGCAATTCCAGCAAGATGCGTCCCAATTCCTCATCGGTGGCCTGCTGGAAAAAAAGACGTTCTTCGTGCAGAATCAGGCGCTCGGTAGAGTCAATCAGGCTTTGTATGTTGATGCGCTTCTTATCCAGGTTTTTCAGCTTGGCGATTTTGATCTGGTACGTCGGTTCATGCTTGAAAGTGTTATCGATACTGTTCTGCAAATTCATGATATTGCGTATCGTTACGCGGGCTATTTTCTGAAACGTCAGTTTGATGTTCCTTACATAACTCTCTTTGCGCGATTGTATCTTTTCTTTCAAGTAATAATCCATCAATTCATGCAAATACTCGATGTTTTCGTCAATCGTTGCGGTATCAATTTCTTCATTAGCTTCAAGCAGCGTTTCAAAGAAATCGAGAAAACGCACGTCCAGCTCCAAGAAATTGCCATTTTGATGGATCACTTCTTTCTCAATCAATATTTTGAGACGATTTTCATCATCTTTTAATAATTCTAGGGCATCTATGTATCTGAAACTGACGGTTTTTCTCTTTTCGAACATTTCCGTTAGCAATGTTTTTGCTGTGGAAACGGTATTTATGATTTCGTAAATGGAACGGAATATATACATAAGTTTTTCTCCAAAAAAGTGCACGAAGTTATGACAAAAGGTTGAAAAAACCTAGTTTTATATGCTAAAAAGCATATTTTCCTGCATCCGGGCGGATGTTTTCTATTAAATTTTATCTACCTTTGCAGTCTGTTTAAGACTGAAATGAGATACTGAAATGCAGAATATTATTGCTATTGAGAATGGGGTTACCCGTCATCCGCTTTATCGGATGAAAGAGCCGATAAACATGACACTTGCAGAAGGTGAGCACATTGCTATTGTAGGTCCGAATGGGGCGGGAAAAAGTATATTGGTAGATACGCTGACCGGACGTTGGCCACTATTGATGAATGAAGTGAAATATGATTTCTCGCCTTCGCCCTCAAAGATGGCGTATGACAATATAAAATACATTGCCTTCCGTGATTCTTATGGTGATGCAGATGGGAACTATTATTATCAGCAGCGTTGGAATGCGCATGATTTGGATGAAACTCCTATTGTTCGCGACCTTTTGCCGGAAGCTACTAATGCCAAACTGAAAACAGCCTTGTATGATTTGTTCGGTATGGAAACGATGCTGGACAAACACATTATTCTGCTGTCGAGTGGAGAACTACGTAAATTTCAGTTGACTAAGACCTTGTTGAGTAATCCGCGTGTGCTGATAATGGATAATCCTTTCATCGGTCTCGATGCCAAGACGCGTGACCAACTCCATGCATTGCTTCGTGAACTCACACGCGTGACCGCTCTGCAAGTGATTCTGATACTTTCAAAAACAGATGATATACCTTCTTTTATTACGCATGTGATTCCGGTGGAAGATCGTTTATGCGGTGATAAAATTACGTTGGAGACTTACCTTGCCGGTTGTAGGCCTGCACCTGAGCGTGTGCTCTCGAAAGAAAAAGAAGAACGTATTTTGGCACTTCCTTATAGTGATGACCTTTATCATACCGACCATGTGGTGGACTTGAATAAGGTAAGTATTCGTTATGGTGAACGGACTATCCTGAAAGAGTTGGATTGGAGTGTGAAATGTGGTGAGAAGTGGGCGCTCAGCGGAGACAATGGATCCGGAAAATCGACATTGCTTAGTTTGGTCTGTGCCGATAATCCGCAGAGTTATGCCTGCGATATAACATTGTTCGGGCGTAAGCGCGGATCGGGAGAGAGCATTTGGGAAATAAAGAAGCACATCGGGTATGTCAGCCCGGAGATGCATCGTGCTTATTTAAAGAATCTGCCGGCCATTGATATTGTGGCAAGCGGACTGCATGACTCGGTGGGACTCTATAAGCGTCCGCGTCCTGAACAGATGGAGGTTTGTGAGTGGTGGATGGATATTTTTGGTATTGCCAATCTGAAAGAGCGTAGTTTCTTGCAGCTCTCTAGTGGAGAACAACGTCTGGTGTTATTGGCGCGTGCATTTGTTAAAGACCCGGAATTACTGATACTGGATGAACCGTTGCATGGGCTCGATTTGATAAACCGTCGTTTGGTAAAAGATATTATTGAGACTTTCTGCCAACGAAAAGATAAAACAATGATAATGGTGACACACTATCAGGAAGAGTTGCCGATGTGTATTACCAATTCATTGCATCTGACAAGAAATGAATAACTATTGAAGAAAAAGATTAACCGATACAAGCTATTGATTTATAGGACAAAAGAGGAAAACTCTTTTGTCCGCTTTAATGCTGTATTAAAGTCATTTATCAGTTCTTTGATTACTTCTTCGGCTGTTTGGAGACTATGTACAGAAGAGGCTATTTGTCCTATTTCTACTTCACCTTCGTAAATATCTCCTTCAAAAATACCTTTCTTGGCACGCCCCCTGCCCAATAATTCCCTCAATTCTTCTACAGATGCACCGCGTGTCTCTGCTTTCTCCACCTGCTTGAAGAACTCATTCTTGACGAGTCTTACCGGTGAGAGCTGTTTTAATGTGAGCTGGGTGTCACCTTCATTCAGTCTGAGGCAACGGTCCTTGAATGTGAAGTGTGCCGAACTTTCTTCTGTCAATGCAAAGCGTGTACCTATTTGGACTCCGTCGGCTCCCAGTGTCATGGCGGCCAAAATACTTTCACCGGAGCCAATGCCTCCTGCTGCCATTAGCGGAACGGTTGTAATCTTTTTTATAGCAGGAAGGAGACACAGGGTCGTGGTCTCTTCGCGACCGTTGTGACCGCCAGCTTCAAAGCCTTCGGCAACAATCGCATCTACACCTGCTTCTTCGCATTTGGCAGCAAACTTACTGCTTGCCACGACATGTGCTACCACTATGTCGTGCTGATGAAGATGCTCGGTCCAAGTCTTCGGATTTCCGGCAGAAGTAAAGACAATCTTTACGCCTTCATCGATTACGATTTGGATGATTGCATCTATCTCGGGATACATCAGCGGGATATTAACCCCAAAAGGTTTTTCGGTGGCTGCTTTACATTTCCGAATATGTTCGCGGAGCGTCTCAGGATGCATAGAGCCGGCACCAATCAATCCGAGTCCTCCTGCATTGCTTACGGCAGAGGCCAACCGCCATCCGCTACACCACACCATACCACCTTGGATAATAGGATATTTGATTCCAAAAAGGTTACAGATTTTGTTCATTGTCTTGTCATTATATAACTATTTATATTGAACAATTGAATCGGAAAAATGTTTGGGTGACTATTTGTAAAACCACGCCTTTTCTTCGTGTGGTAGTGAAAAAAAAGAAAATTCTCCGCTTTTTTACGGTTTATAGAACAGAATTGGTCTATCTTTGTTATGAGAATTAAAATTGTATTTTTATAACAATAAAAACGAATCATGTTATTACAACTACTATTTGTACTTGCCGCTATTATTGTGGGTGCCCGTTTAGGAGGTATCGGACTTGGAGTGATGGGGGGTGTGGGCCTCGCTATTTTGACTTTTGTCTTCGGACTTCAGCCTACTGCGCCTCCTATTGATGTGATGTTGATGATTGCTGCCGTTATCTCTGCCGCATCCTGTATGCAGGCGGCGGGCGGACTGGACTTTATGGTGAAATTGGCGGAACGTCTGCTGCGTCGTAATCCGGCACATGTTACTATACTGAGCCCATTGGTAACTTACTTGTTTACTTTTGTTGCGGGAACAGGACATGTGGCTTATTCCGTACTTCCCGTGATTGCCGAAGTTGCTGCCGAGACGAAAATCCGTCCCGAACGTCCTTTGGGCATTGCGGTAATCGCATCTCAACAGGCTATTACAGCGAGTCCTATTTCCGCTGCTACCGTGGCACTCCTTGGGTTGCTTACCGGTTTTGATATCACTTTGTTCGATATATTGAAAATAACCATTCCCGCTACCTTGATAGGAGTACTGGTAGGCGCTTTCGCTTCGATGAGGGTAGGTAAGGAGTTGATGGAAGATCCTGAATATCTGCGTCGTGTGGAGGAGGGACTGTTGGAGGATAAGCACGTGGAGTTGAATGACGTGAAGAATATGTTTCAGGCACGCCTTTCTGTGATTATCTTCATTGTGGCCACTTTGTTGATTGTATTGTTCGGCTCTATTCCCAGCCTTCGGCCTTCGTTTGACGGAAAAGTATTGGATATGCCTTCACTGATTGAGATTTTGATGTTGTCGGCTGCCGCACTAATTTTGATTATCTCGCGTACTGACGGTATCAAGGCAACTCAGGGAAGTGTATTTCCGGCAGGGATGCAGGCAGTGATTGCTATCTTCGGTATCGCATGGATGGGAGATACCTTTATTAATGGTAACATAACAGAACTGACAGGTTCTATTGAAGGTATTGTCCGCCAGATGCCGTGGCTTTTCGGTGTGGCATTGTTTGTAATGTCTATTTTGCTTTACAGTCAGGCGGCCACTGTACGTGCTATTGTGCCTTTGGGAATTGCTTTGGGCATTTCGCCAATGATGCTGATAGCTCTGTTTCCGGCAGTAAACGGTTATTTCTTTATTCCCAACTATCCGACTGTGATTGCCGCCATTAATTTTGACCGTACAGGAACTACCGGAATCGGTAAATGGGTGTTAAACCACTCTTTTATGATGCCGGGGCTTATAGCCACGATTGTATCGATTGTTGTCGGACTGTTACTGATACAAATATTTTAGTCTCAATATATTAATTACCTAAACTAGAAAAGATTATGAATGGATTAAGAAAACTCAGTTTGCTGGCTGTGACGTTGTTGTTCGGCGCCTTTGCAGCAGTTGCCCAAAAGCCTAATATTCATATTTTGGCAACAGGAGGAACAATTGCCGGAACCGGTGCTTCGGCTACTAATACGAATTATACAGCCGGACAAGTGGCTATCAGTACACTGCTGGATGCTGTGCCCGAAGTGAATAAGATTGCCAATGTGACCGGTGAGCAGATTGTGAAAATTGGTTCTCAGGATATGAATGACGCCGTTTGGTTGACATTGGCAAAACGTATCAATGAGTTGCTCGGCCGTGGCGATGTGGATGGTATCGTGATTACTCATGGGACAGATACAATGGAAGAAACAGCATTTTTCCTGAATCTGACTGTGAAGAGCGATAAACCGGTGGTATTGGTCGGGGCTATGCGTCCTTCTACGGCAATGAGTGCTGACGGTCCTTTGAACCTCTATAATGCGGTAGTTGCTGCTGCAGCCAAAGAATCGAAAGGGAAAGGAGTGGTGATTGCAATGAACGGCTTGATATTGGGTGCTCAGGGAGCAACTAAGATGAATACGGTAGATGTGCAGACTTTCCAGTCTCCTAATTCGGGTGCATTGGGATACATTCTCAATGGAAAGGTGTCGTATAATATGGAGTCTTTGAAACGTCATACTACCAAGTCGGAGTTTGATGTGACAAATCTTGATAAATTGCCTAAAGTGGGTATTGTTTATAGTTACTCTAATGTGGATGCCGATGTGATGACTCCGTTCCTCAATAATGGCTATCAGGGAATCGTTCATGCCGGTGTAGGCAATGGTAACATTCATCAGAATCTGTTCCCGATGTTGGAAAAAGCGCGTAAACAAGGAATCTTAGTCGTTCGTTCAAGCCGTGTTCCGACAGGGCCTACCACTCTTGATGCAGAAGTGGATGACAATAAATATCAGTTTGTGGCTTCTCAAGAACTAAATCCGCAGAAGGCACGTGTATTGTTGATGCTTGCATTGACAAAGACAAATGACTGGAAGAAGATTCAGCAATACTTCAACGAGTATTAATCGGTTTACATAGGGCAGATGCCCGATATTTTTTCCACTGTAGAGGCAGGATGCTTCTGCTCCTACAGTGGATGTTCTCATTTATTTTCAAACCCCAAACCATACTTAATTATGAAAAGGATAATGTTATTATGCCTGACGGCCATTGCCATGTCAGGCCCACACTCGCTATATGCACAATCTTCAAAAAGCGATTTCATGTCGGATAATAAAAGCCTCTTTGAGGAGGTGACCGGTATCAAAAAGAAGACCGACAAGTTCAATCTGTATCTCAATATGCATGGTGATTTCAACATGAAATGGAATGAATCCGGCTTTGACCAAGGTGCATTCGAGATGAAACAACTCCGTATTGAAATGAAAGGCAACATTAATGACTGGCTCAGTTATCGCTATCGCCAGCGACTCAACCGAGGCAACGACGGTTCGGGAAACATCGACAATGTTCCGACCAGTATCGACTATGCAGGCATCGGTGTCAAACTGGATAAGTTTTCATTCTTTGCCGGCAAGCAATGCGCTGCTTACGGAGGAATCGAGTTTGATGTAAACCCCATTGAAATCTACGAATACAGTGATATGATAGAGAACATGAATAATTTCATGACCGGTTTGAATATAGCTTATAATTATAATCCTTACCAGCAGATACAGTTTCAGGTATTGAACAGTTTGAACGGGCCTTCCAAAGAGATGTATGGCGACTTGGAACGGACAAAACTTCCGTTGGTTTACACCTTGAACTGGAATGGTAATTTCATGGATGTATTTAAAACCCGGTGGTCTGCATCTATTATGAACGAAACAAAAGGCGAGAAAATGTATTATTATGCTTTGGGTAATGAGTTCAATTTCAATCCTCAATGGCATGCTTATTTTGACTGGATGTATTCTCGTGAAGGAGTAGACCGCAAAGGTATTATTACGAGAATGATGGGCGGTGACCTCAACCACAACGTGTTTAATGCCGAATATATGTCATACGTGCTCCATGTCAACTATCGTTTTGCTCCGAAATGGAATCTGTTTGCCAAGGGTATGTATGAGACTGCTTCCGTTTACAAAAGCAGTGATGAGGTGGAAAAAGGGAAGTACCGTACGGCATGGGGGTACGTCGGTGGCATTGAATATTATCCGATGGAAACCAATTTGCATTTCTTCCTGGCTTATACCGGTCGCTCTTATCGATTTACTGACCGGGCTAAAGCGTTGGGAGAAGACAATTATTCCACTAACCGGGTTTCTGTAGGCTTTATTTGGCAGATGCCGGTATTCTAAAGCATTGTGCTGCAAAAGGGAGAAAGCATGCCAGAAGTCCGATGTAACTGTTACATTGCGTTGCTTTTGGCATGCTCTCTTTCATTTGTTATTTTTTCCCAAAGAACTTATCGATAATCAGTGCTATCGCTCCGTCGCCCGTCACATTACAAGCTGTTCCGAAACTATCCATTGCAATATAAAGCGCAATCATCAACGCCTGTTCGCTTTCACCGAAACCCAGCATAGAAGAGAGGATGCCCAGTGCAGCCATAATCGCACCACCCGGAACGCCCGGTGCGGCTACCATTGTAATGCCGAGCATAAAGATAAATCCGGCAAACATGGGAAAATCGAAAGGCATTCCCTGCATCATCATCAGCGCCAATGCGCATGCAACTATCTTCAGGGTGCTGCCCGATAAATGAATCGTGGCACAAAGCGGAATTACAAAACCGGCAATGTCTTCGCTCACACCGTTCTTGATGCTTTGCCTTAGAGTCACTGGAATAGTGGCAGCCGATGATTGTGTACCCAATGCCGTAAAATATGCCGGAAGCATTCTGCCCAACAGCCGGAACGGGTTACGACGGACAAATAATGCTGCAATAGAATATTGAAATACCAAAAGGAAAATATGCAATAGGAAGATAACCCCGATAATCTTTATGAAGACCGACAATACACTCATGACTTGTCCTGAATGTGTCATATTCAAGAAGATGCCGAAGATATAGATAGGCAGTAATGGTAGGATGATGACCTGAATGGTTTTGATGATAATATCCTTAAAGTCATTACATACATTCTTGAGTGCTGTGGTGTCCAAGTGGGCGATGCCCAGTCCCAGCGTAAAAGCAAGGATGAGTGAGGTCATGACATTCATGGCAGGCGGAATGGCTACCGTGAAAAAAGGAACGATGTCATGGGCTTCGCTTATTTGTTCGATGGAAGCTCCGGGAGTAATCATTGACGGAAAGAAGGTGATGCCTGTAAAGTAAGATAGGAAACCTGAGAATAGCGTTGCTCCGTATGCTACAAGCGTGGTAACTACCAGCATTTTCCCTGCTTCTTTGCCGATGTCGGCAATGGCGGGTGTTACCAGTCCGAGGATAATCAGCGGGATGATAAAACCCAGGAACTCGCTGAAGATTCCGTTGAAGGTCACAAAGATTCTTACCAATCCTCCGGGGAGGATATTGCCGAATGCGATACCTAGTGCAATGGCAAGGATAATACGGGGCAACAACCCTATTTTAATCTTTTTCATTATAGTGTAAGATTGATATGTTCGCAAAGATAGAATTATTGAACAAATAAATCTGCCATTTGTTAAATATAAAAAGATTAAATTATGGAAAAGGCAGATATTGGATTGATTGGACTGGGAGTAATGGGGCAGAATCTGGCTCTGAACCTGGCTGGTAAAGGATGGAAAGTAGCAGTGTGGAATCGCACGGTTCCCGGTAAAGAAGAACATATAGTTGATAATTTCATAGCTAAGCGTGCGCAAGGCAAAAACATTGTAGGTACTCAGACTTTAGAAGAGTTTGTGGATGCACTGAAGACTCCGAAAGTCGTTTTTCTCATGGTGCAGGCAGGCCCTGCGGTAGATGAACTGACAGGCAATCTGCTTCCCTTGTTACATGAAGGTGATATTATAATTGATGGCGGAAATTCTAATTTTGAGGATACGGAGCGCCGGGTGAAGGAACTGTATGAAAAAGGAATGTATTTTGTCGGTTGTGGTATTTCAGGAGGCGAAGAGGGGGCATTGCATGGTGCGTCCGTTATGCCGGGCGGAGCTCAGGAGGCATGGCCGGTGATACAACCGATGTTGAAGAGTATTGCAGCTCGTGCTGAGGATGGTACTCCATGTTGTGAATGGGTAGGCCCGGGCGGTGCCGGGCACTATGTGAAGATGGTGCACAACGGTATCGAATATGGTGATATGGAATTGATAGCAGAAACTTATTATGCACTGAAGCATCTGTTGGCACTGAAAAATGAGCAGATGGCGGATATCTTCGAACGTTGGAACCAGGGTCGTTTGAAGAGTTATCTGATTGAGATAACGGCAGCCATCCTCCGTCATAAGGAATGTGGAGGCGGTTATCTGATAGACAGTATACTGGATGCTGCCGGACAGAAAGGGACAGGGCGTTGGAGTGTTATCAATTCGCTACAACTTAATACTCCTCTTGATGTAATTGCCGAGGCTGTTTTTGCACGTAACCTATCCGCTGAAAAGAGTTTGCGTGTGTTGATGGCCAAACATTATATGCATATTGAGAATCATCCGGTGTATAATTATCAAGATACTGTTTCCGGACTGGAGGGCACTCTCTATGCGGCTCGTCTGGTAGGATATGCACAAGGGTTTGCATTGATGCGCACGGCGAGTGACACTTATAAATGGAATTTGAACCTTTCCTCCATTGCCTTGCTGTGGCGTGCCGGCTGCATTATTCGTTCTGCCTTTCTGAATGATATTGCCGAGGCTTACCGTCGTGTACCGGGATTGTCGCACCTGTTGCTTGACGAACATTTCGGTATGGAAGTGGCGGAAGCTCTTCCTATATGGAAGAAGTCGGTGGGTGTTATGCTGAAAGAAGGATTGGCTGTACCTGTGCTCTCTGCAGCATTGAATTATTTTCTAGGGCTGACCACCAATCATTCGCAAGCCAATATGATTCAGGCGATGCGTGATTATTTCGGAGCGCATACATTCGAGAGAGTGGATAGTCCGAGAGGCGAGTTCTTCCATGAACAATGGCAAGAAGATAAATAAAATAAACCGATAAAAAAGAACTGATTTATGAGTTTACCACATAGTTTGTTTTTAGTTATATTCGGCGCGTCGGGTGACCTCACCCGGCGTAAGCTGATGCCTGCCCTGGTGAAGATTCACAATGAGGGACGTTTCCCTGAACACTTTGCCATTGTGGGGTGTGCCCGCACTGCCTATTCGGATGAAACCTATCGTACTTATCTGAAAGAGGAGTTGATGAAATCTTCTTCTTTGGACGAGAAGGAGAAAGCGTCTGTGGATGATTTTCTTGCCACTGTTTATTATCAGTCGATGGATCCTGCCGATGCTTTGACTTATTCCTTGTTGAACGAACGGCTGAAAGCCCTGTCTCCCCAATATGGGAATGACGGGAATTATCTGTTCTATCTGGCCACTCCGCCGTTGCTTTACGAACTGATTCCGAAATATCTTCACGATGCCGGTATCCTTAAAAAGCCCGGACTGAAACGTATCATTGTCGAGAAGCCTTTTGGTTATGATCTTGCATCGGCACGTAAGCTGAATAAGATTTATTCCACTTACTTCAAGGAGGAGGATATCTACCGCATCGATCATTTCCTTGGGAAAGAGACGGTGCAGAATATCATGGTGACACGTTTCGGAAGTACAATCTACGAGCCTATTTGGAATCGTAACTATATTGATTATGTTGAGATAACCGCTGTCGAGAATATGGGTATCGGGACTCGTGGAGGGTATTATGACGGATCGGGTGCACTGCGCGACATGGTGCAGAACCATCTGATGCAGTTACTTGCCATTACTGCGATGGAACCGCCTGCCAAGTTTGATAAGAACGGATTCCGAAATGAGGTTATCAAGGTTTATCAATCGCTTCATCCGTTGACTGATGAGTACATTCGCGAGAATGTTGTTCGTGGACAATACATGGCCGGTGAGACACAAGTGGGTTATCGGGAAGAAAAGAATGTCAATCCCGACTCGCGCACGGATACTTATGTTGCCATGTGTCTTAAAATAGACAATTGGCGTTGGCAGGGTGTACCTTTTTATATTCGTACCGGCAAGCAGATGCCGACAAAAGTGACCGAGATTGTTGTCCACTTCAAACCTGCTCCCATGCAGATGTTTCAGATGAAGGAGGGGCTCTATCGCGGTGAAGAGCTGATTCTCCGCATCCAGCCTGATGAGGGTATCTTGCAGCGTATTGCCATGAAAGCGCCGGGCTCGGGATTCTACATGGGAACAATGGAGATGGATTATAGTTATGACCAAAACGCACAGGAGACAGGTGATGCCTATGTCCGTCTGTTGGAAGACAGTTTGGCAGGCGACCCTACCTTGTTTACCCGTTCGGATGCTGTAGAAGAGAGTTGGACGTATTTTGATAAGATTCTGGAATATTGGAAGAAATATCCGGAAACTCCTCTTTATGGTTATCCTGCCGGAACATGGGGACCGAAAGAGGCGGACGTACTCATAGAGCGCAGCCATGCCGAATGGACTAATCCTTGTAAGAATCTGACACATTCTAAACTATATTGTTTGTTATGATACCCGATAAATATTTATATATATCGCCCCGGCAGGCATCACAAACCCTCATTACTCGTATATTGGAGGCTATGGAGAAGGATTCTGAGCGTCCTTTTACCATTGCCCTTTCCGGTGGAACGACTCCGGCGGTATTGTTTGAGGTGTGGGAGAGTGAGTTTGCGGCATACACGCCGTGGACACGTCTTTATTTTTACTGGGTGGACGAGCGTTGCGTGCCGCCTGCCCATGCGCAAAGCAACTTTGGTCTTGCCAATCGTCTTTTGTTTAGTAAAATAAAACTACCTCCTTCGCATTACTATCGGATAGTGGGCGAGGGAGCTCCCGCTGAAGAAGCTATATTGTATTCTTCTTTGGTGAAGGCTACCGTGCCGACTGTAGATGAAGTACCGGTCTTTGACTTTGTATTGTTAGGAGTGGGAGAGGACGGTCATACTTCTTCTGTTTTTCCTGACCGGAAGGATTTGTTGACAGCGGCTGAACCTTATGCAGTGTCAGTCAATCCTTATAATAAAACGGTTCGTATCTGTATGACCGGAAAGCCGATGATAGAGGCAAAACATACTTGTTTCCTGGTGACGGGCGAGAGTAAGTGTAACATTCTGAAGAAAATACTCAATAAAGAACAAGAAGATATTTATCCCGCTTCTTATATATGGCATCACGCCCGGATGCCGGAACTTTATGCCTCCTTGTGATAGAAGTATTTTTCTATAAGTCACCCTCGCCACAGATAGTTGTAGCGAGGGTGATTTCAATTTTATATAAAGCTTTCTTTTTTCGTCGTAGAAAGCAAACTATCAAAGGTTTTTATTCCAAAATAAAGAGATAGCCTTTGTCTTTAGGCACTCTGATTTTGTCTTTGGGTGAGAGGACAAAGCCCTCTTGGAAGCCTTTGATGGCAGGCGCGGTCAGTTTGGCGCGGCTGGGGTCGATACCTAATTTGCTCCAGTCTATTTGCAGGGTTACGTCACTGTCTTTGTCAGCCCAACTTGCAATGGCTATCATTACTTTTCCTTCTTTGACAAAGGTGGTGGCAAGGATGTCGTTTCGGCCGGTCTTTATGGGATTGTAAGACACCCAGTATCCCATCATACGGCTGTCTTTTATGCCAAACATATCCCATACCTTCCACAATTGTGAGGGAACAGATTCCATCGGTTCACGCGCTGTCATGCCATAAAGCATGCCGCGATACGGATTTCCTCCATCTTGCAGCATCTCGCTCATCATGCCGAACGGAATACCCGAGACATCGGTCAGCCAGTAGGCGGGAGATTTTTCATATTTGAAGTATTCGCCAAACCAAAGACGGTCCAGATAAGGCATGTGTTCCATGTAGAGGAAGGCACTGTTGATGAACCCGTCTGCGGGATTGAACTGATTGGCAGAGTGCACGTCAATACGCGGGTCGGGGCGATTGTTTTCCAATACCCTGCGGATGCGTTTCATGGTGTTGCGGTCAAAAGCAAGGTCGTCAATATATACTCCGTCGATGCCTACATTCTTGGTCAGCCAGTTCAGCCCTTCCACATAGAAGTTGTGCCAACGTGAAATGCCGGTGTTCACGATGGCAGCGTCTTTATAAGCGTCTACAAACCAGGCGCCGATATAATCGTCATCCAGATGTTCCTGCAGCCAAGTGTAGCCTCCTCCTTTGCCCGGAGAGAAGATTTCGTGTCCGAGGCTCTTCAGGGCAAAGAGTTCGGGAGCATGGTTAGTGAGTTCGCGCACTGTATAGTAAATCTTTACTTTATATCCTTTGGCGTGCGACTGGTCTACATATTCTTTCATGAAAGCCGGTCGGAAGAACGGATAATTGATGTGAGGGTTGATGGCGTTGCCGTGATGCAGGTTGATGACATTGGCTCCTGTTTCTCCCACTACATCGACTGCTTGATAGGCGTGTGCATCGCTGTCTTTCAATTTCTCGGCAGGCTGGTAACCGTGGTAGTAGCGGTCTGTCCATTGTTTCATCGTGTCGATGGGCTTGAAAGGAGTCACCAGCACGAGGAAGTTGAAATGCAGTTCCTCGCCTTTCAGAATGTTGCGCTTGCCGCTATACGTTTCAATATTCACTTGTTTCCCGCTCTCCTTGTAGTTAATGCCTCCTTTGCCTTCATTATACCACGAGTATGGCATATTCAGCGGTTGCTGTTTGTAGAAGTTTGTATTTAGCGGACGGCGGTAGTTCTTTGCGCGGAAGAGGCACTGCATCCCTGCGTTTACATCGCCGAACCAGAAACCTTCCTGATTTCGGTCTACGTCCCATTTCCACTTGTCACTTTTGGGGCGCAACGACCCTTCGTATCCCATTCCCAGACGATATTTGGCGGTTGATGCATTCATTGGGGTCAGCAGGGCGATATCGTCCACTTGGGTATTTTCTTCGGCTTTCACTGTTATCTGATAGCTCATGAATCCGTCAAACTCCATGTGTGCATCTACCAGAACGTTGAGGTTGCCGGCTTTGCCGGACGCAGT
Organism: Phocaeicola faecalis; assembly: GCF_021730445.1. Taxonomy (GTDB): domain Bacteria; phylum Bacteroidota; class Bacteroidia; order Bacteroidales; family Bacteroidaceae; genus Phocaeicola; species Phocaeicola faecalis. The sequence goes on along the minus strand of NZ_JADNRM010000001.1, from coordinate 272,085 downwards.
CCAACTGACGATGCCTTTCTCTTGACGGGTGAACCGGAAAGGAGAAGTGATGACAATGGGGAGTTCCTTACCATTCTGGCGGATAACGAAGCGCATGGGCTGTGCCAATATCTCTTTGGCATCTTTACCCAATGAGGTCATCTCTTCGGTAAAATAGCTGCGGATGGAGGCGGGAAGACCCAAATTGTCGGTCGTTATACTTCTGCCCAGTACTCCGATAGTGTGGCCGGTGACAGTCATGGGGGTGAAAGGCTTCACCAAGTCATCGTTGACGCCATACTGTGAGTTCAACCAGCGCAGGCGGGACAAGCGCCATAAATCACTGTCACCTTTATCCACAAGAACATTGTCGGAGAGGTTTATGGATATTTTCACTTGTTGAGTGCCTACCGGGTCACTGACGGTGATGGTTCCGGTGTAAAGTCCCTTAGCGGCATGTTCGGGCATCTGAATGCCAATCCAGAGAGGCTGGATGCGTCCTTTATTCACGTCTACAATAGGATGCATGGGGCGTCCCAGCCAGTCCACCCCTTCCGTATTGAAGCAAGTCATGGCAGAGGCGGGGATAATGCTTCCGTCCTTTCCTTTCAAATCAGTGAAGGTGACTTTGGCTCCGTTTACGGCACGCTTGAAAGCCCACAAGCCGAGTTGCAGAACATAGTATTCGTTCAGGTCTGCTTCACCGAAGAATTCCCCTGTCGCACCTTTTGCAACCTGGTGATAAGAGAGTTCGTCAAACATTCGGATGGGATATTTACGGTCTTCGGGCAACAACAGGAAAGGTGCATCGCTGTTGGCATCCATCAATGCTTGCTTCTCCTTTTCCGTGGCGATGATTTCCATCGGATAGAAACTGTTGAAACTGCCTAATGATTCGAAGCGGACCAGTGTGGCGCGGGGAGCTTTACCTTCGGGTATGGCGCTGCACGCGGCTTTCCATTGCGGGTCGGCTTTATCGGGCTGCTGTGGATAGTTAACTTTGGGATAGGGGCCTCCTGAGGTGTGATAGGGAAGATAGTAGACATAATATTCTCCGGCATTTTCTTCGGCATCGAAGCGGATGATTCCGTATTCGCGGTTGATTTCCATTGGAAGCACATTATCGACTATTTTCCCAGTTGTGGCATTCATGACGATAATCCCTTTCTGATGAGGGTCTTTGTCGCGTCTGCGCCAGGGGATGTAGGCTTCCGTCACGGTGGCGGGAGTTTTTACTGAGATAACCACTCGGTGATTGCCCAATGTATCGGGTGTCCAGTAGTTTTCACCGTAGAACGAAGCATCAGGAATAAAGTCCTGAGCCGTTGCCGGAAAGGTTAATAACAGGGCGGATAATGCCCATAAAAAGAGTCTTTTCATTTTTGTTTTTTTATTAAAAGCCTGTTTCTAAATAGCTCAAATCTTTTTCTAACACAGTTGCCGTATCATACAAAAGTTTCCTTTTAATACATCAGAAGTCCTTAAATTCATCATTCTCATCGGATTTTACAGCAATACATTCCATCTCTACCAGCCATTTGGGGCGGCACACGGGAGCATTCACTATTACGTGGGGAAGATGAGGAAATTTGCTGTCGAACAGTTCCTTGACGATAGCATAATCCGAAGAGTCGCGCAGATAGACAATCGCCTGTGATATATCGTCGAAACTGCATTCGGCTTCTTTAAGCAGTGCTTCCACATTTTCCCACATGCGGTGAGTCTGTTTGCGCACATCACCCGGGTGCACCACTTCACCTTTATTATTTATACTGGCGGTTCCCGAAATGAATACCTGTCTGCGGTCGCCATATTTCACACACGTCCCGCGTTCAAAACTCACTCCGTATTCATACGTGGGATTCAGATGGGTAGTGGCATACAGGAATTGTATCTGGGCAGGTTGTATTCCGTTGATGGCATACGCATCCATCTGTACTGTCACTTGCGGGTCGGGATGCCGTCCGCCGATGCCGGTGCTGGCTATGTAGTGTGTCTTTTCCGTAAGGTCTTGTGTGAGGAATACTTCATTCCGTGCTTTCACCATACCTGAATAATTGACGTCTATATTCTGTACGAAGAACCATGTGCGGATACAGTTATCCGCCAGCTTGCAATTCTGCTCATTGAGTTGCATCACATAGTTATTCAGCAACAGCCGTGTCTGGTACTCCGAAGTAGAGGCACGGTTGAAGTCTCTTCCTTTCCAAAGGTGACGGTAGCCGTTGTGTGTCACCTCGAAGAGTCCTTCGGGAAGCACCTTGGTACTTACTTCCGTTTGCAGAAAAGCCCATAGTGCAATCTTGGTACCATTGCAGGGTGGCTGTTCTATGATAGACAAGGCACAATCCGAGTGTTCCGTTTCCGCAGCTAAAAGCAGGTCGGCCTGATTGACAGCATCGCTCAGAAAGTATCGTTTGAAAATAGTAGTACCCTTTTTTAATTCATTCTCTTTTAAATCTGAATAGGTATCCAACAGCAATTTCAGTTGCTCTTCATAAGATTGCCTGGGTTTCGTCAGTTGAATCATGACCTGATATTCGACAACACCTTTTGAGGGAGTGAATTCAGAATAGCAGACCATTACGTTCTCATTCTTATTTATGGTTTTATAGTTTATCATAGTTGATGCTTTAAATGTTGCAAATTTATAATTTTATGGCATTGTGGCAATGCTTCTTTTCATTCTTTTTATCCATTGGCATAACTGTGCATGCCTCCGAGCAGAAAATTTACTCCAAAGTAGGTGATTAACACTGTGAGGAATGCCACAATGCCAAATATATGGAAGAACATCGGATAGCGGAACCATTTTAGAGAAGCCGGGTGCAGTGCGAGTGCGTAAACCAGCATGGTGATAAGTGCCCACACTTCTTTCGGGTCCCAACCCCAGTAGCGTCCCCATGATACATTGGCCCAGACAGCTCCGATAAAGATGCCTATGGTGAGTAGGAATACAGCCGGGTAGAGAATCAGCCGGCTGATTGTTTGCAAAAACTCTATTGCTGTCGCACAATTTCCTGTTGAGTAATGTAGAATGACTGCCGTTATTCCGTTCAGCATGACAAAAGCCAGTAATGAATAGGCTGTCATAATTGCTACTACATGAATGCTGAGTAGAGGAGATTGGAGGACTGGCATTAATTGGGTGATTTGAGGATTCTGTTCGCCAAACATGGAGACTAATAATGTAAGTCCGCACAACAGGAACCCAAATGGTACTGACAGGGTGAATTTACGCTGTAGAAAGAAAGTGAGCAAGACTGTGCACCAAGCCATGAACTGCATTGTTTCAAAACCGTTGGACAGAGGAAGATGGTTACTTACATAACCGCGCAGAACAATAGCCATGGATAAATAGATAAAGATGAAGCAGAGCAGCAGATTAAAGATAAATGCTAAACCGCAACAGATGTTTTTCTCTGTTACCGTGCAACGGCAATAGTAAATAAAAGCAAATAAACCGATACAAAGGCAGAGTATGGCAATAGGTTTACTGTAATCGAATTGGTTATATAGTTTTTCTGCTTTAAACTTGCTTGCTGCAGGAAGTGCTTCTCCACATTCTTTCTGTTGGTATTGTTTGATTTTATTTAGTAAACGGTTTACTTCATCAAATCTTTTCATGACAATTTGCTCATTGACATAATTCATTGCCTTACGGGTGAAAGTCCATTGTTCATTTTCCATTTCATGGGGAAGCTGGTCACTTTGCGCATACCATTGCAGGGTGTTTCCTTTTGCATCCCGATAGGGAAATATTTTCATAAGCGCTCCGGTACATACCATGCTGATGATATTGAATTTCTCATTGGCTTCTTCTATGCCTTTCTTGTCTGCCATTTGTCGGCCTAAATGGATTTGCCGCATTGCATCTTCCAATTTATACTCATTAGTGCTACTGGCAAAATCTTTCACTGAGGCATATTGTCCCTTTATGCCTAATAAGCGTCGGGCTTCATTGCTTTTGATGCGGATGACAGGTTCATTCTTCCAACTGTCATAATAGAATAGCCAACCGGTCAGAACTTGTTCCGAGGTAAGCCCGCGATATGTCGGTTTACCATATAACTTGATTGTAAAATCTCTTGCGAAGGTTTGCAGGGGGCAGATACGGTCGTTGTACAAGATATAAAGGTCACCGAAGCGTTCGGCTGTTTCGCGCGGGAGGGTTTTCGGCAAGGGATGGTCGGCAGCCATTGTCCGGCTCACCATCAGAAAGGTTGAGACAAACAACAGGAAGAAGATGCCGCATCCCCTTTTTATACCCTGACTATTGTTGCGGTAGCTTTTCATTAATTGGCGGAATGTGCTTTGGGGATTAAAAAAGAATAGAATGATGGAAACCAGCAGTATGCCATATCCGGTGTAAGTAATCCCTATCCCATAAGGGTCATGAGAGACGCTGAGAACGGTCCCTTGTCCGTTTGCATCATATCCGGATTGATAAAAGCGATAATTCATGAATGAAAATATTTTGTTCATAGATATTTCTCCTTCTATACTTTCACTGTTATTTTCGACAGAAACAGTAATCCGGCTGACATAATCCATAGGTGCCCGCGTTCCTTTATAATAAGTTATTTCAAAATCTTCCAGTGAGATGCTGAAAGGGAGAGTTCGTTTTTCTCCTCCTTTATTTATAAAGAACATTGTTTTCTCTCCAAGTTTCAGCTGTAAGGTTCCTTGTTCGCCATCTATCCATGTGACAAATGCTCCCACCAATATAAAAATAAAAGAAAGGTGGAGCAGGAACGTTGTCCATTGACGGTAGAGTTTTCTTTTTATCATATAGAGTAAGGAAGCGAGGGCTGTACCTCCCCACAGTATGACAAAGAGTACGGAACTGTAAATATGATTGTTTACAAACTCCGTACCGTTTACTTTTTCCAATATTGTAGCCATGGTGAGAACAAAAAGCAGGATACCCAATAAGCAGAAAGCAATTCTTTTCAATAGTTTCATGTAGCTTCAGTTTTTGATGATGTATCATAAAAGGCTGTCTTACGATTCGGTCTACTTACATACCGGATTGTGGAACAGCCTCTTGTTGTGATAAAAAATTAGATCGCTTCAATGAATTTCACGACAGCTTCACGGTCTTCTTTGCTTAACGTACGGAACTTCTCAATTGTCCACCGGGCATCACTTTGTGCATTTCCATGCCACATGATAGCTTCGATTACATTGCGTGCGCGACAGTCGTGCAGACGGTCACTGGCTCCGGTGCAAATGGTGGATAAGCCACGTCCCCACAGCGGGGTGGTTCGGCACCAGCCGGTGCGGATATCGTTCTCCATATACAGACGATGCTGTACTAAATCGCTATACGGCCAAATGGTCTGATCGGGATATCGGGGCAAGCGTGCATCTCCGTCACTGAAGAATCCGCTTGGATCTGTAAAGTTATCCTTGCCGGTTTTCCATGATGGGCGGTGACAGCTGGCACAACCGATTTCGCGGAAGAGCGAACGCCCCTTTTGCACGTCGGGATTATCCAGATTACGTGCCGCAGGCACTGCAAGCCCTCTGTGCCAGATCATAAAATCCACATAATCATCATCTGTCATTTCAATCGGCAATTCTTGATTCATCAGATAGTTTACGATGTCTTCCTTTACATTTCCGGTTTTGTTCCAATCCGGAAAATATTCATAGAATTTGTCTTGCACTTCAGGATCATTTGCCGCTGTATTGGCATAAGTCTGTGTCATATAATGATAACGGCGGTTGCTGCGTGTTACATTGGTAATATTCCAAATGGCATTGGCTCCTGCCGCATCTTGCAGCGGACCACGGCTCAGTGCATAAGTATAACGGAACGGGTGAGTGGTGCTACCATAGGTTTTCACCCATTCGCCATTGGCAAAGAAGCTGGGATTCAGTGAAACACCTGCTTTTTCCTGACGGATATACTCGGCTTTCAGTGAATCGTCGGGAATTGCATCTATCAATCCGGTACCATAAATGCCGATAGTGGACTCCAGACGAACCTTGACATTGGCATAATCCACCGTTTTACCATTCACTTCCAATGGAACATAATAGGCATCTTCAGGGATGGTGACTTCCGGATAAATCAGGCTGTAGGTCTCTCCGTCAGGGAATTTATTACCCCATTCATCCGTGTAATTGAGCCATTCTATATTGATTTTGTCTTCATCAATGGGAGCCTTGAATGGAGCTATCGCTTTGGTTTGCGGCATACCGGTCAGTGAGGAAAGATAAGTATCGGTATTGTCTGTCACTACCAGCAGATAACCGTTTCCCCAATCATCGGCACGATACCTTTCCATGCGTTTTCCATGCCCATATCCCGGATGACAGGACATACAGGAGTTGCGTACATAAAGCGGGCCGAGGCCGTTGAACGGCTTCGTGTTTTGTGTATAGGTACGCTCGAAGAAATATTCTCCATACTTGAACTTGTCAGTCATACCGGCATTCTCGACGGCAGGGGTAGGGTCTTCGTAAGCCGAAGCCGAACTGTTGAAGGTAGTACCCAGCAATCCTCCGGCATACCATTCTTCATCCGTAACCGGTTCTACCGGCGGATTAGTTTGCTGCGGATCATCTTCATCGCTGCAAGCGGCGAACGAGAGTACCGCCAGTCCCATTAGGAAACATTTTGAATAAAAAAATCCTTTCATGTTCTTCTTTGTTTGTTCTCAGATATATTGCTGCTGCCATTTTATTTGGCAAGTTCAGCCTTTACTTCCGTTAAGACATCGTCCAAGGCTTTGCAGGCATCCATTGCCTCTTGGCAAGAGGCATCCGTATAGTTTAATACAAACGGTGCTTTCATTGCCTTTATTTTGGTCAATGCATTGGTGATGGCATTGGTCGTTTTGGCATCCAGGTCGGCGTTTACCGATGCCATATAGTTGTGCAATGATTTACTTTCATCACGCTGTCCTTCTATACCACCCATATAGGCATTCTGTATGCTGATGATGTTGTCATAAAAGTCGGTGATAGAGTTGTAGCTGTAAGGAGATTCGATGTAGTTTTTGTCTTCACCGGTGTGAGGCTTTCCGATTTTAGAGGTGCCTACTTCGTCGGCAATGGTTTTGCAACCGTCGATGATGGCCTGCATAGCTCCTGTCCAACTGGTATAAGTACTGCCCACTTGTCCGGCCAGCATCATGTTCTGTGTATACGAGTTTTCACCGCCTGCCACAGTCGTATTCCATTCCAGTTCGTCTACCACTTTGGTTACACGGCTTGCGTCCACATTGTCTGCACCGGCCCATGATATCTGCAATTGATAACATTTGTTGCGCAGGTCGCCCGCCACGGCAATGGCGTAAGTCAACTCTTTATCTTCAATTTTCGAGACAGCTTTAGGGTTGCCGGCTTCAAAGATAATATATTCGATACCGTGGAATCCAAGCAACTCCGGGCCGAGTTTCACACCTGCCCATACATCGGCATCTTCAGCTTCCATGGCTGTAATGTGAGACGTGTTTTTCATTTCATCCAACAGGCCATCCAAGTCAAGCGGCCATGAATCGATGTGCGGATCTATACCAAAGTCGGAAGCTGCTCCAAACAGGAACGCTTCACTCTTTTCCCACCATGCACGTGCGCTGAGGAATGTCTCACATACGGATTTCACATTATCATCTGTTTTATCGGCTTTCAGTGCCTTTAGCTTTTCAACCAGAGCTTCTGTTTGGTCAGCCAGACCAGTGTATGTAACAATTACTGTATTCTTGGTAAACTGGTCTGCAATAGCCTGATATCTTTTATCTTTTTCAGATAATTCGGTATCACCGCCATCCGGTTTGTCGTCATCGCTACATGCACTGAAATTGAATGTCATCATCGCTGCCATGGCAGCATACAGGGGAAATCTTAAAAACTTTTTCATACCTCTTTTAATTAAATATTAAATTATTGTTATTTTATGAAATAGCCTGCATAAGCAATACCTAAAGAAATGGACGGTTCATTATTATATTGACTTTTCAGGAAGCGTTGTGAATACTCTGCTTTCACGACTATTTCTTTTATCGGATAATAGTTAACACCTATTGCCATACGTTGGCGGTCTGTCCACGAATATTTCGTCGCTCCTTTGACCGGTACATAAGAATCATAATATTCATAGCGTCCGAACACATAGAGTTTGTCTCCCGATTCGCGTAACTTTCTGATTTGGGAGAATACGTTATATCCGGCTTCAATGCCGCCTGCCACTGCATTCTTTCCCACATGAGTGCGCTTATAGGGTGATGTGCTGGACTGTTCGCGGTTATATTTTGATATGGTCGCTGCATCTCCCAAGTGCCCGTAATCTATGTTTCCGCGTACTATCCAGTTATGTCCCTTATAATCAAAGTCGAATGCAGCAATGCTTACAGCTCCTTTGGTATCTTTGTATTTGCCTTGGTCTGCCTGAAGAGTATTATTGAAACTATGGCCATAATAGGCACTTAGCCCCATGCGCAGGCCGGGAACGGAATAGTTGTCTATACGCATGGCCACTGCATAATTATTGGCCGGAGTGAACTCAAATGCGGAACCTGAACCATTCTTTATCCATTGGTCTTTTGAAAAATGCATTGAATTGAGGGCAGGAATCAGCATGGCTTCATATCTCCAGTCACCGGCGCGTCCCCAAAGACTTATACCGGTTTCGTGCCATGTGCATGGCATGATTGTGTTCTCTCCTTCAGGACGGTATACAGTAAAGAACTCGTTAGGAAGGTGATGGGCATTGGTATATCCCACAGGAACTATGATATGTCCGGCACGGATATTGAACTCAGGACAGAATGATTTCTGTATCCAGAACTGTTCCAAGGCAACTTCACCGCCACGTTCTATCTCTTTTTCCCATTCGCCCACTTCTTCCTGTTCCATTTCTACAGCAGACTCTGTTCCACCGTGTTCGAACTCAATTTCGCTTCCCATTGTCCAGCCTTTGCCGAAATCATATCCTATCATGATAACTACATGAGGAAGATCGAACTGTCCATGACTTTTGGCATCTTTATAATCCTCCGCTTTAGAGTAGCGGTTGATATTGTCACTGTAGAAGTTGCGCGTCATTACAGCTTCACCATAGCCTCCCAACGTAAGCCTTGATTTCTTGGGAGCATCCTTTTCCGTCGTTTTTTCTGTGTGGTTGTTTTCCTTGTCACTTCTGATGTTGTTTTCAGCATAAGTACCTGTCATACAGCTTGCAAAGGCTATAGAAAACAATAATACCTTTCTTTTCATTTACTTTAAGTTTTATAATTTTAAGATGCCGCAAAGTTAGAGGGAGTTAAAGGGTATGGCAATACCTAAAAATGGGTAATGTTTAGTGGAGGACTGGTAATAAGTAGGTATTATTGTAATAATGGGTCACCTTGTTTTCTTGGGGATTAAGATATCATATCACCAACGAAGGGAAGGGTAAGCCGTTTCTTAGGGTCAGCCAAGCCTTTTTTAGCGGAAGATTATTACAGTCTCCGACGGCGGACTGTACAGTCCACTGTAATGGACTGTACGGTCTTCGGTAGCGGACTATACAGTCCATTGCCGAAGACTGTAGTAATCTGACGGACAGAAAGGCATAATCGAAAGGACGAAAACGCTTGCTCCGGCTAATGAAACGACTTAGGGAGCTCATAACGTATGCAGAGGTTGAAAACCGGTCTTATAGAGGCGAATCCAATCTTCCTGAATACAGACTGTAAGTCGTTTTTAGATGGATTGAATCTGCCTCTACAGTAATAATGTAACAGTAACTTTAGAGCTTTTCTCTTTTCAGAACTCTTTTTCATTACTTCTGATGCGGCTGAGCGTGGGAAGAGTGATGCCCAGATAAGAAGCGATATATCCTAAATTAGCACGTTCGCATACGGCAGGAAATTGTATTTTCATCTGTTCATACCGTTCTTTGGCAGGCAGGGTGAGCCGTTCCTTGTGAGTGCGGTGCAGGCGTCTGTATTCATCCTGATGGATAACCCTGCCCCAGTTTGCCCATTCGATATTGGTCTGGAACAGATGGGTGAGATGGCTGAGTGAAATTTCATAAACCTCCATATCCTCCAGCGACTCTACAAACTCTTCGCTCAGCTTGTTGTAATATAGTTCGTCCATGCTGAATACGATATTGCCTTCGCACGAAAAAGACGTCGTGATTTCTTCTCCGTCTACCAGCCAATAGGAACGCGTCATCCCTTTTTCTATAAAGTAGGCCACCTTGCAATAGATGCCTTCTTTTATCAATTGGTACTTCTTGGGGAAGCGATGAGGCTTCAGGCACGAGACCAGCAAGTCTATGCTTTGGTCGGAGACCGGATAGTCCTGCTTTATCTTTTTTATTATATTTTCCATTATTGTATCGTTATGTTTGATATTCAGTGTTCAAAGTTATGTATTTCCCATTACAAAGCGGCAAAGGGCGGGACATATTTTTTGTTTTTCTTTTTTTGCAACTTACTTGCATGCCTTTTCGTTTACCTTTGCGTCAGAAGAAAATAAGAAAATAAATATGAAACAGTATCGTAATGAAATCTTTTCGTTCCTGATGTTGATGGCGGGAATTCTGTTGGGATATGCACAGACGGCATGGTTTGCACTGCCTTATGTCAGTCTTGCCTGGTATCTGGCGGCAGTCGCTCCGGTTGGCTTTCCTGTCATGGCGGAAGCATGGGAGCATTTTATGAAGAAAGAGTATTTTAATGAGTTTATGCTGATGACGATTGCTACAATAGGTGCCTTTTGCATTGGCGAATACCCGGAAGGGGTGGCAGTGATGTTGTTTTATGCAGTAGGCGAGCAGTTGCAGGATAGTGCCGTAGACAAGGCACGCGACAATATTCGCGCCCTGCTTGATATGCGTCCGCGCACAGCTTCCGTCCTTCGCAAGGGTCAATATTCGATTGTTCCGCCCGAAGCGGTGGAGATAGGAGAGACCATCGAGGTAAAGGTGGGCGAGAAGGTCCCTTTGGACGGTGTGTTGCAAAATGAGGCGGGAGTGTTCAACACGGCGGCATTGACCGGCGAAAGCCTTCCGCGCTCGGTGAGGCAGTCCGGTGAAGTGTTGGCAGGCATGATTCCGGTAAATGAGACCATTCGGCTGACCGTCACGAAACCTTACAGCCAAAGCACCCTGGCGCGTATGCTGGAGATGGTGGAGGAGGCTGCCGGACGCAAGGCGCCGACAGAACTGTTCATGCGTAGGGTTGCCCGCTACTATACTCCGGCAGTCATCGGGGTCGCGTTCCTCATTCTGGCGCTTCCGTTTCTTTATTCATTGGTGCAGCCGTCCTTTACCTATCTGTTTGGCGACTGGCTGTATCGTTCTCTGGTGTTCCTCGTGATATCTTGTCCGTGTGCCTTGGTGGTGAGTATCCCGCTGGGTTACTTCGGAGGTATCGGTGCGGCATCACACAAGGGCATTCTCTTCAAGGGCGGCAATTACCTGGACGCCATCACGAAGGCAGACACGTTTGTCTTTGACAAGACAGGCACGCTGACTACAGGCAACTTCCGTGTTTGCCGGATAGAGACTGCGGGAATATATCCGGAGGCGGAAGTCCTGAAATATGTCGCATCGGCAGAAAGCAAGAGCAGCCACCCGATGGCAAAAGCCGTGATGGAGTATGCAAGGCAGCGACAGGAAACTCTTTATCCGGTGGGGGCAGTGACGGAGATTGCCGGCTACGGACTGGAGGCACGCATCGACGGCAAGCAGATACTGGCAGGCAGCTACAGGCTGATGGACAAGTATGGAATGACGTATCCGGAAGGATTGCGTGAAATGCCCGAAAGTCTGATTCTGTGTGCGTGCGACGGTGTTTATGCAGGTGTGGTTGTTTTGGCGGATGAGCTGAAGGAGGATGCGGTAGAAGCCGTTCGAGGATTGAAGGAACAAGGTATCAGGCATTTTGAAATCCTGTCGGGTGACAAGACCGCACTGGTGCAAGACATGGCACGCCGTCTGGACATCCGCCATGCTTACGGCGATTTATTGCCGGCCGACAAGGTGGCCCGGCTCCAGAAGCTGAAGGATGGGAAACATAGTGTCGCTTTTGTGGGAGACGGAATCAATGATGCGCCGGTGTTGGCATTGAGCGATGTGGGAATTGCGATGGGAGGCTTGGGAAGTGATGTCGCGATTGAGACAGCAGATGTGATTATCCAGGACGACAGCTTGTCGAAGCTGGTAACGGCTGTCAGGATAGGCAAATACACGCGCCGCATCATTTGGCAGAATGTCACATTGGCTTTTGTGGTGAAATTTGCCATCCTTGCATTGGGAACCGCGGGAGTGGCGACACTGTGGGAAGCCGTTTTTGCAGATTCGGGGGTGGCTCTGCTGGCTATTTTCAATGCAATGCGCATTAACAGACTACCTTAGGGCGGATTCAATCATTTATTTCGGCTCTGGAAAGGAAAGGGAAGAAAACGACACGGATTTCGCAGATAAATGAAGCCGAAGCCAATCTGCGGAATCCGTGTCTCAGAAAGAATAGACTGTTGCTGTATCGGCTTATCCGAGTGACAGAATCAGTAATTGAGCCGTGAGTACCCGAAGAAACATCGTGAGCGGATACACAGTGGCATAACCCACCGCGGGTGCGTCACATGAGGTGAGGTCATTGGAATAAGCCAGAGCGGGCGGGTTGGTGGTGGCTCCCGACAACACTCCGATAAGGGTGTAGTAGTTCAACTTGAAGGCATAGCGCCCGATAAATCCTACTATCAGCAGTGGCAGTACGGTAATGATGGCACCATAGCCTATCCATACATACCCGCCTTCATTGATAATCGTTTCAATAAATCCTTTACCTGCACCGAGGCCCACACAGGCAAGAAACAGAGAGATGCCTATCTCGCGGACCATCAGATTCGCACTGATGGTGGTGTAAGTAATGAGTTTGTATTGCGGTCCGAAACGGCTTATCAGGATGGAGACAATAAGCGGTCCTCCTGCCAGTCCCAACTTGACCGGCTGGGGGATGCCGGGGAACATGAACGGAGTGCTGCCCAATATACATCCCAGTGCGATACCCAGAAAGATAGGAATCAGATTGGGATGGTTCAACCGTTTCATCGAGTTGCCCAATATCTTTTCGGCTTGTGCCACTCCCAGCTCATGACCGACAATCTTTACACGGTCACCCATCTGCAGTTGCAGGTGGGGAGTGGCGACAAGGTCTACTCCCGAACGGTTTACGCGCGTAATGCTGACCCCGAAATCATTGCGGATTTTGAGTTGCGACAAGGTCTTTCCGTTCAGCTCAGGTTTGGTAATCAGAATCTTTCGTGAAATCAAGTTCTTGTTCTTGAAATCCCATTCCACATTCACCTGCTTGCCGAAGAAAACGGTGATTGCCTCTACGTCTATCGGATTGGCGATGATAAGAATTTCGTCGTTCAGATGAAAGACTGTATTCGAGTTGACAAGTTCCATCTGCTTGTCTCCGTCGCAGTGGCGGATGCGCGAGATAACGAAGTCACGGTTCACCAGCGGCTTGATATCCTTAATCGTTTTTCCGTCTACCGCCTCATTCCTGATTTCCAGTGAGATGGGGCGCACGGTCAGTTCCTGTAAATGTCCCAAGCCGCGTTCTGCTTCCGCCTCTTCCTGCTTCGGCTTAATCTGCAATAAATATTTCAGTGCGAGCAGCGAAAGGATGCAGCCTACTACACCCAGTGGGTATGAAACGGCATAACCGAGTGCGATTTCGGGCGCATCGATGCCGTTCAGGTCGCTGTTGGCCTGCTGTGCGGCTCCCAGTCCGGGTGTATTGGTGACAGCTCCCGAGAGGATGCCCACCATCGTGGTAATAGGCACTCCGGTGATGAAGTGCAGTGCCACCGTGATGATAACTCCCAGGAATACGACCATCATGGCAAGCATATTCAGCGTGAACCCTCCCTTTTTGAAAGCCGAGAAGAAGCCCGGCCCTACTTGCAGGCCGACAGAATAGACGAACAGAATCAGTCCGAACTCCTTCAGGAAATGGAGCAGATGCTCATCCAGGTTCAGATTGAAATGTCCGAATACGATTCCTACAAAAAGTATCCATGTCACACCTAATGAAATGCCTGCCACTTTTATCTTCCCCAGCATGATGCCGAAGGCGATGACAAGCGAAAGAATCAACACGGAGTGTGCCACTCCGCCACCCCACAGGTTAGGGTATCCTTCAAATAGATTTCTAAAAAGTTCCATTCTTCTATAATTAATTAAATGATTATGCTATCATTACTTATACTTATCGGAGCTTTTCATGTATCGGGAAGGTAAACAAAGTTGTGAAAGAGATTGTATCGCTTAAATCGGGCACAAAGTTAGATATTTATTTTATATTTGCACCCGATTTAAAATATAGATTAAAAGTATGAAGCCACAATTGCTTATAGGGGCCGCTACTTCGGGAAGCGGGAAGACGACTTTCACGATGGGACTGTTGCGTGCGTTGAAGAAACGAGGCATGCAGGTGCAGCCTTTCAAATGTGGCCCTGACTATATTGATACTCAGTTTCACACCTTGGCGGCAGACCGCGAGTCGGTGAATCTGGATACTTGGATGGCATCGAAGACACATGTGCAGCATATTTATAATAAGTATGGAGAGGGGGCCGATGCGTGTGTTGCCGAAGGGGTGATGGGACTGTTTGACGGTTACAGCAAAATGGAAGGAAGCAGTGCCGAGATAGGGCAACTGCTGGGCATCCCGGTAATATTGGTTGTCAGTGCACGTGCGACTGCCTATTCGGTTGCTCCTCTGATTTATGGATTCAAGCATTTTCATCCGGGTGTGAAGATTGCCGGAGTGGTGTTCAATCAGGTATCTTCATTACCCCACTATAATTATCTGAAAGATGCGTGTGTCGATGCCGGCGTAGAGTGTTTGGGTTATCTTCCTTTCACCGAGGGGCTCAAGATTCCATCCCGCCATTTGGGGCTGACGCTGACGGCCAAACGTGCGATGGACGTAGTGATAGAGCAGGCGGCGGCATTGGTGGAGAAGTACGTGGATATTGATAAACTCCTGAATATTTGCCATCGTGGTTTCCCATGTCGGTATATGTTGCCATATAGCTCCGAAGCGGGAGTGGAGAGTTTTACTCCCCGCGCAAAGAAACTGAAGATTGCAGTGGCGCGCGATCCGGCATTCAATTTCATTTATCGCGAGAACATCGCCCGGTTGGAAGAAGTTGGAAACATTACTTATTTCAGTCCGGTGTATGGCAGCGATTTGCCGGAAGCGGATTTATTGTATCTTCCCGGAGGGTATCCGGAGCTCTTTGCCCGCCAACTGCACCGCCGCAAGAAACTGATGGAAGCGATAAAGGCTTTTGCCGAGGAAGGAGGGAAGATATTGGCCGAATGTGGCGGGATGATGTTTCTGACTCGTTCGCTCACGGCACGTCAGGGGGGAACGGCCTATGCCATGGCAGGTGTCTTGCCGTTGGACTGTACGATGGTGGGAGCAAAGTTGCATTTGGGTTATCGCCGGTTGGAGTATCGCGGACTTGAACTGAAGGGACATGAGTTCCATTACTCCGGTGTCATAGAGCCCGACACACTTCCTTCGGTGGCAAAACAGTTCACCGTCAAAGGAGTGGAAGTAAATACTCCTTTATACAGATATAAGAATGTAATAGCCGGATATACCCATCTCTATTGGGGAGAAACCGATATATTAAAGCTTTGGGAAGAATGAATAAGAACTTACACCCTATCATGTTGGCAGGAACAGGCAGTGATGTCGGGAAAAGTATCATTGCAGCCGCTCTGTGCCGCATATTTAGACAAGACGGCTATCGGCCTGCTCCCTTCAAGGCGCAGAATATGGCATTGAATTCCTATGCCACTCCCGAAGGACTGGAGATAGGACGGGCGCAGGCGGTGCAAGCCGAGGCTGCCGGAGTTCCTTGTCACACAGACATGAATCCACTCTTGCTGAAACCCAGTTCGGACTGCACCTCGCAGGTGGTATTAAACGGCAGGCCGATTGGCAACCGTGATGCGTATGAATACTTCCGCAAGGAGGGGCGCGAGGAACTGAGAAAAGAAGTCAATGCTGCTTTCGACCGCTTGGCTGCCCGTTATAATCCCATTGTTATGGAGGGAGCCGGCAGCATTTCGGAAATAAATCTGCGGGATACGGACTTGGTAAATATGCCGATGGCTTGTTATGCTGATGCTGATGTGATACTGGTGGCGGATATTGACCGTGGAGGGGTGTTTGCCAGTGCTTACGGTTCGGTCATGCTGCAAACGCCCGAAGACCGGCAGCGTATAAAAGGCATCATTGTCAATAAGTTCAGGGGAGACATACGCCTCTTTGAATCGGGTATAAAAATGATGGAAGAGTTGTGTGGTATTCCTGTCTTGGGGGTGATTCCTTATTATAAGGATATTCATATCGAGGAGGAAGATTCGGTTGTGCTGGATTATAAACGTATGCAGGCGATAGAAGGAAAGGTAAATGTGGCGGTGGTGTTACTTCGTCATCTGTCTAATTTCACAGATTTCAATATGCTTGAACGTGATGAACGTGTGCATCTTTACTATACGAATAACACAGAGGAACTGGCAAAAGCGGATATTATATTGCTTCCCGGAAGTAAAAGCACATTGGATGACCTGTATGAACTTCGCCGCAACGGTGTGGCGCAGGCTATCCTGCGTGCGCATCGCCAGGGGGCTTCGGTCATGGGGATTTGTGGCGGTTACCAGATGATGGGATTGGAAGTCCGCGATCCTGATGGGGTGGAGGGAGATATCCGTCAGTTGCCGGGGCTGGGATTGCTTCCCATGATAACCACCATGCAAGGTGAGAAGGTCACTCGCCAGGTGACTTTCCATTTTCTAGGTAATGAAACAGCCTGCCGGGGATATGAGATTCACATGGGAGAGACGGAGCCTGTGCCCGGTTTCCCCGCTTCTCCATTGAATCGGTTGGAGGACGGTAGGGCGGACGGCTATTTTGTCGACAGGAAATGTATGGGAAGCTATATTCACGGTATCCTTGACAATCAGGTCTTCATCGACTTTCTGCTGGAGCCTTATGCCGGCAGGCTGAACCGGCAGACGCTGGATTATAAAGCTTATAAAGAAGAACAATATGATAAGTTGGCGGCACACGTGCGTAAGCACTTGAATCTGCCGCTATTATATCAAATAATGCGTGACAATGATTGACGGACACGGAGATGATGCCTATAAGTATGGGCAAAAGATAAGGATAAACTTTAGCTCAAATGTATATAATCATGTAAATCATAATGGTTTGCATGAGTATCTATATCATCGGATGGAAAGCATCCGAAGTTATCCCGAACCTGAGCCTTACTCTTTGGAACGGGCATTGGCACATTCTCTCCATCTGTCGGAAGAGAAAGAGGTTTGTGTGACTAATGGCGCTACGGAGGCCATTTATTTGATAGCCCAGACCTTTAAAGGAAAAAGCTCCGCCATTTTGGTGCCTACTTTCAGTGAATATGCTGATGCCTGCCGTCTGCATCACCACAAGATACAGGCAATTTATACATTGGATACGATACCGTCGGGAACAAACCTGATATGGATATGCAATCCAAATAATCCTACAGGAAATGTACTGGATAAAGAGGCTTTGAAAGCACTCATAGTGAAACATACGGAATGTTATTTTGTGATAGACCAATCGTATGAATTCTTTACGCTGAAGCCGTTGCTGACAGCCAAGGAAGCTGCCGGATATCCTAATGTAATTCTGCTTCATTCCATGACCAAACGCTTTGCTGTTCCCGGACTCCGCTTGGGATTTATGACGGCCAATCAAGTCTTGCTGCACGAAATCCGTTTGCAGCGCATGCCTTGGTCTGTCAATCAGCTTGCTATAGAAGCGGGGCACTATTTACTTCAGCATACTGAGGAGTATCATATAGATATGTCCTTGTTACTAAAGGAAAAAGACAGGTTGGCTAAAGCGTTGCTTGCAATAGGAGGAATGGAGGTATGGCCTTCGGATACACACTATATGTTGGCACAGTTACGGATGGGGCGGGCTGCAGCTTTAAAAGAATACTTGGCAGAGGAGTGTGGCATCCTTATTCGTGATGCGTCCAACTTTGAAGGCCTGAGCGAGCATTTCTTCCGCATTGCTACACAAACTCCGGAAGAAAACAATGAACTGATAGAAGGTATAAAGAAATGGACATACTTATATTGATGCTACCGCTGTTGGCAGGGTGGCTGTTGGATAAGTTGATAGGTGACCCTTCCTGCCTTCCCCATCCCATAGTAGGTTTTGGCAAGCTCATCTCTTTTTGTGAAAAGCGGTGGAACAAAGGAGAGCACCGGGTGGAGAAAGGGGCATGGACGGCTATTCTGCTTATTGTATTCATTTATGGAGTTTCTGCATTATTGATACACGGACTATATGTCATGAATCTTTGGATAGGGGTAGCGGCCTCGGCAGTTCTTATCTTTTATTGCTTGGCAGGAACTACGCTGGTCAATGAAGTGCGCATGGTTTTTATGGCTGCCGACCGTTCGTTGGAAGAGGGTAGAAAACAGGTTTCCCGCATTGTGGGACGGGATACTTCCGAGCTGACGAATCAGGAAGTGAGGTTGGCAGCGTTAGAGACGCTGGCAGAGAATCTGAGTGATGGGGTGATTGCTCCTTTGTTCTGGTATCTGTTATTGGGTGTTCCCGGTATGTTGACATATAAAATGATAAATACATTGGATTCTATGGTGGGATATAGGAACGAAAGATATCTGCAGTTTGGCAGGTGGGCAGCCCGCATCGATGATATTGCCAACTATGTTCCGGCTCGTTTGACGGCTGTTTTGATGATACTTTCCACCGGGCGTCTTTCTTTATTGAAGTTTGTGAAAAAATACGGCAATCAGCATGCAAGCCCTAACTCCGGTTATCCCGAGGCGGCTTTGGCCGGAATCTTGAATTGCCGTTTCGGTGGTCCTCATCATTATTTCGGTGAGATGGTTTACAAACCATTTATAGGCAATAATGAAAGGCCGGTTCACTCGTCTGATATGCGTATCGCTGTCCGAGTAAACCGGGTTGCCGAGGGGATAATGGTGATATGGGTTATTCTCTGTCTGATAGGAGCATACCCTTTTCTTCCGTTATAAAGATAAGTTGCAGGGAAGATTTATATCTCAATCTTAATGATTCCTCCATAGGGGGTCAATGCGCTGAATGCTTCTTCGGGCTTTACTGTTCCGGCATAAATCTGGGCATTAATCAATACGCCTCCATGAGCAAATATGGCAACTTGTTTGTATGGCTTTTGGCGAAGCTCATTCAGGAAGTCGGCTACACGTTGGTATTGGTCTTGAAACGACTCTCCATTGGTAGCTCTCACATTCCGATAATCGGCATACCATTTCTGAAGGTTGCTATCGGTTATATCCTCAAAACGTTGCATCTCCCAATCACCGAAGTTGATTTCTTTGATGCGGTCATCCCGCTCGGCATCCGGGTAACCGCAGAACGTGGCCAGGCGTACACAGCGGGTTAACGGACTCATATATACTTTGTCAAACTGAAGACCTTTGAGTTGCGCGGAAGTTTGTGCAGCCTCTTCTTCAAAGGTCGGTTTCAAAGGGACATCTGTCTGTCCGTAGCACACTCCCTGAGGGACGTCTACAGAAGTGTGGCGAATGAGATATACTACCATAAGTTGGTATAAATTAGGTTTATTATTAAATAGAAAGAGAGTTCACACAGCAGAAAGGTGGCTCCGCAGCAGTCTCCTGTGTATCCTTGCAAGCGTTTGCGCAACAATTGCAATAACAGGAAAACGACGGTAATGGGTGCAAGGGCTGCCCACCAATAGGACATATTCAGGAAAAGACACATGGGAAGTCCACCGGCTACAAAGGCCACTATCCATGTCGGGATGTCCATGCGGTCATAAATGACTTTTGCTTTTGATTCTTCTTCTTTGCGTGCGTATGGCAAGACGTTGATTATCTGTGCGGAACAGAACTTACTCCATGCATCTCCGCTTGCTACAGCCATACACGCCAAAGAGAGCGATAAAGTGGAGAGCAGATTCCATAGTAATCCGAAGTAGAATAGAAGTCCTAACACTCCGTATGTTCCTATATGGGAATCTTTCATAATCGAGAGAATCTTCTCGCGTGAAGTTCCGCCGCCAAAGCCGTCGCAAAAGTCTGCCAGACCGTCTTCGTGCAGTGCGCCAGTGATGAGCAACCGTGTCAGTAAAGCAAGGATAACGGCTATGGACATGGGAAGAAATTGGGCGGAGAGCCATAGTGTACCTGCCATTATTCCTCCGGTGAGCCAACCGACAAAAGGCCAATAATCGACTACACGCTTAAAATAAGCGGCGGGAACTTCGGCTATTCTCCAAAAAGGTAGCCGGGTGAAGAATATGAGTGCGGCAAGCAGTTTCATTATTAAAAGTATTTTGTGATGGATGCATGGGCAAAGTTATCCATCTCATTCATCATGGTTACGGCAGAGACAATGATGGGATAGGCACAGATAGCACCGGTTCCTTCGCCTAGCCGGAGTCCCAAATTCAATAAGGGGCGTGCGTTTAGAGCGTCAAGTACCAGTTTGTGTCCTATTTCGTCTCCTTGATGACCGAAGATGGCGTATGGCAAGACTTCCGGGTAGAGCCGGGAAGCGGCAAGGATGCAGTTGGTCATGATAAAGCCGTCGACCAATATCAGCATCTTCAGTTCGGCAGCCCGCAGCATACCGCCGATAGCCATTACCATCTCGTAACCTCCAAACCAGGCAATCTTGTCTCTTGCCGATCCGTCGCCTTGGTAGTTGTCGACTGCCTGTTTCAATACATTGTATTTATGACGGATACCTTCCGAATCCAAACCGCTACCGGCTCCCACGCATTGCTCTAAAGCGATGCCTGTAAATAAATGCATCCAAATGGAAGAGGGAGATGTATTGCCTATTCCCATTTCTCCGAAACTGATTACGTTACAACCGTCGGCATATACGCTGTCTACCATCTGTGCACCACGTTCCAAGCATAGCTCCATCTCCTCATGACTCATGGCCGGACCATGGAGAAAACTTCGGGTACCGCGGCCTACACTGCAGTTGATAATTCCCTTTTCGTAAGGAAGATTATAGTCGACCCCGGCATCTACCAGTACAAGTTTGAACCCATGTTGCCGGCAGAGAAAATTAACTCCGGCACCACCATGGAGGAAGTTACTCAATTGTTGCCAGGTAATCTCTTTGGGTGATTTGCTGACTCCTTCTTCCACGATGCCGTGGTCGGCAGCGAACAGGATGTTGTGGGGATGGCATAGAGTGGGAGAGAGCGTCTGTTGGATGAGCCCGATTTGTAATGCCAGCTCTTCCAGTACGCCTAAAGAACCTTTTGGTTTGGTCAGGTTATTGATTTTGTCTATCAGTGCTTCCTGTATTTGCCGGTCAGGAAGTTCGATATGGAAAGTTTTCATGGTCTTATTGTTTTATTAATACAGGAATACCCGATACCATTAAGTATACTTGATGGGCTTGGGAGGCAATATATTGATTCATCCAACCTTGCAAATCCGTAAAACGGCGTTGGATGGGATTGTCGGAAACAGCCCCTGAACCTATTTCGTTTGTTACAAAAATAAAAGTGGCATCTTGTGCAGTGAAGGCATTGAACTCTTGTTTCAGAGCTTGCAATGACAGATTCACGTCAGAATCCAGGTCGAAAAAGTAATTTGTGGCCCATAAAGTCACGCAGTCTATCAGTACCACTCGTCCGTTTACCTGATGACGACTCAATTTCTTTTCTTCTTCTATGTTTGTCCATTCCGGCCCCCGGCGTTCCTGATGCTTGATGACCCGTTGGCGGAACTCTTCATCCCAAATGCGGGAAGTTGCCATATAAATAGGATTGGGCGACAAACTGAGGGCTAATTTTTCTGCATAAGAACTTTTGCCCGACCGTTGGCCGCCTGTGATGAGTATAACACGTTTCATAACTTTTATTTTTCTGCTGCTCGCAGAATAAGAGTGGTGGCACCTATAGTGATGATGGCGCCTTCTTCTATTCTGACCCGGTCTTTGTCTCCCAATATATCATTTAATAGAAATGTTCCGGTGATGCTCTGATTGTCCCGCAGGGTATATATGAGGTCTCCCTGTTTGTTTCGTTTTACATTGACTATGCAATGGCGACGATCCATACTTGGGTCGGATGTTTCAATGGAAATATCTACATCGGTACCTTTACTGCGACGTCCAATCAGGTTGTCTCCTTCTTTTAAAGGCAATACCTGTTTATAGCCAAATACATTTTCCACCACCACAATGCTTCCGAAGTCTTCGTTGTTGGCTTGTTCGTCAAGAACTTCTTCTTTGCGGGTCGCTTTTAATTTTGACTTTCCGATACGGATACTGAATTGCTTTTTGCAGTGTTCACATATAAAGACCAAAGACTGTCCTTCCGTATATTTTGTTTCGTCAAAAGTTATATAGTTGTCACATTTAGGACACAAGACTCTTTTCATGGGAGATAATCTGTTTATTTAGAGTTCAGTAACCATGCATTCTTGAATGCTTCGTCTTTTTTTAACTCATTCATTTTCTTATAAGCAGTATTTTTGTCGGCAAACCCGCAGAGGGCAAGGCGGTAACGTCCGCTTCCTTCGATGATGTTCGCTTCCTTAAAGCCTTTTTGCTTATATTCCTTTAATGTTTGCTGTGCATCGGCGGCTGTCGCCAGACTGGATACTATAATAAAGTATTTTGGTTTTGCTGTAGCGGCTTCGGCTTTATTTTGTGCCGGAGCAGAAGCGGGGGATGCAGTTACCGTTGCAGGAGTTGTCTTGCCGGCAACAGGCTTTTCCGTTTTCGGGGCTTCTTTACCTGTATCTTGTTTGGGAGTCTCTGTTTTTGGCGAACCGACCTTTTCCACTTTGACGACTACAGGTTTTAGACTTTTGTGCCCCACTTGCTGTTGCGGAGTACCCGATGTCTTCTTGGCCTGAACTGTCTGTGGCTGCTGCGGTACAACCAAAGTGGTTGCCAGCGACTGTGAACGGATAGCCTCAAATAATCCGTCTGTTCCCAAAGAGGCGTAATTGCCTTTATCCACATAGGTGTTTTCTACAGGTACCGAAAGGAAAAAGAACAGGATAACAGCTGCGGCAATTGCCACTGCGTTGCCCAACCAGCGACGGTTGAAACGGATGGCGGCTCTTTCCTTTTGGGGCTTTAATACCAACTCCTTGGTTGAAGAAGTAATTGAACTTTTTTCGGCTAAGGGACTGATAGATAAAGAACTGAAACCATATAAATGGGGAGAAAGGATACCCTCTTCATTGGGGCGGAATTCGTAAGAATTATGAATAGTGTAATGCAAATCACCTATGCCATATAATTGGACATATCCGTCTTTATATAAAGTATCTTTTAGTTCTTCCACCTCTTTTTCAATCATCCGTGTTGCATCCGGAAAGTCTGTATGATGGACTTGCATGTATGACTGTACCAACAGTCCGTCATTCATTGTCAACTGAGGATTGAAGCCAATGGTACGCATAGGAGGGAAATAGAGGTTATCGGATTCAGCGTAATACGCTGGTTGATAATGAGCTATAAACCCACCTAGTTCAGGAACAATGACGCAATCATTTTCCAGTAACAGAATTTCTATATGTCTAGCCAATTCAATCATACTGCAAAAATAGCATTTTTATTCCATTTCAGCGCAACTTTTATGAAGGAAAATGTCCTTGCCACATATTTTTATTGTAATTTTGCAGCGTATAAAAAGTTAGAGTAACTAATAATAAAATGAATATAGCAATTGTAGGAACCGGATACGTTGGACTAGTAACCGGTACATGTTTTGCCGAAACCGGCGTGAATGTAACTTGTGTGGATGTAAATGCCGAGAAGATAGAGAGTCTGCAGAAAGGTATTATTCCCATTTATGAACCGGGACTGGAGGGCATGGTGCAACGCAATGTCAATGCCGGCCGTCTTCATTTTACGACTTCACTGGAGAATTGCCTTGATAATGTAGATATCGTGTTCAGTGCCGTAGGTACACCGCCTGATGAAGACGGAAGTGCCGATTTGAGTTACGTATTGGCGGTTGCCAAAACCATTGGCGCGCATATGAAAAAATACACGTTGGTGGTGACAAAGAGTACCGTGCCGGTGGGAACTGCACATAAAGTGAAAGACACTATTCAGGCAGAATTGGATAAGAGAGGGGTGGCCATAGAGTTTGATGTGGCTTCGAACCCTGAATTTCTGAAAGAGGGCAATGCCATTGACGACTTTATGAGTCCCGACCGTGTGGTGGTCGGTGTTGAGTCTGAACGGGCAAAGAAACTGATGACCAAATTATACAAGCCTTTTATGATGCTGAATTCACGTGTTATTTTTATGGATATTCCTTCTGCCGAGATGACTAAGTATGCTGCCAATTCAATGCTTGCTACTCGTATCAGTTTTATGAATGACATAGCCAATCTTTGTGAGTTGGTAGGAGCTGATGTAAATATGGTACGCGACGGTATCGGTTCTGACAGTCGCATTGGTCGTAAGTTTCTTTATCCGGGATGCGGCTATGGCGGTTCCTGTTTTCCAAAAGACGTAAAGGCGTTAATCAAGACGGCAGAACAGAATGGATATCCGATGCGGGTCTTGAAAGCTGTGGAAGACGTGAACGAAACCCAGAAGAGTCTTCTTTTTGAGAAATTGGAAAAGGTGTTCAATGGTGATTTGGAAGGTAAGACCATAGCCCTGTGGGGATTGGCATTCAAGCCCGGCACGGACGATATGCGTGAAGCTCCTGCATTGGTATTGATTGAGAAATTGAGAAAGGCCGGTTGTGTAGTCCGTGCCTATGATCCTGCGGCGATGGAGGAATCAGAGAGAAGAATAGGAGATACAATATTTTATGCTCGCGATATGTATGATGCTCTTTTGGATGCTGACGCATTGATGTTGGTGACAGAATGGAAAGAATTCCGTTTACCGGCATGGGGAGTTGTTAAGAAAACAATGAAACAGGCTGTAGTCTTGGATGGGCGTAACATTTATGACGCAAAAGAACTTCAGGATTTAGGGTTTGTTTATCACTGCATAGGCAAATAATCACATTAAAGATGTATAAATCATATTTGATTGTCGTTTTGGCTGCGATATTTTCTTCTTGCGGAGCTAATCTGAAAAAGGAGGCTTTGCAAGAAGAGGATAGAGAGGCGAAAGAAAAGTTGCAAGGCATTTGGCTGGACGACAATACGGAAACCGCTGTGCTAAAGGTTGCAGGCGATACTATTTATTATGCTGATGCTGCTGTTGCTCCAGTCGCCTTTAAAATTACAGGCGATACGTTGACTACTTATGGAGCACAGGTCAATAATTATAAGATAGAGAAACAGGGAGAATATATTTTTTGGTTTCATTCACTGGTAGGGGATGTCATTCGCTTGCACAGGGCAGAGAACGATGCTGATTCTTTATCTTTTGTTCATGAGCAAGAAGTTCCTGTGTATACGGAAGTTATCAAGAAAGATTCGGTGGTGATGTATAACAATACGCGTTATCGTGGTTATGTCTATATCAATCCGTCTAAAATAAAAGTGATGCGTCCGGGAGTCTCGGAAGAGGGCTTGAGTGTGGATAATGTATATTATGACAATATCATCCATATTTGTGTATACGAAGGTAAACGAAGTCTGTTTGCGAAGGATATTACGAGGCAGATGTTCAAGGATGTCATACCCGATGATTTCTTGCAGTGGGCCATTCTTTCGGATATGGATTTTATGGGAGTTGATGCAAAAGGCTATCATTATCAGGCCACTGTTTGCATACCGGACGGTGCTTCTTGTTATGTGGTCAATATTGCGATAGATACGAATGGTAAACTATCCTATGAATTGGCTCGTTGAATAAAGAAAAGAGTGAGGGTGTGTCGAAACTCTCATAAACTAAAAGTCACCCTCGCTACAGCTACCTGTGGCGAGGGTGATTTTGATAAAAGGGGAGTTTTGACACATCTCCTATAATATGGAGAGGCTGTAAACTCACAGGTTTTATGATTTCTGCTGCTTTTTACCGTTATTGCCGTTTCCGGGTTTGCGTGTGGCACTGTTTCTTTTCCCTTTAAAGTTTCCTTTTCTTTTTCCACCATTATTATTACTGCGTGGATTGTATTCGGGCGCTGTGCCTAATTCCTCCGGTACAGGTATTTTGTAAATGTCCTTACCTATAAAGTTTTCGATGGACTTAAATTGTGTCTGTTCTTTTTCGCTGACAAAGGTTATAGCGCACCCATCGTTGTTTGCGCGGGCTGTACGGCCGATGCGGTGCACATAATCCTCACTGTCGTGCGGCACATCATAATTAATAACCAGGCGTATGTCATCAATGTCAATGCCTCGTGAAACAATATCGGTTGCAATCAGGATATTTATCTTTCCACTCTTGAAGTCATGCATAATCTGGTCGCGCTGTGCCTGTTCCAAGTCAGAGTGCATTTCGCCGACGTTAAGTTTCATGCGACGGAAAGCTTGAGTAACCTCTTTTACTTTCATTTTGGATGATGCGAAGATAATCACGCGTTCAGGCGTCTGGTCTTGAAATAATGACTGTATAATGCCCAGCTTTTGATTTTCATAACAGATATAGGCTGTTTGGATAATCTTTTCAGCCGGTTTGGATACTGCCAATTTAATCTCTTCCGGATTTCTCAGGATAGTTTTGGCCAACTGCTGTATCTTGGCAGGCATTGTGGCAGAGAACATGATTGTTTGGCGTTCCTTAGGGAGATATTTTACTATTTGCATGATGTCGTCTGCAAACCCCATATCCAACATACGATCTGCCTCATCCAAGATGAAAAAAGACACTTTGGAAAGGTCTACATATCCTAAACTAAGATGGCTGATTAAGCGGCCGGGGGTGGCAATGACTACTTCTGCTCCCAAGGTCAGTCCCTTTTTCTCTTGTTCAAAACGCACTCCGTCGTTTCCACCGTATACAGCTACGCTGGATGCCGGCATAAAATAGGAGAAACCTTCCATTTGCTGGTCTATCTGCTGTGCCAGTTCGCGGGTCGGTGCCATGATGATACAATTGATGGCATCTTCGGGATAACCTCCCTTGCTTAATTGATTTAAGATGGGGAGGAGATACGCTGCTGTTTTACCGGTACCTGTTTGTGCGACTCCTATCAAGTCCTTTCCTTCAAGGATGATAGGAATAGTATGTTCTTGTACGGGAGTACACTCTTCAAATCTCATGGCTTCCAATGCCTGGAGCACACTCTCTTCTAAATTTAGTTCTGAAAATTTCATATATATATTTTATACTATCTTTCTTACAGTTTGCCGCGCTCTTCCAGATAAGAATCTTTAAAGCCAAGGAAATAAAGCACTCCATCCAGTCCGATGGTATTAATGGACTGTTTGGCATTCGCCACTACTTTGGGTTTTGCATGGAATGCAATGCCTAGCCCGGCAGTAGACAGCATGGGCAAATCATTGGCACCGTCACCTACGGCTATGGTTTGTGCGATATCTACTTTTTCTACTTGTGCAATCAGTTTTAATAATTCCGCTTTACGCTTTCCGTCTACTACGTCCCCCAAATAGCGGCCGGTTAATTTACCGTCTACTATTTCCAGTTCATTGGCGTAAACATAATCAATGCCGTATTTTTGTTTCAGGTAGTTGCCGAAATAGGTGAATCCACCCGAAAGTATAGCTATTTTATAGCCATATCGTTTTAATACGAACATGAGTCTTTCCACCCCTTCTGTAATGGGCAGGGTTTCGGCAATTTCACGCATTACACTCTCATCCAGACCTTTCAACAAAGCTACGCGTTCGGTGAAACTTTCGATAAAGTCTATTTCACCACGCATGGCCCGTTCGGTTATTTCTCTTACTTTGTCACCCACACCGGCACGTTCCGCCAGTTCGTCGATACATTCTGTCTGGATAAGTGTAGAATCCATATCAAAACAAATCAGGCGACGCATACGTCGGTACATATTGTCTAATTGGAGAGAGAAATCCATTTCCAAATCGCTGCTGAGTTTCATCAGTTCCCGCTGCATTTCTTCCCGGTCTCGGGGAGTGCCGCGAACGGAGAACTCAATGCAGGCACGCACATTTGCCTTTTGCTCGTCCAAAGGAACACGACCTGTCAAACGTTTGATGGCATCTATGTTCAAACCTTGTTCCGCAATGATGCGCGTGACGGCTGCAATCTGTTTGGCAGAAAGTTTACGTCCCAGCAAGGTCAGGATATAGCGGTTCTTTCCCTGCATTCCTACCCACTCCTCGTATTCTTCCACCGTAATGGGGTAGAAGCGGATGGTAATTCCTAAAGCGGATGCATTAAATAGCAAATCTTTCATGATATTACCCGAATCTTTTTCCCGGCTTTTGAATAAAATACCCAATGAAAGAGTGCTATGAATATCGGCTTGTCCTATATCCAAAATGGTAACATCATATTTTGAAAGTATTTCCGTAATGGAAGCCGTCAGTCCCGGCCTGTCCAAACCGGTGATACGAATTAAAATAAGTTCAGTACTTGTATCCATACATAAAATGTTGCTATTTACAGATTGCAAAAGTACGCAATTTAATCCTTTCAAGCTATCTTTTTGAGATTCTTTTTTCTCGATGGAATGGATGATTTTATGCTATATAACATATTTTTTGATATAAACTCTTGGAGTTCGCATAAAAACTCCTTACCTTTGCCGCAGATTTCCAAATATAATGGCTTTGATTATCAGGCCAAAAGACAATGTTCCGGGGAGGAATCACTGTTTAAGGGCAGTCCCGGATAGTATTAACCAAAACCGAATTACATGATTAAAAATGTAAAGTGGATTTTTGTTGTATTAATCATTAGTTCCTTGATTTCGTTCTCATTTGTAGGGAAAGACACGCCGACAGAAGGGCTGACGATAGGAGATAAAGCTCCGACTTTTACCATCTGCGGCGAGAAGCAACTGATTGACTTAAAAGATTTGAGAGGTAAATACGTGTTGCTTAGTTTTTGGGCCAGCTATGATGCTCCTTCAAGAGTGCAGAATGCTACCTTGAATCATGCAATAGAGCAGGCTGATAACGTGGAAATGGTTTCTGTTTCGTTTGATGAATTTAAATCAATATTTAACGAAACCATTAAAAAAGACCGGATTTCAACATCTAATTGTTTTGTTGAACTGGCAGGTAATTCTTCCGATTTATTCAAAACTTATCGTTTGAATAAAGGGTTTAAGAATTTTCTTTTGGACGAAAACGGTGTCATTGTAGCGAAAGACATCACTCCATCCCAACTTTCTTCTTATTTAAATTAAGAAGAGAGTTTCCGTAAGGAAAAACAAAAATACAACAAAAATAATAGCCATGACTTCTGTTACAGAGGACATGGCTTTTTTTATGCTTTTTTCCTTCTATTCTTATGTCTGTTAGTGGCCCGGTCCGAAAAGGATTACTAACGTACTTTTTCGAAGTGCTGGTAGTCTTTCAGGCTCTTCCAAGCACCTCCCCAAATGAAACCGTGTTTAATGAATTCCTTATAGCATAAATCGTTCTTGTCTATTTTGTAGGGAAAGGACAGGCCTCTGTCTGCATATTTCTTCCCGTTCTCGGGAGATATGATGACCTTTCCGTTCTTGTTGGTTCTGACATAAGGATTATAAAGCGGGTTGATATCTATTGCCAGCCCTTTGCTGTGATTGGACAGTTTCCGGGTGCCCGGCACAACACGGAAATTGAAGCAAGAGGAATTGTTGGCTTGCATGGACCGATTGTCTTCTGCGTCATATTCATCAATTAATACCATTCGTTCAATGGGGTATCGGGCTTTATACAAGGCTCGGAATATTTCGATTAAATCATCGCTTATGGCTTTATTGCAGACTAATTCACCAAGGCATATTTCTCCTTTCAGGTTATAATGGAGCACCTTCAGATAACGTAATTCTTCCTTCGGTATGGTGCAGTTTGTTTTATAGGACTTTCCATAGATTCTTTTGAAGAGGGCGTCGTCAATCTTCTGTATCTTAAAACAATTGGCTGTTCCAAACTGTGCTATACTCTTCTGACTGACCGTTTCTCCGGCTTTCCATATTCTTAATATCGTTTGTTCCTTATCGTTTTGCTCTCCTTGAGAGAATAGGCAGACGGATGAGGAAGGGCTGGATATAAAGGTTAAGAGGCAAAACAGGCTTCGGGTGAGTAGGTTTCTTATTTTCATTTGTTTTTGCTTTAAGGATGGATATTCTGTTTGGCAGGTAAAAATACTGCTTTTTTATTGATTTACATCATTCTCTATTCTTTTTCAAATGCTTATCTTTGCAATAATTAATTAAAAATGTATGAGACAGATAAAGAATATTGTGTTTGATTTTGGCGGGGTTATTATTGATATTGACCGTGACCGTGCAGTGAAGAAGTTTATTGAAATAGGAGTGAGGGATGCGGATAATCTGCTTGACAAGTATCATCAGAAAGGTATCTTTTTGGAAGTGGAGGACGGACGTATCGATGCTGAGTCTTTTCGACTGAAACTGAGTGAGAGTTGTGGCAAGGAACTGACATACAAAGAGGTGGAATTAGGATGGAGAGGATTTATTACTGCTGTGGAACAGTATAAATTGGACTATTTGAATACCCTTCGCCAACGTAAATACAATGTTTATATATTAAGCAATACCAATCCATATATTATGGGATGGGCGCGTAGCAAGGAATTTACACCTGCAGGCCGTCCGCTGGACGATTATGTGGATAAGATATATGCTTCTTATGAAGTGAAATGTGTAAAGCCCAATCGGGGAATCTTTGAATATATGGTAAGGGATGCTGCGCTGAATCCTTCTGAAACTGTTTTTGTGGATGACGGTGCTTCGAATATAGCCGTAGGCAAAGAACTTGGCTTTGTCACGTTGCAACCCGCGAATGGTGAAGACTGGCGTGAAAAACTGGAAAAGCTCCTATAATTATTTAGGAGCTTTTCTGTATAAGTAGATTGCTATTAATGTATAGAGTATATTAGGTATCCATACTGCCACAATCGGGGGAGTATTTCCATTGATGGCAAAAGTTGCGGAAACCGTTTGGAATAGAATGTAAGAGAAGCTTAAGGCCAAACCTACACCCAAATTCAGTCCCATTCCTCCTTTAACCTTACGGGATGACAGTGAAACACCGATGGTAGTCAGAATAAAGGCGGCAAAAGACATGGCGATACGTTGGTAGTATTCAATTTCAAACTCTTTGATATTGGCAAAACCACGTTTCTTTTGCTTGTCAATATAGCTCTTCAGGGCAGGACTGGTCATTGTCTGCTGCTGATTTTTCATAATAAGGAAGTCTTGCGGCTCCATTTTTATGATACTGTCCATCCGGTCGCCTTTACTGATTTTTTCACGCATACCGTCCATTTCCCGAATCATGTAGTTCTTGATAATCCATTTGTGTACACTGGCTGTATCATAGGTAATGCTCCGTGCGGTGAGATGGGATACCAATTTTTTATCCTTAAATTTGTCCAAAGAGAAACGGTAGCCTGTCTTGTTATAATTTTCATAGCGTTCAATGTAAGCAATTACACCACTGTCGACTTCCATCTGCACATTGCGTACATACTCCACCTTCTTTTTCTTTTTATAGCGGTCTTCAAAGTCGAGTCGTGTCACATTTCCTTTGGGGATGACGTATGCACCCAGTCCATAAGCTACTACAGAGATAATGGCTGCTGAAATCATATACGGCCGCATCATTCGCTTGAAACTCATTCCTGTAGAGAACATGGCAATGATTTCTGAATTCTCCGCCAGTTTGGAAGTAAAGAAGATAACGGCAATAAAGACAAAAAGCGGGCTGAGCAGATTGGAGAAATAAGGAATAAAGTTCATGTAATAATCAAAGACGATAGCTTTCAGCGGTGCCTTATTATTGATAAACCTGTCGATATTCTCGTTCACGTCAAACACTACTGCAATGGAAATAATCAATGCAATGGCAAAGAAGTAGGTCCCGAGAAACTTCTTGATGATATATACATCCAGCCTCTTGAGCCATCTGCTTTGCAAGTGTTTGTTGCCAGTCTGCGACTGCTCTTCATCTTTCGTGAATTTACCTGTGCTCTTCTTGAACCAATTCTTCATTTTCTATAAATTATAATCTTGTGGATAAGCGCTTTACCATCATTGGTTTCCATGTAGAGAAGTCACCGGCAATGATATGCTTGCGTGCTTCACCTGCCAGCCACAGATAGAATGCCAAATTGTGGATGGAAGCAATTTGCATGGCCAGCAACTCTTGTGCATGGAATAAGTGGCGCAGATAAGCACGGCTATACATGGTATCTACATACGATGCGCCGTCGGCCTCGATGGGCGAATAATCATCTTCCCATTTCTTATTACGCATATTCATGATTCCGTCTTTGGTAAAAAGCATTCCGTTTCGTCCGTTACGGGTAGGCATCACGCAGTCAAACATATCCACACCGCGTTCTATTCCTTCCAATATATTTATTGGAGTACCGACTCCCATCAGATAGCGAGGCTTGTCTTTAGGCAGAATTTCGTTGACTACCTCAATCATCTCGTACATCTTTTCGGTCGGTTCACCCACTGCCAATCCTCCGATAGCATTGCCGTCAGCACCTTTTGATGCTATAAATTCCGCCGATTGCTTGCGGAGGTCGGGATATACACAACCCTGTACGATAGGGAACAATGACTGCTTATATCCGTATTTGGGTTCTGTTTCGTTGAAACGTTTCAAGCAGCGGTCCAGCCAGCGATGGGTGAGTTGCATCGATTTCTTTGCATACTCGTAATCGGCGGTGCCCGGAGTACATTCGTCAAAAGCCATCATAATATCCGCTCCGATGGTACGTTCGATATCCATTACCTTTTCAGGGGTGAACATGTGCTTGGAACCATCGATGTGTGAACGAAATTCCACACCTTCCTCGCGCATCTTGCGGATGCCCGACAAAGAGAACACCTGAAAGCCGCCACTGTCGGTCAGCATAGGGCGGTCGAAACCGTTAAACTTATGCAGGCCACCGGCACGTTCGATGATATCCAGTCCCGGCCGCAGATATAAATGGTACGTGTTTCCTAATATAATCTGTGCCTTAATATCGTCTTTCAACTCATGTAAATGCACGCCCTTAACTGTTCCCAACGTGCCTACCGGCATGAAAATAGGAGTTTCTATCTGTCCGTGGTCTGTGGTGATAATCCCGGCACGGGCATTAGATTTGGGGTCTGTATATTGTAAGTCAAAAGTCATATTTATTTCTTTTCTTCGTTTGTTTGATGAGTAGTATTAAAGTCTATGGCACCGTTTACTTTCTCGTCAGTCAAAGCTAGTTCCAATACTTCTTTAATGTCATTTACATAATGGAAAGTTACTCCTTCCAAGTATATCGCCTGTATTTCTTCGATATTCTTGCGGTTCTCTTCACATAAAATGATATCCTTGATGCCGGCACGCTTGGCTGCCAATATCTTTTCCTTGATACCGCCTACGGGCAATACCTTTCCGCGTAGCGTGATTTCTCCTGTCATGGCAAGATTGGCTTTCACCTTGCGCTGGGTAAGGGCGGAAGCTAATGAAGTGACCATGGTAATGCCGGCAGAAGGCCCGTCTTTGGGAATTGCTCCTTCGGGCACGTGGACGTGTATGTTCCAATTGTCGAAGATATCTTCCCTCAGGTTGAGTAGCTGTGTGTGTGCCTTGATATATTCCAAGGCCAGCATAGCGGACTCCTTCATCACGTCACCTAAGTTTCCGGTCAAGGTGAGTTTTCCGCCTTTCCCTTTGCTCAAACTGGTCTCTACGAATAAAATTTCTCCGCCTACGGCTGTCCATGCCAGTCCGGTTACTACACCTGCATAGTCATTGCCTTGATATTTGTCGCGACTGTATTCGGGAGTACCTAAGTATTCTCTTACGTCATCAGGCTTGATTTCATGCACCAGCTCGAAGCCGTCACGTGCAAACTGCAAGGCAATCTTGCGCATGATTTTGTTTATCTTTTTTTCGAGCTCGCGCACACCGCTTTCACGTGTGTAATTTTCGATGATATATTCCAAAGCCTGTTTGCTGAACTTTACATATCCTTTCTTTATGCCGTTGGCTTCCAGCTCTTTCGGTACGAGGTGACGGCGGGCGATTTCCACTTTTTCCTCTGTGATGTATCCGCTCACCTCAATCAACTCCATACGGTCGAGCAATGGAGAAGGGATTGTGCCGAGGTTGTTGGCAGTGGCAATAAACATGACTTTGGATAAATCATAGTCCACGTCCAGATAATTATCATGGAACGTGTTGTTTTGTTCAGGGTCAAGTACTTCCAGCATAGCCGAACTGGGATCTCCGCGATGGTCGCTGCCCAGTTTGTCTATCTCATCCAGAATAATCACCGGATTGGACGATTCGGCTTTAATCAAACTTTTGATGATACGGCCGGGCATAGCGCCGATGTAAGTTTTGCGGTGTCCTCTGATTTCAGCCTCATCATGTACGCCGCCTAATGACATACGCACATATTTACGTTTCAAGGCAGATGCGATAGAACGTCCTAAAGATGTTTTACCTACTCCCGGAGGGCCATAAAGACAAATGATAGGTGATTTCATATTGCCTCTCAACTTCAGCACAGCCAAATGTTCCAAGATACGTTCTTTCACCTTTTCCAATCCATAATGGTCTTTGTTCAAAGTCTTTTCTGCATTATTGATATTCAGGTTGTCTGTAGTGTATGACTCCCAAGGCAAGGCCAGCAATGTTTGCAAATAAGTGAGCTGCACATTAAAATCAGGAGATTGCGAGTTGATACGCTCCAGCTTGGACAGTTCTTTCTCAAAGAGTTCTGCCACTTCCTTTCCCCATCTCTTGGACTGGCCTTTCTGACGCAATTCATCAATCTCGTCTTCTTGTCCACCTCCCAATTCATCCTGAATATTCTTTATTTGCTGTTGCAGGAAGTATTCGCGTTGTTGGCGGTCGATATCCTCGCGGGTACGTATCTGGATGTTTTGTTTGATATTGGCCAACTGCACTTCGCGGTTCAATATCTGAATAAGGCGATACATACGCTCTTTCAATACGTCATATTTCAGCAATTCTATTTTTTCTTCAACAGCAAAAGGGAAGTTTGAACTGATAAAGTTAACTAGAATTTCCGGGTTGTCCAGATTCTTTATAGCAAATACCGTATCAGGACTGAGCTTTTCCGAAACGTCAATAAATTTGGCTGTCAAGTCTTTGCAGGTATCTATCAGGGCTTTGAATTCGTCGCTGTCCTGCTCTTCATAATTCTCGTGGATAGCTGTAACCGTTCCTTTTAAATAAGGAACAGCTCTGGTTATGTTGTCCAGATGGATTTTGGGACCATTGGACTGCATGATAACGGTGGTATTGCCGCCCGGCATTTCAAAAACACGGAGAATCTTTGCAATGACTCCCACATGGTATAGGTCGGCAAATCCCGGGTCATCCAAATCTCCTTGTATTTGGCAGACAACGGCTATGGGTTGTTTTTTCTTATAGGCAGCGTTGACCAGTCTCAACGTACTGGGACGTCCGATAGTTACAGGCATGACTACCGATGGAAACATGACCATATTGCGCAAAGGCATTATGGGAATCTCTTTTTCAAATTCGATTGCAGATATGTCTTCCAAATCGGTTTGGATTTCAGCCAGCATAGAGATGTCATCAGCATCTGTATTCATCAAAATATCCTCTGTCTTTTTTCTTTTAACCATAATTCTATCTTCCTAGTTCTGTTTTTTAATGTTGGACTATTGCCCAAAACGGGGACAAAGTTAATCATTCCTTGGCGAATAAGGAAAATTCGTGAGTACTAAATGAGTTTTTAAAATCAAATAATTCCTAATATTTGGCGTATTCGGACTGAATTGACTATTTTTGGCGAAAAATAATATGACTACTATGCCGAATCCTTATTTTTCATTCAAACAATTTACCGTTTATCATGACCGTTGTGCCATGAAAGTAGGCACGGATGGGGTGTTGTTGGGAGCATGGACAGAGGTGTCTGATGCACGCGATATTTTGGATGTCGGCACCGGGACAGGGCTGATATCCCTGATGCTTGCCCAGCGCAGTGAAGCGCATATTATGGCTGTCGACATAGATGAAGATGCTGTGAAGCAGGCCGAAGAGAATGTAAAGAACTCGCCGTGGCCCGATAGGATAGAGGTGGAGCACCATGATATTTGCCATTTTGATTCAGATATCCGATATGATGTAATCGTGTCAAATCCTCCTTATTTTGTCAATTCGCTGAAATGTCCTGACGGACAAAGAAACATGGCCCGTCACACAGTCGGTTTAAATTTTGAATCGCTGATAAATAGTTGTGGAAGATTACTTTCTTCATCAGGGCGTTTCTCTGTCATTATTCCGACAGACGGTATGGATGAGTTTATGAAAATCGCCTCAGAGGAAGGGTTGCATTTGTCTCGCCGTACATGGATAAAAACCAAGCCGGATGCCACCCCCAAGCGGGTATTGATGGAATTTAAGAAGCAACCGGTGGCATGTGTGGAGGGTTGTTTGGTTGTGGAGCTCTCCCGCCATATATATAGTGAGGAATATATAGCGCTGACCAAAGAATTCTATTTGAAAATGTAACCTATTTTTTGGATAACCGTCTGAGTAAATGGCGGTTCAATACAAAAAGGTGATTGTACTTCTGTTTAATCATCTCTTCATGTTTAGGCTTCAAACCGCTAAAATACTCTGCTATCTGTTGCAGGAGGCTAAAAGGTTCCTCCTCTTTTTTTTTATTGGAGATTATCACATTCAGCCCATGAGGAATAAGTTCCACTTCGATATCTTTACCTCCCATCACCGGGTCACCGTCATAGTGCATTACCCCTTCTTTGGTGCGGTGTATCTTTATCTTTTTGGCACGCATGGTTTTAATGCGGCTGTTTTGGTCAATCGTTTTATTGAATAACTGGAAGGACAAGGACGGCACATCAAGCACGGTGAAAGGTTCCAGGATGGTGACATCCATCAGTCCGTCGGTCAAGGAAGCCTGGGGAGCAATATAGGCATTGTTGCCATACTGCGATGCATTGGCGCAAGCAATCAGGAATGCTTTATATTTGATTGTTCCCTCTTCATTCTCTATTTCATAGGTTTCGGGTTCGTACGTCAGACTTTCGTGTAAGGTATTTTCCAGATAGGTCAATAAGCCTCTTTTACCTGAATCGGCAAATTTCAGACTCACAAAAGCATCAAACCCTACACCGCATGTGCAGAAAAACGGCATATTGTTTATCTTTCCGTAGTCCACACAAGTACATTCGCCGGTATTCAGCAAGTCAATAGCTGCTTTGGCGTCCATCGGAATACGTAAATGGCGTGCCAATCCATTGCCCGAACCGCAAGGAATGATACCTAGTGCCGTGTTTGTGTGTACCAGCGAACGACCGATTTCGTTAATCGTACCATCGCCGCCTATGGCCACTACGATGTCTACATTCTCTTTGGCAGCCGTCGCCGCAATTTCGACGGCATGACCGGCGTATTGCGTTTTTACAATAGAATAATCAAAAAGCGCACGGTCTATGCGCTCGTCAATCCATTTCAATATGGCCTTCTTCCCCTGCGTCCCTGAGATGGGATTTACAACAAATACAATTCTTTTTTTTGCGGTCATACTTCTTTAGGTCGTTTAGCTTTCAAACAAGATGCAAAAGTAATACATTTTAGTTATAACCATCGAAAATCATAAAAGTTTTGATGTTACTAAATATTTTTTTTGAAAAAGAGAACAACGCTTTGCAGAAATTACTATCTTTGCAGCCTGTTTTGACGGGAACTCCCTAAAAGCAGAATGTATTAGTGAGTTTATATACATTTATTTTAATGTAAACCGATGAGGTTTACGCCACATATAATAAAATATGGGATTATTACAAGACAAGTTAAGTAAATTCAGATTGCCTCAGTTATACATGGAGCAGGGTGTTTATCCTTATTTCCGTGAGATAGACAGCCATCAGGATACGGAAGTTATCATGGACGGAAAAAAAGTCCTGATGTTTGGCTCTAACTCTTATATGGGGCTGACTTACGATGAAAGAATTATTGAAGCAGCAATTGCTGCAACCCGTAAATATGGTACAGGTTGTGCAGGTTCACGCTTCTTGAATGGTACACTCGACCTTCATGTTCAGTTAGAAAAAGAATTGGCAGAATTCGTAGGTAAGGATGATGCGTTGGTTTATTCCACCGGTTTTACGGTAAACGAAGGTGTGGTTTCATGCCTGACAGACCGTAATGACTATATCATCTGCGATGACCGCGACCATGCTTCTATCGTAGACGGACGTCGTCTTTCTTTTTCTACTCAGTTAAAGTACAAGCACAATGATATGGAAGCTCTTGAAAAAGAACTTCAGAAGTGCAAGCCCGAATCAGTGAAACTGATTGTGGTTGACGGAGTATTCTCTATGGAAGGAGACTTGGCAAATTTGCCCGAAATTGTCCGCCTGAAAGAAAAATACAATGCCAGCATCATGGTAGACGAAGCTCACGGTTTGGGAGTATTCGGACATCAGGGACGCGGGGTATGCGACCACTTCGGCTTGACCGACCAGGTAGATGTAATTATGGGTACTTTCTCTAAGTCACTTGCTTCCATCGGTGGTTTTGTGGCAGCAGACAAAGATACTATCAATTGGTTGCGTCATAATTCGCGTTCTTATATTTTCTCTGCAAGTAACACTCCGGCTGCAACCGCTGCCGCACGTGAAGCACTTCACATCTTGAAGACAGAACCCGAACGCAAGGCAAACTTGTGGACGATTACCAATTATGCATTAGACCGTTTCCGTCAGGCTGGTTTTGAAATCGGTGATACAGAGAGTCCTATCATCCCGCTTTATGTGCGCGATACCGATAAGACATTCGAGGTGACCAAATTGGCGTTTGATGAAGGTATCTTTATCAATCCGGTTATCCCTCCTGCATGTGCACCTCAAGATACATTGGTTCGTGTTGCTTTGATGGCTACCCATACCAAAGAGCAGGTTGACTATGCAGTAGACAAACTGACTCAATGCTTTAAGAAATTAGGCATATTGAAATAAAAGAATTTGTTTCAACGGTGCGGCTTGACAATCTTTTGTTGAGCCGCATCTGTTTTTTAGAAGATGGCCGGTTCGGTTATCTCTAAAGGGCATCGGCCGGGGCAGTTCACACGTATATACGCATGAGCCGATACGTACGTCCGCGTAGGCTCACACGTACGTCCGCATAGGTCCACACGTACGTCCGCATAGGCCCACACGTATATATGTCATTGTGTCAGGGTTCATCTGAGTGAATATTTACGCTCA
This sequence comes from Phocaeicola faecalis, assembly GCF_021730445.1. Lineage (GTDB taxonomy): Bacteria > Bacteroidota > Bacteroidia > Bacteroidales > Bacteroidaceae > Phocaeicola > Phocaeicola faecalis. Next base: position 232,737 of record NZ_JADNRM010000001.1, on the reverse strand, counting down.
CGGAGTTTTGTGCATGAACTGTTTTTCGTATCTTTGTGCCTGTTTTTTAGATGGACAGTGACAGAATGAATCAGTTAAAAGGAATTATATATGCAGCAGTGTCGTCGGCTACTTTCGGGCTGGCGCCTTTTTTTTCTATTAGTTTATTAGCTATCGGCTTTTCTTCTTTTGAGGTGCTGACTTACCGTTGGGGAGTAGCTACAGTAGTATTGGTATTGTTCGGATTGCTTTCGGGATGTAACTTCCGGTTGGGCACTAAGGACTTTATGACCGTTTTCGTATTGAGTCTGTTTAGGGCGATAACCTCATTCAGTCTGGTCATTGCTTATCAGAATATAGCAAGCGGAGTGGCATCTATTATCCACTTCATGTATCCCTTGGCCGTGGCTATTGTCATGATTACTTTTTATGGAGAAAAGAAGTCCGTCGTTACATTTACTGCCATATTGCTTTCATTGATAGGAGCCTCATTATTGTCATCGGGTGATATTGAGTTTAGTGGAGGAGATACCGGGGTAGGGTTGATAGCCGCTTGTGTCTCTGTATTTTCGTATGCGGGCTATATCATAGGAGTAAGGAAAAGCCGTGCGGTACATATTGATTCCACAGCCTTAACTTGCTATGTGATGGGACTGGGGGCTTTGTTTTTCTTTCTGGGAGGTCTTTGTCGGGAAGGTGGTATTCGCTTGGAAACCGATGGGATTGCCTGGCTTTATATACTAGGATTGGCACTTCCGGCGACAGCCATATCAAATATCACACTAGTGAAGGCCATAAAACTGGCCGGCCCTACGCTTACTTCTCTTTTGGGAGCATTGGAACCGCTGACGGCAGTACTGATAGGTGTGTTTGTATTTAAAGAATTATTTACCGTTTATAGTGCGATGGGTGTTACACTGGTGGTTGCTTCCGTGTCTCTTGTGGTCTTTCAGGAGAAACGGAAGCAGGCCTGATGCAACACCCATAGATGCATCATTCGGTTTTGAGGCTTTCGACAGGATTGCTGCGGGCAGCGCGATAACTGTGTATGGTCACCGTAATGCCTGTGATAACCATAACCAGAATAAGCGGGAAGATAAAACTCCACCACGTAGCGGAAGTCCGGTAGGCAAACTGTTCCAACCAATGCTCCATAAGCCACCACACGAGGGGAATGGAGATGGCGTATGCTATCAGAATCTGCCATAGAAAAGAACGGTTCAATGCCCACACTATCTGTCGGTTCAAGGCACCATGCACTTTGCGGATGGCTATTTCACGGGTGCGGTGACGGACTGCATACCATGAGATGCCGAACAGCCCGAAGCAGGTAAGCACCAGTGCTATGAGTGAGTAGCTTATCAGGATTTTGGACAGCGTTGTAATCATCTTGTTCCGTTGCATGAACTTTTGGTGCATGTCTATATACTGAAACTCTCTTCCGTCGCACATTTTCTCCCATAGCTTATTTATTTGTGCCAGCGTTTCCCGGCGTGTTTCAGGATGTAGTCTGGCCTGTATAAACATGCCGTATCTGGTCAGGCTGCTTTCGGGTACAAAAGATATTTCTTGTCCTGCAATTTCTTCTTCCAGCGAATTGAAGGGGAAACTTTCTATGATACCGGCCAATACGCTCAGGCTATCGGCAAATGCGTCAAATTCACGGAGGTTATGTCCTATTTTGGAAGCATCAATGTTCAATATGCGGGCATAGCTCTCGTTGATAAATACCGGATGGGAGTATTCCTGATATGCTTTAGCCGGTGACACACCCGCCAGTTGGCGTATGTGCATGGTTGAAAGGAATGTTGTGTCCGTTGGAATTTGTATTATATAATAATGTTTCACGCTGCCATCCGGCTGTTGTATGGGAAGTTCGCGCATCCACGCATTCAGTAAAGAGCTTCTGGATAAAGATATTGATTCTATTCCGTTGATTTTTTTCAGTTCCTTATAGAAGGGGCTTTTCCCATTTAGTTCGATGGTATTTTCATAGAGGTGGGCACGAGACTTCAACAAATCCATTTGGGCTTGTGCCATTGTTGTGGCGTAAACTAATCCGATGGAAAAGATGAACTGCAAGGTGACTAGTATCCATATCTGTTGTTGCTTTTTTCTTCCGGTGTAATTGTGGCTGTACTCACTCAAGGTTTGGCGGGAAAGTTTCCGGCTGATATATAATCCGGGTATCACTGCCATGGCAGAAACAAATGCTAAAAGCAATGGCAAGACCTGCCAGCTGAAGAAGAAGGAAAGGGACAGATGCGCCGACAGTAATTCATTGAACCACGGTAGTAAGTCATTGATAAGTAACAAGGAAAACAGAAATGCCAATAATACGGTGAGCGTTGCATCGTAGAATAACTGTTTGCGGATTTCTTTCAGTTGAGCTCCCATCAGTTTCTCGATATGTATCATTTTTATCTGTTGCAGGGTGCGTGACAGGCTCAGGTTGGTATAGTTGAAACAGGCGATGGCAAGTACCAGCAGAGCTGATATCAGGCCGATGTAGAGTAAAGGTACATCGCTTTGCTGGAAATAGGACAGCTCTTGTTGCCTGCTGTTTTTGTTGGTATTAAAATACAGGCTTTTGAGAGCATCTACGTAATACTGTGTGTTTCCGGAAGTGAGAGTCGGTATTTTATCCTCTCTTATTTTCTCTTGTAAGAGCGATGCGGAAGCACCGGGGTGTAGCTTTAGAAGAGTTGGGCCTCCCCAAAACTCTCCTGTTATGCCGGTTAACAAGTCGAAATGCAGGAATGATTGTGGGCGTTCTTTCAGAATAGCACCTACTTCATATTTCTGTATCTCACCATTCGCGTCAATAATCTCAATCATTTCTCCTATGCCGCTATGACCGTGAAATAGTTTATGGGCAAAGGTCTCGCTGATGGCTATTTTGTCCGGGGTTGTCAATACTGTGCTAAGATTGCCTTCCAAAGCGGTGTAATGAAAAAACTTATTTAATGTAGAGTCTGCACATATAAATAACGGGTGTTCATATTTTATTTCATTGTATTTACAGACATTCGCATTCATTCCGTTCAGACGGAGTATATCTGTTATTTCTGCATACTTTTCCTTTATCTGTTCGGCAGTGTTCGCATCGACGTAGGATACCTTTACACCTTCTTCCATCGGAGAGTCTTGCCGCAGTGCGAAGATGAGCTGCCGGTCGGGTGTCTGCTGTTCGATGTTATACTCGTGAATAAAGAAAGTGACAAGCAGGTTGGTACATCCGAGCCCCACTGTCAGGCTGATGAGAGAGATGAGAATAAACAGTTTATTTCTCCACCAACTGCGGAAGATGATTTTAAATGTGGCAATGGTGTTCATTTCTTTTTATCTTTTAGGTTCAGAACATTTAAGATTAAATCATTGGAGGCTTTTCTTGTCTGTAGTTCCTCCGGCAAAAAGTAGATGCTGTCCAATTCAGTAGAGTTGATTTGCAGAATGTCACGGCAATCTTTGCTCATGAAGAAAGGATATTTGCCTATCCAGCAGGTGGCACCTCGTTTCTCGGGATTGATATGACCGAAGTTATAAGGAATTTCTATAGGTTGAAAGCTTTTGGTGATAAATCCGGCCTCAGTGCATCTATAATGTTTTCCTTTCACAATTACTGAGGTACGATATCGGGGAATCCAGTATTCATCTGTTTCATCTAAAGAAAGCAAGCGCATTTTAAAATCGCTTTTTGATGCTTTCTTCATGTGGCAGTCATACATGGGAATCAGCCCTTGAGGAGTGACGAGGAACAAAGTGTCATTATTTATGTATTTATAATAGGTGCCTCTTTTGCTGTGTCCGATGATGGAGAGGGGAGCATCCAGTGTGTCGGTGTAAATCTCTGTTTTCTTATTGGGGCTGCGTAGCGGAATTTGTTTCCGGTTCTCGTAGTCTATGTGGTATATTTCAGGCTGTGGGTATGTCATGGTGGTGAGCAAAAGATGACCACCGTTGCCGATGACGGCCAGCCGTTCGTTCTTTGAATGGTTTTTCAAGGAGAATGTGGAAAGTCTGTTGCCAATAGTGTCATAGCAAACAATCTGTTTATGGTCTAAAGCATAGATTCGTTGCCGGATAGTGTCTATATCAAATGAACGGAAAGAGGTGGGGACAGAGTCGAATATATGCAGTCTTTTTCCGGTTTTATGGTGATGGACATATAGTCGTCCGTCTGCCAGGCTATAGATACGGTCATGATGACGAGTTAATTCTCGGACAGCCTCACGAGAAGATAAATTTGCAGTACCTTCCAGATAGTAAGTCTGATAATCTTTAAAATACCTTGGGGATGTATCAAATGCCTCTATATCATAATCTGTCAGAGCGCCTAATTGCATATCGGGCAATGGATTCTGATTTTTACAACTGATAAAACAGATTCCGAGCAATATTAATAGATAATATTTTTTCATAGGCTGATAATTTAACTGTCAGGAGTTTCTTTTTAGATACAGAATTACACGGAAATATGAATACTCTTTTATTCCGTGATTTCCGTGCTATCTGTACCTTAAAGACACAACTTAGATTTTTACTTCATTGACCACCTGTCCGTCAAACAGGTTGATTGTTCTTCCCGCATAACCTGAATCATGCTGGGAGTGGGTTACCATGACGATGGTTGTTCCTTCCTTGTTCAGTTCTGTCAGAAGCTCCATAACCTCTTTACCGTTTTTTGAATCCAAGTTACCGGTAGGCTCATCGGCAAGAATCAATTTAGGATTTGCCACTACTGCGCGGGCAATGGCTACACGCTGTTGCTGACCTCCGGAGAGTTGTTGTGGGAAATGTTTTACACGGTGGGCGATAGCCATACGGTTCATGGCTTCTTCTACTCTTTGTTTGCGTTCGGAAGCCGGAATACCCATGTAAAGCAGGGGTAGCTCAATATTTTCGTAAACGTTTAATTCGTCTATCAGGTTGAAACTTTGAAAAACGAAACCGATGACACCTTTGCGGAGGTTGGTACGTTGTGCTTCGGTAAATTTAGACACATCTGTGCCGTTCAGGTAATATTCGCCTCCCGAGGGGTTGTCCAATAATCCGAGAATATTCAATAAGGTAGATTTGCCACAACCTGAAGGGCCCATAATGGCTACGAATTCACCTTCTTTAATTTCCAGACTGACATTATTCAGTGCCCATGTTTCAACTTCTTCTGTCTTGAAGATTTTTTGTAAGTTTACTGTCTTAATCATAATTGTTCTATTTTTAAATGTTATTATATCATTCGTTTTTGATAATCTCTGCCGGATTGATGCGGGCTATCCTATAAATGCGCCAACTGATGGTCAGTATGATTACCATAGCGGCAACAAACATTGGGATACTCCATAACATCGGATGTCCATAGTCGAACTTTATCATACTGTCTGCCATAATCATCAGAAAGAGACAGATTGGTATGGCCAATATCATTGCTATCAGATAAAGTGTCACATAGCTTTTGCCAAACAACCAATAGATATCGCTGATGTGGGCTCCATTCACTTTTCGGATAGCTACTTCTTTTTGTCGGCGCTCCGTATCTATCTGTATAGAGTGATAGATTCCCAGAATGGTAATGAGTAGTGATATGATGGCGCAGACGATGAAAAGATTTCGCAAGACATTCAATTCTCCTACTTGTTCATCGTAAAGCGTTGTTGCTTCATACGTGGCATTTGCCGGGTAATAAGTATTTATTTTTTTCTTTATCTCCTGCAGGGCTTGCTTGCGGTTTGCCCCTTGCTTCAGTTGCAGGATGATTTTGTCGGGTTCGTGTTTATTCTCAAACGGCAGCACTGTTAAATAAGAAGTTCCATATTTGGGTTGAGGGAATATATGGCATTGTCCCTTGATGGGGTATTCCAATTCCTTTCTGAACCGGATGGTTTGAAAGCTACTGTCACTTCTTATTTCAGTATCAATAGTGGGTGTGATATAAGCGAACTTTTCTCCCGGTTTATGGTATTTCTCTATTTTCATTTGGTCTAGGAATTCTTCTGTCACTTGATTGACTATGACATACTCTTTCTTTATATTCATAGTGTTAAAGCAGAATAAAGATAGTGATTCGCACCAACTTTTAGAGCGGAAATAGTCACAGACTTCTGTTAATTCTTTATTTAACTTATTATCATACGAATAGGTGGGAATGATAATAAGGTTCTGTTTTTCTTCATCTGTCAGTAGGGGGGTAGTGCTGTTGGAGTAACTTTGCATTTGGAAATATATTCCTGCAATCCCGAAAAGGAAAAGGAACGAAAAGAAAAACTGCAATCCTAACGAGATATTACGTAATAGATGTTTTCCTTTTCCGGCTCTTCCGCTTAGTCCTTTGCGGTGCATGTGGCGGATGATTCTGGTGACAGAGATATAGCATAAAAGGAATGAGGCTCCCCAAATGAGAACGGTATATTTTATTTCGCTTATTAACAGGAAAGGAATGTCGATTTCCAGTTCCCGGCGGATATTATAGCTCAGACTGTCGATGAAAGCAGGCAGCAGGCTTTCAGACAAGGCAAGTGTAAGTATGCAACTTAACGTCAGGATGATGAATTGCTCAATGAATAACAAGCCAAAGATGTTGCTGCTTTTTCCTCCCAGGCATTGTCTGAGAGCCAATTCGCGTGAGCGGTTGACAAAAGAGCTGATGCTGAATGAGAAATAATTAGTCAATGCAACAATCAGGATAATCAGTCCGATGATACTGATATACAGTTCCAGGCCTGACGTTTGAGGCAGCTGGCTCATCAAATAGCATTGGGGGGTGGTCTGGTATCCCTCCCAATCAAGTAATGCCAGACGTTTGTTTATGATTTCTATATCCGAAGGCTTCCCAAGTAGCAGGACTTTATCGCCGTATGATTCGGAGGATGGGATGAACAAATCATAGGAAGTGGTATAGTTGTTCATTCCTGCCGGATAAGATTCTATGATGGCTCCTATGGTATAAGTTGTTTTATTGAGTGTGACGGAGGAACCGATGGTAGTACCGGCATCGGCGTATTTCCGGATGAAGTTTTTGGTTACGACAATGATTTCCGGTCGTTTATCGAACTCTTCCAGACTTCCTTCAATGAGTTTTGGAGGGAAAACCAGAAAATAGTCATGGTTACAGAAAGTGGCAGATATACGGTAGACAGCATCCGATTGTGTTTTAAAGTTTGTGGTTCCATTAGTGAAAAATGCTATGCCTAGTATCTCTTCGTTCCCCAATTCTTTTATTTTGTCAAGACTAAATCTCATGTACATGTTGGGATTGTTTTTGCCCCGAATGACTGCCATACGTTCGTAGGTGTCCAAGAGTTTATTACCTCGGCTCATAATGGTGCTATAATAATGGCAGATGCTGAAACACAACAGCCCTGCTGTGATGCAAAGCACAGATATGATGCTCCGTCCTTTCTGTTTTGTCATGTTACGGAAGGTAACAGTCAAGAGATGTTTAATCATAAAGCGGTTTTTAAGTGTTTGTTCTTTTATGATAATATACAATAACTATGCCTGAGAGTTATTTGCTTGATAATGAATGATATAATAGGCCTGTCTGTATATGTCCATCGTGCGTTTTTGCACTATTCGCGTGCGATAGCGCACGATGGACGCTTCTATTATTCCTTTTTTACGATATTGGCCGGGTTCAGATGCATTATCTCATATATTTTGTAAACCGTTACTAAGAATATCAGCAGGGCGATGGCAAGGAATAGCAATGCTCCTTTATCCCAACTGTAAATATCCCCGAAAGTAGTTTCTGATGTCAACTCCATCAGAGTCAGTCTAAGTATGGGATAGACACTACAGAAGGTGAGAATATAAATAATTAAGTAAGTCTTGGCAAACAACAGGGCGATGACGTTAGGGGTAGCTCCGTTTATTTTCCGGATGGCGACTTCTTTCTGTCGGCTGACCGTATCCATAGAGATGGCGGAATAAATACTGAGCACCACCAGCAGCAGACTGACGACAGCCAATAACATGAACACACTTCGCATCAGATTCACAGTGCCCATAACGGTTTGTTTGGAGTCACTGAAATCGCGGATATCCAGTGGTAATGTAGCAGGAACATAGCGGCGGCAGACTTCCGTTATCGCTTTGATTACGTTTGAGGTAGCGTCGGAGCCGGAGGTCTTGAAGTAATAAGAGGAAGGATAGGGGTTTACTAAAAACACGGAACCGGACAGATTTCTTTGCCCGCCTTCCTTATATAATGCACGAAAAGTACCGGCTATGCGATAGTCATTGCCGCTCAGTGTGACGCTGCCTTCTATGCTGTCCTTTTGTAATTGTTCCTTAAACTGTTCGCTGACGTATACTGTTCCCTGCTCATTCCTGTCCACTAACTTTCCTTCCATCGGAATCTTGAAGAACTCGAAATAGTGCGGATCTCCGGTAGTCATGAGTACTTGTCCCTGAGGACGCCCGTTTTTGATGTAATTCATATAGGTGAATGATTGGATGTCGAAGGAGCGTGAAAGGGATATCCGGTCTGTGATATCAGGCAGACGGCTGATGTCTGAAAGGATGGCGTCCATGTTCTGCCGCATACGGATACTGTTCACCGACAGGGATACAATCTGTTGTTCTTCCTCGGAAGATAACGGGCTGTACATTTTATCGAACATTTGGTTGAAGATGAGTGTGATTCCGAACACGCCGCCTACAAAGAAAATGGAGATAGCCAGCTGTACACTTATCATGATGTTGCGGAATACGTGCCGTTCCCGCTTTTGCACGATATAGTGAATGATGCTCAATTGTCGCAACCGGTAAATGGGGTACATTATGACGGACATACATACCAGCAGCAATACGATGTACAGGCCCAGTTGCATGCCGTATATCTTTGGCATAGACAAGGGAATCATGTCTTCTTGGGGGATATAAGTATACGCTAGAGACACCACTACCTCTGTTACGACCAATGAGAGGAGGAAAGCAGTGGACATCATCCAGAATATTTCGGCAAAGAGCAGGGAGAATAGTCCCTTGATGTCTGATCCGAGGCATTTGCGTAGAGCCAGTTCACGTTGCCGGTTATAAAACATCTGGATAATGAATTTCAGGAAATTGATAAGTCCCGACAGCAGGATAAGTGAACCGACAAAGCGGAAAAGCAGCATGGCGATGCTTCTTTGCAAATCATCGTTGCGTGCCGATGTCAGGCTGGCGTATGCATGTACATTCCACTCCCCATGTCGCCAGGTTATTTTTTCCAGTTGCTTGTTCAAGGTTTCCAGCGTGGTTTCTCCTGTAAGGAAAGTGCCGACACTGAATGAAGCATACGGATCCATGGATAAGGGAAAGTAGCAATCGGTGTCTTGGCTGGTTACTACACCGACAATCTTGTAATCCCTTATCTGTTCGGGATATTCTTTATAGGTCGGTACAAGGTGGATAATCATGCCTGTCGGGTCTTCTTTTCCAAACGCTTTGTGGGCGAATTCCTGAGAGATAATGACTTCATCGGGGGCATCGAGTCTACTTTTTCCACTGACCGGACGAATGGCATTATAGGGGAATAAGGAGGATGAGACACATCGGTACTTGATGAGGAAAGGCAGTTCCTGCTGGTTTTTGTCGATGACTGTGATTTCGGTATCGTGAGGGTAGGAAGCTGTTACAAGGCTGTCCATGCCTGTTATGGATTGTTCATCCAAATAACGGATGTCATCCAATTTCCAATAGAAATCGGCTGCGGTATCTTCCGAACAGCAGACCAGCCTGATGCGATGCTCGTAATCCGGCAGATCTGCCTGCGCGGTCACACCGTCAATAAAATAATTCATCAGGCAGAAACAGGTAATGCCTATTGCCAGACAGATAACCGATATAAAGCTGTGAACTTTATATTTCAGCAGATTTCTTAATGCTACCTTTAAATAATGTATTGTCATTGTTGTGCTTGTTTTTTATTCGTTTTTAATTACTTCAGCAGGATTGCTCTTTGCAATCTTCAGAATACGGAAAATAATGGTTAGTATAGTAATGGCGGCTACTCCCATAAAAATTGCAATCCAAAACAATGGTCCGTCATTGAAAAACACAATATACATCTTTTTCCATAGTTGCAATATGATATAGCAGAGAGGGAAGGCTACGATGGCAGAAAATGCCAGTAGGTAAATGTACATGCGGGCAAACAACAAGATAATCTGTTTTAGTCCGGCACCGTTCACTTTGCGGATAGCCACTTCCTTTTGTCTGCGTTCCGTGTCCAGGGTAATAGCCGAGTAAACACCCAATAAAGTGATAATCAGGCTGACAAAGGAGAAGAACAGAATAATGCCTTTCATTTTGTTTTCAATGGCTTGTGCCTGATGTATATCCTCTAGTAAAGTAGAAATCCGGGGTTGTATGCTCGGAGGAAAACTTTCTTTCAATGTTGCTTCTATGAAGCTTTTTACTTCTTCCACACGGCCCGGTTTGCATTTCATATAGCAATGGCCTACATAGTCGTTGAATTTGCAGGGCAAAAAGATGAAGCCCTGACTCTGGTTGTAGGTATCTGCAATGAAGTCGGAACAAATACCGCATACGGTATATCCGTCTTCATAGTTGTATAGTGTCATTCCTAATAGGTCTTTTCCCATGTGTTCTACCAGTTTATGGTCTGCCACCATCTGTTCATCTGTTTTTAAAGTATGTCCGCTAAGGATGGGGATGTTCATAAATTCGAAGAAGTTGCTTGATATGTTCATAATGTTGACTTCTATATAGCTGTCTCGATTCCCTTTCTCTGTATACATGCCTGTACCCGAAAGACCATTCAGATAATTTATGTCTGCCGGCAACTTGTCTGTAATGGAGGGATGGCGGCTGATATGTTCTATCAAAGCAAGTTTTTCGTCGTTCTTCATAAAACGGCAATCCAATGGGATACTGATGATTTCGGATTTTTCTTTTTCCGTCAGCGTATGGAATAGGGTACTTCCGGTCTTGTCGGCTTGCAGATACAGAGCTGCCGTAAACACGACGAATAGCCAACAGATAAAAAATTGAATACCCAGAAGGACATTACGTACACTGTGGCGACTTCGTTTGGGGTTGCTGCCGCGAATGCCTGTCTGTATGGAAATATATTTAATCCGCCATACGGTTATCAGACACAGTAATAGACATAGCAGAAGAATACCTGCCATATATTCTGTGGTCTGTGTCAGTAGCAAGTTTCGTTCCACCAGCAAGGTGAAGTCGAAAAGCGAAAAAGACAGAAACGGACTGAGTATTTCTATCAGACTGAAAGTGAATAGGAAAGCAATCAATGAGACTAGAACAGCTTGAGTAAAGAGCAACCCGAATAATTGCCGGTTCCCGCTTCCTGTCGCTTTGCGTATGCCGAACTCATGTGAACGGTTCAGGTAACTGCCTGTCAGGAATTGGAAGAAGTTGAGCAAGCCGGTCAGTAAAATCAGCAGACCGATGACGAATGTGATTCCTGCAAAATAAGGGGCGATGGATTTTTCCCGGAAATCTTTCCCGAAAGGTGAAGCTGTCACATCGTTCTCTTGTTTGAACATTGTATGTTTCAGGTTCATTGCCCGAAAACGTGCCTCCAGTTGGGTGGGTGTTTTACCCGGACGGAGAAGGGCGAAACCCCAGCCGCCTGTCATGTTATTATTATGTTCAAACTGTAATATACCTTCACTATCGTTCAGGACAAGCATATCAACTTGTTGTAGAAAGCTCAAGCTGGTATTGAGTGGAATATCTTCTATCACGGCTTGTATGGTATAGGCGATACCTCCCGTTCGTGGGGTGGTGGCGGGTGAGGTGGATAATCGTTGTGCCAGTATCATCCGTTTTCCGATTGAGCTCTCGTCCGCACCGAATATTTTCCGTGCCAGTGAGCGGGTCAGTATCACGGAGTTGGGCGTATGCGAAGCCGTCTTCCATGAGCCTTGCACTATTTGGGGCGTGAATATGTTGCAGTAGGAAGAATCTACTTCCATAGTGTATAAGTCTTCATAGGGCACTTCTTTCCCTTCGGTTGTTTCTACATTGTAACTGCGTTGATTGGGGTAGGCGACGAAAGTGTAATCTTCTGCTTCGTCAACCGGTGTTTGGCGCAGGCTCTCTATTAACCTGGCAGGAATACCCGAATATATGACGCCGTCCGGGGTATAGAGATTTATATTGGTAATGCGTTCTTTGTTGATGAAGCATTGGTCGACAGAGTAGATGAACCGGCTGCAATAGAGGCAGATACTGAAGCATAAAATGCCTACAGACAATCCGAGAATGGATATCAGGTTTTGTGTCTTATATTTTAGCAGATGGCGAAAGGCCGTTTTTATATAGTGTTGAAGCATGGTTTTAATTTTTGATTGATTATTCTGATTTCATAATTTTTGCAGGGCTGATATTTGCGGCTTTGTGTATCTGCCATATCAAGGTTCCCAACGAAATGACTGTCACTAGCAATAAAGCGGTTATAAAGATACTGATACTGACAGGGGCTTTTACGGCAAAATCCTGTGTGTACTTATAGATGAGGAAGCAGGACAGGGGGATAGCTATGGCAAAAGCACTCATCAATGATAAGGCATATTTACGGAATAGCAGCAGATAAAGTTCACGCGTACTTGCACCGTTTACTTTTCGGATGGCAATTTCACGATAGCGTTGGCGAATGTCAAATAGTGAAATGCCGAACAAACCGAGTGCCGATACAATGATGGCAATGGATGCGAAGATAGAATAAATCATTGCGGTCTGGTAATCTTCGGCATACATGGCTTTCACGTCATCTTCCAGTAAAGTATAGGTAAAGTCTTCACTGCCATATACTTTGTTCTCCAGCTGGTGCAGAAATTCTACCAGCTCTTTCTTTTTGCCCGGCGTATATGCTATTTGGTAAAGGTCGCCGTTGCTTCTCGTACTGACAGTGTATAGAATCGGTTGAGTGCCTAATGTGAGATGTCCGTCAAAATAATCTTCCACAATGGCGTCAATCGGTCGCAAAGATGCATTGGCGTTAGCTCTTTTTTGATTTTCTTCTACCACACCGGTTTCTTCCAATGAAGTGTAGCCCAATGCTTTCATGGCGGCGCGGTTGGCTACCAGAAAGGTTCTCCGGTCTTGAGAATCAGCTTCGGGCAGTCCGCCTTCTATTATCTTTATGCCATAGAGCTTAAAGAAAGTGGGAGTGGCATAGCGGACGGCAATCAGTTTTTTTTCTCCTTTGTTATTGATAAAATGCGTCTTGTAGGCGGGAGCGAGAATATCCTCGCGACTAGGTTCAAAGAGCTCGATGAATGGACAGGAAGCCAGTTCATTATCCAGTTGCATGATACGCTGACGTCGTTGCATGATACTTTCGGGAGTATAACTTCTGAAATCTTTCGATTCATAAACTAAATTGGCTATCATAATATCCTTGGTACGGAATCCCGGTTCGGTATGTAGCAGTACATCCAATTGGCGGTTGAAATAAAGGGAGAGTATCACCAATAGGAAGGTGACAATGTATTGTACGAAAAGGAAAAACATCCGCGAGCGTACGGAACGGTTTCCCCAACCGATGGAGCGAATAGACTGAATGGGAGAACCGTAGTTATACTTTATGTAAGGATAAATAGATGTGAATAACGGAAGTACCAGTAGAATGCCTGCCGATAGAATACCGTCAAACAGTGTATATGAACTGTGATAACCGAACAGGTGTTCTATAGGCAACGAAGTCAGTTCAATGATGAACCATGCCACCAAAAGGGAAGCAAGCACCAGCATAAAGTTTTCTGTCCATATTTGGGCGAACAGGGTTTTGCCGCGTGCGCCGAATACTTTTTTCAGACCATATTCCTTTCCGCGTCGGAGCATGGCTACCAAATAGATATTAATAAAATTGAGTATACCCGTGAGCAGCAGTAATATACATACACCGCATAGGATGGTGATATGTTGGCGGCTTCCCGAAAGAAACATGGATGGGAGGTCGTCAGTCAGTGAACCATTCCAGTAAATATCCTTTAGGGGAATGAACGAGAACGTGTACATCCGTGAGTCGTATTGAGGATTATTTAAGTATCTGGGTTTGCTGCCCAGTCTGTTCATCGCTTCCATATCCGTGCCGGGCAGGAAATGATAAAGTTCGATATTCATACGTTCCCAATCGTTGGACAAAGTGGATGAGAGCACTACGTCAAACCGGATACTGCTTTTGCACTTCGGTTCTCCGATAACGCCTTCCACGGTTATGTTTTTGCCATTGGAGTAGCGGAAAACTTTACCTATCGGGTTTTCATTTCCAAAAATCTTGCGTGCAAAAGCTTCTGTCAATAATGCCGACTGAGGAGTTCTCAGCGATGTGTTTCCATGTATCACGGGATAGTGGAAGAATTGGAAAAACACACTGTCCGTTACAAGGCATCTTGCTGTATAGCGGTTGGTTTCCAATTGAATGTAATCCTGTTCCAGCGGTATGTAGGTGGCTATCGCTCCAATGGACTGTTTGTCTATGTTGACGGTATCATAGTTGATTTGCCTGATGCCGGTCAATGATTCACTGCCTTCCATATTGACATGTACCCCATATATGTTTTCACGGTCGATGCAGTGTGTGTCTACAGTCAGCTCCCGGTAAATATACCGCATCAGGATGATGCAGCAGGCCAGGCTGAACGCCAGTCCCAAGAGATTGATAATTGTATATGATTTTGAACGCATCAGGAAGCGTCCGGCGTATTTCAGTGTTTTCATTTTTTTATGAGTTTATTCTGATTTTATAATTAGGGCAGGGTCTATGTTGGCGGCTTTGTGTATTTGCCATATCAGAGTTCCCAACGAAATGATGAGAATCACCAATAAAGCAATGAAATAGATGCCGATGCCGATAGGGGCTTTCATGATGAATGCTCGCGTATAAATATGTATGAGATAATAGGAGAGAGGCACTGCCACTATAAACGCACCGCCTATCACCTTGATGTATTTACGGAAAAGCAACAAGTAAAGCTCTTTTATGCCGGCACCGTTTACTTTGCGGATGGCTATTTCGCGATAACGCTGCCGGATGTCGAACAGGGATAATCCGAACAGGCCGAGACAAGAGATTGCTATGGCTATCAAGGCAAAAACAGAGTAAATATGTGCCGTTTCTCTATCTTCGGAATATAAGTTGTGAACTTCATCCGTAAGCCAGGAATGGTTGAACTCCTCCGTATTGTATATTTCTTTTTCTATCTTTTTAAGGAGCTCCATTACTTCTTTCTCCTTACCGGGCTTGGTGGCTATTATGAAATCACCGTCACCGCCTTCTTCTCCGACAACAAATGCCATCGGCTTTACTCCTTGGGTTATATGTGCAGGATAATAGTCGTCTATCACAGCTACTACGGGCATCAGTTTGGTTCCTCCCTCTTCCATTTTCCCATTTCTGACTGTTACCCAGAGCGGCGATTCGCTCCGCACAAAAGCATCCTCCATTCGGGTATACCCCATCGCTTTCATCGCCGCTTTATTCAGAATGATTTTATAGTCACTCCAGCTTTCGAACTTTTGCGGAATTTCTCCCTCCAGCACCTTCAAACCATATATATGGAAAAAGTTGGGCGAAGGAAACAGAGTGAGCATATTAAGGTGTGTATCTTTATCATTCAGCAAAGTGCTGAAAGCATTTCCTCTTAATATGGAAGGGTGCGAAATCATCCACCTTTCAATGTAGGGACATTCATTCAGTTGCTGTTTGATATAACTATATCGGGCAGAACGCTTGTTCTGATCCTCCTCCTTATCGTGTACCAGATAATTATTGTTTTCATGGAACAATTCGGCTCTGAGGATTCCTTCTGTCCGGTATCCGGGAGGAGTAGACAGTAAAAAGTTCAACTGTTTGCCAAAGTAGAGCGACAGGACAAGCAGCAATACGGTGATGCTATACTGCAAGAACAGGAATGCCATGCGGATGGTGATGGAGTGGCGATTCGATGCAATCGAGCGGATAGACGCAATGGGAGACAGGTAATTGTATTTGATATACGGGTAGACGGACGTAACCAAAGGCAGTAAAACCAAGAAGCCCAATGATATCTGCCAGTCGAATGCAGAGTAACCGATTCGCTCACCCATCAGTTGGCTGACAGGAATTTGGCTGGCTTCCACCAACAGCCATGCCGTCAGCAGTGCGACGACGGTCAAGATTTGGTTTTCCAGCCAGATTTGCATAAATAGCGGCAAGCGTTGCAGGCCGAATACTTTTTTTACTCCGTATTCTTTGGAACGTTTCATCATGAACACCATATATATATTGATGAAGTTCAATATTCCCACCATCAGTAATAAGATGGCTACGCCCGAAAGAATATACAGGTGGATACGGTTTCCGAATTGCATCATAGAATCGTAATCGTCATTATGTCCGACGGCATTCTCCCAATAGAAGTCTTTCCAAGGAATGAATTTCCAGCGTATGCTGTTTCCTCTTTTATCTTTCTTAAATACATTGCTGAGTTTGTTTATCTCGTCCAGGTCTACTCCGGGAAGCACACGCTCTAATGATATGTCCATTTGCTGCCACCGCTTTATCAGGTTGTGTGACACGAGCATGTCAAACCGAAGTAAGGTCTTACATCTCGGTTCATCTATCATTCCTCGTATAATAACGTCTTTTCCATAATACTCCACGACTTTCCCTACCGGATTCTCGTTCCCAAATAGCCGGTGGGCATACTGTCGGGTGATAATAGCATCGTCGGGAGCCGTCAGTCGTGCCTCTCCCGTCAATATGGGGTAATGGAAAAAGTGAAAGAATGTAGAGTCGACAGCCATTATGTTCATTGCATAATTGCTGTTCTCATACTTTACATTGTCCCTTTGCTGAATTTGCAGGCGGCATCGCTCCACGACTTGACTTTCCGGAATGTAGGTTGAATCCGTGTCCGACCAGCCTTGCTCCAGATTTCCGGGATGAATGTTTCCTTCTATATCCCGCAACGGGATGATGATGTGTTGCGGGTCGATGCAATGCGAGTCCACGGTCAGTTCCCGATGAATATACCGCATCAGGATGATGCAGCAGGCCAGGCTGAACGCCAGTCCCAAGAGATTGATAATTGTATATGATTTTGAACGCATCAGGAAGCGTCCGGCGTATTTCAGTGTTTTCATTCTGTGCGCTTTTATTTTAATATCAGTTCTTCCGCGTCGCCAAAGGTATCATATCCTGTGACAACTACCAATTCTCCGGGCTGTAATCCTTCTGTTATCTCGTACTGCTGCGGGTTTTGGCGTCCTATTGTCAAGGGGACTTTTATAGCTTTGGTTTTTGAGGCATTGACTTTATAAATCCATTGTCCGCCGGTGGATTGGTAGAAATTTCCACGTGGAATGACAATCGCCTGTTCAGGTTGTCCCAGCTCAATCTGTACTCTGAAACTCTTTCCAACGCGCACATTGTCAGGCATATCTCCAGTGAAGACAAGGTCGACGTCAAACATGCGGTCTTTAACTTCGGGCACTACTTTTGTAATCTTTAATGGATAACGCTTCCCTTGGTAGTTTATGGTGGCAGGCAAGCCGGTCGTGATTCGGTCAATATAATATTCGCTGAGGGAGGTATGAATCTTATATTGATCGAGGACTTTGATTTCGGCTATGCTTTCACCCGATGCTACCTGTTGTCCCGGAGTCACTTTTACGAAACTGAGCTGGCCGGAAACCGGTGCCGTGACTACCAGATTATTCATTCGTTCCAGTGAACGCGTAAATTTCTTTTGTTCACGTTCGAGGTCATTCTTCAATAAATCTTTCCGGATAATCGTCACAGCCGAATCATGGCGAAGGCTTTCCATCTGGAGGGCGCTGTTCTGCAACTTATAATTATATTCGTCTTCCGAAACTTCCAGTTGGGCTTTACTTTTAATCCCCATCTTATATTCCTCTTTATCCAGGCCGAAGCTTTTGGCCAAGCGGTCCATTTCATATTGGGTCTGCAGGGTCTGTTGTTTCAGCGTAAGGCTTTTTTGCTCCATCTCGATTTCCTTTTCTTTATAAGTAATCCGCTGTTTCTCCCATTCATCGCGTTGGTCTTCGATAGAGCGAAGCAGGTCAGGATTACTGAGCACAAGGATAGAATCTCCTTTCTTCATCATCGTTCCTTCCTCACCGATGATGCGCTCTACACTTCCGGCTTCGCGGGTATTTATCTTAATGGTCAGAATAGGCTGAATTAATCCTTCCACATCGACATATTCCATAAACTTGTCATCCTTCACTTCCGCAATCTGTATGTTATCGGTTTCTATCCGTAATTTACGGGGACCGAATGAAAGGCTGATAACATAAATCAGGAAGATAACAAAGACGATACCTCCCAGCAGGTAATAACGA
This sequence comes from Phocaeicola faecalis, assembly GCF_021730445.1. Classification (GTDB taxonomy): domain Bacteria; phylum Bacteroidota; class Bacteroidia; order Bacteroidales; family Bacteroidaceae; genus Phocaeicola; species Phocaeicola faecalis. The sequence goes on along the minus strand of NZ_JADNRM010000001.1, from coordinate 214,434 downwards.
TGGCGTATATACCACGGTTTCTTTTCAATTTTAATATCCATAGTTTTTATTTATTTTGTTCGTATCCGATTCTTTCCTCTATTGGGCAACGGTTCTGAAAATCATATCCGGTCATACTTCTTATTCCGTAGTACAATCCCCAATATGTTTTCAGGGCAGTGATATAATCACGCCTGGCCCTGTCTTTTTCAGTAATGGAAGCATTGAGGTCCAATATGGTAGACTTTCCGAGAATATACAACCGCTTTGCCACTTCATGCCGTTTTTCGGCTGTCTTGTCTGTTTTGAAAGCAACGGCCACCCGATAGGCTTGCAGATTGAATTGGCGTACCATTTTACAAACATTCAATTCGAAATCCTTCATTCTCTGTTCTGTTTGTGTGTTTACCAAGTCTACATTGGAGCGTGCCACCCGTACCCGTCCTTTGCCTCGTCCCCAGTCCAAGATAGGGAGCGAGATACCGATGCTGGCGTATTGTTGGTTTAGCGGATCACGGTAAGAATCGGCAAGCTTATTGCCAGTCTGTGACAAACCGAACTGAACGTATAAATCCGCTTTCAGTCCGGCATTGGCTCTGGCTGAGGCCAGTGCACTGCGACTTTCCAGTCTCAGGCGTTCGTAGGTATCAGGTTCGGGGCTGTTCTCGAACGCCAGATGCAGTGCTTCCTGCATGGGAATTTCGAAATTGGGAATTTCATCATCGGCGATGACCCGCAAGTTGACTTCCCGGTTTATCCCTAGAAAGGAGCGTAAAGTCTGTGTTTGATCTTCCACCTCGATGCGGGCGTTCATTACATTGGTTTCCTCCGTAAGTTTGTTTATTTCGAGTTGGAGCATTTCGTTTTCATTGATAGTACCTATATTATATCTTCCTTCGGCGTATCTATACAGGGTGTCGGCCGAGGCATGGTTGGAAGTGGCTATATCCAGATTGGTTTGTGCTGTTGCCAAGTTGAAGAATAGGCTACTGGTTTGCGAGGCGACCAGTTCTAAGGCTTCGGAATATGCTTTGCGTGCCTCACGATAGCGGATAGGCTCTATGCGGCGGTCCCATTTCAGGGAGTTGTAACCGAAGAGAGACTGCTCATAACCGACAACCACCGGTTGGGTATTGTATGCCGTGATATCATTCTCGAATTCATCAATGCGCTGGGTGGTGGTCTTGACAAAGAAACTACCGCCGGTGAACCACACATTCTGATTAATTTTCAAGCTCAGGTCTGTACTTAGCTGGTTTTGTTTGATAAATAGGTTTGTGCCGTCCGGCTGGGTAATCTTATTGATTTCTCGGTTGAGGTTGGGAGATGAACTCAAAGTGACAGACGGCAAATAGTTTGCACGGAAGAAGCGGTAGTTCCAGTAAGCTGCACGATAAGTGTGTCGTGCAGCTTGGGCTTGTGGCGAATGTTCTTGTGCAATTTCAATGGCCTGCTGTAACGTGAGGCTGATTGTTTCTTCTTGTGCTGTGGCTGTTCCTACACCGAGTAGAATATAAAAAGCTAAAATATAATATCGTTTCATAACTGTTTGTTTTATGCTTTCATAATTATCAAAATGCGTGCCATAATTATATCGTGTTGTGTTTCAGTAATTTGCCGATGGACGAACGCTGAAGACTGCGTGCGCATTCGCACAAAAATAGTGCGGATACGCACATACAGCGCATCTTAAAAAAACGTATCTTTGCTCTCACAGGAAAAGATATTTCCTGCATACTAAAATTAAGATAATGGAAAACAGAGGAAAAATACTCATTATAGACGATAACGAAGATGTGCTTTTCGCACTAAATCTTTTGTTGGAGCCTTATGTGGAGAAGGTGAAAGTCACTACCCAACCGGGGCGCATAGAATATTTCATGACCACTTTTCAGCCGGATGTCATTCTTCTGGATATGAACTTCCGCCGTGACGCCATCAGCGGACAGGAGGGATTTGATTGTCTGGAGCAGATTTTGAAGTTGGATTCGCAAGCGGTCGTACTCTTTATGACGGCCTATGCAGATACAGACAAAGCAGTGAGGGCTATTAAGGCGGGGGCGATTGATTTTATTCCCAAGCCCTGGGAGAAAGAAAAGTTACTGGCTACTTTGTCGTCGGCCATCAAGTTGCGGGATTCCCGTAAAGAGATAAAGCAATTGAAGGAGCAGGTGGTGGCATTGAGTGGGCAAGATGAAATGATTCCCAACATGATTGGTCGTTCGGAAGCAATGCAAAGTGTGTTTGATACCATCCAAAAGCTGTCGGATACAGACGCCAATATATTAATATTGGGAGAGAATGGAACCGGAAAAGATTTGGTGGCGCGTTCGCTCCGCCATTATTCTCCCCGCAGGGAATCTCCGTTTATTACGATTGACTTGGGGAGCATTCCCGAAACCCTTTTTGAAAGTGAACTCTTCGGCTATGAGAAAGGGGCATTTACAGATGCTCGCAAGGCAAAAGCCGGACGTATGGAAGTAGCCTCGGGAGGAACACTCTTTTTGGATGAAATCGGAAACCTTTCGCTGCCTATGCAGTCCAAGCTGTTGACGGCGATAGAAAAGAGGCAGATTTCGCGTTTGGGCGCAACGAATACGATTCCCATTGATGTCCGTCTGATTAGTGCCACCAACGTAAATATTCACCGGATGGTGGAAGAGGGAAATTTCCGCCAGGACTTGCTCTATCGTATCAATACAATCGAAATCCATATTCCTCCTTTGCGTGACAGGGGTGAGGATGTCCTTCTTTTGGCAGACTATTTTTTACAACGCTATATCCATAAGTATAAGAAAGAGATAAACGGACTCAGCCGTGAGGCGAAGCAAAAGCTGATGCGCTATCATTGGCCGGGTAATGTACGCGAATTGCAGCATGCCATTGAACGTGCGGTGATTTTGTCGGATTCCCCATTGTTGAAGCCGTCTAATTTTATGCTGCAGCCACAGCCCGAAAAGAAGGTGGATACTGATGAAATCCTGAACCTGGAACAATTGGAGCGTCATGCCGTAGAGCGTGCCATGAAGCGCAGTGAAGGCAATTTGAGCCGTGCTGCCGAGTATTTGGGTATAACGAGATATGCTCTTTATCGTAAATTAGAAAAATTAGGGTTATGAATCGATTTCAAACACTCCGCATCGTGTTGCTCATGCTGTTATTGGCGGTAGCGTCCATTGCCGCTTATCTGTTTTTCCGGCATGAACTCTATTTTTGTTTGTTGTTTTCATCATTGGTTGTGGTAGGCATCATCTTTTATTTATGCCAATGGCAACAGAAAACCACCCTTATGGTAGCCCGCATGATAGAGGGAATTCGGTATTCTGATTTTTCTTTAAGTTTTTCAGTCCGGCATAAGTCGCGTTCCGAGCAGTTGCTTGCCGAAGAAATAAATAAGGTGGTGTCCGAGTTCAGGACGAAGCTATCAGAAAAAGAAGAACGTTATCAATATTATGAAACGCTGCTCAATACGGTAGACAGTAGTTTGTTGGTAGCAGACAGCAGTGGAATTGTGCATTGGATGAACAGTGCGGCAGTTCATGATTTATGCGGTTATCCCATTCATTCGTTAAGTGAACTGTCTTCCCTCAACGCTAGTTTTCCTGTGATTGTCACATCGCTTCAACCGGGTGAAGTAAAGGCGGTTCGCATCTGCCGTGGAGATGTCATGCAGGAATTGGCAGTGACGGTCACCGGGTACTCTTCTCAAGGAGTGGATTTACGTCTGATAAATCTGAAGAACATTCATTCCGTACTCGAAGAAAACGAGATAGAGGCTTGGCAGAAATTGATTCGTGTCTTGACTCACGAGATAATGAACTCCATTGCCCCCATCATCTCATTGAGTGAAACATTGAGTGAGCGGGCTGTGCAGAATGGAATGAATGCGAAAGATTACGGCATTATGCTGCAGGGGATGCAGACTATTCATCGGAGAAGTAAGGGGCTGCTCGGCTTTGTAGAGAACTATCGGAAATTGTCCCGCCTGTCGATGCCTGTTCTTGCCCCGGTCAGAATGGAAGAATTGTTGGGTGATTTAAAGAAACTATTCCCCAGTCGGGATATACATTATATATATAAGACAGAGGATGCAGACAAGATATTGATGTTGGATCGTTCTCAAATAGAGCAAGTGCTTATCAACCTATTGAAAAATGCAGGTGAAGCCTGTGCGGAGCAGGAAGCCCCTGAGGTGGTAATTACCACTCATTATGAGAAAGAAAAGCAAGTGTTTATGCTTACGGTCAGTGATAATGGCAGTGGTATTCTTCCCGATGTACTGGATAAGATATTTGTTCCGTTCTTTACCACCAAACCGACAGGTTCCGGCATCGGGCTTAGTTTATGCAAACAAATAATGAATCTGCATGGAGGAAGTATCTCTGTTTCGAGTGAAATAGGGAAGGGTAGTTGTTTCTCTTTGAAGTTTTTATGCCGATGATAGATTCTTGCAACAAAAAAAGGAGCTACTTTTTATCGTAACTCCTTGATTTCTTGCTGTCGGGGTAGCGGGATTCGAACCCACGACCCCCTGCTCCCAAAGCAGGTGCGCTATTGCTATTATTTCCATTGCTAAATAGGTTATCCATAAAGCAATTAGCTTGCATCTGCTTTCTTATCAGAATAAGTCGGTTTAACTCTTGGTTTAACTTAGAGGTAGAACAAGAAGTGTTTGACAATAAATTAATAATCTCTTTGTGGCTTGAACCACATTGCAAATTTAATAATTCCACTCTAAGTGAACAACATTATAGCTGTTTTCATGCTTCGGGTATGAATTTGCCAATTCTCCATATAAAGAAGAAAATTTCAATATTCGTACCCATATAAAAAACAGCATAAGAGTTCCCTCAAATGCTGCTTCTATTCTGTCTTAGTAAAGTTGGAATAAGTCCTTTACTCCACTCTTTGATAAGCAAACTTCTTGCCACTGGGCGTTACTCCGTCTGCTTCCAATTCCTGCACAGATAAGGTCATAGAATTAAGTAACAGAATATCACTAATAGCCCATTCATCTTCGTCACTGTACATTTCATAGAGTTTGTTGCCATCTATTTTGTACCTACCTACTTCTTTGTAGGAGTTATCTTCTGTACTTGTGCATTCAAATGTACCATCACTCTTGTAAGTAACATGGGTAGCAACTGCATCACCGCTTGTCATTTTCCATTTGCCTATAATTAGAGAAGCATAATCATCCTGTCCATTGATTGTACCATTATCAATATCTACTTCAAATGTTACATTCTTCTTAGTTCCATCGTAATGTATAATATTGACATTGTACTTCCAAACTTGCTTGGACTTATCTTCTACACTGACTTCAATCTTTGCATCAGTAGGTTCATTGCTAAGTTCTGGAATTTGGATATGCCACAAGTCTTCTCCCAATTTAAAATTTCTTCTCCCAACGAAGAAGCCTTTATTATCTTTGTGGCTATAGATAGCTTCTTCATGAGATATAAATTCAGAAGTATAGAGAGTTCCTACATTAGAATATCCAAAGCCTTTCTCTGCTATATAGAGAGTATCGCCAGACAATGAGTAACAACAATCATTGTTTATTATAGAATATTGAAATCCAGCAAATATTCCACTATTCTTAACTTGGACTTCTTTAGTTTGTGTATCATGTCTAAAGAGTAAGGCGCGGTAATCATAATCTTTACCAAAATAGTAGCTTAATGATGCTACAAATTCACTTGGATTAAAGTACATGGTCTGCAACATGGTTATTTGTTGAATAGTGACATCTTCATATTCTCCATAACCTTTGTAAATTCTACGATTTCTATTAAATGGCAACTCGTCAGTCCAATTAATGATTGGTGATTTGTCCTCTACATTGAATGATGCAAGCCATAGCTTATCATCCTTTAATCCAGAGAAGTTAGCCTGTCCTAAATTGATAAAAGTGTTATCTCCATGTATAAACAGGTTTAATAGTTCAATATTCTCATAGTCTGTAATTCCATATTCCAGACAACTCTCAATTAAAGGACTACTTACATTATATTCAGGAGGAGTTACCTCTAATTCATCATCTCCACAGGACGTAAATCCCATGCTTAATGCAACTAATAATGAGGTTGCTAATAATCTAAATGTTTTCATTGTTATTATATTTATTTCATTACTCTAATCATTCCTCTATCTATAGCATCATGGATTCTGCGTGTCTCATATTTTGGGCAACAATTATATTCACACCCATCAGACAGGTACTCAATATATGCTATGCCCCAATATATTTGTAGATATTTGTAAAACTCGAATGGGCATTCAACTTTAAGATTTCTAATTTCACTTTTAGTGTCTCCTTTCTTAGTAGTTTGAACATATAATGCACCCTCTTCTGGCAGATATTCTATTTTATATCTGCAATATTCTCCCATGTGATTAGCTATAGGAACATAGGTTCTTGGTGGCTCATCAAAAGATTTTATGAGCAAGCATCCATCGTCATCAATAACAGGTGGGTATGCTTTTTGAAATATGCTACATAAAGACTTGAAAGAATTAGATAATAAATAATCTACTTCATTTTGAGATATGTAAAAGTCTGTACATTGATTCATGCAGTTGTATAAGAATCTTAGCTTATCCCATTCTTTCAGAATATATTGCTCGTCTCGCTCTTTTTTACTTATTCTGCCTTTAGTAGTGTATTCGATATATGGCAACTTAAAAGATTTCTCTAAGAATGATGAGGGCATATATAATCTACACCCTGTATCATAGCATAGGGGACTTTTGGCACTTAAACTATTGACTAATTCCATGATAATGGTATTATGCCTACCTGTTCCCTATGGATAAGCCGTTAAAATAAAAGAGGTGTGGGAACATACTGCCTTATCTCGTGGTGGGCTTCTCGCATTGCCTCGGTACGGATAAAGCAATAGCCCACACCATAAGACAATATCTAAACCCAAGATTGGGTAGGTATATATCCATGATGTGGTGCTACTGCTATCATCTTCGTACCGTTAAATTTTGCGAGAATTTACCACGGAAGATAATTTCAATAACACCTTTCGTTAAATATGTCCTTCCAACTCCCTAACGCATTAGTTCATTGGAATTGGTGCAAAGATAACGAAAGGTTCTAAATTAATGAGCATGAAGTGAGGATAAATAGTAAATATCCTGCTCTCAAACATAGTCTGAACGGGATATTTAATAAGATTTGCATCTAAGCTCTTTAAATCCATGTGGGTATCAAAATGAAAATTCCCCTTATAAGAAGTGAATTTTAGAAATTGCTACCCACATGGATTTATAAAGCTAAAGTTAATTTCTCCGTCTAAATTTGAAGGTAGGACAAATTCAGATTGGGGTGTACAAGACTGACCTTGCTCTAAATTTGTCCTGCCTGTCATTAGAAGCTCAAACAGTCATAAGTCTGTAAGATTTCCTCCTGACTTAATCCCAAGTATCTTTTAGTAATGGCAACAGAACTATGGTTGAACAGTTCCATCAGCTTTACTAATGCCAACTCTGCGTTATCACTGTTCATGTTATAGACCTGCCTACCAAAAGTCTTTCTAAGAGAATGGCAACTAAAGTTCTTAATCTTTAACCTGTAGTTCTTCTTCACTTCTTTAAGAATGATGTTAATTCTCTGGACTGTGAAGATAGTGCCTTTCTGACTTACCAAGATAGGTGCATTAATTCCAATTGGATTTATATGCTCGTAGCACTCCTTAATATGTTGTTGTAACCCAAGGTTCAGTCTGATAGTCCTTACCTTGCCTGTCTTTTTCTCAATTACTGTAAACTCGTCAGTACCTAATATCTGCTTCCACCTTAGAGATAGAATATCAGATATTCTTAATCCTGTGAAGCATCCCAAAGCTATAAGGAGCGAGATTTTATAATTCTCGTCCTTTGTCAATTTTCTTATGAGGTTCATTGCATCAGACCAAACAAGATAGTCTGCGGTTGTGCTTGAATATTTAAGTGACATAATGTTCTGTTATATAAGTAAATGAATATAAGTGAATATTAATTCTGAGTTGGATTTACTAACTCATTGATTACTAAGGAAACATTTATTTTTATCCAAAGTGAAAGTATTTAGGGTGGGAACGCCTTACAAGGACATTCCACACCTTATTATATATGGCATTCCTTAAAATGGTCTGTTCCCATATTGGTAATCCAAAATAGAGTTGCACACCCTGTCATAAAAGGAAAATCCACAACCTGTATAGAAGTAGCTTAGATATATTGCTTGATATTCCCTTTGTAATGTAGCATTATCTTTCAGCATATTATCCAAATTCTCTAAAGAGTGTTTCAATGCTTGTACCACCTTTATATATCTAAGGTTGTTATCCACTTCTCCCAAACGGGCTTCCAATTCTCTGATATGTTCTATAAGTCTATCTAATTGTTTATTCATAATTCTAATTTTTAATAGGTTGGTAGATATAAAGAAAGGACAACTAACTGAATAGCTGCCCTTTCCTCTCTCAATCAATAAGCCCATTTAATCAATGAACCATTTATATTTCTCGTCACCATGTAAAGCCGCATTGATTCCTGTTGCCATTTCAGTAGCATTTAAGGAACGGTCTAAGAAGCTGTCAATATATGAACTCTTATTCGCTCCTGTAAGCAAGTTGTAGAACTTCCACATACTAAGTTCACTTCCAAAGCCGCCAAAATTATTGTCGTGAATGTATGCTTTGGCTACAGAGTTAATCTGTGTATCTGTAAGCAACATTCTTGGCAGTGCCTTTTGATAGCCTGTTGGCAAACATTGGCAAAGTCGCATCCTGCCTATAATCTGTGCGAATTGATGTTCACTCATGGAAGTGTTGCCCAACTGCTGCATCAGATAAAGATGTTTGGCTGGATTGTAGTTGTTGAACAGTTCCAAAGCTGCACGATAGAGTTCACTTGTATTGCTCACTCTCAAATCATCCTTGTAGCCATCTGTAAAGACACACATATTGCAACAGACTTGGTTTTTGAAGCCAATAGCCAATCTAAACAACTCTGGTACTTTCTTGCTGTATAAGTTCATCTGATTATAAGCCCTCACACCTACAATGGAAAGATTGAGCTTGTTTCCACCAACCGTTTCATAGATGGTAGGAACATCAATGCTGAAAGCTGCTCTCTCATAATAGATGGTCTTGTCAGATTCTAACAATTGGTTGGCTGGCTTGTGAATGGCTGCTGGGATTCTGCCTTTGATAATATGGCTCACACGAATGTCTGCCTGTTCCACTTTCTCACCACTAAAGAATGATTGGGCTGCATCCTGTATGGTTTTCACAAATGCAGCATGGTTAATGGTCAGTTCGTTGTCCTTAGAGAACACAGGGGTAATGCAGTCATGCTTTAAATGATGCAAAGTTACTTCCTGTGTGTTGGCTTCAATAAAATGGTTGGCAGGTTTTACAGGTTCATCCACGATGATTGTTGCTTCCTCTGCATATTCACCCAAATTCATTCTCTCACGATTCTGTGCCATAACTGGCATGATAACTAAATTTCTCATAATGATAAATTGTTTAAATGATTATTGATTGATTTAACTCTGGAATTGGTAAAGTTCCTATCGCTTTGGATTGCTCCATAACGATTTTGACTTTACTACAATTCGCTGAATTACTTTTAAGTGATATTGCAATTAGACTATATTACCATTATGTCTATATTGTGTATCGCTTTAAGAAGTCTATGAATGATGTGAGGTGAATAGTAAAATTTATAATAGTTGAGGGGGGGGGGCTGGTGTCTGCCAATTCTCATTTTCTTTTTATTTGGTGAGAGGGGGCTAAAATAGGGGTGCAGTCTGACGGCACGAAGTGCCGGAGGGCTGCGCCCTCCGCACTTCGTTTACTCTTGGTCTAACAGTTCATTTTTGAATCTATTTAATTTAACTTTTGCACCGTCTCGATTACTGCGCTTCACATCGAAATAATCTTTGATAAGAGCTTCGGACAACTTGCACATTGTGTCTTTTTTGCCATCCCCATATCGGGAGTAAGTTATCCCGTGACACTCCAAAAGGTATGAAATTCTGCCAAGCACGTCATTTAGGGGAAGATATGAATCGTTACCCGTGTCGGTTTCAAATTCACTTTTCATGTCCAAGAGAAATTCCCGACTTTTCAATTTCTGTTCAGCTTCCACTTGTTCTGCTCGTAGCAATAGCTTCTTGATTGCAGTTTTGCTGTACTTCTGTTGTTCGATAACTTCCTGCCCCAATTTGAAGAAAGCATTTATAAGCCATTCTTCCTCCAAACACTTGGCTTTGAGAAATTGCACGGCAGTTTCATCCTCCTTGACATTGCTTAGAACGGATACAATGGATTGCCATTTTTCTTTGGTCTTGGCGGCTTTGATTCTGTAAATGTCATCCTCACCGACTGCTTCATCTTCGGGCTGGAAGTCCACATTAAAATATCCCGTGTCCTCGTATGCCCGTCTAAGTGCATTGGGTGAGATGTAGTATCTCTTAACCTGCTCGTCAAGTAACAGTTGCTCTATGGCGAACCTGTCAAATCCGTTCCGTTCGGGATTTAAGACTTCATTCAGTCGTAACCGTTTTAGCTCCTTATCATAATATGTGGAGTCATCAGCTTTCAGTCTTTCTTTTTGAATGGCGCGGTAGCATTTAATCCTCGCTTTAATGTCCGCCTGTATTTCTGCATCGGATTTAACTTCAAGCTCGTTCGGAATTGAAGCTATAACCGTAAGCGAGTTATATCTCTTACCGTTTGGGAAGACGCGTCTGAATCTGCCTTGACATTGGATAGCTTCGGTGAACGGATTGATTAGGGTGTGCTTTACATGGTCGTAGTTCGACAGTATCAGCACATCGCAAAGTTCTTTCAGATTGATGTCTATTGACGGGAAGAATCTTGATGTAAACAGGTTCACCTTTTTTAGAGGAAGCTCCAACTTGTCCGTGCTGTGTTCCAAGAAACGGCTCTTTAGCTCATCGGCACTTTTCTTTGAACAGAACACCTTGTAATCGTCCTTTGTTATTATTCCGTCATGCAACAATGATTCCACGATGTTATTGATTCCCTCTGTTGTCTTGTAGAAGATGCACACATGGGGAGAGCCGTTATCCAACAGTCTTTTCATCTCCTGTTTCACTCGCCTGTAAAAGCTACGGGTCGTTATTAAAGTCATATCTTCCCGATAGTCATAGTCGGGCTTAATTTCTACCCACTTGAATTGGTGGCGTAGGAACAAGGTTAAGGTGTACTTGCTCGGCTTTAACGGAGTGGCAGATACGAGAGCCTTTCTCTCAAATTTGAAGAACTCCCTCATTGGGGCGGATATGCTTCTGCGATAGCCTGTATCTTCCGTAATGTGCTCGGATTCATCGAACAGGCAGAAGTATTCCTTATAAATGTTCATCCCAAGTTGCTTTGCTGCTGTTAAGACTTTGCTCTGAAACCCTTCGGGGGTGGTGATGATTTTCTTGTGCTTGATATTGGGGTTCTTGAGGTAGGTGGTCAGTTGTCTGACAGTTACTTCCTTGAACACCCCCTGGGCTTTGTTAAACACCTGCACCTTGTCCTCTACCGCAGATTTGAACGGCTCAATCACGATAGAGTTTCTCGGACTTAATTTCGGATTCAGTTCCATGTAAGTAGCCCCCGTGCCTGTCATTACCTTATTAATAATGGCATTGCTCGGCAGCATGGGGTAGCCTTGTCTTTTTAAGGCTTCGGACAGATACTCTCCCTTGTGGATGTTCAGTACCTCCACTTCCAATGTCTTGTGCTTAGTGTTACTCATGACGCATCGTATTTAGGAGGTAAGAAACTTGGAAAAACCTGTTATTATATGGGCATGATGATTTTGTTACCCCATCCGAAAAATGGAGTTCAGACCCATATAAAGTTGTAAAACTCGTGAGCCGATAAAGACTTGTCGGAGTGACAAGCACCGATTGGCGGCTCAATCCAATTGTTCGGATTCTTAAATTCATTGGCATAATTTGATGAATTTAGAAATTTAACAATTGGACTAAGGGTAAATAAAAAGCTCCTGCAACCAAGTTCGCCTTACGATTGGACACAATTCACCCTTACAAAGCGTGAATGAATATTCATCCAATAATAAATTTCGGAAGTCATTGCTCCGAGAACTTAGTTACAGAAGCCGCTACTTATGCAGTAGAATTTAATTGCTGACAAGCTTCTTATATGGTTACCTTTCTTGATTATCTCACTTGATAACTGCACTGTCACGTGAACCATTAGTAAAAACAGGGCTTATTTAAGTCTTAGCCCGTATCTTCTACCACTGTTGTAGAATTGATGCAAAGATATAACTTTTCATTCATATTGCAATGGTTTCAAAGTAAATTCTTCATCGCTTCATCTACTTGTTCATTGTCGAAGCTATCCAAATATATTTGAGTGGTCGCTAAATCTGAATGTCCTAATGCTTCGCTTATCAATGCTATGTTCACTCCCGACTTTTTAAGGACACTCGCGAACGAATGGCGGGCAACATAGGTCGTAATGTTGGCTTCAATTCCCAATCGCTTACCGAGTATTTTTAGAACTTCATTCACCTTGCCACGTATTTTATGAATCCGATTCTGTTTCTGCAAAGCTGTTTTATGTACTTTGTTATCCAAAATCGGGAACAAGTACCCATTATTCTCTTTTGAGTATTTCTCAATTATCAGCATAGCTTCCTTCGGTATTCCAATCTTTATTGGCTTTCCCGTTTTTTGACGAATATAGTGTAATCTGCCATTTATTATGTTCGCCCGTGTCAAATTAGCTATGTCGGTAAAATTGATGCCGCCACACAGATAGCTGAATATAAAGATGTCCTTACTTAACTCCACATATTTTTTCTGTCCTATCGGTTGAGAAGTTTCCGTGAATTTCAACATTTCTGTTTTAGCTATGGCTCGTTTTTGAGTGGTGACATCGAACTTGGATATTTTATATTCATTAAATGGATAATCGGACTTTCGGGCACACTTGGCATTGATAGCCTTATTATATGTACTCCGCAAAGTGCGAAACATCAAGCTGATTGTAGTTTCCTTATTTCCATTTGTCCGAAGCCATTTCTCGTATTTTTCAAGCCATGCCACATTAATTACGTTAAACGGTATTTCCAGCTTCCCTTTTGTAAACCTCATCAGCGAATTGTAAGAATTGAGATAAACTAACCTGTTCCCACATTTATTATCTGCTTTGCATTGGGCAATGATTTCTTGATAGAAGCACCCGACTGTTTTTAGATTTGTCGTTTGCTCTTGCATCGCGACAAGCGTTTCAGCCGAATAGTTCTTTTGGTCGGCTTTCATTTCAAGCACTCGTTCTTGAAGTTCCAGCTTCTTATCAAGAATAATCTTTTGGATATATTCCAAGTTAGGACATTTGGACTTTGGTACGTTCTTCTTAAAATCCCAATATTTCGGATTGACCGATATTCCCAAGCTTTGGTATTTCTTCTTACCGTCCTTACAGATGCGAAGCATCAACGGATGTTCGCCATTAGATAAAATTTTAGATGTGTAGCATACGACATTTACAGTTGCATTCATCGTTTTTTGGTTTAACTCTCGGTTTAACTCACTCGGTTAAACCAAAGGTAAACCGCCCTATTCAAGCAATAAAAAAAGGAGCTACCTTTATCGTAACTCCTTGATTCTCTGTCGTCGGGGTAGCGGGATTCGAACCCACGACCCCCTGCTCCCAAAGCAGGTGCGCTAACCGGACTGCGCTACACCCCGAATCTTTATTTTAGTGTTGCTTTGTTTTTCAAAAGCGATGCAAAGGTACGAGTTATTTTTATATCTGCAAACTTTTGCGCATCTTTTTTATCTTGTATTTTCATTGTTTCTTTTTATATGGTTGAATATTAGATTGTTAAAAGCAAAACTTTTTTTCTTCCTTTTCCCATATTACTGCCCACAATGTGGAGGCGACAGACTTCGCATTGCAGTGTTATCCGAAAAAAGAATAATGGAGGGGGGGAGGTGGAAGCAAATTTTAAAGGGAATAATGAACCATCTATTAATTTGTATTGTTCCATTAGCATGAATCCTAAAAAGATAATGAGTATGCATATCACAGAGAATAAAAAGCAAGAAGAAGAGCAAAAAGTAAATTTGCTCAAAGAGGAAAAGAGATATCCGGTGGAACAAGTGGCCAATACCGGTAAACCTACCAAAAAGCAAGTGAAAGCTGCCGTAAAAGAACTGAATCCGGATACGGATAGTTTGGGGAGCAGGGGATAACAATGATTGTATAAAAACTTAAAAGCTGAATAAATATGAATCTTGCAAAACAAATAGAAGATGCCGGGCAATCGGGAAACTTGACATTGCTGATTTTTTATGCCGACTGGTCGCCACATTATGAATGGATAGACCCTGTGATACATGAATTTGAAAATCCTATAAATATCATTCGTGTTAATACCGAAGGAGACGAGAAGGTAGCTAAGGAATTCGACGTCGATACTGTTCCAAGTTTTATTCTCATGAAGAATAATTCCATTCTTTGGCAAAAGACAGGGGAGGTGTTTCCCGGAGAGTTGAAAGAGATAATAGAAATGTTTAAAGGTTGATAACCGGTAATTTGCTTATCAGGAAAGAAGTTCCGTAACCATTCGTGTAACGGGACTTTTTTTATGAATAATAATATGTAATTATTGACATTAGAAGCCAATCAATAAAATTGCATAAATGAAAAACATGTCGTACCTTTGCACGATAATTGATTAAAATTAAAGAATATATGTTCAGAAGTCATACTTGCGGAGAGTTGCGACTCTCCGATGCAGGCAAAAGTGTAACGTTGGCCGGCTGGGTACAGCGTGCACGTAAAATGGGAGGAATGACCTTCGTCGACCTTCGCGACCGTTATGGTATTACTCAGCTGGTATTCAATACAGAAGTGAATGCCGAACTTTGTGAACGCGCTAATCATTTGGGACGTGAATTTGTGATTCAGGTGACCGGTGAAGTGAATGAGCGTTCAAATAAAAATACGAATATTCCTACCGGTGAAATAGAAATTATCGTATCGGAACTGAATGTCCTCAACAGCGCACTTACTCCTCCTTTCACTATTGAAGACAATAGTGACGGCGGTGACGATATCCGCATGAAATACCGTTATTTGGATTTGCGACGCGGTTGTGTCCGTCAGAATTTGGAATTACGCCATAGAATGACGATGGAAGTACGTCGTTATCTGGACAGCAAAGGGTTCCTCGAGATAGAAACACCTATGTTGGTCGGTTCTACTCCTGAAGGGGCCCGCGACTTTGTGGTTCCTTCACGCATGAATCCGGGACAGTTCTATGCATTGCCTCAGTCACCGCAAACATTGAAACAGTTATTGATGGTGTCGGGCATGGATCGCTATTTCCAAATCGTGAAATGTTTTCGTGATGAAGACCTTCGTGCTGACCGCCAGCCTGAGTTTACTCAGATAGACTGTGAGATGAGCTTTGTGGAGCAGGAAGATATCATTTCTACCTTTGAAGGAATGGCCAAACATTTGTTCAAGGAATTGCGTGGCGTTGAACTCACTGAGCCGTTCATTCGTATGCCGTGGGCGGATGCTATGAAATATTATGGTAGCGACAAACCTGATTTGCGTTTCGGAATGAAGTTTGTTGAACTGATGGATATTCTGAAAGGTCACGGCTTCTCTGTGTTTGATGATGCTGCATATATTGGCGGTATTTGTGCAGAGGGTGCTGCCGTTTATACCCGCAAGCAGCTTGACCAGTTGACTGATTTCGTTAAGAGACCGCAGATTGGTGCAAAGGGTATGGTGTATGCTCGCGTAGAAGCTGATGGAAATGTAAAATCAAGCGTAGATAAATTCTACTCACAAGAGGTGCTGCAACAGATGAAAGAAGCTTTTGGTGCTAAACCGGGTGATTTGATTCTGATTCTGAGTGGTGACGATGCCATGAAGACTCGCAAGCAGTTGTGTGAACTTCGTCTGGAGATGGGCCGTCAATTGGGCTTGCGTGACAAGAATAAGTTTGCTTGCCTGTGGGTTGTTGACTTCCCGATGTTTGAGTGGAGCGAAGAAGAAAACCGCTTGATGGCAATGCACCATCCGTTTACTCATCCGAAAGATGAAGACATTCCCTTGTTGGATACAGACCCGGCGGCTGTTCGTGCCGATGCATACGATATGGTTGTAAATGGTGTAGAAGTAGGAGGGGGATCTATCCGTATCCATGACTCTCAGCTGCAGGCCAAGATGTTCGAGATTCTGGGCTTTACTCCTGAAAAGGCACAAGAGCAGTTTGGCTTCCTGATGAATGCATTTAAATATGGTGCTCCTCCTCATGGTGGTTTGGCATACGGCCTCGACCGTTGGGTATCGTTGTTTGCCGGTCTTGACAGTATCCGTGACTGCATTGCATTCCCGAAGAATAACAGTGGACGTGATGTGATGTTGGATGCTCCTGCTGCTTTGGACCAAAAACAGTTGGATGAGTTGAATCTGGTTGTCGATATTAAAGAATAAAAGTAACAGATACATAAAAAACTCCTGAAAGATAGCTCTCAGGAGTTTTTTTATATTGTCTTTCGATAAGCATTACCAGGTTGTTCCCTGGAACACGTCGCTTTCATTGTAAGGAACCAAATAACCGTTCATGGTCAACGTATTTCCGGAGAAATTCGGGTTGACGGTTACACTGGCCTGATTAGTACCGCCGGTCAATACAATGGAGACGGTGGCTGATACAGCAATGCCGTTGATGCCGTAGTTGTAATACACATTACCATCCTTATCTTGGCGCATACTTATACCGTTTACGCTACCCTGTACTGTGACACCGCCCAGACCGTTCGGACTCCAGTTATACACAAAGTTAGTGAAGGCAGTCTGAATAATTCCTTGTCCGTCGTTTACTTCCACATAGTTGGTGTTTGAGGACACGAAACGCATGATACCATTACGGAATACTACGTTGTCGGCTTCCAAAACAAAAGAACCGTTTTTCAAGGCATCGATAGCTTTCATGAAAGACACGGAATCCTGTTGCGCTTCCAAAGCCTTCTTTTCCTGACGTTCTTTTTTCCATGCTTCGCGTTTGGCATCTTCTCTTTGTTTTCTGGTTTGTGCATTCGTTACTCCGCTGAAGCAAACAAGTAACAATGCTGCTAAGAATAATACTTTTTTCATAATTAAAGCTGTTTTGTTAATCAATATATCTTTTAGATAATCTGATAACAAAACAGCTTCAATCGCAATTTGTTTAACGAATATGTGAATTTATATAACGATAACGTTTCTACCGTTCTTCTACTTATTCGTCTTTTAGTCAATAAATCGTTTGGTCAATTTGTCAAATTCGTCTATCCTGCGGTCTCTGAAGAATGGCCACCAACGGCGAACTTCTTCGCTTCGCGTGATGTCTACTTCCACTACTATGTTTTGCTCTTCCATGTTGCCGGCCTGTGCCAGAATTTCACCTTGAGGGCCTGCTGCAAAGCTATTTCCCCAAAACTGAATTCCATTTGTCTGTTTCGAGGGGTCGGGTTCATGTCCTACGCGATTGACTGCTATTACGGGTAATCCGTTGGCTATGGCATGTCCTCGTTGGGAAATGACCCATGCCTCCAGTTGGCGGGCCTTTTCTTCCGGGGTATCTGTACTTTCCCAACCGATGGCAGTGGGATAGATTAGAATTTCAGCACCTTTCAGAGCCATCAGACGTGCTCCTTCAGGATACCATTGGTCCCAACAAACTTGTACGCCCAATTTTCCTATTGAGGTTTGGATAGGCTCGAACCCCAAGTCTCCCGGAGTGAAATAGAATTTCTCATAATATGCAGGATCGTCCGGGATATGCATTTTTCTGTACTTTCCGGCCATGCTGCCGTCTTTATCAAATACAACGGCTGTGTTATGATAGACTCCCGGAGCACGTTTCTCAAATAAAGAAGTGACTAGTACGATGCCGTTGGCGGATGCAATCCCACTGTAGAATTCGGTGGAAGGGCCGGGAATCGTTTCTGCCAGATTAAACAGGGAGGTGTCTTCTGTCTGACAGAAATAAAGCGTGTTGTGCAATTCCTGCAACACCACTAGTTCTGCGCCCTTGGATGCTACATCCTCTATACTGCATCTCAGTTTATTCATGTTTTCAGCCGAGCTGCCTGTACAACACTGCTGAATGAGTCCTACTTTAATTGTTCTTCTCATATTGTAAACATCTTATTAATATACACCTTCAGGATATTGCATGGTGACACAATGAAGTGAGCCATGTTGTTTAATCAGTGCCGTGCAATTCACACAGACAATCTCTCTTCCGGGAAAAGCTTTTTCCAACACTTTTTTAGCACGAGTATCGTTCTTGGGCTGATTGTATGTGGGAAGCAGAACGGCTTCATTCATAATCAGGAAATTGGCATAGGTTGCCGGCAGCCGTTCTTCATTTATATCATAAATGGCATCGGCCATAGGGAGGGGGAGTAAGCGGTAGGGATTTCCCTCCGGTGTCCGGAAAGCTTTCAGTTCTTCCTCCATTGCCGCCAGCTCTTCATAATGCTCGTCTTTTTTGTCTGTGCATTGCACATATACGATGGTATCGTCGGGACAGAAACGTGCCAGCGTGTCGATATGACTGTCTGTATCGTCTCCGGCCAGATAACCGTGCTTCAGCCATAACACCTGTTTCAAGTTGAATATTTCTTTCAGATATTGTTCCGTTTCTTCTTTTGTTTTCTCGTTTCGGTTGGGAGACAGCAAGCATTTCTCTGTGGTGAGGAGCGTTCCCTTTCCATCACTTTCTATCGAGCCTCCCTCTAAAATGAAATTTCTTTGGTAGACATATTCTCCGGTCAATGTCTTGCAGCGATAATATAGATTGGAGTTTATCATATTATCATAATTGGCGGCAAACTTCATTCCCCAACCGTTAAAGCAGAAATCCAACAAGAGCGGTTCTCCGTTTTCTTTCAGCATGGTAATAAAGGCGTGGTCGCGTGCCCATGTATCGTTAGTCTTCACGGCCGAAACGGTGAGATTCTTCACATTGCATCCGTGTTCATAGATTCTGTCCCCGATTCGATGAGGCTCCGGGGCTACTACCAGCAAAGGCTGACGTTCCAAAATTTCGTAAGCTATATTAAGGAAGCAAGTATCTACTTCTTCCAACATATAGGCCCAATCAGTGTCTATATGGGGCCATGTCAATTGTATCAAGCTTTGTTTGTGCCATTCTGCCGGCAAATAAGTTTTCTTCATATTCTTTAATTTAATTAGTGGTCGTTTCGCTTTGTTTGCGAAGCAGGGGAGGAAGAGGAGGTGTCTTCTTTTTCCTCTTTTTTATGGGCTCTTTTCCACAAGAACCAACGGAACAGGTCATTCCACTTATCGAAATCTTTTTTATACATGATACCGATACCTTGTGTGGTCAGGGTTGATTTAGTGAAATAGCGGTCGTTGGTCTGATTGTATCCTCGTAAACGGAAGTCGCCGTTTTTGGTCAGCAGCCAAATGGCTTCAAAATCACCCACGAAGTTGGTGTTTGCCATTGCATTGTCCTTATAACCAAAATTGCCGTTGATAATCAGTCGGTTATTCAATAATCTGCCGGAAAGGACAGCTTCAGCTTCTACGTCTGTCCATCCTTTGTCTCCTGTGCTCAGGTTGGCGCCGATATTCCAGTTCTTATTGTCCATCCATTGGGAGAGCATATTATTGAGCTGACCGGATAATGTGCTGAAAGCTAATGAACTGGTGGCATTGGAGGACTGGTCGTTGTTGGCATAATCGTAGGTGTAGAACTTACCGATACCCAACAGATAAATGATTTGTGTATTCATTTGCTCTTCTGTGCTGGTGATGCTGCGCACCACATCACGGTCCTCTTCCTTGACAGTCGGTAAGTCCAAGTCAAATTTAATATCGGGACTGGATAAGTTTCCGGTCAGGTTCATCAGGCAATTGACTTTCACGGTGCTTTGTCCCTGTGAAAGAGAAGTGTCGATACCTAAATCACTCAATGAGGCGGAGTTTACTGTATAGATTGCCTGGAGGTCCAGATTGGCCTGATAGGGGTCACCCGTGAAAGTGACTGTGCCGCCAGACTTCAATGTAAAATCTTTGCGAATCACTTCCTGCATGCTGAGCTTATACATTCCCTGGTCGATAATGTAGTTGCCGAACATCTTAAAGTCTCCTTTATTAAAGTAGTTCACCTGCAGATTTCCGTTGCCTGTCGCTGTAATATTGTCTCCTGCCACCGGGTCCATCACGATTTTCATGGTAGCATTGGGAGTAGCGTTAATCAGCATATTGATGCGCAAATCCATGGGAGGGCCTTCTTCCTCTTTTTCTTTCTGCACGTTCGAGTGATGATACAGATTGGTTTCCACATTATCATGGATACGTTTGGGGGTCTTGTCCACAAAGGTGATGAACTGGGTATTGGTAGCCTCTGTCGTGATACCTGTGATATAAGTAAAAGAGGTGTTGCGTCCTGTTGTCAGTGAGGCATCTACGGTCATGGCGTTGTTTCCTCCGTCCAATATGACGCTTCCCGAACCGTACACTCTGCCGTAGAAGGGCATATCGCCGGCTTCGTGGGTGTCATACATCAACAGATTATTGCCGCTGATATTAAAATGATACATCAGGTTCTTTAGTTTGGTGTGATGCAGATAGCCATTGACTATTCCACTGTTTCCTTCACGGTCGTACACGTGTACGTCGGTAAACAGTAGTTGCCCGGAGGAGATATGCACCGAATCATTGCGTATTTGGAAATAGGTATTCAGTACATCAATCTTGGTATCTATATTGGCACGTGCCTCTCCTTCCAAATCCAGATGCTTGAAGTCTCCATAGAGTCTGATATGACCGTTGACACGTCCGGTTAAATCGCTGAATATCCCTTCTACAAAGGGTTGGATGAGTCCGATGTTGGTACTGTCCGCTTTAATCATCAAGTCCAGCCCTTTCATTTTCGGAGATACATATCCTGTGACATGGGTAGCCGAGATGCCTTCTTCCGCAATCTTTGCATCAAGACGCACTCCGCCCAGCTCCGCATCCCATACACCTGTGATATCGGCTTCACCCAATAGTGCGCTGTTCAGGCAGAAATTATGTACATTGAGCCTGGTGTGCATGGCAGGTTCTTTCATCACCCCCTTCAGGTTGACCGTTCCGGTGACCAGGCCGTTGAATGCTACATCGTCAAAATGCACTATATCCAGTACATATTCCAAATTGATATTCTTTAAATCGATACGGCAGGAGTCTTCCTTGCTCTTTGTCAATTTGCCGTCAATACGTAAATGTTGGTCTTTATGCTCAAACAAAAAGTTGTCGATATAGACACGTCCGGAGTCTACGGCGATATGCGAAGGATGTATATTCCAAATCGTATCGTTCAACACTACCTTTGTGGGCTTGATATTGATGTCAGCCTGTAAGATGGGGTGTTTTCCTTCTGTCTTATAGAATTGGGTCACTGCAGCGAATTTACCTCCATAAGTGACGTTTGTGTTATTTCCCCAATTGACGGTTGTCTCCAGCCGGTCGTTTTTGGCTTGGGTGTCGACGGTAAGGTTCACCATTGCACCACTGTTCATCAGCATACCGGTTCTGAGGGAACATTTGAACCAGTCTGACGGATTTTCGCAGATGAGTACCCCCGAGTCATAATGGGTGCCGTTATATTTGAAAGCCGGGAAATGCCCTTCGACGCGCAGCTTTTCTTCACGGTCGTTGAAATATCCTCTGACGGAGGCGGGGAATTCTAGTTCCAACGGTATCTGAAAGAGCTTTTGAAAGAATTCCGTATTGTCTACTCTGATGTCGAAATTGAAGTTATTGTGAGGAACCGGCATATTTTCGTTCAGCGTGAGCAGGGAAGGGATGTAGCGTTGAACGGTTTGTAATATACTGGCCGGAATTGTGTTATAAGAATAATCTCCGCGTATGACGGCCGTCATGAACGAGGAAAGTACTTGCAATTCCTTTTGTCCTTCTACCTGTCCTGCTGTAATGGTAAGGTTGTCAAGGAAGTAGTTATTCCCTTCGGGAGCATTCATTAGCAAGCTGTCCAAACGGATTCTTCCGTTCATATCGTCGATGGACTTTCCGGTAAAGTCTGCTGTCAGGTTCAGGGAAATGTCCGTATCTTTATATTTATCGGATAAATGAAGGTTGTTCGGCCTGAAGTTTCTGAGGGCGGCCTTCAAGTTGAATTCGGGAATGGCACATGCCACATTGAAGCTACCGTCTATCTGAACGGAGCCGTTGTCATCATCCATTGCCAACTTACCATTGAACCCTCCGTCTTTATACACGCCGTCCAGGGCTATATTCTCATATTTATATTGGCTGTATTCGAACGAAGAAATAGTTCCTTTGATATAAGATTCGGGATAGTGGTTTTTGTAATTGAATCCTTTCAGTTCCACGTTGAAGTCCGCTGTACCGAATTTCTTTTCGTTGTCAAGCAGTTTACCCACATTCAGGTCGGCGCTGGCGATGCTTCCCGAATAGGTACGGTTTTGCTGTTCGTCGATGCTCATCATTACATCGGCTTTCACTGTACCTACACCTGTACGCAGAAGTCCCGTTACAATCAAATCATGAAGGTATCCGGTGGCGTCACCGCTAAAACGTACATACTCCAACTGCTGAAACAGAGGGGGCACTTTTCCTGCCACATTGCTCATCACGGTGCTGATGCCTTCTTTATTCAGATTTACGTTTGTCAGCTTGCCCATGATATACATATTTCTTCCCGCATCCCAGTCGGCTACGGATGCTTCTCCGTTAATCATCAGGCTGTGGTTGTCGGTCAGCCGCAGGGTAGGGCAGTCTATATTTTTCCCTTTGCCGGAGAAATCCATGTTGAAATGTAACGGAGTCTCGAATTTGGCCAAAGCCGGAACAAAAGGGGCTACATCTTTTAGCACGACAGAGGCGTTGACCCGCCCTTGATATTGCACGTTGGCTGTCAGTCTGGGAAGATTCGGCAAACTGTCGTAACGCATGGAAAGGCTGTCAATGCTTAAAGCAGAATTCGAAAGTTCGAGGGAGAAATCCTTTATATTCAGTCGCTTATTGTTGGCAGTGACTCTCATTGAGAACTTCTGTAGAGCGAAACCGCATTGTTCTTCAAAGCTCAGACGACGGATAGAGGCGTTCAACGAGTCATTGCGAAGCGCTTTCAGTGAAACGGTAGCTGCGAAATTCTTCACGGCAAGGTGACTGGTGTTGAACTGTCCGGGTGTCTCGGGTTCGGACAAGACATCATACGTGATACGTCCGCGCCTTATCAATAAAGAGTTGATGCGCAAGTCCAGATTCGTCTGTGTCTTCACCGTGTCTTTGGAAGCAAAGGCATCCAGTACAAATTGGTAGTTAGGGGGGGACTGAGGTGTTTCCCGCTTCATGTGGGCCGAGAAGCCGAAAAGCTGGACGCTGGTAATGGTGATTTTCCCTTTCAGCAGGGGGAGTATTTCAAATTTGGCGGACAGACGCGCCACTTTCAGCATTTCCGTGCCTTGGCGGTCTTCCAGCAATACATCTTCTACAATGATACGGTTCAGCAGCCCCATGTCGATTCTTCCCACAGAAACTTCCGTATTGAGCACCTTACGCAACTCTCTCCCCACTATAAATGACAGTTTGCCCTGAACGTATGGAATGTTCAGAAGCACAATTATCCCCAGATAAACCCCAAAGAGAATACCTAGCAATATGCGGACTGTGTATTTAAGACTTTTACTTGATATCATTGCTTATTTTGGGCTAACAAAGGTACGAAATACGTCCGAAGTAGCCCAAAATAAACTTGGATTTTTACTTGTTTTTATGCAATCTTTTCAACTCAAACGAGAAAATGACACGGAAACAACCGATAATGAGGAAAGTAATGGACAGCATATAGAGCACAGTGACAGCTCCGAGGCCCGGTTGCCAAATGATAGCCATGGAACACAAAATGGCCAGAATGCCGAAGACCAGATACCAGCCCCAGTCTTTGGTGCCATAGCGTTTCAGGTCGGTGGAGTAACCGCAAAGGGTGAATCCTCTGAACATGAGCCAAAATGCGACGATAAACGGAATCAGTTCCATGCTTACCAATGGATAGAATACCAGGTAGATACCTATCAGCAAGTCAATGATACCGCCTGCCAGATACCATCCCCAACTGTTGATAATCTTCTTGTTGCCGACGGCAAAGAAGATTTCGAGGATACCGCTGACCAGAATTGAAATACTGAAAATGACACTCAGTGCCACATAACTGCTCACGGGAGCGAACAAAAGGCATAATGCTACTGCAATGTAAAGCAGTCCCAGCAATAGGGACATCCACCAGTTCTTTACGGCGTAGCCCAAGCCACCAACTAATTCATTCATATTTGTTAAGTTTTAGGTTATAATTTCAACTAATAACGCCCCCTATACGAAAATGTTTGCCCATAAATACAAAAAAAGTATTTAAATAGCTGCACCTGACTTTTAGAACTCAAAAAATATTCCGAACTTTGCACGGTGAAAGCAAAAAGGTTTGCTTTATTAGCATTTTTGAATAAAAACTGAATAAAAAAAGAATGAAAGATAACAGAATTCCTTCTCCGTTTATTTCTTTGTTACCTGTATTTGTGCTTATTCTATTATTGTTTGCCACCATCCGTGTCTTTGGCAGCGATGCATTGGCAGGCGGAAGTCAGGTTTGCCTCCTTACGGCCACGGCTGTTTGCGTATTGGTCGGGATGGCCGGATATCGAAGGGCGTGGAAAGACTTTGAACTGGCTATTACAAACAATATAGCCGGAGTAAGTACGGCACTGATTATTTTGCTGATTATCGGTGCCTTGTCGGGGGCATGGATGATTAGCGGTGTGGTTCCCACATTGATTTACTATGGCATTCAGGTGATACACCCCCACTTTTTTCTCGTGTCTACCTGTGTGATTTGTGCCATTGTCTCAGTCATGACCGGCAGCTCGTGGACCACAATAGCCACAATCGGCATTGCACTGATGGGAATCGGCAAAGCACAAGGTTTCAGCGAAGGCTGGATAGCGGGCGCCATCATTTCGGGTGCCTATTTCGGCGACAAGGTATCCCCGCTGTCGGATACCACTATCTTGGCGTCTTCCGTGACAGACACACCGCTGTTTACACACATACGCTATTTGATGATAACCACTATTCCGTCATTGGTCATCACATTGATAATTTTCACTGTTGCCGGGCTGTCCCATGAGGCGACAGACACAGGCCATATTGCCGAATATATGCAGGCACTCGACTCCAAATTCAATATTTCCTGGTGGCTGATGATTGTCCCCATCGTAACGGGAGTCCTGATTGCCCGCAAGGTTCCTTCAGTCATAACTTTGTTCATCTCCACCACATTGGCTGCCATCTTTGCACTTATCTTCCAACCGGACTTGCTGCGCGAGATAGCAGGGCAGGGGCAGGCCGGACTTACTGCACTTTTCAAAGGAGGCATGGGCATGCTCTTCGGCGGCACCCAACTGGAGACAGGCAGTGCGGAGATAAACGAACTGGTAGCCACCCGCGGAATGTCGGGGATGATGAACACCATTTGGCTGATTGTCTGTGCCATGTGCTTTGGAGGAGCTATGACGGCAGGAGGCATGCTGGGCAGTATCACTTCTGTATTTGTCCGCTTCACCAAGAGACGTGTAGGAATGGTATCTTCTACCGTTGCGTCGGGATTGTTCCTCAATTTGGCAACTGCCGACCAATACATCTCCATTATTCTGACCGGAAATATGTTTAAGGATATTTATGCGGCAAACGGGTACGAAAGCCGGTTGCTGAGCCGTACCACCGAAGATGCCGTTACAGTCACATCGCCACTTATTCCTTGGAATACTTGTGGCATGACTCAGGCAACTATCCTGAGTGTGCCCACACTTACCTACCTTCCGTATTCATTCTTCAATCTGATTAGTCCGCTGATGAGCATCACGGTGGCAGTTGCCGGTTATAAGATAAAGAAGAAAATAGCCGGCTAAAACCTCATTGCGTCAGCATTGAAACGACAGATGTATTTCAATCCGTTTCAGACGGATTTTTATGTTCGTCACATGTGTTTTTAAGCGTATATTGTTGTTGTCTATTAGAGAAAAAATGTAACGCTACAAATATTTTCTTTGCACAGCCATTGCAGGACCAAATAAAAGTATTACTTTTGCAATTGATATGACCTCCCACGCTTCCCGTAGAACAGCGCACCCGGGGAGGTCTTCGAGTTTTTATATAGTAGCTTCTAATAGAATTGACTGATAAAATTGATTATACAAAGAAGCCGTTGAACCTCGCCGAGCAAGTTGCACGGCTAAAACAACGGGGGCTTGTTTTTGATGATGAAAGCGAAGCAACCGCTTATTTGTTTAATGTCAGCTACTACCGACTTCGTGCTTACACTTATCCGTTTCAAGAGAACGGTGAGGATTCCAATCACAACTTCACTCGTAAAGATATTCACTTCAAAGACATCATCGACCTTTATTGTTTCGACCGCAGATTGCGTTCTCTCGTTTTCAATGCCATTGAAAAGATTGAAGTTGCAGTACGCACGAAGATTGTACAAGTCTATGCCGAAAGCACAGGTAACAGCCATTGGTACGATGACGAAGCTTTATATCGTTTCGGATATGCTGACTTAATGGAACATATTAATGCTGATGTCAAACGTAGCAACGAAGATTTTATCAAGCATTACAATTCAAAATACGACAATCCTTTGATGCCGCCAAGTTGGATGGCACTCGAAGTTGTGTCGTTTGCTACATTGAGCCGTTTATTCCAAGCCTTAAAGTTAGATAACCATAAAGAATACATTACCGAACAATTTGGGTTGAAAAAAGTGGCAATATTGGAAAATTGGCTACACGCTATTTCCAACCTTCGCAACTGTTGTGCCCACCATAGCCGAGTGTGGAATCGCCGTTTTATGGTTAGTGTAACCTTACCGTACAATACCCTTTACCCATTTATGGATAGAACTACAATAGGACAAATACGCACGAACAAATTGTTTGCCATACTTTCTTGTATTGCATATATTCTTGACATTATTAGTCCCGGAAGCGACTTCAAAAAGAATATCAAGAAATTACTCAAATCTGATTGCCGCTTGCTCGAACTCAAAGATATGGGATTTCCCCAATATTGGCAATCGATTCCCATTTGGCGGGAAAAATAGCAAACTTTGCGTTTTTTACGCTATAAAATAGTTTATTCCTGCGAACTTGGATTGAATCCTGACAAACTGGGGAAAATATTTGCTATATTCCCAATATTGCCTACCTTTGTACATGAGTTATTGGAGACTATGCAAAGCAGTGTAACCCGAAGCAGGACTTCCATAGCCAAATCGTTACCTGCATCTTATAAGCTCTATATATTCACTTTATATTCAGAGAATTACATTAAAACATATTGTTCTATATGAAGAAACACATCACTTTTGCCTTGCTTTTTGCGGCAGCATTGACCGCGCAGGCACAACAAGGAGGCATTTCAAGCGAGATGCTGAATCAAATCAGACAGAGTTATCAGGCCACTCCCGCAGACAAGGCAATCCGCAATGCCTTAGGCGGAACAAGTATCAATACCTTGGCGCTCAATCAGGAAAACCAGGCAGGATTTGACACTCATTTCTCTCATAAAGTCTTATCGAAAGGCATTACCAATCAACGCTCGTCAGGACGTTGCTGGCTGTTTACGGGGCTGAATGTACTTCGCAGTCAGATGATAGCCAAATACGGACTGGATGAAATGGAATTCTCGCAGAATTACTGCTTCTTCTATGACCAGTTGGAAAAATCGAATCTTTTCTTACAGGGAATCATTGATACGCGTGAAAAACCGATGAGCGACAAGATGGTGGAATGGCTCTTCAAGAATCCCTTGAGCGATGGAGGACAATTTACTGGTGTATCGGATATTATAGGTAAGTATGGACTTGTGCCGAAGAGCGTGATGACAGAGACTTTCAGCAGTGACAACACTGGGAAAATGAGTAATCTGATAGGACTGAAACTGAAAGAATTCGGCTTACAACTCCGTGAGGCTGCCGCTGCCGGAGCCAAGCCTGCCGAACTGGAAAAGAAGAAAACTGAAATGCTCGCTACTGTCTATCGCATGCTGGTGCTGACACTCGGCGAACCGGTGTCTACATTCACTTGGAGCTTGAAGGGAGGCGAAGCGAAAGAATATACTCCGCTGTCGTTCTACAAGGAATTTCTGGGCAATGACCTGACCGACAACTACGTGATGCTGATGAATGACCCCAGCCGTGAGTTTTACAAATGCTACGAGATAGACTATGACCGCCACCGCTATGACGGAAAGAACTGGACCTATGTCAATCTGCCCATAGAAGATATCAAAGAGATAGCTGTCGCTTCCATCAAAGACAGCACGATGATGTATTTCTCTTGCGATGTGGGTAAGTTTTTGGACAGTAAACGCGGACTGTTGGACCCCGACAATTATGATTACGAGTCATTGATGGGGACGACTTTCGGCATGGATAAGAAACAACGTATCCAGACATTTGCCAGTGGCAGCAGCCATGCCATGACGCTGATGGCAGTGGACTTGGACAAAGCCGGGAAACCGAAAAAATGGATGGTGGAAAACAGTTGGGGGAGCACCAACGGATACAAAGGCCATCTCATCATGACGGATAAATGGTTTGATGAATATATGTTCCGTGTGGTGGCGGAAAAGAAATATGTCCCTGCCAAAGTGCTGGATATTCTCAAGCAAAAACCGATTCGTCTGCCGGCATGGGACCCGATGTTTGCGAACGAAGAATAAAAAACAGCTGCAAATTCAGTTGCCGATTCAGCAAATTCAGTTGCTGAATCAGCAATTCCAGTTGCAAATTTTGCAACGCGAATGTATACCCATCCGGATGGTTTCCCCCTTCCGGGGGGAATCTCCTTCGGAGAATATATATTATATATAATAAATTAATATAATATATAAAGCAGAATTCTGCGAAAATTCTGCGCAGGATTCTGCGGGAGAAACCGCCGGAGAAACTGTGAGAGAAACCGCCGGAGAAACTGTGAGAGAAACCGCCGGAGAAACTGTGCAAGGAAACGGTGGGGGATTTTTTTGCAGCGTGGGCAGGCACGTGGAAACACGTATATACGTGAAGGCCGATACGTACGTATGCATGCGCTCACACGTATATACGCATAAGCCCACACGTACGTACGCATGAGGCTACACGTACGTACGTGTGTTTCGATGCTGCCTGCCTTCGTGTTTTGCATCTTTGCCGCCAATAATTACACAGGTTTATATTATTACGGATTTTTTTCCATAATAACCGCCAATTCTTTCTTTTTTCACATTTTTTTTCTGTACTTTTGCGCTCAAATTTAAAAACCATTTTTTATAACCCAATATGGCAAATGTGATTAAATTACACAAAGGCTTGAACATCAACCTGAAAGGTAAACCTGCTCAGGAGATTTTCGACGTGAAGCAGCCGGACATCTATGCATTGGTGCCCGATGATTTTCATGGCGTGACTCCTAAAGTTGTGGTGAAAGAACAGGAATATGTGATGGCCGGGGGAACATTGTTTGTAGACAAGAACCACCCCGAAGTAAAGTTCGTTTCTCCTGTTAGCGGTGTCGTGACATGCATTGAGAGAGGCGAACGCCGTAAAGTCCTTAGCATCTCCGTTGCAGCAGCAAAGGAGCAGGACTACGAAGAGTTTGGAAAAAAAGATGTCTCGACGATGACAGGCGAACAGGTAAAGGCTGCCCTGCTCGAAGCCGGACTCTTTTCATTCATCATTCAGCGTCCGTATGTCGTGGTTGCTGACCCGAATGCCAAGCCAAAAGGTATCTTCGTTTCTGCATTTGATACTAACCCGTTGGCTGCCGACTTCGAATTCGTTCTGAAAGGTCAGGAAAAAGACTTCCAGACAGGACTCGATGCTTTGGCTAAAATGGCGAAGACGTATCTGAATATCAGCGTAGAACAGAAAAGCCCTGCACTGACAAACGCAAAGAATGTGACTGTAACCGCTTTCGACGGCCCTAACCCTGCCGGAAACGTTGGCGTTCAGATTAACCACATCAGCCCTATCAACAAGGGCGAAACCGTTTGGACGCTTCGTGCAGAAGAGGTTATCTTCATCGGACGCTTGTTCAATACAGGTCGTGTAGACTTGACCCGCACCATTGCATTGACCGGCTCGGAAGTGAAGAAACCGGCCTACTGCAAGTTGAAAGTAGGAGCGTTGCTGACAGATATATTTGCAGGACGCGTAACCGAAGGTGCAAATTTACGCTACATTAACGGAAACGTGCTGACCGGTACACTCGTTAAACCGAACGGATACTTGAGCGCACGTGCTACAAGTCTTACTGTAATTCCCGAAGGTGATGACCAGCATGAATTCCTGGGATTCATCATGCCTCGTACCAACCAGTTCAGTGCAAACCGCAGTTATTTCAGCTGGTTGTGCGGCAACAAGGAATACACGCTGGATGCCCGTATCAAAGGCGGCGAACGCCACATGATTATGTCTGGCGAGTATGACAAAGTATTCCCGATGAGTATTTTCCCCGAATATTTAATTAAGGCTATCATTGCCGGCGATATTGACCGTATGGAAGCACTCGGTATTTACGAAGTGGCTCCCGAAGACTTTGCTGTATGCGAGTTTGTAGACTCTTCTAAACTGGAGCTGCAACGTATTGTGCGCCAAGGTCTGGACATGCTTCGCAAGGAAATGTGCTAAGTAATTAAAAACTAAGAATAAAAAGTTAATGAAAGCGTTAAGAAATTATCTCGACAAGATAAAGCCAAACTTTGAAGAGGGCGGCAAACTCCACGCATTTCGTTCGGTGTTCGACGGTTTCGAAACATTCTTGTTCGTTCCCAACAGCACCTCGAAAACAGGAGTTCACATCCATGATGCGATTGACAGCAAGCGTATCATGTCGATTGTGGTTATTGCGTTGATACCGGCATTGTTGTTCGGTATGTACAACGTAGGTTACCAGCACTTCTTGGCAGTGGGCCAGGAGGCAGGTCTCTTTGAAAAATTCATTTATGGTTTCTTGGCTGTATTGCCAAAGATTATCGTATCATACGTAGTCGGTCTGGGTATCGAATTTATGATAGCACAGTGGAAGAACGAAGAAATTCAGGAAGGTTTCCTGGTTTCAGGTCTTTTGATTCCGATGATTGTTCCGGTGGAATGTCCATTGTGGATTCTGGCCGTTGCCACTGCATTTTCTGTAGTTTTCGCTAAAGAAGTATTCGGCGGTACAGGTATGAATATCTTCAATCCTGCATTGATTACCCGTGCTTTCTTGTTCTTCGCTTATCCTGCCAAAATGTCGGGTGATGCCGTTTGGGTAAGCACCAATAGCATTTTCGGTATCGGCGGCGGACAGGTGGTGGACGGCTTTACCGGTGCCACTATGCTGGGACAGGCTGCTACAGCCGCTCCGGGTGCAAGCGAACTGATTAATGTAAACGGCAGTCCTGCTACACTGTGGGATATGGTTGTAGGTTTGATTCCGGGTTCTATCGGCGAGACCAGCGTTATCGCTATCGCACTGGGTGCTATCATCCTGTTGTGGACAGGTGTGGCAAGTTGGAAGACCATGTTTTCAGTCTTCGCCGGTGGTATCGTGATGGGACTGATTTTCAATGTATTCGGTTCTACCGATAACATGATGGCTCAGTTGCCATGGTACGAACACATCGTATTGGGCGGTTTCTGCTTCGGTGCTGTGTTTATGGCTACCGACCCTGTAACCTCTGCACGTACGGAAAAAGGTAAGTTCATCTATGGTTTCTTAATCGGTGTGATGGCTATCGTTATCCGTGTATTGAATCCGGGTTACCCCGAAGGTATGATGCTTGCCATCCTGCTGATGAACATCTTCGCTCCGCTGATTGACTACTGTATCGTACAGAAGAACATTACAGCCCGCGAAAACAGATTAAAATCAACTAACAACTAAAATATCGGACATTATGAATACCAATAGTAATAGTTATACTATCATCTATGCTTCGATAATGGTTGTTGTCGTAGCATTCCTGCTGGCATTCGTTTCTTCTTCGCTGAAGGAAAAACAGTACCAGAATGTAGAACAGGACACAAAGAAACAAATTCTGGCTGCTCTGAACGTTTATGACGTAAAAGACGTGAATGCGGAATATGATAAATATGTGAAAGAAGACGATTTGATGCAGGCCGACGGTTCTTTAGTAAAGAACGATGCTGCTTTTCAAACTTCTTATAAAGGTGAAATCGCTAACGGACGCCTTCATGTGTTTGTTTGCGATGTGGATGGTCAGACCAAATATGTGCTTCCTATTTACGGTGCCGGACTTTGGGGCCCTATCTGGGGATATATTGCATTAGACCAAGATAAAGATACTGTGTATGGTGTTTACTTCTCACATGCCGGTGAAACTCCGGGTCTGGGTGCAGAAATCACCACTACTAAATTTCAGGACCAGTTCCTGGGCAAGCACGTAATGGAAAACGGTGCTGTGGCTTTGGGTGTTGAAAAACACGGCAAGGTGGCAAAACCCGACTATCAGGTAGACGGTATCTCAGGTGGTACTATCACTTCTAAGGGTGTAGATGCGATGATTAAGGATTGCCTGAGCATGTACAATTCATTTTTAACTAATAAATAAGAGGAGGAAAAATAGAATATGAGCGCATTATTTTCTAAAAAGAATAGAGAAGTTCTTTTCACTCCGCTGGGTTTGAACAACCCTGTAACCGTACAGGTGCTCGGTATCTGTTCTGCACTGGCTGTAACGGCTCAGTTGGAACCGGCTATCGTGATGGGTCTTTCTGTAACCATTATTACAGCCTTCTCAAACTTTGTTATCTCTTTGCTGCGTAACACCATTCCTAACCGTATCCGTATCATCGTGCAGTTGGTAGTGGTTGCCGCATTGGTAACTATCGTTAGTGAAGTTTTGAAAGCATTCGCATACGATGTAAGTGTACAGCTTTCTGTATATGTAGGTTTGATTATTACAAACTGTATCCTGATGGGACGTTTGGAAGCATTTGCAATGATGAACGGTCCTTGGGAGTCATTCCTGGATGGTATCGGTAACGGATTGGGCTATGCCAAAATCCTGATTATCGTGGCATTCTTCCGCGAACTGCTGGGCGCAGGCACACTGTTCGGTTTCCAGGTTATCCCGCAGGCTGTTTATGACTTGGGCTATTTGAACAACGGTCTGATGTTGATGCCTCCTATGGCGTTGATTATCTGTGCTTGTATCATTTGGTACCAACGTGCAAAACACAAAGAATTGCAGGAAAGTAATAATTAATCCCCGTTATAAAACGAAAAGAATATGGAATATTTAAGTTTGTTTGTAAAGTCCATCTTTGTGGACAATATGATTTTCGCATACTTCCTGGGGATGTGTTCTTACCTGGCAGTATCGAAGAACGTAAAGACAGCCGTAGGTCTGGGTGCAGCCGTTACTTTCGTGTTGATTGTAACTTTGCCGGTGAACTATCTGCTGGAAAACTATGTATTGGCGCCCAATGCGTTGATTGATGGAGTAGACCTCGGTTTCTTGAGCTTTATCCTGTTTATCGCCGTTATTGCCGCTATCGTACAGTTGGTGGAAATGATTGTAGAACGTTTCAGCCCCTCACTTTATGCATCATTAGGTATCTTCCTTCCGTTGATTGCTGTAAACTGTGCCATCATGGGTGCCTCTTTGTTTATGCAGCAACGTCACTTCATCAATGTGGGTGAAGCTACGACTTACGCTTTAGGCTCAGGTATCGGTTGGGCGTTGGCTATCATCGGCCTGGCTGCTATTCGCGAAAAGATGGCTTACTCTGATGTTCCCGCTCCTCTGAAAGGTTTGGGTATCACTTTTATCACGGTAGGTTTGATGGCAATGGCATTTATGTGTTTCTCTGGTTTGAAAATCTAAAAGGAAAGGAATAAGACAATGGATATGAATTTAATATTAGCAAGTATTGGAGTATTCCTTGGAATTATTATTCTGCTTGTTGTGATTTTGCTTGTTGCCAAAGGATATTTGACTCCGAGCGGCAAGGTGAAACTGACTATCAATGGAGAGAAAGAACTGGAAGTGGAACAAGGTTCGACCTTGCTGAACACGCTGTCTGTTAACGGCATTTACCTGTCATCGGCTTGTGGTGGTAAGGGTTCTTGCGGTCAATGTAAATGTCAGGTTGTAGAAGGAGGTGGCGAAATCCTTCCTTCTGAAAAGGGACATTTCAGCCGTAAACAACAACAGGACCACTGGCGTCTGGGTTGCCAGGTGAAAGTGAAAGGTGACTTGGGCATCAAGATTGATGAGTCTGTAATGGGTGTGAAGGAATGGGAATGTGAAGTAATCAGCAACAAGAACGTGGCTACTTTCATCAAAGAGTTCATCGTAGCTCTGCCGAAGGGCGAACACATGGACTTCGTTCCGGGTTCATACGCTCAGATTAAGATTCCTAAATTTGAAATGGACTATAACAAGGATATCGACAAAGACCTTATCGGTCCGGAATATCTGCCCGCGTGGGAAAAATTCGGTCTGTTCGGCTTGAAATGTAAGAATACGGAAGACACTATCCGTGCTTACTCTATGGCCAACTATCCTGCTGAGGGTGACCGTATCATGCTGACAGTGCGTATCGCTACTCCTCCGTTCAAGCCGAAAGATCAAGGTCCCGGCTTCATGGATGTAAATCCGGGTATCGCTTCATCTTACATTTTCACGCTGAAACCGGGTGACAAGGTAATCATGAGTGGTCCTTACGGAGACTTCCATCCGATTTTCGACTCGAAGAAGGAAATGATTTGGGTCGGCGGTGGTGCAGGTATGGCTCCGTTGCGTGCACAGATTATGCACATGACCAAGACACTGCATACTACAGACCGCGAACTGCACTATTTCTATGGTGCACGTGCGCTGAACGAAGTGTTCTATCTGCCGGACTTCCAGCAGTTGGAAAAAGACTTCCCGAACTTCCACTTCCATCTGGCTTTGGACCGTCCGGATCCCGCAGCCGATGCAGCAGGCGTGAAGTATACTCCGGGATTCGTTCACAATGTGATGTATGAAACTTACCTGAAGGACCATGAAGCTCCTGAAGATATCGAATACTACATGTGTGGTCCCGGCCCGATGTCTAACGCAGTCGTTAAGATGCTGGATAGTCTGGGTGTTGAGCCTGCTTCCATCATGTAT
This sequence comes from Phocaeicola faecalis, assembly GCF_021730445.1. Lineage (GTDB taxonomy): Bacteria > Bacteroidota > Bacteroidia > Bacteroidales > Bacteroidaceae > Phocaeicola > Phocaeicola faecalis. The sequence goes on along the minus strand of NZ_JADNRM010000001.1, from coordinate 179,194 downwards.
GACAATTTCGGAGGATAATGTTCAGACTCCGTAAAGGAGTAAAAAGATAATCTAAAAAGAGATAGCAAGTTGCTTAATATATAGCGACTTGCTATTTTTTTTATAATGAATGTTCACTTACAGGATGCAATACGGAATCCTTCCGCTGTCACTCTTATCCATCGGAGCATCATCATCACGAGCCTGATGAAGGGGAAAGAATAAAATCCGGCATTATATCCGTGATTACAAATAAAATATTTATCTTTGCCTTACGAAGGGAAAATACAATATGGGCAATTGGAATGAACAACAAGAAATAAAGAGAGAATTCAAGGAAAAAGATAAAATAAGGCGTGAAACGCTCGGAAAGTTTTTCTTTGATTTGGCAAAACTGGCGTTTGCAGGTCTCTTTGTCAGTTGGATTACACCTTTATCGGCTAATGTGAACAATAATGTAGCGTGGTCTGTTTTTGTCGGAGGTGTAGCTTTTACTATAGTATTTGTCATGATTGGAAATAAAATTTTAAAATAGGAGGTCTTTATGGATATGCTTGCTATGACCTATATAATAGGGAGTGTTATTGGAGTCGTTTTTTTGCTATGGCTTTATACTAAGTCCGGTAAGAAGTGGCTGGAGAATCTGTAAGTCCCATTCCAAGCCCTATATCTATTATATTATGAAACAAGTATTTATCTGTTCTATTCTTTGTTTAAGCCTGGCAGCTTGCGGCGGAAAAAAGAACAATGCGGCAGAACCTCAGGAAACACCTGCTGCCGACAGTATTGTGGAAGAAAAGATAGTAGCACTTCCTCCGTTGGAAGAAGGCGAAGTCTTTCTGAAAGACAAGGAACCTTTCGGTGAAGTGGTGGAACTGCAGGGAACCCATATAGTGGAACCGGATACGTTTATTTTTAAACCTACTTCTCCAAATATGGTGATAAAGGACAGTCTGATGATTATGCAAAGCCGGAATGCACCGTTCTATATATTCCGTTACCCTGAGTTTACTTACATAAAAACCGTCGGAAGGAGTGGTAACGGACCGGATGAGTTTATTGCACCTTATGTGATAGCTTCACTCAATCCTGACTATTTGTGCTATTTGTTCGAACGGCCTAAAGGAATGCTTTACGGACTTGACGAAAAGTTGGAAATACATCCGATACAAAAGATACATAACTCAAAGTCTATGTGGGACTATATTGAGCATATCTATGCTGCCGGCAAGAATAGCTTCGTCTATCCTAAAGGACGAAAAATATATCGGGTTACTTTAGAGGACGATTCCGTCAGAACGGAAGAAATAAGGAACATAACCTTGAAACAAGCAAAAAAGATGCCGGCCACCGGTTGCCTCGGCATTAACCCGGTGCGTAACCGAATGGTTTATGCATATAAATATGCCAAGATTATAAAGTTCATGGACTTGGACAGTAATGCGGAGCGTACCCTCAACTTTGAGCAATCCGGTTTTGACGAAGGAACGCTGCACATTACTGATGGTTTGGATGCTAATGTAACATATTATATGCAGGTACTTCCCACTCGCGACTATGTATATATCACATATTCGGGAAGAACCCCTTATGTAGTGGCGGCAGAAAACAACAAAGGAAAGCATTATATGTACATTGAGAAATACGACTGGAATGGGAATCCTGTCAAAAAGTATAAGTTGAATGACTTTAGCGTATATACGGTTCTTGATGAAAAAACGAACCGTTTGGTGCTGTCTACTTATTATAATGACGACCCGCTGGTGGTTTATCAATTGGATTAATTATGATTAAGAATATACTGACAAATTTAAAGATTGAGCAGCTTAATGCAATGCAGGTGGCAGCTATAGATACTTGGAAAGAAGGAAAAGATTTAATTCTCTTGTCGCCTACAGGCTCCGGCAAGACTTTGGCCTATCTGTTGCCCTTGTTGCAGAGCTTGAAGCCTGACGTGAAAGGCGTACAGGCCATAGTGCTTGTCCCTTCCCGCGAACTGGCTTTGCAGATAGACCAGGTGTTCAAATCCATGAATACCCCTTTTAAGGCTGTGAGCTGCTATGGCGGACGCCCTGCCATGGAAGAGCACCGCACTATCAAGGGAGTACAGCCTTCCGTCATTATCGGTACTCCGGGACGTATGAACGACCACCTTTCGAAGCAAAATATTGATGCGGAAACAGTAACTACATTAGTCATTGATGAATTTGATAAATGTCTGGAATTTGGCTTTCAAGAGGAAATGGCTACCGTTATCGGGCAGTTGCCCCATTTGGAGCGACGTTTCTTGCTTTCGGCTACCGATGCAGAGGAGATTCCTCAATTTACGGGCCTGAATAAAACGATTAAGCTGAATTTCTTGAATGCCGAAGAACAAACAGTGCAGCGCCTGCATCTGTATAAAGTGCTGTCTCCCGGAAAAGATAAACTGGAAACATTGTATAAATTGCTGTGCACATTGGGCAGCCGCTCTACATTAGTGTTTTGCAATCATCGTGAAAGCGTGGAGCGGGTAGGGAAGTATCTTCAATCCAAGAAGTTCCAATGCGGTATTTTTCATGGCGGTATGGAACAGGACGACCGTGAACGCTCATTGTATAAATTCCGTAACGGCAGTTGCCATGTCTTGATTTCCACCGATCTTGCCGCTCGCGGACTGGACATTCCCGAGATAGAAAATGTGGTTCATTATCATCTCCCGGCCAATGAAGACGGATACATTCATCGCAACGGCCGAACAGCCCGCTGGGAAGCGGAGGGAAATTCTTATATCATACTTCATCAGGAAGAAACGCTCCCTGAATACCTGAAGGGAGCCCCGGAAGAGTTTGTCTTGCCCGAAGTCACCCCCAAACCGTCGTTGCCCGAATTTGTGACTATCTATATAGGAAAAGGCAAAAAAGATAAAATCAATAAGATAGATATTGTAGGGTTTCTCTTTAAAAAAGGTAATCTGAATAAAGATGAAATCGGGCGCATTGATGTGAAAGACCATTATTCATTTGCCGCTGTATCTCGCAAAAAGATAAAACAAACACTTAATTTGATACAGAATGAGAAAATAAAGGGTGTGAAAACACTGATAGAAGAAGCTAAATAGTGTCATTCTGTCATTTTACTCCTTCTAATACTGGACGGATAATTCCAAAAGATTATTTTTATATGCTTTAAATCATTGTTTGTGGAGGTATAGGTTACAAAATGAAAGCATTGAAAAATAGATTCAGCTAATTTGAAAGAAAATTATGTGGAAAATCGTAATTTTATTAGCGTTTTTTTTGGAAAGCTGAAAATAATGTGTAAATTCGCAAATGTAAGACATAACAAATTGTATAACCAAAACAAACTTCAAATGAAAAAGCATAATTTCAATGCGGGACCATCTATCTTGCCTCGCGAGGTTATAGAGAAAACAGCTCAAGCTATTTTGGATTTTAATGGCTCCGGGCTTTCTTTAATGGAAATCAGCCATCGCGCTAAAGATTTTCAGCCTGTGGTGGACGAAGCAGTCGCTTTGTTCAAGGAACTGTTAAACATTCCTGAAGGGTATTCGGTACTGTTCTTGGGTGGTGGAGCCAGCTTGGAATTTTGTATGGTGCCTTTCAATTTCCTCGAAAAGAAAGCTGCTTATCTGAATACCGGTGTTTGGGCAAAGAAAGCAATGAAGGAAGCGAAAGCGTTTGGTGAAGTGGTAGAAGTGGCTTCTTCTGCCGAAGCAACCTATACATATATTCCGAAAGATTATACTGTTCCCGCTGATGCGGATTACTTCCATATCACAACCAATAATACAATTTATGGTACGGAGCTTCATGAAGATTTGGATTCTCCGGTTCCTATGATTGCCGATATGTCATCTGATATTTTCTCTCGTCCGATTGATGTTTCTAAATATATTTGTATTTACGGTGGTGCACAAAAGAATCTGGCTCCTGCCGGTGTTACTTTCGTTATTGTGAAGAATGATGCTTTGGGCAAGGTGTCACGCTATATTCCTACCATGCTGAACTATCAGACTCATGTGGATGGAGGTTCTATGTTCAATACACCTCCTGTTCTTCCTATTTATGCAGCATTGCAGACTTTGCGCTGGATTAAGGCTAACGGTGGAGTGGCGGAAATGCAGAAACGCGCCAAAGAGAAAGCAGAAATGCTCTATGCGGAAATTGACCGTAACAAGTTGTTCCGTGGTACAGTGACGGATAAGGCAGACCGCTCTTACATGAACATTTGCTTTGTTATGAACGACGAATACAAGGATTTGGAAGCAGACTTCCTGAAGTTTGCAACCGAAAAAGGTATGGTAGGTATTAAAGGTCACCGTTCTGTGGGCGGTTTCCGTGCATCTTGTTATAATGCTATGCCGAAAGAAAGTGTTCAGGCTTTGATAGATTGCATGCAGGAATTCGAGAAACTTCATTAATTGATTTATAAGAATAAGGGCGTGCTGTGAGTACGTCCTTATTTATTAATACACATAAGACCATGAAAGTATTAGTAGCAACAGATAAACCGTTTGCTAAAATTGCAGTAGACGGTATTCGCAAAGAGATAGAAGCAGCAGGTTATGAACTGGCATTATTGGAAAAATATGGCGAGAAGGCAAATTTGCTGGAAGCCGTGAAAGATGCCGATGCCATTATTATCCGTAGTGATATAATCGATGCTGAAGTATTGGACGCTGCCAAAGAACTGAAGATTGTGGTGCGTGCCGGTGCAGGTTATGACAACGTGGATTTGGAAGCTGCTACGGCCCACAATGTATGTGTCATGAATACTCCGGGACAGAATTCCAATGCTGTGGCTGAACTGGCTTTCGGACTGATGGTAATGGCTATCCGCAATATGTATAATGGTGCTTCGGGTACTGAATTGAAAGGCAAGAAACTGGGTATCCATGCATACGGTAACGTGGGACGGAATGTGGCTCGTATTGCCAAAGGCTTTGGAATGGATATCTATGCATACGATGCCTATTGCCCGAAAGAGGTCATTGAAGCAGACGGAGTGAAGGCGGTTGCATCTACCGAGGAACTGTATGCTACTTGCAATATCGTGTCTTTACATATTCCGGCTACTCCTGAAACAAAAAATTCTATCAATTATGACTTGGTAGACAGAATGCCTAAAAACGGTCTGTTGGTCAATACCGCACGTAAAGAGGTTATTAATGAAGCCGACTTGCTGCGTCTGATGAATGACCGTCCCGATTTGGAGTATGTTACTGACATTATGCCTGTACATCATGCCGAGTTTGCCGACCATTTCCCGGGCCGTTACTTCTCTACACCGAAGAAAATGGGTGCTCAAACTGCCGAAGCCAATATAAATGCCGGTATTGCGGCTGCCAAGCAGATTGTGGGCTTCCTGAAAGATGGCTGCGAAAAGTTCCGCGTAAACAAATAAGCATTTATAACTCATAAATCTAATATTCTTATGGCTATAATAAAACCCTTCAAAGGCATTCGCCCTCCGAAAGAATTAGTGGAGCAAGTTGCTTCCCGCCCTTATGATGTGCTTAATTCGGAAGAAGCCCGTGAAGAAGCAAAGGGGAATGAGAAGTCACTCTATCATATCATCAAACCGGAAATAGATTTTCCGGCAGGTACAGACGAGCATGATGCGAAGGTGTATGATAAAGCTGCTGAGAATTTCCGGATGTTCCAGGATAAAGGTTGGTTGGTGCAGGACGAAAAAGAAAACTATTATGTGTATGCACAGACCATGAACGGTAAGACTCAGTATGGTCTGGTAGTAGGCGCATACGTTCCCGATTATATGAACGGCATTATCAAGAAGCATGAATTGACCCGCCGTGACAAGGAAGAAGACCGGATGAAACATGTCCGTGTGAATAATGCCAACATTGAACCGGTATTCTTTGCTTATCCCGACCATGCAGAACTGGATGCTATCGTCAAGAAATATACCTCTCAAGCACCGGAATATGATTTCATCGCTCCGGGTGACGGCTTCGGCCATTCGTTTTGGGTGATAGACCAAGATAGTGACATTGAAGCCATTACTAAAGCTTTTGCTGCCATGCCTGCACTATATATTGCTGACGGACATCACCGCTCGGCTGCCGCGGCATTGGTAGGAGCGGAAAAGGCGAAGCAGAATCCAAATCATAAGGGTGACGAAGAATATAATTATTTCATGGCTGTTTGTTTCCCGGCCAATCAGTTGACTATCATCGATTATAATCGTGTGGTGAAAGACTTGAACGGTTTGACTCCCGAAGAATTTCTGGCAGCTGTCGGAAAGAACTTTGTCATCGAGGAAAAAGGAGCTGAAATCTATAAGCCGCAAAGCCTTCATAATTTCTCCCTTTATCTGGAAGGAAAATGGTATAGCCTGACCGCCAAACCGGGGACTTATGATGATAATAATCCTATCGGAGTATTGGACGTAACGATTTCTTCTAATTTAATCTTGGATGAAATACTTGGCATTAAAGACCTTCGTTCGGACAAACGAATCGACTTTGTGGGGGGTATCCGTGGCTTGGGAGAACTGAAGAAGCGTGTAGACAGCGGTGAAATGAAAGTTGCTTTGGCACTATATCCTGTTTCTATGAAACAGCTGATGGATATTGCCGATACCGGCAACATTATGCCGCCGAAGACTACTTGGTTCGAACCGAAGCTCCGTTCCGGATTGATTATTCATAAACTAGTTTGATATAAATCACGTTTACACTCGTTGTAAGCGTGGAAGGAATCCCATAGCCGTCAGGTTAAGAAAACAGGTTTGCTTTTGTTGGCTGCATACGATGTTTTTTTTAATCTGACGGCTATAAATCTATAGCCCCATGAGGGTGTGAATCATCTTTTTCATCGGCTTTCACAGGGCAATAACCTCTTTTATACATGTTGTTTAGGTATAATATAGACAAATTGTTGTTAGGACGAAAGAATAAATCCCTTTCCCTTTGTTTATTGCAAACAAATATCTAATTTCGCGGCGACTTTAAGAATATAAGACGCAATGACTAACAACAAGACTAAAGGATTTATCCTTGGAGCGATTGCAGCAGCCAGTTACGGCATGAATCCCCTTTTCACCCTTCCCCTTTACAGTGCAGGAATGAGCGTAGATACGGTATTGTTTTACCGTTATTCACTGGCTGTTATCGTGCTTGGCATTCTGATGAAATTCCAGAAACAATCTTTTGCCATCAAGAAGGTGGATGTACTTCCGCTCTGCATAATGGGATTGTTGTTCGCCTTCTCTTCCTTGTTTCTCTTTATGAGCTATAACTACATGGATGCAGGTATTGCCTCTACCATTTTGTTTGTTTATCCGGTATTGGTGGCTATCATTATGGCAGTAGTCTTTAAAGAAAAGGTTTCTCCCATTACGATGTTTTCCATTGCTCTTGCCTTTGTGGGCATATCCATGCTGTGTAAGAGTCCGGGAGGGCAGACACTCAGTTTGGTAGGAATCACATTTGTCTTCCTCTCTTCACTGTCTTACGCCATTTATATAGTGGGAGTCAATCGTTCGTCACTCAAAGATATGCCGATAGCCAAACTTACTTTTTACGTTTTGCTGTTCGGATTATCAGTATATGTAGTGCGTTTGAAGTTCTGTACAGAGCTGCAGCTCATTCCTACGCCGATGCTATGGGTAAACGCTGTTTCGCTGGCAGTCTTTCCCACTGTCATTTCATTGGTGACAATGACGAAGGCCATTCATTATATAGGTTCTACCCCAACTGCTATTTTGGGGGCATTGGAGCCGGTTACCGCTTTATTCTTCGGAGTACTGGTATTCGGTGAGCAACTGACTCTACGCATTATTCTGGGTATCTTGATGGTAATCACCGCAGTAACTTTAATCATTGGAGGAAAATCATTGCTGAAGAAAAGAAAGATTAGAGTAAAGCACAGCAGATAAAGCGGATTATTGTATCTTTGCCCTTGCAACAAATTATATTTCAAACTATGAAAAAGCAATTTATGCAATGGGCAGGATTTGGAATGTGGATAGCGCTAACCCTATCTGCATGCACCCCTACAAAAACAGAAGTAGGCAATCTGAATGTCATTCCTCAACCGCAGGAGGTCGTTCAAAATTTTCAGGAAAATCCTTTCGTTATCCATTCAGGCACAAGTATTGTTTATCCGGCAGGTAATGAAAAGCTGGAACGGACAGCTGAATTTTTGGCTTCTTATATAAAAGAGGCCACAGGAATTACAGTTCAGTGTACTGCGGAAAAGAAAGAGAGTGATGCCATCGTTCTCTCTGTTGATACTGCTATAGAGCAAAAAGAAGGGTATCAACTGGAAGTAACATCCAATAGCATTCGTTTGGCAGGTGGAAGTGAGGCCGGAGTGTTCTATGGCATTCAGACTTTACATAAGTCTATGCCGATAACAAAGGGCACAGAGTCGGCGTCTGCCATTCCTGCAGGTATCGTAAATGACTATCCCCGTTTTGATTATCGCGGATTTATGGTCGATGTAGGCCGTCATTATTTCCCGGTTTCTTATCTGAAGCAAATCATTGATATGCTGGCGTTGCATAACATTAACCATTTCCATTGGCATCTGACGGAAGATCAGGGATGGCGAATTGAGATTAAGAAATATCCCCGACTGACAGAAATAGGTTCAACGCGCCCGCGCACCTTGATGGACTGGAGCACGAGAGAATACGACGAGACTACACACAGTGGCTTCTATACTCAGGAAGAAGCCAAGGAGATTGTGAAATATGCGGCAGACCGCTTTATTACGGTTATTCCTGAAGTAGACCTTCCGGGACACATGATGGCTGCATTGGTTTCATATCCCGAATTGGGTTGCACCGGAGGCCCCTATGAGATGCCATGCGAATGGGGCGTTTTTCCGGATGTGCTGTGTGGCGGAAACGCGAAGGCATTAGAGTTTGCCAAAGATGTATTAAATGAAATAATGGATATTTTCCCTTCTCCTTACATTCATATCGGTGGAGACGAATGTCCGAAGGTACGTTGGAAAGAATGCCCTAAGTGTCAGGCGAAGATTCGCGAACTGGGATTGAAGGATACTCCGAAGCACAGTAAAGAAAACCAGTTACAGACTTATTTTATGTCTGAAGTCGGAAAAGTAATCAGCGACAGAGGACGTAAGATGTTGGGATGGGATGAAATGCTTGAGGGAGGTTTGGCTCCGGGTGTGACCGTTATGTCATGGACAAGTCCCCGAGGTGGTATAGAAACAGCGCGTCTGCATCATAATGCCATCATGACTCCCATTCAATACCTCTATTTCAGTAACCCTACTTACAACCGCATCAAGGGGACAAAGAGCCTGGAACGTGTTTATACTTTCGAACCGGTATCAGACGAACTGACTGAGGACGAGAAACAATATATCATCGGTGCTCAGGGATGTATCTGGACGGAATGGACTCGCGACAGCCTTAAGATGGAATGGCAGATTCTTCCCCGTATGGCAGCCCTTTCAGAGATTCAGTGGACGGAACCCGCTCATAAGGACTTTGACAGTTTCCTGCATCGTCTTCCGGCTGTGCTGGCTATCTATAAAGACCGTGGTTATGACTTCCGTCAGGATATTTATGACGTCGCCATCCAGGTTGTCCCCGAAGAACAAGAAGGAAAGGCTAAAGTCTCTTTCCTTACTTTCGATGATGCCGAAGTGCACTATACATTAGATGGCAGCGAGCCCAATGCCCAGTCTCCTCTTTATACGGATACACTACACTTGGACAAGGATGCGGTGATTCAGGCAATAGCCATTCGTCCGCAAGGAAATAGCAGCATCAGCAAGGAAGAAATTCATTTCAATGCCGTTACCATGAAGCCTGCAACGCTGAATGTACAACCTCACAAGTCGTATACTTTCCAAGGGGGAAGTACATTAATAGACGGACTTTATGGAGACTTGAACTATCGCTCCGGTCGCTGGGTCGGCTTTTATGGTAATAATCTGGATATCACCATTGATATGCAGGAACCGAAAGAAGTCTCATCGGCTTTTGTCAATACATTATTGAATCCGGGAGATGCCATATTCGGAGCGACCGGTCTGAAAATAGAAATATCCGATGACGGAAAAGCTTTTCGTGAAATAGCCTCCAAGAAAATTTCTGTATTGGAAAAGGGAACAAAGATGCAAATTCGTAAAGAAGAGATTTCGTTTGATAAGGTCAAAACCAGATATGTACGGATAATTGCAGAGACGACTCCGACACTTCCCGCCTGGCATTCCATGCCCGGAAAGAACGCTTTCCTGTTTGTGGATGAGATAGGAGTGGAATAATATAAAACTAAAAGGCTGCCCCATTTTTTTTCTTTATGGCGGCAGCCTTTCTTCGAATCGAAATTGTGAAAGAAAAATTGTATATTAAATCTATTATGAGATTAAGTGATTCTTCTCTGTCTGACTATCCCTTATGAGAAATCTCTCAACTCTTTTTGAAGTTTCTTCCGGGCAAAGTGTAAACGGCTTTTGATGGTTCCGATGGGTAAGCCCATTTTTTCTGCTATCTCTTTGTATTTCAGTCCCGAGACAAACATTATAAAAGGCTGTTTAGTATCGTCGGGCAATTTATTGATTGTCCTGTACAGCAGTTTTAAATCGTAGGTTTCTTCAAATCTGTCGTCATCTTTGGCCACCTGAGTCTGTGCATAGTCCGTGAAATTAGAATCGAGGAAATTAAGTTCACGAACAGAACGGCGGTAGTTGTTGATGAATAAATTGCGCATGATGGTATACATCCATCCTTTAAAGTTCTCCTGATAGACAAATTTCTGTGCATTATCCAAAGCCTTCAATATAGAGTCTTGTACCAAGTCGTTTGCCGAATCCTGATTTGCGGTCAGTTTAAAAGCGAAGCTCATAAGTTCCGGTTGCATCGCTACTATTTTGTTTGTGATTTTAGAATTTTCCATATCCTTGCTTTTGTTTATTTTATGATATGCAAAGGTCCGTTTTCTGCAGAAAAAAAGAAATGGCGATTTCTCCGTAAAACTTGGCAATTATTCCTTAATGTAGGGAGGAGGTTAATAAAGAACCAAAATAAAAAATGAGTAGTCATTGTACACCTCAATTATATTCTATACATTTGTGATAACAGATGAAAACAGAAGAATATAATGGATAATTTTGCGGCAATAGACTTTGAAACGGCAAACAATGAGCGCACCAGTGTGTGCAGTGTGGGCATTGTAATCGTAAAGGATGGTGAGACCGTAGATAAGTTCTATAGCCTTATTCATCCCGAACCGGACTATTATTTGTATTGGAACACACGTGTACATGGGCTGACCCGGGAAGACACGGCCGATGCTCCTGTCTTTTCCGAAGTATGGAAACAGGTGGAGCCCAAAATAGCAGGACTTCCGTTGGTGGCACATAACAAAGCGTTCGATGAAGGTTGTCTGAAAGCGGTATTTAGAACCTATTGCATGGATTATCCTGATTATGAGTTTCATTGCACTTATCAGGCATCACGCAAATTGAAAGGATTGCGGAATCATCAGTTGCACACGGTGGCTGAGTTCTTCGGGTTTGATTTGAAGAATCACCATCACGCATTGGCAGATGCGGAAGCCTGTGCATGGATAGCCCGATATGTGTTGTAGTTTTTATATTTTTCCAATGATAATGATTTCCTTTGATGATACAAGAAGATACATATAAAACGATAACCGGTGTAGCCGAAGGTATTTATACTGAGAAGAGAAGTAAATTTATAGCTATTGCCATTCCTGTGCATACCGTTGAAGAGATAAAACAGCATCTTGATACCTATCAAAAAAAATACTATGATGCACGTCATGTGTGTTATGCCTACATGCTTGGACATGAAAGAAAAGACTTTCGTGCCAATGATAACGGAGAACCGTCAGGCACAGCGGGAAAACCCATTTTGGGACAAATAAATTCGAATGAACTGACTGACATTCTTATTATTGTAGTGAGATACTTTGGTGGCATCAAACTGGGGACAAGCGGATTAATCGTTGCCTATAAAGCTGCGGCAGCAGAGGCGATAGCCAATGCCACCATAATAGAAAAAACGGTGGATGATGATATTTCCGTTGCTTTTGAATATCCTTTTATGAATGACATCATGCGTATCGTAAAAGAAGAGGAACCGGAAATATTGGAACAGTCATACGATATGGATTGCCTGATGAAGCTCCGTATCCGTCGGTCTATGATGGGGAAGCTGCGTGCCCGTTTGGAGAAAGTTGAAACGGCCCGAATCATCGAATAATCCTTCCGGCAGTATTGGTGGGGCAATGGCGTGTCCGAGAGGTTTTGATTGAAACATATTTGTAACATGAATGACACATTGCAGATATACCGGTTCTCTATCTTTGCACTCGAAAACAAAAAGTCACATTAATAACAAAGATGAGAAGAACACTCGCAGCCGCTGTCTTTACAGCCTTAAGTATAGCAACCGCAGGTGCGCAACTAACGATTCCCAAGGAATATCTTCCTAAGATTCATGGGACTATCCGTAGTAAATACGAGCTTCAGACCACTACAGGCATGCAGCGTTTTCAGGTAAGAAACGCTCGTGTCAGCCTGGATGGAAAAGTGTTGCCGGTTATTGCATATAAAGCAGAAATCGATTTATCGGATGAAGGCAGCATTAAAATGCTGGATGCGTATGCCCGCTTCGTCCCTAATGATACATGGAACCTGACAATGGGGCAGATGCGTGTTCCGTTTACTATTGATGCCCATCGCTCTCCGCATCAGCAATATTTTGCCAATCGTTCCTTCATAGCCAAACAAGTGGGGAATGTGCGCGATGTGGGTGCCACAGGAGCCCTCTCTTTAGACGGCAGCCTGCCGATGAAGCTGGAAGCTGGACTGTTCAACGGCTCGGGACTGACTCAACAAAAAGAATGGCATAACACGCTGAACTATTCAGCCAAACTTCAATTAATGCCATGGAAAGGCTACAACCTTACCTTAAGTACTCAGAAAATACACCCGGATAAGAACAGTATCTATATGTATGACATCGGTACTTACTATAAATTCTCCAATTGGCATTTTGAGGTGGAATACTTATATAAAACGTATGCCCACAATGCTTTTAAAGATGTGCACGCCTTTAATGGCTTTGTAAATTATGACCTGCCTATCAAAAAGGGGTTGTTTAAGAAAATCTCTTTCTTGGGCCGATATGACAGTATGGGCGATCATAGTAACGGCGTTGCCAATGAAGAAGGACAACTTTATATCACAGACTATTCCCGTCAACGTCTGACCGGCGGTGTGACCCTGAGCTTCGGCAAGGCTTTTCAGGCAGATTTGCGTATCAATTATGAAAAGTACTTCTATGACGACCTGTCCCTGGCTAAAGAATCGGAACAAGATAAATTCGTAATGGAACTAATGGTGAGATTCTAATCTCACCAACGTTCCTTCATCATTTCTTCCATTTTCAGCAGCTCATCTCTATATTGGGCAGCTTCGATAAAATCCAGTTTCCTGGCAGCTTCCTGCATCAGTTTCCGTGTACGTTCGATAGCCTTCTCCATTTGAGGCTTAGACATATACTGAACAACCGGATCGGCGGCAATACTGCCGTTGGATGGCTCAACGTATGCTTTCGGTATTTTTACTTCATCATCGGCATTGGTATTTCCTGCGCCCAGAAGAGCCGCATTACGTGCACGTTTAATCTGCTTCGGAGTAATACCGTGCTCCTCATTGTAAGCCAATTGTTTTTCGCGGCGGCGGTTGGTCTCATCAATGGTCTTTTGCATGCTTTCGGTGATGCGGTCAGCATACATGATGACTTTTCCGTTGATGTTACGGGCAGCACGTCCGGCTGTCTGTGTCAATGAGCGGTGAGACCGAAGGAAACCTTCTTTATCAGCGTCCAATATAGCCACCAAAGACACTTCCGGCAAATCAAGACCTTCACGAAGCAGGTTGACACCAATTAATACGTCATATACTCCCTGACGCAATTCATCCATAATTTTCACCCGCTCCAACGTATCCACATCACTGTGGATATAATTGCACTTGATGTCATGGCGCAACAAGTAATCGGTCAGCTCTTCCGCCATACGTTTGGTCAGTGTAGTGACCAATACGCGCTCTTCTTTTTCGATACGCTGCTGAATCTCTTCCATCAGGTCATCGATTTGGTTCATACTGGGACGTACTTCGATGATGGGGTCAAGCAATCCTGTCGGGCGGATTACCTGCTCCACCACAACTCCCTCGCTTTGCATCAACTCGTAATCGGCGGGAGTGGCACTGACATAAACGACTTGTTTTGCCAATTCTTGAAACTCCTCGAACTTTAGCGGGCGGTTGTCAAATGCAGATTCCATCCGGAAACCATATTCCACCAGATTGGTCTTGCGTGCACGGTCGCCACCATACATGGCGCGAATCTGAGGCACACTGACATGGCTTTCATCAATGACAATCAGAAAATCGTCGGGAAAGAAATCCAGCAGACAGTAAGGGCGCGTACCGGCTACACGACCGTCAAAATAGCGCGAATAATTCTCTATGCCTGAGCAATGCCCCAATTCACGTATCATTTCCATATCATAAGTGACACGTTCATAAAGGCGTTTCGCTTCATAAGACTTGCCTTCTTCTTCAAACTTAGCCACCTCTTTCGCCAAATCATCCTCTATTTGATAGATTGCCTGCAATTGGCTTTCTTTGGTGGTCATAAAAAGATTGGCAGGATAAATCTTGTATTCATCAAAAGAAGCGAGGCGTATGCCGGAAATAGGATCCACTTCTTCAATACTGTCAATCTCATCATCCCAAAACATCACACGGAGCAGGTTGTCACTGTATGCCAGGTAAATGTCCACAGTATCTCCTTTCACACGGAAGTTGCCGCGCTTCAGTTCCAAATCATTACGAACATAAAGGCTGTCTACCAAACGGCGTAGAAACACATTGCGGTCCAGTAGTTTACCCTTTTTGATTTCGATGACATTATTATAGAAATCAGAAGGATTCCCCATACCGTAAATGCACGATACAGAAGAGACCACCACCACGTCCTTACGGCCGGAGAGCAGGGCGGAAGTGGCTGCCAGCCTGAGCTTGTCAATCTCTTCGTTGATTTGCAAGTCCTTCTCGATGTAGGTATCGCTGGACGGGAGGTAGGCCTCAGGCTGATAGTAATCATAATAAGACACGTAATACTCCACCGCATTATTAGGAAAAAAGCTCTTAAACTCTCCATACAACTGTGCCGCAAGCGTTTTGTTATGGCTTAATATCAGTGTCGGTTTATTGATGTTTTTAATGACATTGGCAATGGTAAACGTCTTGCCGGAACCTGTCACACCCAAAAGTGTCTGGGCAGGCACCCCTTCCAATATGCCTTCTGTCAGTTGGGCGATGGCATCAGGTTGGTCACCGGTCGGTTGATAATCAGAAATCAGTTCAAAATTCATAATTCCATGTTTATAAAGACTAAGCTGTAAAATTACAGTTATTTTCTCTTATAACACGTATACATCCTGAAAAAAACAGGATTGGTCGACTTTTTAGTATTAAAAAACATATAACAGTTGTATTTTTCGGTGGAAAGGCGTAAATTTGCGCAATTATTTGAATAAGATGAAAAAATATATCATTATAGCTCTTGTCTCCGGCAGTGTATTAACATCATGCGGAGAATACAACAAAGTTCTAAAAAGCACGGACTACGAATATAAGTACGAAGCAGCCAAAAGTTACTTTGGCAAGGGGCAGAATACAAAAGCTGCGGCAATTCTGGAAGAGTTGATAACGATTCTGAAAGGAACCGATAAGGCTGAAGAATCCCTTTATATGTTAGGAATGACATATTATAATCAGGGTGACTTTATAACGGCATCGCATTATTTCTCCACCTATTATAATACATATCCTCGTGGAACTTATACCGAGCAGGCTCGTTTTTATTCGGGGAAAGCATTGTTTCTGGATACACCGGAACCTCGTTTGGATCAAACCAGCACTTATAAGGCCATTCAGGAGTTGCAGATGTTTATGGAATATTTCCCTGCCAGCAGCCGTCATCAGGAAGCACAGCAAATGATATTCGACTTGCAGGATAAGTTGGTGATGAAAGATTATATGGCAGCCCGATTGTATTATGATTTGGGTTCTTATACGGGAAACAGCTCATATAGCACTACCGGAAATAACTATCTGGCATGTATCGTTACTGCTCAGAATGCTTTAAAGGACTATCCTTATACCAAGATGCGCGAAGATATTTCTATCCTGCTTTTGCGTGCCAAATATGATATGGCCAAGGAGAGTGTGGAAGAAAAGAAAGAAGAGCGTATGCGTGATGCCATTGATGAATATTATGCCTTTAAGAATGAATTCCCCGAAAGTAAATATATGAAAGAGGTGGAAAACATCTATAAGGATGCCAGAAAATATGTGAAGGAACTTAACGAATAAAAAACTAAATAAGAAATTATGGATTACAAGAAGACAAACGCTCCGACGAATACCATTACCCGCAACATGGTGGAACTGTGTGAAGACACGGGCAATGTATATGAAACCGTTGCTATCATTGGCAAACGTGCCAACCAGATTGGTGTTGAGATGAAGAATGACCTTTCAAAGAAATTGCAAGAATTCGCTTCATACAATGATAACCTGGAAGAAGTCTTTGAAAACAGGGAACAAATCGAAATCTCCCGTTATTACGAAAAGTTGCCGAAGCCGACTTTGATTGCCGCTCAGGAATACGAAGAAGGTAAGGTTTACTATCGTAACCCAGCCAAAGAAAAAGAGAAATTACAATAAAAGGTTCTTTCCCTAAAGGCCGTTTCACTGAAGCGGCCTTCTTTTTTGTATAACCGTTATTAAAAGATTTTTATTATGATACAACGCATTCAATCTGTTTATTTATTGGTAGTTACCATTCTGCTCATCGTTTGTATGTGCACTCCGGTAGGAGCTTATATTGCTGAAGATTACAGTGTCTCAAAGTTTACTAATCTGTGCATTATCTCTGCTGACGGTGCAAAGGACTACGCTCCTTGGGCCATGTTTGCCATTCTGGTGGTAGCCGCATTACTTTCTTTCACTACGATATTTATGTTTAAGAAACGTATGTTGCAGATTCGTATGACTATTTTCAGCACTATCTTGTTGGTAGGTTATTATGCTACACTGGTCACTTTCATCTTTATGTTGAAGAATGACAGCATGACCTTCTCTGCTTCGTGGACTCTGTGTCTGCCTTTTATCGCTATTATTTTAAATTGGCTGGCTATTCGTGCTATCGGTAAGGATGAGGTTCTGGTGAAGGCTTATGACCGTTTGAGATAATGATTCCTTCATTTGACTGAAGAATATTATAAGGGGTCGTGTTAAAAAAACGTGGATAATGCTGTCGTTTCGTTCGTAGGGGCGAGGTTCGCTCGCCCGAAAACAGTTTGCTTTGTGTCTTCGTGCAGGCAAACCCTGCCCCTACAGCTGAGATTGGATGGGCCAGTTTAGTTTTGACCCCTTATAATAATAGAGCATATTTTTTATAATACACCGGCATCAGTGTCACTATTGCTGATTTTTTTATCCTTACTTTGATATTTGCGTCCGAAACTGAAGTTATAAGAGAAAGTTGCAAAAGCCAGGTGAGCCGATTCTTTCACATGCCATGCTCCCCTGGAACCGGCATATCGGTTTCTATTTTCCTGTTCACGCTTATAATTATCAGAGAAAGGATTGATGATTCCCGCTCCCAGATTAACTCTGCCCAGGCGATATTGCAACATCAGAATATGCAGGTTTTCCCCACTGCTCAGACTTTCGCCAAAGAAACTGTTGCGGTTGCTCTGTATCATAAAGTATCCCATAAACCTTTTGTACATAGCGGTAGCTTCTAATTCATAATACCAATTCGTATAGGTATGGTTATAATCCGTTCCGTTGCTCCAATAGCGGCTTAGCCCTGTGCTTCCCCTTAATTGAAGTACATCCCAAAGCATTCCCACACGAACAGAGAGTTCGTTTTCCAAAGACTGGAAGCGATGGTGGTTGGCATAACTGCGTATGAATTTCCCGTTTTCACGATAAGTCTGTTCCATGATGACATCAGGTGCATTGCGATAGCTGGTATACCAATTTATTTGTACCTTCTTCTTATTATATCCCAATGTCAGTTTGAGCCGATAGTTGTTATATGGTTTCAAATCAGGATTTCCACGTCTGATTTGCAATGAATCTATCAACTGGTCGACAGCGCTCAACTGGGACAATGAAGGCTCGTTACTGTTCAGACTGCCATTCATGCGGGCATAGAATTCTTCATTAAATGTATAACTCAGGCTGAAGCGTGGATTGAATTGGTAAGTCTCATAGTCTTCCAGGCCTATTTGTTGGTACCAAGAACGGGTGACACCTGCTCCCAGCATATAATTCATCTTCTTCCATTTTCCGCTGTATTGCGCATAGGCGTATGTGTCGGCCTGTTTCATCTGGGTGTTATAGTTCAGGGTTCCGCTATACTCATTGTCCGAGTAGGCTTGCGTGTGCTTGATTCCCGAACTGAAACGGCTTTTCTTGAACGTCTTTTCATAGATTCCTTCTGCAATGATGGAGTATTTATCGCCCTGCACGCCTGAGAAGTAGTCGGCAACAAACTCATCATCAAGGATTTCCTGATAGCTTTGACGGTTATGACTGCCAATATATGTTCCCACAACATTCAATGCCAGAAACTGTTTGTTCTTCAATTCTTTCTGAAAATATATATCGAACCAGGGACGACTGTTGCGGTTGTGGGCAAAATCAAGTCTTTCTGTTGCCAACTCAGGATATTCCCGGGTGTACAATTGGCTGTGGAAGCCGACCCGCGGTTTGTTTTCATTCCAAAATCCGACGGATGCGTTCAGCATATAATTATCCGCTTCCTGCAAGTTGTAGCTGATACCGCCCCATTGTCCGTATTCCGAAGTGGCATCGGGAATACCTTCTTCCATCCGGTGCAGGGAGGTGCCGTCTTCTTTTACAAACGTTTCTTCATTGGTGCGCCAGGCATTTTCAAATTTGTGCGGATAGGCACCATACCATACTCCGAATTCAGACTTCTTATAATTCATTTTTCCCGAAACATTATAATTACCCCACATGACGTATGGAGATTGTTGGGCCGAGATACTGACGGAGCCTCCAAGTTCATAACGGCGGACGATGTAGTTTACTACAGCACCTGCATTGCCGTAACGCAATCCGGGGTCTTCCAGGTACTCGATTCGGAGAATGTCGGATGGGATAAGTGCCTGGATTTCCTCTTTCCCTACTTTACGTCCGTTGATACACAGTTGTACAGAACTTCCGTCGTTTAAAGAAACACCGCCATCCAATGGATTGACATTCAGCCGTGGGAGCATCAGATTGCGTAATAAATCGACACCGTTATTTGAAGCGTTAACCTGTTGTTTGTTGGGGAACACTAGTTTTCTATCAAATTTGCTGACCACATTGGTGGCGGAAACCGTTACTTCTCCCAGTTGTTGAGAGGCTTCTTCCAATTCCACTGTCCCCACATCGACAGATTGGGAGAGGCCTTGCAAGTCAATGATGTTTTTCTCAAAACCGATGGCGGAAATGATTAATTTGTAGTTGCCTTCCGTTACTTTATCGATTCGGAAGAGTCCTTTGCTGTCGGTTGCAGCACCATTGACGAAGGTTGAGTCGTTTGTCTGCAGAACCACATTGGCTGCTATAGCCGCCTGTTTTGTGTTTGCTTCCAATACTTTGCCGGATATGCGTATCTGTTGTGCATAGCATATACTTGACAACAAGCATCCGGCCATTAAAATACTAATTTTCTTCATAATGTAGTTTTTCGTGTCTTCTTAGTCAGAAACCAATCATACTGTTTATTGAATTAGACGAGGAATATTAACTTTTTGTTTCAAATGTAATGGCAATAAAAGTTAAAAAGAGACCGCTTGAAACACGTACGTACGCATCGGGCTACACGTATATACGTATGAGCCCACGCGTACGTATGTATAAGGCAACACGTATATACGTGTAAGGCCACACATATATACGTGTTAGGAGGCAGGCTTTTGTCCGTTGAAGAAACCTCTCCGGATAAGGGCCTGCTTTATTTGGTTATGTCGAATAGATAGGCCGCCCTCACACCTATATAGGAGTGGGCAGACCGGCCGAAGTAATCTTTCTTTGTACTTTTATAGAAGTCGCCCAACCCCATGTAATAGCGTCCTTCCAACAGAAAGTGCCCGATACCTGTGCTCAATTCCAGTCCCGCACCGGCTGCAATACCATAATCGAATTTGTTTTCTACAGCCTTACCGTATTGTTCTGTCACGCCATTGGGACGACTGGAAGTGTCCCAGTTATCGCTCATTTTCTCTTTATCGCTTAAAAAGAAACTGATTTGAGGTCCCATGTTTATGAAGAACTTCACCCCGCGGTTCAATGCATCTTTTCCGAAAGCGAGGTGAGCAAAAAGGGGAATCTCAACATAGTTCATGGTGCGGCTGTATGTGTTTTCAGAACCATCCTCAATCTTTTCACTCCAACCGCGTTGTGAGTAATTGATTTCCATCTGCACCCCACACATCATCTTGAAGTATTTTTCAGACATATAGCGCAGAGTGACCCCCATTTCCATGCCGTTCAAGGTGTTCTGTTTAATTTTGGGGTCAAAACTGACTGAGTTCATGTTCAGTCCTCCATTTATTCCGACTGCAAAGTTATGTCGTTCTTCACCCAACTGTGCAACTGCCGGCAAAGTGAATAGCCATGCCAGCACCAATATGCCTATATATTTATAGTTCTTCATTATTCAAAATCGAGTTTAATCAATTCATAGTTTTTCGTAAAATGGACAAAGAACACTTTCCGGTTGATAAAGCCTCCCCAGTTATTTACGCGTTCAAATTTAAAGCCAGTCTGGATAGGGGTGACAATCACTTTATTCAGTTTATCCTCCAAGTTGCTTCCATATTGTGATAATCCTTTCAGGAAGAAATACCCTGTGTCAAATCCTAACATGCCATATTTGGGGAATGTGTTCGACATATCCTTGCTATACCATTTGCGATAGGCAGAAGAGAACTGGATAGCTTCGGGGAACAAATTGTTAGTATAGAAAGAAGAATAGAAGTAAGTGTCCAACTCATAAAAGCTGGCCAAATGGTCGTTGGTGTAAGTTTGCCATTCGGGGTAGCCGAATAATTGCATCCGATAATCAGGATTGTCACGCAGGGTAACAATTAACTGCGGCAATAATTTAATCAGCGCAATGTTTGTGCCGGAAGTCGGAATAAATACATTGTCCAAAATAGCGTTCATGGCTTCCTTCAATGATTCGGGGGTAATGGCCGCACCTTTTAGTTCAGTAAAAGGGATGCGTTTGCTTTTCAATTCTTCTTTCAGCCCCTTGATAAAATCCGCTTTGTCTTTATCGCCATCCTCTGCATCCAGGAAAATCACATTGGCATTAGTGAATTTGCGGGTAAAATGCTCATATACTTCCGAATAGAGATAGGATTGAGGTGTGTTAATCTGATAAATGGACGGATTATTGAATACCTCATTACCCTTTGAAGTAAATGGAATCACCAGACGGACATTATTTTTCTTGGCAAAATCGGCTACTGGTTTAACCTGTTCCGGGTAGGCAGGGCCAAAGATGATATTCATGTTCTTCATCTCGTCTTTGGCAAGAATGGATTTTATCGACGAGGTGTTATTGTATGTATCATAAGTGTATAAATCAATGGAAACACCTTTTTCTTTCAAACTGTCTACTGCCATCAAGAAACCCTCATAGTACTCTACCATACGGATTTGTTCATCACGATTACCGCTGCCGTCGGCCATAAACGGAAGCATAACGGCTGCTTTTATAGTAGAAATCTTAGGATTTTCCTTCTTGCTCTTGTCAAAGAGTTCGTCATCGGTCGGGATAACGGTCGGCGACACCGGTTGTCCTTGTCCCTTTGGAGTGCTTCCGGCAGACGCATAGGGGATGCACAAGAACTTTCCTTTTTTAAGCTTCTCTGTGCGGAGTTCGGGATTGGCCGCAATCAGTTCGGCTTCCGTTATACCATATAGCCGGCTGATGCTATATATCGTTTCTTTTCTTTCCACCCGATGCATATCCCTGCATTTGGGCTTTAAAGGGGTGGAAGCGGGGGGAACAGTTTCGGCTGATTTAACTTCATTGATAATTGTCTCTTCGCTGCTTTCTGTTTGTGCAGGGATAACAATAACCTGTCCGATACGGAAGTTTTCCGCACTCAGTCCCGGATTGGCCTTACATATACGTTGTGCTGTGACACCATATCGCTGCGTAAGTTTATAAAGAGTTTCTCCCGCCTGAATGGTATGGAACGTTTGTTGTTCGCTTCCTGTGTTCTTCTGCGGAATCTTCAACGTTTCACCGGCTTTTATTTGTTCGGAACTTCCCGGATTCAGTTTAATGATGTCGGCAGTAGTAACGTTATACATACTGGCTATCGAATATAAACTCTGCCCTTTAGTGATGGTGTGCAGAAAATAGCTGTTGGAGGAATGCGTCTGAGCCATCATTCCGACAGGAGCGACAGACAAAGCTGCGACCAGATATAATGCTTGAATAAATTTCATTTGTAGTGTGTTGATTATACTGAGGGGCAAAAGTACAAAAAAAACTGTTTTATTCACATTATATAGAAAGAATAGCAAATAATATTAGGCTTTTTAATTAATTATTTCGTTCAGAAGCATTAATTTTGCCTATCAAAAGTAGCTGAAAGCATAAATATATGATTGAAGACAAAGAATTGATTAATGTATACGGTGCCCGTGTGCATAATTTAAAAGATATAGATGTAGAAATTCCACGTAACAGCCTGACTGTGATAACCGGACTTAGCGGTAGCGGCAAATCATCATTGGCATTTGATACTATCTTTGCTGAGGGACAACGCAGATACATAGAAACATTCTCTGCATACGCCCGTAATTTTCTGGGTGGAATGGAACGTCCTGATGTAGACAAGATTACGGGATTGAGCCCGGTGATTTCTATTGAGCAGAAAACAACGAATAAAAATCCGCGTTCTACCGTAGGAACAACCACCGAAGTGTATGACTATCTCCGCTTGCTGTTTGCCCGTGCAGGTATTGCGTATTCTTATCTGTCGGGAGAAAGAATGGTGAAGTACACCGAAGAACAAATTCTTGAACTGATTCATAAGGATTATCAAGGCAAGAAGATTTTTATGCTGGCTCCGCTGGTGCGTACACGTAAAGGTCATTATAAAGAACTCTTCGAACAAGTGCGGAAGAAAGGCTATTTGTATGTGCGTGTGGACGGCGAAGTGCGTGAGATTGTTCACGGCATGAAACTCGACCGTTATAAGAATCATGACATAGAGGTTGTCATTGATAAGCTGATTGTAAATGAAAAGGACGAGAAACGCTTGAAACAAAGTGTCGCTACCGCCATGCAGCAGGGGGATGGACTGATTATGATATTGGATGCGGAAACAGAAACGCTGCGCCATTACAGCAAGCGCCTGATGTGTCCGGTTACAGGATTGTCCTACAAAGAACCTGCTCCACACAATTTTTCGTTCAACTCCCCGCAAGGGGCTTGTCCGCGATGCAAAGGATTGGGGTATGTCAACCTTATCGATGTGGACAAAGTGATTCCTGACCGCGAATTATCTATTTATGAAGGTGCCATAGCTCCTTTGGGCAAGTATAAAAATGCAATGATATTCTGGCAGATAGAAGCATTGCTTGAGAAATATGATTTCAGCATAAAGACCCCAGTCAAGGACTTGACAGACGAAGCCATTGATGAAATTCTTTATGGTTCCGATGAACGGATTAAGATAAAAAGCAGCCTCATCCATACTTCCTCCGACTATTTTGTGACGTATGAAGGAATAGTGAAGTACATACAGATGATGCAGGAGAAAGATGCTTCTGCCACAGCACAGAAATGGGCGGAGCAGTTTGCCAAGACTGATGTGTGTCCCGAATGTAAGGGAGCCAGATTGAATAAGGAAGCATTGCACTTCCGCATACACGATAAGAATATCTATGAATTGGCCAGTATGGACATCAATGAGTTGTATGACTGGCTGATGACGGTAGATGAGTTTCTGGAAGATAAACAGCGCAGAATTGCGAGTGAGATATTAAAGGAAATTCGTACACGTTTGCGTTTCTTGCTTGATGTGGGGCTGGACTATCTGTCGCTGAACCGGACATCGGTATCACTTTCGGGAGGAGAGAGTCAGCGCATTCGTCTGGCAACCCAAATCGGTTCCCAATTGGTGAATGTTCTTTATATTTTGGACGAACCGAGTATCGGACTGCATCAACGCGATAACTTGCGGCTTATCAATTCATTGAAGAAACTTCGGGACACAGGCAACTCTGTCATTGTGGTGGAACATGATAAGGATATGATGTTGGCTGCAGACTATGTGGTAGACATGGGGCCGAAAGCCGGCCGTTTGGGAGGAGAGGTTGTATTTGCCGGAACCCCGCAGGAGATGCTTCAGACAGACACACTGACTTCTCAGTATCTGAATGGCAAGATGAAACTGGAGATTCCGTCTGAACGAAGGGCAGGAAACGGAAAATCCTTATGGCTGAAAGGTGCGAGAGGAAACAACCTGAAGAATGTGGATGTAGAGTTTCCATTGGGAAAACTTATCTGTGTGACAGGGGTGTCGGGTAGTGGAAAGTCCACCTTAATCAATGACACCCTGCAACCTATCCTGTCTCAGCATTTTTATCGTTCCTTGCAAGACCCGTTGGCCTACGACAGCATAGAAGGACTGGAAAATATAGATAAGGTGGTGAACGTAGACCAATCTCCTTTGGGACGAACACCCCGTTCCAATCCGGCAACGTATACCGGAGTCTTTTCGGATATCAGAAATCTTTTTGTCAATCTGCCCGAAGCGAAGATACGCGGCTATAAACCGGGACGTTTTTCGTTCAATGTGGCCGGAGGGCGTTGCGAGGCTTGTGGTGGTAACGGCTACAAGACCATTGAAATGAATTTTCTGCCGGATGTCTTGGTCCCATGTGAAGTATGTCACGGCAAACGTTATAACCGTGAAACGTTGGAAGTTCGCTTTAAGGGAAAATCCATTGCTGATGTGCTGGATATGACTATTAACCGGGCTGTGGAGTTCTTCGAGAACGTACCGCAGATTCTGAATAAGATAAAAGTCTTGCAGGAAGTAGGGCTGGGGTATATCAAGTTGGGACAACCTTCCACCACCTTATCAGGCGGAGAAAGCCAGCGTGTGAAACTGGCAACAGAGCTTTCCAAACGCGATACGGGAAAAACTTTATATATATTGGATGAACCCACCACAGGTCTGCACTTTGAAGATATCCGTGTACTGATGACCGTGCTCGACAGATTAGTGGACAAAGGAAATACGGTTATCGTTATCGAGCATAACCTGGATGTCATTAAACTGGCGGATTATATCATAGATATGGGGCCGGAAGGAGGACGTGGCGGAGGACAACTTCTATCTACAGGAACCCCCGAAGAGGTAGCCAAGAGCAAGAAAGGCTATACACCTCAATTTATTAAAGAAGAATTAAAGCATTAAGATTATCCGGTATGAAAGAGAAAATAGCAAAGACAAATGCAGCCCGTTTGCTTGATAAGGCTAAGATTTCTTATGAACTTATTCCTTATGAGGTGGACGAAAACGATTTGAGCGCCGTTCATGTGGCTGCCAGTTTGGGAGAAAATATAGAGCAAGTATTTAAGACTTTGGTACTTCACGGAGACAAAACAGGCTATTTTGTCTGTGTTATCCCCGGAGAACATGAAGTAGACTTAAAATTGGCTGCCAAGGTATCGGGCAATAAAAAATGTGACTTGATTCCGATGAAAGAACTATTGCCTTTGACGGGATATATCCGTGGCGGCTGTTCTCCTATCGGCATGAAGAAACACTTTCCCACCTATATACATGAAACGTGCACTGAATATCCGTTTATTTATATCAGTGCCGGCATACGGGGATTACAAATAAAAATAGCTCCCGATGACCTTATTAAAGAAGCCAAAGCGGAAATAACATCCCTTTTCATCGAATAATCATACAAAAAGAGCCACTTTCGTGGTTCTTTTTTTTTCAGATTGACTAAAAGTTATATCTTTGCAAAAAATCAATATTAACTATTAATTATAAATCTTATTACTTATGTTTGAAGGACAGCCTAAAGGCTTATACGCATTAGCTCTCGCCAATACCGGCGAACGCTTTGGTTATTACACAATGCTTGCAGTTTTTGTATTATTCCTGAAAGCGAATTTTGGATTTTCTCCGGAGGTATCAGGAGCTATTTATGGTACTTTTTTGGGATTAGTTTATTTCCTTCCTTTTTTGGGCGGTATCATGGCCGACCGTTTCGGTTATGGCAAAATGGTGACTATCGGTATTATCATCATGTTTCTGGGATATTTGTTCCTCTCTTTGCCGTTAGGTAGCGGAACCCTGGCTGTTGCCGGTATGGGTGGCGCTTTGCTGCTTGTCAGTTGCGGTACCGGTTTGTTTAAAGGAAACTTGCAGGTAATGGTCGGAAACCTGTATGATGCTCCGGAATATGCAGCTAAACGCGACTCTGCTTTTTCTATTTTCTATATGGCTATCAATATCGGTGCTCTTTTTGCCCCGACTGCTGCTGTTGAAATTATGAAATATGCTCAAAATTCATTGGGAGTCAGTGAAGGAGCTTCTTATCACTTTGCTTTTGCTGTTGCATGTGTTTCCCTGATTCTTTCCATCGCTATTTATTATGCATTCCGCAGTACTTTCCGTCATGTAGAGGGTGGTAGTAAGGATGCAGGCAAGAGCAGCCAGAAGGCAGGAAGTGAAGAAATATCAGCAGCTGAGACAAAGGAACGCATCATTGCACTTTGTCTGGTATTTGCGGTAGTAATTTTCTTTTGGATGGCATTCCATCAGAATGGTTTGACACTGACTATGTTTGCTGACGAGTTTACAGCTAAAAGTTCTACCGGTTTGGAAAGTATGGCATTCGATGTAACTAACCTGTTACTGTGTATCTTTATCGTTTATGCTCTTTTCAGCCTGGTACAAAGCAAGACAGGCAAAGGAAAGGCTATTTCTGCATTGGTTATTATGGCAGCTGTCGGCGGATTGATTTATAAATACAGCACTTTACCCGAATCAACAGCGGTTGCCGCACCTATTTTCCAACAATTCAATCCCTGCTTTGTAGTAGCTCTTACCCCGGTATCTATTGCTTTGTTCGGTTATTTGGCTAGAAAAGGAAAAGAACCTTCTGCACCGCGTAAGATTGCATTAGGTATGTTGGTAGCTGCCGTAGGTTTCTTGATTATGGCTATAGGTTCTTTCGGTCTGCCCAGTTCAGGTGAACAGGCTGCGGCAATGGCCGACGGTACTGCTACTTTAGTATCTCCCAACTGGTTAATTTCTACTTATCTGGTACTTACCTTTGGTGAATTGTTACTTTCTCCGATGGGTATCTCATTTGTATCGAAAGTGGCTCCTCCCAAATATAAAGGTATGATGATGGGTGGTTGGTTTGTAGCTACTGCCATTGGTAATATGCTGACAGCCGTAGGCTCATGGTTGTGGGGTACCACACTTCCCTTGTGGCAAGTATGGAGCGTATTTATCATTCTGTGTCTGATTTCGGCATTGTTTATGTTCTGCATTATGAAGAAATTGGATAGAGTAGCTTAAGAGATAGTTTGCCGGTTTGTCCCGGCAGAATAAAGAAAAGGCTGTGTCCCGGATATTTATATCTTTCGACACAGCCTTTTTTATATCCTTATCCGAACCATGTCCGGAAGGTTTCAATTAAATACCAACGCGAATGTGGTAGCCTGTCCCTCTTCCTTATAAGGCAACAATGTCAATGTACCCCCACTAAGCCTCATAATCTGTTTGCTTAAACTCAGACCGATTCCGCTTCCGTCTTCTTTGGTGGTAAAGAAAGGAATGAAAATCTGTTCGGCCGCTTCCGGGTCGATAACCGGACCATTATTGGCAATTTCGATATGTACGCTTTCCTGCTCGTCACAATATGCTTTCAGGGTAATCCGTCCGTCCGCTGCGTTACCAATTGCTTGAATGGCATTTTTAAGCAGGTTGGTCACCACTTGAGCAATGAGGTTCTCGTCGGCAAAGACAATCAAATCGTCTTCTGCTTCATGCAGGAAAATGCTGATATGAGGGCAAGGATGCTGGTGACGCGCCAGCTTTATCATTCTCTCGAGGAAGGGACGTACATAGAACAGTGAAGGTTCCGGTGAAGGAAGACGTGTCAGTTTGCGATAAGACATCACAAAATTAATCAGCCCTTTGCCTGTCGTGTGAATCGTTTCCAACCCTTGGCGCATCTCCTCATTCTCTGCTCCCGGCAATTGCAATAAGGTTTCGCTCAATGAAGTGACAGGAGTAAGAGAGTTCATAATCTCATGAGTAAGGACACGGGTAAGCCGAATCCATGAATCAATCTCTCGCTCGTCCAACTCACGGTTGATATCGCTGAGAGCAATAATGCGCAACTCCTCATTCTTGATATGGATGCCCGACACACGCAATGCCAAATGGATGGTACCGCGTTCTGTATTGAACTGTGCCTGCAACTTATCTCCCGGAAGAGCTTCTTCCATCACTCTTTTCAGTTCGTCAGAAATGCGGGACAATTGTTTGATATGTGTAAAGACATCCATGCCCAACAGTTGCATTGCTTTCTTATTCTTTTGATAAACAGAACCTTTACTGTTCAGTACAACAATACCTGTCTCTACAAAGTCAAGAATAAGCTCATAGTACTTTTCACGTTGCGCCGTTTCCTGTTTTACGTTATACAAGATACGTGCAATGCGGTTCAGCATCATGTTGACCAATGAATTGTCTTTGTCGGGGGTATGTTCGTAGAATCGCACAGCCGGGTCGTCATTCTCAATGGCATCGAGCAGAAAAGCCACTTTTCTTGTATTATAGGTATACAGGCGATGAAACCAATATATTGAAATGAAAAACAGGGGAACAACGATACATAGCCATAGCCAGTTATGCTGCATATACAGCCATACACCCATTACTGTCAATGCAATGACAACAAGCAGACGGAAAATAAAACTAGCGGTTATCTTCTTTATCATAAACCAAATTTCTTCATCTTGTTATATAGAGTCTGACGCGTAATTCCCAATTGTGCAGCTACGGCCGAAAGATTTCCGTTGCATTTTTCCATGGCTCTTTGAATCATCTGCAACTCCATTTCCTCCAATGTAGAGACGGTCGCTTCGGCAGGAGGTGTACTGGCTTTGCGGGGAAAATGGAAATGTTCGTCACTCAGTATCCCATCTTCGTTAATGATGACCGCCTTCTCAATAGCGTGTTCCAATTCCCGGATATTTCCATACCAGGGATGCTCGCGCAACTTGTCTTTCGCAGAGGAGGAAAGAATGATATTTCCTTTGTCATACTGTTTGCAGAAACGGTCGATAAACCGTTCGGCAAGGGGGATAATATCCTCCTTTCGGTCGCGCAAAGGCGGTATTTCAATATGAATGGTATTGATTCTGTATAATAAATCCTCCCTAAACCTGCCTTTGAGTACCATCTCCTCCAGATTGCAATTAGTGGCGCAAATCAAACGGATATCTACAGGAATGGGTTCATTGCTGCCCACACGCACCACACTACGCTGCTGAATGGCAGTGAGGAGCTTGGATTGCAGGTGATAAGGCAAATTACCTATTTCATCCAGAAAGAGAGTACCTTCGTGAGCCGCCTCAAATTTTCCTTGCCGGTCGGAATGTGCATCGGTGAACGAACCTTTTACATGCCCGAACAATTCGCTTTCAAACAAAGATTCGGTAACAGCCCCCATATCTACTGTCACCATATTGCGTCGGCATCGTTCGGAAAGGGCATGAATTTCGCGTGCCAGCATTTCCTTTCCAGTACCATTTTCTCCGGTAATCAGGATGTTTGCATCCGTTTGGGCTACCTTTTCTATCAGTGTCCTCAACTGTTTCATGGCATTGCTTTCGCCCCAATACATAGATGACACCACCCGGTGGAGTTCCGCTTTTTTCTTTCCCTTAGAACTGTTTCGGCAAGCGGCTGACAGTGTATCCACCAATCGGGTGTTATCCCAAGGTTTTACGATGAAATCCGTCGCACCTTCTTTTATACCACGTACAGCCAAGTCAATGTCGGCATAGGCAGTAAAGAGCACGACAGGCAATGAGGGTTGCATTTTTTTTATTTCGTGCAACCAGTAAAGCCCTTCATTGCCGGTATTGAGTCCGCTACTGAAGTTCATATCGAGCAATACCACCTGTACATTCTCTTCACGCAGCACGGCAGGCAGCGTGATAGGTGAAGTGAGGGCAATGATACGTTCAAAGTTGTTCTTCAACAATAACTTGACGGCAGAAAGCACCCCTTTATTATCGTCTACCACAATAATGGTTCCTTGCATATCTATAATCTTTTTGTTTATTGAGGAAACAAAGATAAGTATTTGGCACCTAACCTCCTAGGCAGTGTCTAATTATTAGACACAACCTTTTTGAAGCAGCGATAAGGCATTGATGTCCAATTATCATACACTGCTGTCTAATTATTAGACACTTTTGGCCTGTCGTGAAATAACTAAAATGCTTATTTATAGAAAAGTATGACTTTGGCACGTTTTCTGCATTATTCTTTCAGAGAACGAATAGAAACATAAGTTTCTTATACACTTTAATGGGGTGCTCCGTTGCGAAACGAGGCCCTCCTTTTAAGAGGAACAATAAA
The DNA here is from genome assembly GCF_021730445.1 of Phocaeicola faecalis. Taxonomy (GTDB): domain Bacteria; phylum Bacteroidota; class Bacteroidia; order Bacteroidales; family Bacteroidaceae; genus Phocaeicola; species Phocaeicola faecalis. The sequence continues at coordinate 148,407 of NZ_JADNRM010000001.1, read as the reverse complement.
ACAAAAATAAGATATGAAAGAACTTTATTATGTAATTCAGACATTGATTCACGGACGCGGGGCCAATCTTATAAAGATTGTCTCGCTGACTCTAGGTTTGACGGTCAGTATTCTAATATTCGCACGCGAAGCCTTCGAGTTTAATTACGATACGTGTTATGAGGATTCCGAATGCCTGGCTGCCGTGCAGATTGAGTGGGATATCAGTGGAGAGAAAAGTATCGATTTTAGAACATTAGGCCCTACAGCCGCTACCATAGCCGAAAATTTTCCAAAAGAAGTAGAGAGTGCTACAGCGACGCATTTCTGGTGGGGAGGAAGTTCTCTTTATAAAGATGGAGTCCGTTTCAGTCCGGGAGTATTGGTGGCCGACAGTTGTTTCTTTACAACCATAAGGACAAAGATTTTGCAAGGGCAACCTTCGGAAATGAAGAATCCTGATATATTGTTTATCAGTCGGAGCTTGGCACAGGAAATGTTTGCAGGAGCTAATCCTATAGGTGAGACGGTATCATATAATAAGGGTATGCCAATGACTATAAAGGGTGTCTATGAAGATTATCCGGAGAACTCAACGTTCTATAACTCGAGAGTTATCGTGCCTTTAGCTACCGCCCTGAAATATGGATGGAGCTATTGGGGCTGGAATGGCGGTTCCAACTATTATGCTTATATCCGCTTACGCCATCCTTCTGACATGGAAACGATAAATAACCGCATCGACCAAATGTTGGAAAAATATATTCCGCAAGAAGATAAAGACAACAATTATACTTGGTCGCTCCGCCTGATTCCTTTTTCTGATTTGAGACTGGCCAGAAATTATGACGGTATGGGCATTATCTGGATATTACTTATCTTGGCCGCTATCTTGCTGTTTACCGTAACATTGAACTATGTACTGATTTCTATTTCCTCATTGAGCCGCCGTGCCAAAACCATTGGCGTGCATAAGTGCAATGGAGCGTCAGGATGGGGAATCATGAAAATGTTCTTGTGGGAAACAGGGATTCTTATTTTCATCTCTGTTCTGTTGATGGCTTTCCTGATGCTCAATTTTAAAGAACCGCTTGAAAGGATGGCAGACGCCAGTCTAAGCGCCATGTTTACATACGAGAATCTGTGGGCTCCCGCCTGTGCCGTACTGTTTATCTTCATAGTGGGTGGTGTGCTGCCCGGACTGCAGTTCTCAAGGATTCCGGTTACACAGGTTTTCCGCAGATATACCGAAGGCAAAAAAGGCTGGAAACGTCCGTTGCTGTTCATTCAATTTACCGGCACGGCATTTATCTTTGCATTGTTGGCACTTGTATTGGTGCAGTCAAATCACATGACGAATATAGACCGGGGATTCAGTACAGAGCGTATGGCTTTTACATATTATTACTTCAGCAATCCGGAGAATGCACGTTCCACCTTCCAAAATTTACCTTACGTGGAATCTGTTGCGAGTAGCAGTCTGCCTTTGTATGAAGGAATGAGTGGCTGTTTGGTATCTACAGAAAGCGGAAAGCAATATAGTATGCGGGGCAATTCGATTGATAAGGACTATCTTTCGTTTGTGGGAATAAAACTGAAAGAAGGCCGTAACCTGCAACAGAAAGGTGAAATCGTAGTCAATCAAAAATTCTTGGAATTTATGCGTTGGGAAGAAAACCCTATCGGACGCCAAGTGCGTAACAATGATGAAATATTGGGGACTATTGTGGGAGTGACGGAAGACTTCCGCTCATCCAATCCTGTATTTGTACCGGAGGAACCGGTTGTCTTCCAATACCGTTCTGATTTTAGTGCTTGTCTGCAAGTGAAATTGAAAGAGCCGTTTGATGAGAATTTGAAGAAACTCAATGAAGATATGAAGACCATTTGGCCCGAGGGAGACTTAAACTTTGTACCCGAGTCACGAGCGATAGAACTACAACTCAGTACTGTGTCCGACTTCCGTAGCGTTGCTCTCATGGCCTCCATTACCATCCTTTTTGTTACCTTGATGGGATTGATAGGCTATATCAATGACGAGATGCAACGCCGCAGCAAAGAGATAGCCATCCGTAAGGTGAATGGGGCAGAGGCATCCTCCATTTTGCTCCTGCTTTCGAAAGATGTATTTTGGACCTCGATGCCTGCCGTGTGTATCGGAACATTGGGAGCCTGGTATTTGGGAGCCCTGTGGACCGACCAGTTTTCAGAAACGGCTGATTTCCCGATATACTATTATATCCTGATAGCTTTCATCTCTTTATTTTTTATCATCGGTTGTGTGGTGATAAAGACATGGAGAATAGCAAATGATAACCCAGTGAACAGTATTAAAAGTGAATAATCAAATAATAAAAAAAGACATGATACAGATTGAAAATTTGAGTAAGGTGTTTCGCACTTCAGAAGTGGAGACTATTGCATTGAACCACGTAAGTATGGAAGTTAAAGAAGGAGAATTTGTCGCTATCATGGGCCCTTCCGGTTGCGGTAAATCTACTTTGCTGAATATTTTGGGATTGCTGGATAATCCAACCGAAGGAAGTTACAAACTGATAGACAAGGAAGTGGCAGGACTCAAAGAGAAGGAGCGTACACAACTCCGCAAAGGAGTGATTGGTTTTGTTTTTCAGAGCTTCAACCTGATAGATGAGCTGAATGTTTTTGAAAATGTAGAACTGCCTTTGACCTACTTGGGCATTAAGGCGAGTGAACGCAAGGAACGTGTTCTCGAAATTTTGAAGCGTATGAACCTCAGTCACCGTGCCAAGCACTTCCCCCAACAACTGTCGGGTGGCCAGCAACAACGTGTTGCCATCGCACGTGCCGTGATAACTAATCCGAAACTGATTCTGGCGGACGAACCTACCGGTAACTTGGATTCTAAGAACGGGGGCGAAGTGATGGACTTATTGACAGAACTGAATAAAGAGGGTACCAGCATCGTTATGGTAACCCACTCACAACACGATGCAAGCTTTGCTCATCGCATTATCCACTTGTTTGACGGTAGTATTGTAGCAAACGTCAAAGAGTAACAGCCAAATACAACCAAAATGAAACAACTATATTATGCAATCCAGACGATTCTTCACGGGCGTGGAAGCAATGTGACGAAAGTCATCTCCCTTTCACTCGGATTGATAATCGGCATTCTGCTATTTTCACAAATAGCTTTTGAATAGTGAGTAATTAATAAAAAACGAATAGTATGAAACAACTATTTTATGCAAAGCAAAATATTATCAGAGGAAAGAACTCGACTTTCGTTAAAATCGTGTCTCTTACTTTAGGGCTATTTATTTCCATCATTCTGTTTGCACGGGTAGCTTTTGAATTAAATTATGATACTTTTTATCAGGATGTGGATCGGGTGTATATTATCAAGACAGCCTGGAATGATGAAAAAGACGGTTTGGGTGACTTTGGATCATATATTATTTACCCAACGGCAGGAACTATACTCAATAGTTTTCCGGAACAAGTAGAGTCGGCGACCACACTTGCTGATTTCTGCTCTAATGTGTTGGTACACGGTAACACAAAGCATAAGGGCAATATTATCATGGCCGATTCTCTTTACTTCCCGACGATGGGTATTCAACTATATGAAGGAAACCCTTTGGATTTGGCTATGCCCGGGGTTGTTTTTCTTTCACGCTCTTTTGCGAGTGAAATATTCGGAAGTGAGAACCCGATAGGCAAAAGCCTCGAATACCCAATGTGGGGGAAAGAACATTCTTTGATGGTAAAGGGAATTTATGCTGATATACCAGAAAACACATCACAGAATCGCTCTCAAGCTGTAGTATCCATGTCCAGTTTAGGATTTTATACAAATCCACGCTTAGACTGGACCAGTGGCGGAAATTACAAAGGTGTTGTCAGGCTGAAGCATAAAGGGGATGCTGCATACATAAACGACAGAATTAATCCCATTATAGCCAATTATTTGCCCATGGAGCATTTTAAAAGCCATGGCACAACGGGTATTAAGGTAGAGATTTCCCCTTTGGCAGAACTCCATCTCGAAAATGAAAAGGTAATGACGATGATTTACATTATGCTATTATTGGGATTTGCATTACTTTTGACAGCTACATTGAACTATGTACTCATCTCTATTTCATCTTTGTCCTATAGGGCTAAAGGCGTTGGGATACATAAATGCAATGGGGCCGGATTGACAAGTATATTTGGAATGTTTCTGTGGGAAACTGCTATCATCGTAGGAATCGCTGTCCTATTGGTTTGCTTCTTGATTTTAAACTTTCAGGATAAAATACAAGAACTGACAGGGGTTTCATTGAAAGGACTCTTCGATATACATAATTTATGGGCCCCTATATTAGTTGTATTATTTCTGTTTGTTGTCGGAAGTATCTTACCGGGCAAACTGTTTTCTTCTATATCTGTCACCCGGATATTTCACCGTTACAGTGAAGGAAAAAAACAATGGAAATATCCGTTACTGTTTTTTCAGTTCGGAGGTACCGCATTTCTATTAGGTGTAATGTGTATTGTATTCGCACAATATCATTATGTTATGTCTAAGGATTTGGGCTATAACACAGAACGTCTGGCGTATGTGTATCATAGCTTTCCTCAACCTGAAAATACGTTAAGTAACCTGCGTCATCTACCTTATGTGGAAAAAGTGGCTACAGCCGATTTGGATATGACAGAAACCCGTTCGCCTTTTCATGTGAAAGACAATAGTGGTAATATTCTTTTTACCCCTCGTATGAACTGGTTTGATAAAGACTTCTATTCATTTATCGGTATCAAGTTAAAAGCAGGAAAATTTCCTTCCGGGCCGGGTGAGATACTTGTCAATCCGGAATTTGTGAAAGAAATGGGGTGGACAGGCAGTGGCGTAGGTGAGGTCGTTCCTGAGCATGGCACTGTGACAGGAGTTCTTGATGGCTATTTCTTTGCAAACAGGGCAGAAATGCCGCCTTTTGAAATTCAATGCTTGAATGAAAGGAGAGGAGATTGTTTTCATGTTCGACTGAAAGAACCATTTGATGATAATTTTCGACGATTGAATGAAGACATGAAGAAACTGTATCCTCAAGATGAGGTTATATTCAAGTCCCATGATTCCGAACTAAAGAAAATCTTCCATTCCACTCGCATTTTCCGTGATTCTACACTGTTGGCGAGTATTGCGATTTTAGCTGTTACGCTAATGGGATTGATTGGTTATACCAATGACGAAGTGCGCCGTCGGAGTAAGGAAATAGCCATCAGGAAGATTAATGGGGCAAAAGCCATTTCGATTATGTGGCTACTGTCTCGTGATGTGAGTTATATTGCTTTGCCCTCTGTCGTGATTGGTATTATTTTGGCAGCGTATGCAGGAGAATTATGGCTGAGTATGTCTAGAGATATAATGCCTGTTAATCCTTTACTTTATATTGGAGCTGCAATTATGGTATTGGCTTTTATTTTTGGTTGTGTCTTTACTAAAGTATGGAGAATTGCCAATGCAAATCCTATCCTCAGTATTAGAAACGAATAATATTTATTTTCTTTCTGGATATACGGAAATGGGGCGACTGTCTTTTTTAACAGCCGCCTCGTCCTTTTTACCCTAATACCTTCCTTTAAAATAGACTTCCGTACCGTCAAGCAAACCACTTAGTGTATTGTCGCTCATTCGGATACGCTCAAAGTAAGAGACGTCACCCGGTCCGTAGTTCATACGGATACATGTTTGTGTATTGTTATCCCAACTCCAGTCAAAGTAATATATGTCTTCAGTTACATAGCCATTTCGATATTCCACCCGTATATAGTCTTTTCCGGTACGGTTTTCATAAAAGTCCAATCGCTGGGTGTAATACTTTCCATCTTGTTCCCAACTTTCCTGCCATGTACGGCTGCACAGTTCATGTGTCTTTCTATAATATACCTCACTATAATCATCGTTATCATACCAACTGTCTATTTCTACTTCGCATGAAGTCAAACTAAGCATGGTTACGACAAATGTCAATAGGCCGAAGTATTTCATTATCTTTGTTTTCATAATCCATTTGATTTTAGTTACTGTTTCTGTTTTTCTTATACTGCAAAAATAGAAGGGGAAAATGATACTATAAAGAGAATATTACTATTCGTATAGGGAATTTCCCTATTTACAAGAGGGATTCGCGAATGTTGGATAGCAGGAATAAGTAATCGGGGTTATTTAATCTGTAAATTATCTACAGGAATTATGTGCCGGATAGTTTATCTTTGCAGTTGGAAAAGGAACAAAAATAACATAACTTTTAAACTACGTAATTATGGCAAAGAAAGTATTGGTATTATCTTCCAGTCCGCGTCGTGGCGGAAACTCGGATACGTTGTGCGACGAGTTTATGCGTGGAGCAATGGAAGCAGGCAATGAAGTGGAAAAGATATTTCTACGTGACAAAACAATAAATTACTGTACCGGGTGCAGCACATGCAGTCGTTACAATAAGCCCTGTCCGCAGAAAGATGATGCTGCTGAAATATTGGAAAAAATGATAGCGGCAGATGTGATAGTAATGGCAACTCCGGTTTATTTCTACACGATGAGTGCTCAAATGAAGACGTTGATAGACCGTTGCTGCGGACGTTATACAGAGATGGGCAACAAGGAATTTTATTTTATTGCCACTGCTGCAGAAGAAGACCGGAAGCTGATGGAACGTACCATTGATACTTTCCAAGGATTCTTGGACTGTCTGGAGAATCCGGTTATCAAAGGAGTGGTGTATGGAGCCGGGGTTTGGCACACCGGAGAAATAAATGATAAACCGGCGATGCGGGAAGCTTATGAGATGGGCAGACACTGTTTGGAAAGTTGATGAAAGTTGCTTTCACACATAACAGGCATCGCAATCTCCTGTTGATGGGGTTTTTGTGTGAAGGGCACATTCTCTGTACCTTTTCACACAAGAACTTCATGAATAAGGCGTTAAAGCTGGATAATCAGAATGTAACTTGACCTTTTTATTCCATTGGTATAGAATAACTCGATTTTTCTATATACATTTGTAATGTGAAAAACAGGAAAAGAACATGAAGAAGAAAATATGGATATTGGGCTTGTTGTTGACTGCCATTGCCTGTAAAAATACGAATAAACAAATTTCCGTTGGCAGTAAAAGCGCAACGTTGACAGACTCTTCCGTCGTGAAAATAATCCCGGAGTATGCTAAAGGATTCAAAGTAACCTACACCAATCAGGCTTGTCTGCTTGATATTCAAGACCCGCAAAATGAAGAAAGCCAGTCTTTTCATTATGCTTTGGTGCCGCGAGGGATGAAGGCGGAAAATATTCCTGCGGATTATACCGTGATTGAAACTCCTATACGGAGTGTTATCTGTATGACTTCCCTGCAACTTTCCAATTTTATCAAACTGGGAGAACTGGATGCGGTAGTGGGCATTACCAGCACACGCCATCTGTTTAACAAGGAGATGAACAGCCGCTTGAAGGAAGGGAAGACTCATAAGATAGGTATTGAGGGAAACTTTGACAATGAGGTGATTATGAGCGTTAATCCTGATTTAATATTGATTTCTCCTTTCAAGCGTGGGGGCTATGATGCGTTGAAAGAGGTGGGGATTCCTTTGATACCGCATTTGGGATACAAGGAGATGACTCCTTTGGGGCAGGCCGAATGGATAAAGTTCGTAGGTTTGTTACTAGGGAAAGAAGACAAGGCCAACGGGCAGTTCGCTGCCATCAAGAAAAGATACAACGAACTGAAGGAGCTGACCGGTCAGGTAGTCAAACGTCCGGTGGTTTTCAGCGGGGAATTGCGGGGCGGAAATTGGTATGCCGTGGGAGGCAGGAGTTTCCTTGCCCAACTGTTTGAAGATGCGGGAGCCGACTATTTTCTGAAGGATGATGAACGTTCGGGAGGAGTGACTCTTGATTTTGAGACAGTCTACAGTCAGGCAGCCGGTGCCGATTATTGGCGTATCGTGAATAGTTACCAAGGACAATTCTCCTATGATGCCTTAAAAGAGGAAGACGCTCGATATGCTGATTTCAAGGCGTACGAAGAGAAGGGAGTCGTTTATTGCAATATGCGTGAGAAGCCTTTTTATGAGAGTATGCCTACCGAACCGGAAGTGGTTTTGGCGGATTTAATCAAAGTGTTTCATCCGCAGCTTTTGCCCGAACACCAGCCGGGGTATTATGAATTACTGAAATGATAATGACCACTCCGTGGCAGGAATTGATTTCTCTCTTTTCAAAGGGGGGAGCCTATGCTATAAAGTTCCGATTAATCCTGCCGGGAGTTAATGAAGATACGACATGAAACGACCTGTTGCATTTTATATGTTATTGATAACAGCTTCCATTCTTCTGTTTTTCTTTTTGAATCTGGTATTGGGATCGGTTTCCATACCGCTCCGTTCGGTGTGGAACATTCTATGGGGAACGGGAGATGAATCGGTCATTTGGCAAAACATCATTTGGAAATCCCGGGTACCGCAGGCTCTTACTGCATTGGTGGCAGGAGCCGGACTCTCTGTCAGCGGTCTGCAGATGCAGACGGTTTTCCGCAATCCTTTGGCCGGACCGTCGGTATTGGGCATCAGTTCGGGAGCCAGTATGGGAGTTGCCTTTGTGGTGCTTCTTTCGGGTAGTCTGGGCGGTGTCGCTTTGAGCAAACTGGGCTTTATGGGAGAAATAGCCCTTACGATAGCTGCCATTGCAGGTTCGCTGTCCATCATGGCGCTCATTGTTTTCGTTTCTCAGAAAGTAAGAGGTAATGTCACTTTGCTGATTATCGGTGTGATGATTGGTTACATTGCCAATGCGGTCATCGGTGTGCTGAAATTTTTCAGTGTGGAAGAGGATATCCGTGCATATGTCATTTGGGGACTGGGGAGCTTTGCCCGTGTATCGGGAGACCAGATGACATTGTTCATCTGTATCATGCTGGTATTGCTGCCGCTTTCCTTTCTGTTAATCAAGACATTGAATCTGTTGTTGCTGGGAGATGCATACGCACGGAATCTCGGATTGAATATTAAACGCGCCCGCCTGCTGGTCATTACTTGCTCGGGGGTATTGGTGGCTATTGTCACTGCTTATTGTGGTCCTGTCATATTTCTAGGATTGGCCGTTCCGCATCTTTGCCGGGGAATGTTCCGCACGTCAGACCATCGTATTCTCATGCCTGCTTCTTTATTGGTGGGTGCGTCACTGGCATTGGTGTGTAACCTAATTGCCCGTATGCCCGGTTTCGAGGGGGCGTTGCCGGTGAACTCGGTGACGGCTTTGGTAGGTGCTCCGGTGGTGATGTCGGTCTTGTTCAGTAAGCGTCGTAATGAAATGAATGAGTAATGATGAAACAGGATACTATATATATTCGGAAACTGACTACTGGTTATCCCGGAAAGGGAAGCACCAAGATTGTAGCAAAGGATATTGATGCAACAATCAGCAGTGGGGAGCTGACTTGCCTTTTGGGAGCGAATGGAGTGGGAAAATCTACTTTATTGCGTACTTTGTCCGCCTTTCAGCCGCCTCTAGGAGGAGAGATAGAGATTATGGGAAAGAAACTGACGGAGTATACCGATAAGCAGTTGGCGACAGTCATCGGGGTGGTGCTGACCGAGAAATGCAGTCTGCGGAATATGACTGTAGAAGAACTGGTGGGTATGGGCCGCAGTCCTTACACCGGTTTTTGGGGGAATTTGGGTAAAGAGGACAAGCAAATAGTAGAGAATGCCATTGCGATGGTGAGGATTGAGGACTTGAAATACCGGGTGGTGCATACCTTGAGTGACGGTGAGCGTCAGAAAGTAATGATTGCGAAAGCATTGGCACAGGAAACTCCGGTGATTTTCCTGGATGAGCCCACTGCCTTTCTTGACTTTCCCAGCAAGGTGGAGATTATGCAGCTGCTTCATCATCTGTCACGTTCTACCAACAAGACGATTTTTCTTTCCACCCATGATTTGGAACTGGCGTTGCAGATAGCCGATAAGATTTGGCTGATGGACAAGGTGAATGGGGTGACTGTCGGGACTCCCGAGGACTTGTCCATAGACGGATGTCTGAGCAATTTCTTTTCCCGTAAGGGAATCGTTTTCGATATGGAAACAGGCCTGTTCCGCATTGACAATGAGTTTGAGAAAGAAGTTCGTCTGCTGGGGCATGGGAATAAGTATGCCATGGTGCGGAAAGCTTTGCAGCGGAATGGTATTCTGGCGAACCGACATGTTGATTCTGATTTTTATATCGAGACCGGAGATATGAATACAAGGGGGTATGTGATTCATCCGAAGGAAGGAGAGGTAGTCAAGGTGGATACGATAGAGGATTTGTTGAAGCAAATGAGGGCGTTGTTGGCTTCCGTCAGATAAGAAATATCATCCACTCGTAGGGGCAGACCCATGTGTCTGCCCGAAAACACTTCACGTATGCATTCGGGCGGACACACGGGTCCGCCCCTACGGTTCACGTATGCATTGGGTCTGCCCGAACCAGGGGATGTAGGCTTTAGCCTGATGATTATCTGCCTATATGAGAAATCATTGGTTACTGGAAAAAAATCTCCCTACCTTTATATTCTGAACGGAATATTCCCTTCTTCATCCATCAATAGAATCGTCAGTTCTCCTTCAGGCAGCAGGGGAGCGCAATGCTTCGAACAATGTTTTAACAGACACGGAAAGAACCGTCTCCGGTCTTCTTCGGACAGTGAAGACCATAATTCGCGAGCCAATGTAATCCTTTCTATCATGCTTCCGGCGGAAAAAGAACATCCGGCTTCCAGAGCCACCTGTTTCAGGAACTCTTTATTCATCACCACCTTCTTGCTGTGTGTGTCCAGGTTTCCTTCAGCCAGCTTCACCGCTTTCCCTATCATGATTCCCATGGTAACGGATGAGATTTTTAAATCGGCAGCTATTTTAAGGGTTTCACCGATAAAATTGCCGTAATGCACAAAAGCTTGGGCAGGCAATTCCGGATATTCCTTCTTCACAAAACGTTCGCTTTTGGCTCCCGAATTGATGACGAGCCTGGGTGAACCGACAGCCACACAAACCTCAACTTCCCTGCGAATGGCTTCGACAAAAGCTTCGGAGGAGAAAGGGCGGACAATTCCCGATGTTCCGATAATGGAAATGCCATCCACAATTCCCAGTTTGGGATTGAAAGTGCGTTGTGCCAGCTCTTTTCCTCCGGGTACGGAGATGGTGATATCCAGTCCTTTGTCATAAAGGGCCGATAATTCCTTCGTCATCATCTGCCGGGGAGTAAGATTGATGGCAGGTTCTCCAATCTCTAATCCCAGCCCCGGAAGTGTCACCCGGCCAACTCCTTCACCTTGCAGAAAACGAATGCCCGGATGGTGGCTGAAACTCACTGTTGCCACAATGGATGCGCCATGGGTGACATCGGGATCATCTCCCGCATCTTTGATGACGGTGCACGTAGCATGGTTCTTTTCTATTCCGGTGTGAGCTACCGGTAAGGTCATCTCCTCACCATTGGGAAGCTGAAAAGATACCGTTTTCTGTTCTTCTCCTAAAATCAAAGCCATCAGTGCCGCCTTTGAAGCCGCAGTGGCACAAGCGCCTGTGGTATAACCGCTTCTTAAAGGATAAAAATCAGGGATGTTTCGTTCTATCTGTTTCCTCAATCCATGTTCTCCCGTAACGGTAATGAAATGTTGGGGAAGGGGAGGACGTTTTATGGCAAAGACCAGAATCTTTGCAGCTTGCGCAGCTTTCACTTTCTCGGGAAATCCCCCGGATTCTCCGCTCTCTTTGGTGAGAATGGCTTGCGGATGCAGTTTATCTATTAAAAGCGATTCGGATTCTCCGGCATGATAGAATACCAAATGTTCTTTAGAGAAACCTTGTTTTTGGGCTAAAGTGATGGAGGCATCCCGTTCCAGTACGCGGAACCAACAAGTGTGTTTTTCCCAATAAGGACGCAGTTTCCCGATGGTCTGTACTCCGGTCAGTGCCAGCAGATGATTGACTCCAGCTTTCTCCAGTCGGCAGATGGCATCCGTGTAGTCTTCACACCAAATGATGGCCTGCGTGCGGGGAGGGTATTTTCTTTCAAAACGTATGACGGGGAGGTTGAGCGCCCGGCATGTCTCGGCCACTGTCTGGTGGAGCTGTGAGGCAAACGGATGGGCGGCATCCACTAACAGGCGGATGTCATTTTTACGGCAGAAGCTTTTCATTTCCTCTGTGTTCATTCCTCCGGTGACACGGATGCCGTGCTTGCATATTATCTCCTGCCACTCTTCCTTGGTAGAGTAGAAGTAAGACTTTCCGGCTTCATCGGCAACTCTGACAGCGGTGCGTCCTTCGGTGGTTCCTCCTAAAATCAGTATCATAAATGATGATGAATGATTATTTTCTGAACAAGTGCTTGAATTCGTGCGCATAAAGCCGTGACAAACCTTTCCGGTTGTCTATCGCTTCGCCTACCACCAGTAAGGTAGTCAGCGTCAGGTTATTGTCACGTACTATCTTTGCCAAATCCTTCAATTGTCCCCGGTAAATCTTCTCCTCCTTCCAAGTCAGCTTATAACAAGCTGCCACCGGAGTTTCGGGAGGATATGCCTTCATCAACTCTTCCTGTACCTGTTCCACAATGCCCGCACTTAAATAAATGCACATGGTACTTTGTGATTGCGCCAGTTTATGCAATTGTTCTTTTTCGGGCATCGGGGTGCGGCCCTCTCCCCGGGTGAGGATAATGCTTTGCACTTTTTCGGGAATGGTGAATTGTGACCTCAATGCCGCTGCAGCCGCTTGGAACGAGGAAATGCCCGGCGTGATATGATAACTCATCTTATATGCATCGAAGAAAGCCATTTGTTCCTGAATGGCTCCATAAATGCAAGGATCACCGGTGTGCAGACGCACCACAAACAATCCTTTATCATAAAACGCTTTCATCAATGCAAACTGTTCTTCCAAATCCATACCGGCGGAACTGCGTACTGTTGCTCCTTCCTTGGCATAATAAGTCAGCTCGCGGGGCACAAGACTTCCGGCATACAGAATGAGGTCTGCCTTTTCCAACATCCGTTTTCCGCGTACGGAAATCAGTTCGGGATCACCGGGACCTGCACCTACTATTTCTATATGTCCGCCACGTAAGGCAATGGCACTGAGGGCGATGGCGAAAGTGAAATGATTTCCTTCTGTCAGTACTCCCTTTTGCTTTTCCAACACGAGTGTTCCTTCACCACTGCTTTTCAAGGCCGTGCTTTCGGCCACTCCATAAATGCCGGTCACTTCAAAGGCCTTTTCAGACGGATTAGGAACCTCGATTCCTTTCAGCTCATCCGAAGTGTAGATATGTGTCTCACTTTCCGGCCATTGTTGCCGAAGAGTTTCCAACAACGGTTCGTCTTTCTTTAACTCAATGGTATTGACCGAGGCCAGAGAAAGCGGACAGAGGCGGTGCTCACGCATCACTTCCTCTATATATCCGGCTATTCCTGCCGGATTGCATTGCTTCCGGCAACCCACTCCCAAATGAAATACGGCAGGGCGGAAACAGAGCATCGGAATCTCCGCACTATATATATAAGGTGTAACGGCTATCATCAATCCGAATTCCGATTGGGGAATATCTTCGAAATGATAGAATACTTTTACGTGTTCCGGAAGCGTACGTTCCAGATAATCCGTACCTTTATCTTTTATATCGAGCAGCAATGCGGTCGGTTTCCGGTTGACAAAAAGTGTAATCAATCTGTTCATCTCCGCATGAGCGACGGCTGTTTTCCAACCATATTCTGTAGCCAGTATGTCCAAAGCCCACAATCCGGCGTTGTCACTTTGGGTGGTAATCACCGCTTCGCCCCCTGTGATGCCGGCAATATGACGGGTCAGTTCATTGGCTCCTCCCACATGTCCGGAGAGTACCGAAATGACGAAACGCCCCGTGCTGTCCACGCAGACCACTGCCGGGTCTTTATACTTGTTTGTTAGGCAACCTGCCATGCTGCGTACGCAGATTCCCAAGGCACCGATAAAGATGATACTCTCGAAATCATTGAAATGCTCTTCCATAAACCGGTGGTAGGATGCGATGGAAATGCAACCTTCCCATTCATTCTTGGTGTAGATAAGGGCATCTTTCAGTTCCCCTTGCAGTGTTTTTGCCAACGGCAGGCTGGCTTCTGATATCAGTATGATTGCTTTCATTGTTATCTGTTTTATATCATTTATTCCGCTTTCATTATCTCTATCGGATTAAAGGAATCCACAGCAACACGGATACACTGTGTCACTTTTCTGTTGATTTGCGTTATCCCTTTCATGAACAGCGCCTTGCTCTCTTCCGAAACAGAATTGAAAACAATGACTCCGTCAGGCAGCAGCACTTCATTGATTTTTTGTAGAATCTCTGCCATCTTTCCTCCGTGTCCTCCTATAAATACGGCATCGGGAGCAGGAAGTCCGCTGATATCCGTTTCCAGAAAATCACCGATAAGGGCCGTAATGCCCGGCGTACCGAACTTACGACTGTTGCTTTCCATCAATTCTTTACCTTCCGGGCGTTGTTCGAATGCTGTCACTTTCAGTTCCGGAAATTGGAGCTTGGCCTCTATCGATACAGAGCCGGTGCAAAAGCCGATGTCCCAAAATGACTTCTTTTCCCTCAACGCCAGCATACTGAGAGTGAGCAGGCGGACAGGCATTTTGGTAATCATTTTACTGCGTCCGTTCAGCAGATGAAACTCACCCTCGGGAAGTCCGAACGGACGGGGACGCACCTTGCTTCTCTCCAGTATCAGACAATTGGGAAAACGGAAGACGGATTGGGAAGCTTCCTCCAAGGAGAGTGTGCGCACAGACTCTTCCTCACGGTTTCCTAATGCCTCGCCTACGGTCATGCGGTAGTTGTCATATCCGTACTCCAACATGCGGGCCGCTATTGTGCCCGGCGTTTTCTCCCGGTCGGTCAATACGCCCATCAGTTTCTCTCCTCTGATTAAAGCGGAGTCGAAAGCATCCCAAGGACGTCCGGTCAGTGACAGGGTGCGCATATCCTGATAGGGGAGCAGCATGCGGTGTGCCAGCATCTGCAGGGAGTTGAAGGTAGGGAATAAGACCACCTTTGCCGACGGGAGTTTCCTTAGGACGGTATTGGCAAAGCCGAAGAACAATGGGTCTCCCGAAGCAAAAACAATTACTTCGGAATGCCCTTCGTAGTGGGAAAACACTGTATCCAGAGGGACAGTGATATCTATCCATACGGCATTTTCCGGCAAATAAGCATGTACCAGTTCATGATGACGTTTCCCGCCCGAGAAGATTTTTCCCTGAGAAATCAGCTCCCGTATCTCAGGGGAAAGGAATTGATTCCTGTCATCACTTATACCTATTATGTAGAATGTTTGCATAGGCTTATACATCTCTTCCCGGTCTCAGTTGCTCCGCATCATCGAATGTGAGGATGGCATTCACCAGCGTTGCCGCCAGATTGCTGCCTCCTTTGCGTCCTTCTACAATCAGTTTGGGAATATGGCTGAAAGGTTTCACCTGATGTTTGCTTTCGCAAACGTGTACAAAGCCCACCGGAGCTGCGATGATGCCACATGGATGTGCTTTTTCTTTTCGTATCAGGTCACACAGTTCCATCAATGCCGTGGGAGCGTTGCCGAATACATACAAAGCGTCCGGATGTTCCTCCACTGCCATGCGTATACCGGCCTGCGTACGGGTAATTCCCTTTTCTTTTGCCAATGTTACCGCGCGCTCATCGCCGAGATAGCATTTCACCTCGATGCCCATCCGTTCCAACGCACCTTTGCGGATGCCCGATGCTGCCATCGTCACATCAGTGATAATCGTGCGGACGTTGCCTTCACTCAATATTTTATGCAGGTGCTCTACGGCAAGGGAGTCCACACGCAATAGATTCTCCATCTCGAAATCGGCCGTAGTGTGAATGGCATGCAGTAATGCCCATTTATGGCCTGAGGGGATATTTTTATTTTTCAATTCTTTCTCGATGGTACGGAAACTGTTGATCATAATTTCCTGACCGATTCCTGCCGCACCGGTGGCCGTTTCCCGATAATAACCGCGCGGAGTGATAAACTTTCCTTTCCAACGATAGGATTGGGAGTTGCCGATCAATACCACAGTGAACATATCCACCTGTTCGGGATTGAACTCTTGCAAGGTGGTGAGGGTCACTGTTTCTTCCTCACGTCCCGCCTGTCGCACAAACCCTACCGGGGTTTCGGGCGCGCGTTCTTCCAGAAAGATTTCTTTCAGCCGGTAGAGCTGCCAATACCGTCCTTCGCTTTTAGGATTATAGACTGCCGTGACAAAATCTGCCATTGCAGCCGCCCGGATGCGTTTTTCAATCCGTTCCCACGGAGTCATGAGGTCGGAGAGGGAAATCACACAGAAATCATGGCCGATGGGTGCCCCCAACAGGGAAGCCGCTTTCTGAAAAGCGCTGATGCCCGGCAATACCTCTATCTCAACTTCGCTGCCACGCTCGCGTTTCATTTCGTAAACCAGTGGGGCCATGCCGTAAATTCCGGCATCTCCCGAGCTGATGACACATACCGTTTTTCCTTGTTCCGCCAGTTCGAAAGCTTGTTCGGCACGTGCCTTCTCGCGTTTCATTCCGGTGTCTATACATTCCGTTCCCGGCTCCAGATAGGGCTCGATAAACTGAAAATAATATTTATAGCCGATTACTACATCGCTATTCTTTACCGCCTGTATCACGGCAGGGGTAATATCTTCGGGGGAGCCGGGACCAATGCCGGCTACGATTAATCGGGGCTTTTTCATCCTTCTATAACTAAATTAGTTCTCCTTGAAGTTAAGTTTAAAAGTTCACTTTCATTGCTTTCAGCCATGATATTTGCCAAGCTGGAGAAGATTATCCTGAAAGGCATCCCTTCATCCAGCTCTCATCCGCTTTCAGGCTTTCACATAGATAGGTTGGAAGTGGTAATTTGTATTTTTTATCTTGTGCTCTCTTAGCAGTCGGGTGATATGCCGTCCTGCCGTGGTGCGTGTCAGTCCGCACAGTGACTCCAGTTCCTTGCGGGTAATGCTGTCGTGTGTTTCCAGATATTCCAGCAGTCGGGCTTCTATGGTTTCGTTGTCCATCCGCTCGGAGTGTTTTCTGATGCTTGAACGTTCCACTTTCAAGTGTGTCATTTCTTGGTTCAGTTCCTTGTCGGGACGGAACTTCACCGTCTTGTAACTTACATGGTGGGAACGCGTTTTAGGATTTGTTGCCCCGCTGTCACATTGTAATGTAACTTGGAAATATCCCAAGCCTTCCAGATGCACACGTTCTCCGCCTAGCAGCTTTTCTGCCAGTACGCGGCTCAGTTCGGCCAGACAAGCTTTTATATCCCCTCTTGTCAGGGTGCACGAGGTGTGAATATTGCGTATAATCTGTTCTGTATCAACGGTGCTATAACTCACTACGCGTGCGTGGTATTTCTTTTCTCCTTTTTTATCGTCGGGAGTAGGCGTTTCATAAAACTCAAATTTAACCGCCATGTTTCTTGTTTAAATAGGTTGTGTTTCCTGTTTCCTATGGAAGGGCTTGACTGCTCACAGCTATGGGGAGCGCAGCCCACGGCAATGGAGAGCGCTCCCCATAACTATGAGCAACGCTCCTCATTAGTATGGGGAGTGAAACTCTTTCGTACAAAAGTAGTTCTTTTTTCGGTGAAAAGAGAATATCTCTCCCTAAAAAAACAAGAATAGGGTAGTCGCTTCCTTATCTCCTTTTGCCTGGCGGGTTATAGGGGATTCTAAAAGAAATGACATGATAAAATGGAGCACCATGTAATTGAGCATTTAATACAAAACAGGGATGATAGAAAATAATTTCATAAATACGTTGCGCAGGTTGATTAATTAGTTAACTTTGTGGCACTGAATACAGGTAATATGATAGAAAAAAACAAATATATCCGCCAAATAATAGTATATGCTGATTATTTTAAAGAGTTCAAAAAGACTTTGTCAAGAAAGACATTGGAAAAAGTATATCAGATATTTATATATGTGATGACATTGGAACGGATTCCTGAAAGATATTTGAAGGCGATTACATCAGTAAAAGGATTATATGAGATTAGGATTGAAGAAGGTGGAAACATTTATCGAATATTTTGTTGTTTAGATGAAGGAAACTTGGTAATACTGTTCAATGGTTTCCAAAAGAAGACACAAAAAACACCGGCAGAAGAAATAGAACGGGCTTCTAGAATCATGAAAGAATATATAGCAAAGAAAGAAAGGAGAAACAAGGTATGACAGAAGAAGAAATGAAAACAATAGGTTGTACTCCCATCGAGGATTTGATAGCCGAAGATTTTGGCGACCCAGGCACTCCCGAACGCAACGAGTTTGAATGCAACGCGGAAGCGTTCATCCTTGCCGAGCGTTTGAAGGAAGAACGCCTGAAAGCCGGGCTTACGCAGGAACAACTTGCAGCGAAGATAGGTACAAAGAAATCCTATATTTCGCGTATCGAGAACGGAAAGGTAGATGTGCAACTGTCCACTCTGTACAAGATTTTTCAAGGGCTGGGCAAACGCGTCAGCCTGACCATCTTGTAATTCGGCATTCTCCGTTTTTTACCTTGCCTCCGTCCTGCCGTTTTAATCTTTTCTATCGGATTGAACGGCAGGGTGGGGATGTTTTTAGATGAAGTTATGTTTTTCTTTTTTTAGAATACATAGACACGGCATGGCTTCCCGGTGGAAGGTATTTCCTTGTCAATTTCAATCTTTAATTTTTTTACATTCAATATTTCCTCTCCCTCCAGCATCAGGCACATAATAAGAAAACAACCGTTTTTTTCGCATTCCATATCGAATAACCGGTGTTGTGAGAACATGCCTAACCCATGTGAGTCGATAAGGATGAACTTTGGATGGTTATGAAGCAATGCAGCCAGAGAGTCCCAATCAAGCTTCATGTCAAACATGAAAAAATTTTTAGTTGCATAACCGTGGGTTGCCATATTACCGGTATATAAAACCAATGCTTTTCCTTCTATGTCTAAGCTTTTGAAATATTCATCATCAGGTAGTCCGTTCCGGCAATCTACTACTAGGGTATCTGTTACATATTCTTTATGGCGGGGAGCTTCCATATAGCAATCCATGTGGGTACCGATGTGCCCGAGGCGTTCCGTTTCTTTGGCATCAAGTTCGAACTGTGCCAAATCTTCATCACTTAACTGTAAATGCAGTTCTTTGGTAATCGTTTCTTGTTGGTACATATTTTCAGATTTTAAAGTTTAACCTAATGAAAGAATCAACAATTGAGCCGTAAGCACGCGCAGGAACATGGCAAGCGGATATACAGTGGCATATCCCACGGCCGGAGCGTCACATGAGGTCAGGTCATTGGAGTAGGCGAGGGCAGGCGGATTGGTGTTCGCCCCTGATAATACACCGATGAGGGTATAATAGTTCAGCTTGCATATATATCGTCCGATGACTCCCATCAGCAAGAGAGGTACTACTGTAATAAGGGCTCCATAGGCAATCCAGATATAACCGCCTTCATTGACAATCGTTTCTATAAAATCTTTTCCGGCTCCAAGGCCCACACAGGCAAGGAACAAAGAGATTCCGATTTCCCTGATCATCAGATTGGCGCTCATGGTGGTATATGTAATCATTTTGTATTGTGGCCCGAAACGGCTGATAAGAATGGATACAATGAGCGGACCGCCTGCCAAACCTAGTTTGACCGGTTGTGGAATGCCGGGGAACATAAATGGAATGCTTCCCAAGATGCACCCTAATGCGATGCCGATAAAGATGGGGATAAGATTGGGATGATTCAGTCTCTTCATGGAATTTCCCAAAACCTTTTCGGCATGACTGACAGCCAGTTCGCTACCTACCACTGTAACACGGTCGCCCATTTGTAACTGTAAATGTGGGGAGGCTACAAGGTCTACTCCCGAACGGTTGATACGGGTGATGCTCGCACCGAAGTTATTTCGTATCTTAAGTTGTGAAAGCATCTTTCCATTTAGCTCAGGCTTTGTAATCAAGATGCGGCGTGAGATGAGTTTCGTATTTAGTTGTTCCCATTCCATCTCTACCTGTTTGCCGAAAAACACAGTAATCGCCTCAATGTCAATCGGGTTCGAGATAACCAGAATCTTGTCATCAATATGTAATACCGTTTCTGAATTTACCAGTTCCACTTCCTGCTGTCCGTCATGATGGCGTATGCGCGAAATGACGAAGTTGCGGTTTACCAAAGGACGTATTTCCTTAATGGCCTTCCCGTGTATTGCTTCATTTTTTATCTCTAATGTAACGGGGCGTACGGTCAGTTCCTGTAAATGTCCCAATCCTTTTTCGGCATCGGCTTCTTCTTGGGGCGTTTTGATGTTGAGAATGTATTTCAGTGCCAGTAAAGAAAGGATGGCACCAACCACACCCAAGGGATAGGCAACAGCATATCCCATTGCAATTTCCGGTGCATCTATCCCGTTTAAATCACTGTTGGCCTGTTGGGCTGCACCAAGGCCGGGAGTATTGGTTACGGCACCGGAGAGGATGCCCACCATGGTGGTGATGGGGGTTCCGGTAGTGAAATGCAAGATAATAGTAATGATTACACTGGTAAAAATAGCACCCATGGCCAACATGTTCAGCGTAAATCCTCCTTTCTTAAAGGCTGAGAAGAAACCGGGCCCCACCTGCAAACCAATGGAATAGACGAACAGGATAAGACCGAATTCTTTTAGAAAATGCAGCAGATGCTCATCCAGATTCAGATTGAAATGACCGAATACGATACCGACAAAAAGAATCCATGTGACACCAAGTGAAATGCCGGATATCTTTATTTTACCCAGCATAATGCCAAAGGCGATAACCAGTGACAGAATAAGTACGGAGTGGGCCACACCGCCACCCCAAAGGTTGGGATATCCTTCAAAAAGGTTTTCAAGAAGTTCCATAGCATCAAAAGATTATATTTATTTTTTTAATCAAGTCTTTATTGTATATTTAAAACTCCACCTGTCATGCAGGCCGGTAAAAGTATCCCCGGAGAAATCACTTCTGCGGGGATACACACATTGAACAATTACACCGGCATATTGCCGTGCTTTTTGGGTGGACTGCTTTGGTTCTTGTTGCTTTTTATTGATATTCAAATAGCTTTCCCTGGCTATAGCCGGACCTATAGGGTAGGCCTCGTCAGCATACATCACATGGTGAGAAGTGCGGTCGGCTTCTGAAAAGACAGCAACAGTCCGTATGCCCATTTCTCGGCAGGAACGCATTACACGTAAGGCTATTTCACCTCTGTTGGCAATCAATACTTTCTTTATCATCTTTCTTCTTATTATAATGGGGGTTAATTTCGCAGGCATAGAAACTGGCCTTGACGGTCTTCAGGCAGTCATGGCACAGGCAATCGGAATAATTCTCCATTAAATAGGTGCGTTGCAGAGCATCCAGTCGGACCGTTGCGCAATGGCACAATAAAATATCATTGTGCATACAATCAAATGTTGCACCACAACGTGGACATACCTTTTTCATAGGCATTCCTCCCATAATTTTTTTATTTCCTTATTTCCTTTCGTACTGCTTTCCTAATCCCACGAGTAAAAACAGCCTTTAATGAATGGCAGGTCTTCTGACTGACTCCTTATCTTGAAGCCTTCCCGACATGAGGATTGTCACATCAGTGGCAAAGGTTTTTTTTCAAGATTCCAGCAGAGCTTCACAGCAGCGGGACTGTCCGGGATTTACACCCGATTCCCTTTTAATCCGAATAGCAGAGAAGTCTATTCGAAACCAATTCGGGACAAAGATAATGGATTTTATAATTAAACGAAGCGGAAAAGATGAAAAAAGTGATGCCCGAAGTTTTTTTTCTTTTTCCGGTTGCTTTATTGATTTAATTCCTAACTTTGCCAGTGATATCGGTTTCCGGATTAGCCGTCAGCGTGAAACGGAATTAAAAGGGAATCCTGTGCAAGTCAGGAACTATCCCCGTAGCTGTAAGTTTTATCCTCCATCATGTGAGGAAGTGTTGTGACATTCTTAGCCACTGGTTGTTGTGAGAACCGGGAAGGCGTTACAACGGAAACGAGTCAGAAGACCTGCCGTTATTGTTTATATCATTCAAGGCTTTCGGGTGAAAGGCGATAGAACGAATCATACTGATCCATTTTATTACTGGTTTCCATGAATTGTCGTGTGTGAAAGACTTATATTGAATAATGTGTGTTTTGTATAACCTTAATTTATAAGTATGATTAATTCAGAGGTCTTTATTATTAAGAGAGATGGTAAAAAAGAAGCTTTCTCTCTTGATAAAATTAAAAATGCGATAGCCAAAGCATTTTTGTCAGTAGGAAGTTTTGCTACTCAGGAGGTGATTACTACTGTATTGAGTCGCGTGAGTGTCAGCGATGGGACGAGTGTGGAAGAAATCCAGAATCAGGTGGAGGTGGCTTTGATGGCCGAACATTATTACAGTGTTGCCAAGGCGTATATGTTGTATCGCCAGAAACATTTGGAGGATCGTGAGGTGAGGGATAAACTGAAGTTTTTGCTTGACTATTGTGATGCTTCCAATCCGGCAACCGGCAGTAAATATGATGCGAATGCCAATGTGGAGAATAAGAATATTGCTACACTGATAGGGGAGTTACCCAAATCAAATTTCATTCGTCTCAACCGTCGTCTGTTGACCGACCGTTTGAAAGACATGTATGGAAAGGAACTGTCCGACCGTTATCTGGAACTTCTGAATCATCACTTTATTTATAAAAATGATGAAACCAATCTGGCCAATTATTGTGCCAGCATTACTATGTATCCTTGGTTGAATAATGGGACAATGGCAGTGGGAGGTAACTCTACGGCTCCCACTAACCTGAAATCTTTCTGTGGTGGGTTCATCAATATGGTTTTTATTGTATCCAGCATGTTGAGCGGCGCCTGTGCCACTCCGGAGTTCTTGATGTATATGAATTATTTCATAGGTCTGGAATATGGACAGGATTATTATATGCATTCGGATAAAATAGTCGATTTGTCTACCAAGCGAAGAACAATAGACAAGATTATTACCGACTGTTTCGAGCAAATAGTCTATTCTATCAACCAGCCTACAGGGGCGCGTAATTTTCAGGCGGTCTTTTGGAATGTAGCTTATTATGACAAGTATTACTTTGAAAGTCTTTTCGGCAACTTCTTTTTTCCCGATGGAAGCCAACCGGACTGGAATTCGCTAAGTTGGTTGCAGAAACGTTTCATGAAATGGTTTAATAAGGAACGCACGCGTACTGTTTTGACTTTTCCTGTAGAAA
Source organism: Phocaeicola faecalis (assembly GCF_021730445.1). Classification (GTDB taxonomy): domain Bacteria; phylum Bacteroidota; class Bacteroidia; order Bacteroidales; family Bacteroidaceae; genus Phocaeicola; species Phocaeicola faecalis. The sequence goes on along the minus strand of NZ_JADNRM010000001.1, from coordinate 125,084 downwards.
CAATGGCGCTTTTGACTAAAGACGGTGATGTATTAGATAAGGAATATGGTGACTTTACGGCCGAGATGTATGCCGAAGGTCATTCTTTCTTTACTTATATGAGTGATAATGCGGATTCTTTAAGCAGTTGCTGTCGCCTTCGCAATGAGATACAAGACAATGGTTTCAGCTATACTTTGGGAGCGGGTGGGGTTTCTACAGGCTCAAAGAGTGTGCTGACTATCAATCTGAACCGTTGTATCCAGCATGCAGTAAAATCCGGCATCCTTTATCCGTTCTTTTTGGAAGAAGTGGTCGATTTGGTGCATAAAGTACAGTTGGCTTATAATGAGAACCTGAAACAGTTGCAGTCGAAAGGTATGTTGCCTTTGTTTGATGCCGGTTACATCAATATGAGCCGCCAATATCTGACTATCGGCGTGAATGGTTTGGTAGAAGCAGCGCAATTCATGGGTATTGAAATCAGTGATAATCCTAAGTATGAGGCGTTTGTGCAGGAAATTTTAGGAATGATTGAACGATATAATAAGAAGTACCGTACAAAGGATGTTTTGTTCAATTGCGAAATGATTCCTGCTGAGAATGTGGGAGTGAAGCATGCCAAATGGGATAAAGAAGCGGGATTCCAGACATTCCGCGAATGCTATAACAGTTACTTCTATATTGTAGAAGACAAGTCGTTGAATATTGTCGATAAATTCCGTCTGCATGGACGCCGCTATATAGAGCATTTGACGGGAGGCTCGGCTTTGCACATGAATCTGGAAGAACACCTTAGCAAAGAGCAATACAGACAGTTACTTAGAGTTGCCGCTACAGAAGGCTGTAATTACTTTACATTTAATATACCGAATACTATTTGCAATGAATGTAAGCATATTGATAAGAGATACTTGCATGAATGTCCCGAATGTCATAGTCGGAATGTGGATTATCTGACACGTGTTATCGGGTATATGAAGCGGATCAGTAATTTTTCTCAGGCAAGGCAGAAGGAGGCTGCGCAAAGATATTATGCTCCGTTACGTTGATTATGACATCGTATTTCAAGAAATTCCGGATGAAGTCACTCTAGCGATCAATCTCTCTAACTGTCCCAACAGATGCAAGGGCTGTCATAGCCCTCATTTGTTGGAAGATGTAGGAGAACCTTTGACAGAAGAAAGTCTTGGCCGCCTTTTACAGAAGTATGGAAAGGCGGTGACTTGCGTCTGTTTTATGGGAGGCGATGCCGAACCTTTCGAAGTGGAAAGTTTGGCAGGCTTTCTTCATCGGCAGTCTATCGCTTTGGTAAAGGTGGGCTGGTATTCGGGGAAGAATGAATTGCCGGAAGGTCTTTCCGTTCAGAACTTTGAATATATAAAGTTGGGACCGTATATTGAAAGGTTGGGTGGCTTGAAATCTCCTGATACCAATCAGCATTTATACAGAAGAGTGGGGGATGAGATGAAAGATATTACCTACCGGTTTTGGCGTATTTGAAAAAGAGGGTGTGTCGAAACGCTCATAACCTAAAAGTCACCCTCGCCACAGATAGTTGTGGCGAGGGTGACTTCGATAAAAGGGGAGTTTCGACACATCTCCTTTTCAAATGAATATATGAAGTAGGTTATGCTTCCGGCTGATAGCCTTCACCATTCTCCCATGCACTGTCGTCATTCCAGTTTTCATATAAATGGTTTACCCAGATTTGGCGAATCTCAGGATAACTGCCAAGAGGTTTCATATTACATCCGTCTTTAATACCGTGATCAGCTCCGGCTTGATCTATCGGGTGGCTTTCGAATGTTCTGTCTACTTTGAATCCTAATTTCTCCAAGCGTTCGCGCCAGCTGTATTCATTTGTATTAATCTCCACACTGCTTACATCATCGCCTTCGGCCATCGCTTCCAATCCCCAAAGGTCGTTGTGGGCATGGTCACCGGCAATTGACATGAAAGGTGCAAGATAAACTTTCACTTCTGATGGGTTCAGACCGTTCTTTTCGCAATAGTTCATCACCTTAGAATACATACAGTCGGGATATTTGGTTTTGTCAAATCCTTCTACAGGAATTCTATTCACCGGTTCTTCCTCTATTTCTTTCGGGAAGAAAAGCATGTCACCATAATCTACAGTACCTACAAAGATATTGTTATTGGCTGCCAGTCCCTGCAAAGCTTTTTCCATTTCAGAATACTTTGTGTTAGCATTGTAATTCTCATCCGGATTACCGTGTCCCATTAGAAGCACGATGCTGTTCTTGTCTGCCAATTTAGATTCATAATGCTTGTAAAGTATCTTTGCTACCTCTTTCGTATCTTCTGCACTGGAAAGAAGGTTGGCACCTTTCAGTACATCAATATGCGGATACCATTGAATCATAAAGTATTTTTTTATATCGGTATTCATCAATGAAAGATATTCTTCGCCCGGAATTACGTGCAATGACTGTACGGCTACACGTTTGTATCCTGCGCCGCCTATTGCTTTCAGCCATTGGTCCAATTCATAACGTGCTATGCCGGTAGATGCTTCTACGCGTCCGATACATGTGCGTGAAGTAAATGACATGTAAATATCCGTATTGGGGAATTTAGCCTGGAAATCCTCAATCACATCATCATAAACAGACAGGGACTCATTGTAGGTACTGCCAAAAGTACAGAGCAAAATGGCTGTGTCGTGTTGCTTGGTTCTGTTTACTACATCAACGGCAGGATTTACAGTACTTTCTTCATCATCATTGTCGCTACAGGAGCTGAATCCTGCGCAAGCTGCGGCAGCAACAAAAGCCGCCATCAGATAATACTTGAATTGTTTCATACGAATAAAAATTAATTTATAAATTGTTGGTTATTAATTGTTTTTGAATTTAATGAGGGCGGAGACATAAAAAGTTCTTCCGGGAGTTGATGTGGCACGATTCCGTCCGAAGGGAGTACGGTCTACATAGTCAAATACATTATCTACCCCGGCATTCATCGTTAATGACCACCGTTTCATTTTTAATAATGAGTGGGCCGTGTTGATACGCCAGGTTTGGAATCCGTCGGCATTATTATCATTTATATAACGGCGTGTAGACTGATATCTGCCATAGATGCCGATACCCAAACGATACAGTTTCCATGAATGTTGCCATAAGACATTTAAATTTGCATTATGGCTGGAAGTAGCATCAATAGGAAGATATTTCATATAGTCTATACCTGCATTGGGATATTGTGCTTTCGGGTCGGCATAACTATACCCTCCACCGATACTGAGAGATTTTGCAGGACGATAGTTGAAGGTGAAGTCCATACCATAAATACGTGCCTTTGTCAGATTCTTATATTGCTTGCTCTTTTCCACTTCAAGAAATTTTTCATCGGAAGTGACGGGAATTTCAACCAACTCAATCATGTTGTGGAGATAATTCATGTATCCGGTTACACTGGCCTGGAGTTTTTGCCCTACATACTCAATGCCGATTGAAACGTATTGTGAGGTTTGTGCTTTTAGACCGGTGTTGCCGTGATATGCAGTCAGGGCACCGCCTCCGATAACACCGGTATAATTATAATAAAGTTCTTTAATGGTGGGTGCTTTGTAGCCTAAGGCATAAGAAGCACGTAAATTAATATGTTCTCCGGGTTTATAAAGTCCTGATATTTTCGGACTGAAATTCAATCCTGTTTCCTTGTGTTGTGTTCCTCGTACCCCGGCAGTCAGAACCAGATTTTCTCTGGCTGTCCATTCCTCCTGTATATAAGCTGCCAATGTATAAACGGAAGCGCGGTCACCGTCAATGTGATGAGGTGATTCCAAATGGTTGTACTGATATTCGACTCCTGCATTTAAAATATGATTCTCTCCAAGATAAAACACACTTTTTATCTGGCCCAATATTTGTTTCTGGATGCTCTGTTTGATGCGTTGACCGGCAAAGTAGGTGATACGTTCATGGCGGTCATTGTCCAGAAAATAATCGGTATGCTCGTTTAGCTTATAGTCATAGAAGTAGCCGTATCTGCCATACGAGAGGTCTGCAGTCAGATAATTCCGTTTTCCTAATTTATATTTACTTCCTACTGCAAATGTATAGTTGCGATAATAAAAATCGTTGGTCTGGTATTTCCAAGGACCGTGTGTACGCATTACCCAACGTTCATAATAAGTGCCTTCAGCCGTGAGGCCCAGCTTGCGATTGACTTGCCATTCAATGTTCTCGGACAGGGTATAGTTTGAAGAACGGTTTACGGTCAACATGGTAGAGCCGGGTTTCAGTTGATTCTGATCCCACTGCAGGTCTGTATTCCGCCAACCGTCGGTATGCCGGAAATTGATGCCGGTTATAGATTTTATCTTTCCATAATTAAAGCCGAAACTGGTACTTTGACGTATATCACCATATTCACCTATGCGGGATGTATTGGTGAGCTCCATCTTTTCGCGGTTACGTTTGGTTATGATATTGATGACGCCGGCTATCGCGTCACTGCCATAAAGTGAAGAAGCGGCCCCTTTTACAATCTCTATGCGTTCTATATTGGCCGGATTTAATTGATTCAAGTCGTTTTGTCCTCCTACATCACCATTCATTCTTTTTCCATTTATCATGATCAGGATATAGTCATTGTTCAATCCGTTCAGCTGGATATGGCTTCCCATATCACCGTCACGAAAGGTCAGTGAAGGACTAAGGCCACTGAGCAGATCGTCTATACTGCGTGCCTGATATTGCTCCAAAGCTTTGCCGGTTATGACTTCGGTCTGTACGGGGGCATCTTTCAGATAATGTTCAGTGCCTGTACCCGTGACAACCACTTCATCCAATAAAATGGACAATTCTTTATCGTCTTTATCTTTGAGAATGCTTTGGGCACTTGCAATTTGTGTACCTAATAGTAGAATGGCAGGAAATAAATACCTCATATTATGTTTTATTTAATTTATAAAATAAAACATCAAGTTTCCCTCTGATAAAGAGGAATGCCACAAAGGAATAGACGTCGGAAAACGCTTGTTCGAATGGACACATACTTCTAATCCTGGAAGCTTGGTGTTTATTGTTCAACAGACTTAGCAGGTATTCTGGCTTTCCTCTGATTGGAAACCTTCCCATTTCTTCAAATGAAACAGTGGCTTTGGACTATCCAACCAACATAATGAGGATTTACAGCTGCAGGTACAGCCCCGGATTTACACTGGGTTCCCTTGCACCGGGCTATGTGATAGCCCGATTACTAATTCTGTTGCAAAGATATAGGTTTATTTTATATTATCTTCGATAAGTCTTTGATTTTTTTAGCTTTTAAATTTTAAAGACAAACTGATATAGAATGAACGTCCGGGGCTGAGAGTTGCATAATTGCTGTTATAAGGACGGTCGTCCGTATAATCGAACAGGTTTTCTATACCACATCCGGGTTCTATGATTACCGATTTTAAGTTGAAAGAATGGCGTGTGTTTAAATCCCACAATTGATAGTCGGGAGCATAGCCATAACTTTTAGAGAAACGCTTGCTGTTGATGCGACCGTTCAAATTTATATTCAACCGGTATATCTTCCATGAATGCGCCCATTGGGCATTGATATTGTATGCGTTTTTAATGCTTTTGTCGATGGGCTGTTCCAACTCCACGTCTTGGGTATTGAGATGAGTGTATCCTCCGCTTATATTGAACCCGGCACCTAGGTATGCGTTGGCGGATACATTGATTCCGCGGACTTTAGCCTCCGCTATATTGTCACGTTGACGAACTTCCTTATGACCGTATTGCTCCATAGCTTCGTCTCCCGTGGCAATCGTATTATAATCTATCATGTCACGAATCTTATTGTAAAAGGCATTGACTGATACAGAAAAACGCTCATGTACATACTCTGCACTCAATGAGAAATAATCATTCTTTTCCGGCTTCAAATCCAGATTCCCTATTGTCAACCTGTCATTCTTTTTAGCTATATCGGTGGCATAGAGTTCAGACAGGGTAGGGGTTCGGAAACCTGATGCGTAGGATGCACGGAAATTGAATTTACCGGGTTTATACATCAGTGCTACATTGGGAGTGGCATGATTTTTGAAGTTTTCGTGATAAATGTAACGTACGCCAATCAAGGCCTGCAGGTTTCTCAGTAACTTTATTTCATCCTGTGCGAACAAGGCCAGTGTATAGGCATCTTCTTTGGCTATATTGTCCGTTTGACTTTTCAAGACATCCACGATATATTCTGTGCCGACTGAAAGTTTGTGCCGGCCACCTAACTTGAAGATACCTTTTATGTTAAGATTGTGGTTGCGGGTCCGTTTGCGCACTTGCTCTTCACCTGCTTTCCCATCATAGGTTTTATTGTCTTTAAAAAAACAATAAGAGGAAGAAAAATGGTCGGCATAATAGTCTGCGGTAATATAATTCCCTTTACTTATCATGTATTGGGTACCAATGCCATAATTAAAGGTTTCATGCAATATGTTGTAGTCGTATGCTTCATAAGGGCGGCGTGTCTTGTTGTCATAATATCCGCCGCGGGCATAAAAGGAGAGTTTGTCGGTAGCATCGAAAGTGAATTTTTGATTGACAGTATTTGCATAGAAGCCTGTAGAAGCCACTTTTCCGGTTTCTTCCAGTTCATGAGTCTTTGAGCTCTCCTCGTATGGATTCAGTTGCCATCCCTCGGCCTGCTGACGACGGTAAGAGGTATAGGAGCCGAACTTGCCGGTATTGACATCTGCGTTTACGGACTGGGTAAAACGTCCTTTACTGGCATAACGGGTATCGCTGGAAACATGAATCGCATTTTTTGCATCATCAGTAATAATGTTGATTACTCCTCCGATAGCATTTGTTCCGTAAAGAGCGGAAGAGGCACCGTTCAATATTTCAATACGTTTGATTTTGGCCACATTGATTCGGGCGTAAGTATCATCTCCATACAGGCGTTTGCCATTCTCCAGGAAAATGAAATAATCATCAGGCAATCCATTCAGACTCAATGTCGTACCCATGCCGTTGGTCATACTTGAGAAAGACGGGGTGAGCTTTTGTAGGGCCTCGTCCAGCGATGTTACACCGGCATTGCTTAAGTCCTTTGCTGTGATGACCGAAACAGGCACGGGACTGTCCGTCATGCGGTGGTGTGTTCCTGTACCGGTTACCACTACCTGGCCTATATTGGTAAAACTGTCTTGTAGCTTGATAAGAAGATTTTTTTCACCCCCTTTTGTGGTGACCGATTGGGGTGTGTAACTGACATGCGTGATTCTTAACACATGTTTTCCATCAGGAAGATTGTTGATATTAAACTCGCCTTTACCGTTTGTGGTGCATCCTGAAAGGCTTTGGTCGATACGGATATTGGCTCCCACTACAGGTTCGCCGGTATCGGCACTCACAATTTTCCCACTGATACCGGCTTGTGCCAGTACATCAATAGCCAGACAGCTTAAAGTGACGGCTGTCAATAATACTTTTACTTTCATCGAAGAAAGAATTTAAGAATTAATAATTAGCTTTCCTGGCCCCGGGAGAGCATGATTATCTATGTTCGGATTTGGCAGGTTTCCTGGCTTCACCCTGAAAAGCGCCTTCCCATTTCTTCATTTTCGAAACAGTGGCATAGCGAGAGTTGCTTTTCATCAGATGGGGTTTCACAGTAGCGGGCACTGCTTCGGATTCTACAACCGAATTCCCTTTTATACAGATAGAGAAAAAATACCTGTATCACCAAATCGGGAGCAAAGGTAGACAATTATTTTATATATGCTTTAAGATTCGTCACAAAATGGCGGCAAAACTTCAATTGCATTTCAAAGATATTATTCACTTGATAAATGAGATTATGCATTAATCAGTGATTCGAATTTTGATAATTTGCAATTTACATTATCTTTGCATCCGTTTATTTGTCCGGAGGTGGGGTCCGGCTTCATCTGAGTTATCACTGTATGGAATATAAGGATATGGAAGCGAGCACTTCGCTTTATCAAATATTAAAATAATGAGACATATGAGACGCATTTATACACGTACCGGAGATAAGGGCATGACAGGGATTCATGGTGGGGAGCGGATACCCAAGGACGATATCCGTATTGAAACCAATGGATGCATTGATGAATTGAATGCCGTTATAGGAATAATACGTTCACTTTTACCGCAGGAGCACGAGTGGCAATCCTTGCTTTTTACCATCCAGAAAAATATGATGGCGGTGATGAGTCATGTGGCTACGCCATCCGCCATCCGTAGTGAAAACTCCAATATCTTGCCTGACAATTTATGCTCTTATTGTGAGGAGGTAATGGACCGGTTGATGGAACAGATGGAGGATAATGGTTATTTTATTCTTCCCGGAGGAACGGCCGTATCAGCACAGTTGCAGTTTGCAAGGACTGTAGCGCGCCGTGCCGAGCGGCGATTATGGACATTGCATAAACAAGATCCGTTACCGTCCATCCTGCTCCAATATATGAACCGTTTGTCTGATTTGTTTTTTGTCATGGCCCGTTATGAGATGCAACAGCAGAACTGGGCGGAAGAAAAATGGCAGTCCTTTGCCTATAAAAGAAAAAAGAAAGAGTGACAGAAAGAAATTCTACCCGATTATGTTGACCGGAACAGGCTGTGCTATTTGTAAAAGTGTCATTGCCCTGCCTTATGCCGTATCTTGTAATGCTTTTGACTGTCTTGCCGTATGTTATAACCCTATTGTAATGGAAAGGGCGGGCTGTATTTCTACAATAAAGTTGCGAGAGACTGATTTGGTGAAATAGATTAGGCTGTAGTGTCTTGACAAACAGTCCACTACAGCCTAATTCAATCATAAGCTAAATAATCTTACGCTTCTTCCACTGCTGCCTGCGCCGCTGCTAATCTGGCAATAGGTACGCGGAACGGAGAACATGATACATAATTCAAACCAACTTTGTGGCAGAATTTAACAGATGAAGGTTCACCTCCATGTTCACCACAGATACCGCATTTCAAGTCGGGACGAACAGAACGGCCTTTATCCACAGCCATTTCAATCAGTTGGCCTACACCGTTTTGGTCAAGTACCTGGAATGGGTCTACTTTCAGAATCTTCTTTTCAAGATATACCGGCAAGAATGAAGCGATGTCATCACGAGAGTAACCGAAAGTCATCTGAGTAAGGTCATTTGTACCGAATGAGAAGTATTCTGCACGGCTGGCAATGCGGTTTGCAGTCAGCGCAGCACGTGGAATCTCAATCATGGTACCTACCTTGAACGGAATTTCCATTCCTTCTCTTTCAAACAACTCGGCAGCAGCATCACGAATCACTTTTTCCTGAGCTTCAAATTCATACAAGATACCGGTCAGAGGAACCATGATTTCGGGATGTGGGTCATAACCTTCTTTCTTCAGTTCAATGGCAGCACCTAAGATAGCCTGAGTCTGCATCTCTGTGATACATGGATATGTGTTACCCAAACGGCAACCACGATGACCCAACATCGGATTATGCTCGCATAAGCTTTCTACACGCTTCTGGATTTCCTGTACGGTTACACCCATAGCCTGAGCCATTTCTTCCTGTCCCTTCAAATCGTGGGGAACAAATTCGTGCAAAGGAGGATCGAGTAAACGAACATTCACCGGACATCCGTCCATAGCCTTGAAAATACCCTTAAAGTCAGCCTTCTGGTAGGGGAGCAGTTTTGCCAATGCTTTTCTGCGTCCTGCTTCATCGGGAGCCAGAATCATTTCACGCATGGCAACAATCTTTTCTGCATCAAAGAACATGTGTTCTGTACGACAAAGACCGATACCGCATGCACCGAAACTGCGGGCTACTTCTGCATCGTGCGGAGTGTCGGCATTGGTGCGGACAACCAATTGAGTATATTTGTTGCAAAGATCCATCAGTGCGGCAAAGTCACCGGATACTTCCGCTGCTTTGGTTTCTACCTTACCTTTATATACCTCACCGGTAGTACCGTTCAAAGAGATGAAATCACCTTCTTTCAGAGTGACACCTTCTATTTCTACAGTACGGTTCTTGTAGTCTACATTGATAGCACCTGCACCGGATACACAGCATTTTCCCATACCGCGAGCTACAACGGCTGCGTGAGATGTCATACCGCCGCGTGCGGTTAAAATGCCTTGTGCCACGGCCATACCTGCCAAGTCCTCAGGAGATGTTTCAATACGCACCATTACCACTTTTTTACCATCTGCAGCCCATTTAGCAGCATCTTCGGCAAAGAATACAACCTGACCGGTAGCTGCACCCGGAGAAGCGGGCAAACCGCGAGTCAATACTTTGGCTTCTTTCAATGCCTGTTTGTCGAATACAGGATGGAGCAGTTCGTCCAGTTTATTGGGCTCACAACGTTTCAACGCTGTCTTTTCATCAATCATTCCCTGGCGCAACAAGTCCATGGCTATTTTTACCATAGCAGCACCGGTACGTTTACCGTTACGAGTCTGCAAGAACCACAGTTTTCCTTCTTGTACGGTAAATTCCATATCTTGCATATCGCGGTAATGGTCTTCCAATTTAGTCTGAAGTGCATCCAGTTCTTTGTAGATTTCCGGCATAGCTTCTTCCATAGAAGGATATTTGGCAACGCGTTCTTTTTCAGAGATACCCGCACGTTCGGCCCAGCGCTGAGAACCAATCTTGGTAATCTGTTGCGGAGTACGGATACCGGCAACAACGTCTTCACCTTGAGCGTTAATCAAATATTCGCCATTGAACAGGTCTTCACCGTTACCGGCATCGCGAGAGAAGCAAACCCCTGTTGCAGAAGTATCTCCCATATTACCGAATACCATTGCCTGAACGGTTACAGCAGTACCCCATTCTGCAGGAATGCCTTCCATTTTGCGGTAAAGAATAGCGCGTTCGTTCATCCAACTGCGGAATACGGCACAAACAGCACCCCAAAGTTGTTCGTAAGCGTTGGTCGGGAAGTCTTGACCGGTTTGTTCTTTAACGGCAGCTTTAAAGCGTTTTACCAATTCTTTAAGGTCTTCTACTTCCAATTCGTTATCCAGTTTCACACCTTTGGCTTCTTTTACCTCTTCGATAATAGCTTCAAATGGATCGATGTCGTCTTTGTTTACAGGTTTCATACCTAAAACAACGTCACCATACATCTGAACAAAACGACGGTAAGAATCCCATGCAAAGCGAGGACGACCGGTCTTGCGAGTCAAGCCTTCTACTACTTCATCATTCAAACCTAAGTTAAGGATGGTATCCATCATACCCGGCATAGAAGCACGAGCACCGGAACGTACAGAAACCAATAGGGGATTCTCTACATCACCAAATTTAGAATTCATCAGGCTTTCGATGTTGGCGATTGCTTTTTCAACATCTTCTTTGAGCAGTTCTACAACTTTATCTTTTCCTAAATCGTAATATTCTGTACACACTTCGGTAGTGATTGTGAAACCCGGAGGAACGGGTACACCAATCAGATTCATTTCAGCCAGGTTAGCACCTTTTCCACCAAGCAGCTCTCTCATGTCTGCTTTACCTTCAGCTTTTCCGTTTCCGAAGGTATAAACTCTTTTTTTCTCCATAAATAATGTATTTAAAGTTAACTCATTCAAAAATTGTAATCGCAAAACTATACATATTTTATTTATCTCCAAACGAATTAATGAAAAAATTTAGTGGAAATTGCAATTTCTACTTTGCAATTTCAATATATTCTGTTTTATAGGGAGAAATTCGAGGAAAATGCTTAAATTTGCCCCAAATTAACTTATTTAGAAAGTGGCAAGAAAGAAGAAAGAGCTCCCTCTATTAGAGAAGGTAACCATAACAGATGTAGCTGCCGAAGGTAAAGCTTTGGCGAAAGTAAATGATTTAGTAGTATTTGTGCCGTATGTTGTGCCCGGTGATGTGGTGGACTTGCAGGTGAAACGCAAGAAAAACCATTATGCGGAAGCGGTGGCAGTGAACTTCCATGAATATTCTCCTAAAAGAGCAGTACCGTTTTGTCAGCATTATGGTGTATGCGGTGGTTGTAAATGGCAGTGCTTGCCTTATGATGAACAAATAAAGTATAAACAAAAGCAGGTAACGGATAATTTGGTTCGCATCGGAAAGGTGGAATTACCGGAGATTTCTCCTATTCTGGGCTCTGCTAAAACGGAGTTCTACCGTAATAAATTGGAATTTACATTTTCAGACAAGCGTTGGCTGACCGAAGAGGAGGTTAAAGCAGATGTGAAGTATGATCAGATGAATGCGGTGGGTTTCCATATTCCGGGCGCATTCGACAAAGTGCTTGCCATTGAGAAATGTTGGTTGCAGGATGATATAACCAACCAGATTCGTAATGCTATCCGTGACTATGCTTATGAACACAATTATTCTTTCTTTAATCTTCGTTCGCAAGAGGGAATGCTCCGCAATCTGATGGTTCGTACATCGAGCACCGGAGAGTTGATGGTATTGTTTCAATGCAAAATAGTGGAAGAAAGCGAAATGGAACTGATGAAGCAATTATTGGCTTTTGTGGCCGATAAGTTTCCACAGATTACTTCCTTATTATATGTGGTCAACAATAAATGTAACGATACGATTAATGATTTAGATGTGGTGGTATTTAAAGGAAATGACCATATATTTGAAGAGATGGAAGGTTTGCGTTTCAAGGTCGGCCCGAAGTCTTTTTACCAAACCAATTCTGAACAAGCATATAATCTATATAAGGTAGCACGCAATTTTGCGGGGCTGACCGGGAACGAACTTGTTTATGACCTTTATACCGGAACCGGAACTATTGCAAATTTTGTGTCCCGACAGGCAAAGAAGGTGATTGGTATAGAGTATGTGCCGGAAGCGATTGAAGATGCTAAAGTAAATTCGGAAATAAACCATATTACCAATACATTGTTCTATGCGGGGGATATGAAAGATATTCTTACTCAGGATTTTATCAATGAGCATGGTCGTCCCGATGTCATCATTACCGACCCGCCACGTGCAGGTATGCACAATGATGTAATTGATACGATTCTGTTTGCCGAGCCCGAACGTATTGTTTATGTCAGTTGCAATCCGGCAACGCAGGCACGCGATTTGTCTTTACTGGATACTAAATACAGAGTGGCAGCCGTTCAACCGGTAGATATGTTCCCTCATACACACCATGTAGAGAATGTGGTTTTACTTGAAAAAAAATAATTATGTCAAGAGGTAGAAATAATAAGTCAGGCAGACCTGTTGCACGGGCAGCTGCCAAGTATACAATATATAATGTAAGTGAACCCGCTGAGCTGATGGATTTCTTGATGCAGAAAATGGCAGGAATTAGCCGTAGCAAAGTAAAAACAATGCTAACCAACCGGGTAATATTGGTAGACAATACGATTACCACACAATATAATTTTGCACTGACACCCGGTATGAAGGTTCAGGTGAGCAAAGCTAAAAACAACCGAGAGTTCAAAAATCCGATGTTAAAACTGGTATATGAGGATGCTTATATTATTGTAGTGGAAAAAAAAGAAGGACTGCTTTCGGTCAGCACTGAGCATCAAAAGGAGCGTACTGCGCAACATATCCTGAATGAATACGTAAAACGCTCGCATCGTAATAACCGCGTATTTGTTGTTCATCGGTTAGATCGTGAAACATCGGGGCTGATGATGTATGCCAAGGATGAAAAGACACAGAACACATTGCGCGATAATTGGCAGGATATTGTCACTGACCGTCGTTATGTGGCTATTGTTTCGGGAGAGATGGAGAAAGATGGAGGGACTGTTGAATCGTGGCTGACCGATCATAAACTATACGTCAGCTCTAGTCCTTATGACGATGGAGAGGGAAAATATGCCGTTACACATTATAGAACCATAAAGCGTGCGAATGGTTATTCTCTGGTGGAGTTGGAACTGGAAACAGGACGTAAAAATCAGATTCGCGTTCACATGTCAGAGCTAGGCCATCCGGTAATCGGAGATGAACGGTATGGCAGTGAGTGCAATCCGTTAGGTCGATTGGCACTACATGCTTTCAAGCTCTGTTTTTATCATCCTGTAACAGGTGAAGTGATGCAGTTTGAAACTCCATATCCGACTAATTTTAAGACTTTAATGCTAAAAAAATAACCTACAAATAAGTCTCTGGAAGCCTTAATAAATCTAGAGAATGAATTTTTTTACAACAGCCGCCACACCGTCTTCTTCATTGGAGGCGGTGATGAAGTCGGCATTTTGCCTTACTATATCTTGGGCATTTGCCATTGCTACTCCCAATCCGGCATATTTTATCATTGAGATATCATTAAATCCGTCACCTATCGCTATGAGTTCTTCTTGCTTCTTGCCTAATTCTTTTAATAGGACAGAAAGAGCTTGTGCCTTATCAATTCCTTTGGGGACCAATTCCAAGAAATAAGCTTCTGAACGATAAATCCCCAATAGCTCTTTTAAGTCATTATACATTTCATTTTCCATGGCAGCAAGTTTAACCGGTTCACCTACAATCATGCATTTTCCAACAGGAAACTTGATGGCCAATAGGAAGTTGTCGACTTTTTTGATTGTCATAACATTTAGCAATGCAAGCTTTTGTACGTATTCATCATCAGGATTTTCGGTAATGACAAACTCATTATGATAAGTGATGATGGTAAAACCGTATTTCTTTGCATAGTTGTATAAAAATGGAATAACGGAGTGGTCAAGCAGGTTTTCGTACATCACTTCTCCTGTTTGCCAATTGATGATTCTTCCTCCGTTATAAGAAAGAATGTATCCACCGTATTCTCTCAGACAAAGATGCTCGGCAATGGGAGCAACCCCATAGGTAGGACGCCCTGTTGCCAATATTATTTTCACTCCTTTTTGTTGGGCTTCAATAATGGCTTGTCGTGTGTAAGGAGTAATCTCTTTTTTGGTATTAGTCAGTGTTCCGTCTAAATCTAATGCCAGTAATTTATACTTCATAAAAGTGCTTAAGGTGAATTTTGAGACAAATATAAGAAATATCGTTTATTATTTGCTACATTTGCTATAAATAACAAGAATTATGGAACTGATTTTAATAATAATTGTCCTCATATTGCTGATTGCCAATTTGGTAGTTACACTTACTAAAAATAACCGTTTGCAAACGGAACGTTTAGAATCATTGCTTCACGAAGAAATGAAAGCAAATAGAGAAGAGCTGGGGCGTAGCATCCGTGAACTTCGTTCAGAACTGAACCAGGCTTTAAATTTTTCTGTTGGACAAATGCAAGATACCTTGCATAAAAATTTGCTCACAGGCAATGAAATGCAACGGGAAAAGTTTGAAGCAATGGGAAAACAGCAAGATGCGCTCATAAAGAGTACGGAAAAACGATTGGATGATATGCGTATAATGGTGGAAGAAAAACTGCAGAAGACATTGAATGAACGAATCGGCCAATCATTCGAAATTGTTCGTACTCAGCTGGAAAATGTACAGAAAGGGTTAGGAGAGATGAAAAGTCTGGCGCAAGATGTGGGCGGATTAAAGAAAGTATTAAGCAATGTAAAAACACGTGGCACCTTCGGAGAGGTGCAATTAGGGGCTTTACTTGACCAAATGCTGAGTCCTGAACAGTATGAAGCCAATGTAAAAACTAAAAAGAACGCTACGGAATTTGTTGAATTCGCCATTAAATTACCCGGGAAAGAGGATAGTAATGAAGTTGTCTATTTACCGGTTGATGCCAAATTTCCAAAGGATATCTATGAACAGTACCAAGATGCTTACGAAGCCGGTGATACTGCATTAATAGATACTTCTTCACGACAATTGGAAATAACGATAAAGAAAATGGCAAAAGATATTCATGACAAATATGTAGATCCGCCATTTACAACAGATTTTGCCATCATGTTTTTGCCATTTGAAAACATTTATGCGGAAGTGATTCGCCGGACATCATTGGTAGAGACATTGCAAAAGGAGTTTAAGATTGTAGTAACGGGACCAACTACATTAGGAGCTATTCTTAACAGTCTGCAAATGGGATTCCGTACATTGGCTATTCAAAAACGTACAAGTGAAGTATGGAATGTGCTTGGAGCCGTTAAAACGGAGTTCGGCAAGTTTGGTGGCCTGTTGGAGAAGGTTCAGAAAAATTTGCAGAGTGCCGGCGACCAACTGGAAGAGGTGATGGGCAAACGTACCCGAGCTATTGAACGCAAGCTAAGACAAGTGGAAGCACTTCCGGCAGAGGATAGCCAGAAGATGCTGCATTTGCCCGAACTAATGGAAGATGAAGATGATTGATATATAAAAAGCGGAGGATAAAAATATGAGTATGACATGGGATTTTATTTTAAGGCTGTTTGTAGCAGGAGCACTTGGTGCTGTTATCGGATTGGATAGGGAATATCGTGCCAAAGAAGCTGGTTATCGCACTCATTTTCTTGTGTCACTGGGAAGTGCACTAATAATGATTGTTTCGCAATATGGATTTATGGAAGTTATAAAGATAGAGGGGATAGATTTAGATCCAAGCCGTGTGGCTGCACAAGTGGTGAGCGGTATCGGTTTTATTGGTGCCGGAACTATCATTTTTCAGAAACAGATTGTGCGTGGATTGACAACGGCTGCCGGTATATGGGCTACGTCAGGTATCGGATTGGCAGTAGGAGCCGGAATGTATTGGCTGGGAATCTCGGCCACTATTCTTACTCTAATAGGTTTGGAGGCATTGAGCTATCTTTTTAAGAGTATCGGTATGAAGAGTTCCATGGTTGAGTTTTCAACAGACAACAAGGAAACATTGAATAAAATGGCAAAAAAGTTCAATTCAAAAGATTATAATATAGTGTCTTATCAGCTGGAAGAAAAAACTGTGGGCGAACTGACCACTTACTATGTCACGATGGTAATAAAGTCTAAAAAATACAATGATGAAGGTATGTTACTGACTTTATTGCAGGATTTTCATGACATAACAGTACATAGAATTGAATAAATACCAATAAAGACTTTCTCTATCAATCTGTCCTTGGAAATTTCATGTTTCTAAGGACAGATTTTTTATATAAAGACTTACCTAATATATTTTTCTTTTGTTTTCTTATCAGTAATAATTTGTGAATAGATAGAAAAAATAATTTATATCATATTATTTAATGAAAACGACTTTTATTCATGACGTATTAGTATACATAATCACGGATATTTTGTAGACAACATCGTTTACTGTTAAAATATTAAAACAAATTCTATTTAGAAGATCATCATATATACTTTTATAAGTACTTTTACATCTTCTATAGAAGATACATTTTAAATATTGCACATTTATATTATGAGAACAAGAGTTAATGTTATACATACGTTTTTATATGGGATATCAAACCTTTATCTAAAATCCATCCTATCTACTTTTATTTTTATCGGATATATCAATCCTTTTCTTCTATAAAAAACGTGCTTATGCTCTAATTTAAAATGATTTATTATGTATAATGACACATAACATATAATAAGCATTCATAAAAAAGAGGTTTAAGATTAAGCATAAATCCGCTTGATTTTAAATAAAATGCATGAAATTGATTTAGTTCCATGTTGGGGGAATGTATGCCTTGTTTTAGCATAATAATTTAAGTCATTAGTGAATTAAAATTAGACACTGCCAGACTGTCATTTCTTGAAAAAATGTGTATGAACAATGCTTTTTTATACTATTAGCTACTCTTTGTATATTTATTTTTTTCTGCTGATTTAAATTTGTAACATCTGCATTTTCTATTTATCAATTTGAAATACCTTTTTTACAATTATTAATGTCGTGATTTACGATTCCTCACAAGGAATCCTTGTTGTAGTTCGATTCTGTTGACGTTATCACACATTATATTAGTTTTAAACGTATACCGTGCGTGTGCACTAAAGATTCGTTCCCCACCCCATCAAATATGAGTTGGTTAGGGCTCTGTAGGCTCTGGCCATTATAAAAAACAGGACTTTATAAAACAATTATTGGTTCAATTAAAAATAATCTAAAATGAAATATATTTTATACCTCCTCATAACGATGTTCGGAACGATATCTTATGCTCATACACTTCAATCTTCGTATATCCATAATACAGTAAATAATGCAAAAACGTATGATATACAGAAAGATGCGAATGGATTTATGTGGTTTTTGCATGATGATGGCATAAACCGTTTTGATGGAAAAAATTTAAAGCAGTATATATTAGACACTCAAGATGCATTCTTATTTTTGGATAGTCATAATATAATGAAAGGGATTTCATTAAATGGCAACCTATTCTATTATGATGCATACTTGGATCGTTATAAAATGGAACGGAATTTAGGAAAGATAGACCATATCTATGGCGTTAATAATAATCATCTTTGGTTTGGATATCAGGACAAACTATACCTCTATAATCTGGATACAAAGAAAACGTATAGTTTTATGCTCTCAATTGGGCATGTTTATGCTCTATCAGCTATTTCTAATGATGAATATTTTATTGGAACTTCAGTAGGCCTATTTCATTTCTATTATAAAAATGGCAAACTGAAACTTGTTAAAATGGATCTGTCTGATGGAAAATGCCGGAATATAGAATGTTTATATTATGACAAAATAAAGCGGAGGCTTTTCATTCAAGATAGAGCTACCGGAATAAATGTTTATGATTGGAATACAAAAGAGCTTCTCTGTATAAAAACGAATATTCTTTCTTCAGAAATTACATGTATTCATTCTTTTGATAAACAATATATCATGATTGTTACCAATAAGGCAGCTATTTATCTCATGAATATTTCTGATTATACATATTTCTTATATACTAATATGGATATTTATAATAATGGAAATACGCATCAAATAAGAGATGTTTGGGTAGATGAACAAAAGCGTATATGGATGGCCGATTATAAAACAGGAGTGATAATGATTGATGAGATTTTGATAGAATATAAGAAATATAGAGATTTAAACCAAGCATCACCTTCATCGCCTATTTCAGTTATACATAGTTCCCATTGTATAGATGAAACCGGATATCATCCCGAAAATAAGGTATATACAGCTATTATTAATGATGAACCGTTTGTATGGAATGAGTGCAAGATGTGTAATAGAAAATACACCCCTATATATTTAGACGAGTTGTTTATTCATGGGCATCCGGTACATGTAGGCATGGATAATTCTCCCTTGAAACAGTCTTTGCAATACACAAAGATCTTAAAGTTATCATATAGAGAGAATACTTTTACAATTAAAGCAATTTCACCTATGTATGATTATTCACCACAATTATTGTATACTTGGAAATTAGAGAATGGAGATTGGAGCGTTCCGTCGATTGATGGAACTATTACTTGCCATAACCTTCATCCGGGGATACATCATATTCATATCAGGACACTGTCGGCAGAAACTGGAACTTTGGTAGCGCAGCGTAATATTAAAGTGATTGTTCACCCACCTTTCTGGAGGACAAGTGGTATATACATAATGTGTAGTCTTGTATCATGTTTTTTGGGGTGGAGCCTATTAAAGAAAATTAATCCGGCATCAGTGCAGGCCTCAATAGAAATATTGGATGATAAAGAAGAATTAGATAATTCTGCTACAAATCCTGAAGATATCGAATTTATAGAAAAGGTTGACAGTTTTTTAGAGGAAAATATTAGTATATCGAAAGTTAATATAGATTTAATAGCTCAGAGTATACCTATGAGCCGAAGTGCCTTTTATAATAAAATGAGAGCTATAACTCAAATGGCTCCCAAAGATTATATTCTTCGTTATAAAATGAGAAAAGCTGTTGATATGTTATTGTCTGGAGAAGACATTCAAATTAACGAAATGAATTATCAGTTAGGATTTTCTGATGCAAAATATTTTAGTTCAGTTTTTAAGAAACACTATGGTATATCTCCATCGGATTATAAAAAGATACATAAAAAGACGAAACATAGATAATGTAATATGATAAAAGGTAGTTGGTAAATATTCTAGTATGGAGGATGTCTTTTTTAGAGAACAATCCTCCATATTATATTAGAAGATATCATATCAAGCTTTTAGCCGCATGATAAATTTACTGCCTTTACCTAATTCACTCTGTACGGTCAATGTTCCATTATGTGCTTCCACAAAGTCACGGGAAATGGAAAGTCCCAAACCGCTTCCTTGTACTTTTGTTCCGGGGACGCGGAAATAATGATCAAAGATACTTTTATGATAACGCGGATCTATTCCTTTCCCGAAATCCTGCACATACATTTCAATGTAATTGTCATCGGTTTGATGGGCGCCGATTACTACATGTCCATTTTCCGGTGAGTAGCGGATAGCATTGGAAAGCAAATTAGTCAGAACCCATGCAATCTTTTCACTGTCGATAAATAATTTGCCTACTTTATCTTCCGGATATTCTACTTCTATCTGGATATTGAATTTCTCTGCTTGTACGCGATTGGCTTTAATGGCATATTCTATTAATTCAATAGGTTTGGTTATTTTCGGTTTAAGTTGTAATTTCCCTGATTCTACCTGGGTCATATTCAGTAGCTCTCCGGTGATACTCAGCAGACGTTCACTATTTTCTTTTATGCTACTTGCCAAATCTTCCTGTTCGTTGTTCAGTGTACCTACGCGTTTATCTTCCAATAGCTGGAGACTCATCATGATGGCTGATATAGGCGTTTTGAGTTCATGCGAAATGGTAGAGATAAAAGTAGTCTTTGCGGAATCGAGTTCTTTGAATTCCGTTATATTTTTTAGCATAATGACGTATCCTCTTTTTTCTGGTATCATATCGTCTTTACTGGGTTGAGTGATACTTATATATTTTACTTGAAAGAAACTTTCTTTATCGTCAGCATATATTTTCAATGGTTCTTTTTTACTTTTGTCATCTACTGTTTGCTGTGACGGGATATCTATTAGTTCGCGAACCAATCTGCGGAGTAAGTCATTACGCATCGAGATTTCTTGAGCTGAACGTCTTATCACATCCTCTCTTTTCAAGTTGAGTACATTTAAGGCTTCATCATTGATAAAAAGAATTTCCATTTCGTTATTCAAGCCAATGATGGGTTCATTGATACTGTTAATAATAGTTTCCATGTATTTTTTAGCGGCCATCATCTCAGAAAGAGTACTGGCATGATATTCCTCCAGCCGTTTAGCCATTCGGTTGAAGTTCTTTGATACTTCAGCAAATTCCTGGTTGTCATTTAAGTCAAGGCGCTTTCCGTAATTATGATTTGCTATTTCCTGAATACCGTTTGTTATTTCTTTAATAGGTTTATTGATGGATGCGGGAAGGCGCAACCATATACCGATACCTACGCAAATACATGCTGCCCCTACAATGGAAATCCATAATAATGCTCTTTGCAATCCCGGGCCGGCAGCAGGACTATCAGGGTCTGTTGCTGTCAATATTTGTAGATTCACTACTGACAGGACAACCAATAATACAATCATAGCTACCAGTATGCCGATAATAAGGGTAAGTTTTGTTTTTATATTCATAGACTTTATTTTTTATGCAAGTATAATCAAATCTATATCCATCTGTGCCAAAGATGCTAGAAATTTTTTGTATTTCGAAATACAGAATAGGGTAGAAGGCATTTTAAATGCCGGTTGCCCCATGCATATTGTTGTAATCTGCTTCTCTTGGCAAGCTTTTATAATTTCATCTAAAATATTCGCAGACGCCACTTGTAGTACTTCACCTCCCAGTTCTGTAACCAATTTAAAATGATTTAATAAATGTCGCTGACTGGCAAGGTTAATGCGTTCTGTGCTTTCCACCGGCGTTTGCACATAAAGGGCAAAGAATACAGTACTATAGCGAGAAGCCAGCCGTGCTGCTTTACGGATGATATGTCGTGGTGTTTTCTCATTGCTACTGATACAGGCAAGAAACTTTTCATGACGCACTCCTTTGTCAATAGAAACGATTTCATTCTCCACTTTTTTCTCAACTCTGAAAGCGACTTCCTTAAGGGCTAATTCGCGTAACTGAAGGATATTCTCAGTCTTGAAAAAGTTATTCAATGCCAGTTCTATTTTTTCAGGACGGTATATTTTTCCGGCTTTCAGACGGTTGATTAATTCTTCGGCAGTAAGGTCAATATTTACCACTTCATCAGCTTCTTGCAATACTTTGTCAGGAATACGCTCTTTAACTTCTATACCGGCAATTCCTTTCACTTCTTCATTCAGGCTTTCGATGTGTTGGATATTGACAGCAGAAATGATATTGATTCCTGCGTCCAACAGTTCCATAACATCCTGCCAACGTTTTTCATTGCGACTGCCTTCTATATTGGTATGTGCTAATTCATCTACAATGACCAATTCGGGATGTAACTGGAGGATAGAGTCCAAATCCATTTCTTCAATCTCTTTTCCTTTATAAAATACTTTTTTGCGAGGAATAATTGCCAACTCTTCCAATAAAGCTTCCGTTCCGGCTCTTCCATGTGTTTCTATATAACCGATTTGGACGTCAACACCATTTTCCTGCATTTCATGTGCTTCTTGCAGCATTCGGTAACTCTTTCCTACACCGGCTATCATCCCAATGTAGATTTTGAACTTTCCACGTCTTGAACGCTTGATTAAATCCAAAAAGTGTTTTACGTTTTCTTCTTTTTCCATTTTATCTTTATAGCATATTATCTCTTATCTGAGAGAAAGACAAATTGTGTACCAGAATAGGAACTACCTATGAATCAATTGTTTATTTAATTTCTGCTATTGTTCCCTTTTCATTTTGAAAAGGATATTGCCAAAATGGAAGGGTAGTAAAACAAGTACAGACCAAATTGCCGGAAGGAATTTTTGTTGATATGGTTTTCCATAATTTATGTGTTATGATGACAGTATTATTATCGAAAGCAAAGGTAAGATTTATAAGTTGGAAATAGGTGAATAAAAACTCCTATTTTATAGTTGTTCTAACTTTCAAAGATAGTATCTTTGTTCCTCGTCCAAACAAAAAACAATCCTTATGGAAAAAGATGATAGAAAGTGGGAGGTTATAGAAAGTGAATACCTCATTAAGCGCCCTTGGCTAACAGCCCGCCGGGACCGGGTGAAACTTCCTACGGGAGTAGAAATCCCTGAGTATTATATTTTGGAATACCCTGATTGGGTAAATGTCATTGCCATTACTTGCGAAGGGCAATTTGTGATGGTTCGCCAATATCGTCATGGGATTCGGGAAACCCGATATGAAATATGTGCCGGAGTATGTGAGGCAGGAGAGGAGCCGCTTGTTTCCGCCCAACGTGAACTATATGAAGAAACCGGTTATGGCAATGGAAGCTGGAGCAAACTAATGACAATTTCCGGTAATGCCAGCACCATGACTAATATGACTCATTGTTATCTGGCTACAGATGTGGAACCCATATCGACTCAGCATTTGGAAGATACGGAAGATTTAAGTATGCATTTACTCAGCCGGGAAGAAGTAAAAACATTATTAGTGAATGATGAAGTGAAACAGGCATTGATGGCTGCTCCGCTTTGGAAATATTTTGCATTGTATGATGGAGAATAAATAAATCTAATCTGCAATAAATAGATAGGAGATGAAGTTTAAAAAGATAATTGCCTGTATAACGATGCTTTGGGGTGCAAGCTCAATACTCTTTTCACAAACAGAGTTTACGACTTGTCTGTACGATTCAGGTAGAAACCGTCCGATACCAATAGTTGTTTACCAGCCTAAACATATTAATAAGCATACTAAAATAATTATTTTCAATCATGGGTATGATGGTAATAAAAATAGTCAATCAAACAAATCATATTCTTGTCTGACACGTCCGTTATCCGAAAAAGGATATTATGTTATTAGTATTCAACATGAACTACCCGACGATCCTTTACTTGCTATGGAAGGAGAATTTATGAAAACCAGAATGCCAAATTGGGAACAAGGTGTGAAGAATATACTTTTTACCATAAGTGAGTTTAAGAAGTTAAAACCTGAACTTGACTGGAGCAATCTAAGTATGATAGGACATTCCAATGGTGGAGATATGACTATGCTTTTTGCTACAAAATATCCTGATATGATAGTAAAAGCTATTTCTCTTGACCATCGGCGGATGATAATGCCTAGAACGGAGAATCCTCGTATCTATACTCTCCGCGGAAGTGATTACGATGCAGATAATGGAGTCATACCGAGTACTGATGAACAAAAGGATTTTCATATAAAAGTTGTCCAACTAAATGAAATCAATCATAGTGATATGGGTAATAAAGGTACGCTTGTTCAGCATAAAATAATGCTGGACTATCTGTACGATTTTTTAAAACACTAACAAAAATAATAAGTTACATGAAACAAGAAGTCTTATTTATCTTATTGAATGATTACGCTGATTGGGAAGCTGCTTTCCTTTCCAGTGCGCTAAACGCCGGTTTAATGCCGGGTAGTGAAATAAAATATGTCACAAAAACTGTAGCCCCTACTTTAGAAGAAGTGCATTCACTGGGTGGTTTTCGTGTTACCCCTGATTATAGTTTTAAAACAATGCCTATTGATTATGCTGCATTAATCTTGATAGGCGGTTTGCAGTGGAATTCACCGGAAGCGGAACAAGTGGCTCCCTTAGTACAAGATGCTTTGAAGCAGGGAAAAATAGTAGGTGCTATCTGTAATGCATCTTGTTTTATGGGTGCACATGGTTTTCTTAATGAGGTGAAACATACCAGTAATACTCTTCCATATCTTAAACAGTGGGCAGGAGAGAGTTATACAAATGATGCCGGATACATAGAAAAACAAGCCGTAAGTGATAAGAATATTGTCACAGCCAATGGGACAGGATATTTGGAATTCACCCGTGAGTTATTATTGCTTTTAAAAGTCGATACACCGGAGAAGATTGAGGAGTTTTATGATTTTCATAAAAATGGACTTATAAGATAATTCAATTTTACTTTGTTTGCGATATATCAGAATCCTATTTAGAGTCTGTTAAAAATTTGATTGGGGAAACCATTTGCCTGTGTCTTTCTGAGCACCGCAAAGAAACGGTAAACAGCTTTCAGATTTTTCATTTTGTTTCCTTAGTATGACAATACTGATGGAAATTTAAACAGGTTCTATATTTCTCCGAAAACTTTCGTTTCGAACGACTGATAGTTGATTCTATTTAACAGAAGTTTTCGGAGAATTTATGTCTATTTTATTAGAGGTAATTGATTGAGCATATTTCTGATTTTAATAGCAACACGAGGCATAGGTTCAGCTACGGTGAGTCCTACTAAATCATATTCTGAGGCAATATCATTAATCACCCGGACTACTTCATTTATTTTCATTCCATCGGGTTCAACGCCTACTCCTGCAATGATTTCAGCCGGATCCAACACATCCAGGTCAAAATGTATAACCACTTTTGAGACTCCCGTACTTTTCAACCATTCCAAGATAGCAGAACTATCTTCGGCAACCTCTTCTGGTGACAACCCTTTTATACCTAATTCTTTCTGACGCTCTTTCATCCCGTCGTCCCATGAACGGACACCGACAATCAATGCTCTCGAGGCATCATAGCGTCCGGGTAAAGTACGAATGATTTCTTCATCACCCATTCCCAGACATGCTGTTAATGCCATCGCATGATAACCTTTATAATTATCGTATGGCAAATTCACATCAGGGTGAGCGTCAATCCAGACAATAGCAACATCATCAGGATATTTTCCAGCCAGAAAAGTAAATGGAACTACACTTACCGAGCATTCTCCACCTAAAGTTACAATCTTCTCAGGATTGGTTTCACGGAGCTTTTCCAATGCTGCTTTAGTTTGTTTCAGGATAACCCTTCGCGCACTGACCCCTTTGTCTGTTTGCCGGTCGTTTATGTCTAGCGAAACCGGTATTTCTATTGTTTCCTGAGAACTTTCCGGAGCAAGGAAATTGAGCAATTGAGCACCCAGATAATATCCTCTTGATGCATCTTCCGCCGGAATGTCCGGCATCCAATGGTCTACCATTCCACCTTGCCATTGAGGGTAGATTAAGCGAATAGTTGATACTTTATTTTCCATCGTTTTATTTTTAGTTGTTGATTTGTTTTTTTGCGCATAATTAGAAACACATGCCAAACATAATACTGCTAATAATAGGTATTTCTTCATATTATTTCGTTTTGTTTCCAGCAAAGTTAGCCGGTCGTAAGCAATTGCACAAGTAGGGAGAAATTATTCATATACTGATAAATTTATCCCTATAAATGAAATAGTATTCTGCTGATATTTCTATTTTATGCCAATATTGCTACATTTGCAAAAAAACGATGTTCTATGTACGAAAAGAAAATACCTTTCGATATTGATTGTGGAGTGAAAATTGCTATGGAAGTGATTGGCGGAAAATGGAAAAGTTGCATTATACAGGAATTGAACAACGGTCCCAAACGTCCAAGCGAATTACATCGCCACTTTGATGATGCCAGTCCTCGCGTCATCAATCAGCAATTGAAAGAACTGGAAATGCATGGGATGATAGAAAAGAAGATATTTTCCGAGCTTCCGCCTCATACAGAATATTCCATTACGGAAATGGGAAAAACGTTGATTCCCATCATCGGACAGCTTGAAAGTTGGGGAGATAATTTTCGACCAATGATGAAAAAGATTTTAGGTATGGAAGATTAAGCATACTAAAATTTTCTTCAATTCCCCTATGGATAATAATACATTTAATTCTAACCATTTCGGCTGAAGGTATATCAAAAACTGAAGGATGCTATTATTTTAGATTTTCATCGGATTGATACAACCGTCTGAGAAATAAACTTTTAGCGGAGCATTCGAGAAACAGGGTCACGATTTAGCAACCGTGCGAATTTCAGCAATTCGGCATTACATTCAAAAAAGTGGCTTGCATTAGGCAAAACCTCTGGAAAAGAACATTGTGTTTTATGATACGCTTGAGGAAGCCTTACAAGCCGGATACAGGCCATGCAAAATATGTATGAAAGAATATTATAACAATAAACAGAACAATATGGAAACTATAAAGATTACACGGTATCAATCGCCCGTGGGCGAGATGCTGGTCGGTTCTTACGGCGACAAGCTGTGTATTTGCGATTGGATGGTGGAGAAACGGCGAGGTATGATAGACCGCCGCATACAGCGGCATCTGGGTGCGAGGTACGAAGAAGGAACTTCCGACATCATCGAACGGGCAATCGGGGAACTCGAAGAATATTTTGCCGGACATCGTAAGATATTCGACATTCCCGTTGTCTTTACCGGCTCGGAATTTCAACGCACCGTATGGGAAGAGCTGATGAAAATACCTTATGGAACGACCATCTCTTATGGCGAGCTTGCCCGCCGCATCCATAACCCGAAGGCTGTGCGTGCAGTCGCATCGGCCAATGCCACCAATCCTATCTCTATCTTTGTTCCCTGCCACCGGGTAATCGGCAGCAATCATAAACTCACGGGGTACGGAGGTGGTCTCGATGCAAAAAAAGGATTATTGGAGTTGGAATGTTCTAAAACAACGGAAACCGGGTTGTGGTAGATTTAATTTAATATACAAAATCACTAAAAGAGGGTGTCCGAAAAAGGTCGATAACTCTATCATTTTGTCATTCTGAACTTCGTGAAGAATCTGAATACACTACTTTGTGTTAACAGATTCTTCGTTACACTCAGAACGTACCTTAATGAAAAAATCTTTCAAGGGGTCAGCGAAGCTAATGACAGAGCAAAAGGATAGCACAATATATCTTTTTGGACAGTCTCTTTTTATTGTTTTTCAAGCTTTAGTCTTTCAATTGAATACTGCTTTGTTATTTTCATGTCAAAGCAGCATCCACTCCCTACGTCTCTCTTTTGGAAAGCCGCTGGCGGCAATACGAAGCATGACACGGGGCATCCCTTGCCGGTACTTACCGATAAAGAGACTGAGCCGGATGAGGTCGTATTAAAGGTAATTGATTGAGCATAATAAGATCTTCCATATCCTATTGATAAATTTCTCTACAATACATTCATTATCTCCAGCCATCCTGACACTCTTTGGTAATCAGGCTCCATTATTTTCACATTATGAGGTTGGGTGAAGATTAATTTTCTTCCATGAAAGAAATTGAGGTTTTTAGGGTGGTCATCAATCATAATATCTCCCTGAATACTCTCTTTGAGTCCGCAAAAAATCATTTGTTTCCACGTAATAAATGGAAAGTTCTCATTCAGCCAAGCTTGTTTCTCTGTCAAACTTAAAGGAAATTCGGTAGCAGAAGAAACGATTAATACATGATACTTGTCATTCAGATATTTTAGTCCTTCCACACTGTCGGGCATAAGGGGAGCCGTTCTAAAAAATCCCGGATAATTCACGTGTCTGTACAAAGAGGGAAAAGCCTCAGTTTCTGTTTTGCCCATCAGACTTTCCAACTCTAACTTTCTTCCTGTTTCTCTATACTCCATTTCAATAAACTGAGCATACACATCAGCAAGAACACCATCCATGTCAACTAATACTTTTTGCTTCATACTTTTTAGATTTATTAATGATTAAAGTTTGTTTTATAAGTCAGAAATATTCGTTTCCTCACTTTACAGGAATGCGGATTTTATTTCTATGATTCGGTTTTTATGATACCTATCAATAATAAATTGCATAAAATCGCAAATACAGATAAAAAAGCTCGAAAATCTTAGTATTTCTATCGAAATATAGTTAACTTTGCGGATATATGCAACATATTATCTCCTATAAATCATGCTAAAAGAAGAAAGACATCAGTATATCATCAACCAGATAAGCCAAAATTATAGAGTCTATATTTCGGCTTTGAGTACAGAATTAGGAGTATCCGATGATACTTTACGCCGTGATATAACAGAACTGGATGAACGTGGAATATTAACCAAGGTTCATGGTGGGGCAATTGCAAAGTCGGGGATTCCATTCGAATTTACCGGTAGAATGAATACGGCTATTGCCGGTAAACGGGAAATGGCAGCAAAGGTTATTCCGCTATTTCGTCCGGGAGATATCATCTTAATAGATGGCGGTACGTCCAATTTGGAAGTTGCACGTCAATTACCCAAAGATATGGAACTGATCGTATATACTAACAGTTTTCCAATAGTCGATGCTTTATTAGAGCATCCTAAGTTGGAATTAAACTTTTTAGGTGGGAAAGTTTTTCCGTCTGCCCAAGTCGCCATAGGAAATCCGGTCTGGCAAGCGTTGCAAATGGTACGTCCGGATTGGTTACTGTTAGGGGTTTATAGCGTCCATCCGCAACTGGGACTGACAATTCCTGCCAGTGACAGAGAGGAAATAATGCTTAAACGGCTTATGTTGGAGCGCTCACGAAAAAGGGTGGTACTGGCTGATGGCAATAAACTGAATAGGGCCGAACCTTATACAATTGCTTCCTTGGATGAGATAGACTATCTTGTGACGGAAGACAGTAAACTGGAGTATGTAAACACACATTGGCCCAAAGGTTCATATACTGTTATTTAATCTGTATCCGACCGAAAATAATGAGGGCGGTATGCTATTGTCATGACAGGCTATACGAAAACATTATCCGAGTTTTAACAGATTCCCATGAAAGCTTTGCTTGATACTACAAAATAGTTAACACCTCTTTTATATCGGATAGTTGAAACAAACGGGGATGCGTAAACTTTTCGTCATAACGTTCCTCTACCCATGTTATGTGATAAGGAATATGAACGGCATACCCCCCAAGTTCTATAACAGGCAAAATATCTGATTTAAGAGAATTGCCTACCATCAGGAAGTTTTCCGGAGAGCAATCTAATTTTTTACACAATTGTTTATACTCATCTTTATTTTTATGGCTCATGATTTCTATATGTGAGAAGAGATGCTGCAAACCTGATTTTTCAACTTTCCTCTGTTGGTCCAGCAAATCTCCTTTCGTAGCCAATGCCAACTTGTAATTTCCACTTAACTGTTGCAAGACTTCCTCAACCCCTGCCAGCAGTTCAACCGGTTGTTTCATCAAGGTTTGCCCAAACTCGATTATCTTTTTTATGCAGTGGGGATTGACAACATTATTGTTCGCGTTGCACAACGTTTCAACCATACTCAGCATGACACTCTTCAGCCCATAACCATAAAAAGGGATATTTCTCTTCTCTGTTTCCTGCAACATCCGCATGGCCTGTTCCTCGGAATAATATTGCTTCAAAATGCAGCAATAGGTATGTTCAAAAAGCTCATAATTATCAAGTTCTCTCCACAATGTGTCATCCGCATCGAATGCTATTACATTTATTTTATCGTTTATATCAAGGTCCATTTTCGGTTACTTTTATTATCTTTGGCGGCAAAGATATCTCGAAAATCAACTCTATAAAAGGACAAATGTCCTAACCGTATAAAAAAATTATGCTACGCACCAATACGCTACTTTTATCTTTCATCGAAAGCCTGTATGAAAAACAGACGGAAAGTAATATCGTATGTAGAAAATTCGCAAAAGGCGAACTTCTATATAAACAAGGTGAAACGTATTATAAAGTTTTTATTATAAAAGCTGGAATCGCCAAATGCTACCATGATGAAGAAAATGGAAAAAGCTACACCTTTGAGTTTTTTGGCGAGGGCGAAATAGTCGGGGAAGCAGAGGCGCTCCGAAAATCGCCTTGTTTCAATACAGTAGAAGCTATGTCCGACGTACAGGTTTACAGTTTCCCGGCTTCTTTCTTTAATCACCTTTGCGATACAAACTTTCAATTTTGCCGGATATTGTTGTCCGAAATGGCAGAAAGAATGATTAATACAAGCAGCCGGGCTGTGTATCAACAGTTATATCCCATAAAATATGCGTTGACGAAACTGCTTACGATAGAAAAAAGGCAAGGATTGAATCTGTCAAAAGCAGATATGGCTTCCTATTTGGGAATTGATATCAGAAGCCTGAACCGGTTATTGAAAGAGATTTCTGATGCATATCAATAAGCAGGGTCAAAACTAAAATGTTCTATTATTTTGTCATCCTGAACGCTAGTGAAGGATCTGTTTTCAATCACTTTGTGTGTACAGATTCTTCGCTTTTGCTCAGAATGACAGAATAATTGATAGCACTATCGGAGTTTTGAAGCATCCCCTAAAAAATGACACACCCCACCCGCAATGGATCATTTTATTCTTCCACCTTAAAATCTTCCGATTTAAAATTACTGTAATACCTGCCCGAAACAGCCGTGAAACGTAAAACACAATAATCGGGGTCTGTCACTCCGCCGGGATAGTACATCGTGTCACCTTCTTGCCAAATCAACTCACGCGAAGCGCTATCTGTCAACACTTCCATCGTGCCGATAAGCATCACCCCGCGAAAGAAACGTTTGTCATAAAAATAGATGCAAGCATGATGGTTGTTCCGATACTGGGCCACACGCATGGAAGACGTATTTGTAGTGAAATAGAACGTCCTGATACCTTCCCGTCTTCGGGGCTGCAACATGGCCTTCATATTGGGAAAACCGTTTGCGTCTATGGAACCAACGAAGGAAACACTCTGCTTGTCAACAATATTGCCTACTGTTTTTTCTGCATCTCTCATCTTTTTTGTTTTATTTATGGGTTAATAACTGCCTGCAAAGATAGAGAAACAGGCGAGATGCACAGGCATAAAAACCAAGGATGAAATGTCACTTTTCATGGTTGATGTTCCATGCGATAGAGCAGGGGAGTCGTGCCCGTATGCTGACGAAAACTGCGTACAAAATAAGAAACCGTAGAGAAGTGGAGCGTTTCTGCTATCTCGGATATCGGTTGCCGGGTATAAACGAGCAGATTCTTGGCTCGTTCCATTATTTTATTTCTTATATATTGTTTGACGCTGATATTCAATGTCGTACTGACCAGCTCATTCAGATAATTAGGAGTGATGCAAAGCTGTTCCGCATAAAACTGTACGGAATGTTCGCATTCTGCATATTCATCTACCAGCCGGATGAAACGCCCTATGTAGGGATTCCCGGTTTCTTTTTGTTTGTCATCTGCCGGAAGAGATTGATAAGCGCGGTTGAGCAACATGAGTGCCTCGTAGAGCAACGCCCTGAGCACATGCACGTCATGGGGTTGATACGCGTCTATTTCTTTTTTGATATTTTGGAGAAGTGAAAGAAAACGGACATAAAGCGCTTCGGGCAAGTGAAGTTTGGCAGAGGTGGTACCGGGCTGGAAAAAGGCGAGATGCTGCACGAACAGCGAATCTTTGAAAAAAGAAGAGAGAAATTCCTCTTCAAAAATCAAGGCAAAGCCATTGTCTATATGATGAATATCCCAGTTCCGGATTTCTCCCGGTTTGGAGAAAAAAACGTCCTTGGGAACGGCATGATGCGTTTGGTTGCCAATGCTGAAGGCCCCTTCCCCTTCGGTTATGAAAGTAATGTCATAATAAGACAAGGTATGAGCCTGCTTTCCGGCTATAAATTTCTTTATATCTTTCAACTCCACGATATCTATCAATAGTTCGCTTCCGTATTTATGCTTATAGAATGTATAAAGCGGTATGGCACGTTTCATTAGGTTTTTCATGTATCATCCAACTGTATTTTCATTTGAAGTTATTAAACGAATAATTATTTTTTCCTTCATTTTATTCTTAAATTTATTTGTCAATGTTTACTAATACGTTACTCAGCATCTTTTCAAATTGTTTATCCGTGCATACACTAAGATCTGTCGTGATAAATTTCCCATTGTAAAATAAAGAAAATATTGTAGCAGGTGTAGGCGATGACTGCGCTTCTTCCATTGTTCCAATTTTTATAATTTTCAACGGAATCTTATGTTCCTGCGCCAATGTACATAGAGAGCCGTTTACATAATAATCCGTATACGGACAACGATGGGTATAATAAGCTACCAGTCCGTTTTTCTCCGGGCATTCTCCACTCTTCACACATTCTTTAAATGAAGGAGTGGGACAGGCATCATCAAATTTCAGCACAAGCAGTGCAAAACCATTTGATAATTTTTCCACAATTTCAAAGCCTTGTTTCAGCAACCATTTTGTATCACTCATGAAGTGGAGCTTTTTTATACCCGCTACCGTTGCCAGACCGTATTTACTTTGAGATTTGGCATCATCAATGGCTGATTGCAACAAAGCCCTTCCGTGCCCTTTTTCCTTATATTGTCCTGATACCCAAAAACAGTTCAACATTAAGTAATTGGGAGCATCTACAGGAATCCAAGCCTTCTCTGCCGGAACATATTCCAGAAAAACTTTAGCCCTCGCATCCAGTCGTCTGAAAACATATCCATTGTCAAACTCTCTTTTCAACCATTCTTTTTTCAGGGCATAACCCTCTTGGCATTTCTTATCAGAAAATGCGCAACAGATATGTTCATTATCAATGTTGCTTTTATCCAATATTATATATTTTTCTGCCATGATTCTTGTTTTAGGGTGTATTTCAAATAGCCATTCCATACCACAAAAAAGTATTTACTGTCTATTTGTGGAAGCAAAAGTACGCAATTCGTGGTGATAAAGCATTGTTCAATATTGCTAATTTTACATAAATGAGAAAAAAGAGAGGTTGTATCATTACTAAACTATTCCATTATATTGTCATTCTGTTAACGAAGAATCTGTTTTTTCCATTTACGGATTCTTTATATTACTCAGAATGACAAACTATAGAATAGTGGTATCGTATTTTTGATACAACCTCTACCTAAACGCTTTACGCTTCGTTTATTAACTTTTACGTTTTTCGTATTCCAAAGCTGAAAAAGTCATGTTTTCCGCTTGAACCAATCATTACTTTATCTTTTTTGCGATGAAAAAAGCATAACCGTAATACTCTTTATACTTGCTGTACAGTTCGGCTTCATGATGATTGGATGCCACCAGTTCTTCGGCAGTTTTGTTTCCCACATGCTTTTTAAGGAAAATTTCTTCTGCTTTAGCTTGTGGGGCAAAATAATGTTTTGTCCAGCAATTTTCCGGAAGAATAAACGTAGTAACGGGAACATAGCCTGCTTTTTGTATCTGGGCTACTTTGTTGGGAATCGTATCTATTTCCGTATAAACGCTCATCCAGAAATCATGAATCTCCGCCGGACGCTCTTCGGTAAACCAAACACTTTCGGTAACAGCAATATATCCGCCTGTTTTCAAATATTTACGCCACTCGTTCACTCCCCGTTCAAAACCGATATTATAAATAGCTCCTTCAGACCAAATTAAGTCCAAAGATTCCTCCTTAAAAGAAAGGTCGTCCATAGAACCGACAATCCCTTTTACTCTATCTTGAAGATGCAGTTTTTCGGCATTGCTGTTGAAGCGGTCAATGAATCCTGGAAAAAAGTCGATGCCTGTAATGCTTCCCGGCGCATGTTGTGCCAATACCATTGTTTGGCCACCCGTTCCGCAACCGAGGTCGGCAATAAGGGATTTATCCGTAAGGTTATCTATAAAACTCAGCGCTTTAAGGGTTACTTCGGGACTTCCGGGGCCTTGTCGTTCTGTACTTAGAAAATATTCACAAATTAAATTAACGTCGAATCCTAAAATTGTATTGTTATCGTTATTCATTATCGTAATGTATTTAGCATATACGTGTGGGTATAGCAATATCCTCATCACTTATATGCGGATTAAAATTTTAAATTATAGTAATAAAGGAATCACTCTCGAAAAGATTTATCCGAGAGCAAACTAAAGGACAATCTGTTGTGTCAGAACAGATTGTTTACAACACCAAATCCGATAGTTGAGTTTTTAACATGCTGCAAAGGTACATTATTTTTTTGAATAAGAAAATATCTTCAGTTCTTCTTCACCAAGAATATTAGGGATTTGACACATATATGTGTAGGCTTATGCGGACGTACGTGTGGGCTTATACGTATATACGTGTAGGCCTACGCGGACGTACGTATCGGCTCATGCATACGTATGTGTGACCAATCATCCACCCAAAAGACAAGGACATTTAAAAAAAGAGCAAGAGCTTTTTTAAAAAGATAAGGAGCTTTTTTAAAAAGATAACGAGCTTTTTTGAAAACGTCTTGTTCTTTACTGCCGCCAAGATTTCGTCAGCTGTTATATTCCATGCTTTATGCGCACTTTTTATAATGAAAAAGTCTGAAAACACCCTACTCTATATCAAGCCGGAACAGCCTGTAAAAAAGGCTATATAGCTGATGGAAAGCGTATTATGCAGGAATATGCTTCAAAATGTAGTGAGAGCATGAGAGTACAAGTGAGAGCTAACATTTTTTACTATCATCGCATAAGTCATTTATAATTAGCTTGTTATATATAGTGTGAGAGCATGAGAGCACAATGATGTACAACTTATCATTGTTAATGTTATCTGTTTGTTGTCGACCGAATGTATATTCCATACCCATAATAAAAATCCGAAAAACCCATAAAGGGAGAATTCCTCTCGTCTTTCCTTCTTTGTTACTCCCTAACATCCTTTACTTTGCATTCACAAACTATTCCATCCGTGCCTGTGTTCAAGCAGGATGAACTCGGTCATCATATTTTTCACAGAGAAAATATGATTGTAAAGGATTTCTTTCATTTATCCCTGTATGATAGCTTGTGTGAAAGCCATGCAGATAGGATTTACTTTAAAAGAGAGGTAGGACTGTCTCCCAAACAGTATCGGGAGAATAGGTAAAAAAGCCGATGGGGTAGCTTTATATCTTGCGTTTTAAGTAAATCATATCCTTTAGTAAAACTCCATTGTCAATGATAGGATGGTCGTAATTTTGAGTGAAAAAGCCCACTATGCGATGCGAATATTCAAATCCGCAATTCTCATAAAACGCAATGGCACTCGGTACCTCTCCGGTTCCCACTATCATTTGGGTGTACTGGCCGGAATAATGATTTATCAAATAATTTATCAATCTTCTGCCATATCCCTGCCGTTGTGCAATGGGAGTGACAGCTATGTTTTTCAGTTCACAGATTTCCCGGCTCTCGCCTGTAACCACACAGACGGCCTTGACTCCATCATCTTCGAGGACAAACATTTCGCCACGCTCCAAATAGCGGTCTATCATGCTTTCCTGTTCATCTCCAAGTAGCAGTAAATCCAAATAACGTTTCTTGTTGTCTGTTATTTTTGTAATTGAAGCCCCCATCTTTCTTAATTATCTTTAGAAACGTATTTCTTACTTATTTATATCGTCCTGATTTTCTGTTGTTATCAATTTCTATTTTCTTAATCTCATTCTTTGCGATAATTTTCTGCATATTCAGGATGCGCGAAGTCGTTCCGGTAACTGCCGTATCGCCCCAAATGACAGAATCGAAGTAATAAGTGGCATGTTTGCCGTCATTGGTGGTGAACCTGACAACCGTTCCCGGAGTCACTTCTATCTCTTTCGCATTACCCTTTTTATCATAACATTTCAGTGTGTGCAAACCGTTTGTATATAAACTGTCGGCAGCCCACCACGAAACAAGACCGCCACTACCAACTTCTATTTTTCGTTTTTCGATGTGGCTGTTCTCAATTTGTTGGGCAAATTCGTTAACAGGCACTTGATAGACAGTGCATGATGCTAAAGATAGCGCGAATAGTGTCAAAAGATAATTTTTAGTTTTCATTGTTACCTGTTTTATTAGTTAGTGATAGTTTTTTTTCAGAAGAAGGAGCAGGAAGTTTTTGGCAAACAAACTGATAGACGGCTGCCGATATATCAGCAATTATTTTGGCATTCGCGTCCATCTCTTCCTGAGAATTTTTGACGAATACGGCAATAGTGTACCGCGTACCATCGGGTAAAGTAACGAAGCCTATATCATTTGTACCGATATATTCATCGCGAGAGTTTTTGTCGGAAGTTCCCGTTTTGTGGCCGATGATAATACCGTTTTCGGACAATGGGGCAACCAACCGGTCTTTTCCGGTTTGACATTCTATCATGGTGCGCTTCACAAAATCAGTATATTCATTTCGCAAAGAATCATTAGTTGTAAATATTTCCAAAAGAGAAGCTGCGGCCAGGGGAGTACTCCAATTCTCGTAACAATCTTCCATGTCTTGATGCATTTCATCTTCGGTGGTGGTGATAGATACCTCTTTTATGCCTAAAGAATGAATATATTCGTCCACCACATTTACTCCGCCAATGTAATCGAACAAAATGTCACAAGCTATATTATCGCTCAGTTGCAGGGTGTAAGTCAGCAGCTCACCAAGCGAGAGGTCCAAGTCCCCCTGCGGATATTTATCGCGCAAAGGGCTGTAA
The DNA here is from genome assembly GCF_021730445.1 of Phocaeicola faecalis. Classification (GTDB taxonomy): domain Bacteria; phylum Bacteroidota; class Bacteroidia; order Bacteroidales; family Bacteroidaceae; genus Phocaeicola; species Phocaeicola faecalis. The sequence continues at coordinate 87,852 of NZ_JADNRM010000001.1, read as the reverse complement.
GTATCGGGCTTAAAAGACTTCTTGTCCAAATGGAGCAGGGTAGTGAGTGGAATATTTTTCTTCTCCAAATAATCGCAGACAGCCAACGACTGATGAAATTTATAGACACTCATCATCGGATATTTTTCGGTATTGTTAATGGTCAGCGTGTCTTTTCCATTCAGTATGACAGCCACACCTACAGTCGCTTTTTTATCCTTAATGATGGTTTCTATATGGTTCTTTAAAACATCCAGATTAGCCGGGGTTTCCTGATTGGTTGACACGGAAAAGGATTCCTTCCGGGATTTTTGTGAAGAACATCCGCCTATGAACAGACCGAAGACAGCGAGGTAAAGAATATGAATTGTTTTCATTTTTCAATTATCGTAAATGACAGAATAGGTTGATAATTAAGTCGCGGCAGGTGTATCGAGCACCTTGATATTGAGTTTGCATTCATTATCTCCCCCCAATACCGTTCCGCAAAGCGTCACCTCAAATTTCTTATCTTTCCACAATTTATGCATGGTGTAAAGCACACTTTGGCGAGAACATTCACATAGCAACGGAGTATTGACATAACCCGATTGATGCAACGGGCAGACGCAGGCGGTAAAACACAAGTTGTAACTTTTTCCATGTTCCACAATTTCGCCTCGTACTTGGTCAAACTCGTTGGCTTTAGTGAAAAAAGCATCCAAGTCACCTTTGACATCCTCATACAGTTGCTCGTAAATGGGCAAAACTCCATTCTGCACACAATTTTTTCCACATTCGCAAAAGAAGTTTTCTCTTTCTGCCGGAGAAAGTCGGGTCACACCTTTCTCAAATCCTTCGAACCATGTCTTGATTACATCCATTCTCTTTTTATTTTTTCGTTTTTGGTGGCGCGAAAATACAAGATAATCAGCTCTTCTCCTAATTTTAAGTTATAATCTTTTAGAATGGAATAATTAATGCATATTCCGATATTCTTCCTGTTTCTTTTTGGGCAATTTCTTGATGACTTCATCTACCGAATGATTGATTAATTCCTTGATTAGTTCATCCGGAACATCACTTTCCAGCAGAATAGTAATCCAATATTTTTTATCAGAATGAGGGCCGAAACAGATACCCTCATAGCGCTCCATCAGTTCGGCGGATTTATCCGGGTCGCATTTCACGTTTGCCCAAAAACGGCCTTCTTTCGGGTTGAGAGGAGCGTAGGATATCATCTTGTTCATCACCTTATATACTAAGGTGAATTTATCAAAAGGCATACACTCGGTCGCACCTTTCATGGAGAGGCAATATGCTCTGTAATCTTCTATATTCATGGTTGTTAGAGTTGTTTCCGTTTCTTCATTGGGATGCTTGTCAAACCGTGATAACATTGAGCATCACCGATTGGTTGAAATCCCAGACTTTCATAAAAAGGAACGGCATAAGTGGAAGCGTTGACTGTAATTTCTGTAGTGCTGAGTTCGTTCAGAGTATAAGCATAATCAAAAAGTTTTCGCCCGATACCCCTGCGGTGGTATATCGGTTTGATAAAGAAAAGCGAAATGTGTTTTCCTTCATTTTTGCTACCCATAATGCCAACGAGTTCATTATTACAGAACGCGCCATAAATGGTAAGTTCATCCATTAATTGTTCATTTCCGATGAAACTTTTAAACGTTTCAAGCCCTTCCTCGTCATAATCTGCTTTGCCACATTCAGTAAATACAGCAAGAGATAATTCGATAGCTTGGGGATACTCTGTTTTTGCTAATTTTCTTATCATAAAGTTGAATTGATATTCATTTTGTTTCGCACTTTATTCTCTGTCTTATTGATATTTTCCAGTTATCACGGCAAAGATATGAAAATGCAGAAGAAACTTCGTTCTGCATTTTTTTTTTTAATCATCGTATCGCCTTCTTAGTACATATCCATGCCCCGGCACAACAAACGATAAATATCATCCCTGTGGTATAAAGCATATTGCCCATTCCCGTCAGCGGAGAAAGCACACCGCCGAACAAAAACATCAGGAATCNTTTTTTTTTTAATCATCGTATCGCCTTCTTAGTACATATCCATGCCCCGGCACAACAAACGATAAATATCATCCCTGTGGTATAAAGCATATTGCCCATTCCCGTCAGCGGAGAAAGCACACCGCCGAACAAAAACATCAGGAATCCCAACAGCGCCGAAGCATTTCCTGAATTTTTACGTTCCAAATCGAGGGCGAGCGTAGTGGAACTGGGAAGTATCAGCCCCAAGAAAATGAGGAAGAAGAATAGCAATACTTCGACCACCCAAACGGAAGGACTGAAAACAAGAGCCGCCGCGACCGGCAAACTCACCCATCCAAATCCTATAACCCCGGCTCGCAACGCAGTCTTTGCATTCCGAAAATGCGATACCGCCAAACTTCCCAGCATGATTCCCAACGCATTAACCCCGAAGCAAAAACTGTAGAAAAGGGGAGAGGTGCTGAAATGATTCTGAAAGATGAAAGGCGAAGCTGCGATATAAGTAAACATCACCCCCATAGCAAAAGCCTGCACCAAAACGTAGCGCATGAATTGCCTGTTGCGCAATACCGGCAAGTAATGCTTGAATGTGGAGAAAATGCTCCCTTTCTGTCGAATCTCAGCATCCAATGATTCTTTGAAAAAATGTAACGAGGCTATCAAAGCCATCCCTATTACCAGCAATACCCAAAAGATTCCTTTCCAGTCCATCACCTCTAGCAATATCTCGCCCAATACAGGAGCACAAACAGGAGCTAATCCCTGTACGCAACTCAGCATCGAGAAAAATCGGGTGAGTTCTTTTCCCCCATAAAGGTCCAAGGCTATGGAACGAGAAATTACCACTCCGCCTGCGCCGGAAAATCCTTGCAACAAACGGAAAAACAGAAACGCGTAAATGCCCGGCGAATAAAGACATCCCAAAGTGGAAATACAAAAGACCACCAACGAAACCATGAGAGGGGATTTCCGTCCATACTTGTCACTCAACGGCCCTATAATCAACTGCCCCACTGCCAAGCCTATCATACTAAAAGTAAGGCTTAACTGGACAAGCGATGCCGTAGTATCAAAATATTCGCTCAGTGCAGGAAGTGCAGGCAGATAAAAATCGGTCACGAACGGACCGAACGCTGAAACAATCCCGGTAAATATCAGGATATAAAGTTTGGAATTTCTTTCTGTTTTCATCTTAATTAAGTTATTCTATGTTCTTGGGGGCAAAGTTCCGGCTATTTTTGCATATCGTTTCGCCCTAAATCAGCCATGTTTCGTCCAAATAGTGACCAAAGGCAGACAGGTATTCCGATAGAATCGCTACTTTTGCATAAACTTATATAATCCATGTATAATCAACATGACGAACCGAATCAATTTGAGATAACCCATCCCAATGGTGAGCTGTCAACCCTCTTTCCCATCGGACAGGCTACCCGCACTCCTTTGGGGAAAGTCTATTTTANGCTACTTTTGCATAAACTTATATAATCCATGTATAATCAACATGACGAACCGAATCAATTTGAGATAACCCATCCCAATGGTGAGCTGTCAACCCTCTTTCCCATCGGACAGGCTACCCGCACTCCTTTGGGGAAAGTCTATTTTATGATCATACTCAAAGGAAAAGCGTTGGTAGAGATAGACGGCAAAAGCTATCTGCTGCACGAACAGGCTTTTTTATTTCTTTTGCCGGGACATTTACTGCTGCAACTCTCGCATACGGAAGATTTTCTGTTTCAATACCTGTCGTTTCATTTTGATTTTCTGACAGATTTCCCTCTGCTGTTGAAAACGGATATATCCAATCAGGCAACCAATATGCCTTATTTGCAGATGGATGAAAAGGGTTTCTGTTTGATGAAAAGATATTATGATTTCATCCATGACCGTTATTCGGATACCGAATGCCCTGCGGATGCATTAAAAGGAATACTGTTTTCTTTTGTGCTTGAGGTAAGCAGAATGTATTCGGGCAGAAATGTTTCGGTAGAAGTTTCCCGGCAGGATGAATTGGTGGATGGTTTCTTCAGCTTGTTGCACAAATTCTGTACCCGGGAGCGGACAGCAGCTTTTTATGCAGATAAGCTGTGCATATCCGACAAGCACCTGATGCGAAGCATAAAAAGGCAAACCGGACAAACGTTTCATTTTTGGATGACGGACTTCATACTGCGTGAAGCAAAATTAATGCTGAAATCAACAGACGGAACAGTCACCGAAATTGCAGATAAACTCAATTTCCCGAACTCTTCTTTTTTCGCTCGTTTCTTTCGTAAATATACCGGACTATCGCCTGTGGAATTTAGAAATAAAGAATGAATCGGTTAAGAAAACAGCTTTTTCCAAATAGGCGAGATATTTCTTTGGCAAGGTCATTTGGCATATCCAATCCAGCACATTTTATTCCTTCTATCCGGCATTGACGGCTGCCCGAACCATAGATACAATAATAAATATCAGCATGATACCTGCCAAAGCTGCTTCGGCCCACAAATACCACAAGGCCATGCGGCGTATGGTGCGGTGGTATTTGGATATCCCGGTATTATTCCGTTGCTGCCGGACTATCGCGCCACAAAGGACAGGTGCGGCAAATATCAAGAATAGAAGTCCCAGACTTGACATTCCGGACGCAACCCAAAACAGTCCGGTCAGTATCTCCATCAGCAAACCGCCATAGATGATGAACAACAGAAGCAATGCACCTCTCGGCATGTGCGGCACACCTTCCCGCCGCATCTTTCGTATCAGTCGGGTATAGTAATTATCCTGCAATCCATAGCCACACTTTTTTGATTATAACAAAGAGAAACATGAGTGCAAGCACCGACAGGAATATACGATAGAACCAATCCTGAATACGTTCCCAAAGGGTAAATTCACGTTTATACTCCAATATTCCGTCAGGCTCTTCAAGGGAATTGCTCTGTCCGTCACAAATATTGTCACATTTTTTCCGCCTTGTCAGGAACTCCTGCGGATGTTGCTTGATGTAAGTGCCTATCATTCCGTATAGCTGTTTGTCATTTTTCATCAAGGCATAATATTCCTCATCAAGCGTATCGAAAAGCTTCTCCTTATAACTGTTGCAAAGACTTTCCTTCGTTCTGTCTTCCCATTGAGTTTGCAGATTGTCCTCATGGGCGGCGTAGCACTCGTTGGCACGCTTCACCACATCGGCTATCCGGTCGGCGCCCAATAGGGCAAAGGTACTTCGGGCACGTTCGGAACGGTCACCGCCCGAATTGTAATAATACTGGTTGAAACCGCCATTAAAGACTTCGGCATGCAATTCCACAGCACACATTATGCTATCAAACATTTCACACTCAGTATCACTTTCCAATTCTCCGTCTATGAATTTTCGGCATAGCTTGGCAGGCGGAAGCTGCTCTATTTGTTCCATCGTTATTGGTTCGGGACGGGCAAGACCGAAGATTTTCTTTATCCATTTCATCATATCTAAACTGTTTTATATTAGAATGCTACACAAAACTACGCGGTTTGCATACAATATACAAGCATATTCACGAAAAAGGTTATACAAAGTAAATTTGGAAACTTCTGAATGTTTGGAAGGCATATAAAAAAATACTATTTTTCATTTAACTGTTTGGGTTTAATGAGGAACTGCATTTTACTATTTGATTGACCTTGTTAATATTCTTTCTGTTACCCATGCTCTTTCTCCCTGCTTAGTTTTGCCACCCGAATATCAGGTAGCATACCGTCAGGTAAATAATCAAAAATATAAGCATTTTTATCCGTATTTTCTTTTCCTGTGGGGTGGGATGCAGCCATCTGGCGATGCGGGTACGTAACGTCAGGGGACGGGGCATCATCACTTCGGCAAGTTCTTCAAAGGTCTTGCAGGCGAAAATCGTTTGCCGGAAGTCGTTTACGCTGTCCCAACATTCTTCTTTGAACCAGCGTGTTTTAGGGTATCTTTCCGCTATTCTTTCTTGCAGTTGGCGTAAGGAGAAAGGTTCGGGGCAATCCTCGTACTCGTATTCAATGGAAATCACACGTCCCCGCATCCCGGTGAAATATCCGGCTATGCCTTTCCATTTCACCATGTGCGCCCCTGTTTCCACGTATTTAGTCCCGGTGGAATCGACTACGATATAGTTCTTCTTTTTTTTCAGCAGGTCGATATTGGTCGTTTGATGCAGTTCCTCTTCCCAAAACACATAAATCATATTGCCTTTGGGGGTAAAGCTGAATATCGGGTATTTTAATTTTGCTTTCATGGCTATTTCATCCTATTGTTGTTATTAATTATTTATAAATTATCTCCTTAAGGCTTTGCACTGTTATTGTTTCCTCCGGCTTATTTTATCATCGTTAGATATATCACTAATAGTAATATGTCAAATAAAAGAGGAATCATCCACAACAGCCACATAGGGATTGCATCCTTCCATATACTTTGACGATAGTGGTGCTTTATAGCCGCCACCCTGTCTTTATTGTATCTCAACAAGCACCATAGACCGGACGGAAGTGATATTGCGGCGAGCATTGGAAGAAAGAGAACCAACATCCCCATTATCGGATGAAGATTATCCGCTAAATTCATTTTTTCCAATATATTCCCCAGAATATCGGTATAGTGAGGCATCCAAAAAGGCAGAAGCGGCCAGAAAACAAACCCCATCCAATACTGTGTTATTAACCAATTGCCTGAACTGCTGAGATATTTCTTACTGTATCGCTCTCCCTGATAATAGAGGTAGTCGATAAAGTTGTACCTGTAATTTTGTGCTAGCCGAATTCTCCGGTTACGCTCAAAATAATTATCCGTTTTTTTTATTCCTTTCTTCATTTATGTACCCATTTAGCCAACAAAACAATCCACACCACCACCGCTACCACCGAGACAGCTACCGAAATCATATTCTTCCGGTCCGTGCAGCACTTCCGGTATGTATCTTCCCAGCGGTAGGACAGTTTGGTGTTCAAGCAGAACAGGACAATATGCGATGCGGCGACCACCAACCCCAGCACCCAATAATATTCATTATATATACGTGTGCCCAAGAGTTTGTCTATCCCGATAAACAGGATGGAGTAGAGGGCGAACGCAGGGGTGAGAAGTATCGCGAAGTAGAGGGAGACGCCTTGTGCCCTTTTGGTAAGGAAGCCAAATAGGTGCTTGACGAAATAACTGCTCGCTATAAACCAATATATATACCAATTCATTATCACAAACTTATTTTTCTAATCTACTATAAAGGTGTAATAAAACCAATAGGTAACCACCCAAACTATATCTCCTGCAAGCAAACATGCGATGCGCTGTTTGAATTTCAGGTTATACTTTTCTTCTTTCAATTGTCTCAGTTTAGGAAAGAATTCACTGGGTGAATAATGCCGCTTAAATAAATAGAATGGTGCAAATATAAACATTATCAGCATTTCCCATAATTGATAACTGACATTTCTGTTCTTTTCATTATTCCTGTCAATTCTCGCTTGTTCCGCACGTGCGGCAGCATCCAGCCTTTTCATAAAGGCTTCTTCTTTTTCTTCCATGATGTCGGCTATCACCTTGTCGGTTACGCCACGGTTGTACAGCTCTAGTTTTGCTTGCCTGACTTTCTTGTCCGGATATTCTCCAGTTACATTATTGGCAATCATCAACAGTTCGTTTGTGGAATATTCTTTTATTCTCATGGTTTATAATGGCTGGTAGGGAACAATCTATTTTTGATTTTTATCGGTTTGACTTAACTGATTGAAGAATAAACTTTTAGCTAATTATTTGAGAAATAGAGGTAACGATTTAGCAAGCGTGCGAATTTCAGTGTTGCTATGCTAGCAAATAACTCTCTTGTTTGCAAATATAAAAGTCCCCAATACGATAACACCGGATTGAGGACTAAGAACAATATTATGCACAATGTCATGCCGTTACATTCTGATGCGAGGCGAGCTACCGCACAAGGTAAAACGAACATTGCTATCACGATGACACACAACCAATAAACGTATTTCTTATTATGATGTTCCATATAAATATGGTTCACGTCCTTATATTGGTTTTATTGCTTTAAATTGTACATGAGGCACACCATCAATCGTCATAGACTTATCTTCGTGGAATCCTACTTTCTCTAAAACACGCCTTGATTTCAAGTTGTCGGTTTCAATGAGGGCATAGACACACGGAATCTTCAGTTTATTGAAAGCATAATCCATCAAAGCAATAGAAGCTTCTGTAGCATATCCTTTGCCCCAATATTTCCGTGCAAACCTATAACCCAAATCATAATAGCAAGGAAGAGCATTCATCGGTTCATTTACATATTTAAGTCCTGCCCATCCAATAAATTTATTGTTCTCCTTCAAAACAACAGCCCATCGCCCAATACCGAACGCATTATATTGTCCTCTTATGAAATCTATTATTTCAAGAATCCTCTTCTTGTTTTTCACGGGGGCGTTGCCGAGATATCTGTGTACCTCAGGGTCGGAGTCGAGTTCAAACATGGCATCTGCATCCGAAGGCAGTATTTCTCTTAAAATCAGACGTTCTGTTTCAATCATATTAAAAACGATTTTATTACATGATTATTTGATAAGACATTTGTGATTGTAAAAATGTAAAACGACAGGCAAAGATACATAAAGTGCCGTTCATGTGAAATGGTGAACAGCACTTTTTTTATTGTTTTCCAGCGAGATAAAACGATTATAACTTCATCTCCCTGCCTTTCCTTTGCGGCTGCATGGGTCGGTGTATGTTCTGCCGAAGTTTCTCAAATTGCTCTTTGAACCACTCGGCAATGAGCTTTCGGTCGATGGCAAGAACTAATTTTATCCCGTCCGTCGGGTCTTTCATCACTTGAACCCCAGCCTTTTCGGTCTTGAATTTCCGTCCGTGTTCCTCCGAATAGCGTTCCTCTGCATACTCCAACAGCTTTCCCTTGACGAGCGTTGCCGTCTGCCCGTCGCTGAACCCGACAAGGCGGCTGAGGTTTTCGATACGGAGCATTTCACGGAAATAGGGAAACCATGCCGCCGCCCTTGCGATTACCGTTTTCAGAAACGATATTTCCTCCTTGCGCCTCGCTTCCTTGTCCGCTATCTCCCTGCGGTGCTTCCGCCATTTATCGGCTGTGGTCGGTCTGCATGGTCTGTATGCAAGGTGACATTCCGCGCTTACTCGCTGCTACTTTCCGTTTCCAACGTACTCTTTCAGCGGAAGCCCCCATTTTCAGGGGTGGGCTGCTCTCAACACGTCAACCTTAATATATAGTAGTCAGACCGTTTAATGTTCATCCCTTCGCCCACGCAGTCAGGGNGAGACCTCCCCCGTTAAGAGCAGTAACTTTCATCTCATCCATCTGCCGGATTCACAACCGCAAGTTTCGGATAGCTATCGGACTTTGCCTTGACATGCAGACTGGTCCACTTGCGACTGTCTTATATCCGGTTTCTGTGCGTCAGACCGAGAATTTGCCTCCGGCTTCCTTCGGATTCCCCTTCACGGTGGACACCCTTGCTCTTGGCTAACGATTCCCACTATCAGGGCTCGTTCGGGACTTGCACCCTATAGTTACTACACATGCAGGGCAAACATGTTCGGCGGATAATCGACCGTTAAGGGAGATTTATCCGCTTGTTATGCGCCTTCTTATTGTGGATATTCAAGTTTCAAGCTCTTGCCGTCCAATGCAACCGCATCACTAAGGGTGATACCGAGCTTTTGTTCTTCTGAGAATCCGATGGTTTCGCCGTCATTCAAAGTTACATCGCAGTCTAAAACATATGTAACTATATCAAACAGGAAATCGCGGACATCATTCAAGTCGGCATTGGTAGCATAGACCTCCATTTCTTCTTTGCCAAATTTTCTCATTCCGTAGGTATATATACCTGCACATTCTTCGGTGCGATATACCCCAAACCACACCCAATCCAATATTGGCAATGCTTCATCATCTTGCTGCATAACAGATGCAACATCGCAATAAAACTGGGGTTGGAACACAGAGCCATCGGTATAGACCGCAATGGCTCTTTCTTGTTTGAGGCATGAAGAAACGACTTTTGTAAATAGTTTCCCTCGTTCCAATAGATTTGCATCTTTTCCTGATACAGAAACCAAGAGATGTGCTTTGTGGCTTTTAGTCACTTCTACTGCATCTTCCCACATATAATTCGCTCCTGCATAAAGTTCTGCTTCTTGATTAGGAACAGGTGCCGGCATAATGGCTACCGCAAGTGTAACATCGCCCATAACAGCTACCAACGCTTCGTCATTGCCTTCATATGGAATTTCTATGTTCCATTCGGCCTTGCAGTCGTTGATAAGTTTTTTTATATCCCATTCATTCTCTGATAATAGCACAGAGGCTACAAAAGCTCCGGTTGGATAATTTTCCTCTTTCATGTTCTTGTTGTTTTTTAGAATATTATATCTTTAGCGCATAATGGGGTGGTGAGAAACAGCGTTTAGCTGTTGGCTCGACCTTGTTAGCTACGTTCCTTATTGCTCCATTTTTCGTTTTACAATATCTATAAACTTCTCTTTAGTCATGAACTTATTTAGGAAATCTTCCAATGTTCCTTCATTAGTAACCTCTGTAAAAAACACCTCATGGTCTGTGCCCCACACTATTGGATTGTCGGGATTAAGGTCTGATAAACAGATGTAATGATAATTGGGATAACTCTCTGTACAAAGCAATCCCACAAAGTTAGGAGTGGCACAGTTTGAATGTTGGATGATTTCGTCCAAATCTACATCATCATCGGAAAACCAATCATTCCAATCTTCAAAATCTTTCGTGCCTTTTTGAAGTGGAGTGAAAGGTTTAGCTACCCAAAATAATTGTCCACGAGGTTCTTCACTTAATGTATAGTAGGCATCTACCATTTTCTTATAAAATGCCTCTCTATCATAATTGAACAATTCTATATTTTCATCCACCCAATCACCTACACCCATAATTGGCTCTGTGTCTTCGGCAGACAACCAAGGCGTATCTATTGGCTTTTTATACAATGCTGTATTGAAAGTTATGGCGCATAAATCTTCCTGTAAAGACATTCCTTTTACATTGGCAATATTACCACCTAATTGCTTTATTCGGTTTATAATTTCCTGTTTCATGACTTTTATTCGTTTGTAGCTAATGGCTAAGCGGGGAACGCTGTAAGCGTTATCCCGGTTTGTTATCGTTATCTTTTATGTTTCGTATCGCTGACTTGCCTAACACTTTATCAGTTTGCAATCTTTGTAGTACATCGGATTTGATACTATTAGGCATGACTTCTAAAGCTGAAAAGAAAGCATATCTAATATCTATATCTTCATGTATATCTAATACTCCATTTATGATTTCTTTTTGAATATCCATATATTCAGTGAAGTTTATAGCAGCACAAGCAGCATAGTTTCTCACATCATAATCTTTCTCATGCCTAAGAACCCATAAAAGGGATTGCGATACGATTTCTTTATCTGATTGGGCAAAAGAAGCTATCTCCAATATTTTTAGAGCCTCTATTCTCACCAAATCAAATTCTTCCGAATTAGTTATAATGGTTGATATAAGTTTCCATTTATTCGGTTGTTCATTAAATTCTATCTGTTTTAGAAATTCTATTTTTTCCCAGTCAGATAATTGTTCATATTCTATTTGCATATTCTACATGAATTAACGATAATGGTTTGGAAAGGAACGCCGTTTAGGGGTTATCTTTCCTTGTTACCAACTTAATTATTCACTTTCAGCAGCTTCTTGAAGATAATCTTCAATATCTTCTGGATTGTTTAACTCTAAAGCCCTTTGCGTATTTGAAGCATCAGGCGGCATCAATTCTACATTTATCAAAATATTCTTGCGTGATTGATTTTGCGCAAACAATTCCTCTTTATCAAGAATTGACATTGCTTTTACCATTACCATTAGCCTGAAATCCAATTCTTTTTTCCATGCTTCATCATTCAGATTATCAATGTTTGCTCTATGTTCAAAAAGTTGTTTAACATCACCAAAATATTCGTTATCTCCAAAAGCAAAATAGGGAGAGTCTGCATAAGACCACTTTACATCTTGTGCGTATGTTTTGGAATATTTTTGTGATACTCTGTCTAATGCTTCCCAAGACCATGCGGAAATAATGGGAGCAAGACCTTCTCCTGTTGTCAAAAGCACACAATAATAGAAATGTTCTCCATTATTAAACAACTTTTGGAAAGCCATTCTTGCGGCTTCTGTTATTGCTGCTGTAAGTTTTTCTGTTTCTTTATCCATAATGCTACTGTTGGTAATGGTTAGAAAGGAGTATCGTTAGATACTACCTTTCGTTGTTACCGATATTTTATTACCACAACCTTTGTTTTGGAAGTATTTCTATTTTTCCGTCTAATACATTAATGTAATAATAAGCTCCGAGCCAATTATATGCCTTTACTTTTTTATTGTCGAACGGCATTATATCAATAAAAGGAGCATCTAAATTGGGGTTCACATCTGCAACTTGCCATACTATTTCTCCTTGCAGATTTACCCCAACGATGTTTCTATTACATCTATGTTTGACCGGAATATTATACAATTTAACTACAATATCTTTGTAGCCTAATTGTTTTTTTACTTCCAAATCTTTTATATTCAACTTATCCATTATATTTTTTTATCGGTAATGGCTTAGTGGGGAACGCTGTAAGCGTTATCACGCCTCGTTATCAATATTTTAATCTGTTCTAATGTATGCGAATAATGTTTCTTGTTAGGTGTGAAGTACACATCCTTTAATATGGGATTTCCCAACAAAGGAGATAAGTCGCCGTTTTTACAATTCCAAAATCTGAATGATAACAAGGATTTCATGCTTTGGATAAATTTCAAATCGTCCAAATCTGAAATAAAAAGATTGTGAATATTCTGATTGTCTGCCAACACGGAATAATCACGTAGCTTACTATTCTTCTCAAATGAAACCTCTCCGATATAATCTAAACGGTTGATACTACTAATGTCGATTAGCTTTCTGTTATGTGCAAAAACTAATGTATCAATTTGAATTAAATCTTCTATGCCTTTCAAACATTCTATTTGTGATTGATAGATATGTAATGTTTTTATAGATTTCCAGTTGGAAAACAATGACATATCTTTTTCAGTCAATTTACTAATAACCGCACTTTCTAATTGTTCCAACTTATCCAAGTTCAGGAAGTTCTTATTATAAAAAATCCCAATATTTCGGAGTGATGAAAAACGAGTGAAATCTATATGTAAATCCACTTGCTGACAATAGAATGTTTCTAATCTTTCAAGGGAGTACATATATTCAAAGTTGGCTACATTCGTAGTATTAATATTCATAAAAGATAGGAATACAATTTGATTAGCGACTTTCTCAAAAAGTTTGAAATCCATTACCGCATCATCATCAATATTCCATGTGTCAATCTGTAAACCGTCACAATCATTTGCAAGGGCATATTCTATACCTTGCTCAAACTCTTTGGGTTCGAGCATTAGCTTTTTCTTGCATTTATTTGTTTCAGAATCATGTATTCGCATACTCAACTTTTTTATTGATAATGTCAAGCGGGGAACGCTGTTCAAGCGTTATCACGCTTTGTTATCCATATGTTTATGCCGTTGTTTCCCATTCACGTAGAATAAAGTGATTATTTGTTTCTATAAAGTCATAGGTTAAACTCCAATCTTCCTCATATTTATANGATAATGTCAAGCGGGGAACGCTGTTCAAGCGTTATCACGCTTTGTTATCCATATGTTTATGCCGTTGTTTCCCATTCACGTAGAATAAAGTGATTATTTGTTTCTATAAAGTCATAGGTTAAACTCCAATCTTCCTCATATTTATATGTATTGACAATGTTGTCTGTGATATTGCAATCAGATATAAAATTATTAAAATCATCTTCTAACAATATTATCTGTGATTTTTTGAAACTATTGAAATCAAGTCTTATTTGAGTTTCCACAAGGTTCAAGAAATCATCAACGCTGATTACACAAGTTCGATTGCAATAATAATATATAATAAATACTTCTCGTGTAGGAATTACATATTCTTTGTTCTTTATTTTATTCATATATTGAACTATTTATGGATAATGNTGAGTTTCCACAAGGTTCAAGAAATCATCAACGCTGATTACACAAGTTCGATTGCAATAATAATATATAATAAATACTTCTCGTGTAGGAATTACATATTCTTTGTTCTTTATTTTATTCATATATTGAACTATTTATGGATAATGGTTAGAAAGGAGCATCGTCAGATGCTATCTTTCGTCGTTAGTAGCTTAATTTACCTTTATCTTCATTGCGATATAAAAGGCTCATCAGCTTATTATAATTTTTCCCGTATAACAATATTTCATCATCATACACTCCGTATATATTCTCGCTCTCATCTGAAACCAGCACCATGTGACCTGCATATATTTCAGCAAATGGAACAATGGATGTAACCGATAGTTTTCTCGTTAATACAGGATGCAGATATTTATATGGATAGTCCTTTAACACTTTCTCCACTTGGAAATCAATATCTGATTGTGGGAAAGCTATCTTGTACCCATAGAAATTGCATAAGAAATCCATTAGTTTATCTGTTGGGTAATAATTTGCCCGGAAATATAAATCCAATAGATAATCTGTATCAATTATCGGCTCTCCTTTCCATTGATACCGATGTTGCAAATATTGTTTTACTTCTTCTTCCATATATTGCCCTTTTGTAATTGCACTATTGCTACTAATGTTTAGCAGGGAACGGCTTGTCCGTTATCCTGCGTTGTTAGCTGTATCTATTTTAGAAAATCCAAATCAAAATAATATTGAGTGTCATTCTTCGGATTTATGTAAATCGTTGCCGTTCCATAGTGTTGCAATAGCATTTCCAATGAAACCTTTTCCTTCAAGATTGCATCGCTGCGAAATGTTTTCGTCTTTCCGTTGTACTTGGTCGTGTATGTTACGGTGCATATTGCAGTGGACACTATTTGTTCCCTATGATAAATGTCGGGGAATAGATGACCGCTGACACTATTCCAAAATTGGATTTCCGATGAATTGAGTACCCCGAATATGGGTTCTTGCATCCTCGATTTCTTGGTATGCGATTTCTGTGCAGTGACCTTGCATTGGCTTAAATCAACGAATAATCGTATTCCACATTTCTTTATTTGTTTTGTTGCTTGTCTAATTCTATATCTATAAATGGCATCGCCAATAAGCCCGGAATTCAACCAAACAACCAATAAAATAGCTCCTGATATTCCGACAGCATACCATTTTGCAGCAAAGCAAATGCCCACACCGAATACATAAATCCAGATAAAAACAAATCCAAGTATTCTCAATATTTTATTCTCATAGATTTTCATATGGTATAATTACAGCTAATGGTTAGAAAGGAGCTTCGTTAGATGCTATCTTTCGTTGTTACCGATATATTTTATCATCCTCAAAATCTGGATTTATAATATAGAACCTTGGATAGTTCTCATTGCTATCATCTACGACCAAAATAAATCCATGTGTTGATACAAATCCGAAAAGATTTTTATCTAACACCTTGTTATTAACAAACGGATTAGATGTTGTAGAAAAGAATGTCCATAACACTTGCCCCGATGAATCGAGTTTTATTATGAATCCCTCATTACCCATTCCACCTTCACCATATAAATAATGATTTCCATTGTCTAACAGCAATTCTCCGAAAACATCGAATGATACCCATATATTGTCGGAATGCTGTTCTATCAATTTATCAATGGTTGTTTCGGATTGAAACAATAAGTCATACACTTTCCCATAGGTAGTTATAGCTTGAGTATTTCGTTTTGACTCTATGTATAGGTTATGTACTTTTCCTGTGTTATGGAAAAAACCATCTAATCCGACTATCTCTTGTTTATTCCAATGTTCTTGTATCATATCATTTATCGGTAATGTATTTATAAGAACACTGTTGGGTATCGGTTATCGAAATAACCGACACCCAACAGGTGTGGTTCCTAATCTCTAATAACCACCCCCACCGGCATCGGTTACCTTAGCAACCGACACCAGTCAGGTGCAGTCATTACTTTCTGACCATCCTCATACGGTTCACATTAAACCGTAGGTTCGGATGCCTCGCCCTTCTCATTCTCCCCCTTGTTTCCGCCGTTGGCAGAAGCGGCAGGCTTGGCAGCCTTCTGCCCGATAACCTCGCGCTTATAGTGCACGATTTCAGTGTTCATGTAGTCAATGAAATTGGCAAAATCGGCTTCACCCTGCACCAGAGCCAATGCGTTCACCATGCGGACAAACTCGCGGTAAGCGGCATCCGAGGCGGCGCGGGCCGACTTCATGGCACCCACCGTCTGCGTGGTGCGCTCGTCTGTACGGCTGGCGGTGAGCGTGCGCACACGTTCGTTTGCCACCTTCAGTTGGGCGACAAAGGCGGTAAGGCCCAACGCTTCCACCTGAGACTTGTACTTGATTTCCAAGTCGTCAACAAAATTGATGAGCAGACCTGTTTCCTTATCCAGTTGAGCGGAAGGATTGATGTTATAATCTTTCAAATGCTGCCACAGCGTGCGGTAGGCCTGCGCCATCGGCTCCACGGGGAAATCCTTGAATCCGGCAACGGCCTTGCGGTAACCGCTGTAAAGGGAGTCGCGCAGGTGGTCGGCTTCCACAATGTCGTCGGTCAACAGGCTTTTCTGCGAAGTCTTCAACGCTTCGTCCTCTGCCTGCCATGCGCTGCGCAGGGTGGCGAGCAGGGCGGTGGTGGCGGTTTTCACTTTTTCGTCGGCATCGGCATGAGCCATTACGTTGGTGAGGTACATGTAGTGCGCGCCGTTATTCATACGTTCGAGGCTGATGTTTTCAATCTGTTTCATTTCTATGCGATTTAAATTAATGTTTTGCCGAAAACCGGGTTTCCGGCGGTTTGTTGTTCTTTTTGACAAGGAAATCGGGCGTTCCGGGGTTCACTGCGGATTTTTTGGAGCTAGAAAGAGAGTTTCCCGGGGCAAAACATTCGTTGCGGACTCGGAAACGCGGTTTCGGGGAGCACGACGCTGGTCGCGGCCTCGTCCTTGCGGTTTCCTGTTCAAAAGTAAGCATTTTTATGCTACAAACGTTGTTTCTGTGTACAAAAGATTCATGGGGATGCAAAAAACGCGGTTTCCGGGGGCGAAAAAGCCGATTTTATCCCGAAAACCACGTTTCCTGCATCACAGAGAACTTTTTGAAGACCGCGACAAGGTTTCCGGCCTTGTCAACCGAATATCGGTAGAGTGACTTTCAGATTGGGGTATTTGTCGCCCAGTTGTTTCAGGAAATCGTTGGCTATGACGATGGCCTGCACCGTTTCTGCGGGGTCGGTCGGAATTTCCGGTATCTCCGTGAATATCAGGCAGGAGTAGAGGATAAGTTCCACCGGCTTGCCGTCCGTCTGCAATGAAAGTTTGTAGACGCGCACGTTCTCTCCGCGTGCCATGGCCTGTGCTTTCAACTGCCCTTCGAGGGGGATTTCGGCCAGTCGGGAGTTTTCCAGCCGGGAGCGGTTGAAGATGAGGTGACGGTCGATTTCACCGTCCGTATCAGTGTCCAGCAGGTGCAGGTTGTCACCGCTTAAAACCAGATATTTGGGCGTGTTTACGGTGGTGAAACGGACTGTGCCGAGGGTTGCCATTCCTTTCAGGCGGTCTTTTACTCCTTCCTTCAGGGCGCTCGCTACGCTGGTTTCGGCATTGGCATAGTTGAAGGCGTCGATGGTTTCTTCTCCCATCGCTTTTTTCAGGAAAGAGAGGTCGGTGGCGAGAAGGTTTTGCCGATAGAGGGAAGCGTTGGCAAATTCAGCTTTGAAGTCCGCTTTGCTCACTTCCTCTGCCTGTCTTGCGTTTTTACGTTTCAGGTAGAATTGATAATAGCCCACGTACAGGACTACGAAGACGATGAAGATAATGTAATAGAATGTCATGGTTTTTGTTTTTATTTATGTTATTAAATCTGTGATTTCAAACTTCGGTCGCTTCCACATTTTTCTTCTTTCGCGGAGCGATTCCCCGGCCGATGAGGACAAGGAGCACAAGCCCCACCACTTTGCCGCCATAACGGGTGTAGAAGCCCAGTTTGTTCAGTTCTTTCCCGTCCAGGCGGTTCTCTTCCAAGATGGCGGCAAGCTGCTCTTCCGTCAGCTCATAATAGGTGTCTTCTTTGCCGCAATAGCCCACCAGACGGGGTTCTTCCTCAATGTACAGGGGCAGCAGGTAGGCAATGTTGAACTCCCGGTGAAGGGTGGCCAGGTCGATGTAGTTTCCGTCGTCGGTCCGGTAGTCCTCGGTATCGGGCAAATCCGCCACTTTGGTTAACACTTCGCGGTCGCCGAAGGGGATTCTCGCACCCCGGGCGGATGCAGCCGGGCAGGATAGTAACAGGATGCCGACTGCCACAAATAAGAATTTCAGCATTTTCATTTTGTATAGTTTTAAGTAATGAATGGAGAGGTATTTTAAATGCCTCCGCTGCAAATATATGGGAAAGAAAGAAGAAAAACAAAACAATCGTTTGGTTTTTGTGCGTTAAAAGGCTAGATACTGAAAATCAGGCTTTCAGCAGGGAGTAGATATAGTGGAAAGTCTCGGTAAGTTGGGCAATGTCCAGTCCGTTCAGGAAAGAGTGTTCGTAGCCCATCCCCATAAATGTCTGCCGGAACAGCACGGCGGATTTCCTGACATCGGTGTCGGGACGGAGTTCGCCGCTGTCCTTGGCACGCTGTATGACGTCGGCCCATAGGCGGAATTCCTGCTCGTAGAGCCGGGCTATTTTTTGCTGCGCATTGGGATAATACATTCTCACTTGGGCAAAGAAATTATAATAATAAAAGTTCAGGCTGCAATCGTTGGGGGTGTGGTCTTCGTCCACCAACAGCTTGATGCGCTTCATGGTGGTTGTCACACCTTGTATATATTGTTCGATAAATTCGGCAAGGGTGCCTGCCGTCAGGTCGAACTTATTTTCGGGTTGTTGCGCCCTGAATACAAATTTATCCGCGACGGCCATAAACAAATCCTGCTTGTAGGGAAAGTAATAAATGATGCCTGCCCTCGACAAGCCGCATGCCTTGGCTATCTCCGTAAAACTGGCTTTTTCGTAATTCATCCTTACAAATACCCTGAATGCGTTATCCAGCACTTCATCCCTGTTCGTTATCATATTTTTTTCTGTTTTTTTTAGGGCCTGTTCCAATTTTCACCGGCTTTGTCGTGGCCATTCCGAACATTGTCCTTTCCCTGCGAATGAAGCAGCGGAGTAGGGGATGAGAAATCCGAAAACGGTTTACGGATTCCTCGCGATGCGCAGGATGGCATAAAGACCGGGCTTCAATGGAAATTTAAACAGGCTTTTAATGTTTCCGGCTGCTAATATAAGATTTTATTTTTACTCATGCCTGTTAGAGCTGTTTAAATTTTCATCAGCATTGTTATTGGCTTCGCTGTCCCTTTTGAAAGATTTACTCTTTCCACACCTCTTTTTAACCTCCCTCACCGCTTTGGCATCCTTTTGGAACATTCTACTGTAGAATGAGAACCGAAAAACAGAACCAAAATGCTAAAACATTGAAATATAAAAGATTAAAAACGAGTGTTGCAGTCCGCTGCCTTCCATTTTGGAAAAAAGCTTTCTAAAATGGAAAAGAAAAAAGATTCATGGAACCCATAAAAAAAATAAAAACGATGAAAATTTATAGTTTGGAAAATATTAAAACACCGCTCGACCTGGTGTGCATGACAGAAAATATCAAGACCGACATTTCCTGCGTCATTGTTCTTGACACATTCACAGATATTGCCGATAAAATTCAAAAAATATCCATCAGCTTGTTCCATATCGAGATAGAAGACGCCCTGAGAGAAGTGCAGTCCTTGTCAGATGACTGTATGGACTGGCTGAACCGGATGATTGTTTCGGAAGGCCGGCGAGAAGAAGCGGAGAAAGATATAAAAATACACATCCGGCAGATGGCGGATTTATGCAACGAGGCTCCGCGTCTGGTAGACGACCGCGATATAATGGCTCAGGGGGCTATTATATCCAGCTTGTTTCTTTCCCACCTTTTGCGGATGCGGGGGAAAGAAAATTGCGTACTCCATTCGTGCAAATTCCTGCGTCTTGGCATCGACAGGAAACCGGATATGGAAAACTCCCGCAAAAACGTGGAAGAGCTGATGAAAGGGCTTCCCGACGTCCCCCTATATATCACTCAAAACGCCCTGTGCATGAATGTATATAATGAAACCTGCCTTCTGCCCCACGGCGGCACGGATTATTATGCCGCATTGACCGGAGCGGTTTTCCACGCGACAGAGGTGGTGCTTTACACCTCCGGCGGCGTGCTGAACGGCAATATAAAAATGCGACAAACGCATTCCATAACGTTTGGCGAAGCGGAAAACCTGATTGACTGCGGAGCTAGATTTATCTCCGCCGAGTGCATTGCATTGGCACGTTCGGCAGGAATGGCCATCGCCCTGCAAAGGCTTCCGTTTTCCGATGAAAACGAATTACTGATTTCTGCCGAAAGGATGGGGCAGGGGGTGAAAGCCCTTGTTTCGCGCCGCCAAGTGGCGTTTATCAAACTGAAATCGCTGGAAATACTGAACGCCTCTCTTTTTATCGGAAAAGTATTTGACACTTTCGAAAGATATAAAGTGCTGATTCATTCGGCGTCCACCTCGAATGTCAACATATCCGTGGCGGTGAGTTGCAGCAGTGATACGTTGCGGTTTATTTATCGGGAATTGGGCAAATATGCCGAGGTGGGCATTGAAACGGACATGGCTGTGGTGAGTGTCATCGGCAATTTGTCGTGGGAGCATACGGGCATGGAGGCGCACATTATCAATGTGTTATGTCACATTCCGCTTTATCAGATTTCTTATGGAAGCAGTAATCACAATGTGTCGGTAGTGGTTCGGGAAAAGGACAGGGAGCAGGCGGTAAGGGAGCTGGAAGGCGCTTTTTTAAGGAAAAGCGACGAATGTAAAAATGCATAAATAGAAAACAGATTTGAACAGAGCGCAACGAGCTATCCGAACAACCGGGGTTTGCATCACGCTCTGTTTTTCTTTGTGTGGGAAAACTATCAAAACAACTTTTTAACTCCTGTCATTTTATAATTGTCAAACTGCCATCCACAAATCCCACTGCTATGTGTTCGACTTTAAACAGCCTTAAATCAGGAAGCTCTTTGATTAAGTTTTTAAGGGTAGCTACAACAATCTCTAATACTTCCTGCCATTCCAAATTATCTGAAAGCTCGAAACCGGGACACCTTCTTTGAACAGGTTCAAAATCTTCGTCACATGCCCAATCTTCGTCTTCTTCATCAAACCGAGCAGAACCAACGAGCTCTATGCTGTACGGTTCATAAAGATTAAAGCTCAATGCTACAATATCTAAAGGCAAGTCTTCTGTTTTATCAATATTGACAATCCAATTCTTTATTACTTCCTTCAATTTATTTGTTTGAATGTCCATTTCTTTCTTCTTAAATGTTTGGGAAAATCCATCAAAAGCTATGATTATACAAAAAAATAATAGACCAATTTTTTTTAAATCTATCATACTTATTCGTTTCATTATTTTTGTGACAGGTCTCATATAGTTGCCGAAGTACTTATAAGGTTTTCTTTTGCCCCGGGAGCATGTTGAAAGACAGCACCCACTATCGGGCAGTTATCCAACTCTTTACAGTCTCCACAGGTGTTAAATCCTTTCGCATGGACACACTTACGGATTTCGCAATATTCACTGCAAAATGCAAATTTGGCTCCATCGGTGCGGCAGCCCATGCAATGGATGGTTTCTGCTGTAATTTGCGGTGCATTGTTCATCACGCTCCACTCTTTGGCGGTTTTTTCTCTCAGCGCATCGTCATTCGTGACAGTGGCTATGCGGGCGTCGCAGTTTTCGCAATCCAGTCCGCAACAGGCGATTAATTGTTTCATTATTTCGTTTTTTTAATGGTTGTTTTCTTGAGTTATTCTTTACCTTTTGGAATAGGTTCTTATGCAAAATTCGTTTCTATCAAATTGGGGTGTGATACACCGGATTCTTATTCGGGTGTGAATATATGGAATTTAATTGAAAGTAAAGTAGGACTTGGCTTTATTTCATAAAACTATGATTGGGAAATATTTTTTGGGGGGAGGGGGAAGCTGAAAGATTGTAATGTGCCTTTCTTATAGAATTATGAGGATAATATTTATAAAAAAACAGAAAGGGTAATGTGATAATGAGGATTATGAGTATTTTTGTACTTATCAAAACAATAAAAGAAACGAATTATGGAAAGAACAGTATTCAATCCTGCTCAAATGGAACTTCTTGAAATGATGTCTTTTGTGGATAGTCCGGAAGCACTTAGCCAATTAAAGAAAGTTATTTCTGACTATTTTGCAAAACAGGCTCAAGAAGAAATTGACCGTTTATGGGAAAGCGGCCAATTGGATGAAAACAAAGTGGAGAGTTTTCGTAACTTACATGAACGTACTCCTTATAAATAGAGCGATGCAAAATATTGTACTTGATACTAATAGCCTGATAATGTCTATTTCGGCTAAGGGTATTTATAATAGGGTATGGCAGGGATTCTTAAATTATGAATACATTTTATGTATTACCAATGAAATAATTGAAGAATATTTGGAAGTCATGGCGAGAAATATAAATCGGCATTTGGCAGAAAGTATTGTTTACGCCATATTGACAAGGGAGAATATACGGAAAGTAGACCCACATTATCATTTTCGACTGATAAAGTCAGACGAAGATGATAATAAGTTTGTCGATTGTGCAATAGCGGCTAATGCTACTTATATTGTAACAGAGGACCACCATTTCAATGTATTAAAAGAAATCTCTTTTCCTGCAATTGATGTAATCAATATAGAGGAATTTATTAAAGTCTTGAATGCCGAATAAATTAACTGATTTTCAAAGTTTTATTTATTCATCAAAACCTTTTTAGTGCAACCGACTTGTTATGACAACAGAAAATAAAATAAAGTATTTTGAGAACCGGGAAGATTGGAGAAAGTGGTTAATGGATAATTTTGACACTGCTAATGAAATATGGTTTGTATTTCCCGGCAAGTCATCAGGTGAAAAATCTATCCTATACAATGATGCGGTTGAGGAAGCTCTATGTTTCGAATGGATTGACAGTACGATAAGACCTCTTGACAAGGATCATAAAATTCAGCGTTTCACTCCCAGAAATCCTAAAAGCACTTATTCGCAAGCCAACAAAGAAAGGCTTAAATGGCTATTGGAAAATGACAGGATACATCCCCGGTTTAAGGCTAAAATACAGACTGTGTTATCTGAACCTTTCATTTTCCCCAGTGACATAATCGACAAATTGAAAGAAGATAAAATAGTGTGGAAAAACTATCAACAGTTTTCCGATTCCTATCAGCGAATCCGTATTGCATACATTGAAGCCGCGAGGACACGCCCTGAAGAATTTGAGAAGCGGTTAAACCATTTCATTAAAAAAACAAAGGAGAATAAAACAATAACAGGATATGGCGGAATTGGGAAATACTATTAGTATAAAAAATGACAAGGTAGTTGCTGTCGTTTCCATGAATTGCAATTTTAATAAAAAGGCCGGAACTCATTTCAAAAGTCCCGGCTTTCCTACAAAAAAATAAATTCACACAATCAGAACCCGATGCTCAAACCGGCTATCAGGTAAGTTTTATCAGACGAAGGGGAAGTAATGGCTTGCACAAACAAAGGCAATGAAAAACGTTCTGTAATCGGAATCTCTTTAGTGGCTTTCAAAGAAATGTCGGTAAAAGCAGCTCCATCGGCATGGTACATTCCTTTCCAGGGAGTAAACCCGACAGACGGGGTGAGCGTAATCTCTGCCGGACAAGAAATCGGGTAGGCGGCACTGATATAAGTGGAATAGGCACGGTTGCCATCCGCATTCTCATCGCCACCGGCAAACATAGTCGCCCAGCCCAGTGTCAACGGAAATCTATCGCCGAAGAAATAGGAGAGGGAAGCTTCAAAATGATGGTCGTGTTTATAATCGCCATAAGGCATATTGATTCCGTTCCACCAATAATCGGTAAGGGTGATTCCCCCATTTCCAAGGGTGTAACTCAGATTGATATCAAACTCTTGTGCTCCGTCCGATTTTGTAAGACTTTGACTTCCCCAAGCCGACAAAGACAGGTTGCCGTATGCCAATCCCAAAGTGGGCTGGACAGAGAATCCTGAATTTTGATAGGCGCCCCGCCAAATATAATCACTTACAAAATCGGCTTTGCCGGTTACCTTGAAATCTTGTGCTTTTACTGCATAGGGCATTAACAGTGCGGTTCCTACCCATACGAATGCCATAGTTTTGAATGTTTTTTTCATCTTAAAAATAAACTAATAATAAGTTGTGTTCTCTTTTTTTTCTTTTCCCAAGAGGGTACTTTCACATAAAGAAAGCATTCACCTGAATAGAATGACACAAATCATCCGACAAGCCAATTCATCAAGCTTAGGAAAACGAGGATACCGATTAATGCTTTAAGGGCCGAAAGGCTTTCGGTTTCTATAGAGTGTTTCTTTTTCATGTCGCGTATCTATTTTATAAATGCTTTCTTCTGATGAATTATTTTGATTCTTCCAGTGCAATGTTCAGTTTCAGAACATTTACTTTTTCTGTTCCAAACAGCCCTAGAAACGGGTGCTCGATGGAGTTGTCTACCATTGCCTTCACTGTTTCTTCGCTCATTCCACGAGCCTTTGCCACCCGTTGCACCTGTACGTAGGCACATGCCGGAGTAATATGAGGGTCCAGACCGGAGGCACTGGCTGTCACCATTTCGGCAGGCACATCCTTGCGGCTCAGATAGGGGTGATGAAGCAGGAAAGTATCAATACGCGCTTCTACCTCAGCCAGATACTCTTCGTTTGTAGGCCCTTTGTTACTACCCGAAGAACTCGTTGCATCATAACCTTCTCCGGCACAGGAAGGACGTCCCCAGAAATAAATGTCTTCTGTGAAAGATTGCCCCACATTGGCCGCACCCACCACTTTGCCGTCCAGCGTTGCGACTTCGGCATTGCCGGAATTAGGTCCGGCAAACTGGGCGAACAGCCACAATACCAATATATAAAACACTGAAAAGAATACACAGAACACTAAAGTTAGTCTGAATGACTTTATAAAATTTTTCATTGTTACTTACTGATTAAAAGAATAAACCTACTACTAAATCAATTAACTTAATTCCCACAAAGGGGGCAATGACACCGCCTAATCCATAAATCAAAAGATTACGGCGGAGCAGGGCGGATGCTCCTATCGGTTTGTACCGGACACCTTTCAATGCCAATGGAATCAAGATGGGGATGATAACGGCATTGAAAATAACCGCAGACAGGATAGCGCTTTCAGGACTATGCAGCCCCATGATGTTCAGTGCGGCAAGTTCGGGGATAGAGAGCATGAACAGCGCAGGAACGATTGCAAAATACTTGGCCACATCATTGGCAATGGAGAACGTGGTCAGTGTGCCGCGCGTCATGAGCAACTGCTTGCCTATTTCAACAATTTCTATCAGTTTGGTGGGGTCGTTGTCAAGGTCCACCATATTTCCGGCTTCCTTGGCCGCCTGCGTGCCGCTGTTCATGGCCACGCCCACATTGGCTTGGGCCAGGGCAGGGGCATCGTTTGTACCGTCGCCCATCATGGCAACCAGTTTTCCGGCAGCCTGCTCTTTTTTGATGTATTCCATCTTGTCTTCAGGCTTCGCCTCGGCTATAAAGTCATCGACTCCTGCTTTCTCGGCAATGTATTTGGCTGTCAACGGATTGTCTCCCGTCACCATGACTGTTTTTACTCCCATCTTGCGCAAGCGTTCGAAGCGTTCCTGAATGCCCGGCTTAATAATATCCTGTAATTCTATCACACCGGCCACTTTCTTGTTGATGCTGACTACCAAGGGCGTTCCCCCATTACCGGTAATCTCCTGAATAACGTCTTCCGTTTCTTTCGGGAAGGTGTTTCCGGCAGACAGGGCTATCCTGCGGATGGCATCAAACGCACCTTTACGGATTTCCGTTCCATCCTTCAAATTAATGCCCGAACATTTGGTTTCGGCAGTAAACTTTATCATGTGGGCTCCCTCGGTATTCAAGTTGCGCATACGCAAACCTGATTCCCGTCCCAGTTCGATGATGGATTTTCCTTCCGGGGTGTCATCGGATACGGAAGAGAGCAGGCATGCTTCGATGAAAGCCTGTTCATCGACTCCTTGCGCCGGATAGAAACGGGTCGCTTTGCGGTTTCCGATGGTAATGGTACCGGTTTTATCAAGCAGCAACGTATCAATATCACCCGCTGTTTCCACCGCCTTGCCCGATTTGGTGATGACATTGGCACGCAAAGCGCGGTCCATGCCTGCAATGCCGATGGCCGACAGCAAACCGCCGATGGTAGTCGGAATGAGGCAGACAAACAGGGACAGAAAAGAAGCAATGGTAATCACGGTCCCCGTATAGTCGGCAAACGGCTTCAGGGTGATACACACAATGACAAAGACCAACGTAAAGGCTGCCAACAGGATAGTCAATGCGATTTCATTCGGTGTCTTCTGGCGAGATGCGCCTTCCACCAATGCAATCATCTTATCCAGGAAACTTTCACCCGGCTGGGTGCTTACCATTACTCTTATCTGGTCGGACAATACTTTTGTTCCGCCTGTTACAGAGCTTTTATCACCGCCTGCCTCACGAATGACCGGAGCGGATTCGCCTGTAATGGCACTTTCGTCGATAGAGGCGAGCCCTTCGATGATTTCGCCATCGGCTGGAATTACATCTCCGGCCTCACACACAAAAATATCTCCTTTCTTTAGTTGGGAACTGCTGACGGTTATTAATTTCCCGTTCAGAATTTTCTTGGCCGGAGTTTCTTCACGGGTCTTGCGCAGAGTGTCGGCTTGTGCTTTGCCACGCGCTTCGGCAATGGCTTCGGCAAAGTTGGCGAACAGCAAGGTGATAAACAGGATAACGAAGACCCACAAATTATAAATAAAGGAACCTTGTGAATCGTTCACGATGGAGTAGAGCATGACCAAAAACATGATGGCCGTACAGACTTCTACCGTAAACATGATAGGATTCTTTATCATCACTCGCGGATTCAGTTTCACGAATGATTGCTTGATACTGTTCATAACTTGCTCCTTTTGAAATAAAGAAGCTGATTTATTATTTTTCATCTTGTATAAACTTGTTTTATTATAAACTTAAGTGTTCGGCAATAGTGCTTAACGCATGTGCAGGGAAGAACGACAAGGCGGCAACGATAAAGATGACAACAAAAGTCATGATTCCGAATGTCACGGTATCTGTCTTCAGCGTTCCGGCACTTTCGGGGATATATTTCTTCTTGGCCAGCAAGCCTGCGATAGCCACTTGCCCGATGATGGGAAGAAAGCGGCCGAGAATCAAAACCAAACCGCAAGAATAGTTCCAGAACCAGGTATTATCTCCCAAGCCTTCAAAGCCCGAACCGTTATTGGCCGCACAGGATGTATATTCATAAAACATTTCACTCAGTCCGTGATAACCGGGATTATTCAACCAGCCGCCTTCACTTTCTACAAACTGGGGGGCGTGAACGAATAAGTAAGCGGCAAGGGCCGTACCGACCAGGATAATAAACGGATGAAGCAAGGCCACGATAGAAGCTATTTTCATTTCCCGCGCCTCCACCTTCTTTCCCAGAAATTCGGGTGTACGTCCTACCATCAGCCCACTGATAAATACAGCGATTATAATAAAGGTGAAGTAATTCATCCAACCTACACCCACGCCGCCAAACCACGTATTAATCTGCATATTCAGCATTTCAACCATACCCGATAGCGGCATGGTAGAATCGTGCATACCATTTACCGAACCATTGGAAGTGACCGTAGTAACCACACTCCACAGAGCTGTGCCGGCAGCACCTATGCGCACTTCCTTGCCTTCCACGGCGCCGTTATCCTGAGCGATACCCAGGGCGTCAATCCTTGGGTTTCCGCCCGTCTCCTGATAAACATTAACAAACACGCCGATAAGGAAAGCGGCAAGCATCACACCATAGATGCTGTACCCCAACTTCTTACGTTTCAGATAGAACCCGAAAGCGAATGCCATCGCCATGGGAAGGACAAGAATAGCCCAGCACTCTACCATATTAGTAAGGTAAGTGGGATTTTCCAGCGGATGGGAAGAATTCACACCGAAATAACCACCGCCATTGGTTCCCAGTTGCTTGATAGGGACAATGGCCGCTGTCGGACCTTGTGATACATATTGTTTCGCTCCTTCCAAAGTGGTCACTTCCATTTTGCCGTCAAATCCCATCGGGGTCCCTTGGATAATCAGAATAAAACCGACAATCAACGAAAGCGGCAGCAGAATACGCGTGCAGCTCAATACCATGAAGTTCCAAAAATTGCCGATGGTCTGTGTGGTCTTTGCCGCCAACGCTTTCATTACACCTGCCATGGCAGCCATACCCGTTGCAGCCGTAATAAACTGGAACAACATGATAACGAACAATTGTGTGAAATAAGTCAGCCCGCTTTCACCGCTATAATGCTGCAAGTTGCAGTTTACCATAAAACTGATGCAAGTATTAAAGGCCTGGTGTGCGGTCTGCCCGATGTTTCCATCCGGATTAAGCGGCAGCACACCTTGAGTAACCAGCAACACCATCCCCCAAAGGAACCAGAAGAGGTTCACCACCAACAATGCCCTCAGAAACTGTTTCCAGTTCATTTCCTCATGAGGGTTAATGCCACTCAGCTTGAACATCATCCGTTCAACGGGTTTCATAAAATCCGACCAAGTCTTTTCACCTTTATAAACCTTGGCGATATATTTTCCGATTGGGTAACTTAAAGTCACCATCAGAACGATTTGCGCTATAACACCTAAAATTTCAGTATTCATAACCTTCTTGCTTTTTTAAAATTTCTCCGGCTTGATGAGAACATACATCATATAGCCAAACATAATCACACTTACTACAAATAATGCCGTGTACATAACTTGTTTCTCCTTTCTGTTTTTAGATTTTCTCGAACCAGTCTATACATTTAAAGAATAACCCGAAGCAAGCTATGCCGCTCAGGGTGCAAACTGCAAATCCGATTGAAAATAAATCCATAATTTCATTTTTTAATTAATACTATTGTTTACTTGCCCTGTTAAGATGCCAATAGTATGCCATTATCGGGAACAAGAATGTAAGTGGTTGATTTATATGAATATATAGCGATAAGGGGGAAAATAGGGGAGAGGAAGACCTTTTCAAAATGAAAAGGGAAGAATATCAAAACAGGAGAATGAAGGATTTATTTGCAGCGGAATGGCTTCGTTTTTTAATTAATTGTATAGCTTTGTACGAAGGATTTAATACAGAAAAAACAGGAAGAAGACATGAAGAAAATAAATGTTATCGTAGCCGACATCACTACGTTAAAAGTGGATGCCATTGTGAATGCGGCCAACAGTTCGCTACTGGGTGGCGGCGGTGTGGACGGAGCTATCCACCGGGCTGCCGGACCTGCATTGCTGGCGGAATGCAGGACATTGGGCGGTTGTCCCACCGGTGAGAGCAAGATAACCGATGCATACAACCTGCCTTGTAAGAAAGTAATTCACACCGTAGGGCCCGTATGGTATGGGGGAACTCACGGAGAAGCCGAGAAGCTAGCCTCATGCTATCGCACCAGTTTTGCGTTGGCCAAGGAGAACGGCATCCAGAGCATTGCCTTTCCCTGTATCAGTACCGGGGTGTACCGTTACCCCAAGGAAGAGGCGGCACGTATCGCATTGAACGTTATCGGGGAAGAGATGGCACGCGGCTATGAGGGTGAGGTGACAGTGTGTTGTTTCTCGGAAAAGGATGCCGAAGTGTATCGAAAGATAGGTGCTCCTGATTTCAGGTAACGAAGGGAAGAGTAAGCCGTTTCTTAGGGTCAACCAAGGCCTTTTAAACGGAAGATTATTACAGACTCCGGCAGTGGACTGTACAGTCCACTGTAATAGACTATACAGTCTACGGCAACGGACTATACAGTCCATTGTGGGAGACTGTAGTAATTCGACTAATAGACAGGCATAATCGAAAGGACGAAAACGCTTAGGCTGGCTAATGAAACGACCTAGGGAGTTCAAGACGTATGCAGAGTAAAAAAAACGGAGGAGATAACATCCGGTGACAAGTGTATGCTTGATATATTAAATCCCCAAGAATAATAACTGGCCCTGTATTTTTTCTAAAAATACACGTGTCTTACAATTTGACTCTGACGGAATAACAAATTCAGGGGATGAAGTGAAGGAATAAAAGAATGAAGAAAAGTTTTTGCCCCAATGATATTTATCCCCTCACAGTAATGGGATGATAAACACATCAGGGCAAAAACTATATTTTAATGCAAAGGGAAGGGATTTAATAACGTGTTACTTTATCCGTATGTCCTTTCAAATACTCAAAACGATTGATTAACTTGCCCAATAATTCCGGATATTTCTCGGCCAAATTATTTTGCTGACCGATATCCTCTTTCAGATTATACAATTTATATCCGTATCCCAAACCGATAAATTCACCATCTTCCTTGCTGTACGGATTATAATAAGGAGGAATCAATGCCCAATCGCCTTGGCGGTATGCATAATTAAACATCCCTTCAATAACCAGTTCCTTGCGTCCTTCCTTGCTTTTGCCCAAGAAAGCATCTAATGTGTTCTCACTATCCACCTGGTCGGGATAAGTCTGTCCCAGCAACGCTGCAAACGAAGCCAACAGGTCCATTTGGCAAACAAAAGCATCGGAAACTTGCGGTTTTACCTGAGCCGGCCAACGCAACATAAACGGTATTCGTGTTCCACCGTCAAACATACTGGTTTTACCGCCACGTAATGGGCCTGCAATCTTGTGATCGCCTACCAATTCTTCTGCCTGATCTTTGTATCCGTCATCAAGTACCGGACCATTATCGCTGGTAAAAATCACAATCGTATTTTCCGTCAATCCCAGCTTATCCAATTCTTTCAAAAACTCACTTACACACCAGTCAGCCTCCAGAATAACATCTCCGCGAGGACCCATGCCCGATTTCCCTGCAAAACGTTCGTTGGGAACACGAGGCACGTGCGGTTGGTGAAGACCATAATATAAAAAGAAAGGTTTATCTTTATTGTCATCCACAAATTGCTTGGCTTTGTTCAAGAACAGTTCCGCCATCTCTTCATCTTTCCACTGAGCAGCTTTTCCCCCTTTTTGAAAGCCGATGCGAGGCACTCCATTGACGATAGAGCCCGCATGACCTACACTGGGATGCATACGGAGCAACTCAGGATTATTCTTTCCGGTAGGTTCACCGGGAAAATTCTTCCGATAATCGACATAAAGAGGATCGTTAGGGTCTAATCCCACGACTTTCCCATTTTCAAGGAAAACACAGGGTACGCGGTCATTAGTCGCTGCTTGAATAAAGGAATAGTCATATCCTATCTCTGCTGCACCAGGATTGACCTCTTTATTCCAATCTACATTTCCATCTCCCAATCCGATATGCCATTTACCTACCGACCCCGTAGCATAACCAGCTTGCTTCATCAGTTTGGGAAGCGTTATTTTTTGGGTGTCAATAATTAAAGCGGCATTTCCGGGAAGGATTTTGGCATCGACATTACTCCAGGGATATTTACCGGTCATAACCGAATAACGGCTGGGAGTAGAAGTTGCCGCTGTACAAAATCCTTGTGTGAAGCGAATGCCTTCATTGGCAATGCGATCCATTCCGGGAGTCTGAATGCGGTGAGCTCCATAGCAGCTTAAATCACCATATCCCAAATCGTCGGCAACGATCAAAATAACATTGGGCTGTTTATCTTTCTGTTCTTGTTGGGGTTGCAAGTTGGCAGCCATTGCAACTGTTGGCAAAGATGCGCTTGCCATCAGGCCTAAAGTGTAACTGAATAACTTCATATCATAATAATTTTAAGTGTTTTTCATTAAAGGGTTATCCCATATTCTTCTATTTTACGATAAAGTGTAGTCAAACCTATTTTCAATAAACGTGAGGCTTCGGTCTTATTTCCTTTGGTGTATTGCAGCACTTTAGCAATATGACGTTTCTCCATAGCGGCCAGTTCAAATTCCGAATAATTACTGCCGGCGTTGTCTTCCAGCTGGGCGTTCTGTATTTCGATAGGAAGGTCCTGCAAGGTGAGCTGTCTGTCACAGACAATCATGCTGCGTTCTATCACATTACGCAATTCACGGATATTTCCTCTCCAATCGGCTGCTTTCAAAGCCGTCAAAAACTCCGGTGTCATTCCTTCCACTTGTTTCCCTAATTTCTTTGAAAAGAGCCGGATAAAGGTTTCCGCCAAAAGCTCGATGTCTTCTTTACGCTCGCGAAGAGGAGGGAGGTGTATCTGGAAAACGGATAGGCGATAATAAAGGTCTTCGCGGAAATGACCCTGTTCTATTTCTTTTTTCAAATCACGGTTGGTGGCCGAGATGATGCGGACATTCACTTTCGTCGGTTTCGTGTCGCCTATCTTTATATATTCTCCGGATTCGAGCACACGGAGCAATTTGGCTTGCAGTTCGAATGCCATCTCACCGATTTCATCCAGAAAAATCGTTCCGTTGTCGGCCACCTCGAACAAGCCTTTCTTGTCTTTCATCGCTCCGGTAAACGAACCGGCTTTATGGCCGAATATCTCGCTTTCAAGCAAATCTTTACTAAAGGCGGAACAGTTTACCGCTACAAAAGCGTTCTCTTTGCGAAGACTGTTACGATGGATGGCTTGTGCGAAGACTTCTTTTCCTGTTCCGGTTTCGCCGGTAAGCAACACTGTGACATCGGTTGCTGCCACTTTCCGGGCCAAAGCGACCGTTTGTTGCATGCAGGCCGACTTGCCTTTGATGGTTTCAAAAGAATAGGCATGTGCTTCTTCCGGTTTTGCTTTTTCTCCTATATTCTTTTTAGCTTGCTCCATGGCGCGGCTAATGACAGGGATAATCTTGTTGTTATCGTCTCCTTTGGTGATATAGTCGAAAGCCCCGTTCTTAATAGCCTGCACCCCGTCGGGGATGTTGCCGTGAGCCGTCAATAAAATAATTTCGAGTTCGGGATAGAGCTTTTTCATGGTGACAACCAAATCGACTCCATTGCCATCGGGCAGAAAGACATCGCACAATGCCACCTGGGGAGTGTGCTGTTTTAATTGTTTTAAAGTAGATTGGCAATCAGTCGCTTGGAAAACCTCGTAGCCTTCCAATTCCATCATACGCGAAAGAAGTTTGCGTATCTGCGGTTCGTCATCAATTATCAAAATGCTATCCATATTCATCTTATTTGTTTCACAAAGATAGAACAAAATAGCATTCCACAAAAGATTAGCCGCCTTCTATTTTCTACAAAACGAATTCTTATTATCTTTGCCATTACAAAACAAGACTTCTTTTAATCAGATAAGTTTATGAAACTGAATGCCGTACATCATATTGCCATTATTTGCTCCGACTATGAAAAGTCTAAAGCTTTTTATCAGAATTTAGGATTTGAAGTAAAGAATGAATATTTCAGAAGTGAAAGAAATTCCTATAAAACGGATCTGTCTTTAAACGGGACTTATACCATCGAGTTATTCTCTTTTCCCAATCCTCCCCGTCGGTTATCCTATCCCGAAGCTACCGGATTACGGCATATCGCTTTTGAAGTAGACAATATAGAAACTGCCCTTCAAGAACTGGATGCAAAAAACATTCCTCACGAAATGGTCAGAATAGATGAATATACCGGAAAGAAATTCATATTCTTTAAAGACCCGGATGATTTGCCCATCGAATTTTATGAGAAATAATCACCGCCCATATCTTTCTCTCCACTCCCTACGGGAGTAAATGGCAGAATACTGTTAAATCAATATTTTTTCGGATAATTAAAAGATTTGTCCGATGAACCATTTTATATTTTCTTTCGTTAAATAAAACGGAAGCTGCTTCTTCATGCCCCTTCACTTCCCCTATTCTTATTAATTTAAACCCTATATAAACGATGAATAAAATAGAAATTAAAGACCTATATCTTATTTTCGGTTCGGAGAAACAAAAGGCTCTCCGAATGCTGAAAGAAGGAAAAAGCAAAAATGAAATATTAAAAGCCACCGGTTGCACCGTCGCCGTGAAAGATGCGAATCTGGACATCCACGAAGGTGAGTTTTTCGTCATCATGGGATTATCGGGCAGTGGAAAATCAACCTTGCTCCGCTGCATCAACCGGTTGATAAAACCCACAAAAGGACAAATCTTAATCAATGGCAAGGATATCACTACCGCATCCGATAAGGAATTGCTGGATATGCGCCGCCACGAGATTTCGATGGTGTTTCAAAATTTTGGTTTGCTTCCTCACCGTAGTGTGTTGAGCAACATTGCCTTCGGATTGGAGTTGCAAGGCGTTCCCAAACAGGAACGCGAAAAGAAGGCCATGAAAAGCATGGAAATCGTCGGACTGAAAGGTTATCAGAATCAAATGGTGGGCCAATTGTCCGGAGGTATGCAACAACGGGTGGGACTGGCCCGCGCCTTGGCAAACAATCCCGAGGTGTTATTAATGGATGAAGCCTTTTCTGCACTCGACCCGTTAATACGTGTCCAGATGCAGGATGAAATGCTGGCTATACAGTCCAAAATGAAGAAAACGATTATTTTCATTACCCACGATTTGAATGAAGCCATCAAATTGGGTGACCGCATCGCCATCATGAGGGATGGGGAAATCGTACAAGTGGGAACTTCCGAAGAAATCCTGACCGAACCTGCCAATGATTACGTGGCACGTTTTGTCGAGAATGTAGACCGAAGCAAGATTGTCACGGCTGGTAGCATTATGATTACCCGTCCGGCAGTCGCCCGTCTGCGTAAAGAAGGCCCTGAGGTGCTGATTAGAAAAATGAAAGAAAGAGATATTACCGTACTTCCCGTGATAGACGAAAATGATAAATTGATTGGAGAAATCACACTGGAAGATGCTGCCATTCTCCGCCACAAAGGGATTAAGTCTATCAAGACCGCCATACTGAGTGAAGTGCATTCTGTTACGGAGGATACTAAAATAGAAGATTTGCTTCCATTGATTACCAAGACCAATTCACCCATCTATGTGGTTGATGAGGAACGTGAATTAAAAGGATTGATTCCCCTTTCATCCATTGTAGTGGAGATGACCGGAAAAGATAAAAACGAAATTAACGAACTTATTCAAAACGCAATCGAATTATGATAAATATCGGAAAATATATAGAAATAGCCATCAATTGGCTGACAGAAAACTTCGCACCTTTTTTTGATGCGGTTAATGTCGGAATAGGGGGCTTCATAGACGGATTCCAAAATGTATTGATGTGGATTCCTTTTTATGTGACTATTGCCCTGCTGACCCTTCTCGCCTGGTATAAATCAGGAAAAGGGGTAGGGGTATTCACCGCCTTGGGTTTATTACTCATTTGGGGAATGGGATTTTGGAATGAGACGATGCAGACATTGGCTCTGGTGCTGTCGTCTACCATAATTGCCCTGATGATCGGACTTCCCCTTGGAATATGGAGCGCCAACAGCAAGCGGTGTGATAAAATCCTGCATCCCATCCTCGACCTGATGCAGACGATGCCTGCTTTTGTTTATCTGATACCGGCCGTTCTCTTTTTCGGGTTGGGAACTGTGCCCGGAGCATTTGCAACCATCATCTTCGCCATGCCTCCGGTGGTACGTTTAACCAGTCTGGGCATTAAGCAGGTTCCTAAAAATGTGGTAGAAGCATCGCGCTCTTTCGGAGCAACCCCCACACAGCTATTATTCAAAGTACAATTGCCTTTGGCATTACCCACCATCATGACAGGCATTAACCAAACCATCCTGATGTCGCTTTCAATGGTAGTAATTGCAGCGATGATTGCAGCCGGTGGTTTAGGGGAAATCGTATTAAAAGGTATCACGCAAATGAAAATCGGTTTAGGGTTTGAAGGAGGTATCGCAGTAGTTATCCTTGCAATTATTTTGGATCGCATCACGCAAGGACTTGGAAAACAAAAGAAAGGGAAATAAGCATGAAAAGAATACTTTATTTTTTATCTTTCCTCTTGCTGCTCACATCGTGTAGCGGAAAGAAAGACAATAAAACAATCAGCATAGGATATATAAACTGGGATGACGGCATCGCTTTAACCCACCTGGTAGAAGTGATTTTGGAGCAACAGGGTTACCGGGTGATACTGAAAAACGCCGATCCTGCACCTATCTATGCTACCATGGCGCGTGGCAAAGTGGATTTGCTGATGGATGCATGGCTGCCTGCCACGCAAGCGGATTATATGAAACAGTATGGCAAGAATCTGGAAATCCTCGGCCGGATTTATCCTGATGCCCGCATCGGATTGGTAGTACCGGATTATGTACCTGTAAATTCCATTGAACAATTGAATGCCAACCGTGAGAAATTCAAAGGGGAGATTATCGGCATTGATGCAGGGGCAGGCATTATGCATGCCACCGATTTGGCGATAGAGAAGTATAAGCTCGACTATAAATTGTTAGAATCAAGCGGCCCTGCCATGACTGCTGTCCTGAAGCGTGCCATCGACGAGCACCAATGGATCGTAGTGACCGGATGGACTCCCCACTGGATGTTTACCCGCTTTAAACTCAAATTTCTGGAAGATCCGAAAGGCATTTTCGGAAAGGCGGAGATAATTACTGCCATTGCCCGGAAAGGTTTTGGAGAACAACATCCGTTTGTGGCAGAGTTAATAGGCAATATGCACATGACCACAGATGAAATCAGCAGTTTGCTGAATGATGTCTCGCAGAATGAATACAATGAGAAAGAAGGGGCAGAAAAGTGGGTAAAAGAACATCAAAGTTTGGTAGACTCCTGGATACCAAAACATTAATTCTTTTATTAACATGGCTCTTTCTGAACAGATAAGTAATAAGAATATTTTTTTAATGCAATATACATTAAAACGAATTCTTTTTATCTGTATCTTTGCGTGATTAAAATAAACACCTAACGGAATAGCAAATTTGAGTAAAGCGTAGCGAACAGACTGAAAAAGCGTTCGTTACGCTATATTTTTCTCTTGTTCAAAAGCCAAGAAGAGACAGAATATGGACAAACGCAGCAAAAGTTCAGTTACTTTATCATTACCCGTGCGATGATGCAAATTTCTTGCGANAATAAACACCTAACGGAATAGCAAATTTGAGTAAAGCGTAGCGAACAGACTGAAAAAGCGTTCGTTACGCTATATTTTTCTCTTGTTCAAAAGCCAAGAAGAGACAGAATATGGACAAACGCAGCAAAAGTTCAGTTACTTTATCATTACCCGTGCGATGATGCAAATTTCTTGCGAAACCTAAATTTTGCATCGTTTGGCGTTATGTGTCGTATCTGTCGGTAACTCACTATGAATTAATTTTGTAACCAAAAAAAGTGAGTTATGAGAAGTACATTTAAGGTATTGTTCTACGTGAAGAAAGGCAGTGAGAAACCCAACGGCAACCTGCCTTTGATGTGTCGCATTACGGTGGACGGAGAGATTAAGCAGTTCAGTTGCAAGATGGATGTTCCCTTGCGCCTGTGGGACGTGAAGAACAACCGTGCTTCGGGTAAGAGTGCCGAAGCGCAAAGAATCAACCGTGCCGTTGACAAAATCAGAGTGGAGATAAACCGCCGTTATCAAGAGTTGATGCAGACGGACGGTTATGTCACTGCTGCCAAGTTGAAAGATGCCTATCTCGGCATCGGTATCAAACAGGAAACCTTGCTAAAACTGTTTGAACAACACAACAGCGAATTTGCCAAGAAAGTGGGACACAGCAGGGCAAAAGGAACATTCCGACGTTATGTTACCGTCTGCAAGCACATCCGTGAGTTCCTACCCCATACCTACAAGCGTGAAGATATTCCGTTAAAAGAGTTGAACCTCTCGTTCATCAACGACTTCGAGTATTTCCTGCGTACTGAGAAAAAATGCCGCACCAATACCATTTGGGGCTACATGATTGTGCTGAAACACATTATTTCCATAGCGAGGAATGACGGTCGTCTGCCGTTCAATCCCTTTGCAGGGTACATCAACTCTCCCGAAAGCGTGGACAGAGGGTATATTACGAGAGAGGAGATACACACAATGATGAACACCGATATGCCCGACAAGACACACGAGCTTGTCAGGGATTTATTTCTGTTCTCCACCTTTACAGGTTTGGCATATTCCGATGTCAAGAACCTTACGGAAGACAACCTGCAAACATTCTTTGACGGAAATCTGTGGATTATCACCCGAAGAAAGAAAACTAACACGGAATCCAATATCCGATTGTTGGATGTTCCCCGAAAGATAATAGAGAAGTACAGGGGTATGACAAGAGATAATAAAGTATTCCCCATGCCGAGTAACACGACTTGCAACAAGAAGCTGAAAGCCATTGCCAAGTTGTGCGGTATAAAAGTCCACTTGACCTATCATGTAGCAAGACATTCGGCAGCGACCACTGTGCTGTTATCCAACGGAGTACCCATTGAAACCGTCAGCCGACTTTTGGGACATACCAACATAAAAACGACCCAAATTTACGCAAAAATCACAGCCCAAAAGATTAGTCAGGATATGGAAACATNGACCTATCATGTAGCAAGACATTCGGCAGCGACCACTGTGCTGTTATCCAACGGAGTACCCATTGAAACCGTCAGCCGACTTTTGGGACATACCAACATAAAAACGACCCAAATTTACGCAAAAATCACAGCCCAAAAGATTAGTCAGGATATGGAAACATTGTCGCACAAACTGGAGGATATGGAAAAGAACATTTGCAATGCCATTCAGTAACCCTTAAATCAAACGATAATGAAAGAGGAAAGAAACATCATAACAATGAACGAGTTCGGCAATGTAGTTATGCCGAAAGATATACAGGCAACCGCCATGAGTGAGTGGGAGCTTTGCGAGTTGTTCAATGTAACCGCCCCGACTATCAGGGCAGGGATAAAGACACTCTGCAAGAACGGCATTCTGAATGAGTGTGAGATAAGGCATACCATCCGACTGTCCGACAAGTGCAGCATGGAGGTTTACAGCCTTGAAACGATAATCGCCCTTGCGTTCCGTATCGGCACATACAGTGCGAAGCAGGTGCGCAATGCCGTTCTTGAAAGACTGTACTTGCGAAAAGAGAAAACAAGCATCTTCTTTTCGCTGAACACCAACGGCATAGCCAAAGCCGAATACTTCTCGTAGCTGAATTGGTTGCACGACTGACGGAATCCATTCATTCAGTCACGAATAGAGTAATCAAGCCAGCGTGTCAGCATATAATCTGACCGACATATCAACAGGAACTCCAATTTTTTCTCCCGAAAAGCGTAATCCCCACATTCGTTTTTTGGGAGTTTTTTCGTCTGTCCTGCCCGACTTCCGTTCCAAACCATTGAAAGTTTTTTCTTCGGGGGCTATTTGTCACCGTTCTGCCGCGTTTTGCGTAACAACTTATCCGATAAATGCTTATACTTTTGTAGCTGGTATTTTTCAAACTTAAAACCATTTGATTATGTCAGCTAACAAACAACAAGACAGCCACAGACCGCCATCGGATGGTGGCATGGCAAAGGAGGAATTCATCCGAGTGGGGACTACGCTTTACAAGATTGTGGAGCAGCCCAAACTGAACGGAGGGTATGTAAGGAAACGCATAGCATGGAACAACGAAACCCTGCGCCAAGACTACGGCAAGGACTACATCGGCAGCGTTCCCAAGTATGACGGCTTCTGCACCGTACCCGAACACATCGGCTACCATCCCGTGGTCGGCAAGTTCCTTAACCTCTATGAACCGATAGACCACCAACCTAAAGAGGGCGATTTCTCGCATATCCAATCTTTGGTAGGTCACATCTTCGGGGAGCAATACGAGTTGGGCATGGACTACCTACAACTGCTCTACTTGTACCCCATTCAAAAGCTGCCTATCCTGCTGTTGGTATCAGAGGAACGCAACACAGGCAAAAGCACATTTCTGAATTTTCTAAAACTCCTATTTCAGAACAATGTAACCTTTAACACCAACGAGGATTTCCGTAGCCAATTCAATTCCGACTGGGCCGGCAAACTGCTTATCGTGGTGGACGAGGTGCTGCTCAACCGTAGGGAGGACAGCGAGCGGTTGAAGAACCTAAGCACCACACTTTCCTACAAGGTGGAAGCCAAAGGCAAAGACCGTGACGAGATAGCGTTTTTCGCCAAGTTCGTGCTATGCTCCAACAACGAGTACTTGCCTGTAATCATTGATGCAGGGGAAACACGCTATTGGGTACGCAAGATAGACCGCTTGCAGTCTGATGATACCGACTTCCTGCAAAAGCTGAAAGCGGAGATACCCGCCTTTCTTCATTTCCTGCAACACAGAACACTATCCACCGAAAAGGAAAGCCGTATGTGGTTTGCTCCATCGCTGTTGCATACCGAAGCCTTGCAGAAGATAATCCGCAGCAACCGTAACCGACTGGAGATAGAGATGCACGAGCTGATACTTGACATCATGGATAGTGTCGGCACGGACACATTCTCGTTCTGCTACAACGACATTCTTCTGTTGCTGGTACACTCGCAGGTAAAAGTGGAGAAGCACCAAGTCCGAAAGGTGTTGCAGGAGTGTTGGAAACTTACGCCTGCACCCAACGGACTGACCTATACCACCTACCAATTCAACTACAATCGGGAGTGTCGGTATGAGCCTGTAAAACGGGTCGGTCGTTTCTATTCTGTCACGAGGGAACAACTTGAATCCCTGTAATATCATTCTTTTTTTGTTGAATTGATGAATAAGGATATAACTATGCTGACAATAAACAATATACACTCTCAACAAAATCTCAACAATCGAAAAGAGAAGTTGAGAGAGGAACAGCACCCGATTGTTGATTTCTCTTTTGGCGAGTGGTTTGTTGAGAAGATGTTGAGCAAATATCTTTCTGTAAATAAATGTGTTATATAAGCCATTCAACAAATCAACGTTTTTACAATCATCATCAAATCTATAGAATATCATGAACATACAAGAAGTTAAACAAATCAGAATCGCAGACTATCTGCAAAGTTTGGGTTACACGCCCGTCAAGCAACAGGGCAGCAGCTTTTGGTACAAATCACCGCTGAGAGAGGAAACGGACGCATCTTTCAAGGTAAACACAGAACTCAACAAATGGTACGATTTTGGACTTGGCAAGGGCGGTAACATCATCGCATTGGCAGCGGAACTCTACCATACGGAAGATGTAACCTGCCTGTTGAAGCGCATAGAGGAACGGACACCATACATCCGCCCTGCATCGTTTTCTTTTGGCAAGCAGCAATCCGACAACCGCACTTATCGGGTATTAAGAGTTGGCGAGCTGTCATCACCTGCGCTCATTGCCTATCTGCAAGAAAGGGGGATAGACATTGAACTCGCCAAAAGGGAGTGTAAGGAACTGCGGTTTGAGAATGCCGACAAACCCTATTTCGCCATCGGCTTCCCGAATATGGCAAGAGGGTATGAAGTGCGTAATAGATACTTCAAGGGATGTGTCGCCCCGAAGGACATCACCCATATCCGACAGCAAAAAGAGCCACGAACCGTCTGTTATCTTTTCGAGGGCTTCATGGATTATCTCTCGTTCCTGACCATCCGAGTAAAGAACAATCCGCAACACCCACGATTGAATGCACAGGATTACGTCATTCTCAACTCCGTTTCCAACCTCTCGAAAGCGGAAAGCATATTGGCAACCTATACCCGAATCGGCTGTTTCCTTGACAATGACACAGCAGGACGGAACGCATACGCCAACCTGCAACGGATGTTGGGTGACCGCTTGCAGGATATGTCGGTTCACTATGCAGGGTATAATGACTTGAACGAGTACCTGTGCAAAAAACTCTTGTCCCAATCGACAGAGCCGATAAAGGAGGAGAAGCAAGTACAATCCGCAAGGCGGATGATGCAGCCACCGAAAAAGAAAGGGCTGAAAATATAGAGGGGAACAGGTTCGCTTTCCCAAGGGTATTTAGACAGAAATACCATAGCTCAATAGGGCGTTTTCTTCACGCATTACACGGTAATGCTAAAAACTCCCTATCGAGCCAAAGGGAAATCCCTTTGGAAACCCTGAGAGCCAATGCCACAGGCAGAGAATACACTCATAACAATAACCGTAAAAATCAAACTACATGGGATATTTTTCATTGGACATAAAGAAAGCAAAAGGTTCATCGGACACCGTACAATCCGACCATATAGAGAGAAGAATCATACCTAAAAACGCAGACCCGACAAGAACGCATCTGAACAGGGTACTTATAGAATACCCCGATGGCGTTCATGGCAGGGATGAAGCGATTGCCCACAGGCTGAACACGGCAGGCATCAAGCGGAAGATTACACATGACCAAGTCCGTGTAGTCCGAGTGGTTCTGTCGGGAACACATGAGGACATGATGGACATACAGGAAAACGGAAGACTTGACGAATGGTGCAGCGACAGCATCCAATGGCTGCAAGCCACATTCGGCAGGGAGAACGTGGTTGCCGCCCATCTTCACATGGACGAGAAGACACCGCATATCCATGCAGCCATTGTTCCNAACACATGAGGACATGATGGACATACAGGAAAACGGAAGACTTGACGAATGGTGCAGCGACAGCATCCAATGGCTGCAAGCCACATTCGGCAGGGAGAACGTGGTTGCCGCCCATCTTCACATGGACGAGAAGACACCGCATATCCATGCAGCCATTGTTCCCATCGTGACAGGTGAAAGGCGCAAAGCCAAGAAAGAGCAGGAAGACGGCAAACGGAAGTATCACAAGAAAGCAAATACCGTCCGTTTGTGTGCCGATGACCTGTTCAACCGTCAGACCTTGATTGCGTACCACGACAATTATGCAAGGGTTATGGCTAAATACGGATTACAGCGAGGTGTGCGAGGTTCCGAAGCACGGCACACCACCACGACACAGTATTATCGGGACATACAGAAAAAGAACGCTGCCCTTGATGCAGAAAACAAGCGGTTACAGGAGCAGAAAACCGAAACCGAACAGGAACTCAGACAAGCCAAGAAAGAGGTACAGACCGAGAAACTGAAAGGTGCAGCCACCACCGCAGCGACCAACATAGCTGAAAGTGTCGGTTCTCTTTTCGGGAGCAACAAGGTCAAGACTTTGGAAAGGGAGAACACCGCCCTGTATCGGGAAGTTGCCACCCATGAGGAAACCATTGAGATACTGCAAAACCGCATACACACGATGCAAACCGAGCACAACCGCCAGTTGTTGGAAATACAGCAGAATCACCGTAAGGAGATGGCGGAAAAAAGTGTCAGACACAAAGATGAAGTATCAGGTTTGAAACGCATTATCGAAAAGCTGTGTGCATGGTTTCCTATGGCAAAGGAAATTATGAGAATAGAGAGCCTGTGCCGCCTTGTCGGGTTCAATGAAAGGCAGACCACGACATTGACTTATGGTAAGCCTTTGATATACGAGGGCAAACTTTATTCGGAGGAACATAATCGGAGTTTTACGACAGAAAGAGCAGGCTTTCAAGTGGTGAAAGACCCTGCGGACAAGTCTAAACTGACACTCGTAATCAACCGCCAGCCCATAGGCGAATGGTTCAGGGAACAGTTCGACAGGCTACGGCAGAGCATACGACAGCCAATTCAACCACAAAGGAAAAGTAGAGGAATTACATAAGTAGTTAAAACAGATTGCAATAAGCCTCCGATAATCGTATTTCCCTATCAGAGGCTTATTGCTGTTTAGATTTAGTTACGTTTCATAAATCATGATTTTTGTTTTTGATTGTCGACCTTTCTAAGTTGTGGAAGACATAAGGCTATTATAGCGAGAAGCAGAATAGCCATACCTGAGAACAAAAACCAACGGTTTACCCCGATTTGGTCTGCAAATGCACCCGACACTACCAACCCAAGCGGCATGGCAAACGACATGATGCTGCCAAGAAGTCCGAAAACACGCCCTAAATACTCGGGTTGTATCTGTTCTTGAAATAGCGCGGTCTGTACTCCATTATAGAATGGGGCAGAAAAGCCCATCAACGTACAACATATCGCAAATATCATAAAACCATTGGTTGGTAGCAAGCCGGAAACAGTCAATGACACTCCCATAAGAAAGATAGAGCCGATGATATTTGCCATGCGCTTTTTGAAACCTCCCCATGCGCCCAATAGAAGTCCGCCCAACAACATACCAACTGCAAAAACAATTTCCACCACGGAAGCATGCAAGGTACTTCCCTCGAAATAATTCATACTCATCAGCGGAAATAGCGCATTGATTGGCATATAAATGAACATATTGATTGCTCCTATCCAAAGCAATGTGAAAAGAGCTTTATTTTGTCGTATTGCGTTATAGCCAATGCGCAGTTCGGTGAAAAAGTTTTCTTGCTGCAGCGCTTCAATCGGTTGTTTTGGGATGTGAACCATTGCAACAGTGATACAGGCAATTATTGCTCCGAATACGTCAAGGGCAACCGCAGAATTCAACCCCCATTTTGCATAGAGAAAAGCGGCAATTGCCGGACTTAGGATGAAACTTGCCGATTGGATGGACTGGGTGTAGCCGGCACATTTGACTAACTGTTCTTCAGGCACTAAAAGAGGTGTTACCGCACTTAACGCAGGGGAATGGAATGCAGTGCC
Source organism: Phocaeicola faecalis (assembly GCF_021730445.1). Lineage (GTDB taxonomy): Bacteria > Bacteroidota > Bacteroidia > Bacteroidales > Bacteroidaceae > Phocaeicola > Phocaeicola faecalis. Next base: position 42,977 of record NZ_JADNRM010000001.1, on the reverse strand, counting down.
AACGCTTCTAATGAAGAGGATGAGCATTACTATCCATACAGGTAGTTCCGCTGACAGGGAAATTACGGTAAGTACCAGTCCAGCACAAGCTATGATGACATCTGCACCAATCATGACCATTTTCCGGTTCCAGCGGTCAACAAGTACTCCGATTGCAGAACCTAAAACCGCTTGAGGTAGAAACCCAACCAAGGTCGCCATTGACAACACCATCGCAGACCCTGTTGTATTTGTCAGATGCCAGATGATGGCCATTTGAAGAACCCCACTTGTTATCAGGGACACAGCTTGCCCCGCCCATATTGTATAGAAATCTTGTTTCCAATTTCTGATTTTTTCCATTTGAATTTTTCCTTTTATCTTTTGAATGTTTCTTGATTTTATAGCACAAAAAATCTCTCGACAAGCCTGAAATAGCATGCCGGATTACAAAGACAATGACATTCAAATCGAATTAATTAGATTTGAATGTGGAAAAATTACCAAGGTTTATGATATGCAATATTAACGGTGTTTTTACCTGTTAATATTGTACAATTGTTCATAATCATATTGAAAACCACTATATATGTTGCGACTTATCTTAATTGGGATGGTATTATATGCACACCGAATCCGCTGCAAAGTTACAATAAATTATTCGATTTTTGCACTAACTAAAGTAAAGAATTTCAATGCTTCCTGAATTTTGCCTTTCCTTTTTTATCCAAATCTGCAAAAAATAACGGCATAAGCAAATAGGTATATATCGAAAGGCAAAAAATGGCGAATACTGTTTGTATTGGATACTATATCAAAGATTTGTCGTATCTTTGCACCTGAAAGAGTTATTTGATAGTAAAACACCGCAAAACGCTGAAAATCGCACGGTTTCCTAGTCGTTACCATTACTTTTCAGATACTCCGTTAAATGTTTATTCATCAAACGGTTAGACGAAACCGTTCAGAATTTAAAATANTCAAAGATTTGTCGTATCTTTGCACCTGAAAGAGTTATTTGATAGTAAAACACCGCAAAACGCTGAAAATCGCACGGTTTCCTAGTCGTTACCATTACTTTTCAGATACTCCGTTAAATGTTTATTCATCAAACGGTTAGACGAAACCGTTCAGAATTTAAAATATGATATAAAACATGAATGCAACTAAATCGAAACTGATTTTTCATCTTATAGCTATTGCAACCGTAGCTATTTGGGGAACGACTTTTGTTTCCACCAAGATTCTCATCCAACACGGTTTGACTCCTTCAGAGATATTCTTTTACCGTTTTGTTTTGGCTTATATCTGTATGTGGAGCATTTCCCGCAAGAAGCTTTTTGCCAATAGAATTAAGGATGAACTTCTATTATTTCTTGCCGGGCTGTGTGGAGGAACAATTTATTTTCTAACTGAAAATACAGCATTGGGTATCACGCTTGCCTCCAATGTATCATTAATTGTTTGCACGTCACCCATTCTGACAACTTTCTTGTCATACCTTTTTAAAAGAAAGGAACCCTTTACACGACATTTGCTTTATGGATCATTTATGGCATTAATAGGAGTAGGACTAGTGGTATTTAATGGCAGTTTTATCCTCAAGATAAATCCATTGGGAGACTTTCTTTCTTTAACAGCAGCTCTAATGTGGGCTTTTTACTGTCTTATTCTCAAACAGTTAGACAGCCGGTATTCTACAGTCTTTATTACTCGGAAAGTCTTCTTTTATGGAATAATGACCACATTACCTGTCTTTCTATTTCGTCCGTTACACTGGGATACTTCCTTGATGCTACAACCTGTCGTTTGGGGGAATCTATTATTCTTGGGTATCATTGCTTCCATGCTTTGTTTCATCTCTTGGAATGCTTGCGTCAAAGAACTGGGTGCCGTGCAAAGTACCAACTACATCTATATAGTTCCATTGGTAACATTACTTACCTCAGCCATAATTATAGACGAAAAGATTACTGTAATAGCATTATCCGGCTGTTTTCTTATATTATGTGGCGTATATTTGGCAGAAAGAAAAATATCTTTTACATTTAGCACAAAAACCAAAGTATATGAATGAAATAGATAAAATGCGTAATTGCGAATTGGCTGATATGGAAAAACCGGAAATACAGGCTAGTTTCGCCCACGCCAAGAAATTATTGGCCAAGATGAGAACAATGAGTACTTATGATGAAGATTTTCGCCAGACATTAGAAGATTTGGTGCCGAATATCCCTGCCACTTCTATCATTTGTCCACCTTTTTATTGTGATCATGGTACCGGTATCAAATTAGGGGAGCATGTATTTGTCAATGCCAATTGTACTTTTCTGGATGGAGGATATATAACTGTCGGTGCCCATACACTTATCGGCCCCAATGTACAACTATATACTCCCCACCATCCTATTGATTATATTGCAAGAAGAGGAACTAAGGAATATGCCTATCCTATAACAATCGGTGAAGACTGTTGGATAGGAGGAGGAGCTATTATCTGTCCGGGAGTAACTATTGGAAACCGATGCATCATCGGAGCCGGTAGTGTTGTTACAAAAGATATTCCGGATGATTCTACAGCTGTAGGTAATCCGGCCAAAGTCATTAAGAAATTAAATTGAAATTAAAAGAGGATGGTACCATCATTGCAGTATCCATCCTCTTTACTTTATCATCCGATATACACGTTCACACATAAAAACAATCGGTCATTTCCATCTTCGGTTTCAAAATCAATTTTATCTTCACGAGCCAACCAACCAATAGCAGCATTTAAATCTCTATCAGACAGCCCGACTGCTTCCTTTAGCTCACAATAACTCCATCGTTGATTATTATTCAGAAGCTTCCAAACTTTTCCGGCATTTAAGCCTATTTGATTCTTATCCATTTGAACTTTTATTAAAGAGGTTAATAATAGAATGCTTAGTTATTTGCTGTAAAAATAGCATTTTATCATATTAGAAGCTAATTTTATATATAAACTTCCTTTAAATAACGTTGTAATTTAACATTCGTTTCTTTTACATTTCATCATTGTTCATTTTATGATATTATTTATAGAGAGAATGAGTCATCATATCAAAATTTCATCCATCTTTATTAAGCAAAACAGAATATCTTTTGTTACTACATAAGATGAACATTAACAAAATAATCAATAATGAATAAAATCATATCAATATGTGTGGCAGTAATAATTTGTTTTAGTGTGGGATTCACCGCCGCATACTTTCAGGCTGATGCCATTCAAACGTGGTATCCGTTCTTAAATAAACCATCATTAACTCCTCCCAATTTTATATTTCCTATTGTATGGAGTCTCCTTTATCTTTGTATGGGGATATCGATAGGACTAATATGGAACACTCAACATACAAAAAGAAAAACCTTGAGGTGGCTTTTTAGCTGCCAACTATTACTCAATTTTACTTGGAGTATTTGTTTTTTCTATTTCCAAAGTCCGTTACTGGGATTTATAGATATACTACTTCTTGATATATTTATAATATATTATATGATAGAAAGTTATCCTGTAAAGAAGATTAGTTCTTTGTTGTTTATTCCTTATACGTTATGGCTACTGCTTGCTACGTATCTGAATGGATATATCATACTATATAACTAATTTGGTATATATCATAAAAAAGGTTCCGGCTTATCACAAGCCGAAACCATCATCATTCTACATACTAACTAAAAAATTATCTTATCACTTTTCCATCTTCACTGAAATATTTAGTAGTTTCTTCCAAACTACTGGTTAAAACAATCACTTTATAGATTCTGCTTCCATTGACACCATAGGATAAAAATGCTTGTTTTATCATGGATCCTTCGCATGCCAAAGTATCCATTATCGTTTCGGGAACATCATTCATATAGATTTCAATAAAATCGGGAGATTTCTTTGTCTTTACTGTTTGTTCCTTCTTTGCATCTTTTACACCTTCTGCATATACAACTGAAGTACCTAACCCTAATATCACTGCTAATAAAACTAATACCTTTTTCATCATTTCTCGTTTTTAAATTAATTTGTTTCCGATGTATAAGCAAGTTACGTGCCAAAATCGCGGAATAATTAGGAAAATACTGATAATAAAATAGTTAATAGGACAATGAAGATTTGAAGAAAGTGTAGAAAGATGGTTTGCAACTCTACAAAACTGTAGAATAATTCCACACATACCAAGTGTAGAGTGAGTCTCTCATAAACAAAAGAGCCACTGATGGCAACAGAAAACATCAGTGACTCCTCAAAGATTTCTTTCTTTATCAAAATTGGAAGAATTTCTTTGCGTTATTATACGCAATGTCTTCTACCATCTGATTAACGCGTTCCATTTCACATACAGGAATTTCACCGTTTTCTACATCATTGCCTAACAAGTTGCATAAAGTCCGACGGAAATATTCATGACGCGGGTAGGACAGGAAAGAACGTGAATCAGTCAGCATACCTACAAAACGACTTAATAGTCCTAATAATGATAATGCGTTCATTTGCTTTTCCATACCATCTTTTTGATCTAGAAACCACCAGCCAGAACCAAACTGAATCTTGCCCGGAATAGTTCCATCTTGGAAATTCCCCAACATAGTGGCAATAACTTCGTTAGCGCAAGGATTCAAATTATAAAGAATGGTCTTGGTTAGTTTTCCTTCCGTATTCAAGCGGTCAAGGAATTTTGCCATTGCTTTAGCTGTAGTAAATTCACCGATAGAGTCGAAACCGGTATCAGGGCCGAGAAGTTTGAACATCTTGGTGTTATTGTTACGGATAGCACCATAGTGAAACTGCTGAGTCCAACCTTTCTCCCAATCCATTTCGCCAAACACAACCAGCATAGCCGATTTGAATTTCAATATTTCTTCTTTCGTCAACGCAGTTCCGCCATAAACTTTATTAAAGATAGCTTTGATTTCAGCATCAGTATAATCCTCTGCATAGAATTCTTCAATACCATGGTCTGATAATTTGCAACCTTGTTCTGCAAAAAAGTCATGGCGTTTGTGTAAAGCCGATACCATATCATCATAAGAAGAAATGCTAATACCACTCACAGCTGATAGTTTTTCCATATATGTACGAAAATCGGCAGGAAGCTCTACAGCCATAGCTTTGTCGGGACGCCATGTAGGAAGCATTTTTATTTCAAAACCGCTTTCACGTGTCTTAATATGATATTCCAAAGAGTCGATAGGGTCATCAGTTGTACAAACCGTCTCTACGTGATAACGGCGCATCATGCCACGCGCTGAATATTCCGGCTGTTGCAGCTTCTCATTACATTCCTCATAAATTTCGCGTGCAGTTTTCGGGTTTAATACCTTATCAATGCCGAAAGCTGTTTTTAATTCCAAATGAGTCCAATGATACAGCGGATTACGGAAAGTATATGGAACTGTTTCGGCCCATTTCTCAAACTTCTCCCAATCAGAGGTATCCTTACCGGTACAATAACGTTCGTCCACTCCGTTGGTGCGCATGGCACGCCATTTATAATGGTCGCCTCCCAGCCAAATTTCAGTCAGTGACTTAAACTGATAATCATCGGCTACCATCTGAGGAATAAGATGACAGTGATAGTCAATAATGGGCATTTTTGCCGCATGTTCGTGATATAACTTCTGTGCTGTCTCTGTCTGAAGCAAGAAGTTTTCATCCATAAAGTTTTTCATAAGCAGTCTTTTTAATGTCTATATAATTGTTGTCTATTTTAACCTATATCTAAGCCCGGCTTTTGAAAGAGTATCCAAAAACGTTCATTTAGATTTATTAACCGTTATCGAACACGAAAGTAGAAATTTTATTTGGAATAACAAAATAATTCGTATATTTGCAGCGAAGATTTAAAGATTTTAAATGCTTACTTTCCGAATGGCAAATGATAAATTAAATAAATATTACCATTTGATGCTATTCTATAATACTATGAGTATACCATAAATCTCTATAATCTCCACAGGGTATAAATAAACACATCTAATAATTAGTATCGTATGAAAGCATTAAACAAGGAAACATCCGTCAAGGCACAACGCCCCGAAAGAATTATTCAATTTGGTGAAGGTAATTTTCTTCGTGCATTCGTAGATTGGATTATCTACAATATGAACGAAAAAGCAGACTTTAATAGCAGTGTAGTAGTGGTGCAACCCATAGACAAGGGCATGGTTGATATGCTAAATGCACAAGACTGTCTCTATCATGTCAACCTACAAGGTTTGGATAAAGGGCAAGTTGTGAACAGCCTTACAAAGATTGATGTAATCAGCCGGGCATTAAACCCTTATACTCAGAATAATGAATTCATGAAATTGGCAGAGCAACCGGAAATGCGTTTCGTTATCTCGAATACGACAGAAGCCGGTATTGCTTTCGATCCGGCTTGTAAATTGGAAGATGCTCCTGCTTCTTCTTATCCCGGCAAACTGACACAATTATTATATCATCGTTATAAGACATTTAACGGTGACAAGAGTAAAGGGCTGATTATATTCCCCTGTGAACTGATTTTTCTGAATGGTCATAAACTGAAAGAGACCATCTACCAATACATTGAATTGTGGAATTTGGGTGAAGACTTTAAGAAATGGTTTGAAGAAGCGTGTGGGGTATATGCCACTTTGGTAGACCGCATCGTTCCGGGATTCCCTCGTAAAGACATCGCTGCCATCAAAGAAAAACTGCAATATGATGACAATCTGGTTGTTCAAGCAGAGATTTTCCATTTGTGGGTGATTGAAGCCCCTCAAGAAGTCGCAAAAGAATTCCCAGCTGATAAGGCCGGATTAAATGTGTTGTTCGTTCCTTCCGAAGCTCCTTACCATGAAAGGAAAGTGACTTTGCTCAACGGCCCGCATACAGTGTTATCTCCCGTAGCATATTTGTCAGGCATCAACATTGTGCGTGACGCTTGCCAGCATGAAATAATCGGCAAATATATTCACAAGGTTATGTTTGATGAGTTAATGGAAACATTAAATTTACCGAAAGAAGAACTGAAAAAGTTTGCCGAAGATGTGTTGGAGCGCTTTAATAATCCGTTCGTTGATCATCAGGTAACTTCTATTATGCTAAATTCATTCCCTAAATATCAAACTCGCGATTTGCCTGGATTGAAAGTATACCTTGACCGCAAAGGTGAATTGCCGCAAGGTTTAGTTTTGGGATTAGCCGCCATCATCACTTATTATAAGGGTGGTGTTCGTATGGACGGTGCAGAAATCACTCCCAATGATGCTCCTGAAATTATGAAACTCTTAAAAGAGCTCTGGGCTACCGGTGACACAGGAAAGGTTGCCGAAGGTGTATTGGAAGCAACTTCCATTTGGGGTGAAAACCTGAATAAGATTCCGGGACTTACAAAGGCTGTCAAAGCCAATCTTGATTCAATCCAAGAAAAAGGTATGCTGGAAACTGTAAAAGCCATTCTCTAATTTGATTAATTGTTAGAAATCGTTCATAAATTCCTATGGGGAGGTTTGGTTATTTAACCTAATCTCCCTATTTTTGTATAAATCAAATACGAAATAAAATGGAAAAATACGAATTCAGAACCAAGCAACCTTTATGGGTATGGATACCGATATCGTTCATCCTCATATTTGCAACAGTATATGTCGGCATGACAAAGAAATATGAATTAGGAATTATGTGGCTGATTTATGCTATCATTACATTCTTGGCTGGGCACTTCACTTACACCATTACACCGAACAGTTTTATCTACAGGCCCGGATTAGGAAAAACAAGAAAATTCCCCTTGACCAATATCACAGAGATAGAGAGAAAAATGGCAAAGAATGCAGAGATAAGATCTATTATAGTAAGATATTCCGACGGTAAAATGCATCACAACTTTTTTGAAATTAAAGGGCATACTGTTGATGTCAACGCCATTTTAAATGCTATTCAAGACTATCATCCTGCCGTTCCCATTCGTTAGTATAATCATCAGAAAGAAATCTTTGCTTAACTGATATAATCTTAAAACATAAAATAAAATCTATTATCTATGAGAAAGTTACTGTTTTCCGTAGGAGCATTATTATATACCGTTACCTGCATGGGAGCATCGAAAAAGGAGTTGCCCAACATTTTATTTCTTTTAGTGGATGATATGCAACGTACTTGCATTCATCACAATGGTTGTGAGCAAGTAAGTACACCCAATATAGACCGCATTTACCAAAATGGCATCTCGTTCCAGTCTGCTTATACCAACGGCTCGCTGGGAGGTGCGCTCTCTATGCCCAGTCGTGCCATGATTATGACTGGCAGGGGAGTTTTTCAGATAGTAAAGGATGGTCAGGTGATTCCTGAGCAACACATCACATTACCCGAACTGCTGCGCCAACATGGATATACTACTTTCGAAACCGGAAAATGGCACTCAGATTTCGCATCCTTCAACCGCTCTTTTTCTGACGGAGAAAATATATTCTTCGGAGGGATGCACACTTATGAAACAAATGGCCATGTAGAACCCCGCCTGAATCATTACGACCCAAGTGGACAATATCGGGAAAAGTTTACCGGTGATAAATTTTCCTCCGAGATGTTTGCCGATGCAGCCGTTGATTTCCTAAAGAAACAGAAGAACGGCAAACAACCTTTTTTTGCTTACGTGGCCTTTACTTCTCCCCACGACCCCCGATTGAAACATCCTGTCTACGGTAAACATTATGAAGCAGATACTATTGCATTGCCTATCAACTTTCTGCCGCGCCATCCTTTTGATACGGGAGACATGAATGTGAGGGATGAAGTATTAATACCTGTTCCGCGCACTGAAGAAGCCATAAAAAAGGAGATAGCAGATTATTACGGCATGATTAGTGAAGTAGATACTCAGATAGGCCGTGTATTACAGGCACTACAAGAAAGCGGACAACTTGACAATACAATTCTAGTATTTGCTTCCGACAATGGTTTGGCGGTAGGCCAACACGGTTTGTTAGGCAAGCAGAATTTATATGATCACAGTGTCCGTATTCCTTTGATTATTTCCGCACCTGGAATAGAAAAAGGGACCCAACGGAATGTATATTGTTATCTATCGGATGTATATCCCACCCTGTGTGATTTGATAGGCATCCGCCCATCATCTTCCGTAACAGGAAAGTCATTGCTACCGGTGATGAAAAAAGAAGAAAATACACATCGTGACCATCTCTTTCTTGCCTACAACAGTATTCAGCGCGGTCTTGTGAAAGACGGTTGGAAATATATCATTTATAATATAAAGGGAGAGAAGAAAGAACAGCTTTTCAACTTAAATGAAGACCCATGGGAAATGGTAAATCTTGCTGAGATGCCGGCTTATGCATTCTTAAAGAATGCATATAAACGATTACTAAAAGAAGAAATGAAAAAGAACAATGATTTCTGTAATCTGGATGATTTCTATTGGTGGGGCAAACCAGGAATGATTTCCTGGGATGAATCACTAAAACTTTATGTGGCCCCCTAATCAGGTCGGATATACTAATCTCAAGTTTGGGAATGTGTCAAAACAAAATGGCCTATCCAATCGTCAGCTGTAGGGGCAGGGTTTGCCTGCCCGAAGACACAAAGCAAACTGTTTTCGGGCGAGCGAACCTCGCCCCTACAAACTAAACGAGAGCATTATCCATGTTTTGACCCCAAACCAACAATCATCACTAATATTATCGTTTGCACAATGCCTTAAAATCACAATAAGTGCATTTTTCTACGACCTCCGTTTGAGTAAAAGGTATTTCCGGATTAAATATATCCTCCAGCAGCACCTGCAATCGCTCTCTGAACTCTGTTTCATATATGCTGAAATCCTCCACAGGTTCTTTTGGTTTCCTAGGTTCTCCCATTTGGATGACCGGAGAATAAGTTTCTGTTGCCGCCCGATGAATATAAAGCAGGGAAGGAGCAACCTTTAATGGCTGTTTTCGACACATAATAGCAGCATAAAGAAATGTTTGGAACACATAATTGGAGCGCTTTTTGTCTGGTGTGAAGAGAGATTTCACATTAGGAGGAGTGTCCGCATCACCACCGGTTTTGTAGTCTACAATTCGCAATGTACCGTTTTTACTGTCCAAACGGTCGATAATACCTCCAATACGCGATTTTATAATACCTTTCGGAGTCCTAATTTCGACATCCTCCTGCACTGGTTGCTCGGAACCCACGAAAGTGAAGGGCGTATAGCACAAATCATTTTCCAGCAATTGTTTCAAATACCTTGTGATAACAGCAGAATTTATTAACTGTACACCATTGTATTCAGGCTTTTCATTTTGGGGTACATTAAAGAACAGTTCTTTAAAAGCAGCATCTACATAATCCTGCAGTTTTACCTCATTATGAAGAAGCGCCTCCAATGTCTCTTTATTAATAACATTGTTATGTGCCGTCAAATCCTTATAAATATTCTCGGCTGCCAAATGGAAAATACTTCCGAAAGTGGCAGAGTCTATTTCTGCACTGACTTGCTCGGGAGCTGAAAGGCCTGCTACATAAATATAATAGAATTTCAGCGGACAATCCAAATAATAATTAAGTGCCGAAGGAGAGAATTTGGCCTTTTTGTTAACACGGACATCAAACACGCTTTGCATTTTTCTCATTACTTCCGGTGTTTTGGGAATGGTAATGGAAAGTGTACCTTGCGGTGATTGTCCTGTTTCCAAATATTGGCGTATAATGGGGTGAGGCCATTCAATCAGGAATTGTAACATAAAACGGCTCCATTCTCCACGATTGAGTCCATCGGAACTGGTATTGTATAACAAAGTAACTTTTTCGGCACGTTGCAGAAGCCGATAGAAATAGTAAGCATAAACGGCTATCTTGTGCTCAATGGTAGTCATGCCAAAAGCTTTACGTAAATTATAAGGGATAAAAGAAGAATCTCCTCCCGATTTGGGTAGCTGACCTTCGTTAACCGATAACATGACCAAATGGCGAAAATCCAAGTTACGTGTTTCGAGTACTCCCATTACTTGCATTCCGATGGCCGGCTCTCCATGAAAAGGTATATTGGTAGCCGACAATACTTTAACCAACAAACGCCGTAATGTCTCCGGCTGAACCGTCAGTTCTCCTTCTTCTATCAGAGTACGGAATCTGCTGATTGTGGTATATGCTTTAAAAAGTGACTCACGATAAAGATCTTCTCCTGTTTTATTCTGATAAATGCTGGCTATTTGCTGCAATATTTCAGATATACGGAGACACAAACTTAGGTTACTGCCGGATAGCGGAGCAAATAATTGAGTAAGAAATTCATCCTTCTGCAATTCACTGGGTAACGGATAAAAACGATTATGCTTGGTCAGTTCTTTTTCCAACAGTTCAGAATTGGAACTCAATTGGCGTGTATAAGGGTGTTTCAGCAGAGTAACAACCGCCAAGTATGTATAACGCCCGCTATGCCGGTTATATCCGTGAGTATGCAACTCCAGCAATGATGTAAGAAAGCTATATACAGGGGTTTGCGATAAAGGAAATCCCATCGTGATATTGACATGCTTCACTTCATCAGGCAACGAATGTAACACAGGTTGGAGTAACGCTTCGTTACAAAGGACAACAGCAGTTTCTTTCTCTTGCCTTGTCAGGTTTTCACGTATCCATGTCGGAAGATAACGGGCTTGTGCATTTTCGGTAGGTGCGGCAATATAACGGATTTCTTTGGGCCGGACCAGCGTGTTGAATAACTCAGCGGGCAGGGGAGAAGGAAAATCACGCAAATTGCGGCGAATGAATTCTCCGGCTTCATGAGGATGTGGTTCGTCAGGATTCCCATGAGGATGGGAGTTCATATAAAACTCATCATAGTCCCAATAAAAAATGGCTTTACCCGCTTCCTGCAACTTCTTAAACAAGGTCTGCTCTACTTTATTCAGTACATTGAAGCCTATGAATACATATCTTTCATAAGGCAATGCCTCTACATCCAGATGCTCTATTACATGGCGGTAAAGCATCCCTTCGTATGCAACTCCCTGAGATGAAAGCACTTCACGAAATCCTTTGTAAATATTCCCCAAAGCATCCCACATGGAGATAAACCGTTCCTTCAATACCGTACGGCGCTCAATAGAAAAATTCTGAAAAAACTGTTGGATAGCTTCTTCCTGTTCATCGTTGAGAAAGGTATAATCATCCATGATGTTTTTCAGGTCTTGCAGGTTAGTGAACAAATTATCAGTGTCCACCATATTCTTATCAGCATCATCAAAATCACTGATAAGCATCTCCCCCCAAAAATAGAAATCATCCAAAGTTTCTTTGCTCTGAGTTTCGTGAAGGAATACTTTATAGAGTTCGCACACCAACTTGACCGGATCTCCCACTTCCCATGTAGAAAGGCTACGGAAAAGTTCACTAATACTCACATAAGCCGGTGACCAAATTGGTGCGTCTGACTGTTCCGCCAAATGTTCATTAAAAAACAAGCCGGCACGTTTGTTAGGGAACACCACAGCAGTATGCGCCAAGTCACCTTGAGTACGATTATATAAGTCTGTTGCTACGAGTTTTAAAAAGCTTTCCATGATTATTTTACCTCCACTAATTCATTTTCAAATACATACCACAGATATCCACGAATATTCTCATATCCCATATCAGACAACAAGCTCATATAGTCGCGTACCTGCTTATGATAATCGGTGCGCTTTTTTCCGAACTTAAAATCCACTACTACCACCTTGCCGTCTTTCATCATCACACGGTCGGGACGACGCATCTGCAATTCGCCATTCTCCTTATATATAATAGCACATTCATTATAAAGTTCCCAATGGCCCGAATACCACTCTTTCACTAGCGGATGATTCAAAGCCCATTCGGTCAATTTCTTGATTTGCTTCTCTTGCTCAGCCGACTCGATGATTCCTTCAAAACGAAGCCGCTCGATGGCAGAGGGAATATCATCCTGTGTACGAATCACTGAAAACAGATTATGCAGTAACTGTCCCTGCCGAATATATTTCTCTCCGGTTTCTTCTTCTCCGCGGATAAACTCGGCAGAACGATTGGACTGTTTAAACTCAATGTTACTCTCCAACGATTCCAAATGGAGGGAAATCTTCTCAGGGTTTACCAGTAACTTATTTTTGGTGATGTCATCCGCTCTCCTTGCTTCTGATAAACAGAGCGCACCCATTTCATACACAACATTATCGGGAGTATCAGTGTTGGCATCGCCTTCAGATTCTTCCTGATGGATACTGTCATGTTCTTGTTGCGGAACATCCATCTGCTCCATAGCTTGTTGCAGCAGTTCCGAAACAGTACCTTTCAATCCGTCTCTACCCCAAACAATAAGATTCTTCTTGGCACGGGTAAACGCTACATAAAGCAAATTCAGATTATCCACCCACAACTGCAATCGCTCATTCAAATACTCTTCCCTGTAAATAGACTGCTGCATGGCTGTGGAGTAATTGACAGGAACGATATCGAGCTCGTTAAACGGTACCGCTTTGGGTGCACACCACATCAGGTGCGTCAAGCTGCGCTCCTTTTCCATGTTCCAGTCACAGAAGGGGAGAAGTACTGTGTGATATTCCAACCCCTTCGACTTATGAATGGAAATAATCCGAATACCTTCCACTTCGCCTGAAGGTATCGTTTTTTGAAAGAGTGTCTCCTCCCAGAAAGTGATAAAGGCGGACATCTCCGAAGAATTATTCTGTAAATATTCCACAACGGCATCAAAGAATGCACAAAGATAGGCATCTTGTTGCTTGATGCGTGACATTTCAAACAGACCGAACAACTTTTCCATCAGTTCATACAATGGCATTAATCTCAATTTCTCCTGCTGCTTGATGAAGGAAATCGGTAAATACTCATCTATATCATTTAGCAACAGCGTGTTCAAATCTATGTTGTTCTTCAGTATTTCATTTTGATAAGCTGCAGCAAGTTGTGCTTTTGCAATGCGGTTTTCAGGGTCGGACAGATAACGTAACCCATCTATTATCATGCAGATGGCTAATGACGCATTCAACTGGAAAGCTTCATCCGATACAATCTTGTAAGGTGTGTTCTTATCAAAATAATCGGCCACCAACGGAATGGTTTTATTCTTTCGCACCAAAATGGCGATATCCTTCAGTCGTACACCTGTTGCCACCAATCGTTGAGCCTCATTTGCTAACTGCTGTAAAGTATCCTCAGCATAAGTTACATCTTCTTTTTCCGTCAGGAAAGTTACTTTGACATATCCCCCCTCCGGGTCTTTATCTTTTTCCTGGCACACATCAATATATGCTTCTTTCAAATCTTCACACTCTTCTCCTTGTTCAGATTTATAAATATCGTTCAAAGTGTGGCAGGCAGCAGTAAATACCTTATTGTTGAATTCAATAATGTTTCCTGCACTCCGGTGATTGGTAGTCAATGTCTTCACATTGATGGGAAATGCCTCAATATGGTCTTTTAGTCCTTTCAAGATACCCCAATCTCCATTACGCCAACGGTAAATAGATTGCTTCACATCTCCTACAATCAAGCTGTTTTCTCCTTGCGAAAGTCCTTCCAACAGTAATAAACGAAAATTATCCCATTGCATTCGGGATGTATCCTGAAACTCATCAATCATTACATTACGAATCGTAGTTCCTATCTTTTCGAACACAAAAGAAGAGTCACCGTCGTGTACCAGATTATGGAGTAACGCATTGGTATCCGAAAGCAGAAAGCGATTGTTCTCGTAATTCAAACGGCGCACTTCCTCATCGATATTTGTCAATAATCGTACATTGTTCACATAGCGTAGAGAAAGCTGGCAGGAGTTGACCAACATATTATTCTTACTTCGGAACTCTTCCGCCGTCTGCAATAAGGGGATAAGTTCCGCAGCTGCCAGCTCGGTAATAGCATTACGGCTAGGCGAGCTTTTTGAAGACCAGTTTTCAGGAGAGGCAAGATGTTTCTCCACCGTCGCATTGCGAAGACTATCGTCCAACTTTCCCATCTGCAATTTGCTAAAATAGCCGGATATTCCTTTACTTTTATTGGCCAGACTGTCTATAGTCAGACCATTACTTTCCAATATCCCAAAAAACTGGTCGGCAAAACCTTTCATCTGTTCCAGTGCTTCCGTTTCGATTGCCTGCAGCGTACGGCGATAGTTTTTGATACAGTCCTTGTCTTGCAACTTCCGGCGCAGTCCGTCACCTTTTTCTATATATCCTTCATCAAAGATATTCCGTCCGAAGTTCTTGATTTCTCCTGATACATTCCAACGTTTATCGTCAGCAATGCGCTCCTCGATATACTCCAATAGCCAATAAAGGACAGGAGATTGACGGTTGAGCTTTTCAATCATCGAGTCCACCGCATCACTCAATATCTCCATATTGTTCAATTCAATAGTCAGGTTGGCCCCCAGCTCCAATTCGCGTGCCAGATTGCGCATTACCGATTGAAAGAATGAATCGATGGTCTCTACCCTAAAGCGGCTATAATCGTGTATCATCAGATGAAGAGCTTTAGCAGCTGCTGTGCAAATCTGCTCTTCAGGCATACCGAGTTCTTCCGTTATCTTTTCCAAATAAGCTCTGGAGTTTTTATCATTTATCCAGATTCCATACAGTTGACTCAGAATGCGTTCTTTCATCTCAGTAGTAGCTTTATTCGTGAAGGTTACTGCCAAGATATTACGGTAAGCCCGAGGATTCAGTATTAATAATTTTATATATTCCACTGCCAGTGTAAAGGTTTTACCCGAACCTGCAGAGGCTTTATAGACCAATAATTCAGGGGAATTCTTCATATTGCTTTTTTTAGTTGCTGCAAAGAAAATATAAAGCAGTGAAGTATGCAATTTCTTCCGCCATTTAATTCCGTATACTTCCTAATGAAAATATTCCCCATTCTAT
The DNA here is from genome assembly GCF_021730445.1 of Phocaeicola faecalis. Lineage (GTDB taxonomy): Bacteria > Bacteroidota > Bacteroidia > Bacteroidales > Bacteroidaceae > Phocaeicola > Phocaeicola faecalis. The sequence goes on along the minus strand of NZ_JADNRM010000001.1, from coordinate 27,110 downwards.
CGGATAAGGAAAATGAAAGAAAAACTATTCTTTGATATCCTGATACAAGAATCTTTTAATACTTTTTTTCGCTGTTTTTTCAAATTCCTCCGGATAGAGCTTACAACGCGCAATTTGTGAGTAAACAGGCAGTTGCTTGTTTAATTCAATGCGGTTCTCCTCCATGGCTCTTTCGATGTCGGCATGTTTAAGCCCATGTGCAAAAGCATCATCATTATCAGGATAAACCAATGCCACTAATTTGTCTTGCTGTAAAATAACCAAAGATTCCGATACGTATGGCATATTGTTGAGTCTTGACTCTATCTCCTCAGGATAAATGTTCTGTCCGGAAGCTGTGAGCAACAGATTCTTACAACGACCTTTGATATAAATGTGTCCTTCAGAATCAATCACTGCCATGTCTCCCGTATGCAGCCAACCGTCTTTATCAATCACCTGACCGGTGGCTTCTTCATTCTTATAATAACCTAACATCACATTAGCCCCTCGGCAAACCAGTTCACCCGGCACCTCTGTCGGGTTGGGAGATAAAACTTTAGCCTCCATACGTGCTGCCACCGTACCACAAGAAGCCTGTTTTAATTCCGTCCAATGATTATGACAGATAATAGGGCCACATTCTGTCATGCCGTATGCAATGGTATAAGGAAAATTAATACTGCGGACAAATGCTTCGACTTCTGCATTAAATGGTGCTCCTCCAATGATTATCTCTATAAAGTTTCCACCGAATACCTCCATTGCCTTTTGGCGTATCAGCTCTTTTATTTTGTCACTGATAATGGGGACATGAAGCAAGAGCTTGCCTAATTTATTATCCACCTTGGGCAAAATGTTTTTCTTGAATATCTTCTCTACAATCAACGGTACGCATGAAATGACCCTTGGACGAATTTCAGCAAAAGATTCTGCAATGATTTTGGGCGACGGCATACGAGTAAGAAACCACAGATGTGCACCGACAGTGAAACCGTAAAGAAAATCAAAAACCATGCCGAATACGTGTCCCAATGGGAGCATGGACACGACATTGTCACCTGCTTTGATTCCAATCTTTTCTGTACAATACAATACATTTGAAAGAATGCTGCGATAGGGGAGCATCACTCCTTTGGAATATCCGGTGGTGCCAGATGTATAATTGATTATTGAAAGTTCTTCAGGCGAAGTTTCTTTGCGGTATGACACATTCTCGGGGCGGAAACGGCATGGAAATTTGCGGCCGAACATTTCGTTAAGGTGTTCGCGGGCATAAGTCAACTTCTCCGAACGAGAGACTACCAGACCGAAATCCTTCAATTCAATGATACCTTCTAAATGGGGCATTACCATTTCATTCAGATTTTCCCACACTTGGTCACCAGCAAAAAGAAGCCGCGCTTCTGAATGGTTGACGATATTATGCACTTGATCGGGCTTGAATTCATGTAAAATGGGTACTACCACACCACCATACGTCATAACAGCAAGAAAAGTAACAGTCCAATGGGCACTATTACGTCCGCAAATGGCTATTTTATCTCCTTGCACGATGCCAGCATTCTCCAGCATAATGTGAATCTTCTCTATCTTTCGGGCGACATCCCGGTATTGAAGCGTAGCACCTTTGTAGTCAGTCAGAGCGTTCAAATACCAATTTGCCTTTATGCTTTGCTCTATAAGAGCGATAAAACTTTGTTCTAATTTCATGATAACTTTTGCACAATTTAGAGGCAAGTGTGCGCAAAAGTAGTAAAATGAGCCTATGAGATAGGAATAGACAATAGCATTTTACATTAATTTAACGTCATTCACTCAACTTCGCTCTTTTCTTCATCCTCTGTCAAAGGGTGGGGCTTAATAATAAGCCGCAATGAAGGATCATAAGTGAAATAGCTCCACATCCAATCTATAAAGATAAAAAGTCTGTTTTTCACTCCTACAATACTCATCAAATGGATAAAGAGCCACACGGCCCATGCCGGAAATCCCCCAAAACGAATTCTTGGCAATTCCACTACAGCTTTATTTCGTCCGATAGTTGCCATCGATCCTTTGTCATTGTATTCAAAAGGCACCAGTGGACGACACTGTTCCATATTCTTCAGATTCTTTAGTAAGTTCATTGCTTGTTGGATGGCGGGTTGCACTACCTGCGGGTGTCCTTTGGGGTATTTTTCCGAAATCATCAGAGCCGTATCACCTATAGCAAAAATATCCTTAAAGCTATTCACCTGATTATAAACATTAACTTTCAAGCGGTTACCCGGTCCATAGCTGCCTGCCGGAAGGCCGGGAAGACTATTAGCCTTTACACCGGCTACCCAATATACATTGTCTGATGCTAATGAAGTACCGCTACTCAGTCCCAAAACACCGTTCTCATAACTTTTCACTTGTTCTCCCAAATATATTTCCACTCCTAAATCAACGAGGTATTTCCTTACTTCTTCGGAAGATTCGGGAGAAAAGGCAGAGAGCAAGCGGGATGCGCCGTCGATAAGAATTATACGCATCAGACTGAGGTCTAAATCAGGGTAATCATGAGGCAGTATAAACTTACGCATTTCGGCAAGAGCACCTGCCAGTTCAATACCAGTGGCACCACCACCAACAATCGAAAATGTCATCAGTTGCTTACGCCTTTCGGGATCAGAGATATTAAGGGCTTTCTCAAAACTTGCCAATACCTGATTGCGATTGTGAAGTGCTTCAGCCGTAGTTTTGAGAGACATGGTACTATGTGCCACATTGTTATTGCCAAAGTAGTTAGTATAGCAACCGGTAGCTATAATCAGATAGTCATAGTCCAAAGTTCCAATAGATGTTTGTATTCTCTTTTCCTCAGGAAGTACTTCATTTACTTCACAGATGCGGATATGGAAATCAGGATATCCTTTGAATATTTTTCGAAAAGGAAACGAGATAGCACTGGGTTCTATTCCGGCTGTTGCCACTTGGTAGAGAAGAGGCTGGAATAGATGGTAATTGTTCTTGTCCAACAGCACGACTTGAAACGGTTGTCTTTTTAGTTTACGAGCTATTTTAAGTCCACCGAAGCCACCACCTACAATGACAATCCTTTTTTTATTTCCCCGGTCGGGGATATTAGTTATCTGTTCAGTCATATTTGTTATTCTTTATATAAAGAATAACAAACAACCGAAGTGCAATGTTTCGTCTTTCTCTATATAAAATCGAAAACAGAAGGGGTGATAGCAGTATTGTTATAGCTTGCGTCCTTTGTTTGCAACACTCGTCCGTCGGGCGTTAGGAATAGCTGATAAGTAGCATCAGAGTTATCCATATTTACCTGTATGACATAGACAGCGGGGCGTTTGGGAAACTCGATAAAAAAGACATTCTGTACCGTCCACTGTGAAAAGGAACTGAATGTAAAAGCATTGTAAGCACCGGGGGGCAGTTGATCGGCAGTTTGCAAATCGGTGTTAGTCATTACCCATTGAGCATTGGTATTCATCCACACTTTTGTGTCGAACCCATTTTGTACAAACTCAGCCGTATGGTAGTTCCCCTGTTGTGACCACTCGACATCAGTAGCCAAAGGATATATCTTTTTTAACGCTGAATAAAAGGCGGAAGGTGTCGCAGCAACACCTATTTGCGATGCCAAACAAATGATTATCAGGATATAATATCTTATTTTTATCATAATACGATAGTTGTCAAATACAATGGATAGAACAGCGGATATTCTTTTTTTGTTTATGGGGAACTAAAATATAATTTTATTCAGCTCTATATCCATTAGAAATTATATCTTTGCACCCCAATTTAAAACTATGAACAAATAATGGAGACATACGATATTTATTTCAGAGACGAACAAGACTCAGCCTATAAAGGCTTTAATTTGAAAAACAAAGAGAAAGCCATTCGGATGGCGGAAGATATGTTGGCAGAAAGAAAAGGCTATGTGAAGGACTTCCCGGGAGGAATTATTTCAGTTATAGATAAATTGACTAAAGAGGAAGTGTGGTCTAAGCCGATTCCAAAGAATTGAGAATATATTTTAGGCACGGAATACACGAATCTCATTGAAAAGAATAAAGAGAATCCGTGGGTATCCGTGCCTAAACTGTGCTATCTATATTAATAGAATAATTGTTCTGGTTTGATAGGAGTGAATCTCTCTTGATTCGCCTTGCGAATTGAGATGGAAGCATCATCCCACAATGAAGGCCATCCACCGATGATGTGTCCAAGGAACACTACTTTCAATTCGTGTAAACCTTTAGCTAATGCTACTGACTTGTCATTGCGCGAGAAACGTTTCACTTCACCCTCATTGCTGATAAGAAGTTTACCGTCAATCCATACCTCGTCATTGTTTGTGGTGAAGTAGTACACACCATCTTCGGGAATGTCTACATATCCGGTCGCGACAGCACCGTATTGTTTTACGCCACGCATACTTTCAGTAGATTCCACCTGACTGCGTATATCACGAAGAGACTTCACAGTCATTTCCTTCCAGTCTGTAGCCTTATCCAATTCACTTGCTTTAAAGAATGTGCCGTCAGCCATCTTCATCTTCAGCCCCGGAGTCGTTTTTTCAACCATTTTGGCAGGAGCCAATGTCTGTTTTTCTACAGTGATGTTACGAACCGGACTCATTTTTCCGGAAGGAAGAACGGTACGAATCTTCAATGTAGTGGTTTCTGTCACTTTAATCGGTTCTGTGTATTGAGTAGACGAAGGTGTAGGGTCAGTACCATCCAGCGTATAAACCATTGTTTCGGGACGTGTAGTCTTGAATGTCAATGAAGTGGAATCAACAAAGGCCACAAAGTTACAAGAACCGTTCGGTTGTTCGGGCTGTGGAATATGGTAATTGACATCATGACCATCCAAACGGACGTAAGCATTGTTGATACGACGTTCAAAGTCCTTGTAGTCCTTTTTATCCAATGGAGTCCATGCAATTTCAGAAACTGCCAACATACGCGGATACATACGATATTCCATAATGTCGGTATTATACATATATTCCGACCAATGGTTGGCTTGTACACCTTTTATGTATTTTTCCTTACCCAAGGTAACCAATGTATCGGGCACCGGATTATAGCTGTATACCTTTTCCAACAAGGTATAACCACCGATACTTACCGGCTCAATCTTTGAATCTCCTTGGAATGTATCAAGATACATACCGTTTCCGCCCGGAGTCATAATGGCATCATGATCCTGCAAAACAGAAGCAATACCTCCAGACTCTCCGCGCCATGACATTACAGTGGCCTCAGGACTCAAACCACCTTCCAAAATCTCATCCCATCCGATAATCTTTTTGCCGTGTTTAGCAAGCATTTTCTCCATACGCTGGATAACGTAGCTCTGCAAACGCTCTTCGGCCGTGTGATTTTTATCAGCTTTCAAGCCTTCAGCCTTGATGCGTGCCTGGCAAGCCGGACAATGCTTCCAGCTGCTTTTAGGACATTCATCACCGCCAATATGGAAATAAGTGCCGGGGAACAATGGAACCATTTCCTCAACAACATCTTCCAGGAATTTGAACATGTCTTCTTTTCCCGGACACATTACAATATCTTCCACACCCCAAATAATACGTGGAGTGGTGGGCTGACCTTTACAAGAAAGTTCGGGATAGGCCGAGATAGCAGCCAGTTCATGTCCCGGAGTTTCCAACTCAGGAATAACTGTAATAAAACGTTCGGCAGCGTAAGCCACTATATCCTTTATCTCCTCTTGTGTGTAGAAACCGCCATATTCAGTGCCCTCTCCATCAATACGCTTAGAGCCTATTTCGGTCAACTTTGGATATTTCTTGATTTCGATTCTCCATCCCTGGTCATCAGTAAGATGCCAATGGAACGTATTGATTTTGAACAAAGACAATACATCAAGCTGTTTTTTCACATTTTCTACCGGAATAAAATGACGACACGGATCAAGCATCATACCACGATAAGCAAAACGTGGAGCATCATCGATACTTACACAAGGTGCACTCCATTCGATGTTCTTGACAACTGAAGGGCTTTCCACCTCAGCAGGCAGCAATTGCAAAAGACTTTGCATACCATAAAAGACACCTTTTGGAGTCTTAGCTTGGATTTTGACACCTTTTGGGGTAACATCCAGTCGGTAGCCTTCCTCATTTCTCTCCATAGCAGGATCGATGAGGAGAGAGATTCCGCCATCCTTTTCAGCATCAGCCACTGCAAGATTAAATCCTGTGGAATTTTTCAATTTGGCAGCGAAGAACTCTGCAATAGTTTTGGCCTCCGGTGTAGGAGCATAGAAAGAAGTGTTGGAAGAAAGCAGGAAGCGACCTTCCTGTTGTTGCAAAGAAGCCGGCATTGGGATGATGTTTATCCCTTCATTGTAACTTCTTTCCGGTGCGGTCTGTGTACCGCATGATGTAAGTAAGCCGAGAGTAGCGGCTACACACACCGTAGTAAAAAGTTTTTTCATGTAAGTGAAATGTGTTTAAAGGTTTATCTTGGGCAACATGCCCTATAACATAATTGTCGGACTAAGATAGAGCAAAATTAGCTGATTGCCAAATTATGTGTCGGATATGTAACAAATTAGTAGTAAATAATGGGAATTTTTAATAATAATAGTTATCTTTGTAGGGCTAACTTATGATTAAGTAGCTTTCAGGCTTATAAGAACATAATCCTTATTTTCTAATTAAAATCTTTTATTATGAAGAAGTACATGGCAGAAACAATTGGTACAATGATTCTTGTACTGATGGGATGTGGAAGTGCAGTGTTTAATGGCGGTTGCGGAACTCCCGCCCAAGTATTAATGGTAGCGATGGCATTTGGCCTTTCGGTAGTGGCGATGGTTTACACTATCGGTGGAATTTCGGGTTGCCATATTAATCCCGCAATTACGTTGGGGTGTATGTTGTCCGGGCGTATGAAAGCTAAAGAAGGCATCATGTATATGGTATTTCAGGTGATAGGAGCATTAATAGGCTCTACAATTATCTGGATACTGACTTCCAACATTGACATGAATTATGCTACAACCACAGGAGCTAATGCTTGTGCTCCGGGAGTGAGTCTCGCCGGTGGTTTGATTGCCGAAGTCATCTTTTCTTTTGTATTTGTGTTGGTTGTATTAGGAACCACAGATGCAAAGAAGGGGGCCGGTAATTTTGCCGGTCTAGCTATCGGATTATCACTTATTTTAGTCCATATTGTTTGTATCCCCATCACAGGAACCTCTGTCAATCCTGCCCGCAGTATTGCTCCGGCACTCTTCCAAGGGGGTGAAGCACTATCTCAGCTATGGATATTTATCGTAGCTCCATTTGTAGGAGCTGCTTTGGCGGCAGGCGTATGGAAAACTGTTGAGAACAGCAAATAATTGAAAAATAAGATAGAGAGGTGTCAAAACTCCCTTTTTATCGAAATCACCCTCGCCACAGGTAGTTGTAGCGAGGGTGATTTTTAGTTTATGAGAGTTTCGACACACCCTCATTAATAAAATAGGAAGGAAAGCACGTAATTTCACCCTTTAAGCTGAACTTCATTATTTAACACCTGTCACCGGATGTTGTTTCCTCCGGTTTTCAACCTCTGCATACGTCTTGAACTCCCCAAGTCGTTTCATTAGCCGGCCTAAGTGTTTTCGTCCTTTCGATTATGCCTGTCTATTAGTCAGATTACTACAGACTCCAGCAATGGACTGTATAGTCCGTTACTGGAGACTGTATAGTCTATTACAGTGGACTGTACAGTCCGCTGCCGGAGTCTGTAATAATCTTCCGTTTAAAAGACCTTAGCCGACCCTATGAAACGGCTTACTCTTCCCTTTGTTGGTGATATGATATGTTAAGTCCCCAAGAATAACAAATGCCGGATTATTTTGTGGAATATGTATTGACGGATATAAGAAAATTAGGACACACTCAACATACATCCTAATTGCCGTTTGGTAAAGTTTCACAAATTCCTGATTTAGTCCCTTGTCTTATAAGAAGTCTATGAATCAAGGGGAGGGGGAGTATTGTGGAGCATGCGAGACTCGAACTCGCCACCTTTAGACTGCCAGTCTAACGCTCTAGCCAGATGAGCTAATGCCCCGGTTTTGTGGTGCAAAGATACATAGAAAATTCAAAATACAAAATAAAAGTCTCTTTTTTTTCTTCTGATTCCCTTCATATAATATTATTTTCTCTCCGTAAACGAACAAAGAATCATCCATTCTGTTTATGAAGTTCATCAGATAGGGCTATTTACAAGTGGCACTTATCTGATTAATTTAATTTTTTGTTCATAATAGATGCCCTGGCTTGCGAGAAGTCGGGGTATTTTTATTACATTTGCAAAAACATATCTATTTGAGGTAAAGATTAATGTAAATATAGAAAATTAATATGCTGATATATAATACCACTTATCAAGTAGCAATTGATGACGCACGCAATTTTGTCATCTGGCTCAATGAATACTATATTCCCGAAGTAGAAAAGCAAGGATTGCTTCAAACCCCACGTCTTACTCACATCCTCAGTCATAAAGAAGAAGACAGCGAATGTTTTTCCCTGCAATGGGAAGTAGAAGACAGTGCAGCTTTGCACCACTGGCATACCCTGCAAGGTATGAAACTCAATGAAGAAATGATGAAAGTATTCAAAGACAAAGTAATAGGATTTCCCACCTTAATGGAGGTTATCAAGTGATTCAGCCGGTTAAAGAAAAAATCATCCTGGGTATTGACCCCGGAACTACCATCATGGGCTACGGATTGCTGAAAATAACAGGCGCCAAACCGCAAGTCATTACCATGGGAGTGATAGATTTGCGCAAATACGACAACCATTATCTTAAACTTCGTCGAATCTTTGAGCGTGTCATCGGCATTATTGAGGCATACCTGCCCGATGAACTGGCCATTGAAGCACCCTTTTTCGGAAAAAATGTACAGTCCATGTTAAAATTAGGGCGTGCACAAGGTGTAGCAATGGCTGCCGCATTGAGCCGCGACATTCCCATCACTGAATATGCTCCATTAAAGATAAAAATGGCTATCACCGGCAATGGACAAGCCAGTAAAGAACAGGTGGCAGATATGCTAAAACGCATGCTCCATATTCCCGATAGCGAAATGTTACCTTTTATGGATGCTACCGATGGGCTCGCCGCAGCCTATTGTCATTATTTGCAAGCCGGAAGACCTACTCTTGCCAAAGAGTATTCAGGATGGAAAGATTTTATCAGCAAGAATCCTGATAAAATAAGGAAATAAACAAGAAAAGAATTTGTAAGTAACAATCTATAAATTTATGAATGTCAAACATGTTATTTGGGCATCGATAATGTCAACCACCATCAGTTGTCAGTCTGTAAAGAAAGAGTATACATCTTTTGATGAATATCCCATTCCCGAAGGAAAATTAGCGGAAATGGAATACTCGCCGATTGAAACGAAGTTCACACTTTGGGCACCTACAGCCGAAGAAGTGCGCGTATTATTATATGATTCGGGCAACGAAGGTTCTGCTTATCACACTCTGCCACTCGAAATGGGAGAAGATGGTACTTGGAATATCTCCGTCAAAGAAGATTTAAAAGGAAAGTTCTATACTTTTAATGTAAAAGTAAATGGTAAATGGCTGGGAGACACACCGGGCATTATGGCAAAAGCCGTGGGAGTAAACGGAAAGCGTGCCGCTGTCATTGACTTGCGTTCTACCGATCCTGAAGGTTGGGTGAATGATGCACGTCCGCCTTTAAAAGACTATTCCGACATCATAGTATATGAAATGCACCACCGCGATTTCTCATTGGACTCCGTTTCGGGTATTCATAATAAAGGAAAATTCCTTGCATTAACCGAATTGGGAACCACTACTTCGCTGGGTGAAAAAACCGGTATCGACCACCTGAAAGAGCTGGGTGTCACACATGTGCATATTCTGCCTTCATACGATTATGCATCTGTGGACGAAAGCAAACTCGACAAGGCACAATATAACTGGGGCTATGATCCTCAGAACTACAATGTGCCTGACGGCTCTTATTCCACCGATCCTTATAAGCCCGATGTAAGAATCAAGGAATTCAAGCAGATGGTACAGGCTCTCCACAAAGCAGGTATCCGCGTGGTACTCGATGTGGTTTATAATCATACTTTCAACACCGAAGAAAGCAACTTTGAGCGTACGGTGCCCGGCTACTTCTACCGCCAGACAAAGGACGGCGAACTGGCAAACGGGTCCGGTTGCGGAAACGAGACAGCCAGCGACCGTGCCATGATGCGTAAATACATGGTGGAGTCCATACTCTACTGGATAAACGAATATCACATTGATGGCTTCCGCTTTGACTTGATGGGCATCCACGACATCGAGACGATGAACGAAATCCGTGCTGCCGTAGACAAGATAGATCCATCCATCTTTATTTATGGTGAAGGATGGGCGGCCAGTGCTCCCCAACTTAATCAGGAAGAACTTGCCATGAAAGCCAATATATACAAGATGCCACGCATTGCCGCCTTCTCCGACGAAATGCGCGACGCTCTGCGCGGTGGCTGGGATGATGACCGGAAAGGTGCTTTCCTGATTGGCCTGCCGGGACACGAAATGAGCATCAAGTTTGGTTTGGTAGGAGCAATCAAGCATCCACAAGTAATAAATGATTCGGTGAATTACAGTAAAGAACCGTGGGCACTACAACCTACCCAAATGATAAGTTATGTAAGTTGCCATGACGACATGTGTTTGGCCGACAGATTAAAAGCTACAATGCCAGAAGCAACGGACGAAGAACGTGCCTCCCTGCACAAACTGGCCGAGACTTTTGTCTTCACTTCACAAGGTGTACCCTTTATCTTTGCCGGAGACGAAATGATGCGAGACAAGAAAGGAATACATAATTCTTACAATAGTCCCGATAGCATCAACACAATTAACTGGAAAAACAAGACCATATATCGTGATGTTTTTGATTATATGAAAGAATTGATAGCATTGCGAAAAGACCATCCGGCCTTCCGAATGGGCGATGCTGACAAAGTACGCCAACACATGGAGTTCTTGCCTGTAGAAGGCAGCAATTTGATGGCTTTTATCCTGAAAGACAATGCCAACGGCGACTCGTGGAAGAATATTATCGTGGCGTTCAACAGCCGTAAAGAACCTGCCAAATTATCCATTCCGGCCGGTCGTTACACAATAGTTTGTAAAGATGGAAAAATCAAGCAGTCGGGAATAGGACAAGTCTCAGGTGATGAAATCATTGTACCGGCACGCTCCGCAATGATTATTCATCAATAAAGCATATTCTTTACTCATTGACAGAATCAGAACAAAGCGACAACAGAAAAATGGAAAAGACATGGAGATGGTTTGGAAAGAATGATAAAATTACTCTTCCCATGTTGAGACAAATAGGAGTAGAAGGTATTGTGACTGCCCTTCACGAAATCCCCAACGGTGAGGTTTGGCCTTTGGAGGCCATCCTCAGCCAAAAGGCATATATTGAAGCTCACGGCCTACGCTGGTCGGTGGTGGAAAGTCTGCCGGTGAGTGAAGCCATAAAATATGGTGGTGATGAACGTGACGAACTGATAGAAAATTACAAGAAAAGCCTTGCCAATTTGGGCAAAGCAGGAGTAAAAACGGTTTGTTACAACTTCATGCCCGTCATCGACTGGATTCGTACCGACTTAGAACATCTTTGGGAAGACGGGACGACGTCACTCTATTTTGACAAGATACGTTTCGCATACTTCGACTGCCTGATTTTACAACGCGCGGAAGCGGAAAAAGACTACACTGCAAATGAGTTAAAACAAATGTACGAACTGCACAAAGTCATCACCGAAGCAGAAAAAGACGAACTTGTAGATACCATCATTGTTAAGACTCAAGGCTTTGTAAATGGGAATATCAAGGACGGAGACAAGAATCCTATTGACATATTCCGTCGTCTGCTGGCACTCTATAAAGGAGTGGACCGTAACGCCCTTCGTGAAAACCTACGTTACTTTCTTCAAGCCATTATGCCTGTATGCGATGAATATGGCATCAATATGTGCATCCATCCCGACGACCCTCCTTTCCCGGTCCTCGGTTTGCCACGCATCGTAACTTGTGAAGAGGATATTGCCTGGATACTGCATGTGGTAGACAATCCGCATAACGGACTCACTTTTTGCGCCGGTTCGCTCAGCGCAGGGCTACACAACAATGTACCTGCTTTAGCACGAATGTTTGCCCGCCGCACTCACTTTGTACACCTGCGCAGTACAAATGCCTTTCCCAACGGAAACTTCATCGAGGCATCCCATTTGGGAGGCCGTGCCCATATCATCGAGCTTATTCGTATCTTCGAGAAAGAACGTCCGGGCGTTCCCATGCGTGTAGACCATGGACGCATGATGCTCGATGATGCCGACAAGGGATACAACCCGGGATATTCATTCCACGGCCGCATGATGGCATTGGCCCAGATAGAAGGGATGATGGCAGTCGTCAACGACGAATCAAAACTTGAATCCTAAGTTGACATACATGCTCACTTTATCGGCATGGTTTGCATAGTTAATAGACGCTTCCAACGGGCCAAACATACTATCCAAACCATAGCCGATTCCACAGCCGAACATGGTTTTCTCTTTCAATAACCCGCTCACTTTATGACTGCTCAGCGCATAATTGGCGGTCAGGGTAACATAATGCACACTTCCCATTCGTTGCCGGAACTTCATCATACCTATCAATAATGCATTATCCATCAGTTCCACATTGTTTATTCCCACGAAAGGCAACTGCTGTTGCAAGAAGCGTGACGGAACATCTCCACCCATGGCATTCAGTTTAGAATAGGGAATTTCCCTACCGATAAGAAAACGTCCATATACAGACGGAAGAATGGAGAAACGGTTGGTCAGCCGCATCACTCCTTCACAATAACCTTTGATGGCAGAGAAAGGAGCGTGGTCATTATATTGCGTAAAATTGTCCGTATAGAGCGAATAGGAAGCGCGTGCCGATATACCCCGCGAAGGAAAATAAGCCTTGTCAAATGTTTCATATTCCATCTGGGCAAAATAACCAAAGAAATGCTCATTATCCGTCGAGTACTGCTGAGTGGTACTTCCTTCCTGATACAGAAATTTATCATAATCATAATATTCATAACGAAGGCCAATCCCGAAACGCACGTTCTTATACCACACATCCGAGAAAGCAAACTCTGCCTGATGATAACGAAAAGTAGAATTGTGGGTACGGTCGCCATAATGATAGAAATTGACATCATTGTATTGAAACAGGTAGGAGAGCCCGACACGTTTCAGCGGAGCCGGTTCCCACGCATAATTGATTCCGGCTGCATAGCGTTTACCCAAACGCCCCGTGAGTGACAAAGTACTAGGCAGCTTTCCCTTGAAATTACTAGTTACGTTTATTAATAAACTGGCTATTTCTTCCGAGTCAAAACGAATACCGACATTCAACTTATTTTCATACTTTTTGCTCAATGTATAATTCAGGTTATAACCACCTCCCGGAGCTTCAGGCAAATTATAAGTCGCTCCCGAATAGCCCAGATTGGCCGACAGGATAGCAGTAGCTTCCTCTATCCGACGGATACTTATCTCGGAATCCTCTTTAAGGTCGCATCGTTTCAACAACCATTTTTTATCTTTCTCATCGAGGCCGTCAAAAGTGATTTCTTTCACATATACCTTTCGTTCAGGCGAGTAAGGATAAGAAGGAATCGGTTGGGGCATATAAGTACTGTCCAGTCCCAGTTGACTTTTCAGAGCCATCAGTGCGCTATCCTGTGCCATGGCAGCTTCTTCTCCACGCATTATCAGAGTATCGATGGCAGAAGGAGTGAAGCTGGCGGCAGAATAACCTTCTACGTTTACCTTAATATAAGCAGTCGTCTCTTTCAGATTCTTCTTATATAAATCCTGTCCCATGAGATTCACCAATTGTCCCAATATGGCACCGGCACTATTTAATTCTCCGGCAGGTTTAAGCTCACTTTGAACATCCACGCCGATAATTAAGTCTGCCCCCATAGCACGTGCCACATTTACGGGATAGTTATTTACCACACCCCCGTCTACCAACACCATGCTGTCCAGTCTGACAGGAGTGAATACTCCGGGGATAGCCATACTAGCACGCATGGCAGTAGCCAATACACCTCCATGGAAATTGACCTCATTACCATTGACAATATTTTCGGAAACACAGGCAAAAGGAATAGGCAATTTATCAAAATTGATGGAATCGTGATAACCGATAGTAAGTTCACTGAACAAGTTAGCAAGATTCTGCCCTTTTATCAGTCCCCCGAAAACCTCGGCTTTTACCCCTTTACCGAACGGAATAGAAAATACATACTTTTGCGAGGCATCGCGTTCAGACAGGTTTTGCTCACTTCTCGGTATCTTATCGCTCAAAAGGAAAGTCCAATCCTGACGGCGCACCATGCTGTCGAGTTGTTCAGGAGAATAACCGATAGAGTAAAGACCACCGATGATAGACCCCATGCTGGTACCCACTACATAATCAATAGGGATACCGGCTTTTTCTATTACCTTCAGAGCACCGATGTGCGCCATGCCTTTAGCACCACCGCCACTCAGCACCACACCCACTTTTTTACGGTGGACAGGCCGAGACTGTGCTTTGAGAAGAGCAGGGAGAAGGAGTAGACACACTGCCATTGCAGTCAGTGAAAAACGATTGAATCGTTTGATGTTTATTTTTTGCATTTAGAAGCTCTTTTATATGAAAAACAAAAACTGTGCAAAGATGGTTTAATCTTTCGGAGGATGCAAGTTCTAATTGTTATAGTTATTGGTCGATTTTCTTTTTTCTTCGTTTTTTTTCAACCCTTTCAAATCAGCCTATATGCCATAACGAATCAAACAAATGCTACATGAAGATTACGTTTTTGCAATTTAAGGAAGCTGAATGGAATCACTTTCTTAAAAAAACAGACTATAAAACTTTCTATCTAATTAATTTTCTTGTAAATTTGCACCTTAATTTTCGGGAGGCTATGCCTTTACCCAACTTAGCGATTTAGAGAATACAAGAAAAACGATATAGATTATGAGTAAGAAATTTGCTGAACACTCGCAACTCAACCTATCACAGGTCAATAAAGATGTGCTGAAAAAGTGGGATGAAAACGATGTTTTCGCCAAGAGTATGACAGAACGTGAAGGATGTCCTTCTTTTGTCTTTTATGAAGGACCTCCCTCAGCCAACGGTATGCCGGGTATTCACCACGTAATGGCACGTACTATAAAAGATACTTTTTGTCGCTACAAAACCATGAAAGGTTTCCTTGTTAAACGTAAGGCCGGATGGGATACTCACGGGCTGCCCGTAGAACTGGGTGTGGAAAAAGCACTCGGAATTACCAAGGAAGACATCGGCAAAACGATTTCTGTGGCTGAATATAACGCAGCTTGTCGTAAGGATGTGATGAAATTTACAAAAGAATGGACAGACCTTACTCATAAAATGGGTTATTGGGTAGACTTGGATAATCCATACATCACTTACGACAACCGCTATATCGAAACTTTATGGTGGCTTCTGAAACAACTCTACAGCAAGAATTTACTATACAAAGGATATACCATTCAACCTTATTCTCCGGCAGCCGGAACAGGATTAAGTTCTCACGAACTAAACCAACCGGGATGTTACCGAGATGTAAAAGATACTACTGTAGTGGGACAATTCAAGATGAAGAACCCGAAACCTGAAATGGCGGAATGGGGGACTCCTTATTTCTTGGCATGGACTACCACACCATGGACTCTGCCCTCAAACACTGCATTATGCGTCGGTCCCAAAATCGAGTATGTAGCTGTGCAAACCTACAACGGTTACACCGGTGAGAAAATGACAGTAGTGCTGGCCAAAGCATTACTTTACACCCATTTCAACCAAAAAGCGGAAGGGTTGCCTTTAGAAGACTACAAACCGGGAGACAAGCTGATTCCTTTTAAAGTAGTAGGTGAGTACAAAGGTCCGGATTTGGTAGGTATGGAATATGAACAGCTTATCCCATGGGTAAAACCGGTAAGCGTAGACGAAAACGGTAACTGGAAAGAAGCTGCCAATCAAGCATTCCGCGTAATCCTTGGTGACTATGTGACTACGGAAGACGGTACAGGTATCGTACATATTGCTCCAACATTCGGTGCGGACGATGCTTTTGTAGCACGTGCGGCAGGCATACCTTCATTGTTTATGATTAACAAAAAAGGTGAACCTCGCCCGATGGTCGACTTAACAGGTAAATTCTTCTTGTTGGACGAACTGGATGAAGAATTCGTAAAAGAATGTGTGAACGTAGAGCAATATCAAGAATATCAGGGACGCTGGGTGAAAAATGCATACGACCCTCAGTTTACTGTCAATGGTAAATACGATGAGAAAGCTGCTGCCTCTGCCGAAACTCTGGATATTTATATCTGTATGAAAATGAAAGCTTCCAACAAAGCATTCAAGATAGAAAAACACGTACACAATTATCCACATTGCTGGCGTACCGACAAGCCGGTACTCTATTATCCGCTAGACAGTTGGTTTATCCGATCCACCGCTGCCAAAGAACGTATGATGGAACTCAACAAGACCATTAACTGGAAACCGGAATCTACCGGAACCGGACGTTTCGGCAAATGGCTGGAAAATCTGAATGACTGGAACTTGAGCCGTTCGCGTTATTGGGGTACTCCACTTCCTATCTGGCGTAGTGAAGAAGGTGAGGAATTGTGTATCGGTTCAGTAGAAGAACTCTATAACGAGATAGAAAAATCTATTGCTGCCGGTTTCATGACTGTCAACCCTTATAAAGAAAAAGGGTTTGTTCCGGGTGAATATACCGGAGACAATTATGATAAAATCGACCTCCACCGTCCTTATGTAGATGATATTATCCTCGTATCTGAAAGCGGAAAACCGATGAAACGTGAGGCCGACCTGATTGACGTATGGTTTGACTCAGGCGCCATGCCATACGCACAGTTGCACTATCCGTTTGAGAATAAGGATATTGTAGACAACCGGTCTTATTATCCGGCCGACTTCATTGCAGAAGGAGTAGACCAAACTCGTGGCTGGTTCTTTACGTTGCACGCTATTGCAACCATGGTATTCGATAGCGTGGCTTATAAAAATGTTATCTCTAACGGACTGGTGCTTGACAAGAATGGAAATAAGATGTCCAAGCGCTTGGGTAATGCCGTTGACCCGTTCGGTGCCATTGAGCAATATGGCTCTGACCCCTTGCGCTGGTATATGATTACCAATTCTTCTCCGTGGGATAACTTGAAATTTGATACCGATGGTGTAATGGAAGTAACCCGCAAGTTCTTCGGAACGTTGCACAACACATATAAGTTCTTTGCTCCATACGCTAACCTTGACGGTTTCACCTATCAGGAAGCCGATGTCCCTATAAGCAAACGCCCGGAAATTGACCGTTGGATTCTTTCTGAACTAAACTCATTAGTGAAGAATGTGGATATGTGCTATGCGGACTATGAACCGACTAAAGCCGGACGACTGATTAACGATTTCGTAAATGACAATCTGTCCAACTGGTATGTGCGTCTGTGCAGAAAACGTTTTTGGGGTACAGGCTACACAGAGGATAAGTTGGCCGCTTACCAAACATTATATGTGTGCCTGGAAACAGTAGCTAAATTAATGGCACCGATTGCTCCTTTCTACGCAGACAAGTTGTATATGGACTTGATTGCGACAACCGGACGCGACCATGTAGCTTCTGTCCACCTTGCCGACTTCCCGGTTTGCAACGAGGCCATTATCGACAAAGAACTGGAAACCCGCATGGAGTTAGCTCAGAAAGTATCTTCTATGGGATTGGCGCTGCGCAAGAAAATAAATATCATCGTCAAGCAACCGTTACAGAAGTTGATGATTCCGGTAGATACACTGATGAAAGAACGTTTGGAGTCTGTAAAATCACTGATTATGAACGAAGTGAACGTCAAAGAAATAGACTTCGTAGAAGGTACATCCAATTTGCTTGTAAAGAAGGTGAAGTGCAACTTCAAGATTCTGGGAAAGAAGTTCGGCCCATTGATGAAACAAGTGGCTGCTGCTGTAACTGCCATGAATCAGGAACAAATCAGCATTCTCGAAAACGAAGGAAAAATTGTCCTCGACTTAAATGGCACTCCAGCCGAAATAGAAACTTCTGAAGTGGAAATCTTCAGCGAAGATATCCCCGGATGGGTGGTTGCCAACGAAGGCGTACTGACAGTAGCTCTGGACACTGTCGTAACCGAAGAATTGCGCCGTGAAGGTATTGCCCGCGAACTTGTGAGTAAGATTCAGAATATTCGCAAGAGCAGCGGTTTTGAAATAACCGATAAAATAAAGGTATCTTTATCTAAAAATGAGCAAACCGATGGTGCGGTAAAAGAATATAATACTTATATTTGTAACCAAGTTCTCGCTAACTCCCTCAATTTAGTGGACGAAGTGAAGGATGGCATAGAATTAAGCTTTGATGACTTCTCTCTCTTTGTGAGTGTCATAAAAGAATAACATTAACCTTTTAAAACTAAATAATATGGCTGAAAAGACAAGATACTCTGATGCCGAACTCGAAGAGTTCCGCGCCATTATCATGGAAAAACTAGAATTGGCCGAGCGTGATTACGACCGCTTGAAAAGTAGTATCATGAACAAGGACGGCAATGATACGGATGATACTTCTCCCACCTACAAAGTGCTGGAAGAAGGAGCCAATACACTGTCCAAGGAAGAAACGACAAGACTGGCTGCACGTCAGTTGAAATTCATTCAGGGGCTACAAGCTGCCTTAATTCGTATCGAAAACAAAACATACGGCATTTGTCGTGAAACAGGTAAACTGATTCCAAAAGAAAGACTTCGCGCTGTTCCTCATGCCACTTTGAGCATCGAGGCTAAAAACGAAGGAAAGAAATAGAATTTTTATAGTTGACAGGAAGGCAGGACAAAAAGGCTGCTGCCTGTCAACTATTAATTATCACCTATTATAATGAATAAACTACTCACCAAAGGGCAACTTTCTGTTCTGATTGTTTTTGGAGTATTGATTATTGACCAGATAATAAAGATATTGGTAAAGACCAATATGTTCTGGCATGAAAGTATCCGCATTACAGATTGGTTTTATATTTATTTTACAGAAAATAATGGTATGGCTTTCGGCATGGAATTGTTCGGAAAGCTATTTCTTACCACTTTCCGCATCGCAGCTGTGGGACTGATAATCTGGTATCTCAGGAAATTCATAAAACGAAATTATCAAACCGGATTTATAATCTGCCTTTCATTGATATTGGCAGGCGCTATAGGTAACATTATTGACAGCGTGCTTTATGGCGTAATCTTTAATGAAAGTACTTATAGTCAGGTGGCACATTTTGTTCCCATAGGCGAAGGTTATTCCGAATGGTTTCACGGCAAAGTAGTGGATATGTTTTATTTTCCAATCATCGAAACCAACTGGCCGGAATGGATTCCGGGAATAGGTGGAGAACATTTTATTTTCTTCAGTCCGATATTTAATTTTGCTGATGCTGCTATCAGTTGCGGTATCATTGCATTGTTGTTGTTTTATGGTAAATATCTGAACAAAGGTATTCACCCGGAAGAAAAAGCTCAGGAAAAAGATGCGTAATAAGAAGATTAGTTGGACGTTGCTGCTTAGTGCGGCTTTGTTGGCAGGATGCGGAAAACAAATTCCGAAAGATGTCATCCGCCCGGATAAGATGGAGAACATTCTGTATGACTACCATTTGACTACGGCCATGTCCGGCAATATCTCTTATAATGAGAACTACAAAAAAGAAGCCCTCCGCAAGTATGTGTATGAAAAACATCACATTACCAAAGCAGAGTTTGACTCATCTATGGTATGGTACACCCGTCACACGGAAGATCTTGCCAAGATATATACCAATTTGGGAAAACGCTTCCGTGAAGAAAAGAAGGATATAAAACGTTTGTTGGCAATGCGCGAAAACAAACCTTCCATGTCACAACCGGGAGATACAGTAGACGTGTGGTATAATAAAACACTATATTGGCTGACGGATGCACCGCTTTCCAATAAAATTACTTTCGAAATTCCCACCGACTCCAACTTCAAGGTAAAGGATGCTTTCTTGTGGTCGGCAGATTATATTTTCCTCTCAAACCGGCAGCAACAGGTGACGATGGGTTTCAATATTCTGTTTGATAATGATTCTGTGTCGGGTAAAGTAACCGAAGTGACAGCATCAGGCATACAATCATTATATATCAAGCCGGATTCTGCTTATAAAATCAAAAGCATCAACGGTTTTATCTATCTCACGGGAGATTCTGTCAAAACTCCGGGTGTCATAGTAGATAAAATATCATTGACTCGCTACCATGAACCGACAGACACCCTATCTATTGTGGCAAAAGACAGTGTACCCGAAAAGCCGATGTCTGTTATTGGCCAAGATACGGATTCGTTGAGAACGGATTCTGTTCAGATGAAAGAAGCTGCAACTCCCGTACGCCTGAATCCGCGCGATATGAAAGAAAAGGAAAAGGAAAGTGTCCGTCCACAACGTATTCGCCCGCAAAGAAAATGAGACGATTTGCCTGTCACCGTCTGTATCTTTCTCCCGATACATGTTTTGTTCGTTATGTGGTAGAATTAGGAGATGACGGAAAGATGCAGCGTTATTATCCTTTGGAAGAAGAAATATACGCCACCCAATGGATAGGCGGAGTGATTGTGCTTTCTGCAAAAGAAGAGCCCGAACCGATTATGCCAAATGAAAGCTTCAAAACTTTCCTTGCTCAAGTTACCCAGACAAACACCAAAATTCAGGAATGCTATGCGTGGCATATTACCGATTTTGATATTGTCCGAGAAGAATTTGTCTCTCAAAGCCGTATTACCCGACTTTAAAGCAGTCTTCTTCTAAACTCGGCACACACCACAGCTGTGGCAATAGCTACATTCAAAGACTCTGAGGTCTCTCTTTCGTGTGGATAATTGGGAATATACAATCGCTTATTGATAAGTGCTTCCACCTCTGTGCTTACTCCATTTCCTTCATTTCCCATTACAATCAATCCATTGGCTGAAAGAGTTTCAGAATAGATTACGTTTCCATTCAGGAATGTTCCATACACCGGAATTCCCTTAAGTGAAGAAATCAATTCCGGCAAATCACAATAATGTACCCTTACCCGTGCTATTGCCCCCATGGTAGCCTGCACCGTTTTAGGATTAAAAATGTCTACCGTTCCGGCAGAGCAAAAAATATCCTCTATGCCGAACCAATCTGCCAAGCGGACAATGGTTCCCAAATTGCCCGGATCTTGTACATTGTCCAAAGCCAGACACAATGATTCTGAAATAACCTTGCTATCCGATTCATACACCGGTTGCTCAAATATAGCCAGCACTTCTTGTGGCGTCTTTTGCAAACTGGCTCGTGAGAGTTCTTCTTGCTCGACCTCTATCATCTCGTCGGCATGACAATCAGGGTGAGAAGAAAACCATCCGGCAGTACCCGCCAGCAGTCGACAGGGAAAATGCCCCATCAAATCACCTACTAATTTATGCCCTTCTGCAACAAATACTTTTTCTTCCTTACGATTCTTTTTTAGCTCCAACGAACGGATATATTTAATTTTATTCTTGCTCAGCATGATTATTTCCATTAAATAACAAATATTAGAGGCAAAGCTAAGAAGATATTTTCAATTAATATCTATCTTTGCGAGTAAATTTGCGAAGGTTACGGATTTGTATGAAGAAAAGCGCACACCCATATATATATACACTCATTTTAGCACTATGCACCTCGTGTTCGGTCAATAAATTTATTCCTGAAAACCAGTATTTATTGGATGAGGTAAAAATTGTGTCGGACACGAAAGAGGTAAAGCCATCGCTTTTCAATTCTTATCTCCGCCAAAACCCTAATGCCAAATGGTTTAACATGGTTAAAATCCCCATGTATATCTATGGTGCATCAGGTATGGATTCTACTAAACGTGTAAACCGCTTCTTCAGAAAGATTGGAGACGCCCCGGTCATTTACAATGCCGATATTGCCATAAAATCTCAGGAAGAGATAGAAAAGGCTGTACGCAACATGGGCTATATGGGAGCTAAAGTGGCCATGCACACCGAA
Organism: Phocaeicola faecalis; assembly: GCF_021730445.1. Lineage (GTDB taxonomy): Bacteria > Bacteroidota > Bacteroidia > Bacteroidales > Bacteroidaceae > Phocaeicola > Phocaeicola faecalis. The sequence goes on along the minus strand of NZ_JADNRM010000001.1, from coordinate 4,922 downwards.
GTAAAGAAGAACAAATTGAAACTGTTCTATCATATCGAAGCAGGGCGCCCCTATATGATACGCCATATCGCTTACAATATTGACGATTTGAACATTAGTGATTATCTTCAGCAGGATTCTGCCCAAAGTATGCTTTTTCCCGGAATGCCGTTCGATGTAAATGTACTTGACTCCGAACGCCAACGTATCACCAGACTGCTCCAGAATAAAGGATATTATAAATTCAATAAGGATTTTCTGGTATATCAGGCAGATACCACCCGCAATACTTATCTGGTAGACCTCACCTTGAAACTACTTCCTTATCAACGCAAAAAGGAAGATTCACCACAGAAGCACAAGCAGTATTTAGTCAACAGTGTCAACTTTATAGCTGACAGCGAAATGACCCCCATCCGTAAAGGCTCATTTGTCGGTTTCGATTCATTGAGCTATAAAGGATACAATATGTATTATAAGGACAAAATGTTCTTACGTCCGAAACTGTTGATAGATTTCAACCGTATCCGTCCCGGAGAGTTTTATAGTGAGCGTGATGTACAGAATACTTATAGTGCATTGGGGCGTTTGCGCATGCTGAAATACTCCAATATTCGTTTTAACGAAGTGAATGTAAATGACAGCACCAAGTTGGACGCATATATAGTAATGTCAAAAGGACAGAATAAATCAGTATCTTTTGAAATAGAAGGCACGAACTCTGCAGGTGACTTGGGTGCGGCTGCTTCCATTTCTTTCCAGCATAAGAACGTGTTCAAGGGATCGGAAGCATTCACCATAAAAGTGCGCGGTGCTTATGAAGCAATCACCGGATTGGGACAAGATTATGTCAATGATAACTATACGGAATACGGTGTGGAAAGCAGCCTGAACTTTCCGGAATTTATGTTTCCCTTTCTTTCTTCGGATTTTAAAAGGAAAATTAGGGCTACCTCTGAAGTGGGGCTGAAATTTACTTCGCAAGTACGTCCGGAATTCTCCCGTATGCTTGCATCGGCTTCATGGAGTTATCGGTGGAGTGATAGAAAACGTATACAGCACCGTCTTGACCTGGCAGATATCAACTATGTATATATGCCGAGCAAATCACCTGATTTTCAAGAGTATCTGGATAAGATGACAGCCAACAACTCACTATTGCGCGCCAGTTATGAAAACGTATTGATAGTACGCATGGGATACAGTTTCACGTACAACAGTGCAGGTAATAGCATGATGCGCACGCCGACAAAGAGTTCATATTCCTTGCGGGTAAACGTGGAGGAAGCCGGTAATCTGATGTATGCTGCATCCAAACTGACACACTCTACCCCGAAAGGAGACAAAGGATTCGTACTGGCCAATATTCCGTTTGCCCAATATATAAAAGGAGATTTCGACTTTGCCAAGAATTTCATGATTGACCCACGCAACTCTTTCGTATTCCATGTGGGAGTAGGAGTGGCTTATCCTTATGGAAACTCACAGGCACTTCCTTTTGAAAAGCGCTATTTTTCGGGCGGCGCCAACAGTGTGCGCGGCTGGTCGGTACGTTCGCTGGGCCCCGGAGGATATAAAGGAAATTCGGACGGACAAATGGACTTTATCAAACAGTCGGGAGATATCAAGTTAGACTTAAATGTGGAATATCGCACCCATCTGTTTTGGAAGTTAAACGGAGCCGCTTTTATCGATGCCGGTAATATTTGGACGATACGCTCAGACTCAGAGCAGAAAGACGGTGTGTTCAAATTCAATAAATTCTATAAACAGATTGCCGTGGCCTATGGGTTGGGTATCCGTTTTGATTTAGACTATCTCATTCTGCGTTTTGATGGTGGTATGAAGGCTGTCAACCCGATGGAAACCGGTAAAGGACGCTATCCGATAACCCGTCCGCGATTCAGCCGAGATTTTGCTTTCCACTTTGCAGTAGGTTATCCGTTTTAATTAGACATATAATTTTATAGCTTATGAAAAAAACAGAGAAAAAGGTATATACAATAGAGGACGTGGATGAATTGAAGAAATGGTTTGATGCTCAAACACTCCCGCAATCCATGCAAATAAACTCATCCGCTTATTCACCTGATTTGAAAGATACAGTAGCCATGCTGTTTGAACAGGCATATATCTGTTATAACAACCCGAAGATGCAAGGTTGCCTTCTGCTATTGGAAAATATTAAGAAAAATTTAGAGGAAAACAAAGGAAACGCGTGAGCAAAACACTCTTCATATTTGTTTAATGCATTAAAAGTTTTTAATGCAGGCAGTATGAAAAAGAATTTATTATTATATGGTATTTTTTTGGGTGCCCTTTCATTGTCCTCCTGTTCGGGCAATACAAAGAATAGAGAAATGGCTGGCAACAGCATGAGCGTGGAAAGTGCAAACGAAGTGATGAAGTATTATGATACCTCGCTGAAAGTGCTGAAAAATTTGGTTAATGAGGATTCGATAAAAGCCGTATTGGGTTATATCGATAAGACAGAAGGTACAGATATGCTTCCTATTGTTTCGCAACCGGTAGTTTCTGCCCGCGATACCATGTTTGTAGCCGCTCCCGGAGATTATCTGAGTCAAGAAGACCGCCAGAATCTTGAAGAGAACTACACAAGGCTATTTCGTTCTGTATCTGCATTTTACGAAAATTATGCAACTTACCGCCTTTATATGAAGGATAAGGCTTATCTGAAAGACAATTATGCAATGGCCGATAAAATAAGAAAAGAGGAACTCTTGCTGAGTATTGCCCTGTCTGAATATAAGCAGGTGATATTTGATATTCTGACTCCGGCAGTGGAAGGTGCCCAAACCGTTTTAGTCCCCATTCAAAAGGATAAAAAATAAAAGAAAATTCAAAATCCGACAGGCTTATTTTGAAAAAGGTGGGATGCACTTCCACCTTTTTTATGTATATTTGCGACTCTTTTGGCGCAATGGTTGCGACAATACTATAACCAGAAAACGAAACACAATGAAAATTAAATTTATAAGTCTGGCCAGTGGCAGCAGTGGCAACTGCTATTTCATCGGAACAGACGCATATGGCATATTAGTGGATGCCGGCATTGGAATCCGCACTATTAAGAAACATTTAAAAGATTTAGGTATCGGACTCGATACAATTCGGGCTGTTCTTATTACCCATGACCATGCCGATCACATTAAAGCGGTAGGGCATCTGGGAGAAAAATTCGGTATTCCTGTTTATTCCACTCCCGAAGTTCATATAGGCATCAACAAAAGTTATTGTGTAACAGAAAAACTTTCGACCTCTGTCCGCTATCTGAATAAAGGAACGCAAATTCAGATTGAAGATCTCAGCATAACAGCTTTTGAAGTACCCCATGACGGAACAGACAATGTGGGCTATTGCATAGAAGCAGACGGCAAAACTTTTTCTTTTTTAACCGACTTAGGACATATTACATCTACTGCAGCCGAATATATCTGCAGAGCCAATTATCTTATCTTGGAAGCTAACTACGACGAAGAAATGTTGAAGATGGGGCCATATCCTCAGTATCTTAAGGAACGTATCGCCGGTCCGAACGGTCACATGAGCAACCGTGAGACAGCAGAATTTTTGGCCGAGAATATCACTGAAAGGCTAAAATATATCTGGCTTTGCCATCTGAGTAAAGATAACAATCATCCGGAACTGGCTTACAAAACGGTGGAACTTCTGTTGAGAAGCAAAGGAGTGCTTGTGGGTAAAGATGTGCAACTCATTGCCTTAAAGCGAAATACACCTTCCGAGCTTTATGAGTTTGAATAATTTTCGATGAAAAGGTGAAAAAATGAAGCAAAATGTTTGGTAGTTTAAAATAAAACATCTACCTTTGCAACCGCAAATCAGAAATGAATGCACTCTTAGCTCAGTTGGTAGAGCAACTGACTCTTAATCAGTGGGTCCAGGGTTCGAATCCCTGAGGGTGTACAAAATAAAAAATGGTTTGCAAATGCACTCTTAGCTCAGTTGGTAGAGCAACTGACTCTTAATCAGTGGGTCCAGGGTTCGAATCCCTGAGGGTGTACAAAATAAAAAATGGTTTGCAAATGCACTCTTAGCTCAGTTGGTAGAGCAACTGACTCTTAATCAGTGGGTCCAGGGTTCGAATCCCTGAGGGTGTACAAAAAAATAAGGAAAGCGTCATATTCGTTGAGATATGACGCTTTTTTTTCTTTATAACACCGACCATAAGCCCCCAATCAGGGGACTGTCCGAAAATTCCGTTCTTCCTTTCATTAGCTGCTGAAACATCTTGTTGGTGGGGATTCCGATAGTGAATGGACATCCCGTATTGTCTTTTCAGCCTCCTTTCATCTGTAAGACTTTTTTTTTGATAGTGCAAATGCTGAAGGTAGATTGGGTAAAACTTGGTAAGCACCGCTGAAACGAGGATGAGGGGATGTTCTGTCATTCTTAACCGATTGATTATCTGGGCGCTTTAATTAAAATGTAAGGATGAACGGAAAAAAGATGGCCGGAAAAGAAGGAATGACCGGCTTAGTGAGGGGATGATGCAATCTGCCCCTACACGAAAAACATACCGAGCTTTATTAAAAAGATGCCGAGGTTTTCTGAAAACATACCGAGCTTTTTAAAAAAGACCTTGATGTTTTAAAAAAACCTCAAAGTCTTTTTTGCAGCATGGTAGTGTGTCAAAACTAAACCGGGCTATCCCATCGTCAGTTGTAGGGGCAGGGTTCGCCTGCCCGAAGACACAAAGCAAACTATTTTCGGGCGAGCAAACCTCGCCCCTACACACGAAACGACAGCATTATCCACATTTTGCCCCCTGTTTGTAAAGTGTGTACGTACGCATCGGTCTACACATACGGTGGCATAAGCCCACACGTACGTACGCATCGGCCTACACGTACGTACGCATGAGCCTGCACGTATATATGTCATTGTGTCAGGCTCCGTCATAT